>NZ_FXYX01000065.1 GCF_900169265.1 Brevibacterium iodinum ATCC 49514
TTATATGCTGTACTGTACTCAGATTGAACACAATCTATTCAGGAGGAACGATGACCACCACACCGATCGCAGACAAGGGAGTCTTCACCCCCGAAGACCTCGCCAAACGATATGACACCAGCACCGCCGCCCTCGCCACACTCCGGCACAAGGGCAAGGGGCCGCGATTCTTCAAGATGGGTCGCCGCGTCTACTACCGGCTGGACGACGTTCTCGCCTATGAGGAAGCGGCCATGCAGGAGCGCACGGCATGAAGTTGCCGGCCATATATGAGCAGTCGATCGACGACCTCGAGAACTTCGAGATGAGCGGCGACGACCTCGCCGTAATTTCGAACAGCTACCAACGAATCGAAGACAAAAAAGAAGCGGCCGCTGCACCCATGCCTAGGAAAACGACCGCTTCTCACCAGTGCCAAATCACCCAACAGGAGGATGAAATGCCTACCACCAATTCTACCAACGTTCCCGCCCAGAAGTCGCCTACTTGGGCCGTTCCCGCGAAACGCTGGCAGTCCGGAACAGACGTGATGCATCAAGGCGTGACCCGTCGACTCGAACGACTCAACAAGGACGGCAGTGAATACCACTTCGAGGTCGAACTCACACAGTTGGAGGAAGACGGCAGTGGTGTCGTCACCGACCCATGCTTCTGTGTCAGGGCAGGCGGTGAAGGCACCTACGACGCAGTGTTCACCGTCGACATTGCCGAGCGCGAGAACGTCGCCGACTGGCTTTGCAGCATCGTCGAGAAGGCTCAGCAGTGTAGCGACGGGTCTGGACTCAAGCTGAACAAGGGTGACAAATGAGGACCGCGAAGCAAGTCTATGAGCGGTACTCCCGCGGTAGGTATTCCGACCTGGACAGACTCGCAAAGCACATCACCGAATCGTGGCTTGACGAGTCGTACTACCCGGAGGAGCTTCTGGGCGGGGCTCGCTGGACCGAGCTGTTTCGTGCGACCGGGCCGATCGTCAATGGTGTCCGCACGTCGCATATCAAGCTACCCCGCACCATTTATCGGACAGCTGTTCCG
>NZ_FXYX01000064.1 GCF_900169265.1 Brevibacterium iodinum ATCC 49514
CCGACGAGACCGGAGCCGGTGAGGTTCGTCTTCTTCTTCAGGTAGGAGGCATAGGTGATCATGATGCCGAAGGCGATGGACAGAGAGAAGAAGATCTGACCGTACGCCGCGATCCACACCTTGTGATCTGTCAGTGCCGAGAAGTCGGGAGTGAACAGTGCATTCAGTCCCTCCGCAGCGCCGGGAAGGAACAGCGACCGGACGACGAGGGCGAGGAAGAGGACGATGAGCAGCGGGATGAAGATCTTCGAGAACAGTGCGAGGCCGTTCTGCACACCGAGCAGGAGGATGCCGAGGACGATGGCCCACACGATGATGAGCGGGATGAGCACGCCGGGGACGAATTCGAAGGAGATGCCGGGGTCTGCGAGCTTGAGGTACTCGCCGAAGAGGAAGCCCTCAGCGTCATCGCCCCAGGCCTCACTCAGCGAGAAGAACATATAGGAGCCGGCCCAGCCGATGATGGCGGCGTAGTAGATGCCGATGATGATCGCGATTCCGGTGGCGAACCAGCCGATGGGCTCGGCGGCTCGGTGGGTCATCCGGTAGGCCAGCGGAGCCGATCCGCGAGACCGGTGGCCCATGGCGTAGTAGAAGAACAGCAGCGGGATGCCTGCAGTCAGCAGAGCGACGAGGTAGGGGATGAGGAAGGCGCCGCCGCCGTTCTCGTAGGTGACATACGGGAAGCGCCAGATGTTGCCGAGGCCGACCGCCGAACCGATGGCCGCGAAGATGAACGCGCCGCGGGAGACGAAGACCTCCCTCCGGGGTGATGACGTGGGTGACATGATGTCCTTTCTTGACTGGCCGCGGATCATCGCGACCGAGTGTGGCCACCGAAGTTTCGTCTGTGAGACCGGTGGTCCGATGTGAAGTCCGTGATGTGAGAAGGGTCTCTTGCTGCGGCTTCAATGCTTGGCTCCAGTTTACTGTGAAAACGCTGGGCAATGTGCCCGTCGTCACGTGATGCGCATAACAGTCGTGTATCGAATAATGGGAAACCGGGAAATCTTCCACGCCCGGTAGACTTGGGGGCGTGACTATC
>NZ_FXYX01000063.1 GCF_900169265.1 Brevibacterium iodinum ATCC 49514
CTCACGGGTCAGGCCGGCCGCCTCGCAGGCGTTGTCGAGTGCCGAGTTGAACCCGAGCGCGAGGTTGTGATGGGTGGTCAGTGCCTTAGACTCGATGTAGTGCTCGTCCCAGGCGAAGAAGCAGTCCGTGAAGGTACCGCCGATGTCTACTGATATGCGTTTCATGTCGAGTCTCCGGTTCAGCTCTGTGCGGCCGGGGCAGTGGCCGCCTCGTCGTAGCGTGGACGCAGGTCGGCGAGGGCGTTCTCGTCGGGTCCGTAGTTGATGACATCGACGGCGTTCTCACCGAAGCGAGCCCATCGTTCCTTGAGGGAGTCGATGTCCCAGATCATGTCGACCGTCGGCGGGTGGCCGGGCGGCAGGTACTCCGCTTCGATCTGCGTTCCGCAGCCCGGGCAGCAGTATTCGAGGATCCGGCAGAATCCCGGGTCGGGCGAGAAGGTGTATTTGTACTTCGTCGGGTCGATGTGCGGGGAGTGGATCTCCTCGGGGTTGCGGTCGTAGACCAGCGTGCCTTCCTTGTAGTTCCCCCGTGCATCGCCGAGGTCGTGAGCGCAGACGCGGCACTGCCAGCGTTCGCTCTCGAGGTCGATGTAGAGGTATTCCGTCATCGGGACTTTCATTGCACTGTTTCCTTCCAGTTCGTCATTGAATGGGTCTGCGGAATTGATGAGCGCCGAGGCGGCCCTCCGTGACCGCCCAGATGGCCCTGCGATCGGGGCCAGGTCAGGCGCGGTCGTTGAGCAGGAGGTCGCCGGTATCGGAGACGACGAACTCCCAGTCCTCGGGCACCCGGGCGGTGAAGAACGGGCCTTCGATGATCGCCGGTCCCACGCCTGCGGCGTTGGGCGCTTGATCTTCGAGGACGACGACCGGGACGTCCGTGCGCTGACCGTTCGTGCCGAGCACCGTGCGGGTCGACTCGGCGACCGCCTTCTCTCCGCCGGTCGGCAGGGTGGTATTGAGCTCGGGGTGCGGAAGCGCGTGCCGGGCGTCGAGTTCGAGGAAGGTCCGCTGGCCCTCGCCGAGGCGGCCGGCATCGGGCAGGCCCTGATCGGCTGAGTGCCGGGCGCCTTC
>NZ_FXYX01000061.1 GCF_900169265.1 Brevibacterium iodinum ATCC 49514
CCCCGCCGCCCCACCCCCCCCCCCACCCCCCCCCCCCCACCCACCCCCCCCCCGCCATCCCCACCCGCCCCCCCCTCCCCCCCCCCCCCCCCCCCCCCGCCCCCCTCCCCCCCCCCACGCCGCAGCCACCCCCCCCCACCCCCACCCCCCCCCACCCCCCCCCCCCCGCGGCCCCCCCCCCCCCCCCCCCCCCGCCCGCCCCCCCCCCGCCCCCACCCCCCCCCCCGCCACCCCTACCCCCCCCCCCCTCGGGGGGGGGGGGGCCCCGCGCGCCCCCGCTGGCGGCCGGGCCCCCCCGGCCCGCGGGGGGGCGAGGGCGCGCCGGGGCCCCCATCTCCCACCCCCCCCCCGCGGGGGGGGTCACGCGGGGGGATTCCCCCGCCGGGGGGGCCGACCCCCGTACAGTGCCCGCCCCTCCTGCTGAGGGGCGGACGTGGATGATCGGCGGAGCCGCCCTGCACCCCAACGAGGCACCGCGGCTGGCCGAACATGGCCTGCTAGACGACGCGCTCACCGAGATCGAATCGCTCGTGTCCTCGCACGAGCGCATGCGTGTGGTGGGGGAGACCGGTCTCGACTACTTCCGCACAGCTGAGGAGGGCGTCGCCGAACAGCAGCGCTCCTTCCGTGCCCATATCGAGATCGCCAAGCGCACGGGACGTGCACTGCAGATCCACGACCGGGAGGCACACGCCGATGTGCTGCGCATCCTCAAGGAGGAAGGCGCCCCCGAGGTCACGATCTTCCACTGCTACTCCGGTGACGAGGCAATGGCCCGCGAATGCGCCGCGGAAGGCTACTACATGTCCTGCGGCGGCAACCTCACGTTCAAGAACGCCGACGAACTGCGGCGGGCCGCGGCGGCTGCTCCACTGGAGCTGCTGCTGACGGAGACCGACGCACCCTTCCTCACCCCGCACCCGCACCGGGGGAAGCCGGGCGGTCCCTACCTCACGGCGATCACGGCGCGGAAACTCGCCGAGGTGCGCGGAATGAGCGAAGAGGATCTGTGCGCTGCCGTGTGGAGCAACGCGGGGCGGCAGAGGGGGGGGGGGGAGGGGGCCGGGGGGGGGGGAAGTGGGGGGTGGGCGGGGGGGGGGGGGGGGTGGGGACTGAGACCATGGATGGGGTGTGCAGGCTGCAGTCAAGTTTTT
>NZ_FXYX01000058.1 GCF_900169265.1 Brevibacterium iodinum ATCC 49514
GGTTGCGGAATCCCAGCGCGGACCCGCGTAGATGCTCGAGTCTGCCGTTGATCGCTTCAGTGGGACCGTTCGACGTTCCCGGTCGGGTGAAGAACGCGAGCACATCAGCAGCTCGACGCTTCAACGTTCGTCCTAACCGTTTGAGCTCGACAAGTTCGGATGGCAGATTCGTTGTCAGGGCGTCGATGACCGTTTGCAAGAGTCTCTTGCCCTCTTTGCGGTCCGCGGTTCGGTAGGCGCTGACAATGTCTTGGTAGACGGCCCAGGTGACTTCGACTTCGGTGAAGTTCGGGTCAGCGAAGAGGTTCGCGATTCTTTCCTGCTGCTTGGTCGTGAGTAAGCTGCTGCCCGTGTGCAGAGTTCTTCTTGCCCGGTACAACGGGTCCTTTGCTCGTCCGCGATGGCCGGTTGTCTCTTGCTGAACTCGGCGACGTACCTCGTCGAGGGCATCACCGGCGAGTTTGACGACGTGGAAGGGGTCCATGACTTCGACAGCGTCGGGCAGTTCCTCAGCTGAGGCTGTTTTGAAGCCGGAGAATCCGTCCATCGCGACGACGTCGATGCCCTCACGCCAGTCTTTCGGTCGGTCTTTCAACCATTGTTTGAACACCTGCTTCGAACGGCCAGCCACCATGTCGAGCAGACGTGCCGAGCCTGTTCCCTCGCTGATCGGGGTGAGGTCGATGATGACGGTGACGTACTTGTCACCACGCCGGGTATGCCGCCATACATGCTCGTCGACACCAATGACGCTGACCCCGTCGAAACGAGTCGGGTCGTTGATCAACAACCGCTGACCTTCAGCGAGGACGGCGGAGTTCGCGGTGTGCCAGGACACTGCGAGTTTCGCAGCGATGACGGACACGGTGTCGTGATCGATGACGAGGGCACGCAACGCCCAGTCGAGGCCGGTTCGCGAGATCTTCGCTCGTGGTGGTGCCGCGGCTGTGGCGTCTTGACGCCAGACGCGGCCGCACTCGACGCATTTGTAACGGCGGAGGCGAAGATGAAGCGTGGTTGGTCGGTGGCCGAAAGGTTCGTGGGCTAGACGGCGGACGACGGTATCGCGAACGATCCCGTGGCCACCGCACCGACGGCACCAGTCATCAGCAGTGTTGGGCCGGCATTCCAGAATCGCCTTGTGCCCGGTGATGTTTTGGCCGGTGCAGGTCAGATCGAGGGTGTCGAGTCGGCAGAATGTCGTGAGGTCAGGGGTCGAGAAAGTAGGCTTGGCCACGTCGAGGTCTTTCG
>NZ_FXYX01000057.1 GCF_900169265.1 Brevibacterium iodinum ATCC 49514
CAGCAACCTCGCGCTGTGAGTATTGACAGTGGCTGGTCTGGGACTGGCTGGCAGAGTAGGTGTTGGCCTCTCCGTCCAGTGATCGTGACTCCACCTCGCGCTGACCCACACCGTGGTGTCTTGCCCTCGATTTGTCCGATCACATGGATGGTGCGGCCGGCACCAGCTCGGCCCACATCGGTAACTTGATCAGAAGGCTGTCCACCCCCGAAAATCCGGAGGTGTGACTCATCACAGTGTTGTTCCGAAGTGATCTCTAACCCGGACCGGTACCGGCCGCAAGCGGCCACGCAACCCATCGGTCAAACAGGGAGCTTCGAACCGCTATGTCTATTGTCGCGCACTTATACAGTTTCTTCATCGGTGTTGATACACACGCCAGAAACCACGTGTATTCCATCGTCACCAACACCGGAATTCTCGTCGAAACCCGTTCCTTCCCCACCACGTCAGCAGGAATCAAACGAGCCCTCACCTGGGCCGGCAGGCGCACCAGCGGTGACCTCGACACCCTCTGGGTCGTTGAAGGTGCGGCCTCGTACGGTGCGGTGCTGACCGGACACATCGCCGCAGCCGGGTACCCGGTAGTCGAAGCCGGGCGTATGGATGCCAAAGCCCGCCACGGTGTCGGTAAGAGCGACGAGCTTGATTCCCGCCGGATCGCGGCATCTGTATTGCCTCTCGACGCCGATCAACTGCGGTGGCCGCGTCACGGTGAAGGTGTCCGGCAGGCGCTGCGTGTCCTGCTGTCAGCCCGGGACGCGATGAGTACGGAACGGACTCGTGCGATCAACTCTCTGACCGCGCTGGTGCGCACCATCGATCTTGGCATCGATGCCCGCAAGTCGTTGACCAGTGACCAGGTCGACGAGATCGCGAAATGGCGGACCCGCAACGAAGACGTCGACTTGTCCACCGCCCGGGAAGAAGCGATCCGTCTGGCCAAACGCGTCCTCGCTTTGAACGATGATCTGCAGACCAACCATGACAGGCTCACCGAGCTTGTTGAAGCTAGTCCGGCCGCACCCTTGCTGGATGAGCCCGGGATCGGCCCATTCAGCGCCGCTGTGTGCTTCACCGCGTGGTCCCACCCGGGGCGGGTGCGGAACGAGGCCGCGTTCGCAGCTCTGGCGGGAGTGAACCCGATACCTGCCTCGTCGGGCAACACGCGCCGGCACCGGTTGAACCGGGGCGGGGATCGGCAGTTGAACCGGGCCCTACACACGGTGATCATGAACCGGATGGTCCATGACGAACGGACCAGGAACTACGTGGCCCGCCACTACGGTGAAGAACCGACGAAGAAATCCAAGAGGGAGATCAAGCGCAACCTCAAACGGTATCTAGCGCGCCGGGTCTACAAGATCCTCAACGCGCTAGATACCGTTCCTCAACCCGCTTGACAAGACATAGAAGGATCGAGGT
>NZ_FXYX01000056.1 GCF_900169265.1 Brevibacterium iodinum ATCC 49514
CCGCTGAGCTCTTAACGTCCGGAAGCTACTCTCGGCTTGAGGATTCGCTCGATTACAGCTCCCTCAATGACTTGGCCTCGATGAATCATTCTGCAGTTCAGTAGTCGATGCTGGACTTGCGCCTCCAGGCTGATCGCTGACTTCGACGGGTGGGACGGACGTGACGAGCTCTAAATTCGAAGTTACGTTCCGGCTCTCTTGTACCAGTCGGCGCATCTCGGCAAGAGCAAGTTCGACATGTTCCAACCCTACACATTCGCCATCTCCGTACCACCCTCGAGCCCAGACACGCTTAGGCGTCGCACCGTTCTCCGCGCTTCCGGTTGATCACGGATCAATACGAAGCTGCATTCTCAATTCGACTAGGGCATGTCTCCTTTATTGACCATTCCAGGACTGGCACGGTGGAGACGTGACTACACAGCAACGACACCGAGTCTTCACTGATGAGCAGTGGGAGAAGATCGAACCACTTCTGCCCTCAAACGTCGGCAAAAGAGCCCGACCGTTTGAGAACAACCGGCGAATCGTCGAAGGAATCGTCTACCGCTACCGCGCTGGCATCGCCTGGCGTGACCTGCCGCGCGAGCATTTCGGGCCGTGGCAGACAGTATGGAAACGTCACCGCCGCTACGCCGCCGACGGCACCTGGGACCGAGTCTTAGCTCGGGTGCTTTCCGATGCTGATGCTGCCGGTGACATCGATTGGAACATCTCCGTCGATGGCACCATCAATCGTGCTCACCAGCACGCGACGAACACGACACGCCTCGATCAGGACACAGGGGGCTACGTCGAATTACAAAAATCTGCCTGATTCGGAATGTGAACCCGCCGGGCACGGCATCGGTCGCTCACGTGGTGGGCTGACGACGAAGATCCATCATGCCGTCGACGGCAAAGGCCGGCCTTTGGCTGTCGTGGTCACCGGCGGACAGCGCCACGACGGGGTGATCCTGCCGCAGGTGCTGGCTGACATTCGAGTACCGCGGGTCGGCGGTGGTCGTCCTCGCACGTGTCCGGACGCTGTTCTGGCGGATCGAGCGTATGGGTCCAGAGCCAACCGCGACTATCTGCGTTCGCGTGGTATTCGGGCGGTGATCCCGGAGAAGAAAGACCAGATCGCGACTCGTAAGAAGCGCGGTAGCAAAGGTGGGCGGCCGCCGGCGTTCGACGCCGGTGTCTACCGGAACCGCAACGTGGTGGAGCGTTCGTTTGCCTACGTCAAGCAATGGCGGGGGTTAGCGACGAGATACGACAAGCTCGCCATCACCTATCGAGCGGCCGTCGTGATCAGCGCGATCCTGACATGGCTCCGCCAATAAAGGAGACATGCCCTAGATTGCGAAGCGAGTTCACGTCGTAGTCGAAGCATGTCTGCTTGGAATCTGTTAATCGTGAGGTCGGGGGATCGAGTCCCCCTCCCGCTACCGATCAACTCCCTCATCAGGATGACGAATCCGATGGGGGAG
>NZ_FXYX01000055.1 GCF_900169265.1 Brevibacterium iodinum ATCC 49514
TGGAGTGGTCCCCAATAGTTGGACTGCTGTGGGGTCAGCATAAAGCAGTTACCGGCTGTTCGGCTGTGGCGGTCTTGGTCCGATATTCCATCGGGGCAAGACCGCCAAGCCGTGTCGAGATCCTCTCAAAGTTATACCAATGAATGTACTCATCGATCGCTTTCTTCAGGTCCTCGATCGAGTCGAATTTCTGCAGATAGAACATCTCGGACTTCAACTGCCCGAAGAAATTCTCCGCCATCGCGTTATCCCAGCAGTTTCCCTTCCGAGACATCGACGGTGTGGCACCGTGCTTGTCCAGGATCGCCGCCCACGACACATGCTGGTACTGAAACCCCTGGTCCGTGTGCACCAACGGTGCCTGGCCGGGCCTTAACCCCTGGCATGCTCTGGTCAGTGACTCGTTCGTCAACGCCAGGTTCGGTGACGTCGACATCGAGTACGACACCACACCAGTATCGAAGAGATCAATGACCGGTGACAGGTACAGTTTCTGATCTGCCACAGTGAATTCCGTGACGTCAGAAACCCATTTCTCATTCGGTTTCCCAGCAGTGAACTCCCGGTTGAGGACGTTGTCGGCAACGCGGCCGATCGTGCCGCGGTGGGAGTTGTACCGCTTCCTGCGCACCTTGGTCTTGATCCCCATGTCCTGCATCAACCGCAGCACGGTCTTCTTCGCGATCAACAGGCCCTCTTTGACCAAGACTGCCCAGATCTTGCGGTGTCCATAGCATTCGCGGCTGTCGGTGAAGATCTCCCGGATCCGGCCTCTCACCTGCGCGTATCGGTCAGGTTTCTTATTGAACCGTTTCTGGTGATAGAAGAACGTCGACCGCGCCAAACCTGCAACGCTCAGCAGTAGTGGCAGGGGGTAGCTCGCCTTGAGACTGGCAACTATGCGTGCTTTTACAGCTGCCCGTTCTGTCTCAAGGCCCGAAGTTTTTTCAAGTATGCGTTCTCCGCTTCAGCCCGCAGCAGTCGGTCTTGTAGTTGCCGGTACTCGGCCAGGCTGATGTCCTCGACCCGGGTCTTCTTCGCCGCCGCATCCGGCTTCGCCGGCACCGGATCAGCATCCGGGTCCTGCCCGTGATCGATAGCCCTGATCCGGGCTGTTTTGCCCTTGCCAGTGGCCTTGCGTGGGGTGAAAGCGCCCTCGCCTTTATCCCGGTATTCCTTCACCCAGTCCAGGATCGGTCGTGACGATGCCAGACCGAGTTCTTTCGCGAGTTCAACTTTGTGTTCACCGGCTATGTAGCGTTTCGCGGTCGCGATCTTCGTTTCTGCTGGTAATCGGCGGCGCTGGTAGGGTTCCATGACCGACATTGTTCCACGCACTAACCATCGGTCGTGGAGGAGTTTGAGTGTGGGTTTATGGACGTCGAGCTTCGTGGCTGTCGCGGCGTATCCGTTGCCTTGGTCGAACAGTTCGATCGCGGCATGGGCTTGGTCGTTGGTGATCAGGCAGTCCTTGCGCATGGAGTAGTCCCTTTCAAGTTGGTTTGTGTTGATCACAGTCCAACTTTCGGGGACCACTCCA
>NZ_FXYX01000053.1 GCF_900169265.1 Brevibacterium iodinum ATCC 49514
CGCCTGGCGTGACCTGCCGCGCGAGCATTTCGGGCCGTGGCAGACAGTATGGAAACGTCACCGCCGCTACGCCGCCGACGGCACCTGGGACCGAGTCTTAGCCTTGATCCACCGATTCGCTTGATGGCAAGGGGCTCACTCGGATTCGAGTGCGAACGCGGTGCGAGGGCAGGAAGTAGTGTCCCGGTCTCTCACCGGTCTCTTCCACATAGATGATTCCCCGGGGTCTCCTCCAGAATCTGCGTCCTCGCCCGGTGAGCGATCCGGGCCGGGATGCCGATGATCCGTGTCCGCAGCGTCTGAGCGCGCACTTTGCTCATCCGTCCACCGATGAGTCCGGCCGCAGCCCGCATCAGGTTGTGTGTGATCGCTGCGACTGCTACCCAGGCGGCGTTGGCGTTGAACACCCCAGAGGGCATATGTGCCAGGGCACCGTTCTTCAACTCCGCATTGATCTGCTCGATGATCGCGTGCTTGCGGTGGATGTGATCAGCAGCGACGGTGTCGAAACGGTCTTTGTCCACCGTGGTGAAGAACGCGTGATAGCGGAACAAGTCGAACAATGGGTCCTGCCCGGCAGTGCGTTTGGTCTCGTTGAGTTCAGGGATGCGGCGGACCACCAAGCGGCCGGCGGCGTGCAGGGACTTCTTCTTCGAGGTGAATGCGGTGAACGGGACCTCGGCGACTTCGGCCTTCGAAATCCAGGCCCTGGTCTCTTCGTCGTAGATCGCTTCGGGGTATTCGATGCCAGTCCATGCGTCGTCGCTGATTGTTCCGATCGCTGCTTTGACCTTCTTGTCCATGCGGACCGTGATCGATACTTCAGCCCCGGCATCCCGGGCGGCTTTGGTCACAGTCGAGGAGTAGTACGCCGAATCAGCCCTGACCAGGGCTGGGAGGCCGGAGTTGATTCGGGTCGTGGTGGCCAGAGCGTCGGCGACGAACTTGTCAGCACCCCGGGCTGACGAGGTTGAGCCCTTGCGCAGGCGCTGGCCGACGATGATCTCGCCGGAGTCGCCCGTCGATGCGGTCGCCAACAGTGCGTTGAGGCCACGACTGCCTTGGTAGCCGAATCCAGCTCCCTGCTTCGACGCGGAGTGGACATCGATGACGGTGTCGTCGACATCGACGAACACCATCGCTTGTCCAGTGTCTTCGCTGGCTGGTAGCAGCGGTGTGTGCTCGTTGAGGTTGGTCAGGAAACGGGAAGAGATCGCGTCGAGTTGCCGGACGTGGCCGAAGGCGAACGAGCGCAGGAACGACCCCAGGGTCGAGGGCGCGTAGACACGATCGAAGAGGTGTTGCATGCCGCCGTGGCGGAGGATGTTCATGTCATCGATCGAGTCGGCCCCGGCAGCCATTCCCGCGACGAGCCCGGTAGTGGCCGTCAGGTTCGCATCGTCGAAGGAGTGAGACACAGACGCGGGTGTGTGGTTGAATAGCACCTGAGAGGTGCCCCTTTCTTGAACGGGAATGTTGACTTCGAACATCATCATTTTCCCAGTTCAGAAGGGGCATTTCCATTTCACGCGCGGCTTGATCCGGCTACTCGCATCGGTGGATCAAGGCTAAGGTGAGCGGTCGGCGCCCGCCCCTCACGCCACGGCAACAACCACTCCGGCCGCAAGCAGCAGCACGAAGTAGCCCCAGGCGTGGAGGATCTCGGGGATCTTCGGCACTCGGCGGCGCAGGAACACGATGATCGGCAATCCGCCGATG
>NZ_FXYX01000051.1 GCF_900169265.1 Brevibacterium iodinum ATCC 49514
CAGATCCCGACGAGGACATCGTTCGAGTCAGTAGTTCTGAGGGTCATGATGATCGATGGGACGGTCAGTTCCTACTCTGCCAGCCAGTCCCAGACCAGCCACCATCAATACTCACAGTAGTTCTGGGAGGGGACGGGCGTGCGGAAGGGCAGCGATGGGATAGAATTGATGGCTGTGCCCGCAAACGCGTGCACAGGTGATCGGAAGCAGAATCGGGAGCAGAGAGGAGGCCGGTCATGCCGAAGGACACAGGCAAGAAAGTCATTGCGAGGAACCGCAAGGCGCGCCACGACTATCACATCGAAGACACGTGGGAGGCCGGACTCGTACTCACCGGCACCGAGGTGAAATCGCTGCGCGAAGGCCGAGCATCGCTCACCGACGGCTTCGCCCTCATCTTCCAGAATGAGGCCTGGCTGGAGAACGTCTACATTCCCGAATACCTGCAGGGGACGTGGACGAATCACTCGGCCCGCCGTCGTCGTAAGCTGCTGCTCCACCGCGAGGAGATCCTCAAGATCTCGCAGAAAGTCAAGGAATCCGGCCGGACCCTGGTCCCGCTGGAGCTGTACTTCGACGGTTCACGCGTCAAGGTCGAGATCGCCCTGGCTCGCGGCAAGCGCGAATGGGATAAGCGACAGGCACTGCGCGAAGCGCAGGACAAACGCGAAGCCGAACGCGCCATGAAGTCCAAGCAGTACCTGTAAGGGCCGGTCGATGGCGGGTGAGATCCCCGCCATCACCGTCGTCTCTCGGCTCCTTCGCCGAGGCGGTCCGAGCGTATCCGAGCACGCCCGGTCACATATTCGCGGAGTTCAGGGAATGCAATTGGCTCGGTCTGCGTTGTAGGAGTATGCTGGAGTACCTGATCGGCGCCAGCAGCCGCCTCGGCGGATGAAACAGCTGATCAGTTTTGGTAACAGAATATGGGGATGATCGGTTTCGACGTCGGACACTGCGTCGGGAGAAGCGGGCCGAGAATGCAGAGTCATCTCGTTAATGTCCTCTGCAAAACAATAGGTGCTAAGTCTAACAACCGCACCGATTTCGCCCTCGCTGCCTGATAGAGCGCGAGCTGCGAATCCGTCAGCCTAGAGTTGCCTCTGCTCTAGATCCTGGCGTCGTTTAAGAGGCCACTGCTTCAGGCACATGTTGGGGGTGCCTGAGGGACTTTCACTCAACTCCGTTCGTTGGCTTACGTGTTCGTGCGATAGCCAGAACCTAAGACACTAGTCCACGAACTGCGCCCGGAGAAGTCCTGACAATCTGCCGACGGACGCGGGTTCGATTCCCGCCATCTCCACGTGTTCAAGCCCCGGATTCCGCAAGGATCCGGGGCTTTTCGCTGTCCGGAGATCCCCAGAGCTGCCACTTTGACCCGTCGAAGTCGACGAAGCGTCGAATAGAGCGAACACCATCGCCGAGGCGGCCGGACTGTGCCGTTCCCACCTGTCCCTTGGAGAGCGTCTGAGTTCAGCCCCGATGAGATACGGTGGATCCGAGTTCAGAGAGGGGACCGGTACCGATGTTCTAACCGCCGCTGATCGGCTACCTGCTCCTTGCCGTCGTCTGCGTCGTTCTCGTGTTGGTCATCCGCGGCGACCGTCTGCCCCGCAATCGTGCAATCGGAATCCGGTCGGCGCTGACGCTGCGGTCCGAGGCCGCTTGGAAAGCTGGCCACCGTGCGGCGATTCCCATGCTCATCACCATCAGCATCATCACCGTCGGCTTCTCGATTGCACTGTTGAGCGTTGAGAAATTCGCCTGGCCGAAGGCAGTCACCGACGGTGTAGGTGCGCACACCCACGGCGGAGGCCATGGCGATCTGGTCCACGTCCCATGGTCGGGGCCCGGATGTGGGCTCATCCCCGACTACGAGGACGAGGGGGACCCGGGCTTGTGCCGCCTCGGCGAGGGCGGTGAGCGTATTCGTGAACCCGGCACCATACGTGGTGGTGGCCGCGGCGATCCGCCCGGATGTGCGGAAGTGAGCGTCGGCGGCGACGACGGCGCCGGCCTCGTGGCGGACGGCGGTGTAGGTTGCCGAGGTGTCACGCAGCAGGGCGTCGAGGAAGTAGGCGTTGCCGTTGCCCATGAGGCCGAAGACCTCATCGATATAGGCGGCAAGGGTGTGCGCGACGTGCGCGGAGGTATGAGCCATGGCAGGCCTTTCGCGAATGAGATATGGAAATGAGGGATCCATATATGTCTCACACGCGCGGTTTGCGGCTTCGTGCAACTTTTTCGAGCACCGGCTGGGAAGCGGCTCAGCCTGACGTTTACGAATACAGGGGACTGTGGTCCGGCGCCCCAACCCAGGTGGTGGCCCAGCGAGGCGAACGCCCTGCCCCAGAACTACTGTGAGTATTGATGGTGGCTGGTCTGGGACTGGCTGGCAGAGTAGGAACTGACCGTCCCATCGATCATCATGACCCTCAGAACTACTGACTCGAACGATGTCCTCGTCGGGATCTG
>NZ_FXYX01000050.1 GCF_900169265.1 Brevibacterium iodinum ATCC 49514
ACGTTGAAGCGTCGAGCTGCTGATGTGCTCGCGTTCTTCACCCGACCGGGAACGTCGAACGGTCCCACTGAAGCGATCAACGGCAGACTCGAGCATCTACGCGGGTCCGCGCTGGGATTCCGCAACCTCACGCATTACATCGCGAGGTGTCTGCTCGAGTCCGGTGGCTTCAGACCGGTTCTACACTCTCAATTACGATGAGCCTTCATACCTCAAGGCCCATAATATGTGGAACTAAATACCAATCGTTACCGATGCCAGAAATCAGACCAAGAGCAAATACTAGCGCTCAGCATCCACCATTAGAGTCCCAAGCCGAGGTCGCAAGTTCCACGGAAGACCTCATGCCTCCGCTAACGGGCGCCCACTGACTTGGATATCCAGTTCCCCAACAAACCGTGACACCAAAACATATATACACACTGCTACGGCAGCGATCGGCTCGTCGAACTCATTTCCGACGAAACTAGTTTAACAATCAATCTAACGTCGCTTCATTTACACAATCAACCGCAGACAGCTGCGCACTCAGAGCATACTTATGACTAACCACACGCCGTCCCTCGGACCACAGAGCCGCACGCTGCAGGCACCGAAACGAAAAGAGCAACCGAATGCACGCCTAGATCAGGCCCTAATCAGTTAGACTTCGATACATCCCAATCGGCAAGCTGACGAAAGAACTTCGAGCCTTGACCCAACGAATAATTCGACAAATCGCCACCATTCTAATTGCGATTTTCGTAATAGCATTCATAGCACGGAATCATCAGGAGCTCGGATCCTTCTTTTCAGGCGCTCTTGACTTGGCATGGTGGACCGAAAACAAAATACGTATAACCATGACTATAATTGCTGGAATCGTAGCATACGGCGGACTCAAGACCGCGTTAGCTAGCTACCAGCTAAACCGAAATAATTATGAACTGGCCCGGAGGGCAAGAGTAGCGGGCGTTAGTATATCGTGGAAATATGATTCAGACAAATACTTCACCCCACCTACCGCTACGTTATCGAACACCAATGACTCACTAGTAACCATAGACGAAGTCACCATCTACGGATACGCTTTCCAGACTCACTCTTTTGACCTCCCCAAACAAGACCTACACCCAAAAGATGAAATTACCTTCAAAGTGCCCACCGACTTCTGGTTCGATATCCTCGCAATGACGGACCAGTCGATATCTCGACCAGACGATTACATCGACATCATCGTAGTAATGAGGGATATCGAAAACGTATACTGGTCGCGAGATGCAACACGATTAGTCGATAAAGGATTAATCACCCAAAGAATCGACCAGCTCATTCCGCTACTCACTCGGATCAACCTACGAATTGGCAATATGCTTATAGATCTGCGTCGCTGGTGTTCTGACAAAACATTGAAGATTAGTCCCGTTCCTGCACATTCGACTCCGTTCTGGCTAGCATCGCTTGATCCGCTCGTAGATCAACTCAACTCGTCAACCACCCCGAAGTCGGAGCTAACTGCTATAGTCACAAACCGACAGGTCGCGCCTGGTCGGTCATTTTCTATAGACGCTCCCAGGAACTTTTCATCCAGAGATATTCAATTAGCGTCAATGTATCGCGTCATTTACCCTCCAGACCACGGTTCAATCCCCTATCATTTTCATCAGGGAAAAGCGCTCACGACCGCTGAGTCCATATCCATGGAGAATCTCGAATTTGACTCCACTGGCACGCTGGCTTTTGCACGACAAGGCCGAATGTCTAACACAGATGACGTCGATTCCAATCTTGATCTGAACATTCCAGACGATATACTCGCATACCTGCTTAACGATTATGAGAATCTCGATTCTGCTACACAAATTCTAGGCGCCTATTCAGATTTAACAAACCAGTTCGTCAAAATTCACTCCGGGTTAGAGAATCCGGGACTTTCCAGCTGGCTGACCAGGACCTTCGAACCATTAGACTCTCGCAATTTTCAGGCAGGATCCAAAGTTTCTTCTACAACTAGAGCGCTTATCCAGCGTTTTGATTCACGCCTTAGATTTCCTAATCACGGCGTCGCCGAGATGTGGGTTCCGCGAAGGAATGCCCCCCGACATGTTCCGGCGGTCTCACGTTACGGGAGCGACCTCGCGATATGTTGGCCCCGACATCGCTCCGATCTGACAAATCTAGAATGCGACTCCTCAATCTCTTACATTGAGTTCATTGACGACCGAAACGTGCACCCATACGGCCACCTAGCTGTCGCTACTTCGAAAGACGGTTTAACTTTTCCGTTCCCGACGGTCGTCGACTACAGTTTTTCTCTGGGCTTGAATGAACGTCTATCCCGTGACATTTGCAATTACTATCAATTTAACAGAAGCTCTCTCGATGGTTACCGTGAGGCTGCCGAGAGATTCGCAAAGAGTGTCGATCCTGACGCTACGTTTGTCGATTTTTCAGATTTGGCGAGGTTTATGGGGTAGTAGAATATATGCCGATCCTTTCAAGAGGATATGTACATTCATCCAAATATCTCACTTACCCGACACCGCTACCATCTTTAGCGCTTTCCCGTTGAAACTACTGCCAAGCATGATCGTTTTGTAATCATTCTTGATAAATCGATCCAATTGCTGTCAAATACCGTACGGATTAACTGGCTCTTCGTAATTGAGAGTGTAGATCGGTGATTCCAGGATACGGCGAGTCGCTGCGCGGATAGACGTCGAGGTCTTCCGATGATGGAAGTTCTCACACAATCCATCCGAAAGACCTCGACGTGGC
>NZ_FXYX01000015.1 GCF_900169265.1 Brevibacterium iodinum ATCC 49514
CGAAGAAGTCGAAGAGGGAGCTCAAGCGCAAGCTCAAATGGTATCTCGCGCGTCGAGTTTTCAAGGTTCTCAACGGGCTAGAAACAATTCCCACGTCGGCTTGACAGACATAGAAGGATCGGCCCAGTCCACGCCAGGTTGCTGGGCGCCCGTCAGGTAGTAATTGGGGAGGGGTGGGCGCGATAGGCTGGACATAACAGACTGGAGGATGAGAATGAAGTTCGCGCTCGCTCAGATCAACACCACCACCGAGGTGGCCGATAACCTTGAGAAGGTCCGTTCCTATTCCCGCCGAGCCGCCGCGGCAGGCGCTCGGTTCGTCCTCTTCCCAGAAGCGACGATGTCGGCGTTCGGATCTGGCCTGCGCACCATCGCCGAGGAGCACTCCGAGTCGTGGAGAAGGGCGCTGAGCGAGCTCGCCGCCGAGACCGGCATCACCGTCGTCGTCGGCGAATTCGCGGCCACGAACGACAAGGTCATCAACCTGCTCGCCGTCTATTCCCCTGACGGCCAGCGCAGCGACTATGCGAAGATCCACCTCTACGACGCCTTCGGCTTCAAGGAATCCGACACTGTCGAGGCGGGGGAGGAGCCGGTGCTCTTCACCGTCGACGGCGAGGACATCGGTCTGGCCCTGTGCTACGACATCCGGTTCCCGAAGCTCTTCGCCGAACTCAGTCGGCGGGGCGCACGCCTGACCCTCGTCGCCGCTTCCTGGGGGGCGGGACCGCGCAAGGCCGAACAATGGGAGATCCTCGCCCGCGCCCGTGCCCTGGACTCGAATATGTTCATCACCGCCCTCGGCCAAGCCGATCCCGAAGTGACCGGCGTCCCGGTTCCGAAGAAAGGGCCGACCGGGGTCGGCCACAGTCTGGTCTCCGACCCCCTCGGGAAGGTGCTGAACTCACTCGACGGTGCCGAACGACTCGAGATCGTCGAGATCGACCTCAGCGCCGCCGATACCGCAGCGGAGACGGTTCCGGTGCTCACGAACGCGAAACTCGGGTACTGAGCTCGAGACGGGCGCTCAGCGCATTTCCGGTGAAAATGCAGCGACTGCAATACTGTTCTCATGAGTTCTGGTTCAGAAGTCCAAGCGTCACCGCCGGTCGAGGGACTGCGCGAACGCAAGAAGCGTGAGCGCGGGCAGGCTCTGCGCCGTGCCGCCATCGACCTGGCCCTGGAGAAGGGCTATCACAACGTCACCGTCGAAGACATCTGTGAGCGCTGCGGAGTCTCCCGACGGACCTTCTTCAACTACTACTCATCGAAGGACGAGGCGCTGCTCGGTCGCGCGGACACCGTCTTCGACGAAGAGGACCAACCGGCCATCGAGGAATTCGAAGCCGGGGGGCCCCATGGGCGCCTCGTCGCCGACCTCGAACATCTGCTCGCATTCATCGTCGCCACTCGGATGGAGAAGCGCGATGATATGCACCAGTACCATCTCATGCTGAAAAAGGACCCGTCGCTGATCCCGCTGCAGATGTCGCGGATGGGCAACAACGAACGGCTCTTCCGGCAGATCATCCAACGCCGACTCGACGGGACCTCCTCGGCGCCGGTGGACGTCATGGGGGCTCACTCCGGTGACTATGCCGACGACGATATCGAAGTCTCCCCGCGAGCCGAAGCCGTCGCCGCCTTGGCGATGATGGCGCTCAAGGCGACATTCACCCGGATGCGACGGGTCGACGGAGATCCGGGACCAGTGATCGACAGACTCTTCGACGAACTGCGTGCGCTCTTCCGCGAAGAAGCCGACTAGAGAAACAGCAGACGGGAACAGACGACCGTCGGTCGCCGCTGCCGCTTGAGGCGACAGTAGGCACGGGAGCCCGACCCCACTACGGGAGTCCGACGAAGGTCGGGGCCGGCAGGGCCTCACCGACCCAGGTGCTGGTCCCAGGTCTGTGGGAGACGCTTGCGCACATTGCGGCGTGGAGCCCGGAAACCCGCCCGATCGCCCTTGCGGGTCTCGGACTCGGCCTCCGCGCTGGCCTGCTGGGCCGCATAGGCGATCGCCACCTGACGGATCGCCACGACCGCGGCCACAGCCGCCGCACTGGCCATCTCGTCGCTGATCGGTTCGCCGTCATCGGCGCGCACCTGTGAACGTCCCTCCACAGAGGGCACCCGCAACGCCCCGACTGAGGCTGTGGCCCCGCCCTCCTCGGCGGCGGGATCCTCACCGGTGACGGTCACCTCGGCGTCGACTCCGCCGGGCAGGTTCGGCTCAGCGTCGGTCTGCAGATCATCGCTCATAGGGGGATGTTACCGTGCTTGCGCGCGGGAGCGTCGACGTGCTTGTTCTTCAGGGCACGCAGGGAACGCACGATCCGGCTGCGGGTCTCGCTCGGCTTGATGACGGCGTCGATGTAGCCTTCCTCGGCGGCCAGGTACGGGTTGAGCAGCGCATCCTCGTAGTCCTGGATGAGTTCGGCACGTGCCGCTTCGACATCCTCGCCGGCCTCTTCGGCGGCCTTGAGCTTCCGACGATAGACGATGTTCGCCGCACCCTGGGCACCCATGACCGCGATCTGCGCGCTCGGCCAGGCGAGATTGATATCGGCACCGAGCTGCTTCGACCCCATCACGCAGTACGCGCCGCCGTAGGCCTTGCGGGTGATGAGGGTGACGAGCGGAACGGTGGCCTCGCCGTAGGCGTAGATGAGCTTGGCGCCGCGGCGGATGATGCCGCCGTACTCCTGGTCGGTGCCCGGCAGGAACCCGGGCACATCGACGAAGGTGAGGATCGGCAGGTTGAAGGCATCGCAGAGGCGCACGAAGCGTGCGGCCTTCTCCGAGGCGTCGATGTCGAGGGTGCCGGCCAGCTGCATGGGCTGGTTGGCGATGACACCGACGCTCACACCCTCGACGCGGCCGAAACCGGTGACGACGTTCGGAGCGAAGAGCTCAGAGACCTGCAGGAAATCGCCGTCGTCGAGGATCGCGGTGACGACGTCGAGGATGTCGTAGGGCTGCGAAGGCGAATCCGGCATGAGCGTATCCAGCGCCTCGTCTTCGGGAGTCACCGACAGATCGGACTCGAACTCGTCGGCATCGGCCGGGTCGAGGTTGTTCTGCGGCAGGAACGAGAGCAGATCGCGCACATAGTTGAGCGCATCGTCCTCGTCCGAGGCCAGGTAGTGGGCGTTTCCGGACACGGTGTTGTTCGTCCGTCCGCCGCCGAGCTCCTCATGGCCGACGGACTCTCCCGTAACGGTCTTGATGACATCGGGGCCGGTGATGTACATGTGGCTGATCTGATCGACCATGATCGTGACGTCGGTCAGGGCAGGGGAGTACACGGCGCCGCCGGCCGAGGGACCCATGATGAGCGAGATCTGGGGGATCACTCCCGACGAGGCGACATTGAGGCGGAAGATCTCGGCGAACAGCGCAATCGATCCGACGCCTTCCTGGATCCGGGCGCCTCCCGAGTCGTTGATGCCGATGATCGGGCAGCCGAGCTTGAGAGCAAGTTTCTGCACCTTGACGATCTTGCGGCCGTTGGCTTCGGCCAGGGATCCGCCGAGGACGGTGAAGTCGTGAGCGAAGACCGCGACGGTCTTGCTTTCGATCGTGCCCAGTCCGCAGACGACTCCGTCACCGTCGGGGCGGTTGTCCTGCATCCCGAACTGGTGATTGTGATGGCGGGCGAATTCGTCGATCTCCTGGAAGGAGTCGGCGTCGAGGAGGGCGTCGATGCGTTCACGGGCGGTCTGTTTGCCGCGCTTGTGCTGGTTGTCCACCGAGCGCTGATTGCCCGTGTGGGCTGCTTCTCGGCGCTGGGTGAATGCGTCGATGCGCTCGGCTGTGGTCCGTGGAGTATCCGTCATGTCTCCACAATAACGATGACGTGAGACTTCGTTGTGCACTCTCACCAAAAGAATCTAGAGTGGACTGGTGAACAGCCAACACAATTCCCTCCTCGTCGACGTCGACTCAGTGCGCCGCAACGCTGCCGACCGTGGTCTCTCGCTTCCGCCGCTGATCTGGGACGATAGCTGCACTTCGACGAATGACGAACTTGCGCGAGTGGTCCGAGAAGGAGCCGACGCCGGTTCGCCCGTGGCCGAATTCACCATCCGCGGCACCGACTTCCAGAACGCCGGACACGGTCGTCTGGGCCGGACCTGGACGGTGCCCGCCCGCCGGTCGCTCACGTGGTCGATTCTGCTCACACCCCCGGCGGGGTTCTCCCAATGGGGGTGGATCCCGCTCATCGCCGGTGAGGCCGTGCATTCTGCCGTCACCGAGGCGGGGGTGCCGGCCGCGATCAAATGGCCCAACGATGTGCTCACCGCCGAGGGCAGGAAGCTGTGCGGGATCCTCGCACGCGTCGAACCCCTGGTCAGCGGACCGCAGATCGTGTTGGGGATGGGGCTGAACACGCGGTTGGAGCCCGCTGATCTGCCGCGCGAAGACGCGAGCTCGCTGGCGATCGAAACCGGAGTCGACGGTTCAGAAATTGATCATGAAGCATTGCTAGTCTCGATTCTCGGCACACTGATCCCCTGCTACAGAGAGCTGATCGACTATGGAGATGAGGATTTCCGCGACAGCCGCACAGCGCGGAGAGTGCGTGATCATATGGTGACGCTCGGGTCGCGGGTTCGGGTGGAAAAGCCCGATGGTTCCGACATCATCGGCACCGCCACGGGGCTGGACGCCGGAGCCGACCTCATCATCGACGATCATGTGTGCTTAAGCGCCGGAGATGTTCACCATCTGCGTCCGGCCGCGGCCCCGACCGCTGCGGAGAGGAGCGAAGACTGATGGCGGTTTCGGACTTCACCGCCGGTTTCGACATCGTCGAATCGGAAGGTGTGGGCACACCCGAGGTGGCAGACGCCGACGGCTCCTCCACGAACGGCCACCAGTCTGACGACAGAACTCAGTCGGACCGTGAAACACCGCAGACCGGTCGTGATCCGCAGACGGCTGCCCAGGCCCAGGCCGATCCAGGCTCTCAGACGAGTTCAGCGAATAGTGGTGCGGCGAATAGTGATGCGGCGAGTCGCACGGATCCCGCCGCTCCGATGAGGGCAGTCCCGGAGGGGGAGGGTGAGACGCGATCCCGCGCCGAGGCGGACGACCGTTCCACTGACACCGTCGCCGCCGAGGACGTCGAGGCGAACGCGGACGATCGGTTCGATGACGGCGGAGTCGTCAGCGATGTCGGTGGTGACGACGAACCTGTCGGCGGCCTGACCGGATCCGCTCCTCAGGCAGGAGAGGTCGGCGACGAGCTCGCCGACGAGTTGACCGCTGATCCGGACACAGCCACCACGGACGTGGGGGCCGCCGACGCCGACCCGGACATCGATGTCGATGAGGACTTCTTCAGCGGATTGCGCGAGGATCCGCGCACCACAGCGCTGCCGATCATCGATGAGGACGACGCCGACGGAGCTCTCGACGCGGACGGTCCCGACTTCGACGACACGATCTATGAGACCCGAACCGCGGCCGAGCGACTCGAAGAGATCCTGCTCGAGGGCAAGCGCGTCCTCGACCGACGGGAGGCCGCGAAGCTCGGTGGAATCTCCACGGTCTCGGCCCGGAAGATGTGGCGGGCCCTCGGCATGTCCCAGGCGAAGCCGACGGATAAGGCCTACACCGTCAGCGATGCGCACGCCCTGCGGATTTGGGCCAAGCCCGTCGCCGACGGGCTCATCGACCAGACCACCGCGCTGTCCCTGGCCCGAGCGATCGGGCAGACGACGGACCGCCTCGTCGTCTGGCAGATGGAGACCCTCGTCGAATTCCTCACCGAGGAGAAGGGACTGACCGATCCGGAAGCGCGCCGGGATGCCCTGGCCGTCGTCGAAGAGATGATCGACCCGCTGCAGAAGATGCTCACCTATTCCTGGCGGCGGAACCTCGCCGACGTCATGGGCCGTCTCAACGTCAACGTCTCCGACGGGCTGGCCATGGACAACAGGCAGGGCTGGTACGACTCCTCGATGCCGTTGGCCCGCGCCGTCGGATTCATCGACCTCGTCTCCTTCACCCGCCTGTCGCAGAAGATGGAGCCACGGCAGCTGGCGGACATGGTCCAGGAGTTCCAGGGCATGGCCTACAACATCGTCGCCACCGGCGGCGGACGGGTCATCAAGACCGTCGGCGATGAAGTGTTCTTCGCCGCCTCGACTCCGCTGGCCGGGGCCGAGATCGCCATGACGCTGATGGAGCGCGTGACCGCCGCCGAGGACCTGCCCCAGGCGCGCGTCGGCTTCGTCTGGGGACGGGTGCTCTCCCGCCTCGGCGATATCTTCGGCTCCAGCGTCAACCTCGCCGCCCGCCTGACGGCCGTGGCCGATCCCGGGACGATCTTCACCGACGAGGAGACCGCACGAGTGCTCTCGGCCTCGGACGACTACGTCTTCGAACCGCGCGATTCGATTTCGCTCCACGGACTCGGCGAGACCGCCATCGGCGAGATGAAGCGCGGCACCGCAGCCAAGATGCACCTCGACCTCGACGACGATCCCGAGAACTCAGACCAGTGACCGACGGCTGAGCCCGACACCGAGGTGGTGGGCCCAGCCGCTGTGCCGACCGGTGCGGCCTGGCCCCGCCGTTGAGTCGGCCCCGAGCTCAGAACAGGGCGGAGTCGTCGTCCTCGTCGTCCTCGTCATGGGAGACGATCACGGCGCCTTCGGTGTCGAACTTCGACCGCGCGATCTCGTCCTTGGCCTCGTCGAGGTCGAGATCGAGCTCATCGAAACTGGTCGCCAGTCCCTGCTGTCCCCGCTGCTTCTCGCCCGCGGATCGCTTTCCTCCGGACTTCGGCTTCTTTTCGCCGGTGCCGGACGCGGAATCCGCGTCAGCTTCGGTGTCGGCTGAAGCCTCAGCCGATTCGTCATCGCCGGCCTCCGGGGACTGGTCGTGGGATTCGGCGCCGCCGAGGCGGGGCAGGGTGCCGATGACATCGATCTTCGACTCCAACGGCGATCCCGTCCCGTCGCGACGGGACAGCTCGGCCGGAAGCGTGCGTGCACCGCCGGCGGTGGCGGCAGCCTGCGGAGAGTCGCCGACCCAGGCCAGCGACAGTTCGGTCTCACCCTTGAGGAACTTGTGGGCGCGCACCCCGGAGGTGCCTCGCCCTTTGGTCGGGAACTCGGAGAATTCGCTGACCTTGATCGACGACGATGGGGCGCCGTAGAAGTTCTCACCGCTGGCGATCGTGACGACCGCGAAGCTGCCGAGCTCGGCATCCGCGGCACCGTCCTCGTCGGTCTTCGCCGCCTTCGGAGTCATTCCGAAGAAGATCACCTTCGCCTCGGCGGCCACCTTGATTCCGGCCACGCCCGAGGCGTTCCAGCCCTGTGCACGCAGACCGGAGGCGTCGAAGGCGAGCAGCTGAGCATTCGAGGTCACGAATACGGAGAGGGAATCGTCGATGTCCTCGGGTTGGGCGACCCCGACGACGGAGTCCTTGCCCTTGAGGGTGATGGCTTCCCACTCGTTCTTGTTCGGCCGGCTGGCCACCGACACGCGTTTGACGATGCCGTCGGCGGTGCCGAGGACGAATTCCCGGTCGAGGTCGATCAGACCGATGATCTTCTCGTTCTTCTCCAGCGCCGCATATTCGGCGATCTTCACACCGCCGGCGACATTGGGCCGTGCCGCGGCCGGCGGCAGGGCAGGCAGATCGACGACGTCGACCATATGCAGTCGACCGGTGGTGGTGATGGCGCCGACCTTGCCCTGAGTGGTGGTGACGATCTCCGAGACCAGCGCATCATGGCTCGAGCGGCGACCCTCACGTGCCAGCGGAGCGGCATCCGAGGTGCGCGCAATGCGTCCGGAGGTCGACAGCAGCACTCGACAGGGAGAATCGGCGATCTTGAGGTTCGCAGGAGCCTTCTTGCCCTTGGCCGTCAGCTCCTTCATCGAGCCCTCGATGAGAACGGTGCGTCGCGGAGAGCCGATGACCTCGGCCGCGGACTCCAGTTCCGAGGCGACGAGCTCCCGCAGCTTCGCCTCATCGGCGAGCAGCGATTCGAGGTAGTCGATCGTCTTCCTCAGCTCGTCGCGTTCGGCCTCGAGTTCGAGACGCGAGAACTTCGTGAGCCGACGCAGCTGCAGATCGAGGATGTAGGTCGCTTGCAGCTCGGAGAGCTCGAAGACGTCCATGAGGCGGGTGCGGGCCGTAGCTGCATCGTCCGAGGAACGGATGAGCTGGATGACCTCATCGATGTCGAGGATCGCAATGAGCAGACCTTCGACGAGGTGGAGCCGGTCCTTGGCCTTGCGCAGCTGGAAAACCGTGCGCCTGCGCACCACGTCGATGCGATGGGAGAGGTAGACCATAAGCAGCTCGCGCAGTCCCAAGGTCCGCGGCTGCCCCTCGACGAGGCAGACGTTGTTGATGCTGAACGATTCCTCGAGGGGGGTCTGGCGGTAGAGCTCGGCCAGCACGGCATCGGGGTTGAAACCGTTCTTCACACCGATGACCAGACGCATGCCGTTCTTGCGATCCGAATAGTCATCGATCGAGGCGATTCCGGACAGCTTCTTCGCCCCGACCGCGTCTTTGACCTTCGACACGACCTTCTCCGGTCCCACGAGGTAGGGCAGCTCGGTGACGATGATTCCCTTGCGGCGGGCACTGATGTTCTCGATGGACACAGTGGCTCGGGTGCGGAACGTACCGCGACCGATCTCATAGGCTTCGCGCACTCCGTCGAGGCCGATGATCCGCCCGCCGGTGGGCAGATCCGGGCCGGGGATGAAGCGCATGAGCTCCGAGAGTCCGGCATCGGGATTGCGGATGAGGTGGGCGCAGGCGGCGATGACTTCGCCGGGATTGTGCGGGGCCATGTTCGTGGCCATGCCGACGGCGATGCCCGAGGCGCCGTTGATGAGCAGATTCGGGAAGGCGCTGGGCAGGACCTCGGGCTGAGTGAGCGTGTTGTCGTAGTTCGGTACGAAGTCGACGACGTCTTCGTCGAGCCCGGCGATCATGTGCATCGACGCGGTCGTCAGTCGAGCCTCGGTGTAGCGCGGGGCAGCGGGACCATCGTCGAGGGAGCCGAAGTTGCCGTGGCCGTCGACCAAGGGAACACGCATGATGAAGCCCTGGCTGAGGCGCACGAGGGCGTCGTAGATCGCAGTGTCGCCGTGCGGGTGGAGCTTGCCCATGACATCGCCGACGATGCGGGAGGACTTCACATGTCCGCGGTCGGGGCGCAGCCCCATATCGCCCATCTGGTAGACGATGCGACGCTGGACGGGTTTGAGACCGTCCCTGGCGTCGGGCAGTGCGCGGGAGTGGATGACCGAGACCGCATATTCGAGGAACGAACTCTCCATCTCTGAGGAGACGTCGACTTCGATGACTCTGCCTTCGGGCATGGAACTCCTTTGACACACGAACTGTTCGATTCGAACACCCGCCTGCGCCGAGGCCTGACCTCAGCGGGGGAGGGCACCCGTCGATTCTAGCGTTCGATTTGGGCTCTCCGGCTCAATCGAGCATTCCCGGAGGGTCCGTGTCGAAGTTCAGGCGCTTTCGCGGCTGCCACGCAGCCACTGGAAGAACTCCCTCATGTAGGCCTCGACATGTGCACGATCAGCCGTGCCAGCGACGAGTTCGCTGACCATCATGCCCGCGACCGAGCTGTTGACCCGCTCCGCGTACTCGGCGTCGATGCCGGCGAAGCGCATGATGAATTCCCTGATCGCACGGAGGTTCTTCTCCTTGGCGATCACTGCCTCCGGCGGCAGCGCCGGATCCAGGCTGAGCATCATCATCGTGTAGAACCGATTGCGATCCGTTGTCAGCCAGTTCATGCAGAAGTCGATGGCGACCTCGATCGCGTCCGCGCCCGGAGCGCGCATCAGCTCCGGCAGACGCTCGAGCTGCTGGGAGTTGAGTTCTCCGATGCGCTCCATGATTCCGGTGATCAGGGCATCGCGGGTGCGGTAGACATTCGAAGTCGACCCCACCGGCAGTTCGGCCAGTGCATCGACTGCCCGATGGGTGAGCCCGCGGACTCCTTGTTCGGCGACTACGGCGATCGCGGAGTCGGTGACGACGTCTCTGCGCGAAATCATGACTGTGAGGCCTCGCTCTCATGGGACACCCGCTGACCGCGAATGCCTGGGACGGTGGATGACCAGTGACTGGTCACAGACAATGGCCGACGGAGCGGCCACTCATTAAAACACGAATTCATAACATTTCGTGGTGAACGGATACAGACACTACCTGTCAAGTCTGCGAATTGGTATAGGACGCGCCAATATGCCGCTGTGACAGTGAAATTCGAAGACGGCCTGCGGCGGGTGTGGATTCTCCTTTCAGCTGGGAGCGTCTCCGCACCGAACCGTCTCAGCTCAGCAGGCGACGGGTGCTGTCGATGCGGGTGGGGTCGGGCAGCAGATCGACACGGGCGCTGAGCACATGCCCCTCGGTCTCCGTAGCGATCATCGGATGGATGACGAGTTCGAGGATCTGCGGATGACGTTCGACGAGCACCGAGAGCCTTTCGAGGACGTCGATGAGCGGGTCGATGTTCATCGGCGGAAGACCGCGGTAGCCGAACAGGCGCGGGGAGGCCTTGACCGTGCGGATCATGTCGTCGGCCTCCCGATCCGTCAGCGGCGCGACCCGGTGCGAGACGTCGCCGAGCAGCTCGGTCGTGTCCCCGGCCAGAGAGAAGGACAGCAGCGGTCCGAGGAGGGGGTCCTCACCGGCGCGGATGACACACGGGACACCGTGGGGGGCCATGGCCTGAACGTCGACGAGGGGCTCGTCGTCGCCGATCACCTGGGTGATGATCCGCTGCACGGCAGCGAAGTCCTCGGCCAGTTCTTCGGGCGAATCGATGTTCAGGCGCACCCCGCCGAGCTCCATGCGGTGCCGGAGCACGTTCGTCACCGCCTTCAGCGCCACGGGATAGCCGATCTTCTCGGCGGCGGCGAGCCCCTCGTCGACCGAGGAAGCAGCGATATAAGGCAGGACCTCGATCCCGTAGGCGCGGAGCAGGTCTCTCGTGGCATCGCGTTCGAGGCGAACCGGTGTGCCCAGCGGCGCCCCGTCGAGAGCCGAATCGATGATCGAACGCACCGCTTTGTCGTCGATGTCGTCGAGTTCGACGTACCGACCGTGGTCGGCGGCGCGCCAACGCGAGTAGTCTGTCGCCCTGGCCAGCGCCCACACGGCATCCTCCGGGCCGATGTAGCTGGGCACCGTGCGGGAGACGCGGTTGCCGTCCTGGTCCTTGAGGTAGCTGGTCAGTTCGTCGCGGACACCTTGAATGCCGAGGAAGCAGGCCACAGTGGTCTTCTCCGACTGTGCGGCGGCCTCGGACAGCAGCGCGGCGATCTCCGACTCCTCGGCTCCCGCCGACGGGGTGAAGGTGACGATGACCGAGTCGACGTCGTCGCGGGCATACATCGCATCGAGTTCGGTCCGGAAGGTCTCCGCATCGACCTCGGGGTGCAGGGACACGGGCTCGGTGTCGACGCGCAGACCTTCGGAACGGGCGCGCTGCATGATCAGGGTGCTCATCGCCGCGGAATTGCCGATGACACCGACCCGGCGGCCCGCCGGCAGCTTCTGGGTCGAGAACACCTGGGTGAGGTCGAAGAGCTGGTGGATCGTATCCGCGCGGATCACTCCCGCCTGCTCGAGCACCTGGTCGAGGGTGTTCGGCGCCAGGGACGAGGTGCGCACGATATGCCCGGGCGGCAGCTCCCGCCCCGTGAGGTCGGACTTGATGACGACGACGGGTTTGACGCGGGAGACTCGACGGGCGATGCGCGAGAACTTGCGCGGGTTGCCGATGGATTCGAGGTAGAGGCCGACGGTCTGCGTGGCCGGATCCTCCTCCCAGTACTGGAGGAGGTCGTTGCCTGAGAGGTCGGCGCGGTTGCCTGCGGAGACGAAGGTGGAGATGCCCAGTCCGCGGGTCTTCGCCGCCGCGAGCAGGGCGGTGCCGAGGGCTCCGGACTGACTGAAGAGCCCGAGCGTTCCGGAAGCCGGGAGGAACGGGGCCAGAGAGGCGTTGAGCGAGATCTCGGCGGCCTCGTTGACCAGTCCGAAGGAGTTCGGCCCGACCACGCGCATTCCGTAGGCGCGGGAGGTTGCGACCATGCGGCGCTGGAGTTCGGCACCTTCGGGACCGGTCTCGGCGAATCCGGAGGAGATGACGAGCACGGCTTTGACCCCGTGCACGGCACAGTCCTTGACCACCTCGGTGACGGATTCGGCGGGCACGGCGATGACCGCGAGGTCGGCCTTGCCCGGCAGATCGGCGAGGCTCGGATAGGCCTGGACGCCGGCGATCTGATCGGCTTCGGGGTGGACGACCCACAGGTCGCCGGTGAACTTCGCGGCCGTGATGTTGCGGATGAGCAGATGGCCGGTGGAGTTGCGTTTGCGGCTGGCGCCGATCACCGCCACCGAGGCGGGGTGGAGGACCGTGCGCACGCTCAGGGCCTCGGCTCTGTGTTCCCTGGAGGCCTGCACTTCGATGGACCGCGCCGTGGGATCGATGTCGAACTCCACGGCCACGACACCGTCATCGAACCCGCGGGAGACCTCGTAGCCGGCGGCCTGGAAGACCTGCAGCATCGACCGGTTCTGGGGCAGCACCTCGGCGGTGAATCGCTGGATCCCCGATTCGCGCGCGGCCGCGGCCAGGTGCTCCAGCAGGATCGAACCGACCCCGCGACCCTGGTGGGCGTCGGCGATGTTGAACGCCACCTCGGCGTCGGTGTCGCTGATCCGATCGAAGCGGCCGACGCCGATGATGTCGTCGCCGATGAGCATGATCAGCGCAACTCGGTCGTGGTGGTCGACGTTGACGAAGCGGTCGAGGTCGCGTTTGGGAAGCCGGGGCAGCGGAGCGAAGAAGCGCAGATAGACGGACTCCGGCGATTGGGCCTCGTGCATGCGGGCCAGAGCAGCGGAATCGTCAGGGGTGATCGGGCGAAGGTGGGCGGTGCCGCCGTCGCGGAGGACGACATCGGCTTCCCACCCGGCAGGATAGTCTTCCATGGTCCCAGCATATGCGTCGGGCGTCCGGATATGGCCGACCTCGCTGGGACAAGTCAGAGGAGTGGGGCACAATGGTGGGCATGGCATTACCCGAAGTTCTCGTTCACGATCTGCAGTCGGCCGGCTACTATCCCCAGCTCACTCAGGGCATCCTCGCCGACTCGCTCTACGACGAACCGGTCTTGGCCCACTTCGTCCACATCGACACACATGTCGACATCGAATCCATCCACCGGCATGTCACCGCCTTCGTTCTCACCGAGACCCGCCTCCTGCTGGCTCACGTCGATGACGATCCGAACGCGGAACCCGGCGCCAAACCCCGCGCCGTCACGAGCAGCGAGGACATCGAACTCGATCGCCTGGGCACCGTGATGGTCGGCCGCACCTTCGCCGATCCGGCCGCCTACAAGCCCGGTGACAAGCCCGTCGAAGTTTCGCTGACCATGTCGTGGGGTGCGTCGAAGCGCATCGAGGCCTTCCCCGAGACCTGCGGAGATCCCAACTGCATGGGCGATCACGGATACGGCGGATCGATCTTCGCCGAGGATGTCATGCTCCGGGTCTCGGCCGAAGCCGAAGGGCAGGCCGCCGTCGACCGAATGGCCGACTTCGCCGGGAAGCTGCGCGCCGCAGTCTTCCATGCCCGGCTGCGGTCGCGCCGCTGATGAGCGAGGACTCGACGAGTCAAAAGCAGCAGGACCCATCCGGTGCTGAGCCCCTGGGGCCCCCGGACTATGCGGGTCCCATGCTCTCCGATGTCGTTCCCGCCGCGGCGCTGAGCCTCGGTGCGGCCGACGCCCTCGACGCGCCGATGTCCGATCGTGCACGAACGCTCGGACTCGACCGGGAGTCCCGGGCGACGATCGTCGTGCTCATCGACGGTCTCGGGGAGCAGCAGCTGCGCCGCTACAGCGGATACACTCCCTTCTTCCGCTCGCAGGCCGGAACACGCCGTACCCTGTCCGCCGGATTCCCGTCGACGACGGCGAACTCTCTGTCGTCGTTGGCCACGGGCCGCCTGCCCGGCGCCCACGGCGTGGTCGGCTACCGCGTCCTCGACCCGGAGAAGGACGCGGTGTTCAACCAGCTGACGTGGAACCTCGACGTCGACCCCGTCGCCTGGGTCCCCGATGCGACGCTCTTCGAACGCCTCGCCGATGCCGGAATCGATGTGGTCAGCCTCGGAGAGAAGAAGTTCGCCGGACGCGGCCTCAACCGGGCCTCGCTGCGCGGCGGCAGATTCCGGGACTCGAAGACCCTGGAAGAGCGCTGTGCCCAGGCTCTCGCCGAGGCGAGGGCTCCGGGCCGCCGCCTCGTCTACCTCTATTGGGGCAATCTCGACAAGACCGGTCATGTGCACGGTGCGGACTCCGCCGCTTGGACAGAAGAACTCGAACGCGTCGATCTCGCCCTGTCCCGACTCGCCTCCGACCTGCCGCACGACGCGACCATGCTCATCACCGCCGACCACGGCATGGTCGACGTCGACCACGAACGCCGTTTCGACCTCGCTGAACTCCCTGAGCTCAAGGCCGGCCTGCGCCACGTCGGCGGAGAGCCGCGCGCACTGCATCTCTACGCCGCTGAGGGCGCGGAGGCGGACGTGCTCTCGGTCTGGCACGAGACGCTCGGCGACCGCGGGCTCATCCTGCCGAAGGCCTCGGCGATCGACCGCGGCTATTTCGGTCCAGTCGCCCCGCACGTCTATCCGCGGATCGGGGATTTCCTCGTCATCTGCACCGATGGCTTCGCCGTGGTCGATTCGGACGTGGAATCCGCCTCGGCGCTGGCCCTCATCGGTCACCATGGTTCCACCACGGAGCAGGAGCTGCAGATCCCGCTGCTCGTCGTGTGAGCGGTGCAGACTGCAGCCGAGATGACCCACCACCGACCTTCTGGGAGCACCCGTTGACGACGATCCGCTGGACCGAGGACGGCTTCGGCCGCGCAGCCGACTGGCATTCGGAGAACGGGGCGCCGCCTCCCGCGACTGTGCAGATCATCGGAGACGAGACAACCGCCGACGAAGCCTGCCGATCGGCACGCGCCGGAGTGGGACTGCTGTGGCGCGGAGACTTCCACAATGGCCGTCAACTCGTGCAGGCGATGAGCCGTCGGCTCAGGGGCGACCGAGGCGGAAACCGTGAAGCCGCCGGGGGTCGACGTTCCGGCGGCCGTCGCGGCGGCCGGGGCCGATCCCGCGACAGACGGGGCAGAGACCAATTCGTGGGATCCGGGGACAGTGATGGCCCTGCTCTCGACCCCGCTCTGTCATTCTTCGCGGAACGTGACGCCATCGAGCAGCGGGCCCGGCTGCTCGGCAGAGTCGTCGTCGAGCTCGGCCCTAACTTCGACCTCGCGCTGCGCCGTGCCCCCGACGTCGCCGCGGCCTGCCGCGCCGCCTACGGCCCGGCCGCCGGACCGGTCTGCGTGTCGCTGACCGAACTCGGCGGAGTGCTCAGCGCTTATGAATGGCAGCTGCGAGGAGTCGAGATCCCGGCTCTGGGCGATTCCGTCCATCCGCGCTACGGCGTCTTCTCGCCTGTGCGGGGAGAGTACCTCGATCTCGTCGCGCAGACGCCCCTGCCGTGGGGCAGGCAGGCCGGTTCGGTTTCGCCCGGCACGGATTCCGCGCAGCCGACCGGCACCGCATTCGACCTCGGAACGGGGACCGGAGTCCTCGCCGCGATCCTGCTGCGGCGCGGCGCTGCGACAGTGGTGGCCACCGACATCAACCCGCGCGCCGTCGCCTGCGCCAGTGAGAACCTCGACCGTCTCTGTCCGGGTGCCGATGTGAGCGTGATCGAGACCGACCTGTTTCCGCCTGGTCGTGCCGACCTCATCGTGTGCAATCCGCCGTGGCTGCCGGCCCAGCCGACCTCGGCACTCGAGATCGGCATCTACGATCCGGACTCCGCTGTCCTCCATCGCTTCATCGAGAGGCTGACCGACCACCTCACACCGGCTGGGGAGGGATGGCTGATCATCTCCGACCTCGCCGAACGATTGGGCCTCAGGCCCTCAGGTGAGCTCCGCGAACGCATCGAGGCGGCAGGACTGCGCGTGCTCGAACGCATCGACACGGTGCCCCGCCATCCCCGCGCCGCTGATGCCGCCGAGGCGCTCCACGCTGCCCGCAGCGCCGAAGTGACCTCACTGTGGCGACTGGGACTGAGATGAGCTGCCGACCGCTCGGCCGATCCACGATATGACCGCAGTCGATCCGCGACAGCCGCGGAAGATAGGATGGAAAACGTGACTTTTCCTCGAATCGGTGTCATTGGCGGCGGTCAACTGGCACGCATGCTCGCCCCCGCCGCAGAAGCTCTCGGCGTCCGCTTCTCCGTTCTTGCGGAGACCGCCGACGCCCCCGCCACACAGGTCATCAACGAGGTGACCGTCGGTGACTATACGGACTATCCGACGCTCAAGGCCTTCGCCGAGACCGTCGACGTCATCACCTTCGACCACGAACACGTCCCACCGGAGCATCTGCAGGCCCTCGTCGAGGCCGGACACGCAGTGCGTCCCGGGCCCGATGCCCTCATCTTCGCCCAGGACAAGATCCGGATGCGCACGAAGATGGACGAGCTCGGTCTGCCCAACCCCGCATGGGCGGAGATCACCTCGGTCGCCGATGTCGAAGCGTTCGCCGCTCGCGTCGGATACCCCTTCATCCTCAAGACGCCCCGCGGAGGCTATGACGGCAAGGGCGTGCGCGTCATCGACAGCCTCGACGAGGCCGTCGAGTGGCTGAACGAGGTTCCCCAGCTGCTCGCCGAGGAGAAGGTCGACTTCACCCGGGAGCTCGCCGTCATGGTCGGGAGGTCCCCGATGGGGCAGACCGCAGTGTGGCCGGTCGTCGAGACCTGGCAGCAGAACGGCGTGTGCAAGGAGGCCATCGCCCCGGCTCCCGATCTGCGTGATGAGAAGGCGCGGGCCATCACCGAAGCGATCCTCACTGTCGCCGGCACACTCGAGGTCACCGGCGTCATGGCGATGGAGATGTTCGAGACTGACGAGGGGTTCCTCATCAACGAATTCGCAATGCGCCCACACAATACTGGGCACTGGACCCAGGACGGAGCGGTGACGAGCCAATTCGAACAGCACCTCCGCGCAGTTCTCGACCTTCCCCTCGGCAGCCCCGCAGCACGGGAGGACGTGTCCGTGATGGTCAACATCCTCGGCGCTGATCACGAGGATCTCTATCAGCCGTACCTGCACGTCATGGCTCACGACCCGGCGGTCAAGGTCCACCTCTACGGCAAGGGGGTGCGCCCGGGTCGGAAAGTCGGCCACGTGAATGCCTACGGCGAGGATCGGCAGCTCGTGCTCGCTCGAGCGCGGCATGCCGCCGATTTCATCGCCGGCGTCGACGTCGATCCGCATCCGCAGATGCCCACTCCGGAGAACCTCCGGGCCGAGAGCGAATCCGGCACACGCTGAGTCCCGGCGCCGACTGCACCCCGGACCCACCCGGCACCGATCCGCAGATATCAACCGCCTGCAACGAAGGAAGCCCCCATGACCACAGCGAATGAACGCTCCACTGACGCGGCGGCTCCGGTCGGCATCGTCATGGGTTCGGACTCGGACTGGCCGACGATGAAAGCCGCCGCCGACGCCCTTGACGAACTCGGCATCGAATCGAGCGCCGAGGTGGTCTCTGCCCACCGCATGCCCGAGGACATGGTCGAGTGGGCCAAGTCCGCGGCCGATCGCGGCCTCCGAGTGATCATCGCCGGAGCCGGGGGAGCGGCCCATCTGCCCGGAATGATCGCATCGATGACCTCGCTTCCGGTCATCGGAGTCCCCGTGCCGCTGAAGTACCTCGACGGAATGGATTCGCTGCTGTCCATCGTGCAGATGCCCGGAGGGGTTCCCGTGGCCACCGTTTCGATCGGCGGCGCCAAGAACGCCGGCCTGCTGGCGGCGCGCATTCTCGGGGCCGGGCAGGGCGCCGAAGCCGAGGCTGTGCGCACACGTCTCGACGACTATCGCAGCCAGCTGCGGCAGGTCGCTCTCGACAAAGGCCGGGCGCTGCAGGAATAATAGGGCTTGCTGAACGTTTGATAAGTCTGAGGAGAATGATGTTCGACCTGTACCAGCCCAGCGAAGAGCACGAAGAGATCCGTGCCGCGGTCCGCAATGTCGTCGAGAAGAAGATCGCGCCGTTCGCGGCCGAGGTCGACGCGGACTCCCGCTACCCGCAGGAGGCGCACGACGCCCTCGTCGAGACGGATTTCTTCGCCGCGCACATCCCCGAAGAGTACGGGGGCATGGGCGCTGATGCGCTGGCAGTGGCGATCATCATCGAAGAGGTCGCACGCGGCTGCGTCTCGTCCTCGCTGATTCCGGCTGTGAACAAACTCGGCAGCATGCCCGTCCAGCTCGGAGGCAGCGAAGAGATCAAGAAGAAGTACTTCCCGTCCGTGGCCGCCGGAGAAGCAGGATTCTCCTACGGGCTGTCCGAGCGCGAAGCCGGATCCGACACCGCATCGATGAAGACCCGCGCCGAACGGGACGGCGACGACTGGATCCTCAATGGTGTCAAGACCTGGATCACCAACGCCGGAGAATCCGAGTACTACACGGTCATGGCCGTGACCGACCCCGACGGAGCCCGTGGACGCAATATCTCCGCCTTCGTCGTCGAGAAGTCCGATGAGGGGTTCACCTTCGGAGAGAAGGAGCGCAAGCTCGGCATCAAGGGCTCGCCCACCCGCGAGCTCCTCTTCGACAATGTCCGCCTGCCCGGCGACCGCATCGTCGGTGAGCCCGGGGAAGGTCTCAAGATCGCCCTGCGCACCCTCGACCACACTCGAGTCACGATCGCAGCGCAGGCCGTCGGCGTCGCCCAGGGCGCGCTCGACTATGCCCTGGCCTACGTCAAGGATCGGCAGCAGTTCGGCAAGTCGATCGCCGATAATCAGGCGATCCAGTTCATGCTCGCCGATATGGGCATGAAGCTCGAGGCTGCACGCCAGCTGACCTACACCGCCGCCGCCAAGAGCGAACGCGGCGACGACGACCTCACGTACTTCGGCGCCGCGGCGAAGGCTTTCGCCTCCGATGCCGCGATGGAGATCACCACTGACGCCGTGCAGCTGCTCGGCGGTGCCGGCTACGTCGTCGACCACCCGGTCGAGCGGATGATGCGCGATGCGAAGATCACGCAGATCTACGAAGGCACCAACCAGATCCAGCGCATGGTGATGGGACGCAAGCTCCTCGCCTGAACCGGGCTCGAGATCTGAGCTGCTGGCCGCACATGGTCATGGCCGCTCGGTGCCGGCCGGTCCGTGTCGAACGGGCGCTGCGGATTCCCCCGGACGGGAGTCTGCAGCGCCCGTTCTTCTGTTTGTGTCAAATCTTCTGTCTGTGTCAAATCGCACACGCGACGAATCCGACATGCGCGGCGCGGATGTGCCGGAATCGATGGTTCTCACGCGACACAATAGGTGAACACAGTGGACTCTGAAGTCTCTTTGGCACAGTTGTCAGCTGTGGACATCCTCTGGGGCGATGCGACCTGTGCGTGGCCACCCACGGATGTCGATGCCGGAAGCAGTCCGTGAGCAGAGCCCGAAGCGAAGGGAAGTCAGTGGCCGAAACGAGATATGTGGACCCGATCCGCCACCCGTCGTATGCTTCGCAGCCGACGCGTGATGTGCGGGCGTGGCTTCTGCTGCTCGTCACGGCTCTCGTGCCCGGGGGAGTGCAGCTGCTCTTCGGCCACCGCCGCTGGGCGAAGATCTCTCTGTCGATCACCGCCATCAGCTGGATCCTTGCCCTGATCGCCGGTGTGATCGTCCTCATCAGCCGGACGTTCCTCTTCACCATCGGCACGAACCCGTTCATTCTCACATTTCTGACCATCTGGGTGCCCGTCATCGCGATCAACTGGGCGGTGTGCCTGTTCGACACCCTGCGCCGCATCCGGATCGTCACGATCTCCAGAAGGGCCCGCAAACGCTTCGTGGCGGCCTTCTGTGCCCTCCTGCTCATCGTCGTGGGCCCCTTGGCTTGGGGGACGACGATTCTCAACTCGCAGCGCGGACTGATGAGCGACCTGTTCGCCTCGGGCAAGGCACTCAAGCCCGTCGACGGCCGATACAACATCCTGCTGCTCGGTTCGGACGCCGGAAAAGGGCGGACGGGAATCCGACCGGACTCGCTGTCGCTGGTCTCGATCGATGCGAAGACCGGCAAATCCGTCATCATCGGCCTGCCTCGGAATATGGAGAACGTGCCGTTCCCGGACGACTCTCCGCTGCACAAGCATTACCCGCAGGGATACAGCTGCGGGGACGAATGTCTGCTCAACGCCGTCTTCCAGCAGGGCGAACAGCACAAGGATGAGTTCGAGGACCCGAAGACTGCCGGCGAGCAGGCGACGATGGACGCCGTTTCGGGCGCCACCGGACTCGAGGTCCAGTACTACGCGATGATCAATCTCAAGGGATTCGAGAACCTCATCGACTCCCTCGGCGGAATCACCCTCGTCTCCGGCAAGCGAGTGCCGATTTCGTCGAAGGTCGATCCGACCACGGGCGAGCATGGGCCGGTCAAGGGATGGATCGAACCGGGCAAACAGAAGCTCGACGGCTTCCACGCGCTGTGGTTCGCCCGCTCCCGAGAGTTCTCCAGCGACTACGAGCGGATGGTCCGCCAGCGCTGTGTGCAGACGGCGATGGTCAAACAGCTCGATCCGGCCACCGTGCTCACCCGTTACCAGTCGATCGCGAAAGCCACTCCGGGGGCCGTGTCGACGGACATCCCATCGTCTCAGGTGGACTCGTTCGTCGACCTCGCGCTCAAAGTGAAGTCGCAGAAGATCGAATCCGTCGACCTCACTCCGCCGCGCATTACTCCGTCACAGCCCGACTTCGATGTGGCACATCAGCTGGTAGCCGATAAGATCGAGGAGTCGTCGAAGTCCTCGGAAGAGGACAAAGGCGCGTTCTCGGTTCCCGGAAGCGACCTGTCAGCCGCTGCCGGAGTCGATGCGGGACTCGATCCGAACCCCGGTTCAGGGCCGCAGCTGCTGGCACAGGGTGCCGGCGACACCTCTGCTGACAACGGCGAAGACGCCGACGCGAAGGCGATCTGCTACGTGCCGTAAGGCGCCGCTGTGGGGTCGGTCGTGATGAGACCAATGACCGAATCAGTCGATCCCATGACGATTCCGGGAAAATCTTTTGCTCGGTGTGTCCCCTGCCAATGCTGGGAACCACACTCGTGTAATTAGAATATTCTGCTCTGTGGCTAGTCTGACACGCCGAAAATGTGTAACAATTTTGAGATGTTGGGGTTGCCCACCGTTCTGCCAACGGTGAAGGGGACCTCGAGGCCTGAACTTCCCTGTCTTCCTCGAAAAGGCTGTAACGATGAAATATCTATTGCCCACAGTTGCGGGCTGCGCTTCTATTGCGCTGGTCGGCACCTTAGCGGTCACGGCACCGTCGGCTTCCGCAGCCACGACGTCGCCTGATGTGTCCAAAGAGGCGCTGAACGTCAGCAAAGAGGGACTCAACGTCCCCGGCGCCCGCGATTCCAGTGATTCCACCGCCACTGCCGCCAACCAGAGCGCCACGAGCAATCTGCCGAATATCTTCAAGTCGCAGACCGCCCTGGCCTCGGCCAAGGTGCCCGATATCGTCAACGCGTCGGCGTCGGCGTCTGCGGGCTCGGTCAACAACGTCTCCGCCGGACTGACATCTGGAGCCGACGAGGCCGCACCGTCTGAGGGATCGGCTCCGTCCGAGACCGAGCAGGCTCCTGCCGAGGGCGCAGAGACCGAGACCCCGAAGTCCGAGGACGAGGACGCGAAGGATTCGTCCGACGAGTCGAAGGCCGAGGGCGAAGACGACATCTCCGGTTCGGTCCGTCAGAAGACCGAAGACGGAGTGAACATCGCGCTCATCTCCGATGTCCTCGATGTTCCCGCGAACAACCCGAGCCTTGTCGGCTTCACCTTCTCCGAGTCGAAGTCCAATATCCGCATCCAGGTCCGCACCAAGCAGGGGTCGGAATGGGGCAATTGGGACACCCTGGACGAAGAGCAGCAGGAAGAAGCCCAGAACAAGGGTTCGGAGCCGATGACGGTGTCGAACGCTTCCGCTGTGCAGATGCGCATCCTCGGTGACTCCGCACCGAGCGAGGCCGAACTCGTGCTCGTCGATCCGAAGCGGGACGCCGGCGACGCTCAGGCCGTCGCCGAGAACGATCCCGTCGAGCTCGACGATCAGGTCGGCGGCGACTCCGCCGGTGCTGAAACCGCGCCGGAGCAGTCGACCGAGGACGCGACCGACGCCGAGGCGGCATCCGCAGAGAACGTCGACGCGGCGGCCGGTGCGACGGTGACCAACCAGAACTACGTACCCGGATCGTCGACGGTGGACACCGTGGCGAAGAAGGTGTCGAAGCCGAAGATCGGTTCGCGCAGCTCGTGGGGTGCCAAGGCCTACCGCGGCAGCCCCGACTACGCCAGCGGCATCAAGCAGGCCGTCGTTCACCACACCTCCGGCTCGAACAGCTACTCTGCTGCCGACGTTCCCGGAATCATCCGTGGTATTCAGGCCTACCACCAGCAGGGTCGCGGCTGGAACGACATCGGATACAACGTCGTCGCAGACAAGTACGGCCGTCTCTGGCACGCTCGGGGCGGTGACGTCTCGAAGGCCGTCATCGGCGCTCACGTTGCCGGACACAACACCGGAACCTTCGGCATCTCCGTGCTGGGTACCTACAACAGCGCGGCTCCGCCGAAGAAGACCCGCGACGCCGTCGCCTCGGCGATCGCCTGGAAGTTCTCGATCAACGGAATCTCCAAGGCGACGAAGTCGAACCTGGTCGGCCACCGCGATCTGGGACAGACCGACTGCCCGGGTGACGCTTTCTACGCCAAGCTGGGTGAGATGCGCTCGACGGTCAACTCGATCCTGAAGACCGGCGAACAGCCCAGCGACAGCAAGGACGATTCCAAGAAGGACGACGACAAGTCCAAGGATGACTCCAAGAAGGACGACGACAAGTCCAAGGATGACTCCAAGAAGGACGACGACAAGAAGACCGAGAAGCCGAAGGCGAAGACCTCGATCGAGAAGTACGCCGAGAAGAACAAGCTCGGCAAAGCTCTCGGCAAGGAGTACGACGTCACGGGCGTCGCTGGTGCCAAGGCACAGAAGTTCGAGAAGGGCACCGTCTACTGGTCCAAGAAGACCGGCGCCTACCACCTGTCCGGAGCGATCGCTTCGGCGTACAAGGGCAATGCAGTCACCGACTTGGGGCTGCCCACCTCCGCGGAGAAGGGCGGCCTCAAGGGCGGGGGCGTCGCGCAGCGCTTCGAGAAGGGCTCGTTCTACTGGTCGAAGACCACCGGCGCTCACTACACGTCCGGCACGATCATGAAGTACTGGGGTGACAAGGGGACCGTCAAGGGTCACCTCGGTTACCCCAAGTCGGACGTGGTCTACAAGAAGGGCCGCGGTGAGCAGCTCTTCCAAGGCGCACGTCTGGTCTGGGCCGAAGGCTACGGGACCACCGAGTTCTCTGCCAAGGGTTCGATCGCCGGCGGAGTCAGCGACGACAATGCTCCGGGCGGCACGACGCCGCCGGGAGACGATTCCACCGATGACAAGTCGCCTGCAGACTCCGGGGAAGGTTCTGCAGACGACAAGGGCTCGAAAGACGATAAGTCCAAGGACGACTCCAAGAAGGACGATAAGTCCAAGGACGACTCCAAGAAGGACGATAAGTCCAAGGACGACTCCAAGAAGGACGATTCCAAGAAGGATGACAAGTCCAAGGACGATAAGAAGAAGGACGACGACAAGAAGAAGGACAAGCCGTCCAAGGCCGAGAAGATCGCAGCCCAGCGTGCGTCCATCATCAAGGATGCGAAGGCCAACCTCGGCGTCAAATACGTCTGGGGCGGCACCTCGCCGAAGTCCGGTTGGGACTGCTCGGGCTACACCCAGTACGTCTATGGCAAGAACGGCATCAAACTGCCGCGCACAACCAGTCAGCAGCGTTACGCCGGCAAGGAGATCTCGCTCAAGGACGCCAAGGCCGGCGACCTGATCTGGATCCCCGGTCATATCGGAATCATCTCCGAGACCAAGGGCCAGATGTACGATGCCGGCTCGACGCGGACGAACACAACGAAGCGCAGCTACAGCTGGATGCTGAACCGTGGAGCCAAGGTCATCCGCGTAGTCGGCTGACACCAGGCATCGAGGACAGGGGCGTACAGCGCCTGCCGGCCAGTGCCCCGAGGAGGACCCCATTGTGGATCTCCCTCGGGGCACTGTCTGGTTTCCCAGACGATTCCGGTCGCGGCAGTGACCGGGCCATATGTATCTGCGCAGGTGACAAGCGGTGAATAGATTGTGACTTCGGCTGAACAGTCAGTGAAGTGCCGACTCCGGCCACGACAGCGGGGCTAGGCTGGACTGAGCACAACCGGAAGTCACCGGATGTGACTCCGACTCGATCCTGTCAAAGGGGGCCCGCAGTGCATCGTCTGCACAATACGGTCAAGAAGTTCGAATGGGGCAGCACCGACGCGATTCCCGCGATCCTCGGCACAGTCCCGGACGGCACCCCCTGCGCGGAACTCTGGCTCGGAGCACATCCGGTCAGCCCCTCTCGACTCGATGTAGGGCACACGCGGGCTCAGGCTCCGCTGGAACGGCAGAACCGCCTCGGCGGGCAGCAGGCAACGGGCGGCGTGGCGACCGAGGCCGAGCCGCGGCTCGGACCCAACCTCATCGAGTACCTGGCGGGGGACCCTGAAGGTCTGCTCGGCCATGACTCCCTCGAGTCCTTCGGAGCGCGACTGCCGTTCCTGCTCAAGGTGCTCTCGGCGAGGAAGGCCCTGTCGATCCAGGTGCACCCGAACCGCGAACAGGCCCGGGCCGGATTCGCCGCCGAGGAAGCGGCCGGACCGGCACTGGACGCTCCCGACCGGAACTTCAAAGACGCCTCGGCGAAACCGGAGCTCATCTACGCACTCACCGACTTCCACGCGCTCACGGGATTCCGTCCGCGCAAGGCCGTGCGAGCCACGTTCGAACGGATGCTCTCCCAGCCGCTGACTCCGCCGTCCTTGGACGTGCTCGGAGCGATCATCGCAGCGCTGAAGTCCTTCAGCGAGTCCAAGGCGCTGTCTCGAGCCGTCGAAATCATCCTCAGCGATCCGCGGACACCTGGGCTCGTCGACGAGGTGGCCGCCCGCGGAATCGACGAACTGCCGGTCGGACACATCAGCCGGTCAGGCAGTGCGGTCGATCCGGCGCAGACGTTCTGCGAGCTCGTCACCGACTATCCCCATGACCCCGGTGCGCTAGTCGGACTCATGCTCAACCGGGTCCACCTGCAGCCGGGTGAAGCGCTGACCATGGACGCCGGAGTGCTGCATGCCTACCTCTTCGGCACAGGCATCGAGATCATGGCCTCGAGCGACAACGTCGTGCGCGGCGGGCTGACCTCGAAGCACGTCGACATCGAACAGCTGTCGAAGATCACGGACTTCCATGCCGGTGCACCTCGGATGGTCGAGCCCGATCACTCGGGAATGCTGCTGGGACCCACCGATGATTTCGCTCTGCAGGCACTGCGGTGCCCGCGCATGACGACGGTGGAACGGCGCGGCGCGGCGATTGTGCTGTGCACCGCGGGAACTGTCACACTCAGCTCGCTCGGCTCGACGCTCACCCTCGAGCGTGGGCAGAGCGCGTTCATTGCGGCAAACGAACCGACGGTGACGGCTGATGGCCACGGCGACCTGTTCGTGGCGACCACCGGACTGAACTCCGGAGCTGCCGGCCGCTGAGCACGCGCTGTCCGCCACCACCGGCGGCTGAGCTCGTCTGCTCAACTCACCCCTGCGAATGCTTACACACCCCTGCTGACCGGTGTGCAGGGCCCCTGCAGAGTGATTGTTGGGTCGATCCACGGTGATTTCTTCAACGTAACCACCGTGGATCGACCCAACAATCTGCGCTTCCAACGGTGTCGAGCAACGTCCGACGGCCCTGACGGACGAAGCCGGTGTTCGGCGGCGGTCGACGCCAGCGCGTGGGCGGTCAGGACTGCCGTGCGCTGGCGGCAGAACACAGAACAGCGGTCACGTTCGGATATTTCTGAGCGATCAGAGCATCCGAACGTGACCACTGTTCGATCACCAAGTGTCCTCGTTCGGACACTACACGCGTGAGGCCTGGGCCGGTCACTCGGAACTCAGGCGGCGACCTCGATGGTGGGGACGTCCTCGGGGACGATCACCTCGGCGCCGGTCTTCTCCTTGACTTCGTCGACGGTCACGCCCGGGGCGAGTTCGACGAGGGTGAACGCGTCACCGCTGACGTCGAGTACGGCGATATCGGTGATGATGCGCTCGACGACGCCCTTTCCGGTCAGCGGCAGTTCGCACGACTTCAGCAGTTTGTGCGAACCGTCCTTGGCGACGTGGTCCATGATGACGATGACGCGCTGGGCACCGTGCACGAGGTCCATGGCGCCGCCCATGCCCTTGACCATCTTGCCCGGGATCATCCAGTTCGCGATGTCTCCGTTCGTGGCTACCTGCATGGCGCCGAGGATTGCGGCGTTGATCTTGCCGCCGCGGATCATCCCGAAGCTCGCCGCTGAGTCGAAGTACGCGGCGCCCGGGTTCATCGTGACGATCTCCTTGCCTGCGTTGATGAGGTCGGGGTCGATCTCATCCTCGGTCGGGTACGGGCCGACGCCGAGCAGGCCGTTCTCCGACTGGAGCACGAGGTGGACACCCTCGGGCAGAAAATTGGGCACCAGGGTCGGCATGCCGATGCCGAGGTTGACGTAGCTGCCGTCTTCGAGCTCCTGGGCGGCACGGGCCGCCATCTGATTGCGTGTCAATGACATTTCTGTGTCTCCTCAGGCTTCTCGTACGGTGCGCTTCTCGATGGGCTTGTCCGCCACCTGTTCGGGCGTCAGCGGCACCACGCGGTGGACGAAGACGCCTGGCACGTGGACCATGTCCGGATCGATCTCTCCGGGTTCGACGAGCTTTTCGACCTCGGCGATGGTGATGCGAGCCGACTGTGCGGCCGGGGGATTGAAGTTCCGTGCCGAGGAATGGAACACAAGGTTGCCGTGCCGGTCGCCGATCGCGGCGCGCACAAGAGCGTAGTCGGGAGCCAGGGACTTCTCGAGGACGTATTCCTTGTCTTCTCCGAAGGTGTCGAAGACCTTCGTCTCCTTGGCCGGAGATTCCTTGACGACGTTGCCGTCAGAGTCGTACTTCCAGGGCATGCCGCCCTCGGCGACCTGCGTCCCGGCGCCCGTGATGGTGTAGAAGCCCGGGATGCCGGCGCCTCCTGCGCGCAGCTTCTCCGCCAGAGTGCCCTGCGGGGTGAGTTCGACCTCGAGTTCACCGGAGAGGTACTGACGGGCGAATTCCTTGTTCTCGCCGACATACGAGGCGATGATGCGGCGGAGTCGTCCGTCGGCGAGCAGAATGCCCAGTCCGCGGCCGTCGACGCCGGCGTTGTTCGAGATCACCTCGAGGTCTTTGGCTCCCTGGTCCTGGAGGGCCCGAATGAGGAATTCGGGCACGCCCACGACACCGAAGCCGCCCACGGCGATCGATGATCCATCTGCAATGTCGGCCACCGCTGCTGCGGGGGTATCAACTACTTTGTCCATGTGCCCAGTGTGCCATGGACCACGCCCAGCCCGGCGGCCAGGTCCGTGATGCGAGCATCGTCGAATCTGCTGGTGAGCAGGACCTCACCACCGCCGAGGAGGTGCTGCAGAAAGCGCGGCCATTCCCCGGGCAGCGGGGTCGAGTTCGAGGCGAGCAGTCCCTGCGGTCGGGCGGCGTCGGTCGACTCGGAACTCGTCCAGTCGATGACCTGATCGTCCACTTCGAGGATTCCCGAAGCACCGAGGCGGCGAGCAGTGACATCGGGGTAGGCGCGGATGGCGGAATTGACGTCGATGAAGTCGGCATCGACCGGGGTGCTCAGCGCCAGGGCCGGGGGATTGAAGACGAAGACCTCGTCGGCATCGGCCACCTGGTCATCATCCTCGTGGCCGAAGGGAACGAGGGCCATGAAGTCCTCGTCCGGTGCCTCGTGCGCGATGACGACGCGGCCCCCGGCCAGCAGGACGCTGAGGACAGCGACGAGTTCGCGCCAGTGCAGGCCCTCAGGCAGAGGAGCGAAGAGAGTGAAGTCCGGTCCGAGGTCGTAGTCGCTGAAGAGGCCGACTCCTTTATTCACCCAGTTCGAGACGACCGGACCGGTGAGGTCGAGTCGATCGAAATCGGGTCCGCGCCAGATGAGGACGGGCCCGCCGGTGCGCGCGATGACTGAGAGATCCATATCCGCTTCCATGATCGTGTTTCGAGTGCAGCCTGTCGGGTGGGTCAGTGAACGATGAGGCCGATGTCGATCGTCACCCCGCGGGGGAAGGCCCCGAGCTCACCATCGACCCAGTGATAGCGCGTGGACGCGCTGAGATCCTCGGCGAAGAGAGCTGTATGGAGGCGTTCGACGAGAGATCCGAGCCCGACCATCGCCTCGAGCAGCGGAGGGCCGCCCGATTGGGCGGTCGCCGGCGAGTCAGAAGGGCTGAGCGTGATCCGCGATCCCGACCCCTCGATGCGCATCCGCCACGCCGCATGGCCGGGAGTCCGCGACTGCCCGGCGCGGACGACGCGGATCGCTCGAGACACTCTTTCGAGGATGTCGTCGCTGTTGTCGCCGGCAGGGGCGCTGCCGGGCAGGTCGGTGACTCCCAGACCGCGCTGAATGGCTTCGACATGGCCGTGTCGGAACCAGTCCTCGCCGAGTTCGCGGGAGAGTGCACGGGCGCCTTCGCTGCCGTTGTCGAGGTAGCCGCCGGCTCCGCGGACCAACGCCATGGGCAGTCCGCGGGAGGAGCCCTTGACCAAGTCGGCGGCTGCCGCGATCTCATCGGCGATCGCGCGTACCGTCACGGTCTGGACGCGCCCGTCGTCGTCGGGGCGACCACGCTGGTCGTCGAGACCGGAGAACCCGGACAGGCCGATGGCGATATCGCCGACCCCGACCCGCCACGGCCGTGAGCTCGTATCCGAGATGACCAGACCGATGCGCACCTCGAAGGCCTGCTCGACCCGTCGGCGCAGTCCGTCGGCGGACCGGTCGCTGTCGAGTGGGTGGAGAACGACGGCGCCGCCGGAGTTCGACTGGTCGAGACCCGCTGCGGCCTGAACGGTGCCCGCCGGGGTGCGCACGATCTGCACGGTGGTGCCGGAGCGATAGGAGCGTTCAGCGACCAGGTGGGTGCCGGTCTCCGCGACGAGCTTCTCGAACTCGGCACGATCCGAGACCGTGCGCAGGCGTCCCTCGGCCTTGGAGACGACTTTCGAGGCGACGACTAGGATATCGCCGTCCTTGAGGTCGATGCGGTTGCGCCGGAGGGCGTTGATGAGGATCGCGGAGAGGTCGGAGCCCGACGCGATCTCTTCCTCGACGGGAGGCGCGTAGACGGTGAGCAGACGGTCATTCATGCCAAGCCACCGGTGATTCCACTCTCATCTCTCCATAATCCCACTGTGGGTGCGCACTTTCTAAATTCTCCAGGTTTGCTCAGGGGAATCCCACAGGTTGTGCCCGATGACTGGGCCGTGACCTATATATGGGGTTGCAGGCGCGTGTGCATGTGAACGCGTGTTCGAATAGGGTCTCACGGGGTGTCTCGATACTCCATAAGGGCTTGACGGGGCGGTAATGACACGCGTGTAATTTATACCTAAGGGGAACGCGCCGAGCAGGGATCCTTCAGGATTCGACCGTACATCGGACTGATTGCCTCAGTCACGGTACTGGACCTGCTCGAGCGTGAGAAAGGGGAAAACCGTGCAAAGTGCACAGAGAGAATGGCGGGAGAGAGAAGACTTCACCGCCGCACCGGGAGTCACCTCCCGCCGTGCCGAAGACTGGTTCATCGAACCGGGAGCACGTACACCCGAGACGCTGCCGGATCCGCTGGCCGTCGATCCGAGCGATCTGACGCCGCTGCCGCCGGACAACTCCGCCGTCTCTCCGCTGTCCCTGCTGCTGGGAGCCGCAGACGACGGTGAACTGTCCTGGCAGGACCAGGCCCTCTGCGCTCAGACCGACCCCGAGGCGTTCTTCCCGGAGAAGGGCGGATCGACTCGTGAAGCCAAGCGGGTCTGCGCCTCCTGCGACGTCCGTTCCGAATGCCTCGAATATGCTCTCGCCAACGATGAGCGCTTCGGCATCTGGGGCGGAATGTCCGAACGCGAACGCCGCCGGCTCAAGAAAAAGGTCGTGTGAGTCAAGCCGTCACCATCGTCGTCGTCTCCGGCGACGATGCCAGCAAGGTCGAGCTCGAAACAGCTCTTCGTCCGCACTACCCCGCGATCCCCGTGGTGGATCTCGGGGGGCGGACGGTCCGCGAAGCCGGTGAGATGCCGGAGATCGCGGAGTCGGATTTCCTGTGGTTCCTCACCCCTGACTCCCGTCCCGAACCAGACTGCCTCGATGAGCTGCTCGACGCCATAGGGGAGACGGAATCGATCGCCGCCGTCGGACCGAAGCTCATATGCTCCGGCCGCATCGTCTCCGCCGGAGTGAGCACCACCTCAGCGGGGGAGCGTTTCAACCCCGTCGGCTCCGGGGAAATCGACCAGGGCCAGCGCGACAGTCAGATCGAGACTCTGGGTCTCGACCTGCCGGGCCTGCTCATGGCCACCACCGAACTCGAGCGTATCGGGGCACCCTCCCGTGTGCTCGGTCCCGCCTATTCCGGTCTCGAATACTCCCGTCGTCTGCGCGACCTCGGCGCCCGCGTGCTGCTGGCCCCGCGAGCGCGGATGGAGATCTCCGCTGCGTCCGCTGCCCGACTCGGCTCCTCGCCCCACCCGCCGAGGTCGAAGTCCCAGATCCGGACGGAGCAGCGCTACCGTCTCAGCCTCGCCGGCCAGGGGCTGGTCTCACTGTTCTGTCTCCTTGCTCTCGGCCACCTCGGCCGCGTCATCAGCGGGTTGCTGTCGAATAACTTGCGTTCTGCCGGGTGGCACCTCGGTGCGCTCATCGGCCTTCCCGCAGATGTGTCGACCACCGCCCCGCTGAGACGCGCCAACGCCCGTCGCAACCGTGTGGCCAGACGATCGAACACCGGACATGTCGCCGCTCTCTACGCCGATGACGAAGAACTCGCCGTCCAACGCCGGACGATGAGCGGTGAGAGCGATGACTCTCGCCCAGCTGAGGTTCCCACCGGCGGTCCCGACGCCGATGCCGAACTCAACCCGGTCGGCGACACCGAAGAAGCCATCGACTCCTTCTCCCGGCTGGAGATCTCCGGCGGTTCCAGTCTGCTGCGCGCACCCCTGACCTATGTGATCCTCGCCGCCGTGGTGATGAGCGGGGTCATCAGCTTCCGACTTTTCGGCCCCGGCCACCTCGACGGCGGCGCACTGGGTTCGACCGACATCGGCTTCGGTGAGATCGTCGACCGTCTCCTCGGACGTCACCTCGACGTCTCGACCGGTGCGGCGGTGCCGGCCGACCCCTACCACCTTGTCCTCGGTGTCCTCTCCCTGCTCTTCTTCGGCCATGTCGATGTCATGGTCCGCTCCCTGCTGTTCGCCGCACCGATCCTGTCCGCCATCACCGCATACGCGGGCGCGGGGAGTTTGCTGGCACGGCGATGGGTGCGCAGCTTCGCAGCACTGCTGTGGATCGCCTCTCCGCTGTTCACGGCCGCACTGTCGGACGGCCGCCTCGGTGTGATCCTCGTCTGGATCTGTGCCCCGCTGGCGGTGCTGACTCTGCGCCGCAGCCTGAGGAGCGGATCGATCGCTGCGGCAGCGGGCACCGGCCTGCTGCTGTTCGTTATCACCGCGGGCATTCCACTGCTCCTGCTGGTCACGGTCCTCGGCACCGCGGTGCTTCTCGTGGCAGGTCGCGGCCTGCGCCATCTGTGGCTGCTCGCCCCGACCGTGTTCCTGGGCTGGCCGTGGCTGTGGGCCGTCGTCCGCGAGCCGGGAACTCTTCTCACGATGCCCGGACAGACCACGGCCACCGAGTCCGCGCCGACCTATCTGCTTGCCGTCGGGTTCCCTGCTCCGCTCGACATGTCCTGGCTGGCGAAGCTGATCTCTGATCTCGGCTTCGGCGGGGTCGCTGCCGACACACTCGGGCTCTGGGTGCCGGTCCTGATGCTGCCGATGCTCGTCCTGGCCTTCTTCACCCTCATCGAAGCCCGGCTCGAACTCTCCCGCCTGACCTGGGCGGTCGGACTCTACGTCGGCGGTCTCATCCTCGCCGCGATCCAGGTGCATCTGCCCGCGGAGACGGGACCGTTCCACCTCATCGCCTCATACCCCGCAGCGGGACTGACCCTGGTCAGCCTGGGGTCGATCCTGCTGCTGTCCCTCGGCGCCGACCGCACCGTCGGTCGCCGACCTGGGCGCAGCCGAGACACCGGTTCGTCTTCTGCGAAGAGTGCGGCCAAGGGAGCCTCCGCGGCATCCGGCCGGCTGCCGATGCGCGGCCTTGTCGGGCTCGTGACCGTAGCGGCCATCGGGCTCATCGCCATCGGCGCCGGCCGGGCCACGTCCTCGCCCGAAGCGGTCACCGCGACCTCCGACAGCAACGTCCCCGCGCTGGCCGCTGACCGCGCAGCGGGGGAGACCCAAGCGCGCACCCTCCGCCTGGACAATGTCGACGGAGAGGTTCTGGCCACCCTCATCGCCTCCGCCGACGGCACGGTGCTGGGCACATCGACGGTGGCCTCGGCAGAAACCGTCGGAGGGTGGCCGTGGCAGCGCCGGCCGCTGCCGATCACCCCCGATCAGGTGCTCGTGGCTCAGGCCGCGTCCGCGCTCTCGGCCGATGACGCCGGTGACCTCGGCAGCATCCTCGGCGAACTCGGAGTCGATTTCGTCCTCGTCGGCCCCGAGGCCGGCGGACTGACCAACTCGGTATCCGTCTCCGAGGGGCTCCTGCCAGTCGGGCCCACCTCCTCCGGGCAGCTGTGGCGCGTCGACAAACCCTACAGCGGCCGTTTTCTCATCCGCGACGCCGAAGGCCAGGTGTCGACGGCGGCGATGAAGGGCACCACCGCGACGGTGCCGGCCGGTCAGGAGGGGCGCACCTTGACCATCGCCGATGCAGCGCACGGAATCACCGCGAGCATCGACGGCGAGCCGCTGCCGCAGCCGAAACCCGGCGAAGAGGCGTGGGCAAGCGAATTCGACCTTCCTGCAGCCGGGGGAACGGTCGAGATCTCGCTGAACTCACCGCTGTACCCGATCGGTGTCATCGTCGGATGGGTGCTCGGACTGCTCAGCCTCATCGTCGCCATCCCCTTCGGCCGGGCGGGGAATGTGACGCGGACGACCGGCCGTGAGGAGCAGCAGGCATGAAGCACCAGCGCAGCATCGTCACCTTCACGGCCATCGCCATGCCCGGGGTGCTTGTGGCCATGACCTCGTTCCTCACCCCGCTGACCCCGGGCACGCTGGACCGCAGTCCGGAACAGGTGCGCATGCCCACCGCGGACACCCGCGTAGTCTGCCCCGGCCCCCTGCTCACAGCAGGAGAAGCCGAAGGCACCGACGCCGAATTCGTCGACGACTCGAAGGTCTCGACCCGTGTCGTCTCCGCCTCCGCGCCGATCGGCGCCGCAGACGGTTCGACCTCCTCAGCTCGACTCCAGGTCGCCGATCTCGGCGGTTCGATCGACTTCGACAATCCATCCGGCCAGGGCTTCGTCTCCGGAGACGACAGCATCGACTCGACGAAGCTCGTCACCGGTTTCGCCCGCCCCGGGGCTCCAGCCCTGACAACCGGCCTCGAAACCGTCGAAGGCAGCTCCGGTGACCTCACGGGCCTCGCCACCCTCACCTGTGCCCAGGCATCGAGCAGCTTCCGGATCGTCGCCGGATCCGGAGCCACCGGCTCGAACTCGCAGCTGCTGCTGAGCAACCCGGGAGACGTTCCCGTCCAGGCGACGGTTGCGCTCATGACCCCGGGCGGCGAATCCGCCGAACCGACCGAACTCAGCATCAAGGCCGGTCAGCAGCGTGCCGTCCCGCTGGGCGGTCTGGCAGGAGGTGCCGAGGCCCTCGCCGTCGACGTCACCGTCGACGGCGGAGTCCTGGCCGGTTCCGTCCAGGAGACCGTCCTCGACGGACTCAAGCCGCAGGGCATCGACCTCGCATCCGGTGGGGCGGGGGCCGATCGCCAGCAGGTGCTCACCGGTCTCGGCGGCAAGGACGTGCGAGTCCGGGTCGCGAACCCGAGCAGCGACCTCGCCGAGGTATCCCTGAAGGCGTACGGGCCGGACGGAGAGATCGACATTCCCCGTTCATCGATGACCGTTGTCGGCCGCGGTGTTGCCGAGGCCGACCTCGGGGACCTCGACGCCACGAGCCTCGTCGTCGAATCCTCTCAGCGCGTCCAGGCCGGAGCCTTCATCGGCAAAGACGGAGAGCAGGGAGCCGCCGACTTCGGCAGCATCCCGTCGACCGACTCCCTCGCCGAGACCCAGATTCTGGCGCTTCCTCGCACCGGTGAGTCCTCCCTGAATCTCTCGCCCGGTCAGGGACATGTGCAGGTGCAGGGAATGCTCGACGACGGAACGCTTACCGATCCTCAATCGATCGACCTCAACCCGACGGGAACGACCGTGCTCAATCCGAGCGACGTCTCCGAGGAGTCGGTGCGCGCACTCGTCCTCAAAGGATCCCAAGCCTCGGGCTCACAGGCCGATGGGGTGCATGCGACCCTCGTCGTGACCACCGAGGACGGAATCTCCACGGTCGTCCCGGCGCCCGCCCCGGCAGGTGTGGCCTACCGGGATATCCGGCTCGGCTGAGGTCTCGCGAACCAGGATCCTGCGGTGACTGCGGATCTCAGGTGCGACGAAGGATATCGACCTGGTCCGCCACCACCTCGGCGATGAGCGCATCCCGGGCGTCACTGCCGGCATGATGTTCGATCACCCGCCGATAGAGGACGATATGAGTGGGACGGTCCCCGGCCGCCGGGAACACACGGCCGAAGCTCGGTTCGGTCGAACTCGCCGGTGGGACGGAATCGACGGCCAGCACCACCTCGGCGAGGAGGACGGGCTCGTGCCTGCGCATGCGGGCGAACTCAGCGGCCGCGACCTTCGCAAAACTCTCCGCCCGACTCAGCCGCGCGGGCACCTCGGCCCGGTGCAGCGGAGACCGCAGACCCCGCCCATGTCGGTCGCGATGTCGCCTTGGTCTCATAGCACTTCATTCTACGTGCGGTGCCGCCGTGCCTGAGCGAATCGGCGGGGCGCGGCGTGTAGAGTGTGGGACTGTGTCAGCCGTGAGAATGTGTTCAAAAGTCAGCTGCTCGCGCCCCGCCGCCGCCACCATGACGTACGTGCACGCCGATGCGACCGTCGTCATCGGACCTCTGGGCAGGCGAGCCGAACCGGGCGCTCATGACCTGTGCGCCGAACATGCGGCGAAGCTGACCCCGCCTGTGGATTGGCAGCTCATCCGCATCGACTCCGGGCAGGCCGTGCCCGAACGCAGCCATGACGACCTGCTGGCGATCGCCGACGCCGTGCGCGAGGCCGCCGATCGGGTCGATCAGACCCCTGCGCGGACCACACCGGGACCGGCCGACGATCCGGCCGCTTCGGGACGTCGACACGGTCACCTGCGCATCATCGGCGACTCATGAGCCACCGCGAGCCGAGCTCGACCCGGATCGATCCCGCCCAGCAGATCCTGACTGACTCCGAACTCGGACGAGCCCGGACGGCTGCCCTCGACGCCGCCGTCGGAGCCTACGACATCCGCGGTCGCATTCCCGCCCAGCTCGACGACGACATCCTGTTCGCCCTCGGCTGGGCGACGGCCCGAGCCATGGCAGAGATCCACACCGCCACCGAGGTGGTCATCGGGCACGATATGCGACCGAGCTCTCCCGGATTCGCCCACTCCTTCGCCGCGGGAGTCGACGCTGCCGGCTCGACGGCCGTCCTGCTCGGGCTGTGCTCGACCGATCAGCTCTACTTCGCCTCGGGAATCTTCGATCTGCCCGGCGCTATGATCACGGCCAGCCACAATCCCGCCGACTACAACGGGATCAAGATCTGCGGACCTCGCGCCGCCGGAGTCAGCCTGGCCTCCGGACTCTCGCGAGTCAGGGAACTCGCGATCACCGCACCGCAGACCGACGGCCGGACCATCGCCGAAGATGAGAGCGCAGCATCCCGGATGCGGGAGCAGTACGCGGCACGGATCCGCGAACTCACCCATGTCGATGAGGTCACGGGACTGTCGATCGTGCTTGACGCCGGAAACGGCATGGCCGGGCGTCTCCTCGGGGAGGTCTTCGGCACGGACGCGGGAGCCGCCTCGGTGCCCTTCGACGTCATCGGCCTCTTCACCGAACTCGATGGGACGTTCCCCAACCACGAGGCGAACCCGCTCAAACCCGAGAACCTCGTGGACGCGGCACGCGCTGTCGTCGACAACGGCGCCGATCTCGGACTCGTCTTCGACGGGGATGCCGACCGCTGCTTCTTCATCGACGAGACAGGCGCGACGATGTCGGCCTCGGCCGTCGGCGCACTCGTCGCCGAACGCGAGATCGCACGGGCCCGGGCACTCGGCGACGACCGACCCACCGTCATCCACAACCTCATCACCTCCCGCAGCGTGGCCGAGACGATCACCGCCGCCGGCGGACACCCACTGCGGTCGAAGGTCGGCCATTCGGGAATCAAGACGCTCATGCGCGAAACTGGAGCCGTCTTCGCCTGCGAACACTCCGCGCACTTCTACTTCGACGAGTTCTTCGGGGCCGACTCGGGAATGCTTGCCGCCTGTCACCTCATCGCCGCCCTCGCCGAATCACGCGCTCCCGCCTCCCGTCTGGTTGCCGACTATGACCGGTTCGTGCAGTCGGGGGAGATCAACTTCACCGTCGCCGACCCCGACGCTGTGCTCGCCGACTTCGCCGCACATGCCGGAGACTTCCCAGAGAACACCGTCGACGACCTCGACGGTATCGGCCTGCAGGGTGCGGACTGGTGGGTGAACCTGCGCAAGTCCAATACCGAACCCCTCGTCCGACTCAACGTCGAAGCCGCCGATTCGGCGCAGGTGGACGCGCTTACCCACCGGGTCACGGACTTCGTCAACGCTCACGCCTGAAGCCGGATCGACGACAGCCGCTTCTCTGCTTCCGTTTCTCGGCAGTAGGGCAGCAGGGATATGACCGCTCGCTGCCGGTCTTCGCTGTCCGCAGAGCGAGCATGACGCGACAAGCCGCCTGCCCGGCAATAGACTCGAAGCCGATCAGACAGCCCGCCGTATGGGAGGTACCGTGCTCGATTCCACTGACTTCAAGGTCGCCGATCTCAGCTTGGCCGAGGCCGGCCGACACCAGATCCGCCTCGCCGAAAGGGAGATGCCCGGCCTCATGGCGCTGCGTGAGGAATACGCCTCGACGGCTCCGCTGGCCGGGGCCCGCATCGCCGGCAGCCTGCACATGACCGTGCAGACCGCGGTCCTCATCGAAACCCTGGTCGCACTCGGTGCAGACGTCCGGTGGGCCAGCTGCAATATCTTCTCCACCCAGGACGAGGCCGCAGCGGCCGTCGTCGTCGGCTCCGGCACCCCCGAAGCCCCGGCCGGCGTCCCCGTCTTCGCATGGAAGGGCGAGACCCTCGAAGAGTACTGGTGGGCCGCGGACAAGATCTTCGACTTCGCGGATGGACCGAACCTCATCCTCGACGACGGCGGCGACGCCACCATGTACGTGCTCAAGGGCACCGAATTCGAAGCCGCCGGGGGAGTGCCCACCGCCGGCGCCGAGGATTCGAAGGAGTTCAAAGTCCTGCTCAAACAGATCGCCGCGTCCATCGAATCGGCCCCCGGACGCTTCGCCCGTCTGGCCGCCGGAATCAAGGGCGTGAGCGAGGAGACGACTACAGGAGTCAACCGCCTCTACCGCCTCGCCGAACAGGGGACTCTGCCGTTCCCTGCCATCAACGTCAACGATTCGGTGACGAAGTCGAAGTTCGACAATCGCTACGGCATCCGCCATTCGCTGCCCGACGGGCTCAACCGTGCCACCGATGTCCTCATCGGCGGAAAGATCGCCGTCGTCATCGGCTACGGCGACGTCGGCAAGGGTGCCGCCGAAGCGCTGCGCGGGCAGGGTGCGCGCGTCATCGTCACCGAGATCGATCCGATCTGTGCGCTGCAGGCCACGATGGACGGCTACCAGGTCGATCTCCCCGCCGAGGTGGCTCCCCAGGCCGACATCATCATCACCACGACCGGAAACACCCGGGTCCTCGACGTCGACGTGCTGCAGACGCTCAAACCCGGGGCCATCGTCGGCAACGTCGGCCACTTCGACGAGGAGATCGATCTGGCAGGGCTGTCCCGCCTGCCCGGAGTGGAGAAGATCGAGATCAAACCGCAGGTCCACGAGTGGAGCGTGCCCGTGCCCGCCGAGGCGGGACTCGGTCGTGACCGTACGGACTTCCTCGTCCTCTCCGAAGGGCGCCTGCTCAACCTGGGCAACGCCACCGGCCATCCGTCGTTCGTGATGAGCGCGTCATTCAGCAATCAGGTGCTCGCCCAGATCGAGCTGTGGAACGCCCACGATGACTACGGCAACTCGGTGCACCGGCTGGCGAAGGAACTCGACGAGAAGGTGGCGCGCCTCCATCTGCCGGCGCTCGGGGCGAAGCTGTCCGAACTGAGCAAGGAACAGGCCGAGTACATCGGCGTCGACGTGGCAGGACCGTTCAAACCCGAGCACTACCGGTACTGATCGAGCAATGCCGGTCCGGTCCGGCGGCGGAGCGGGCGAACCCGGTCGCAGGCCGGGACCGCGGCGTCAGCGCCGGACAGTCAGACTGCGTCGTCAGCGGCGGGTGAGGCTGAGGCCGTGGGGAAGCGTGTCGACTTCGGACCGGAAAGCGTCCGCACGGTCGCTCCGACGGCGCTGTTTCTCGACTTCGGCGATGCGCTGCCGATGGATGACCGCTGACAGGAACTGTTCGGGAAACGTTCCCTCCGGCGGGGCCGGAGCCACATAGGGATTGAGCTCGGTGGCGAGCTCGATCGCTCGCTGCCACCTCGACTCCGCACCGAGCTGGGGCGCCATTGCGAGGAACGCGACGATGCGCCGATGCAGACCATCGGGGATCGCTGTCACGTCTGTGCGGTTCAGCCATTCGTGCAGATGAGGAGCCACATGGGTGTGCATGGGCGGCAGAGGTCGGCTGCGTTCGCTGACGGCGATGGTCCCGGCCAGATAGTCGCCGAGGCGCTTGGCCTGCGGTGAGAGCAGACCGGACAGAGCCGCGATGCCGCCGCCGCTGGACACGATCTCGAACGGCCACAGCAGAGCGCGGATGAAGGAATGGCGCAGCCGCACCGCACCGCCGTCGTCGCGAACAACGCGCAGCCCGAGGATGAGCTTGCCCAGCGAACGACCGTGACTGAGCACTTCGACGAGCATCGGCAGCAGCACGAACACGAAGATCGTCATCACGGTCATGAGTGCGCCGAGAAGCAGTCCGTTGAGATCGAGCACCTTGAGCATGAGCCAGAACATGGCGATGAGCAGACCGATATTCACCAGCGAATAGACGATGTAGTCGATGAGACAGCTCAATGCCCGCGCCGCGAGAGCGGCCGGTTGGACGTTGAGTTCGACGGCTTCACCGGTGATCAGAGTACTCACCCGACCATCGTGTCATATCGCCGCGTTCCGAGGTGGTCGTTTCGCCGAGAGCTTGCCGTGTGCCTCCCGCTGAGTCGGCGGTCCCGAGGCGTCGTCTCCGATAGGGTGGAGGGATGGATCCGAACCTGCTGGCCCAGCTGCACGGCGATGACTGGCTGGAGCTCTCGGCATTGGCGAAGAAGAACACGCTGACACCCGAGCAGACGACCCATTTCCTCGAGCTCTACCGGACCGCGTCGAAGGATCTGTCGCGGATCACGACGGTGGCTCCCGACTCTCTCGAAGCCGCTCGGCTGTCGGCGATCGTCCACCGCTCCCGCAATCATCTCTCGTCCGTGCCCAGCGGAGGACTGTCCGGGCTCGCACGGTTCTTCGTCATCAGTCTGCCGCTGTCGCTGTACCGGCTGCGATGGGACTTCGTCATCGTGGCCGCCGGATTCCTCGCCGTCGCCGTCCTGTCGGGCATCTGGGCAGGAACGCACCCGGAAGTGCTCGAGACCTTCGGGGATCGAGAGTTCCGACGACAGTTCGCCGAACATGATTTCGTCGACTACTACAAAGAGAATCCGAACGGCTTCTTCGCCGTCGGCGTGTGGACGAACAACGCTTGGATCGCCGTCCAGTTCGTCCTCCTCGGCATCACCGGCGGCTATGTCATCGTCGGGCTGGTCTCGAATGCCGTCAACGTCGGCTTCTCCGGAGCGATGATGTTCGAGTTCGACCGGGCCTCCGACTTCTTCCTCTACATCCTGCCCCACGGGATCCCGGAGATCAGCTGCGTCATCCTCGCCGCTGCCGCGGGTCTGCGTCTCTTCTTCGCCTGGGTGGTGCCGGGCCCCAGGCTGCGCCGCGACAAGCTCGCCTCCGAAGCTCGGTCGCTGCTCGTCGTCGCCGGCGGTCTCGTGCTGCTGCTGTTCGGTTCGGGACTCATCGAGGGTTTCGTGACCCCGAACCCGATTCCGCCGGCGGTCAAGATTGCCATCGGCGTGGCCTATACCGTGGCTGTCGTCGTCTACGCGTGGTACTTCGGCAAGCGCGCCGCCGCAGCCGGACTCAGCGCCGATCTCGACGAGCATCAGGCCGGATACTCGGTCATCTCCACCGACCGCTGATCAAATTGTCGCTGACAGTTCGCCGCTGAGCGGGGTCGCGGTCACAGCCCGCCGGAGACTTTGAGCCGGATGTAGAGATCGGCCAACGCTCCGGGAAGCTTCTCCGGCAGAGCCTGGACGGAGGAGATGCCGAGTCCGCGCAGCCGAGACTGCAGCGACGCCGTCGCGAGCATCTCGGCCTCGGCGGCCGCCGCCGTATAGACGTCGTCGGCGTCGCCGCGCCGGGCAGCCAGGTCCTCAAGTGCGGGATCTTCGACTCCGGCGACGACGACCCGGTGGTGTGCCGTGAGAGTCGGCAGCACCGGCAGGATGTCCTCGGCGATGGTCGCCTCATCGAGCTGAGTGACCAAGACGACGAGCGCCTGCTGCCGGGAGGTCTGCAGAACCGCAGCGGCGATCGACTCCCAGTTCGCCTCGTAGAGCTCCGGGTACACAGGCGTCAGCGCCACCGACAGGTCATGGACCGGATCATGAGCCCGGTGGCTCGATGCGACGGCCCGCACCCGGGCATCGGCGACGATGACATCGACCCGATCGCCGGCACCCGTGGCCAGGGCCGTCAGCAGCAGCGACGCCTCGAGCGCGGCGTCGAAGACCGTTCCCTCACCACAGCGACGGGCGGCGAACCGGGAGGAGTCGACGACGATGACGACGCGACGATCCTTCTCCGGCCGCCAGGTTTTGACAACGAGATTCTGCGCGCGGGCGCTGGCTCGCCAGTCGATCGACCGGACATCGTCACCGTCGACGTAGTCGCGCAGCGAATCGAATTCCGTGCCCATTCCGCGTATCATCACCGCGGACCGCCCCTCGAGCTCCCGCAGCTTCTGCGTCTTCGACGGCAGCTCCCTCCGGGACACGAAAGGTGGCAGAACACGCACAGAGGCGGGAACATCGATGCTCTTCTGCCGATGGGTCAGCCCGAGCTTGCTGCGACTGCGCACGGTCACCAGATCGCCAGGCAGCGCGCCGCGTCGCATCGGCTCCAGCTCGGTGATCACCTCTGTCTGCTCGCCCGGTTCCAGCACGTGACGAGAACGGGTCTCGACCGCCCCGGCACTTGGTGCCCAGGCGTCGCGGACGTGGAGGCGCAACCGGCGGTTGGTCCCATTGATGAGAGTCAGCGTGCTGTGGGTGCTGTCGCCGAGGCGGACCATCGGTCCCGGTGTGCGCTGGACTTCCAAACCGTGGATCCGGGGGACGACGAAGAAGTCGAGGACCGCTGCCAGGACGATCACACCGGCCACGACCAGGGCCGTCGGCCATGTGGGCACCAGCATGACGGGCACGAGGCCGAGAAGGGTGAGCAGGAACAGTCGGGTGGTCATTCAGCGGGGCACTTCGGTCGTGGCGATGATCGAGTCGAGGACCTGACCGACATCCAGACCGTCCATCTGCGCCTCGGGGCGCAGGATGACCCGGTGCGACAGCGACATATGGGCCAGAGCCTTGACATCGTCGGGGGTCACATAGTGCCGACCGCTCAGCCACGCATGAGCGCGGGCGGCTCCGAGGATCCTCGTCGCTCCGCGAGGTGAGACGCCCAAGGCCAGGGACGGGGTCTGGCGGGTGGCTCGGGCGAGGTCGACGATGTAGGTGATGATCTGCGGGGCAATGTAGATCTTCGCGATGGCTTCGCGGGCCCGGCCGATGAGTTCGGCATCGGCGACCGGACGCAGACCTGCCGCGGCCAGGGACCCTGCGTCGAAGCCTCGGGCATGGCGGTCGAGGATCTCGAATTCGTGATCCCGTTCGGGCAGGTCGAGGACGAGCTTGAAGAGGAACCGGTCGAGCTGAGCTTCCGGGAGCGGATAGGTGCCTTCGTACTCGACGGGGTTCTGTGTGGCTGCGACGAGGAACGGTTCGGGCAGCTTCCGTGACCGTCCCCCGACGGACACCTGATGCTCCTCCATCGCCTCGAGCAGGGCCGACTGGGTCTTCGGCGGGGTGCGGTTGATCTCATCGGCGATGAGGATGTTCGTGAACACCGGGCCGGGACGGAATGAGAAGTCCGAGGCGGACGCGTCGTAGACCAGCGAACCGGTGACATCGCTGGGCATGAGGTCGGGAGTGAACTGCACACGGGAGCTGTCCAGGCTGACCGCGGCGGCGAAGCTGCGCACGAGCAGAGTCTTCGCCACTCCGGGAACCCCTTCGAGAAGCACGTGACCTTGGCACAGCAGTGCGATGAGCATTCCCGTCACTGCCTGTTCCTGGCCGACGACGGCCTTGGCGATCTCGGTGCGCACACCGGTGAACGCCTCTCGGACCGGGTCCGGTTCAGCTTGCGGAGCCTGCGCGCTGTCCGCAGCGGGGGGCTGCGGCGCGACCGGCTCCTGGGGCCGCGGGGCGGCCGGCGGCTGAGCGGCACCCGGTTCCTGAGGATTCGTGGGGCCCTGGGGCGGCTGGGTCATGGGATCTCACTTTCGATCTGGGTGAGCTGATGGACGAGTTCGGTGAGTTCGGCGTCGGTGCGAGCCGGCGCAGAGACGAAGACATGGTGGAGACGGCCCGGATCGGTCCCCGTGACGGCCGCGATGCGAGCGATGATGTCGGGGGTGCGGGCATCGGGGCTGAGGCCCAGTCGTTTGGCGATGCGCAGCAGTGCTCCGGCCCGCAGAGTGTGCAGCGCCCCGTCCCGATCGTGGCTGCGCGAACTCAGGGCGGCCCGACCGTGCACGGTCTCCACGGCCGGCACGATGACCGGCAGTCGTTCGAGAGCCAGCGGCCCGAACCGGCGCCCGATGACGAGCAGCAGGACGAGCAGACACGGGACCAGCCACAGGACTCCGGCGAGGAACCAGCCGGGCACGTAATCGATCGTCGACGGAGGCGACTGCTCCTGCCCCGAATCGTCGACGGTCGGATAGTAGACGACGAGGTTCTGCGTCTGGGACAGCTGCGAGAGCACGAGCGAGGCATTGCCCTCTTCGTCGATGTTCTCATTGGTCACCCAGTCCGGGTTGCCGAGCACGGTCAGCGGGACGGAACCGCCCGAATCGGTGACGAACTGTCCGCGCGCAGACCCGGGGGCCACCTCGGTGCCGTCGATCTCAGCGACCCCGGGGCCGGTGAATGGGTAGCAGGCGGTGATCCCCTCGGTGCCCTTCTTCGTCCCCGCGTATTCGACCTCTCCGGTGGACACGGCACCGGCGCTGCGGGCGATCGGGGAGTCGCAGGCCGGTGCGGACGTGGCCTCCGGATCGGCCAACGCGCTGAGGCTGTCGTTGACGGTGATCCGGTCGGTGAACTCCGACACCGTCGGACCCGGATCGACGAGGACGAGCCGGTTGCCGTGGGTGCGCAGAGCGTACTCGAGACCGGCGATGTCCCCGGGGGACAGAGCCGCGGTGTTCGCTGGAATGAGCAGGGTGGTGTCGGGTCGGGCGGCGGCCGAGCGGGCCTGCTCCTGATCCTCGGTGGTGGTGACATCGACGTCGTGGTCGCGCAGGGTCTCGACGAGGGCCTTCGTGCCGGTACGCTCTGTCGAGTCATAGTGCAGGGGCTCTGCGGACTCCTCGTCGCCGGTCAGCAGCACGAGCACGATCACGGTGACGAGGATGACGAAGGCCGCGACGATCCACACCGCAGCCGAGCGCAGCCGAGCGCGCAGCGGAACCCGCGAGGTCGACCGGGTGCCGCGGGCGGCGACATCCAACTGTGCGCTCATACAGCTGCCTCCCGGCGGACCGGAAGTGCGCTCAGCGCCCGGTCGAGAGCGCACAGATCCGCATAGACCTCGCCGAGGCTGCGGTCGGCGCGTGTCTTCGCCGCGGTCTCCTCCCCGTAGCGGAGGTCGTTGAAGACCTCGGCCACCCCGTGGACGGCGGGTCCGTGCTCGGGCAGGGCCGCCTCGGCGGAACGGGCGATCTCACTCGCTGTGGCCGAGGACTCGAGCGAGACGATCTGCTTGACGGACAGGACCGCGAAGATCGCTCGGGATCCGTCGATGACCGCGGTTTCGAAGTCCCCGGCCTGTGCGGCGCGGGCCGCGCTCTCGCGCCACGGGCCCGGTTCTGGCTGGGAGACGACAGGATCGAATGCGGACAGCGGGACGCCGACGCGGTGGAATGCGGCCCGACGCACTCGCCAGACGATGAGGGCGATGATCGCGGCGAGACCGAGGACGACGACGATGAGCAGCCACGGGGAGTTCGCGCCCAGGGCGGCGTGGACGAGCGAATCCCACAGGGAGGACAGCCACCGGCCGATCCGTTCCAAGGGGGTGAGGTCGTTGGCGGCGTATTCCGGTTTCGAGAGTTCGTGCTCGACCCATTCGCGGCCGGTGTCCCGGTCGATGTTCGCCGAGGCGGCGCGAAGCTGTGCCGCGCCCGGCAGGGAGGCCGCGGCGGTGTGGAGGTGGCCGGCCGCCTCGGTGATGGGGGAGAGGATCATCGGTCCTCCTCGGCGCGGATGAGGACGAGGTCGAGCCCCTCCGAGCGCATCTGCTGATCGAAGAAGCAGACCGTGACCAGGCAGGCGAAATAGGCGAAGAGGACGGCGGAGGAGATGAGCGTGAGTGCGAGCAGCAGACCCACGGAGACGATGGCGATGGCCGCCTGCGCCGTCGTCGACTCGGCTGTCGTCGTCATGCCGACGCCCAGGAGAACCGAGATGACGAAGACGATCGGGGTGATGATGAGCTGGACGAGCTGATTGGACAGGAAGTAACCGAGCGCCAGCTGGCCGAGCATTCGCCAGAAGCCGCGCGCGGTGAGTTTCCAAGAGCGGCGGATTCCGGCACGGACGCTCAGGTCCTCGACCGCGATCGCCGAACCGAGGAACGCCAGGCGCAGGTTGACCCAGATGAGCGCGACGAACCACAGCAGAGCGGCCAATGCGGCCCATACGAAGGCGAGGATCGCCGAATCGGCGCCCAGGAACAGCAGCGTCGGGGCGGTGAGGGCCAGCAGCAGGCCGAGGTTGATTCCACTCATCAGCAGTGTGGCCAGGATGAGGCGCAGGCGGCGACCGGACAGGGACTTCCACGCCATCGACAGAGTGGTCCTGCGGGCGCCGAAGGAGGCGCGGGTGCCGGTGGCGATGATGCCGGAGAGCAGATGGGCCAAACCGAGGCTGAGCAGGCTGAGTGCCACCGACCCGAGTTGGGCCAGGGCGATGAAACCGGAGGCGGCATCCTCGTTGCCGCTGAGGTCGTTGAAGAACGGCAGGAACTGCACTGCGATGAGGGCACCGATCGCGGTGAGCAGCAGGCTCCAGAGGGAGAAGACGATGAGAGAGGAGCCGATGGACAGAGTCGGGACGAATCGCAGCAGGCGGAAGCCCGAATCCAGCGCCTCGATGAATGTCAGCGGACGTTTGGGCAGGAGCCCGCGTGGGGGAGGCGGCTGCCATCCGCGTGAGGGCGGGGACGGTGAACGCCGCTGCCACCGGCCGGTGTGCCAGTCGACCTCCGAGGTCCATGCATTCGTCTGTCCCATCACGCCAATCCTGCCATGATTCGCCGGCGAGTGCCGAGAGGCCTCCCTGTCGGATTCGGTGCGCGTCGGCCGTGTCGATCCCGGCCGTTGGGGTAACGGCCCGGGGACGGTTCGGGGTTGGTCTGAGGGGCGGTCTGGGGTCGGTCCGAGGGACGGTCTGAGGGACGGTCTGAGGGACGGTCTGCAGGGAGGTTGAGAGGCCGTTTCGGCAGTCGGCCTCGGGCCGTGATCGGCCCGGTGCAGGGGGCCGTGCGGGGCGGTGGCCGAAGCGTCGGCCACCGATGTCGGCGGATCCGGTGCATGAGGCAGTCGACAACGCCCGATAGGCTAGGAGTGTCGAGAACCGAAGAACACGCGAACATAAGGGACAATGGGAGCATGAACGCTCGAATCCTTGTAGTTGATGATGACACGGCTTTGGCCGAAATGATCGGAATTGTGCTCAAAAGCGAAGGCTTCGAGCCCTTCTTCTGCGCCACCGGAGACCAGGCCTTCGAAGAATTCCAGAAGGTCAATCCGGACCTCGTGCTCCTCGACCTCATGCTGCCCGGCAAGGACGGACTCGAAGTGTGCCGGGAGATCCGTGAGATCTCCTCGGTGCCGATCATCATGCTCACGGCGAAGTCCGACACCGTCGATGTCGTCCTCGGCCTCGAATCCGGTGCCGACGACTATGTGCCGAAGCCGTTCAAACCCAAGGAGCTCATCGCCCGTGTCCGCGCTCGGCTGCGGATCTCCGAACCGCAGGCTCCTGAGCTGCTGACTGTCGGCGATGTCGTCGTCGACGTCGCCGGCCACACGGTGACCAAGGGCGGATCCCCGGTGTCGCTGACCCCTCTCGAATTCGACCTCCTCGTCGCCCTGGCTCGCAAACCGTGGCAGGTGTTCTCCCGCGAGACCCTGCTCGAAGAGGTGTGGGGCTACCGTCATGCCGCCGACACCCGACTGGTCAACGTCCACGTGCAGCGTCTGCGGTCGAAGATCGAACGCGATCCGGAGAAGCCGGACATCATCGTCACCGTCCGCGGCGTCGGCTATAAGGCCGGCCGAGCCGCGTGACCTCCGAGTCAGCCGCGGACGGACCCGTCCGCACCGCGGCCTCGGCACTGAAGACGTTCTGGAACTTCATACTCCGATCGTTCAGCCACTCCCTGCAGGTCCGCATCGTCGTTCTCACGATCGTGCTCACTTCGGTGGCGATCTTCGGCGTCGGAACCTATATGTCCCAGCAGATCGCCCGCGGACTCTTCGACACCCGCCTGGATTCCCTGTCCTCTCAGACTCGGTCGATCCTGGCCGAACTGCGCTCCCTGGCACCCGTCGACGGGCAGGCGGTCACCCAAGACACGCTGAGTTCGCAGCTGTCCTCGATCTACAACCGTTCCGCCGGGTCGGTGTATTCGCTGACCCTGCAGCCGAAGGACCCGAACTCCTCCTTCTCGACGATCACCGCCGGTGGGTCGAACGAAGACGGTGAGGCCACGCAGGTGCCCGTCTCCGATGAACTCCGCGAGGCCATCCGCAAGGCCCCGACCGACGACAAGCTCTACCAGTCGGTGAGCCTGCCCGACGGGACCGGACCGGGTCTGCTCATCACCCAGGAGCTGCAGATCCCGGGCGCCGGCCAGTTCCAGCTCTACTACCTCGGCGACCTCAGCGAACAGCAGGACACGCTCAACTTCGTGCAACGGTCGATGTTCGTCGCCGCCCTCGTCCTCGTCGTCCTCGTCGGTGCCGTGGCCTGGATCGTCACCCGACTCGTCGTCACCCCGGTGCGCACCGGGGCCGAGGTGGCCCGGCTCATCGCCGATGGTGACCTCGACGAACGCATGCCCGTCCACGGCAACGATGAGATCGCCGTCCTAGGTGAGAGCTTCAACGATATGGCCGACACCCTCCAGCACCAGATCGAGCAGATGGAACGGCTGTCGGTGCTGCAGAGGCAGTTCGTCTCCGACGTCTCTCACGAACTGCGGACACCCCTGACGACGATCCGCGCCGCCGCGGACCTCATCTACGATTCCCGTGACGACCTCGACCCCGTCACCGCGCGCAGCGCGGAACTGCTCAACTCGCAGGCAGAGCGGTTCGACAACCTGCTCTCCGACCTGCTGGAGATCTCCCGCTACGATGCCGGTGCCGCGGCGCTGGTGCCCAAGCCCGTCGATATCGGCGCGATCGTGACCTCGGTGATCGAGACCGTGTCGATGGTGGCCGAACAGATGTCGACCCCCATCGTCGTCCACGCTCCGTCCTCACCGGTCATGGCCGAGGTCGACCGAGTGCGGATCACCCGGATCGTGCGCAACCTCGTCGTCAACGCCATCGAACACGGCGAGAACAACCCCGTCGACGTCTATGTCGCTTCCAACGCCGAGGCGGTGGCTGTGAGCGTGCGCGACCACGGAGTCGGCATGAACGAAGAGCAGGTCGAGCACGTCTTCGACCGGTTCTGGCGTGCCGATCCGGCACGCAAGCGTACCCTCGGCGGGTCGGGTCTGGGCCTGGCGATCTCGCTCGAGGACGCGCACCTGCACAATGGCTGGCTGCAGGTCTGGGGCAAACTCGGCGAGGGGTCGTGCTTCCGGCTGACGATTCCCAGGCGCCCCGATCAGGAGATCACCTCCTCGCCCCTGCCTCTGCCGCCGCGGGATGCGCAGATCCGCGGTTCCGCGCTCGTGGCGGGACCGCTGTCCTCGGACGGCTCCGTCCGCATCCAGACCGGATCGATACCGATCGTCGTCGAAACCGAGCCGGAGATGCTCGGGGATGACCACGAATCCATCGCCGAGGCGGCCCCGCAGTCATCATCGCCGGAGACGACCACGACTGCCTTTGAGTCGGTCTCGGACGGTGAGGCCGCCGCCGACGAGTCGGACAGCCCCGCTGCCGACGGCTCCGAGACAGGCACCGCCGAGACTGGGCCCCGGTCCACGGACGTCGGCGATCCGGACCTGGACGGTGACGGTATGGACGACGGAGAAGGAGGACGGTCATGATGCGCACGAAGCCCAGAGCTCTGCGAGTGAAGACCATGTTGGTCTCCGTGTTCACCGCCTTGACCCTCGTCGGCTGCTCGTCGATCCCGACGTCATCGCCTGTCGGCCATATCGAAGACGACTCGGGCGATGCGGGTGCGAACAATGCGCGGATCCCCGACGGTCCCGAACCCGGGGACAGCCCATCGGACATCGTGCGCGGGTTCCTCCGGGCAGGAGCGGGCGCCGGCAACAACTTCTCCGTCGCCCGGTCATTCCTCACTGAGGGTGAGGCACAGAAATGGAGTCCACAGGAATCGGTATCGGTCCTGCCCAACGGCACAGATCCCGACTCCTTGAACGTCGGAACCACCTCCGACCAGAAGACGATGAGCATCTCGCCCCCGGTCGTCGGTCTCGTCGACTCTTCCGGAGTGTACAACTCGACCGAACCGGGCACTCGGTCCACGATGGAATTCTCGCTGCGGCAGGAGAACGGGGAGTGGAGGATCTCCTCGGCGCCGGACGGGCTGCTCATCAGCCAGACCGACTTCCAGACGATCTTCCTCAACTATTCGCTGCAGTTCTTCACCTCCGACTATTCGTATCTCGTCCCTGACTCCCGCTGGTTCCTCCGGTCTTCCTCGACCCCGACGGTGCTGATGAACGAGCTGCTCAGCGGACCCGCCCCCTACCTTTCGGGAGCGGTGATCACGTCGATTCCCGATGGTGCCAAGCTCAGCGATTCGGATTCGAACGTGGTGACGATCGAGAACGGCGTCGCCAATGTGGCCCTGGGACCGCAGAACCCGGCCCCGTCCGACCGCGAAAAGGGACTGATCCGTCAGCAGATCGCCACCACCCTGCAGGTCATTCCCTCGATCTCGGCAATCGATCTGAGCATCGGCGGGCAGACGGTTCCGGCCAGTCTGCAGCCGAAGACCGATACGTCCGTCCAGGTGGACGGGCCACCCGTGGTTCTCGCCGACGATCACCTCTCTCGGGTCTCGGGCACCACCGTGGCCAAGGTCGAGAACAGCCCGAATCTGAAGAAGGCGAAGGCGAGCGATCCCGCGGTGTCATTGGATGACTCTCTCTACGTCTATCTGGCCGACGACGGCAAGCAGCTCATGCGGTTGAAGTCCGACGCCGTCGACGCCACTCCGATCCTCAAAGGCACGAAGCTCGTGCGCCCCAGCATCGATCGCTTCAACACGACATGGACGGGTGAGGCTGAGAACAAAGGCGAGCTCAAGGCCATCGGTCGTGACGGCAAATCCTCCACCGTCGCCGCCGATTTCCTCAACGGTCGACAGCTCATCGATATCGAGGTCTCCCGAGACGGCACTCGTATCGTGCTGCTCAGTCGCCACAAAGGGGAACCGGATCGCCTCGATGTGGTCGGCATCCCCAGGGACAAGGCGGGCAATCCGTCCGGTCATGTTTCCGAAACACCGATCGAAGTGGGTGCGAACTTCCACGAGATCAAGGACGTCTCATGGGCAGGGTCGACGTCTCTCGTGGCTCTGGCCGCAGAGGAAGGCGAATCAGCGCAGCCGTTCCGCATCGGAGTCACCGGCCCTGCTGAACAGCTCGGCGAGGTCTCGGACGGAAGTCGCATCGCCGGTGGAGTGGACGGACGCTCGATCCTGGTCACCGGTGCCGATGGGGCGCTGTACAGCTACAATTCGAACGCCTGGCAGAAACTCGTCGACGTCGAAGCGAAGGATCCCTCCTATCCCGGTTGACCCGCACAGCATTGCCTGTCCCAGCAGGCCCCGGAGCCTTTCCCTTCCCGGCTGAGCCATGGAGCCTTTTCCTCCCCGGATGGGCCGTCGGGCGGCGGTGCGCGGCTGTTCTGGAAGGCGGCTCATCGCCGACACCCCGAGCTGGGCATGGAGTAGATTGCTCCCATGGGGCTGCTCGGGGAGTTCGGCGAACTGCTCCTGCCTCGCCGGTGCGCCGGCTGCGGGCGGGAGAACGTGTCCCTGTGCACCCGCTGCCTGCAGCTGCTCGGTGGGATCCCACGGGCGATGGAACCGCGCTACGGCACGATTCCGATCGTCGGGGTCTGCGAATACAACTCTCAGATCTCGAAGATGGTCGTCGGCTTCAAGGACGACGGACGCCGGGACATCCTCGACCCCTTGGCCCTGGCTCTGACCCGTTCGATCGTCGCCGCCCTCGACCTCATCGGCTACTCGGGTGGGGCGATCCGATTGTTTCCGGCGCCCAGTTCGGATCGGGCCAGACGTCGTCGAGGCGGATCGCATACGGCTGCCCTGGCGAATCGGGCGAAGGAACTGTCGCCGGAGCTGCCCCTGGAAGTCCACGATGTGCTCGCGGCGAAACGATCGCGTGACCAGGTCGGACTCGGGGCGATCGAACGGGCTGAGAATGCTCAGCGGACCCAATATCTCGACCGGAGGAGAATCGCTGAGATCTCAGAAGCAGGTTCCGTGTCGGGCACCGAATCCGCGCCGACGGACCTGCTCATCGATGACTTCTCCACCACCGGCGCAACCTTGGCAGAAAGCGCACGTCTGTTAGCATCGGTGCAGATCAGACCCGCTGTAGGCGCAGTTCTCGGTCTCGGTCGCGGGGGCACTCGATTTGTCTCTCCCTTTACTGTATAACGGTGTTTACCCATCCAAGGGCATGGGATCGGATGAATCCGACGAGCGAGTCGCTAAGGACACATCATGGACATTGTTGTCAACGGCCGTCAACTGACCATCTCCGACAGCTTTCGAGCCCACATCGAGGACAAGATCGCCAAGGTCGAGCAGCTTGCCCCTCGCGCTCAGCGTGTCGAAGTGCATGTCACACACGAGAAGAACTCCCGCCAGCCCGAGACGAGCGAGCGAGTCGAGCTCACGGTAGTGGCGAAAGGGCCGGCAATTCGGGCAGAGGCCATGGCAAGCGACAAATATGCGGCACTCGATCTGGCATGGGCGAAGCTCGTCGAAAGACTGAGGCGAGCGAGGGACCGGCACAAGGTGCCGCGGTCGGGACACCACCGCAAGGAATCCACCGCCGAGGTGCTGGCGAAGATGCCGGTGGCCGAACCGATGGTTCCCGATGCGGACGCCGATGATGCGAGGTCTGCAGCGGACCAGAGCGTCGATCAGACGAACGGTCGTATCAAGGCCGAAGGCGATTCGCCGGTGGTGCTGCGAGAGAAGACCTTCACCGCCTCACCCATCGGCATCGAAGAGGCGCTGAACAGAATGGAACTCGTCGGGCACGACTTCTACCTGTTCATCGACGAGGAGTCGAGCAAGCCGTCCGTCGTCTATCGCCGTAAGGGCTGGAGCTACGGAGTCATCGCCCTTGACCACGACCTCGAAGAAGCCATCGACTGACCAATTACTACCTGACGGCGGCCCAGCAACCTCGCGCGAGGTTGCTGGGCCGCCGTCAGGTAGTAATTGGGGGATAGCGTGGGGAATATGCAGAGGATGACACGGGCTGCGGCTCGCAGAACGGCGATCGCAGCGACGGGGCTGGACAGGCCGCGACCGGCGAAGGTCACCGCCCGACACCTCAAGAATGTCTTCGCCACCATGGGACTGACCCAGATCGACTCGGTCGCCCGAGTCGTCCGATCCCACTATCTGCCTTTCTACTCTCGCCTGGGTCCCTACCGGCGGGAGACCCTCGACCGTCTCTTCTACTCTTCTCCGCGCATGGGTGTCGAGTACTGGGCACACGCCGCGGCCTTCGTGCCGCCGCAGACATGGAAGCACTTCGCCCGCGCCCACAGCGAATGGTGGCGCAACGACTTCGGACAGCGCCACCCGGAGACCGGCGAGGAGTTCCGAAACCTCCAGACTCGCGTCCTCACCGCCCTGTCCACCCGGCCGATGACGGCACGGGAAGTCGCCGAGGTGGTCGACCACGACCTGCCGGAGATCCACCGCGGGCACTGGGGCTGGAATCCCAGCCAGGTGAAAGTCGCCCTCGAAGCGCTGTTCGCCGGCGGAGTCATCAGCGCCTCCGGACGCAATGACCACTTCGAACGCATCTATGCTCTGGCCCGAGACGTCTCACCCGAGCTGCCGCAGCTGCCGCTGAACTACGGGCCGCCGGATGATCCTCGGCTGGGGCTGGACCCGAATGCGGAGCTGCCACGCGGAATATCCGGGGTCGAGAACAATGTCTTCGAACTCACCCGGATCGCGGCACGTGCCCTGGGCATCTCCCGGCCCGAGGACATCGCCGACTACTTTCGGCAACGGCGGGCACCGACCGACGCCGCCATCACCGAACTCATCGCCTCAGGCGAGCTGCGCGAAGTCGATGTCGAAGGTGTCGCCGCCCTGAAATGGCATGAGGCTCGGACCCCGCGCACCGTGAATGCCCGAGCGCTGCTGGCACCGTTCGACCCATTGGTCTTCTACCGGCCGCGCATCGAATGGCTCTTCGACTTCCACTACCGCATCGAGATCTACACCCCGGCCGCCAAGCGTGTGCACGGCTACTACGTCACTCCGTTCCTTCTCGGCGATCGCCTCGTCGGGCGAGCCGACCTGCACAGGGACCGGGCGGCGGGCATCCTGCGTGCTCACCGGGTGACATGGGAGCCAGGGGAGGAGCACACCACCGAACTGGCCGAAGAGCTCACGACGATGGCTGAGTGGCTGGGACTGACTGCCGTGGACCGCGAAGGTACTCACCTGCCATTAAGCTAGGGGCTATACAGTCGTTCGAGTCGTTGTCCGGCAGACATGCCGATTAGGAGAAAAGTGGCTAATTTCCTCGAGAAGCTTCTGCGCACAGGTGAAGGCAGAACTCTGAAGAAGCTCCGCCGATACACGGATGCCATCAATCAGCTGTCCGATGAGTTCAGCGAGATGACGGACACCGAACTGCGGGAGGAAACCGGCCGGTTCAAGGAGCGCTACAAGGACGGAGAGAGCCTCGACTCCCTGCTTCCCGAAGCCTTCGCCACCGTTCGCGAGGCATCGAGCCGGACCCTCGGTCTGCGGCACTTCGACGTCCAGCTCATGGGCGGCGCCGCCCTGCACCTGGGCAACATCGCCGAGATGAAGACCGGTGAGGGCAAGACTCTCGTCGCCACGGCCCCGGCCTACCTCAACGCGCTCACCGGCGATCCGGTCCACATCATCACGGTCAACGACTACCTGGCTACCTACCAGTCCGAACTGATGGGCCGCGTATTCCGCTTCCTCGGCATGGAGACCGGCTGCATCCAGGCGAATATGCCCTCGGATCTGCGCCGCAAGCAGTACGCCGCAGACATCACATACGGCACGAACAACGAGTTCGGCTTCGACTACCTGCGCGACAACATGGCCTGGTCGGCGGACGAGCTCGTCCAGCGCGGTCATGCCTTCGCCATCGTCGACGAGGTCGACTCGATCCTCATCGACGAGGCCCGCACCCCGCTCATCATCTCCGGTCCTGCCGAAGGCGATGCGAACCGCTGGTACGGCGAATTCGCCAAGGTCGTCAAGCGCCTGAAGACCGATCGCGACTACGAAGTCGATGAGAAGAAGCGCACCGTCGGCGTCCTCGAACCCGGAATCGAACGCGTCGAGGACTACCTGGGCATCGGCAACCTCTACGATGCGGAGAACACCCCGCTCATCAGCTTCCTCAACAACGCCATCCGCGCCAAGGAGCTGTTCAAGAAGGACAAGGACTACGTCGTCCTCGACGGCGAAGTCCTCATCGTCGACGAGCACACGGGGCGTGTGCTCAAGGGCCGCCGCTACAACGAGGGCCTGCACCAGGCCATCGAGGCGAAGGAAGGGGTGAAGGTCCAGGCAGAGAACCAGACCCTGGCGACGATCACTCTGCAGAACTTCTTCCGCCTCTACGAAAAGCTCTCGGGAATGACCGGTACGGCCGAGACCGAAGCCGCGGAATTCATGTCGACCTACAAGCTCGGTGTCGTCCCGATTCCGACGAACAAGCCGATGCAGCGAGTCGACCAGTCCGACTTCGTCTACAAGAACGAGGTCGCGAAGTTCGACGCCGTCGTCGACGATATCGTCGAACGTCACGAGACCGGACAGCCCGTCCTCGTCGGCACGACGAGCGTCGAGAAGAGCGAATACCTGTCGAAGCATCTGGCCAAACGCGGCGTCAAGCATGAGGTCCTCAACGCGAAGAACCACGCCCGTGAGGCGTCGATCGTGGCGATGGCCGGACGCAAGAACGCCGTCACTGTGGCCACGAATATGGCCGGACGCGGTACCGATATCATGCTCGGCGGAAACGCCGAGTTCCTCGCGGTCGCGGAAATGGAACGTCGAGGCCTCGACCCCGCCGAGAACGAGGACCAGTACGAGGCCGAATGGCCGGAGGTGCTCAAGGCCGCCGAAGACAAAGTCAAGGAAGAGGCCGAAGAGGTCGTCGAGCTCGGAGGACTCTATGTGCTCGGCACCGAACGCCACGAATCCCGCCGCATCGACAATCAGCTGCGCGGACGCTCCGGCCGCCAGGGAGACCCCGGCGAATCCCGGTTCTACCTGTCCCTGACCGATGACCTCATGCGGCTCTTCGGCTCGGGGGCTGCCGAACGGATCATGGCCACAGCGAACGTCCCCGATGATGTGCCGCTGGAATCGAAGATGGTCTCCCGTGCCATCCTCTCGGCCCAGTCGCAGATCGAACAGCGCAATGCCGAGCAGCGCAAGAACGTGCTCAAATACGATGATGTGCTCAACCGTCAGCGCACTGTGATCTATGATGAGCGCCGCCGTGTGCTCGACGGCGCCGACCTCGAAGATCAGGTCGCGAACTTCCGTGAAGAGGTCATCGACGCCTATGTCGCCCAGGCGACGACGGGACCGGTCGAGGAATGGCAGGTCGACGAGCTCTTCGAGGCTCTCGGAAAGATCTACTCACCGTCGATCACCCCCGACGACCTCGCAGAGGAACTCGGTGGCCTCGGCAACCTGACGAAGAACCGCCTCAACCAGGAGATCCAGTCCGACATCGCACTGTTCTACTCCCAGCGCGAAGAGGAACTCGGAGAGGACGCCACCCGCGAACTCGAGCGCCGCGTGGTGCTCTCCGTCATCGACAAGCGCTGGCGTGAGCACCTCTACGAGATGGACTACCTCAAAAACGGCATCGGACTGCGGGCGATGGCCCAGCGCGATCCGCTGGTGGAGTACCAGCGTGAGGGGTTCGAGATGTTCACCACCATGCAGGACGGGATCAAGGAGGACGTCGTCCGTCTGACCAACACTCTGCAGGTTCAGGTGACCTCGTCGGCCGGCTCCGATAGTGACGAACCCGAGGTCGAGGTCGACGCTGAGGAGCTGCGTCACAAGACTCCCAAGATGCAGCTGTCGGCGCCGTCCGAGGGCGGTTCCGCATCGGTTTCCGAAACTGAGGACGAAGACGAGTCGGCTCCGGCCAATCGCGCCGAACGTCGCGCGAAGAAGAAGGCCAAGAGCTGACTCCGAGCCCTCAGCGGCTCACATCGTCTGCAGCGCAGTCAGCGTCCACCGGGTGGTGAGCAGTTCCAAACGGACTGCCACCGCCCGGACGCGATTTGCGGCGGCGACGATGACTGTGACTTCGGCGATCTCGGGGCTGATCTGGCAGACGTGCGCCTTTCCCGGCCTCACCGTCCGAGCTCCGGGCACGGTCGCCCTGTGGGGAGCCACCTCGGCGCGCAGCTGACTGCGGTGGTCGATCTTCGCCAGCAGCTCCGGTTGGACCCATCGGGCGATCGTCTCACTGCGTCTGGCGCCCGAGAGGACTTCGAGGCAGGCTACCGCCAACGAGGTGGCCGTGGCCGCGATCCGCGCCCGGTCGTCCACGACGTGCTGGCCCCGGACCTGCCCGTCGACCCGGCGAGGGGGCGGTGCCGTGGACGACGGTGCGACCTTTCGCCGAGGCGGTGCCGACGCCTGCGGTCGGGTGAGGGTTAGTGGGGCGGTCATTTCTGGATCTCCAATCTCTGACCAGCGATGATGAGGCTCGGATCGGGGCCGATGGTGTCCTCGTTGGCAGCATAGACGTGCGCGACGAGCTGCGGGATCTCTTCATGGGTCTCGGCCAGATCGGCAGCGATCGACCACAGGCTCTCGCCTTGAGCCACAATATGTGTGGAAGTTCCAGGATCCGCAGGCTCGGCGGCATCGGCACTGCTGTCGCCCGGCTCATTCGGCTCCCTGCCGCGGTCGGACACGCCTGACCGGTCCGATTCGCCGGACCCATCCGACGACCGGTCGGTCGGTGGTGCTGAAGGCCCTCTGTCTGCGGGCGGCTCCGTGGGCCAACCGGGATCGGGCGGGTGGGCTCGACCGGGTGGCTCGGATTCCTCACGCGGCTTGGAACCGTCTGGCGACTGCTCATCCTCAGACTGCTCCGCATCGTCGGAGGAGTCCGCAGAGGGTTGATCATCGTCGATCGTCGGCCAGCCGGGATCGGCCGAGGCGGACGGAGTATGCGCAGACGGTGCAGAGACGGAAGGAGCCTGCGTGGACGATGCGGGGTCAGGACCGGGACCAGCGATCGTTGCTGCTTGAGCGGAGTGGACCACGAGGCCGGCCGAGACGATGGCAAGAACGCTCGACGCGAGTATCCGTGGCATCGCCTTGACGACCAATCCGGCAAGCGCCGACCGGAAACGACCGGAGGGAATCACCTGCAGCAGCAGGGCCAGCAGAGAGACGAGCCCGATCCGTGTGAACAGGAACACTCCGGTGCCGATGATGACGATGACGACGACGTCGCTGGTCGACCACGGCTGAGGCAACTGCTCCCACGCAGTGACGAGCGAACCGAGCAGAACCAACCACGAACTCGCACATGTAATCAAGAGATACATCTAGACATCCTCCATTGGATATTGAACATAATAATGCCGTTAGATGTGATTTGCTGTCAATGGGTCTACTCTAACTACATGGCTGTAGTTCGTTGCATCTTCATTTCAAGTCTTGAAAGTGGACTACAGCTGGGGCAGGCTTGGCGATTATGGACGATCGCATCGATGCACTCCTGGCGGATATCGAAGCCGCCGACACGGCGGCACAAGCGCACGTCAGGAGAGGCGAATTCAGCGAAGAGGTGACCGGTCAGGCGGCCGAGAGAACTCTGCTCGAACGGATGCGCGGGGCGCTGGGATCGACGGTGCAGGCGACGCTGCCGGGGCGAGACGTCACAGGAACGGTGTGCTTCCTCGGTCGGGACATCATCGTCCTCGCCGGAGTCGAGGTCTCGGTGATCGCGATCAGGGCAGTTCGGGGATTCAGGCTGATCGCGAGGGTGCATCGATTCGACGCCGGCGGGCTGGAGAGATTGGGCCTGGGATCGGCGCTGCGCCGCTGGTCGGCCGCCTATGAAGAGGTGTCGATCGATGTCGCCGACAGTGCGGGCAGCATTCGGGGGCGCTGCGTACTCGTTGCCTCCGACTATGTCGAGATCGCCGGCAGGATCATTCCCTTCGCGGCGATCAATGCCGTCCACGCTCGGACGAATCCCTTCGGATGACTCGTCCATGATGGAGATCAGAGCTGAACCGAGTGGGTCAGTCCTCGATGGAACCGGTCTTGATCTGGTACTCGGTGCGCTCGTACATGCGCTGGATATACGCTTCGATCTCGGACTTCTCGACCCGCCACTGGCCGCGCCCTCCGACTTTGATGGCGCGGAGATCGCCGGAGCGGACCAGGGCCCGAGCCTGTGCGATCGAGACATTGAGCAGCTCGGCCACATCGGTCAGCGGCAGGAAGCGACTTTCGACGGCCATGAGGTGACTTCTCCCATTCCAAATGTCCATCTGCCACCAGATGTCCATCTGCTTGTTGGTACATTTGGCCAAAAACCTTGCTTTGGCATCATTTGATGCCCAATATTATCACTGAGAAGCAGTTTCTGTCAGCGAAACTTCTGCGAATCTGGAGATGCAATGGAGCTCTCGAAAAGAATCCGACCCCCGCGCTGGACCGATGCGCGCCTCCTCGTCGGCGCGATGCTCGTCGTCCTCGCGGTCGTCGGAACCTACCTGCTCGTCACCTCGGCGAACTCGACCACCCGGGTCTGGGCGAGCGCACGCGCACTCGTCCCCGGTGAGATACTCGAACCGGCCGACCTCACAGTGGCCGAGGTCAATCTCGCCGATCTCGGCAAGAAGTATCTCTCTGCCGATTCCGAGCTGCCGACGAATACGAGCGTGCGCAGCGTCGTGGCGGCAGGCGAACTGCTGGCTGCCTCGGCGGTGGCGCCAGTGTCAGAACTCGAGGGGCGAGTCGTAGCCATCGACATCGCCGGCTCAGTCCCGAGCGTCGTCGACTCGGGCAGCCTCGTCGACGTCTGGGCCCAGCCGGAGCAGAACGGGCTCGACGATGACGGCACACCGCCGGAGCAGATCGTCGATTCGGCCCCGGTCGCTCATATCAATCGAGACGTCGGCAGCTTCGGGGCAGGTGACGGCGCCCGTATCGAAGTGTTCGTGGGCTCTGTGGACCTGCCCGGCGTGCTTGCCGCGCTCGACGGACGCAGCGTGCTCTCCGTGGTCGGAGCCCCGTCCGTTCCTGCCGATGAAAGCGAGCAGTGATGACACAGGTCCTGCTGGCGGTCGACTTCGAATACGACCTCATCCTCTTCGAGCTGCTCAGTGAGATCGACGACGTCACGATCGTCGCGCGCCCCGCCGACGAGGTGGAGCTGCTGGCACACTGCCGCACCGGCGGAGCCGACGTCGTCATCATCGGCCGCTACTTTCCCGGCCTCGACGCGGAGGTGGTTGCCGCGATCACGGCCTCCGGTGCGAAGGTGCTCGGATTCGGCGACGACGCGCACGCCCTCGAAGCAGTCGGCATCAGCGCAGTCGTCGCAACGGACGCCGACGCGACGGCGATGGCTGCGGCGATCGACGACCTCCGTACCTCCACCGTGGTCCCGCCGCGCCCGATATCGCCGCCGGGGCCGGTCGGAGGGGCGGGAATGATCATCACGGTCTGGGGGACCGGTTCGTCGCCCGGACGCACTCTCACTGCCGTCAACCTCGCTGATCAGGCCTCCCGTCAGGGCAAGCGCAGCGTCGTCGTCGACGCTGACACGGTCTCCGGGATGGTCGCGTCCACCCTCGGGCTGACAGAGGAATCTTCGCATCTGGCCAGCCTCTGCCGGTCGCAGTCGGACCCGGTCGGGCGCTTCGGCGCGCATGCGGTGCCGCATGCATCGATCCGTGAGAGCTTCCATGCGGTGACCGGGCTGACTCGGCCCGAGAGGTGGCCGGAGATCCGTGCCTCCGTCCTCGAGTCTGTGCTCAAACGCCTGGCCAAGGTCTACGATGTCGTCGTCGTCGACGTCAGCGACCGCATCGATCCCGATGACGACCTCGCCGACCCCTTCTACGATCGACACTGCGCCACCCGTGCGGCGCTCGAGGCCGCCGATATCGTGCTCGTCCTCGCAGCAGGGGAGCCGATCGGCCTGCAGCGACTGGTCAAAATCCTCGGCACACCACGGGCCGAGGCGGTGCGCGAGAAGATGCGGCTGGTGATCACGAAGGTGCGCTCGAGCGCGGTCGGCCATCCCGCTGAGACGCGGATCAGTGAAGTCCTCGACCGATTCGTCCGGATCACTCCGGACTTCATTCTCAGAGATGACCGGCCCACGGCCGATGCGGCGATGCTCGCCGGCCTCACCCTGTACGAGCAGAATCCCCGGTCCGTCCTCGTCGGGGACCTCGCGGCGATGATCGACGAGCTGCTGCCGGGTCGCCGCCGTTCCCGCAGATCCGTCGGAGGCCGTGCCCGTCGCGGCGCCGGCCGCCGCGGACGCCCGCAGAAAGCCAGGGTGAGCCAGGGGAGCGGACCACAGGACTAGGATGAGGGGCATGGCCATTCGCTGCTACATTCCCACCACCCTGACCGCGCTGCGTTCGACGCTGATCGATGTCCGCGCCGTCGCCCCCGACGCTCAGGGGCGCAGCCTGCGCGGTGAGGAGTTCGAATCCGCTGAATTCGACGCCATGTGCATCGCCGCGGCCCTGGCCGCGAGCGCGGTATTCGCTCCCGCTGAAGCCGAGACCGGCACCGAGGCGGCTCCCGAGCGGCGTGTCATCGTGGCCTATGACGCCCCCGAGTCCAGCCCGGCCGCGCCGCTGACCGAGGGCTTCGAGCTCATCACCCTTGCCGATGTCGACATGGTCCGGATTGCGAGCTTCCACCTCGATGAGGACGCCGTTTGGGATGAGGCGGTGCAGCTGGCCGAGGACACGGACTCCAGTGCAGCCGAGGACCACCTCGGCGCTTCCGATCTGCTGTGGTACGACTCTTCCGAACTGGAGCAGCTGCTCGGCGACCAGGCCTGAACCGACGCTGGGACTGTACCGACTCCGGGGCTGAATCGACCCCATCGCAACTCCGGCAGACGACTTCACGGTTCGCACCGACTCGAACGCAACCGTGTCGCCGGCCCCCGGGATCAGGCGGATTCGAAGCGGCGCAGCCGGTCGCTCAGGCGCTTCTCCAGGATCGGGACCACAGCCTGTTCGATCATTGCGCCGAACATCGGGATCGACGAGCTGATCTCCGCATGAGCGGCCAACTTCGTCACTGACTCGACCTCGCGCAGCTCGAGGACCGCATCGATCTCGACCGGGACGCCTGCGGCGCGTGCAGACATGCGGATCTCTGCCTCGTCACCGAGGACATCCCCGGGAATCATGTACACCTCGACCAGCACGGTCTTGTCGGGAAGCCGAGAGGCCAGAGCCGCCGGAAGCTCGGCCTTGGGCATCGGGGTCCGCACAGTCATCTCCGTGTCGGGGTCGATGTATTCGGCACTGGCCTCGGAGCCGAGCTTCTCCCACACGTCGGGGTCGGCAAGTTTGGCCAGGAATGTCGACAGATCAACCGGATATTCATGATTGAGAGTCAGAGATCGCATAGCTCCAGTTTGCCAGCGAATGAACCCTACTTCACCGTAGGGCGCTCGGCGTGCCTTTCTCGATATTTGGGCATAGTGTGGGGAATGACGATTCGACGTCGAATCGCGTGACGAATGCTCGTTGATCATAGAGGTGAAGCAGTGACTCAGGTCTCAATTTCGAACGTTGCAGAAGAGTGGAGAAAACAGAGGGGGCAATCGGCTCCCGACAACTTCCTCGATGCGTATTATCCGCGGTTCGAAACAGGGGCGACCGATCCCGAGGCCTACGCGGCTGCGGCGGCCCGTCACTTCGCGCTCGGCACCGAATACGACGGGCAGAGACCGGCGATCGCGATCTACAATCCGAGCGTCGACTCGCCGGAATTCAGCGACAACCACACCGTCATCGCCATCGTGCTCGCCGACATGCCCCATCTCGTGTCCTCGATCGTCAGTGACCTCGCCGCCAACGGCAGGGCGATCCGCCGCGTCCACCACCCGATCATCACAGTCACCGGCAACGGACCGGACGAGAAGATCCTCTCCCCGGCAGAAGCCCCCGCACTCAGTGCGGACACGGCGAGCATTCCGACGGTCGCCGAAGATCCTGCCGGCAGCGAGGACGGCGCCCCACAGCAGCAGTCCTGGATCCGTCTCGAGATCGACCGCATCTCCGAAAGCGACTTCGGTGCACTCGAAGAGCGCCTGCGCGGGGTGCTCGACTACGTGGCCGCGGCAGCGCGCGACGCCCAAGCGATGGCCGCGAAGGCCAAAGACATCGCCGCCGAGCTGAGCGCACACGCGCCGCGCCCGGAACTGTCCTCCGAAGCCGAATCCGCCGCCGCCCTGCTCACCTGGCTCGACGGACACTTCACCTTCCTCGGCTACCGCGAATACGACTACACCCACGACGCCGAACACAGCAGCCTCGAACCGATCGAGGACACCTCGATGGGCATCTCGGCCCTGCGCCCCCTCGTGAAGTCACCGCTCAGCCGGGCGGTCGCCGACAAAGCGCTCGAACCGCATGTGCTGGTGCTGACGAAGGCGAACTCCCGCTCCCGCGTCATCCGATCCTCGTTCATGGACTACATCGGCGTGAAGACCTTCGATGCCGACGGTGAGATCGTCGGCGAGCGGCGCTTCGTCGGAGTGTTCAAACCCGAATTCTACAACGACAGCGTCCTCAACATCCCGGTCATCGACAGGAAGGTCGCGAAGATCCTCTCAGCCAGCGGATTCCCCACCGGATCCCACTCGGCCAACGAACTTCTCGGCGTCCTTGAGAACTATCCCCGCGAGGACCTGCTCCACGAGGACACCGAGGAGATCTATGACGTCGTCATGGAGATCGTCGACATGCAGGAGCGCCGTGAGTCCCGCGTGTTCGTCCGCACCGACCCGTACCAGCGCTTCGTCTCCGTCATCCTCTACCTCCCGCGCGACCTCTACAACACCGACGCCAGAGTGCGCGTGCAGGAAGTGCTGCGCAAGTTCTACAACACCGACAGCGTCGACTTCGATGTGCTGCTGAGCGAATCCGCGCTGGCCCGCATCCACTTCGTGGCCCGCGTCGCCCGTGACTGCGAACTGCCGCAGATCGGCGCCGACGAGGTCGAGGCCCGCATCGTCGGAGCCGTTCGCTCCTGGTCCGAAGACGTCCACGCGTTCCTCGTACCCGCCGAGACCGGCGACTCCGGAGCCTCGCATGCCCGGGCCGACCTGTGGTCGAAGGCGTTCCCTCCCAGCTACGGCGAGCATCACACCCCCGCTGAGGCGGTCGCCGATGTCGGTCGGTTCGAAGCCCTCGACGCCGGTCACGGTCCGGCGGTGCGCCTCTACCGTCCCGAACAGAGCACCGACGCCTCCGTGCGCCTCGTCCTCTATCGTCGTGACCGGGTCAGCCTGTCCGAGGTCCTGCCCTTCCTCACGGCCTTCGGTGCCGACGTCGTCGACGAACGTCCCCATGAACTCGACCTCGCCGACGGAACGCATCGGTACATCTACGACTTCGGACTCAGCTTCTCCGAAGAACTGGCCGATGACGATCACGACCGCATCGCCGAGGCCTTCATGGCCGGTTGGGACGGCAAGAAGGAAGCTGGGGTCTTCGACCGCCTCGTCGTCGCCGGACTCTCTTGGCAGCATGTGACGATCATCCGCGCACTGGGCAAATATCTGCGCCAGGCGGGCTTCACCTATTCCGACGCCTATGTCGGTGAGGTCTACAGCGACAACCCGCAGATCTCGAAGCTGCTCGTCGACTATTTCTCCGCCAAGTTCGATCCCGACGTCGACGACGCCGGACGCGAAGCGACGATGACCGAGATCGACGACGCGATCGAAGCCGCCCTCAGCGAAGTGGCCAGCCTCGACGCCGACCGTGTGCTGCGCTCCTCGCTGGAACTGCTGCGGGCGACCCTGCGCACGAACTACTACATCGACGAATCCGGTACCCTGCCCACTGCCCTGGTGCTCAAGATCCGACCCGACGAGCTCAGCTTCGTGCCGAAGCCGAAGCCGGCTCTGGAGATGTGGGTGTATTCCCCGCAGGTCGAGGGCGTGCATCTGCGTTTCGGCACCGTCGCTCGCGGAGGGCTGCGCTGGTCGGATCGTCGCGATGACTTCCGCACCGAGGTCCTCGGTCTCGTCAAGGCCCAGATGGTCAAGAACGCGCTCATCGTGCCCACCGGTGCGAAGGGCGGATTCTTCCCCAAGCAGCTGCCGCCGATGAGCGATCGGGACGCGTGGGTGGCCGCCGGTCAGGCCGCCTATGAGGTGTTCATCGAAAGCATGCTCGAGGTTGCGGACAACCTCACCTACGGAAGCGACGACTCCAGCGTCGTCGTCCACCCCGACCGTGTCGTCCGCCACGATGGAGAGGACTACTATCTCGTCGTCGCCGCCGACAAGGGCACGGCACGGTTCTCCGATGTGGCGAACGCGATCGCCGAACGCCGCGGATTCTGGCTCGGTGACGCCTTCGCATCCGGCGGATCGGTCGGCTACGACCACAAGGCGATGGCCATCACCTCCCGGGGCGCGTGGAAATCCGTCGAACGCCACTTCCGCGAGCTCGGACTCAACACCGCCGCCGAGGACTTCACCGTTGTGGGCATCGGCGATATGAGCGGCGACGTCTTCGGCAACGGCATGCTGCGCAGCGAGCACATCCGCCTCGTCGCGGCATTCGACCACCGGGACATCTTCCTCGATCCGAACCCCGACGCAGCCCGCAGCTTCGTCGAACGCCAACGGCTCTTCGACCTGCCGCGTTCGAGCTGGCAGGACTACGACCGGGACCTCATCTCCTCAGGGGGCGGAGTCTTCTCCCGGTCGGCGAAGTCGATCGACCTCAGCCCCGAAGCCGCCTCGGTGCTCGGAGTCGAACCCGGAAAGCGCAGCCCCGCCGACCTCATGTCGGAGATCCTCAAGGCACCGGTCGACCTCGTCTACAACGGCGGTATCGGCACCTATATCAAGGCCTCGAGCGAGAGCCATGCCGATGTCGGCGATAAGTCCAACGATGCTATCCGCATCGACGGCGCCGATGTGCGGGCGCGGGTGATCGGCGAGGGCGGCAATCTCGGTGTGACACAGCTGGGACGTGTCGAGGCCGCCCTGGGCGGCGTCGAGGTCAACACCGACGCCGTCGACAACTCGGCCGGCGTCGACAGCTCCGACCACGAGGTCAACATCAAGCTGCTCCTGCGTACGCTCTTGCACAAGGGAGCCTTCGCCGCGGAAGAACGGGAGGCGGTCCTGCACTCGTTCACCGACCAGGTCGCCGACCGGGTGCTGGCGAACAACTACTCGCAGAACGTCGTCCTCGGCGAGGCTCGGGCCCAGACCGAATCGATGTCGGGCACCTACGGCCGGCTTCTCAACTACCTGGAGAAGCATGCCGATCTCGACCGGGCGGTCGAATTCCTGCCCAACGCCGACGAACTGGCCAAACGCGAGTACAGCTACTACGTGTCACCCGAACTCGCGGTGCTGCTGGCCTATGTGAAGATGCACGCCGCCGATGAGGTCCTCGCCAGCACCGTGCCGGACGAGAAGTGGATGCGTCGCGAACTCGTGTCCTACTTCCCGGACGCTCTGCAGGAGAAGTACGGCGAGCTCATCCCCGAACACCCGCTGCACCGGGAGATCGCGACGGCGAAGCTCGTCAACCGGCTCGTCGACCGCGGCGGACTGACCTACATCTACCGGATGTTGGAAGAGACGCCGGCGTCGGTGCCGCAGATCGCACGCGTGTTCGTCGTGGTCTCGGAGATCTTCGGACTCGATGACTTCTTCGACGCCGTGTGCGCACTCGACAACCAGGTGCCGACCGAGGTGCAGGTGAAACTCCAGCACGACTATGTGCGTGTCCTCGATCGTTCCTCGCGCTGGCTCGTGCAGCAGGCGCCGGACAGCCTCGACGTCGATTCCGGCATCGAGATGTACGGCAAGGTCGTCGAAACCCTGCGCTCCCGGGTCCCGGACCTCGTCGACGGCTATGACGCGGATACCATGCAGGCGAAGGCGCAGAGCTACATCGACGAAGGCGTGCCGAGTGAGCTCGCGTGGCGCTCCGCCGCTCTGCTCGACGAGTTCGTGCTGCTCGACATCACCCAGCTGGCCGCTCGGGCGAACGAATCCGCCGAGGACGTCGCTGAGGTCTACTACGCCGTGAACGAATGCTTCTCCGGTTCGCAGATCCTCACCCTCATCGGTGAGCTCGATCGCAGCGACCGGTGGTCTGCGCTGGCCCGCGGATCCATGCGTGACGACTACTACGCCGCGATCCTGTCGGTGACGGGCACGGTTCTGGCCGCCACGGATTCGCCGATCTCCGGAACCCCGGACGAACGAGCGAAGCAGCGCCTGGCCGAATGGCTCGAACGCAACGAGACTGTCGTGGGGCGGGTGCTGGAGACGACGGAGACGATCCTCGGTCTCGACTCCGTCACCCAGGCGCCGCTGTCTGTGCTGCTGCGTTCGCTGAGGTCGATGGTCCGCTCCTCGGCCTGGGAGAGCGAACACAACGGCTGAGGCCGATTGCGGTCGCGGTCGACACCATGGTCGGCCGCGATCGGCAGTGCGTCCGCGACCGGCCGGGTACCCCTGATCGGTTCGACAGCCGTGACCGGCAGGCCGACCACGACCGGCCGGTCAGTTGGGACCGCTCGGGCATAGCCGCCTCGGCGGGGCCGAACACCGACCGATTAAGTGGTAGCGTCTGAACATCGACATCTCAGCAGATCCGCGCAATGCGGGTCTGCTGATCTCACCTTGGAGGAACGTATGGTGCTCAACGAACTGCTGGCGGCCGAGGGCATCACGGATGAGTCAGACGTCGAACACATCCATCTGCTCGTCGGCGACTGGCAGCTGTTGGCCGACCTCTCCTTCGCCGACCTCGTGCTGTGGGTGCCGTCGCCCAACGGTGCCTACACTGTCCTGGCGCATGCCCGATCGACGACCGGGGCGACACTGTTCAACCGGGACCTGATCGGAGCGCGTGCGACCGGCTTGGAGAAGGAGCTGCTCGACCAGGCCAGCAGCACCCGCAGCTCTGTCTCCCACGTCGCAGCGGCCCGAGAAATGGGAATCAGCGCCGGATCCTCCGACGTCGACATCCTCGCCGAGGCGGTGCCGATCATCCGCCGCGGCGAGGCCATCGCGCTCGTCGTCCGGTATTCGGAGGAGGTCCGACGCAGAGGTTCGTCTCGCCTGGAGAAGTACTACCGGGAGACGGCGATGGCTCTGATGCGCATGATCGTGCAGGGAACGTTCCCCGATCGCGATGCCCCGTCCGGGGCCCGGCACGGCGAACCGCGAGTCGGCGACGGCATCTTCATCCTCGACCGCGATTCGCATGTGCAGTACGCCTCCCCGAACGCCGTATCGCTCATGCACCGGCTCGGCTACGGAGGAGAGATCGAAGGCAGCTATCTCTCCGAGGTGGTCTCGAATCTCAGTGCAGAGCTGCGTCAGGTCGATGAGACCCTCCCGCTGGTGCTCACCGGGCGTGCCCCGTGGCGGACCGAACTCGAAGTCGGGCGCACGAGTGTGTCCCTGCGCGCGATTCCCCTGACGGACGAGGGCGAGAGAGTCGGTGCGATCGTCCTCGCCCGTGACGTCTCCGAGATCCGCCGCCGCAAACGTGAGCTGCTCTCCCGCGACGCGATGATCAAGGAGATGCACCACAGGGTGAAGAACAATCTGCAGACCGTGTCCGCTCTGCTGCGGCTGCAGACCCGCCGCATCGACAGCCCCGAGGCCAAGGGGGCGCTGACCGAGGCGATGCGCCGGGTCTCGATCATCGCCGTGGTCCACGATGTGCTCAGCCAAGGCGTCGAATCCGAAGTGGACTTCGACGAAGTCGTCGATAAGGGACTGCGGCTGACTCCCGAGCTGACCAGCCCGCTGGTGCAGATCGAACTCAAACGGTGCGGAAGCTTCGGAACCATCTCCTCCGCCGATGCCACCTCCCTGGCCCTGGCCATCACGGAGCTGATCACGAACGCGATCGAACACGGATTCCCCACCGAGAACCTCGACAGTCTGGAACCGGGGGAGACGCTCAACGGCCATGTGTGGGTGACCCCGGAGCGCAACGGCGACCACCTGAGCGTGACGATCGCCGATGACGGTATCGGGTTGGGAGATACGCAGAATCCGGGCAATGGTCTGGGCACGCAGATCGTGCGCACCCTGGTCTCGGCCGACCTGGCAGGTTCGATCCAATGGCAGGCGCGCGAAGGCGGCGGAGCAGTCGCCGTCCTCGATGTTCCGCTGCGCCCGGACTCCTACGACTGAGCGAGGCCCGTCGGACCGACCCGCAGAGCTGCCACGCTCCGGCGTCGGTCGATATTCGGCCGGATGCCCGTCCGCACCCACGACTGAGTCCCTTGTTCCGACGACGAACATTCGCCGTCGGAACAAGGGACTCAGTCTTCGGTGCAGGTGTGACTGGTGATTCAGTTATGGCTTCGGCAGTCCAGGGGACCGCCTTCTCAATGGCCGACGACTCAGCCGGCGCGGCGGGCGCGAGCGGCACGACGCTTGAGAGCGCGACGCTCGTCCTCGCTCAGACCGCCCCAGACTCCGGCATCCTGACCGGATTCGAGGGCCCACTGCAGGCAGGTCTCTGCGACTTCACAACGGCGACAGACAGTCTTTGCTTCCTCAATCTGGAGCAGCGCGGGTCCGGTGTTGCCGATCGGGAAGAAGAGCTCCGGATCCTCATTGAGGCATGCTGCACGGTGTCGCCAATCCATGGTGACCTTTCGACGAATTCAGTGAACGCGGTTGACTACGCCCGAATTCCGGGCATGCAACTCTCACAGTCAAGGTTCACATAACGCAATTGGGCGCACAAGGGTCCGGCAGTGTGAAATTTCTGACAAGAATTTTCCCTATTGTCCTGCTATGAGGGCGATCGCGCAAATCGGTCCGCAATCCGTCTTTTCGGTCCTGTCTGAGCATCTCCGCCTAGACTGTCAGGCACGTGCAGACAGCAGGTGAATGCACACAGACATCACGTGAACCAATGGAGGACTCATGACCAACGATCTCGCCAGCCCACGCATCGTCTCCGTCGGCGGACACACACCGCAGATCGATCCGGAGGCGTTCGTCGCAGCCGGTGCCACTCTCGTCGGCGACGTGCACGTGAAGAAGGGCGCCAGCGTCTTCTACGGCTGTGTTCTGCGCGCCGAAGCCGCCCCTATCACGATCGGTGAGGACTCGAACGTGCAGGACAACACCGTCATGCACACCGACGCCGGTAAACCCGTCGTCATCGGCGCCCGCGTCTCCATCGGCCACCAAGCGCTCGTCCACGGTGCCGTCGTCGATGACGATGTGCTCATCGGAATGCACTCCACAGTGCTCAACGACGCCCATATCGGCAGCGAATCCCTCGTCGCCGCGGGCGCCGTCGTCCTCGAAGGCACGCAGATCCCCGCACGGTCGCTCGTCGCAGGTGTGCCGGCGAAGGTGCGCCGGGAGATGACCGGTGAAGGAGTGGAGAAGGTCCGGCAGAACGCCCAGTCCTATGTGCGTCTGTCGAGCCTGCACAAGGACACCGCCGAGGTGGTCGACCCGAACTGATCGGACCGCAGCCGGACCGATTGCGGACCGGTTCAGGACCGACCTTCCAACAGATCCCAAAGGAACCATTCGGTCGATCCCCAGGGGGCCGTTCGCCAGCATCGTGGCGATTTGAGACAATCAGTATGTGAATACTGAATTTGATTCCACTGCAGATCGCGTCGTCATCATCGGCGGCGGCCCCGGCGGCTACGAAGCCGCGCTCGTCGCGGCTCAGCTCGGTGCCGATGTCATGCTCATCGAGCAGAATCGGTGCGGTGGTTCCGCCGTGCTCACCGACGTCGTGCCATCGAAGTCGCTCATCGCCACCGCGGAGATGATGGACGAGATCGAGCGCTCCGACGGGCTTGGAATCCGGATCGAGAACTCCGAGGACACCGAGGCAGGTGCGCGCCGAGTCACCGCCGACCTCGAAGCGGTCAACAAGCGCATCCTCTCCCTCGCCGACGCTCAGGCCAACGACATCTACGAAGGCCTCATTCGGGCCGGTGTCAAAGCCATCCAGGGCAAGGCGACTCTGGCCGGTCGCGACCAGGTCCATGTAGTCGAATCCGGCGGCACCGAGTACACCCTCGAGGCCTCGACGATCCTGCTCTCGGTCGGCGCCCACCCGCGTGAGCTGCCCACTGCGCAGCCTGACGGTGAGCGCATCCTTACCTGGACTCAGCTGTACGACCTCGACGAACTGCCCGAGCACCTCATCGTCGTCGGCTCCGGTGTCACCGGTGCCGAGTTCGCTTCGGCTTATCGGGCACTGGGCACCGAGGTGACCCTCGTGTCCTCGCGTGAGAAGGTCCTGCCCGGCCAGGACGAGGACGCAGCCGATGTGCTCGAATTCGTCTTCCGCAACAAGGGCATGAATGTCCTCTCCCGCTCCCGCGCCGCCTCGGTGACTCGGACCGACGACGGAGTCGAAGTGGTGCTCGCCGATGGTCGCCGTGTCGAAGGATCCCACTGCCTCATGGCCGTCGGTTCGATTCCGAACACCGAAGGTCTCGGCCTGGAGGAGGCCGGTGTCCGCGTCAGCGAGTCCGGACACATCGTCGTCGACGGCGTTTCGCGGACCTCGCGGGCAGGAATCTACGCGGCCGGTGACTGCACCGGTGTGCTGCCGCTGGCCTCGGTGGCAGCGATGCAGGGGCGGATCGCCATGAACCACGCGCTCGGCGACGCCGTGCAGCCGCTCAAACTGCGCAATGTCGCATCGAACGTGTTCACCGCACCCGAGATCGCCACCGTCGGCTTCACTCAGCAGAACTACCGCGAGAACCCGACGGACATCGACACCGTGATGCTGCCGTTGGACACGAACCCGCGCGCCAAGATGCTCGGCATCGAGGACGGTTTCGTCAAGATCTTCGCTCGGCGCGGATCCGGCTCCATCCTCGGCGGAGTCGTCGTCGGTCCCCGAGCCAGTGAGCTCATCCTGCCGATCACCATGGCAGTGGAGAACCGGCTGACCGTCGATCAGCTCTCCGCCTCCTTCGTCGTCTACCCCTCGGTGAGCGGTTCGCTGACCGAAGCGGCACGGAAACTCCACCGTCACCTCTGAACCGTCGATCCGACGAGCGCAGGAAAGTTTTATTCCGCAGCTGTCGATCCGGTCGCTCCTCGACCGTCATCATGGTGTCAGGCCGATCAGCGAGGCGGGGATCGTCGTCGGCGGCTTCGCCCTCGAAGGACCTGAACTCGGGGTCCGGGTGAGCGGATCCGGCGGCGAATCGCTTGTCACCTCGGGCCCGTTCGCCGAATCGAACGAGTTCGTCGGCGGCAGCTACGTCATCGACGTCGCCGATATCGACGAGGCGATCGCCAGGGCGCAGAAGAGCCCCGCAGCCAAGGCCGGAAACATCGAGATCCGTCCCGTGGCCGACTACTGATGGACCCCGCCCCCGATGCGGCCGCCCGCGTCCTCAGCGCCATCGGCGAGGAGGACTACGGGCGGCTGCTCGCTGGTGGCCACGGCGAAGAACCGCGCCATCGATCTCATCCGCTCCGATGAGGTGCGCACCCGGCACCTCGCCCGCCTGCGCATCGAGGACGAACGCATCGTGCTCATCCTGCGCTTCCTCTCGGGGCTGACCACCGCCGAGGTGGCCGCCGGGTTCCTCATCGAGACCGCGACGATGCAGCAGCGGATCGTCCGTGCCAAGGAGCGGATCCTCAAGACCGGGATTCCTTTCGGCCGCCCCGCGCCCGCTGAACTCGGTGACCGGTTGCCCGGAGTGCTGCGCGTCCTCTATCTCATCTTCACTCAGGGCATCAACGCCACGGCAGGACCCGCACATACTCGAGTCGATCTGCAGCACGAAGCCATCCGGCTGGCCCGACTGCGTGCTCTATCGGATGCTGTCCGGCCTCGATCCGCCGCCGGTCGTCGCTCTCAACACCGCGATCGCCCTCGGGCGGATCTCGGGCCCCGAAGCGGCCATGAGCGCCCTGGACCAACTGGCCGACGATACGAAGCTGCTGCGTTACCGGCCCTTCCACATCGCTCGGGCGATCACCCTCGACGAACTCGGCCGCACGGCGGAGGCCGAGGACGCCTATGCCGCCGGTCTGGAATGTCCCGGCAACGATGCCGAATCCGAATACATCACTGCCCGGATCACCGATCTTCGACGGTGATCCGGGCAGGGACTTCTGTGCTCGTGACTCCTGACCTCAGGCCGGAGCGAACGGAGGCAGGCACGGGACCGGTTCAGGCGGCGAAGCGGATGATCGCCTCACCGGACTTCACCGAGGCGCCTGCGTCGACGAGCACCTCGGAGACGGTGCCGGAGTGACCGGCCTTGAGCGGCTGTTCCATCTTCATGGCCTCGATGACGGCCAGGGTGTCACCGGCTTCGACGGTGTCACCGGGGTTGACGGAGACGGAGACGATGGTGCCCTGCATGGGAGCGTTGAGCGCATTCGAATCGTCGGCGATCTTCGCGCCCTTGCGGCTGCTCAGCCCGCGCTTGCGCCGCGGCACGCTGGGGCTGGGAACATGACCGAGGTCCGCGATGACGTCCTTGGGGACCGAAACGGTCATGCGGCGGCCATCGACCTCGACCACAACGCTGAAGCTGTCGGTTGCAGTACTCATCTGTTCTCCTAGCTGTGGATCGACAAGCGGATTGACGAAAGCGGTTTCGAGCCAGTTGGTCCAGACCTTGAAATCGGTGGCGAAGGCCTGTTCGTTCACGAGCACCCGATGCAGCGGCAGCAGCGTCGAGACGCCCTCGATGCGGTATTCGGACAGCGCCCGGCGTGCTCGGGCCAGGGCCTCATCACGGGTGGCACCCGTGACGACGAGCTTGGCCAGCATCGGGTCGAAGTCCGTGCCGACGACGCTGCCTTCGCCGATGCCCGAATCCAGTCGCACGCCGGGACCCGATGGCGCACGGTGGTTCTTCACCGCGCCGGTGGCAGGAAAGAACGTCGTGGGATCTTCGGCGTTGATGCGGAACTGGAAGGAGTGACCGCGCACGGCGGGGAATTCGTCGGGCAGGGCCTCGCCCGAAGCGATGCGCACCTGCCAACCGACGAGGTCGACTCCGGTGACTTCCTCGGTGACGGTGTGCTCGACCTGGATGCGCGCATTGGCTTCCATGAAGATGATCGTGCCGTCCTCGCCGAGGAGGAACTCACACGTCGCTGCGCCGACGTAGCCGACGTGGGCGAGCAGGCGTGCCGAGGCTTCGGAGACGATGCGCTCATACTCGGCGGTGAGGAACGGAGCGGGCGCCTCCTCGATGATCTTCTGGTTGCGGCGCTGCAGAGTGCAGTCACGCGTGGACACAACCCGCACGTTGCCGTGGGCATCGGCCAGGCACTGGGTCTCGAGGTGACGGGGGCGCACGATCTGCTTCTCGATGAGGCACTCACCGCGCCCGAAAGCACTCTGCGCCTCGCGGGTCGCCGCAGTATAGGCGGCCTCGAGATCCTCGGCAGCGGCGCAGGCGCGGAAACCACGCCCGCCTCCGCCGTGGACGGCCTTGACGACGACGGGGAACCCGATCCGGTCGGCTACCTCGTCGGCTTCTGTCAGATCGGCCACGGCGCCGTCGGAACCGGGCGCAACCGGAGCGTCGACGGCTTCGGCGACGGCACGGGCTCCGGACTTGTCACCGAGGAGCTCGATCGCCGCCGGGGGAGGACCGACCCAGATCAGCCCGGCATCGATGACGGCCTGTGCGAACTGCGCGTTCTCGGCCATGTAGCCGTAACCGGGGTGGACGGCATCGGCGCCGGAGCGCTTGGCCAAGGCGAGGATCTTCTCGATGTCGAGATACGTCTCCCCGGCTCCGGACCCGTCCAGCAGCCACGCGTCGTCGGCGAGTTCGACGAAGTCGGCATCGGAATCGGCACGGGTGTACACGGCCACGGCTTTGATGCCGAGGTCGTGGGCGGCCCGGATGATGCGCAGAGCGATCTCACCGCGGTTGGCGATGAGGACTCGGCGGACGGCCCCGGTCGGAACAGTGGTGCTCAGTGCCGAGGTCGTGGAGTCGGAGAGGACTGTTGTCATGGTGCTCCTTTGTACGATCACAGAACAATTTAGAGAACAGCACCAAGGGTTTGTAGGACAGCGATAAAAAATTGGGACGAGAACTTCAATGTCCTCGGGCGTGTCACCGGACCAGGGACGAGTCTACCGCTTGAGAGCCCACAGATCGGGCCAGAACAGGCCCATGTCGGTGACCAATTCGCGCACGACGGGCAGGCTGAGGCCGAGCACGGTGAGGTGGTCGCCGTCGAGCCGGTCGACGAAGGCCCCACCGTAACTGTCGATGGTCAGCGCCCCGGCCACGTGGAAGGGCTCTTCGGTGGCGATGTAAGCTTCGAGCTCCTCCGTGGTGGGTGAGCCGATGAGCACCGAGGTGGCCGACCGCTGCGAGCGCAGAGCGCCGAGTTCGAAGGGCGCCGAGTCGGTTCGACCGGCATCATCGCCGCGGCCGTCATCTGAAGCCCGGTCGACTGCGCCGTTCGCCTGTTGCGCCCGCGTGAGCACGGCGACCGTATGGCCCGAATGCAGCTGTGTCCACTGGCCCGCGATCGCCGACCACACGGCGCGAGTGCGTTCGGCCGTTCCCGGTTTGCCGATGGCCTGTCCGTCGAATTCGAGCAGGGAGTCCCCGGCGATGACGACCACGGTGTCCGCGCCGTCAAGAGTCGGGGGAGCGGACGCGATGATCCGGTCGATGACCGCACGAGCCTTCGCCTCCGACAACGCTGTGGTGAGTTCGCCGACGGAACCGGTGAAATCGACCTCGAGGGCACGTTCGTCGACCTCGGAGACGATGATGACCGGGTCGATCCCGCCGGCCCGGAGGATCTGGCGACGTGAAGGGGACTGGGATGCGAGGACTACAGGGATCACGAGGCGACATCCGAATCGTTCTGAGCAGCAGATTGCGCCTCGGCGCCGGGGACCAGTTCGTGACGGCGCGCGGTTTCGCCCTTCTCCGGGATGTCGAGGCTGCGGTCGACGACGACCGGTGCATCGATGCGTTCGGCGATCGCGGCCAGCAGCGTCGAGGACAGCTGCGCATAGCCGAGTTCGCTGGGGAATCGGCCCGAGTCGTTGAGCAGAGACCGGCGTGTCGTTCCGCTCAGCGATCCCGTCGACCGCAGCGGAACCGCACGCGCGGCCAGGGCGGCCAGCCATTGAGAGCCGGCGAGGACCCGAGAGGTTCGGCGCAGCGACGTCTTGAGCGGATCGCGCAGCCCCGGCAGACCACCGAGATTGGGGCAGACGAGAACGAACACGGTGTAGCGGCCCTCGCGTTGGAGCCGATTGATGGCCTGGTTGAGCACGGGTACGCCGATGGTCGCCTGGATCGGGTGGATGATGTCGCCGGTGCCGATCGAGATGATCGCGAACCGGCGGTCGTCGCTCCAGCGGTCCGAAAGCTGACGGGAGAGCCACGGCGAACGCAGGACTTCGTCGACCTGTCGGTGCAGATCATCCGACAGCGCCGAGGGGCGGGCGGTTGTCTGGACCCGAACCGTGGTGCCGAGCATCCGCGCCAGGCCTCTCCCGATGAGAGTCGGGGGCGCCTGCTCCGGGTCGACGTCGACCCCGCACAGCCAGGAGTCGCCGATGATGGCCAGCGCCGCGGAGTCGTCATCGTCGTTGTCACGTGGGGCGGCGATCGCCTCGGTGAAGGTGGAGAAGCGACGGTTCTCGTCGTCGTCGAAGGAACGGCGCAGCGATCCGGCCTGGTGGCGGAGCAGTCCCGCCGCCGAGGCGCCCGCGCCGACGACGGTCGCCCCCATGGTCGCCAGCGTATAGATCAAGCGTCTTCCCACTGATTTCCCTCCTCCGGCGTCATCATTGCACCTTTGTCAGTGCATCAACAACTATTGTTGAGTCATGAGCGAAAACGATCAGCAGCATCCTCCGAACCGATTCCGAGGGGCATGGGAGGCGTTCCGGCGCGGACGCGGATCCTCTCACTCCGAGTCCGAACCCGACGTGACCCCATCGCAGGAGGTCAGTCCTGAGGAGATCGCACTCAGCCGAATCGAAGCCGAGGCCAAACCGTATGTGGCTCCCGGTCTCAAGCTCGCTGCCGCATGGTCGTGGCGGTCGATCGTCGTGCTCGTGGCGATCGGTGTGGCGCTGTGGCTCCTGTCGAAGATCTCCAGCGTCGTGCTGCCCGTGCTCATCGCTCTGCTGTTGGCAGCGCTGCTCGCTCCGCTGACAGGGTGGCTGAAGAAGAAGGGCGTGCCTCGAGGCGGGGCCGCCGCGATCTCCTTCGTCGGGTTCATCGTCGTCGTGCTCGGACTCTTCGGCCTCGTCGGTCAGCAGATCTATTCCGGCATGCCCGACCTCGTCAAACAGGTCATCGCCGGTGTGTCCGGGATCAGCGGATGGCTGGCTTCGAGCCCCTTCGGCATCGACGCAACGACGATCTCGAGCTATATCGACGACGCCATCAAGACTGCGACGAACTTCTTCCAGAACAACAGCAGCCAGCTTCTCGGCGGTGCCCTGGAGGCCACCTCCTCGGTGGGCACCTTCCTCACCGGTATGGCCGTCTGTCTGTTCGCGACGTTCTTCTTTCTCTACGACGGGCAGAACATCTTCAGGTGGGTGATGAACCTGCTGCCGGTCCCGGCCCGTCCCGTCGCCACGGGAGCCGCTCTGAAAGGGTGGACGACCCTCGTGCAGTACGTGCGGGTCCAGATCCTCGTCGCCGCCGTCGATGCGATCGGCATCGGCATCGGGGCGGCGTTCCTCGGGATCCCACTCGTCATCCCCATGACCGTGCTCGTCTTCCTCACTTCGTTCGTCCCCGTCGTCGGCGCCATCGCCTCCGGCGCGGTGGCAGTGCTCGTGGCATTGGTCTCGAACGGTCTGGTCAGCGCCGTCATCATGCTCGCGGTTGTCGTTGCCGTCCAGCAGATCGAAAGCCAGGTCCTCCAGCCGTTCCTCATGGGCAAGGCCGTGTCGGTCCATCCGCTGGCTGTGATCCTCGCGGTCACCGGCGGCGGCTTCCTCTTCGGCATCGTCGGTGCTCTCTTCGCTGTTCCCCTGGTGGCCGTGCTCAACAGCGTCGTCGGCTATATCGTGCGCACGAACGCCGGTGATTCGGACGAAGACGAAGCGGACGACGACGCCGAGCGTGACCCGGACGAACGCGATGCCACAGCGGTCCTCGAGACGGCGAAGGAACGGCTCACCGATGCCGTCCACGAGTCCGCGGAAGACGAACGTGCATCAGGTTCCGGTTCGAGCGACTCCGGCGAGTCAGGAACGAAGGGTTCGCCTGATCCGAAGTGAATAGATAAGTGGGCGGGTGCGATCGCACCCGCCCACTTCTGTTCGGTCTCGATCAGCCGGTGAAGGCTTCGACGGAATCGACCTTGACCTCGATGGTCTTGCCGTTCGGAGCCTCGTATGAGGTCTTGTCTCCGGCCTTGACGCCGAGGACAGCCGCTCCGAGCGGCGACTTCTCCGAGAAGACGTCGATATCGGAGTCTCCGGCGATCTCGCGGTTGCCCAGCAGGAATCGCATGGAGTTGCCGGCAACGCTGGCGGTCACGACGGTTCCGGGTGCCACGGTCTTGCCGTCGCTGTCGCTGGAGCCGACCTTCGCGTTCCGCAGCAGCACCTCGAGCTGGCGGATGCGTGCTTCCTGTTTGCCCTGCTCATCACGCGCTGCGTGATAACCGCTGTTCTCCTTCAAGTCACCCTCGTCGCGGGCGGCTTCGATCTTCTCAGCAATCTCTGCACGACCCGGTCCGGAGAGATGCTCGAGTTCCTTCGACAGGCGGTCAAAGGCTTCCTGGGTCAACCATGTCTCTTCCTGGGTGACTTCCTCGGTCATGACTTCTCCTTCTTCGGTCGGTGCACTGACGGGCGTGTCAGGCAACGAAAAAACCGGGCGTATGGGCACGCCCGGAAGTTGAATGAAACTACAGTGTAACGCATCTGCGGAGAAAAACGATGAGTTCGATCACGCCCCCGGCCGTGAGTCGGAGGTTCGCGACCGCAAGATGCATCCCCATGCGAGAACTATTCGAAGGGACTCGTGCGACCCGGCTTCTGTGCTTCCATCGCGCGGCCGATGCGGTCGAAGGTTCGGCCTATTCGAACCAGCAGGAGTCCACGTGGCCGGAGGCGGCCAGCTGAGTTGTGGCCAGATCCACGTCGATGCGCTTCGGCGAATTCGGATCGGCGTTCGGATCGGCGGGAACGGTCACCTCGGTGAATCCGACGATCGCTTCCTGCTCATTCGTGGCCTGGACGATGCAGTGCACGTCGCGTTCCTGATCAGGAAATATTCCGACGCTGACGCGCGTTGAAGAATCGTCGACAACCGAATAGTCAAGAGTGCGCGGAGTTGTGGGATTAGTCTGCGGGCGGAATGCCCAGACAGCGATGACGGCGACCACCACGGCGAGGACGATGACGGCGATGATCTTCGCCCGACGACTCAGCTCTCGCTTGGTTCTGTTGGTCCGGCCGTAGCGATCATCATGCAGTGGTGGTGCCACTGTTACCTCAGTCATTGAATTCCTCTTTAAGTACTTCGCGCACTAATCTAGAGTAGTCGATCCTCTGCCGGCGATCATGTCAGCCGCAGCGCCGGCAGCAGGTGGCCACCAGGCTGAATCGAAAGGGACATTTAGGATATGACTTCGCTTCCGTACCATGGACTGCGCCTTTTGGCCGTCCATGCCCACCCCGACGACGAATCCTCCAAGGGTGCGGCAACGAGCGCGAAGTACGCTTCACTGGGTGCCCGGGTGCTCATCGCCACCATGACCGGTGGCGAGGCCGGCGATATCCTCAACCCCGCTCTCCTGCAGAGCCCGAAGGCCAGCCGCGACATCGCCGGTCTCCGTCGTGAGGAGATGGCGACCGCTGCCGCAGCCCTCGGAGCCGAACATGTCTGGGTCGGTCACGTCGACTCGGGGCTGCCCGACGGCGATTTCGACAACCAGACTCCTCCCGGATGCTTCTATCGGGTTCCCGACGAGGTGTCGATGCTTCCCCTCGTGCACATCATCCGCACCTTCCGTCCTCAGGTGGTGACCACTTACGACGAGCTGGGCGGATACCCCCACCCCGACCACATCAAGAACCACGCCGTGACCATGGCCGCTGTCGAAGCCGCCGCAGATGCGACCTCGCATCCCGAGCTCGGCGAACCGTGGCAGGTGCAGAAGATCTACTTCAATCAGGACCTGTCGGCGAAGAAGTGGATCACGATCCACGAGAAGATGCTCGAGGCGGGACTCGAGTCCCCGTTCGCCGACCACCTCGAGGATTTCAAGAAGCGAGACAACCAGCGCCACAACTGGCTGAGCACCCGCATCTCCTGCTCCGAGTTCTTCCCCGCCCGTGATCGCGCGCTGCTCTCCCACGCCACTCAGATCGACCCCGAAGGCGGCTTCTTCTCCGCGTCGCGCAAGGCCGCTCGCACGTACTGGCCGACCGAAGAGTTCGAACTGGCTCTCGACCTCACCGGCCGAGAACCGCTGAACCGGGAACTGGACTTCCAGGAGACCGACCTGTTCGCCGCCGTGACCTTCGATGACGGTCGTCGCGTTCCCGACGAGGGGATGCTCCCGGACTCGCCGCCTGCCGACGACCTCGACGCCGATTCCGCCGTCCCGACCGAAAGCGACACCCGCGCATGATCTTCGCGTCCTCTCCAACCCCGACTCCGGACGGAGGCACACCGGACCCGGATCTGGTGACACCCGGAACCATCGGCTTCCTGGCCACCCTCGCCATTGTCATCCTGACGATCTTCCTCATCCGGGGCCTCATGCGTCGTGTCCGTCGGGTGCGGGCGCACTCGAGCGCCAGCGATGCCTATCCGATCCCGCTGCGCAGGCATGTGGTGCCCAACCAGTCGAAGCTCTCAGGGCCGGAGGCACCCGAACCGGACACCGCTGACAGCGACTCCGACTCGGCCGCCGATACCGGATCATCCGATGCAGATCGCCGAGGCGGCTCGACGGCGGAGCCGATCGATTCCTCCGAATCCACTGACGAACGGGATGAACGATCCTGAGGCTCTGAGTTCTGAGGCTTTGAGGTCGTGAGCACACAGACAACGGCGCGATCACCGGTCGGTGATCGCGCCGTGTGCGTCCGCCCGGACTCAGTCGAATGGAGTTCAGTAGGCTGCTGCGGCGGCGATGATGAGTGCGGCGAGGTGGCAGCCGTAGCCGAGGATCGTGAAGATGTGGAAGATCTCATGGAAGCCGAGCCACTTCGGTGAGGGGTTCGGGCGCTTGATCCCGTAGATCACCGCGCCGGCGATGTAGCACACGCCGCCGACGACGACGAGGAGCCCGACGGGGAAGTTCGTGGCCCAGATCTGGGGAATGTACCCGACTCCGGCGACGCCGAACCCGACGTAGATCGGGACGAAGAGCCACCTCGGCGCGGTGGTGAAGATCGTACGGAAGGCAGCGCCGAGTGCGGCGGCACCCCACAGCACGGACAGCAGGAGGACTGCCTGGTCGGTGCGGAGCATCAGCACTGCCAGCGGTGTGTACGTGCCGGCGGTGATGAGGAAGATATTCGCGTGGTCGAGCCGCCGCAGGACGAGGCGGACGCGGGTGCGCCAGCGGCCGCGGTGATAGACGGCGGAGGTGCCGAAGAGCAGCATGCCGGTGACGGCGAAGATCGCGGCGGCGATGCGCGACTCGATGGTCGGGGAGATGATCACCAATGCCAGGCCGCCGATCATCGCCAGAGGGAACGCCCCGGCGTGGAACCAACCGCGCAGCTTCGGCTTGACCTGACCCGCCAACTTCGTCAGTTCGGCGCGCAGTGCTGAGCGGCGACGGGCGATGCGGTGGTCATCGGCGCGCGGAATGTCATCCGCACCCGCTGAACCGACCGGCCCGGAGCCGTCGGGAACGCCCGGAGAGGAATCAGTGAGCGAAGCATTCATAGCTCCATGGTAGCCAGCGTACCTGAGGCCTCATTCAGCATCGTCGGCTAGTAGTCTGTACAGTATTCGAACCGACCGACGACCCATGTGGAAGAGGACAGCTGTGGCGCGACCCGTGAACCTGCTCTATCGGCTGTACGAGCGACGGCTCAAACGTGAGCTCGACAAGTCGGTTCCGGTTCCACGTCACGTCGGAGTCATCACCGACGGCAACCGCAGGTGGGCCAAGGAGTTCGGTGCGACGACCGCTGACGGTCACCGCGCCGGAGCGGCGAAGATCGTCGAGTTCCTCGGCTGGTGCCACGAGATCGATGTGGAGATCGTCACTCTCTACGTTCTGTCCAAAGAGAACCTCGCCCGCTCGGCAGAAGAGGTGTCGATCCTCATCGAGATCATCTCGGACCTGGTGGAGAAGATTGCGGCACTCGACGGCGTCGGCGTCCAGCTCGTCGGTGACCTCGACATCGTTCCCCCGGATCTGCGTGCCCGCCTCGAAGCGGTGTCGACGACCGAGCACTGCGGAATGCGCGTCAACGTCGCCGTCGGCTACGGCGGTCGGCAGGAGATCGTCAATGCGGTGAAGTCCCTGCTGCGCACACGGGCCGACGACGGCACGGACCTGGAGTCGATCATCTCCGAACTGTCGCCGGAGCAGATCGGCGAACACCTCTACACCAAGGGCCAACCCGATCCCGATCTCATCATCCGCTCCTCGGGAGAGCAGCGACTCTCCGGCTTCCTCATGTGGCAGAGCGCCTATTCGGAGTTCTACTTCTGCGAAGCCTATTGGCCGGACTTCCGCCGTACGGACTTCCTCCGAGCCGTGCGCGACTACGGTCTGCGGCAGCGGCGTTTCGGCAAATAGGTCGTGTCCGCCGCCGGCGAGATCTGACGGCCGTCTGAGGGCGGAATCCCGCATTCACTCGAAGTTCATGACCCTGACTTGCCCGAGCACGCGTGCCGCTGCCGCCTGAGGGGGCGAACCGGGTTAGGTTTGCTGTAGTTGGTCGACACCAACCCGAGATCGGGGGATGTCAGAACCGGATCTCGGCGGAACTCACGCCTCAGAGGTCCTCATGGCTGAAAAAGTCCACACCTACGTTCTCGACACCTCGGTGCTGCTGTCGGATCCCGGGGCGCTTCTGCGCTTCGCCGAACACCACGTCGTCATCCCGCTCATCGTCGTCTCCGAGCTCGAGGGTAAGCGCAATCATCCCGAACTCGGCTTCACGGCTCGAAAAGCCCTCCACATCCTCGACGATTTCCGTTCCGACTACGACCGATTGGATCAGCCTATTCCGGTCGGTGATGCGGGCGGAACTCTGCGGGTCGAGCTCAACCACATCGACGCCTCGACGATGCCGGTCGGCTTCGACCGTACGGAGAACGACACCCGCATCCTGGCAGTGGCCCGCAACCTCTCTGCCGAAGGCTGTGACGTGGTCGTCGTGACCAAGGACGTGCCGATGCGAGTGAAAGCTTCTGCTTTGGGGCTGCACGCGGAGGAGTATCTGGCGGAGCTGGCAGTCGACTCCGGGTTCACCGGGATGAGCGAGCTCGGCCTCGACGACGAGCAGATGAGCGAGTTCTACGATTCGGGGTCGGTCGTCACCGAGGATGTCTCCGACGAGGTGGTCAACACCGGGGTCGTCATCACCTCACCGCGCGGATCCGGACTGGGACGGGTGCGCAGCGGCAACCGAGTGTCGATGGTGCGCGGGGATCGTGACATCTTCGGCGTCCACGGACGGTCGGCGGAACAGCGGATCGCCATAGACATGCTGCTCGACGACGCTCTGGGGATCGTGTCGATGGGAGGGCGAGCCGGAACGGGGAAGTCCGCGTTGGCCCTCATGGCAGGCCTGCAGAAGGTGCTCGAGGAGAACAAGCATTCGAAGATCATGGTCTTCCGTCCCCTCTACGCCGTGGGCGGGCAGAACCTCGGCTATCTGCCCGGCAGCGAAGGGGAGAAGATGAACCCCTGGGCGGAGGCCGTGTTCGATACCCTCAGCGCGCTGGTGAGCAAGAACGTCATCGACGAGGTGGTCAACAGGGAGATCCTCGAGGTGCTTCCGCTCACCCACATCCGCGGACGGTCCCTCCACGATGCGTTCGTCATCGTCGATGAGGCCCAGTCGTTGGAGCGCAATGTTCTGTTGACCGTGCTCTCACGCATCGGAATGAACTCGAAGGTGGTGCTCACCCACGATGTCGCCCAGCGCGACAACCTGCGGGTGGGCAGGCACGACGGGGTCGCCGCGGTGGTCGAGAAGCTCAAGGGCCACGACCTGTTCGCGCATGTCACGCTGACGCGGTCGGAGAGGTCGGAGATCGCGGCTCTGGTCACCGATGTGCTCGAGGAGTTCGACCCATTCCGTTCCTGAGCCGCTGTGGTCCGGAACGCGAGTAGACAGTGAGCCGCTGAACGGATCGAGAGAACGAAACGGCGCCCGGACGATTTCGTCCGGGCGCCGTGCTGATCAGTCAGATCGGCGACTTACTTGTAGTTGCCGATCATTGTGGTGACATCGAGGGCCTTGTCGAGGTCCGCCTCGGTGATGGAGCCGTTCTCGACGAAGCCGAGAGCGATCGTCGCTTCCTTGACGGTCATCTTCTCGGCCACAGCATGCTTGGCGATCTTCGCCGCAGCTTCGTAGCCGATGACCTTGTTCAGCGGGGTGACGATGGAGGGGCTCGCCTCGGCGAGGAAGCGGGCACGCTCCTCGTTGGCGGTGAGCCCGTCGATCATCTTCTCGGCCATGACGGTCGAGGCGTTCGCGAGCAGGCGGATCGACTCGAGCAGGTTCGAGGCCATGACGGGGATGCCGACGTTGAGCTCGAACGCGCCGTTGGTCGACGACAGCGACACGGAGGTGTCGTTGCCGATGACCTGGGCGGCGACCTGAATGGTGGCCTCGCAGATGACCGGGTTGACCTTGCCGGGCATGATCGACGAACCGGGCTGCAGGTCGGGGATGGCGATCTCGCCGAGGCCGGTGTTCGGTCCCGAACCCATCCAGCGCAGGTCGTTGCAGATCTTCATGTAACCGTAGGCGATGGTCCGCAGCTGACCGGAGGCCTCGACGAGTCCGTCGCGATTGGCCTGGGCCTCGAAGTGGTTGCGAGCCTCGGTGATCGGCAGTCCGGTCTCCTCGGCAAGGATCTCGACCACGCGGGAGGAGAAGCCGTCGGGGGTGTTGATGCCGGTGCCCACAGCGGTTCCGCCCTGCGGGACCTCCGCCACGCGCGGCAGGGAAGCCTCGATGCGCTCGATTCCGTAGCGGACCTGAGCTGCGTAGCCGCCGAACTCCTGACCGAGAGTCACAGGAGTGGCATCCATGAGGTGGGTGCGTCCGGACTTGACGATGGAGGAGAACTCCTTCGCCTTCTTCTCCAGCGAAGTCGCCAGGGTGTCCATGGCCGGGATGAGGGTGTTGACCAGGGCCTTGGTCACTGCCAGGTGCACCGAGGTGGGGAAGACGTCGTTCGACGACTGCGAGGCGTTGACGTGGTCGTTCGGGTGGACGTTGATTCCGTCGGCTTCGAGCGCCTTGGTCGCCAACGAGGCAAGGACCTCGTTGGTGTTCATGTTCGACGAGGTTCCCGAGCCGGTCTGGAACACGTCGATCGGGAAGTGGGCGTCGAATTCGCCTGCGATGACCCGATCGGCGGCGTTCTGGATGGCTGTGGCGCGGGCTTCGTCAAGCACGCCGAGTTCGGCGTTGGCCTTGGCTGCGGCCTTCTTCACCTGTGCCAGTGCGGCGATGTGTGCTGATTCGAGGGTCTTGCCGGAGATCGGGAAGTTCTCGACGGCACGCTGGGTCTGGGCGCTGTAGAGGGCGTCCTTGGGGACTTTGACCTCACCCATGGTGTCGTGTTCGATGCGAAATTCTTCGGTCATTGTTGTCCTTTCCGTTGGGTGCCGGGGAAATGATTGCGGAGCTCAGGCTCGTTGGGAAACTGAACGGCTGACCACCGAGGTGGCCGGTCGCTCAAGAAGCATAGGTGGAGACCGCGGCCTCGTCGCCTCCGTATTGGGCGACGACCGTGGTGTGGCCATCGTGGAGTTGGTAGGTGAGTCCGACGATGATGAGTCGGCCCTCATCGACAGCGGTCTTGATGATCGTGGACAGCTGCATGATTTTGTCGACCGTGTCCATGGTGTTCTGACCGACGGTCTCGTTGATCGTGGTGCGCCCGTTCTTGCGGGCCCGGGCCACTGTCGGCAGGATGCGGGCGACGACGTCGGAGATGAATCCCGGGGGAGTCTCACCCGAGTCGTAGGCGTTGTAGGCGGCGGTCACGGCCCCGCAGCTGTCGTGGCCGAGCACGACGAGCAGGGGAGTGCCGAGCATCTCGACGCCGTATTCGAGCGAGCCCAAGGTGACAGGATCGACGACTTGTCCGGCATTGCGCACGACGAACATGTCACCGAGGCCGACATCGAAGATCATCTCAGCGGCGACTCGGGAATCCGAGCAGCCGAAGAGAGTGACGAACGGGGTCTGGCTGTCCGACAGGGATTCGCGTCGCGCCGTGTCCTGGTTGGGGTGCCGCGGGACATCGTCGACGAAACGCTGATTTCCCTCGAGGAGTCGCTTCCACGCCTGATTGGGCATTGCTTTCGCACCTGCTTCCGAATTGTGTGCATCGTACCCGGGCCCGGGTGCGATTGGAGGTCAGACCAGTCCGCGGCGTGCGGCTTCTTCGGCGGCCTCCACGTATGAGTGGGTCTTCGCTGCCTGGTGCTCGGCGAAGACCTGACGGACGGTTCCCGACTTCGACCGCATCACCAGGGAATGCGTGGTGACGTGGTTGCCCTGGAACTTCACGCCATCGAGCAGATCGCCGTTGGTGATGCCCGTGGCAACGAAGTAGCTGTTGTCACCGGTGACGAGGTCGTCGGTGTTGAGTACCTTGTTGACGTCGAGGCCGGCCTTGGAGGCGGCTTCGCGTTCGGTGTCGTCCTGCGGCCACAGTCGGCCCTGGATGACTCCGCCGAGTGCTTTGATGGCGCAGGCGGTGATGATGCCCTCGGGGGTACCGCCGATGCCCATGAGCATGTCGACGCCGGTTCCGGGACGGCAGGCGGCGATGGCTCCGGCGACGTCGCCATCGGTGATGAGCTGGATGCGGGCTCCGGCGGCGCGGATCTCATCGATCATCTGCTGGTGGCGGGGACGGTCGAGGATCATCACCGTCACCGAGGCGGGATCCTTCGTTCCCTTCGCCTTGGCGACGCGGCGGATGTTCTCAGCGATCGGCAGACGCATGTCGACGGCATCAGCGGCATCGGGGCCGGTGACGAGCTTCTCCATGTAGAACACGGCAGAGGGGTCATACATCGCGCCGTCTTCGGTCACAGCCATGACAGAGATCGCATTGGGCATGCCCAGAGCGGTCAGGCGAGTGCCGTCGATCGGGTCGACAGCAACATCGCAGTGCGGTCCGCCGCCGTCGCCGACCTGCTCGCCGTTGAAGAGCATCGGAGCTTCGTCCTTCTCACCCTCGCCGATGACCACGGTGCCGGCCATGCGGACGGTGGAGATGACATTGCGCATCGCGGCCACGGCCGCTCCGTCGGCTGCGTTCTTGTCGCCGCGGCCGACCCAGGGGGCGGCGGCGATGGCTGCGGCTTCGGTGACTCGGACGAGCTCCAGAGCCAAGTTGCGGTCGGGAGCATCCGACTCGACCTGAGCCTTCTGTGACCATGAGTCGGTCACTGCGACAGGCGGAGCCTCCTCATCAACTCGTCCTCGGTCATGGTGAGATTTCGCGTCAACAGGCTCTTTGGAGTCACTCATGCATCCAATTGTGCCACCACTGTGATCGGGGTCGCGACAGCGGTGTCCGCTTGTGGCCGCAGTCACGTCCTCGGACTGGAATTGGCCCTTCACGCGCGAGCCGAGGACAATGGCGGTGTGAATGTCCGAAATGCTGCTGACGAGACGGGTGCTGCGACGGTCGCCGACACGGTGACACAGAGCCCCAAGGGAGAGTCCATGCCTGACGAGTCCGGAGTGATGCTGCCGGGGTCCCGGGAGGAGATGCGCTTCCTGCGCAAGCACTCGAACTGGGTCAATATGGTCATCGCTATCCTCGCCTGCCTGGCGGTCGTCATCGGGATCCTGTTCCTGGCCCCACAGCCCGAAGTCGACTCGGAACGAGTCATCGACTACCAGGGCATCGCCGAACAGTCCCAGGGCAACGCGGACTTCGACCTCATCGTTCCGCAGATCCCACGAGGATGGACATCGAACGAAGCCAGCCTCGATCGGGTGGGCGACTCAGAATACACATCGTGGTACATGTCGTTCATCGGTCCAGGCGATCAGTGGGTGAGCATCGAACAGGCCGAGGCCAGTGAGAACTGGACGAAGCGGAAGACCGATGACGGCGTCTCTGCGGAGAAGGTCACTGTCGGCGGTGCCGATTTCCAGATCTACCGCACCTCTGAGGCGAAGGAATACTGGGTGACGAACAAGGGCGATATGTACGTCGTCCTCACCGCCACGGCAGCCCCGGACACCATCAACACATTCGCCGACCAGGTGGCCGCACAGCTGAAGTGATCGCGGCCGGTACGCGTCAGCTGTGATGCCCGCCGCCAGACGGCGGCGGGGTCACTCTGCCAGCGCCGTCGTTCAATCTGCGCCGTCGGTCAGTCCGCGTCCTCGGACGTCTCCTCACGAGCCTTGTCAAGGCGTTCCCGAGCTCCATCGAGCCACGCTTGGCACCGGTCAGCCAATGCTTCGCCGCGCTCCCACAGCCGCAGCGACTCTTCGAGCGGCAGATTGCCTGTCTCCAGTCTTTTGACGGTCATGACGAGTTCTTCGCGCGCCTGTTCGTAGCTCAGCGTGCTGATATCGGGCTGATCCTGCTGGGTCATCGGTTCGGTCATCGGACTCTCCTTCGCCGTGTGGGTGGTCTGTTCGGCAGTGTGGGTGGACTGTGGATCGGACGTTGGGTTGTGGACAGCGGGCAGAGCCGCCGTCAGTCGGCCGTCGTCTCTGTCTCTTCTCCCGCTTCGGGGGTGACTTCGGTGATCTCTGCATCGAAGCGACCCTGAGCGACCCGCACGTGGACGGTATCGCCGGCGGCCACCTCGGCGGCACTGCGGACGGCCTGACCGTCATCGGTCTGTACGACGGCATAACCGCGTTCCAAGGTCCTCAAAGGGGAGAGGGACCGTGCCTGGGAGCGGAGATGATGGATCTCGTTCTGAGCTTGGATGACGAGGCCGTTCGTCGCCTGCAGACTGCGACGGCGAATCATGGTGAGTTCGTTCTCGTGCGCGGTGATCATCGTCTGCGGCTCGGCGAGCACGGGGCGTGACCGGACGGCGGTGAGCATCTCCTGTTCGCGGTCGAGGATGCGGTTGACTGCCGCCTCGAGTTCAGCACGGGCGCGCAGCAGATTCATGCCTTCTTCGGCAACATCGGGCACGATCCTCTTCGCCGCATCTGTGGGCGTCGACGCCCTGAGGTCGGCGACCTCGTCGAGGATCGGTCGATCAGCCTCATGCCCGATCGCCGAGACCACGGGGGTCTGAGCTGCGGAGACAGCGCGGACGAGAGCCTCGTTGGAGAACGGCAGGAGGTCTTCCATGCTTCCGCCGCCGCGGGCGATGACGATGACGTCGATCTGCGGATCGGCATCGAGTTCGGCGAGGTTCTTCATCACGCCCGGGACCGCGTCGGGACCTTGGACGGCACAGTTGCGGACTTCGAACTCGGCTGCCGGCCAGCGCAGATGGACATTGCGGATGACGTCTTTCTGGGCGTCCGAATCGCGTCCGGTGATCAGCCCGATCCGGTTGGGCAGGAACGGCAGGCGCATCTTGCGACTCGGATCGAAGAGACCTTCTGCCGAGAGCTGCTTCTTCAAACGCTCGAGGCGAGCGAGGAGTTCGCCGAGACCGACGGCGCGGATGTCGTTGGCGCGCATCGTCAGGCGGCCGGTCTTCGTCCAGAAGTCGGCTTTGAGATTGGCGACGACGTGGCTGCCCTCGGTCAGAGGAGCCCCGGTGCGGTCGAGGACGTTCTTCCAGATCTGGACCGGCAAGGACATCTCGACATCGGTGTCGCGCAGGGTCAGGTAGCTGGCCTTGCCGCGATGGTTGAGCTCGACGACCTGCCCTTCGATCCACACGCTCGACATGCGGTCGATATAGGACTTCATCTTCGAAGACAGCAGACTCAGCGGCCACGGATTCTCCGCCGTGGTCTCGGCTGCGGTGGCGGCGAGCTCCTTCGGCTCGGCTGTTTCACCGAGCGTGCCGGGAGTGCCGGAAATTCGTTGCGCCATTTGAGTCCCCTTCCGATCTCCCAGCCTAGCGAACTGCACCGACATGGCTCATCCCGGCATTGTGTCGGGGTGCCGGGCCGGCACTGCGCCGGTGGTGTTGGACGGGCTGGTCAGACATCAGTGTGTTCCCGTCTGTCGGCCGCGCAGATCAGTCGGTCCGGGATCATCGAAGTCCATGGCCCGTGGGCGACTGAGCTCGGCGGCACTGATTCCGCGAGAACGAGTATCGAGTTCGGCCACGGCGTCGAGCTCGTCGGCGACGATTCCCGTCGAGGGGAACTTTCGCGCGGTGACGAGGAAGCGCGACTCCAGCGAGGAGACGAACCGGTTGTAGTCCTCGACGGAGCGGTCTAGGCTGGCACCCATCCGTGACACGTGGGTGACAAGGGTGCCGATACGTTCGTAGAGTTCCGTGCCGAGTCGGAGCACCTCGGCCGCCGAGGTGGACATGTCCGCCTGCCGCCAGTTGAGCGCCACGGTCTTCAACAGCACCAGCAGAGTCGCTGGTGAGGCGAGGACGACGTTCTTGCCCAGTGCATGATCGATCATCTTCGGGTAGCTTGCCGCGGCCGCGGAGAGCAGACCGTCGGTGGGCACGAAACAGACGACGAAGTCGGGGGAGGCATCGAACGCCTTCCAGTACTCCTTCGACGCCAGGGCATCAACATGGCGCAACAGGGCGCGGGCATGGTCCTGACCGCCCGTGCCGGAGTCGGCCGCCTCGACGGAGTCCTTGTTCATCCGTGCCGACAACGGTGTCTTCGCATCAATGACGATCGTGCCGCCACCGGGCAGATGGACGACCATATCGGGGCGGTGGCGCTTGCCGTCCCGGTCGGCGCTGACCTGCGTGTCGAAGTCGACGTGGGGGAGGAGGCCGGCATATTCGACGATGCGTTTGAGCTGGACTTCGCCCCAGTCTCCACGGTGGGTCGTCGAATTCAAAGCGTTGGCCAGTGACCCGGTCGATTCCTGGAGGCGGAGGTTCTGTTGGCTGAGGTGCCCGATCTGGGAGTTCAGTCGGGTGATCTGTTCGATCTGCGTGCGGTCCTGGGAGTGCAGGTTCTCCTGCAGATTCTTCACGCTTGCCGCCAACGGCCCGATGGCGGCAGTGATCTCACCGGCCATCTGCGCATCGGCCTCGAGATCTTCGGTGCGCTCGGACAGGATGCGTGACGTGGTCTCGGCGCGAGTGAGTCTCTCGAGATAGCGGGAACGGGTGAGACTGCGGCCGAGGAGGAATCCGAGCGCGGCGGCGAGGACGATCGCCACGATGAAGGCGATGATGACTGCGGATGCGGGGAAAGCATTCATGGTCCCAGGGTGACAGACGGCACTGACACGAGAATTCGAGGACCACCTCGGTGACGGCTAGACTTGGATACCGTGGCTTTGACTATTGGAATCGTGGGACTGCCCAATGTCGGCAAGTCGACCATGTTTAACGCACTGACCAAGAACCAAGTTCTCGCGGCGAACTACCCGTTCGCGACGATCGAACCGAACGTGGGCGTGGTCCCGCTGCCGGACGAGCGACTTACGCGACTGGCTGAGATCTTCGGCTCCGAACGCATCCTCAATGCCACCGTCGACTTCGTCGATATCGCTGGAATCGTGCGCGGTGCCTCTGAAGGGGAAGGCCTGGGCAACCAGTTCCTCGCCAACATCCGTGAAGCCGATGCGATCTGTCAGGTCATCCGCGGATTCGTCGACGACGATGTTGTCCACGTCGACGGCAAGATCAGCCCCGCCGATGACATCGATACGATCAACACCGAGCTCATCCTCGCCGACCTCCAGACATTGGAGAAGGCTCGGCCCAGGATCGAGAAGGAAGTCAAGGGCAAGCGCGCTCCTGCTGAGCAGCTGACTGCGATCGATGCCGCCACCGAGATCCTCGAAGGCGGGCGGACGCTCTACCAGGCGATGCAGGCCGACAAGTTCGATGTCAGCGCCCTGCGCGAGCTGCAGCTGATGACGGTCAAGCCCTTCCTCTACGTCTTCAATGTCGACGACGAGGTGCTCGCCGATGAGGATAAGAAGAACGAGATGCGGGCACTGGTGGCTCCCGTCGAGGCGATCTTCCTCGACGCGAAGTTCGAGTCCGAACTCGCCGAGCTCGACGAAGAAGAGGCCCGGGAGATGCTCGAATCGACCGGTCAGGAGGAGAGCGGACTCGACCAACTCGCCCGCGTCGGCTTCGACACTCTCGGTCTGCAGACCTATCTGACGGCCGGGCCCAAGGAATCCCGTGCGTGGACGATTCCGAAGGGCGCCACCGCCCCCGAAGCGGCCGGAGTCATCCATACCGACTTCCAGAAGGGCTTCATCAAGGCCGAGATCGTGTCCTTCGATGATCTCGATGCGAACGGTTCGATGGCTGCCGCGAAGTCCGCCGGCAAGGTCCGGATGGAAGGCAAGGACTACATCATGGTCGACGGCGACGTCGTCGAATTTCGGACAGGGCTTACGTCTGGAAGTAAGAGATGAGCGTCGCTAAGCAACAGCGCTCTGACATGAGTTATAAACCTGACGGGGGAGCTCCTGACGCGCTATTTGATTTGTCGGCGGGATCCTCACGCGAAATCTTGAACTTCGCCGATGATAAGAACTTCGTTCCTGTGAGGGAGGGGAACTTCCAGCCACAGGTTGTCGCACCAGAAGGAACGATCTTTCAAGGAGACTCGACCGAATGGCTCCGGTCACTCGAGCCCACATCCGTAGACCTGATCTTTGCTGATCCGCCGTACAATATTAAGAAGGCGGATTGGGATAACTGGCTCTTCGTAATTGAGAGTGTAGATCGGTGATTCCAGGATACGGCGAGTCGCTGCGCGGATAGACGTCGAGGTCTTCCGATGATGGAAGTTCTCACACAATCCATCCGAAAGACCTCGACGTGGC
>NZ_FXYX01000006.1 GCF_900169265.1 Brevibacterium iodinum ATCC 49514
TCCCGACGAGGACATCGTTCGAGTCAGTAGTTCTGAGGGTCATGATGATCGATGGGACGGTCAGTTCCTACTCTGCCAGCCAGTCCCAGACCAGCCACCATCAATACTCACAGTAGTTCTGGGAGGGTGTGAGAGGGGTCACTGGGCGTCGATTTGTGTTTAGCTGAGGTCGGTGGGTATTATTTTACTTCGGGTTCACCCGATGAGGGCCTATAGCTCAGGCGGTTAGAGCGCTTCGCTGATAACGAAGAGGTCCCTGGTTCAAGTCCAGGTAGGCCCACGTCCTGTCACAACAGGATTTCCTTTCGAGGAGGATCATGAGAAGATGGATTCTCAGCGGTCTCACGTTAGTGGGACTGGGAGTGTTCTTCGGGTGGCGGCACCAGAACCAGAGTGCCCAAGCCGAATGGTCCGAACACACCGACTCGGTGTGAGGGTGTGAACCCGTTTCGGGGGTATGGCGCAATTGGTAGCGCATCTGCTTTGCAAGCAGAGGGTTAGGGGTTCGAGTCCCCTTACCTCCACTCGAGTAGTTTTGAGACAGCACTCGTAAAACGAAGGCCCCGAACCAATGTGGTTCGGGGCCTTCGTCGTTGCGAACACCTATCAGGCGCGCCAGTAGCCTAGGTAGCCGTCGATGAGCCCGTCATAGGTGTGCAGGCTGCGGTCGCCGTTGAAGTTCTGCTGCCAGACCTGTCCCTCGTAGTAGATGCCGATATGGCCGTAGGCGGTCGTGTGCGCACCGTCGCCCCAGACGAGGATGTCGCCGTTCTCGAACTTCTGATCGGTGTGCCAGGTGAAGCCGTTCGCCTTCATCTTGTCTCCACCGGAGCCGCCTGACCGATAGTCGACGGCATTGCCCCAAGCTCCGTGGTCGACGCCGTGGACTTCTTCGAGGGCTCGTGAGATGAGGCTGACGCACTCCCCCTCGTAGCCGCCCTGGGAGTTCGCCAGAGACTGGCCCTTGTAATTCTTGAGGAAGTCTCCGATGCTCGAGAACTTCTTCTCCGCCTCCGGGCTCGCCGAGGCAGTGCCGGAGTCCGCGGCCGAAGCCGAGGTCTCGGTGCCTGTTGAGGCGGCGGGAGGTGCCGCCGGCTCGGCGGCCGAGGCGATCGAACCAGAGCCGAGCACGGCGGCACCGGCGATCATCGCAGCTGTCATGGTCTTCGTGGTGACGTTCTTCAGAGTCATTCTCATCCGTTCGTTCCGCTTGACTGTGTGACTTCTACTGACTTTCCAAGAGACGAATCGCCCCTGGGACGAACCGTCTCCTCTGCCGACGCTAACAGCGCCCGAATGAACGCTCGATACGTCGAATCGAAGAGAGAGTGAACTCCGGGCCGCCGTCGCCACCGGCCGACCGCGCCTGCAGTGACGAAGGTCGCTGCGGTTTCGGGTTCTCCCCACTGTCGGCGGGAATCGGGAATACGTTAATCTGAGTTGCTGTTAAGACAATCGTCTGCGCGTCGATTCGGCATCTGCGTGCGACCTCCGCCCACATCCCGGGCACCACAGACACACCCGAACGGAGCACCGTCTTGTCCAGCGACAGCTCACCCGCACACGCTCAGACTCATCAGCCCGAGACCATCGAGCCCGCAGGCATGAAGGTCATCTGGCTGCTGCTGGTGGCTGCCTTCGTGGCGATTCTCAATGAGACGACGATGGCCATCGCCATCCCCGAACTCAACAAGTCCCTCGGCATCCCTCCGGAGCAGGGCCAGTGGCTGACCAGCGCCTTCATGCTCACCATGGCCGTCGTCATTCCGACGACCGGCTTCCTCCTGCAGCGATTCACCACGCGCCAGATCTTCCTGGCCGCGATGATGCTGTTCTCTGCGGGCACGCTCATCTGCCTCGTCTCGCAGGGATTCATCCTGCTCCTCATCGGACGGATCGTCCAAGCCGCTGGCACCGGAATCATGATGCCTCTGCTGATGACGACGATGATGAATGTGGTCCCTGCGCACTCGCGCGGTCGGATGATGGGTCGAGTCGGCCTCGTCATCTCGCTGGCCCCGGCCATCGGACCGACGATGTCGGGCATCGTGCTCGATTCGCTGGGCTGGCGCTGGCTCTTCGGCATCATCCTGCCGATCGCGCTCATCGCTCTGTCACTCGGTGCGAAGTGGATGACCAACCTCGGTGAGTCGACGCACGCCCCGATCGACGTCATCTCCATCATCCTGTCCGTGTTCGCCTTCGGCGGCATCGTCTACGGCCTCAGCCAGTTCGGCGGCGGTCACGGCGGTGAGTCCGGCGGCGGGTCCACAACCGCACTGGCATGGGCGACGATCGGCGGCGGACTGGTCTTCCTCGCCCTCTTCGTGTGGCGCCAGCTCGTCCTGCAGAAGGACGATCGCGCCCTGCTCGACCTCCGTGTGTTCAATTCGCGCAACTACGTCTTCTCGGTCATCATCATGGCGGTCGTCGCCCTGTCGATGTTCGGCACGTTCTCCCTGCTGCCGCTGTACCTGCAGAGCGTCGTCGGACTCGGCGCCACCCAGTCCGGCCTCGTCCTCCTGCCGGGTTCGGTGATCATGGGCCTGCTCGGACCGGTGATGGGTCGAATCTACGACGCCCGAGGCCCCAAGACGCTGCTCGTACCGGGCACGATCATGATCGCGTCCTCGATGTTCGCGTATTCGACGGCCGGCGTGGGAACGCCGATCTGGCTGCTCATCATCGTCCAGATCGTCATGTCGCTGGGCCTGGCCGCATCGTTCACTCCGCTGTTCTCCGCCTCTCTGGGATCGCTGGAGCGCCACCTGTACTCGCATGGTTCGGCCGCGCTGAACACCCTGCAGCAGGTAGCAGGTGCAGCCGGAACCGCACTGCTCATCTCGATCTACTCCGCGGCCCTGCACACCGGCCAGGCGGAGGGCAAGTCGATCCCCGAGGCGGGCGCTCCCGGTGGCCATGCCGCGTTCCTGCTGGCGACGGTCATCGCGATCGTCCCCATCGTCCTCGCATTCTTCATCCGCAAGCCCGAGGACCAGGAGGACTACCCCGCCGAGGTGGTCGAACCGACCGAGGCCAGCCCCGCCGAATGATGACCGCTCCATAACAGCGGCACAATGATGCGCACAGAACCCCTCGTTCCGATTCGTGGAACGAGGGGTTCTGCGTTCGGCCGTGCCGGTGCTCCGAGGTCCGTCCTTGGTACCATGACCTCATGATCTCCTCTGCGTCCTCGGGCCCGATGCCCTCGACCGAGATCCAACCGGATGTGCGAGTCCGAGGGGCCAGGGAACACAACCTGCGCAATGTCGATCTCACCATGCCTCGGGATGCACTCGTCGTATTCACCGGAGTGTCCGGGTCGGGCAAGTCCTCCTTGGCATTCGGCACTCTCTACGCCGAATCCCAACGCCGCTACCTCGAATCCGTCGCCCCCTACGCCCGCAGGCTCATCGACCAGGCCGGAGTCCCCGACGTCGATTCGATCACGGGGATGCCGCCGGCCGTGGCCCTGCAGCAGCAGCGCGGCGGGCGCAGCGCCCGCTCGAGCGTCGGCAGCATCACGACGGTGTCCAGCCTCGTGCGCATGCTCTTCTCCCGTGCCGGCCACTACCCCGATGATCAGCCGATGCTGCTGGCCGAGGAGTTCTCGACGAATACAGTCGAAGGAGCCTGCCCCGAATGCCATGGAATCGGCCGCGTCTACGAGGTGCCCGAGGAGAAGATGGTCCCGGATCCGACGCTGACGATCCGGGAGCGCGCAATCGCCTCCTGGCCGAAGGCCTGGCACGGCCACCAGCTGCGGGACGTGCTCGTCGCCCTCGGCTATGACGTCGACGTTGCGTGGCAGGACCTGCCGCGAGAACATCGCGACTGGATCCTCTACACCGAGGAGACCCCGCACCTTCCCGTCCACTCCCGGCTGACATTGGCCGAGGCGCGCGAAGCGATCGCTGCTGGTGCTGAACCGACCTATTCAGGGACCTTCGTCGGAGCTCGGAAGTACGTGCTCGATACGTTTGCGAACACGAAGAGTGCCGCGATGAAGCGGCGGGTCTCCGAGTTCCTCACCGTTGCGCCCTGCCCGATCTGCCGGGGAAAGAAGCTCAGACCGGAAGCACTGTCGGTGACGATCGCCGGTCTCGATATCGCCGAATTCTCAGCCCTGCCGCTGCATGAACTTATGCAGATCCTCAGCGATGCCGTCGTGGAGTCGAGAACATCCATGGACGCGGGCGATCACGCGCCGTCGTCACCCGGGCGCCAGTCGGCCGCCGAGGATCACTCCTCCGTCGACGATCACCCCTCGGCGGAGAAGCTCGCCGCGTTCGTCCGCCTCGGCGAGGGCCTCATCGACCGATTGAAGCCCATCAGCGATCTCGGGCTCGGGTACCTCTCGCTCGATCGGACCACGCCGACGCTCTCCGGTGGAGAGCTGCAGCGACTGCGGCTGGCCACACAGCTGACCTCCGACCTCTTCGGGGTCGTCTATGTGCTCGACGAACCCTCGGCCGGTCTCCACCCGCAAGATGTCGATGCACTCATGGGCATCCTCGACGGACTGAAGGCGCGGGGCAACAGTCTCTTCGTCGTCGAACATTCGGTCGACATCATGCGCCATGCCGACTGGCTCGTCGACATCGGACCCGGAGCCGGCGAACGCGGCGGGCACGTCCTCTACAGCGGCCCCGCTGCCGGTCTTGCCGAGGTCGACGAATCGGTGACCCGCGGCTATGTATTCGGCAACCGCGGACTCGAACCCCACGAACCACGTCAGCCCCACGGGTGGATGCGGCTGGAGAACATCCGCCGCAACAACCTCCACGATGTCAGCCTCGACCTGCCTCTCGGCGCGCTGACCGCTGTGACCGGAGTATCGGGGTCGGGCAAGTCCAGCCTCGTCAGCCAGGCGCTGCCGGCAATCGTCGGCGACCGGTTGGGAACGTCCACCTCCACTGACGACCCCGCTCCCGAGGGCGATGATCTGCTGCTCGTCGACGATACCGAAGAGCTGCGCGGAACCGTCACCGGAGACCTCACGGGATTCCGTCGGGTCGTGAGCATCGACCAGAACCCCATCGGCCGGACGCCCCGGTCCAATGTGGCGACCTACACCGGTCTGTTCGACCATGTCCGCCGCCGCTTCGCCGAGACTCCCGAGGCGAAAGAACGCGGATACAAACCCGGACGGTTCTCCTTCAACGTCTCCGGCGGACGGTGCCCGACCTGCGAAGGAGAAGGCTCCGTCATGGTCGAGCTGCTCTTCCTTCCGTCGGTCTATACCGAGTGCCCGGACTGCCACGGCACCCGCTTCCAGTCGAGCACGCTCGAGATCCTGTGGCGCGGACGCAACATCGCCGAGATCTTAGGGATGAGCGTCGAAGAGGCCCACGACTTCTTCACCGGCGAGTTCGACATCATCCGTTCGCTGACTGCGCTCATCGACGTCGGCCTCGGCTATCTGCGTCTCGGCCAGCCCGCCACCGAACTCTCCGGCGGCGAAGCACAGCGGGTCAAGCTCGCGAGCGAACTGCAGCGCTCCGGGCGCGGCGACACCCTCTACGTGCTCGATGAACCCACGTCAGGACTGCACTGCGCCGATGCCGACCGCCTCGTCGCCCACCTGCAGTCACTCGTCGATGCCGGCAACACCGTCGTCATGGTCGAACTCGATATGCGCGTCGTGGCCGTCGCCGATCACGTCATCGAACTCGGCCCAGGTGCCGGTGACGCCGGCGGACGGCTCGTCGCTGCAGGCGCACCCGCTGACGTTGCCGCGGCAGGTGCGGGTCCTTCGGCGAAATACCTCACCGCAGCACTGTCCGAACACGGGTGATCTGAGGCACACGCCCTGATCTCGGCAGGCTGCGAGATCCGCAGAAACATGCCGATCCCGGGACCTGCCGGAATTGTTGGAGACGTCTAAGTCTCAGTTGTCCGTAGACACACCCGATCTGCGGTGGGAAGTCTTGATACATGCCCACAGCAATTCTTCGCCGCATCGCGATCTGCCTGCTCATCGCCGCACCCGCAGTGGTGCTTCGCGTCACCGGCGTCGAACTCGCTCCGGTCCTCGAGCTCCTCACCTACGGCGCCGCAATCGTCGCTGCCGCCTTCCTGCTGGCCTGGGCAGCCGAGGCGGCGCAGAAGGACATCTCGGGCGCGCTCGCGATCGCCCTGCTGGCCCTCATCGCTGTCCTCCCCGAGTACGCTGTGGACCTCTACTACGCTTTCCGATCCGGATCCGATCCCGACTATCTGCACTTCGCGGCGGCGAACATGACCGGATCCAACCGACTGCTGCTCGGCTTCGGCTGGCCGCTCGTCGTCATCATCGCCCTCCTCGTCGCCCGTCGCATGGCCAAGCGAACGAAGTCCCCCGTCCAGCACTCCCTGTGCCTCGACTCGGGCAGCCGGATGGACATCGGCTTCCTCGTCATCCTCGGCGTGATCGCCTTTGCCATACCGCTGCTCGGCAGTATCCCCATCTGGTTCGGCTCGGCACTCATCCTCATCTTCGCCGCCTACCTCTGGCGGGCCGGACAGTCCGCCGGAGACGAAGAAGAGGAGTTCGTCGGCGCCGCAGCCCTCATCGTCGCCATGCCACAGAAGGCCCGTCGGATCACCGTGATCTTGATGTTCGTCGTCTCCGCTGCGATCATCCTCACCTCAGCCGAACCGTTCGCCGAGGCGCTCGTGGCCTCGGGTGAGAGCCTCGGCCTCGACAGCTACTTCCTCGTCCAGTGGCTCGCCCCGTTGGCCTCGGAGGCGCCCGAGTTCATCATCGCCGCGATGTTCGCCCTGCGCGGCATGGGCGGAGCGGCCATCGGCACGCTCATCGCCTCGAAGGTCAACCAATGGAGCCTGCTTGTCGGCTCCCTGCCGATCGCCCACTTCGCCGGTGGCGGCGGCCTCGGGCTGCCCCTGGACGGCCGCCAGATCGAGGAGTTCACACTCACGGCCACGCAGACCATCCTCGGCGTTGCCATCATCCTGGCCCTGCGCTTCCACTGGGCACCTGCGCTGGGACTGGCCGCGCTCTTCGGACTGCAGTTCTTCGTCACGGACACGTCTGGACGATGCATCCTCTCCGCGATCCAGGCGGTGCTGGCGATCGTCTTCCTCATCCTCCACCGGGCTGACATCCTCCCCACCCTCGCGGCCCCGTTCCGCAGGCCTCAGGCCGATTTCGGTGGGTCGGACATCACCGAGGCGGCCGAACCCAACCGCGAATCGATCGCCACGGCGTCCTCCGACCCGAATTCGCCCGGTGCCCGCGCGTAGAATGACGATCATGCCGCGCCCCGCTGTCACTCGCATGGTCGAGGACTACGTCACTCTCATCTGGAAAGCCTACGAATGGCCGGGCGGTCGCCCCGCCACCACCGAGATGGCCGAGCAGCTGGGAGTCACCGCCTCGACCGTTTCGGCGAATCTCAAGAAGCTCGCCCGCGACGGCTACATCGACTACGAACCCTACGGACAGATCGTGCTCACGGATGTGGGACGGCAGATCGCCGTCGAGATCGTCAGGCGCCACCGCATCGTCGAGTCCTACCTCGTCGAGGCTCTGGGCCTGACCTGGGACCAGGTCCACGATGAGGCGGACCGGCTCGAACATGCGGTTTCCGACCTGGTGCTCGAGCGGATGAACGCGGCGCTGGGGAATCCGGAGCGAGACCCGCACGGTGACCCGATCCCCGATGTCGACGGGCATACGGCTGAATTCGCGAGCAGGCGGCTGCAGGAGACCGTCCCGGGCGTCGAGGTCGAAGTCGTGCGCGTCTCCGACCGTTCGCCCGAGCTGCTGCGGTACCTCACCGAACGCGGAATCGTCATCGGTACGAAGCTGCAGGTGAGATCGATCAGCTCGGCCGCCTCGGCGATCGCGGTCAGCATCGGCGACGAGAGCATCGAGCTCGCCCTCGACGCCGCCGACGCGATCCGCGTCGGACCCCGACCCAGCTGAGGGCTGGACGACCGCCTGTCAGACGCCTGCAGATCGGCATCAGTGCGGACATCGGGGCGAGAGTCTCCCCGCCTCGTCCGCTTACGACAGATACGACAACTGCGACAGATACGACAACGCCCGGTCGGCTGCGAATGTCTTGCAGCAGACCGGGCGTCGACTATTGCGCGGGGCTCAGGCCCGGCAACGAACAGATCAGGCGTGGACGCGGATGAGGTGTTCGTTGGTGAACGCCTGGAACGCCCACTGAGCGTTCTCGCGGCCGTAGCCGGAGCGGTTGATGCCACCGAAGGGGTATTCCGGTCCGGACTCCATGTGGCTGTTGATCAGCGTCATTCCGGCGTTGATCTTTTTGCCGAACTCCTGACCCTTCTCCAGATCATCGGTCCACACCGAGGACATGAGGCCGTATTCGGTGTCATTGGCCAGACGCAGAGCATCCTCTTCGTCCTTGGCACGGTAGATCATCACGGCCGGGCCGAAGAGCTCGTTGCAGCCGAGGTCCGAACGCGGGTCGATGTCAGTGAGCACGGCCGGGGACATGAACCAGCCCGGTCGGTCGAGCTTCTTGCCGCCGGTGAGCAGGGTCGCACCATCGGCGACGGCTTTCTCGATCATGCCGATGATCTCGTCGCGAGCACCTTCGGACGACACCGGTCCCATGCCGACCTCGGGATCGTCGAAGTCGGAGACCTTGATGGCTTCGACGGCCTTGACGGCTTCGGAGACGAATTCGTCGTAGAGCTCATCGACGACGATCATGCGCTTCGGCGAGGTGCAGACCTGGCCGGCGTTCGCCAGACGCAGTCCGACGAGCTTCTGTGCCACCGAGGGCACGTCCTTCGAGTCGAGGACGACAGCGGGGTCGTTGCCGCCGAGTTCGAGGACGGCGCGCTTGTAGTACTTCGCGGCGATCGCGGCCACCGAGGCACCGGCACCCTCGGAACCGGTGAGCGAGAAGCCCTTGACGCGGAAGTCCTTGAGGACCTCCTCGGCGTGGGAGGAGTCGAGGTAGATGTTCTGGTACACGCCCTTCGGCAGTCCCGCCTCGGTGAGGAGGTCTTCGAAGTACTGCGAGGACTTCGGGCAGATCGACGCCTGCTTCATCATGATGGCATTGCCGACCATGAGGTTGGGCAGCACGAAGCGGGCGATCTGGTTGTACGGGAAGTTCCACGGCATGATGCCCAGCAGCACGCCCAGCGGCTGGTGCTCGACATAGCTGCTGGCGGCGCCGGCGGCGGCCAGGTGAGTGGTGGACAGATGAGTGGCGGCGTTGTCGGCCATCCAGCGGGCGGTGCGGGCGACCTTGTCGACCTCGCCGAGTCCCTGCTTCTTGATCTTGCCCATCTCGCGTCCGATGATGTCGGTCATCTCATCGGCGTTCTCATCGACGAGATCGGCGAATTTCCGCAGGATTGCCGCGCGCTCATGCAGCGGCGTCTCCTTCCATGCCAGGTGCGCCTCATGGGCACGATCGATGTAGGCGGGAATCTCATCGACGGGTACGGAGGCGAACTCCTCCTCGACTTCGCCGGTGTTGGCATTGGTGACAGCGAACTTGCTCATGGAACGTCCTTTCACGGGTTGACGATCTGTGCCCTGTAACAAACTACAGTCTCCCGACATTCCGCGACACTTGAGTCCATCCCTGGGATTGGGAATCGGGAATAGGATTCGGGCATGGAGAGAGTGACTGGAATCGGCGGATACTTCCTGCGGGCCTCCGACCCCGAGGCGATAACGATGTGGTACCGAGACGTACTCGGGGTCGACTTCGGCGATCACGGACTGTGGCAGCAGCCGGCGGGACCGACCGTGATCGGGTTCTTCGAAGCCGACACCGACTACTTCGGGACGCGGCCGGAAGGCCAGGATCGGCAGCAGACGATGCTCAATTTCCGCGTCGCCGACCTGGACGCGATGCTCGGGCAGCTGCGCGACGCCGGCGCCGAGGTGGCTGCGGAGACCCAGCAGATGGACGGGATCGGCCGGTTCGGTTGGGTGACCGATCCCGAAGGGAATCGGATCGAGCTGTGGGAGCCGGAAGAACAGGGGTGACCATCGGGTGAGCCCGTCCGTGGACGGATTGAACTGGATGGACGGTCAACTTCGGCAGTCCGTGGTCGCTGCTCTTCGTCGCGGCTGTCGTGGGGGCCGTGGTGTGGGGCATCTTCTCCTGAGCGCAGCCCCGAGGCTCAGGCACCCACATCCTGGAGGTGGTGCTTGACCTCGTGGAGACCGTACCTGGTCAGCGAGGTGATCGTGAACTCGCGACCATCGGCCCGGTATCCCTTGCGATTCCATTCGTCGTTGGCGACGTCGGCGAGCTGCGCCGAATATCCCTGGGCGGCCGAGCGGAGGCCGGCGAACACCTCAGCGGGGTCGGCATGGGCGTAGTCGGATTCGAGGGCGACCGAATCCCCGTCGAAGTTCGGCAGGGTGGGCCCCTCCTCGGCGATCATCAGCCGGGTGCGCTCGCGGAAGAGGTCGAGGACGTCGCGCATATGTGCCCCGTATTCGAGCGCCGACCACCGATGCGGATCCGCGCGCTGGCCGGCATCGGCGCGACTGAGCACCGCCTCCCATGACTGGGCGGCGGAGAGGATCTCATCCGGGGCGGTGCTGACGTCCTCGACTCCGGTGAAGCCGCATTCGGCGCACCCGCCGTCGATGACCTCGGCCCAGTCACGCGTATCCGGGGTGATCTCGTCCATGGTCGTGTCCTTCCCTGAAGCTCGGATTCCCACCGGCGCCGAGGTGGCTCCCACCTCGGCGCGGTGTCATCCACCGTTGATGATCGTCGCGAGCACCGTGGCCTGGCTGATGTCATCGCGCTTCGCGGCCGTGAGCAGGGTCAGCCTGCCCTTCTTCGCGTATCCCCGCAGGCTCTCGAGCGCCTCGGCGGGTTCCTCGGCTTTGAGCTCCTCTCGGTATCGACGTGAGAATTCCTCGAACTTCTCCGGGTCGTGGGAGTACCACTTGCGCAGTTCGGTCGATGGGGCGACGGCCTTCGCCCAGTCGTCGAGCTCGGCTTTTTCCTTGCTGACTCCGCGCGGCCAGACCCGGTCGACGAGGACGCGGGTGCCGTCGGAGTTCTCCGGGTCATCGTAGATGCGGCGGACCCGGGCGTTCTTCTGTGCGGCCATCAGTGACCTCCGTTCTGTGATCGTCTTCAGTCTATGACGCGTCTCCGGCGATGCAAGGAGCGGACAGAAGCGCAGGTCAGCACCGGTGAGAAGAAGCAAGTTCGACGGTCATTCCATGTTCGCGCTCGAAACGTATACTGGCGAGCCAAGCGCCGTTGTGATGATGCAGGGCACGTCGACGGCGAACTCACTTCGCGAGGAGATGATGCAGTCACGGTCATGACCGAGGCCTTTCCGAACGGAAAGACGCCGCAGCATGTGCTGGGTCCGCCGGCTCCGGCCGCCGTGTTCCTCGTCCTCACCGTGAGATCCGGCGCCGAGGCGGAGGCCAAGGACTTCCTCGGCGACATTGCGGGGGTGGTCAGGTCCGTGGGCTTCCGCGCTCGCGAGGATCACCTCAGCTGCGTGACCGGCATCGGCGCCGAGCTCTGGGACCGGATGTTCGACGCCCCGCGCCCGGCCGGGCTGCACCCCTTCATCGAACAGCGCGGAGACGTCCACACCGCGCCGTCGACCCCCGGTGATCTGCTCTTCCACATCCGGGCCCGGCGGATGGACCTCTGCTTCGAACTCGCCCGCCAGCTCGTCGGCGAACTCGGTGACGCCGTGTCCGTCGTCGACGAGGTGCACGGTTTCCGCTACTTCGACGAACGCGACATCATGGGCTTCGTCGACGGCGCCGAGAACCCCGAGGATCAGGAGGCCGTGGACTCGGTGTTCACGCCGACCGGTGGAGATGACCCGGCGAGCAGCACCTATGTGATCGTGCAGAAGTACACCCACGACATGGCCGCATGGGAGGCGCTGAGCGTCGAGGACCAGGAGGCGGCCTTCGGTTGGTACAAACTCTCCGATATGGAGTTCCCCGACGAGGACAAGGCGCCGAACTCCCATCTCATCCTCAACACGATCGAGGACGAAGACGGGATCGAGCACAAGATTGTGCGTGACAATATGGTCTTCGGATCGGTCGAGTCCGGCGAGTTCGGGACCTACTTCATCGGCTGCGCCGCCGACGTCAGCGTGACCGAACAGATGCTCGAGAACATGTTCATCGGCAACCCCCGCGGCACCTACGATCGGATCCTCGACTTCTCGACCGCGCAGACCGGCGGCCTCTTCTTCGTCCCTTCCCAGGATTTCCTCGACGATCCCGACGGAGAGCTCGCCGCCGCCGAGCCATCCGATGCGCAGAACGACGACCCGGCCTCCGCCTCGGCGAGGGTCGAGGAAACAGACCCACCCAATCCCGCATCAGCCGACGACCCCGCACCGGCCGACGACAGCCTCGGCATCGGCAGCCTGAGAAGGAGAGACCAGTGAATAACCTCTATCGCGAGCTTGCCCCCATCCCCGGCCCGGCCTGGGCGGAGATCGAGGAGGAGGCTCGGCGGACATTCAAACGCAATATCGCCGGCCGCCGGATCGTCGATGTCGAAGGGCCCACGGGCTTCGAGACCTCCGCGGTGACCACCGGCCACATCCGAGACGTCCAGTCGGAGACGAGCGGACTGCAGGTCAAGCAGCGCATCGTGCAGGAATACATCGAGCTGCGGACCCCATTCACCGTGACTCGGCAGGCCATCGATGACGTGGCCCGCGGGTCCGGTGACTCGGACTGGCAGCCCGTCAAGGATGCGGCCACGACGATCGCGATGGCTGAAGATCGGGCCATTCTCCACGGGCTCGATGCGGCCGGGATCGGCGGAATCGTTCCCGGCAGCTCGAATGCCGCAGTGGCCATCCCCGACGCCGTCGAGGACTTCGCGGACGCCGTCGCCCAGGCGCTGAGTGTGCTGCGCACGGTGGGAGTCGACGGGCCCTACAGCCTGTTGCTCTCCTCCGCGGAGTACACCAAGGTCTCCGAGTCCACCGCCCACGGCTACCCGATCCGCGAGCACCTCCCCCGGCAGCTCGGCGCCGGAGAGATCATCTGGGTGCCCGCGCTCGAAGGGGCGCTGCTCGTCTCCACGCGCGGGGGTGACTACGAGCTCCACCTCGGCCAGGACCTGTCGATCGGTTACTACAGCCACGACAGCGAGACCGTCGAACTCTATCTGCAGGAGACCTTCGGATTCCTCGCGCTGACCGACGAATCCAGTGTGCCTTTGAGCCTCTGATGAGCGGCTGATGAGCGTCTGAGGTGGGGCGGGCAGGTCTTGCCCAATGGCAAAAGGTGCGTAAGTGACCCGGAGACGGTCGTGTGACCGCGGCCGGGCGCTCGCCCATGCCACAATGACCGCATGGGACGATTCGGACGCCGCGGATTCTTTGCCGCCTCACTCGGAGTCGCGGGCATCGCCCTCTCCGGATGCTTTCGGCAGGCCCAGACCGACCCGGCCGCGGTCGCCGATGCCCTCCGTTCCGCGGTCACAGCCATGCCGGAGCATCTGGACGGCGAGGTGCAGTTCCAGGACAGCTTCTCCGCCGGGACCACGATCGGCGGGGTGCTCACGCTCGCCGGCAGCAGCTCCTACGAGGTGGCTGACTCCCTGCATGCGGTCCTGGAGACGATCATCCGAACCTATGTGGACCAGCCCGGAACGGACACGGCGTTCGTCCGGGTCGAAGGGCATCCGAGCGGCGATGCCGCGACACGTGTCCTTGCCGCCGACATCATTCCCGCGGCGAGCGGTGCCAATGTCACCACCGACGACCTCGCCGAGTTCTACGGCATCTGAGTGCGCCGTTGCGTGGCCTCGGTCCGTCTGGCTCTCGGATCGACGGACCGTCTGGCCGGCGGCGTGAGCGGATGCACTGGGACCCGGATGCAGAGGCTGATGGCAATCAATCGCGGCAATTCCCCGTCCAGGGGGTCGAAGCGGTGTAAGAATGGAGCGTGCACGAGCGCCACACTTGTGTCGGTCAACAGGGTCGACGCGCTCACCATGACAGGACGACGATGCCCGAATCCCCCGCCACCCGACCCCGCACCGCCGAAGGAGCCGAGATCGGTGCCCTGATCGGAGGGGCATTCGGGCTGCTGTTCCTCATCATCAACAGCTCATCGTTCTCCTCGCTGGGCCGGACGCTGGTCATGGCCACGGGAATCATCGCCTTCGGAACCATTGCGGTCGTCGCGGTTCGGTCCCTCGTGCGTCTCCGGGCCGAACGCAGGCAGGCGATGTCAGCGGAGGATCGTGAACCCGGGCGCCGCCGCGAGCCGCCGTTCGGCCGAGCGTATTGGATCATCGTCCTCATCGAGGCGATCGCACTCTTCGCCGGGGCCCGGGTGCTCTCGAGCCTCGGCCACCCCGAACTCGGCGTGGCCTGGGTGGCCTTCGTCGTCGGCACCCACTTCTATGCGTTGGGATATGTGTTCAAGCTGAACCGATTCCATGTCCTCGCCACCGTCGTCACCCTCTGCGGAATCGGCGGGTTCATCGCCTTCTTCGCGGCGGCTCCGGCGTTCATCCCCGTCATCAGCGGCGTCATCTCGGGCTTCGTGCTGCTCGCCTTCGCCATGTGGGCCCTTATCCCGGCCGAACGGTAGAGCCCGGAACGCATCGAGTTTCGTTCGGTTCGTCATCGGGTTCTGATCCAGTCATCGGGAGAAAACTCGATGACTGGATCAGAACCCGATGACTCCCCACGACATGGCCGGACCGGGCGGCCCCTCACGTCGCTTCGCGTGCGCTGGCGGCCACTCGGTGGCGGGAGATCAGTCCTCGGCAGGAGCCTCGGGGACGCCGGATCCGTCCTTCTTCAGCGCCTGCACGCGCGGGGGTGGGAACTCCGGCGGCTGTGCGGCCGGTGCCGAGGCCAGGCCGGCGAACACCTCGGCGATGGCGCGATCGAGCTGCGGATCGTCGGCGGCGAAGAGCTGACCGGGATCGTGCTCGACCTCGATATCGGGTTCGACGCCGTAGTTCTCCACGTCCCAGCCCTTGCCCTCGATCCAGAAGGAGTAGCGCGGCTGGGTCACACCGGTGCCGTCGACGAGGTCGTAGCGACCGTCGATGCCGACGACGCCGCCCCACGTGCGCACACCGACGACCGGGCCGATGCCCTTCGCCTGCACCCGCGCGTTGATGATGTCGCCGTCGGATCCGGAGAACTCATTGGCCACGAAGACCACGGGGCCGCGCGGAGCATCCTCGGGGTCCCGGTCCATCTGGTCGTAGCTGCGAGCCGCACCCCAGGCAACCACTTGGTCGGCGAAGCGTTCGGCCACGAGCGCGCTCGTGTGCCCGCCGCGGTTGAAACGCACATCGGCGATGACACCCTCGCAGCCCATGGCCTGTCGCAGATCCCGGTGCAGCTGCGCCCAACCGTAGGAGGTCATGTCCGGGACATGGACGTAGCCGATGCGGCCGGCGGACTTCTCGGCCACATACTCCCGGCGCGAACGCACCCAATCCTGGTAGCGCAGCTTCTCCTCACTGGCCAGCGGAATGACCGCGACCGTGCGGTCCTTGCGACCGCGGCGCAGAGTGAGCTCGACGATCGTGTCCGCGGCGCCCTGCAGATGAGCGGCGGGACCGGCCGCCTCGTCGACGGGCTGACCATTCACGGCGACGATGACATCGCCGGGCTGGGCCCCGACGCCAGCCTGCCGAAGCGGCGACCTGGCATCCGGTTCACTGCTCTCACCGGGAAGGATGCGCTCAATCGTCCATCCATCCGCCGTCTTGGCGAGATCCGCACCGAGGAAGCCGAGCTTCTTCGACCCATCGCCGAGCCCCGACGGCGGCGTGACATAAGCATGCGAGGTGTTGAGCTCACCCACGGTCTCCCACAGCACGTCCACGAGATCGTCGTGAGTCAGGGCCTTCGCGGCCACGGCACGCCAGCGCAGCGTGACCGACTCCCAATCGACCCCGTTCATGTCTTCGCGCCAATAGTGGTCGCGCATGATCCGCGAGTTCTCCTCGAACATCTGCAGCCACTCGGCCCGACGGTCGAGTTCGAACCGCAGACGCGACAGGTCGACGGAGACGAACTCATCATCGTCGGCCTCGACCTTCCGGTTCGCAGGCACCACGCTGATCGCATCGTCGCTGCGCACGACGAGCAGCTTGCCGTCTCCTGAGATCTCGTACTCGTCGGCCTTGTCGACGACGGTGGTGACCTTCCGCTTGGCGAAGTCGAAGTACTGGACCACCTCGGCGGGTTTGTCACCGGTATCCCCGGCCCGCTGTGTGCCGAGCTCACCGGCCTCGACGTCGCCGGTGCGCAGCCAGACGAGGCCGCCCTCGGCGGAGTCGAGATCACGGAAGACCCCCGAGGCGACGGGGAACGGCACGATGCGTTCCTCCGCGCCCTCGAGTTCGACCTCGACGGTGGCGACGGTCTTGTCCCCGCGTCCACGCTCGGATTTGGCCTCCTCGGTGACCTCGCTGATCGCCCACCCGCCGGCGCTCGGTCCGAACGGTGCGGGCTCATCGGCGGCCAAGGGCAGCAGCCACGGTCGGGTGACGCCGTTGAACGACAGGTCGAAGGAATGCTGGTTGTACGAGGGATCGAAGGTGCGATCGGAGAGGAACGCGACGAACTTTCCATCGCGGGTGAAGGCCGGTGAGAAGTCGTTGAACTTGCCCGTCGTCAGCGGCTGGGCCTGACGATCCGACTTCACCTCGGCGATCATCAGCTGCGCGAGCAGCTCCTCACCCTGCGTCGGCTGCGACCAAATAAGGTACTTCCCATCGGGTGAGAACCGCGGATCCCGCGCCTCGCCATGACTCGAATGCCCGACCAGCCGCGTCCGCCCGTTGCCCACCTCGACGGTCCGAATCGATCCGTCGTGGGAGATCGTGGCGAGCATCTTCCCCGCCGGATCCGCCTGCAGGTGAAGGACCCGTCCCAGGGCTCCGGCCCCGATTCGCCGAGGCGGCTTGTCCCCGGTCACGGACGCGACCTCGATCGCGTCTTCCCCTTCGACATCCGTGATGTATGCGGCGTAACCCGTGTCCCCGAGGACGAGGGGTTCGCGGGTGCGGATCGACGAATCCGCGCACAGTGCCCGGGCCGGACCTTCGCGGTGGGCGAGCCAGAAGGTCTTGCCGCGCCATTCCACGACCGAGGCATTGCCTGCCTGGTCAGGGCTGATGCTGTTGAGCCCGGTCTTCGGATCGAGGCTCAGCGGCTGCACCTGAGTGCCCGGCAGAGTCACTGCAAGAGTGCGGACGGCCGCATCGAGGCTGTCGAGGATCTTGATCTGCCCACGGGAGTGCCAGACGATGCGGGTGCCATCGGTCGTGGCGTCACGGACATAGCCGTCGGCCTCGGTCTGGTGAGTGAGCTGGCGCGGTTCGACCGCGGCGCCCGGGTACGTCGAGGCGGCCCCACTCGCATTCGCCGAGGTGGCCAGACCGTCGATGATCCACAGGTTCGCCTGTTCATCGGCATGGTGAGGGAAGGTCGCGGCCCGGTCCGAGGTGAAGACGAGCGAATCGCCGACCCACAGCGGATCCGTCAGCGACGCCTCGTCCTCGCCCAGCAGGCGCTGCCACCGGGCCCCGGACCCATCGCCGATGCCGGCAGAATTCGCGTTGCCGACCCGATCGAGCCACAGCCTCGGCGCGGTGCCTCCCCGGTAGCGCTTCCAGTGCGCGGGCGGACGGGAGAACGGGGTCGACAGCGCCGTCACTCCAGTATGGTGCCGGGCCAGACCCGAAGCGCGACCGAACGACAGCCGATCGATCTCACCGTTCAGGCTCACTGACTTCACGACATGGTTGCGGACCTCGAACTCCCCGGCGTTCGCACCGACGAGGATATGGGTGGCGTCAGACCACCCGAGCATCGTCATCGCCGTCGAACCCATCCAGGTGAGCCGGCGCAGGGCCCCGGTGGCCACCTCGGCGACCATGAGCTCCGGCTGGCCGGTGCGGAAGGACACGAACGAGACATGCGCTCCGTCGGGCGAGATCCTCGGTGATCGGACCGGCGCATGATCGGAGGTCAGCCGCCAGGCGCGGCCGCCGGCGGAGGGCACGAGCCAGACATCGTCGTCGGCGGTGAAGGTGATGAGATCGGACTGGATATGGGGATAGCGAAGATAAGTCACGTGACCCACATTACAAGCTCGACTGTGCGGCGACCGAGGGCCGGAACCGATGTCCAGGCAACTTGCACCCGGCAATAGAATGGCCATATGCCATCTCTGACTTCTGTGCTCACGGACCGTTTCGCCGCCGCCCTCATCCAGGCCTTCGGTGAGGACTTCGCCAGGCGCGATCCCGTCATCCGCAGCAGCCAGTTTGCAGACTTCCAGGCCAATGTGGCGCTGCCCCTGGCCAAGGAACTGAAGTCGAAGCCGCGCGATATCGCCGCACAGATCGTTCAGAACCTCGATCTCGAGGGCGTCTGCGAGACCCCGGAGATCTCGGGGCCCGGGTTCATCAACCTCACGTTCACCCCCGAATTCCTCGCCTCCACCCTGACCGCAGGCGGAGTCGCCGCCGCCCCGGAGAACACCGATCCGCAGACCATCGCCATCGACTATTCGGCCCCGAATGTGGCCAAGGAGATGCACGTCGGCCACCTGCGCACCACCGTCGTCGGTGACGCTCTGGCCCGCACCCACGAATTCCTCGGCAACACGGTCATCCGCCAGAACCACATCGGCGACTGGGGCACACCGTTCGGCATGCTCATCGAGCACCTCCTCGACGTCGGCGTCGACTCGGCCGAGGCCTCCGAGGTGTCCGAGAACCCGAACGCCTTCTACCAGGCTGCCCGGGCGAAGTTCGACTCCGACGAGGCCTTCGCCACGCGTTCGCGGGCCCGCGTCGTCAAGCTCCAGGGCGGCGACGAAGAGACCCTGGGTCTGTGGACGACGCTCGTCGGCTACTCCCGCGAATACTTCAACCGCATCTACTCGCTCCTCGACGTCACCCTCACCGACGACGACCTCGCCGGCGAGTCCACTTACAACGACGTGCTGGCCGAGGTCTGCGACGAGCTCGAAGCCAAAGGCCTGGCGACGATCTCCGATGGTGCGCTGTGCGTGTTCCCCGAAGGCTTCACCGGCCGTGAGGGCGAACCCCTGCCGCTCATCATCCGCAAGTCCGACGGCGGCTACGGCTACGCCACGACGGACCTCGCCGCCGTGCGCAACCGCGCGATCAACCTCGGTGTGAACCGTGCCCTCTACGTCGTCGGCACCCCGCAGGCCATGCACTTCGACATGGTCTTCACCGTCGCCCGCGCAGCCGGCTGGCTGCCGGAGACCTTCAGTCCCGAACACGTGAAGATCGGCAATGTGCTCGGTTCCGACGGCAAGATCCTGCGCACCCGCTCCGGCGCCCCGCTGCGCCTGGCCGAGCTCCTCGAAGAGGCCGTGACCCGGGCGAAGACGACACTGGCGGAGTCGAGCGTGGACTTCGAGCCTGCGGAAGCCGACGAGGTCGCCCGCATCGTCGGCATCGGTGCGGTGAAGTACGCCGATCTGTCCGTCGCGCACGACACCTCCTACACCTTCGACCTCGACCGGATGCTCGCCCCCATCGGCAACACCGCCCCGTACCTCCAGTACGCCGGCGCCCGCATCCGCTCCATCGGCCGCAAAGCTGAGGCCGAAGGCGTCGACGCCTCCCAGGTCGCGAACGCCGCGATCAGCCTCGGCGAGGCTGCCGAACGTGAGCTCGCGCTGTCGATCCTCGGCTTCTCCGATGTGGTCACCGAGGTGGCCGCCGGGTCGACGCCCCACCGACTGTGCACCTACCTGTTCGATCTCGCCCAGGCATTCACCTCGTTCTACGAGCAGTGCCCGGTGCTCATCGCCGAGACCCCCGAGCTGCGCGACTCCCGCCTGCGGCTCTCGGCGATCGTGCTCGAGGTCCTCCAGGCCGGTCTCGGGGTGCTCGGCATCCGCGTGCCCGAGCGGATGTGAGTTCGCCTCAGCGGCCGACCGCAAAGAGGATGCTGCCCTGGATCGTTCTGGGCATCGTCATCCTCGCCCTCAACCTGCGCACCCCGATCATCGCGCCGACCGCGATCCTGCCCGACATCCAGGAGGGCACGGGGTTCAGCGCGGCCGGACTCGGTCTCCTCACCGGTCTGCCGGTTCTGCTGTTCGCCTTGGCCACGCCGCTGGCGGGGAAGTTCATCACCCGCCTCGGCGCCGAAGCCACGGTTCTCGCGTGCCTGTCGGGTGTCCTGCTGGGCACCGTTCTGCGTTCGGTCGGCCCGTCCTGGCTCGTGCTCGCGGGCACCGGCATCATCGGCCTGGCGATCACCTTGGGCAATATCGTCGTCCCCGTCATCATCCGCCGCGAGGTGCCGTGGGAACAGGTATCGCTGGTCACCGGCCTGTATTCGGCGATGATGAACGTCGGGTCGATGGCCACCCTCATCGGCACCGGCCCCCTGGCCGAAGCCTTCGGTTGGCGCTGGGCGCTGGCCGCATGGGGTGTTCTCGCCCTCGCTGGGCTCGGTTTCTGGATGGTGCTCATCCGCGTGCGCGTGCGCCGCGAGGGGGAGGCTGCCCGCGCTGCCGCGGAGGTCGTAGATTCGACTGACCCTTCACTCGCCGAGGCGGCCGCCCCCGCCGCGAAGCAGTCGTGGGCCGAGGCTCCCGCCTCCTTCCGAGTGATCATCGCCCTGCTCATCATCACGTTCTCAGGGCAGTCGACTGCTTACTACGTGACGACGACCTGGCTGCCGAGCTACCTCGGCGACACCATCGGGCTCGTCCCGACCGCCGCCGGAGGCACGGCATCCCTGTTCCAGATCGCGGCGATCCTCGGCGCCTTCGGAGTGCCGCTGCTGGCAGTGAAGACGAAGCCGTGGGTGCCTGTGGCGATCGTCGCAGTCCTCTGGCTGTCCCTGCCCGTGGGTCTGCTGGCTGCACCCGGTTCGTACTGGCTGTGGGCGACCACCGGCGGCATCGCCCAGGGCGGCGGATTCACCGCGATCTTCTCGATCATCGCACGCACCGCCGGCACAGACGCCCAGACCGCGTCAGCATCGGCGCGCGTGCAGTTCGGCGGCTATCTCGCAGCGACTCTGGCCCCGCCGTTCGCCGGTTGGCTCAACACCGCGACCGGCGGGTGGACGGCACCGCTGCTGCTCATCCTCACCGCCACCCTCGCATTCACGATCACCGGTCTCGTGGCCGCCCGCCGAGCTGGAGGCTTCCCGCGCGGCGGGCGCGAGGTCCTCGACGCCGAATAAGCTCTCCCTCCCTTCTTGCTACCTGACGGCGGCCCAGCAACCTCGCGCGAGGTTGCTGGGCCGCCGTCAGGTAGCAAGAAGGGAGTCAACGCGCACAGAAACACCGAGGCGGCCCACCATAACGGTGGGCCGCCTCGGTGAGGGTCATGCGAATCCGTGGATTCGCCTGGTGACTGAACAGCGTCACTGATCAGTCGTCAGTGACTCAGTGCTTGGCGTCGGAGCCTTCAGCCGACTCCGAAGCCGGCTTCGGTGCGGGGACCTCGTCTGCGGCCTCAGCCTTGGTCGAGGGCACAGCGGTCTGAGAGACCTCGGTGGCCGCGGCCTGGCGCGAAGCCGGGGTGGAACCGACCGGACGGGCATCGGCGGGACGGTTGTTCGGCAGCGGGGTCGACCAGGGATCCTCGACCGGCTGGGCCTTCTTCCACACGTAGTAGCCGATTCCGGCGGCCGAACCGATGACGAGGGTCCACACAAGTGCGGCCTTTCCGCCACCGGACTTGCGAGCGGTGTCCTTCTCGATGCGCTTGCCGGCGTTGGCGAGAGCCTTGCGGGCCTTCTTCATGGCCTTCTTGTCACCGGTGAGGCGGACAGCCAGGTCATCGATGAGCTTCGGGGTCTCGGCAGCGGACAGCGAAGTCGCGGCGTTCGATGCGAACTTGCCGGCGCGTTCGGTGGCTTCGGGGCGGTAGGACTCGAGCTTGTCGGCCCAGTCGTGGACCCGATCATTGGCCTTGTCGGCGAGAGCTTCGACCTGCGGACGCGCCTTCTCAGCGAACTCTTCGGCCTTGCCGGCCAGCGCCTCGACCTGGGGGCGAGCCTTGTCTGCGGCCTCACGCAGCTTCGGGGCCGCGTTCTCGCTGGCATCTGCCAGGACTCGGAGCGACGTCTGCTTCGCGGAATCGAGCTTCGAAGTGAGCTGATCTCGAGTGGGCTTCTTCGACATAAACAGTTCCCAATCCTTAGATGTCGGTGGTCAGGTGATCATTGACCAGTCTACGGCCTAGGGGCAACCCTGTGGACAGCGGATGTCATCGAATTGTCTGCGGATCGCCTGACAGGTTGGGCAATGGACCTGGTGCGAACCTGCATTCGCCGCCTCGGCGTGGAAGAATGAGGCCATGACTACAGCTTCGACACATACCGCAGTCCTGCACACCAACCACGGTGACATCACCATCAACCTCTTCGGCAATCATGCTCCGAAGACCGTGGCCAACTTCGTCGAACTCGCCCAGGGTGAGCGTGAGTTCACCGATCCCTCGACCGGCGAGCCGACCAAGCGCCCCTTCTACGACGGCCTCGGCTTCCACCGCATCATCTCGAACTTCATGATCCAGGGCGGCTGCCCGCTGGGCACCGGCACCGGCGGACCCGGCTACACCTTCGATGATGAGATCCACCCCGAACTGCAGTTCGACCGCAAGTACCTGTTGGCCATGGCCAACGCCGGCAAGCGGATGGGACGCGGCACCAACGGCTCGCAGTTCTTCATCACCACCGCCGAGACCCCTTGGCTCAGCGGCAAGCACACCATCTTCGGCGAGGTTGCCGACGAAGCCTCGCAGCGGGTCGTCGACGAGATCGAGGGTGTGCGCACCGCTGCGATGGACAAGCCGGTCGAGCCGGTCGTCATCGAGAAGGTCGAGGTCACCGCGAAGTGAGCCACTGTCCGTAGAGGACCACTGAGTACCATGGTGTGATGGACACACCTGAGGAGGGCTCGGCACGGGAAACCGGCCGGGCCCTCTCTGCATCCCCGCCGCTGATCACCCGCACGCTCCTCATCGTCACCATCGTGGCGTTCCTCGCGGAGCTCATTCCCGGCCTCGACCTGCTGCGCCGACTGAGCTTCGTTCCCGCACTCACGCTCGAACAGCCGTGGCGGGTGCTCACGGTCGCTCTCGTCCACGAGGAGCCCTCACCGTTCCATCTGCTGGCGAACATGATCGGACTGTTCTTCTTCGGATCCTTCGTCGAGCGGGCATTGGGGCATTGGAAGTTCCTGGCTGTCTACATCATCGGCACTGCGGGTGGATCGGCCATGGTGCTCCTGCTGGCCGATCCCCTCGGCGTCGATTGGGTGACGCATCATATCGGTGCTTCGGGTGCAGTGTTCGCGATCGTCGGTGTCCTCTTGGCCCCGACCCGTCGGCTCGACCGGAACATCGCCGGGGTGCTCGTGTTCGTCGCGCTCAACTTCGGCTACGGATTCCTCGTCGCGGGCGTGTCCTGGGAGTCCCACCTCGGCGGTCTGCTCACCGGATTCGTGCTCGGGTGTGCGGGGCTGCTCGGGCCGCAGCGCTCACGGACGCTCGTGTTCACGTCGACCTCGGTGGGTCTGGTGGTGCTCCTGGCAGCCGGCGAAGCGTGGAAGCTGGCCGGCCTCTCAGCTCTGCCCTGAGCTCGGAGCTCGGACTCTGAACTCTGCTGGGGCCATGGACTCAGTCGCAGAGTGCGACGTTTTCGTCTGCTGGGCGAAGTCGCACAGGTGCTATCAGGCTATTACCAGACAAAAGCCGCTTTGTGTGCACTACGCGGTGGAAAATTCTTTGTCCACAAGCTCTATCCACAACGTGGATAACTTACACCTGTGTGTTTAGACTGGTCAGAGGCCTAAATAAGTTTTCCACAAGCGACGCACCCGGCTTGGGTATAACTCGGCGCTTGTGGATTGTTGATGCCGTGGCGCAGCTGTCGGAGCGATTGGAGCGCCGCTGCCGGTGCGAACGTGGACCGGTGAATGCAGATTGTCTGGTCGTTCCGCGGTGATTCCGAGCTCGGAACCACCGCGGAACGACCAGACAATCGTCAGCGTCTGCGGCCGGGGTCGGCTACCGCCAGCGTGTGGACATGATCAGACCCGCCACGAAGAAGGCGAAGCCGATGAGGATGTTCCAGTTGCCCCACGCTTCGACGGGGAGAGCACCCTGGGTGATGTAGAAGGTGACGAGCCAGATCAGGCCGATGAGCAGCAGGCCGATGAGGACCGGCAGGAACCAGCTCGGGTTCGGCTTGATGGTCTGCTGGCCCGAGGTCGAGGTGTAGCTCGCGGTCTTGCGACCCTGCGGGCGCTTGGCGGGATTGCCCGAACGGGACGTGCGCTTGGCGGCCGCACCTTTCGAGCCGGTTGTCTTGGAGGCCGATGATTTGGAATCAGAGGCCTTCGAGTCGGAGGTCTTCGACGACTTCTCGTCCCTCGACGCCTTGGTCTTCTTCCCGGCGGCCGCGGTCGCTGAGTCCTTCGCGGAAGCCTTCTCGGAGTCCGCTGCGTCCTCATCCGCGGAATCGTCCTTTAGATCATCCGCAGCAGACTCCGTCGCGTCCGACTCGGTGTCAGCAGCCTCGGCGACATCGGTGTTGAGCGATTCGGTCTCGAGTTCCTCGATCTCGGTCGCTTCGACCGCTTCTGCGGATTCGGCCTGCTTCGCCTTGGCCGCCGACGAAGTGCGAGAAGTGCGCTGGGGGCGTCCTTTGGACTTGGCCACAAGTACTCCTTTGTCGGCCGACCGTCGTTGGGGTCGCCGAATGAATGGTTGGGGACGATCGCAGACCAGTCTACTCGGGGCGGGGGTCACAGTGAAAAACTCCGACTACCCTGAAAGCGCCCCGAGCGCGCCCCGAACGACGATTCTCATAGGATAGAGTGCATAGGGGTGTCCCCGCCTGTCTTCTTCGACGGCCCCCGACAATGCAGTGACAGTCACGGAGCAGAAGTGGTGAATAGTTCCTCCTCGGGTAACGAACCGGGCGTGAATCCGCCCTCGCGACCCACTATCCGTCCTGCTCAGAGACGGCAGGCTCCATCTGACTACGGCGACCAGCACCTCGGTCACTCCGACGGTCCGCCTGCGGACGGTTCCGGTGCTTCCGGGGATCAGCCGCTGCCCAGCCGACGCGAGCTGCGGCGCAGGGAAGCCGAAGCAGCCGCGGCCCAGGGCGAACCGACCGCCGTCTACTCCGACGCCCCTCCCGTCTACGACCAGCCCCATCCGACCCACGCGCAGGCCACACAGGCCATGCCCGCGGTGCCCCAGGGTCACGGTGGATCGCAGACGCACGGCCGCCTCGGCGAGGATCAACGCCAACCTCAGGCCGCACCCCAACCTCAGGGCCGGCCTCCGACCCGCCGCCAGCGGCGACGTCAGCCCGTGGAGAAGGAACCGCTGGGCCCGATCCGCGGGACCGTGCGCACCTTCGGCGAACTGTGCATCACGGCCGGTCTCATCCTCATCCTCTTCGTCGTCTGGCAGCTGTGGTGGACGGACATCCAGGCCAACCGCGACAACGAAGTGCTCGCCGACGAACTCACCCAGGACTGGGCGAACCAGGATCCGAACGAGCTGCCTGACGACCCGGACGAACCCGTGGTCTCCGATCCCGTGGGCAAGAACGAGGCCTTCGGCATCTTCTACATCCCGCGCTTCGGCGACGACTACTACCGCACCGTCGCCGAGGGCGTCGATCTCGAACCCGTGCTCAACCGGATGGGCGTGGGCCGCTATCCGAACTCGGCGATGCCGGGCGAAGTCGGGAACTTCTCCATCGCCGGCCACCGCGTGACCTACGGCAAGCCGCTCAACCAGATCGCGAACCTGCGCCCGGGCGATGAGATCATCGTCCAGACGAAGGACGGCTTCTACACCTACACCTTCCGCAACTTCGACATCATCCTCCCCGATGCCGTCGAAGTGCTCTCGCCCGTGCCCGACGCCCCCGACTTCAAGGGCAAGGACCGGATCCTGACGATGACGGCCTGCAACCCGATGTTCTCCGCCCGGGAACGCTACGTCGCCTACGCCGAACTCACGGACTGGACACCGGCCAGTGACGGAGCGCCGGACAATATCAAGGACTCGAAGGCCTATGACAAGGTCAGCAAGAACGGCGGTGCCTGATATGTACGCATTCATCTGGCGGATCCTCCCGGGCAACTGGGTGGTCAAACTCATCCTCGCCCTCATCCTCATTGCGGCTGTCGTGTTGCTGCTCATGCAGTACGTCTTCCCCGTGATCGCCCCGTACATGCCCTTCAACAACGCCACAGTGACCGAAGGCGGACAATGACGCAACGGAGAGCAATGACAAAGATCCTCGTCATCGACAACTACGACAGCTTCGTCTACACGCTCGTGTCCTATCTGCGCGAGCTCGGAGCGGACGTCGACGTCGTCCGCAATGACGACATCCCCGCCTCCGCGATCGCGGAGACCGTGAGCACCTACGACGGCGTGCTCCTGTCCCCGGGCCCCGGCGTGCCCGCAGAATCGGGGGTCTGCCCGCCCCTGTTGTCCTGGGCGGAGACGGCCGCCATGCCCGTGTTCGGCGTCTGCCTGGGCCATCAGGCACTCGGCGAGGTGTTCGGCGCCGAGGTCACCCACTCTCCCGTGCTCATGCACGGCAAGACCTCGGTCATCACCCACGACGGCGAAGGCATCTTCTTCGGCTGCCCGAGCCCGCTGACCGTCACCCGCTACCATTCGCTGGCGATCGTCGACGAGACCCTCGACCTCGAGAAGTTCGCCGTCACCGCCCGCACCGACGACGGCATCGTCATGGCCATCGAACACCGGGAGAAGCCCCTGTTCGGTGTCCAGTTCCACCCCGAGTCCGTGCTCACAGAACACGGATACCTCATGCTCGGCAACTGGCTCGAGGTGTGCGGTCTCGAAGGCGCTGCCCAGGCGGCGGCGGGCATGTCGCCGCTGGCGACCGCGATCGCCTGAGAATTCCCGCCGATCCCTGTTCTCAGGGTTCTCGCCGAGGCGGCCCATCGTTATGATCGTGAGCACAGTGATCCCTGTGCTCAGATGATCCGAACCCGCGCCGGGATCCGTGCATGGCCTCGGGAGCCGTGCACTGCCGACGAACAGGAGCCAGCGACGATGTCAGAACCGACCTATCTGCGCGACGAACCGTTCACCGAACTCACCGTCATCGAGGTCCCGGCCACTCCGGCGGCGGTCGTCGAGGCGCGCGAAGTGCACATGTCAGACCTGCCGGAACTCTTCGATTCCACTTTCTCCGGACTCTTCCCGGTGCTCTCCGAGGCGGGACTCGAACCCGCGGGACCGGCCTTCGCCCTCTACACTCGACAGCCGAGCGAAACGGTGGATCTGCAGGTCGGGGCCCCCACGTCGACGGGGCTGACGAATGCGCAGCCGATCGCCGGCGGCCATATCGTCATCCCCGCGGAGCTGCCCGGCGGCTCCATGGCCGTGCGCAGCCACCTCGGCGGATACGACGGGCTCGGGGAGTCCTGGGCGCAGCTGCTCAAGGACGCGATGGCGGCCGGGCATCGACCGGGACTGCCGTTCATCGAACTCTATGTCACCGAGCCCAGCCCCGAGGCGGATCCCGCCGATATGCGCACCGACCTGTTCCTCACCCTGGAGTGAGGACCGGCGTCACCGACGCCCACAGACTCTCTTCGGAGACAACAGCGGCCGGGCCAGTCGATGACTGACCCGGCCGCTGTGCGCTGCGATCTCAGTTGCCGATGATGCCTTCGGACCAGTCGTCGAAGAGCCCTCCGCCCATCGAATCCTTGTCCTTCTTGTCCTTATCATCCTTGTCGTCTTCGTCTCCGCCGTCATCGTCGCCGGGAGCGGTCGGGATGCCACCGGGGACCGACGGGATCGACGGCGACGGCTCCGGCGGCTTCTTGGCCACCTTCACGGTGATCTCCGAGCCCTGCTTGACCTCGTTGCCACCGGTCGCTGACTGTTCGAAGACCTTCTTCTCGTCGTGATCGGCGGTTTCGACCTCTTCGGTCTTGCAGCCGAGCCGGTAGTCATCGCCCTCGAGGATCTTGCAGGCTTCCTCCGCGGTCTTGCCCGCGACATCGGGGACCTCGACCATGCCCGAGGACACGACGAGATCGACATTCGAATCGACGTCGACTTCCTGACCGTCACCGGGCTTGGTCTCGATGACGACGCCCTTCTCCACATCCGGGGAATTCTGGGAGATATGGGTGCCGGCCTGCAGCTTCGCGTCGTTGATGATCTTCCGCGCCTGCTCCTCGGTCTCGCCGGAGACGTCGGGGACCTTCACTGACTCGGGGCCCGAGGAGATGATCAGCTTGACGACGCTGTCCTTCTCCACGGTCTGGCCCCCGGGAGGATCGGTTTCGATCGCCTTGCCCTCATCGACTTCTGCGCTGTATTTCTCGTCGCGGTCGACTCGCAGGCCCTGTTGGATGAGCGCGGATTCGGCCTCATCGGCGTCCATGTTCGCCACATCCGTGACCTGGACCTCGATGACCTCAGGCGGCTTGTTGATCTCGTACACCCACAGGGCCACGGCGGCCAGGGCGAGGAGGACGAAGATGCTGCCGATCCAGACCCAGGCGCGCGACCGCTTCTGCGGCGGACGCTCCTCCTGATTGGTCATGATCGCCGATACGGGCCCGGTTTCGGGAGTGGGCTCGGCCTCGTTGGCATGAGCCATCGGAGCGGTCATGGGCGGGGTCATCATCGGATACGCCTGCGTGGCCTCGACATCGTCCTCGAAGCTCATGGGACGGCCGTCGCGGGCGGCGAGCACGTCCTCACGGAAGGTGTAGGCGTCCTGATAGCGGGTATCGCGGTCCTTGAGCAGAGCGTGAAGGAGGAGCCGGTCGACGGCCGGCGGAATGTTCTGGTTGTAGAAACTCGGCGGCTGCGGGGTCTCTCCCACGTGCTGGTAGGCCACGGCCAGCTGGGAGTCGCCGACGAACGGGGGACGGCCGGCCAGGAGCTCATAGAGCAGGCAGGCGGTCGAATAGAGGTCGGAGCGAGCGTCGACGACTTCGCCGCGGGCCTGCTCGGGGGAGAGGTACTGGGCGGTGCCGACCACCGACTGCGTCTGCGTCAGTCCCGAATTGTCCTTGAGCGCTCGCGCGATCCCGAAGTCCATGACCTTGATGTCACCCTCGGGGGTGAGCATGACGTTCGCAGGTTTGATGTCGCGGTGGACGATGCCGTTGCGATGGGAGTACTCGAGCGGAGCGAGTACCCCGGCGATGACGTTGAGCGCCTCGTCGACGGTGAGTGTGCCGTGTTCATTGAGGACCTCGCGCAGGGTCTGGCCTTCGACGTATTCCATGACGATGAACGGCACGGATACGGAGGATCCGCCGGATTCGACGAATTCCTCTTCACCCGAATCGTAGACGGCGACGATTCCGGGATGGTTGAGACCGGCCGCAGACTGGGCCTCGCGCTTGAGTCGCGTGTGGAAAGACGGATCGCGGGCGAGATCGGAGCGCAGGAGTTTGATGGCTACGCGACGCCCGAGACGGTTGTCGACGCCCTCATGCACCTCTGCCATGCCCCCACGGCCGAGGAGCGCACGAACTTCGTAACGCCCCGACAGCACCTTGGGTTCACTCATGTATGTCCTCCGCTTGTCTCACCCGGTCTCTCGGTTCATTCTCACCTGAACCGGGTCGAGTTTCAGTATCTCAAACTCTTCGTTTCTGCTGATCGCTGCTCTGAATCGCTCAATGTCTATTCATTGCCGTTGTTTCCGTTCGGGTTGCCGCCGGCCTCCGCGCTCGAACCGCTCGACGAGCCTTGATTGCTGCCCGCCCCGTCATTGCCGCTGTTCGGGTTGGAGCCTCCGGAGGTGTCGGCCGAATCGCCGGAGCTCGAGGTATCCGACTCGCCTGACGTGTCCATCGACGATGAGGAGTCCGATTCGCTCGACGTCTCGGAGTCCGACGACGAACTCGACGAGCTCGAGGACTCCTGATCGGAGGTCGAGCCGTTGTCACCGGAGTTCGAACCCTGATCCTGCGAATCGGATGAGGAACCGGAATCCGAGGTCGACTCCGAGTCGTTGCCCAGGCCCGAATCGGATCCGGAGTCCGAGGCCGGCTTTTCGGGCTGCTCGGCGGGACCGGCGGAGATGTAGAGGGTCACGGTGTCACCCTCTTCGAAGGTGTAACCGTTGTCGCCCTCGCCGACGTCGGCGACGGTTCCGGCCGCCCGGTCCGAGTTGATGTCGGTCGTCTCGACCTCGAGTCCCTTGTTCTCGAGGTTCTGCGTCGCCGAGGATTCCGTGAGTCCGATGTAATCGTTCTTATCGATCTCGATCGTCTTCGTCGCCTCTGAAGTGGGCGCCGAGGTCGACGGTTCCGGTTCGGGTTCGGCATTGCCTCCGCCGAGGTAGAACCACAGCAGGGAACCGACCGCGATGAGAGCGATGATCGCAAGGATCCAGATGAGGACGCGGCCCTTGTTCGACTGCTTGTCCTTCTCCAGATCCTGATTCTGCGGATCGTTGGGATCGATCTGTCCCGTATTCGCCGCGGCGGCTCCGGCACCGGCGGCACCAGCGCCGACGATTCCGGCGGCGGCACCGTTCGGGTACACCTGGGTCGCATCGTTCGAGGCGGTGACGGGCAGGGTCTTCGTCGTGGCCGCCGGTTCGGGGTTGTTGAAGACCTGGGTCAGGGCTTCGGACGCCGCGGCTCCGTGTCGCATCTGCGGCACGAGCTCCTCCGCGCCGGCGATGTCCCCGGCCGAGAGCGCCTCGGCGGCCTTGGCGACCTTGAAGGCATCCGAGGGACGGCGTTCGGGCTTCTTCTCCAGCAGGCAGTCGACGAAGCGGCGCAGCGGTTCGGAGACCGTGTCCGGCAGCGGCGGATGTTGCTGATTCACTTGGGCGATGGCGATGGCCACCTGCGAGTCTCCCGTGAAAGGACGCTGGCCGGCCAGGGCCTCATAGGCGATGATGCCCAGGGCATAGAGGTCGGAACCGGGTCCCGAACCCTTTCCGGTGGCTTGTTCGGGGGCGAGGTACTGGGCGGTGCCCATGACCTGCCCGGTCTTCGTCAGCGGTGCCTGATCGGTGACTCGGGCGATGCCGAAGTCCGTGATCTTGACCCGGAAGTCCGGGGTCATGAGGATGTTGCCGGGCTTGATGTCACGGTGGATGACGCCCACCTTGTGTGCGGCGCCGAGGGCCTGAGCGGCCTGTGTGACGATGGAGAGCGTATCGGTCTCGGACAGGGGTGCACTGCGCTCGATGATGGCCGACAGAGCCTCACCGGGGACGTATTCCATGACGAGGTAGGGCGAACCCTGCTCGTCACCGTAGTCGTAGACGCCGGCGATTCCCGGGTCGGAGACTCGGCCCATGTTCTGGGCTTCGGCCCGGAACCGGGCGAGGAAGGTCGATTCGGAGAGGTACTCGTCCTTGAGGATCTTCGCCGCGACCTCGCGGCCGAGCACGGAGTCCACACCCTTCCAGACCTCTCCCATGCCGCCGACGGCGATACGGGAGGTGAGTTTGTAACGGTTGCCCAACAGGGTGCCTTCGACGGGTCTCATTTCTCGACCACCGCTTCCATCATGTTCTTCGCGATCGGTCCTGCGACCGTCGCACCATAAGCTTCATTGCCCGCGTTTCCGCCGTTCTCGACTACGACCGCGACCGCGACCTGAGGGTCGTCGGCGGGGGCGAAGGAGATGAACCAGGCATGGGGTGCCGCGCCCGTGGCGTGCTGGGCGGTGCCGGTCTTCGCTGCGACCTTCGTATCGCCCATCTTCGCCACCGAGGCGGTGCCGTTCTCGACCACACCGGTCATCATGTCGGTGAGCTTGTCGGCCGTACCTCCGGACACGGGGCGGGACACCTGGCTCGGTCGGGTCTCGGAGATCGGCTCGAGGGTGTTCGCATTGAGCACCCTGTCGACGAGCTGGGGCTTCATCATCTTGCCGCCGTTGGCGATTCCCGCGGTCATCATCGCCATCTGCAGCGGAGTCGACCTGACCTCGTACTGACCGAGCGAGGACTGAGCCAGCTGCGGCGGATTGAGGTCGGACGGGAAGGAGGACGGGGTGACATTGAGAGGGATCTCGAGATCCTCGCCGAAGCCGAACTTCTCGGCCTGCTTCGCGATTGCGTCTTCTCCGAGGTCCATGCCCAGGGAGGCGAATGAGGTGTTGCAGGATTCGGCGAGCGAATCGGCCAGGGTCGGCTTGCCCCCGTTACGGCAGGCACCGGGATGCGAGTTGCCGATCGTCGCCGTCGTCTGCGGCAGATCGAGCGTGGCGGGTCCGTTGAGCTGCGAATCGGGCTCGTAGTCCCCGGATTCCAGGGCGGCCGCTGCGACGAGGACCTTGAATGTCGAGCCGGGCGGGTAGAGGTTGCCGCCGATAGCGCGGTTGTAGGCGGGTTTGCCGTCGGCGGCTTCGAGGTTCTTGTAGGCCTGGCTGGCTTCGGTCGCGTCGTGGCTGGCCAGGGCATTGGGGTCCCAGCCCGGGGTCGAGGCCATGGCCAGGATCTTCCCGGTCTTCGGGTCGAGAGCCACGGCGGCGCCGTTCTGGTTGCCCAGCCCGTCCCACGCCGCCTGCTGCACCTTCGGGTCGATCGTCAGCTCGACGGCGGCGCCGCGGGGCTGCTCACCGGTGAAGAAGCTGCCGACCTTGTCGTAGAACAGGGCGTCGGAATCGCCGGAGAGGTAGTCGCCGGAGGCGCGTTCCATCCCCGAGGCCCCGGACACGACGGAATAGTAGCCGGTCAGCGAGGCGTAGGCGCGCGGATCGAGGTTGTCCGAACCGTATTTGCGCTGGTATTTGTACTTGTCGTCGACGGGCTCCGAATAGGCGATCGGGGTGCCGTCGACGAGAATCGGACCGCGATCACGGGCCAGCTGGTCGAGGATCCGCCGGTTGTTCAGCGGATTGTTGTTCAGCGAATCCGCGGTCACGTACTGCACCCAGCTCGTCGACCCGAACAGGAGCGCGAACATGACGAATCCGACGACGGCGATATGCGTCAATGGCTTCTTCATCGTTCACCTCCGGTGGGTCGTTGGTCGGTGGCATCGGTGTCGTTCGGTGCCTGGCCGCGGGGCCGTGCGCCCGCGGGCGGCAGATTCGTGGTCGGGGCTTCGTCGTCGAACACGCGGGAGTCTGCCGGCGGCAGGTTCGTCGTGGGGGCATCCTCGTCGACGGTGAGCGCCGAGGCGGCCGTGTCCTTGGCGCGGGTACCCGCGGGAACGGGTTCGGGATCCTCGGTGATGGTGAGCACTCCGGTGTGGAATTCCTCCACGGGACGCCGGGCGTTGTCCGAGATCCGCAGCAGCAGGGCGATGATCATCCAGTTCGCGATGAGCGAGGAGCCGCCCTGTGCGAGGAACGGCGTGGTCAGACCCGTCAGCGGGATGAGGCGCGTGACGCCGCCGACGACGACGAAGACCTGCAGGGCGATCGTGAACGACAGGCCCGTGGCCAGCAGAGTGCCGAAGCCGTCACGCAGCTGCTGAGCAGTGCGGATTCCGCGCTGGAAGATGAACAGGTAGCACAGCAGGATGACGAAGAGTCCGGCCAGCCCGATCTCCTCTCCGAAGCTGGCGTAGATGAAATCGGATTCGGCGTAGGGAACCATGTTCGGTCGGCCCTCACCGAAACCGGTGCCGATGAGTCCGCCGTTGGACATGCCGAACAGGCCCTGCACGAGCTGGTAGGAACCACCGGGAGTCTTGTTGTACTCCTCGGCGGTCAGCGCATTTAGCCAACCGGACACACGCTGCCCCACGTGGGAGAAGAGGAAGGTCGCCGCAACCGCGCCGGCAGAGAAGAATCCAAGGCCCAGGATGATCCACGAGACCTTCGACGTGGCCACGTAGAGCATGGCGACGAAGAGGCCGAAGAAGAGCAGGGAGGTGCCGAGGTCGCGTTCGAAGACGAGGACGCCGACGCTTGCGACCCAGGCGACGACGATGGGTCCGAAGTCGCGGAGTCGGGGGAACCGGATGCCGAGGATCTTCGGCCCGGCGGCGACGAGCTGGTCCTTGTAGGTGACGAGGTAGCCGGCGAAGAAGATGGCCAGCAGGATTTTCGCGATCTCGCCGGGCTGGAAGGACAGGGGGCCGACGCCGACCCAGATGCGCGCACCGTTGATGGTCTTGCCGAGGCCGGGGATCAGCGGCAACAGGAGGAAGACCAGGGCGGCGAAGCCCGAGACATAGGTGTAGCGGCGCAGCCAGCGGTGGTCGCGGACGACGAAGATCACGGCGATGGCCAGACCCACGCCGAGTGTCATCCACACCAGCTGGGTCATGCCTGAACCGAGGTATTCCTTGCGGCCGAGGTCGACGCGGTAGATCATGGCCAGGCCGAGTCCGTTGAGCAGCACAGCGATCGGCACGAGCACGGGATCGGCGTATTTCGCCTTGATCCACACGATGATGTGGAGGATGACGCCGAGGGCCGCCAGCCATGCGGCATAGCCGTAGACATTGGCCGGGATGGTGTCTTCGACGCCGAGGCCGACCAGAGCATAGGCACTGGTGGCGACGGCGATAGCCAGGATCAGGAGACCGAGCTCGGCCAGGCGGTAAGGTCTGGGGCGCGCGGTCTGCGAGGGAGCCTGGTTCATCACTGCGACTCCCGGGTGATGGCGTCACTGGGGTCGGCAGACTTCGAATCCGGAGGTGAGGGAGCCGGGTCGCTCGGACTCGTCGAGTCCTCGACATCGCCGGACATGCCGGAGGAGCGATCGGACTCCTTGCGCAGATTGTCGATGATGCGATCGGCCTCATCGCGTGACCCGGCGGGAATCGATCCGCGCAGACGGTCCTGGGAGTAGCTGTTGAGGCTGCCGACCGCGATGTCCGTGGTGTCGACGAGGTGGCTGAGTTCGATGGGCCCGAGCGTCGTGTCGAGACCGCGATAGAGGGAGACCTTGCCGTCGTCATCGGCGACATAGTACTGGTGGCTGACGTAGTTGAAGGCGAAGAATCCGCCGACGGCCAGCGCAACGATCACGATGGCGGTGATGATCCATCCGAGGTAGGACCTTTTCTCGACCTCATCATCGAGGTCGGCCTCCTCTTCTGCCTCGGCAGCGGTGTTGGTCCGCAGCGGCTTAGTGGTGCCGTCCCGAGCTTCGCGGTCCTCGCCGTCGACGGTGTGGATCGGTGCGGTGTCGGCGGAGACATCGCCGTCGGGGAAGGTCTCATGGGCTTCGGTGTCGACGGCCACCTCGGTGTCGGGATTCGCACCGATCGCGGCGTAGCGCGGATTGAGGTGGACGGAGCCGACGGACACGCCTTCGGTGGTCTCGACTTCGCCTTCGAGGACATCGCCGACGACGACGGTGACATTGTCGGCACCGCCTCCTGCCAATGCCAGGTCGATGAGCTGACGACAGGCCTCGTCCGGGTCGGCGACCTCTTTGAGCACGCGGGCGATGTCGTCGATATCGGCGAATCCGGTCAGACCGTCCGAGCACAGCATCCAGCGGTCGCCGACCTGGGCCTCGCGCAGGGACAGATCGAGGTCGGGAGAGGCCCCGACATCGCCGAGGACCTTCATCACCACCGAGCGCTGGGGATGGGTCTCGGCCTCCTCGGGGGTGATCCGGCCCTCGTCGACGAGCATCTGCACGAACGTGTGGTCGTGGGTGATCGGCTGGAGCTTGTCCTCGCGCAGCACATAGCCGCGCGAGTCGCCGATATGGGCGAGAGCGAAGCGGTTGCCGGTCGCGCGCAGAACAGCGGTGACGGTGGTGCCCATTCCGGCGAGTTCGGGCTGTTCGCCGACACCACGGCAGATGCGGTCATTGGCTTCGAGGATCGAGGTGCGGAGGAGTTCGAGGGCGTCCTCGCCTCCGGGTTCGCGGTCGAGTTCGGCCAGGCGGGACACGGTGATCGCCGAGGCGACATCTCCGCCGGCGTGACCGCCCATTCCGTCGGCGATGAGCAGGAAATTGGGTCCCGCATAGCCGGAGTCCTGGTTGTTCTTACGCACCAGCCCGGTATGAGACCGGGCTGCCGAACGGAGAGTGATGGTACCGCCGGTCGTCACGATTGGGTCTCCAGGGTCGTATGTCCGATGGTGATCCGGGTGCCGATGGCCAGCTGGATGGGCCCGGTCATGCGCGAGCCGTCGACGATGGTGCCGTTCGTCGACCCGAGGTCTTCGAGCATCCAGGCTCCGTTCTTCGCCGAGATCCGCGCATGATGGCTGGAGGCGAAGTCGTCATTGATGATGATCGTGTTGTCGGGAGCTCGGCCGAAGGTCACGGGCGCTCCCGAGAGCATCAGCGTCTGCCCGGCCAAGGGGCCGTCGGTGATGCGGATGGTGCCCGGATGGGCGTGGGCAACCGGGGCGGCCGCCGGACGAGGTGCGGGAGCCGGCCGCGACGGTGGCGGCGGGGCGGACTTGGAGCCGCCTCGGCGAGCTTTCTTTCCGGCGCGGGCCTTCCGGGGGCCGAAGATGTCGCGGCGGAGGACTCCGGCGACTCCGAGGACGAAGAGCCAGAGGATGACGAAGAATGCCAACCGGAAGACGGTGACGGTGAATTCGCTCACTGGGCATCCCGCTCGTTGTAGTGGACCTCGGCCTCTCCGGCGAGGAGGACATCGCCGTCGGACAGGGTCGCCGTTGTCAGTTTGCGTCCGTGCAGAAGCGTGCCGTTCGTCGAACCGAGGTCGTTGGCCACGGCACGGTCGCCTTCGACGACGATCTCGAAGTGACGTCGTGAGACGCCGGGATCGTCGATGACGAAGTCCGAGCTCGACGAGGATCGGCCGAAGGTGTTCGTGCCCTGGCGCAGCATCTGCGTGCGACCGTCGATGGTGACGCTGGCTTCGATTGAGCGCGCGGGTGCCGGCGCCGGTGCTGGACGGGAGGCAGTGTTCGGCCGCGAGGTCGCGGCTGGGGGCGGAGCCGAACGGGCGGGTTCGGGGGTGCGGCGCGGGGTCGCGGGTCGGGAACCGGAGTTCGGGGACTCGCCGACGATCGGATTCGCCCGTGAGATCGGGTCGTAGCCGCCGCGGTTGGCCGGTTGAGCGGCGGGAGATCCGTCGGGACGCTGGGTCGAGGACACGACGCGGTACATTCCCGTGTCGAGGTCGTCGGCGAGAGCGAATTCGACGGAGACGGGACCGACGAAGCTGTAGGCCTGTTCGACGGCGTGGTCACCGACGACCTGGCGCAGATCGGAGCGCAGTTCGGACTCGAGTCCGGAGAGTCGGTCGTGGTCGGTCTGCGAGAGCTCGATGACGTAGTGGTTGGCCGTCAGGGTGCGACCGCGGGAGACCACGGCGGCCTTGTTGTCGGCCTCACGGCGCAGGGCTCCGGCGAGCTCGACGGGTTCGACCTGGGATCTGAAAGCCTTGGCGAAGGCGCCGTTGACGACGTTCTCCAGCCCCTTCTCGAAGCGATCGAGTAACCCCATGGCACCTCCTCACCAGGTGTTGCCGTCGCCGGACGAACTCTTCGCCTAGCGTCTTTGAGTGCTCTGACCAGGTGGTCCTGATCACGTGCACTCTGGGCACATCAACACCCAATCCTAACGCGGTGAGGCTCTCAACTCACGTCACGCGTGTTCGTGGGGCGAAGCTGTGCCGGGATTCCCTGCGCGCGTCCAGGGAAGAACGAGGCAGTACGCGCGGTGCAGGTGGGCCCGTGCGCGGGGTGAGCGGGTGCGGCTGTGCGGGGCGAGGGCGCGCGGCCGCGCGGGGCGAAAATGTGAAGGTGGACACGTTTGCCTCGATTCGGCTTCCTCGGTTTTCAGTTTCGCCAACTCCGATGCTAGAGTTTTACCTTGTTCGCGCGAGTGGCGGAATTGGTAGACGCGCTGGCTTCAGGTGCCAGTGGCCGCAAGGTCGTGGGGGTTCAAGTCCCCCCTCGCGCACAGCGAACGAGAAGCCCCTCACCGGGTCCCGAGAGGGTCAAGGTGAGGGGCTTCGTCGTGCCTGCGGTCGGTTGAAGAGGGGTTCGGCGGCCGTCGAACGCGAAATGGTACAGGTTTCTTCGAATGGCTCAGGGAGCAAAGTGAGCCCTTCGAAGAAACCTGTACCAAAACTCGCGAAAGGCCCAGTTTGAGTTGAGCAGCCCAGTTTCAAACATGGGCTGTTCGCCCCAAACTGGGCCGAACGCAGTGCGTGAAGTGTCGGGTGAGCCGCCTAGGCGCGCTCGTAGTGGCGGGCGCGGCCCTTGATCCCGGCGAAGCGGAACGGTCCCGCGGTCACCTTCGGAGTCGAGACGTCGTCGGCGCTGGAGAACTCGGCGGCGTGGAGCGCGCGATACGCGTCGATGGACAGCGGGACCCGGGCGTCGAGGGCCTCGGTGACGGCCTGTCGGTGAGAATGCTCTGCGTAGCCGGGGACGACGCGGGCGGTGAAGAACTCGCCGACGCTGCCCGATCCGTAGCTGAACAGTCCGATGCGCTTGCCGGCAAGATCTTCATCGTGATCAAGCAGTGAGCACAGTCCGGCATAGAGCGAAGCGGTGTAGGAATTGCCGAGTCGCCGGTTGTACAGAGTGCTTGTGGCCAGTCCCGTATCGCGCGGACCAGTGGCAACAGAGTTATCGGCACCGGCGGCAGCGGCCGGGCCCGAGGCAGCGGCCGAGTTGGCGGCAGCCGTGCCAGCATCGGCAGCGCCGGCATCGCCGGCGCCCTCGACGATCTCCGTATCGAGATCCTCACCCGTGAGTCCGGCGAGGTGGACCTGTGCTTTCTTCGCCATCTTCGTGAACGGCTGGTGGTAGAGCACGCGGTCGATCTCGGCGATGGCCGGTCCGCCCTGCGCGGCCAGATCGGACCATGCGCCGGTGAGCGCATCGAGGTAGGCGGTGACCGAGAGGGCCCCGTCGACGATCGCGGTCGTCGAATCGTTCGGGCGCCAGAAGTCGTCGACATCGGCCGAGTTCAGACCCGAGACCGGTTCGATCTCTAGCAGCTTCGGATCCGCGGACACCAGCATCGCCACCGCACCGGCGCCCTGCGTGGGCTCACCCGGGGTGTCGAGCTCGTAGCGGGCGACATCCGAGGCGATGACGAGCACTCGCTGGCCGGGAGAGCGCGTGACGATGCCGACGGCGGCCTGCAGAGCCGCAGTCGCCGAATAGCACGCTTCCTTGAACTCGACCACGCGCATCTGCGACGGCAGGTCGAGCAGCGAGTGCACGGCCATACCGGCGGCCTTCGACTGGTCGATTCCCGATTCGGTGGCGAACAGCAGGGTGCGGATGCCCTCGGTCCCGCTGCGCTGAATGATGGGCGCGGCGGCCGCGGCGGCCATGGTCACGACATCCTCATCGGGTGCCGGGAAGCTGAACTCGTCCTGGCCGAGGCCGAGGCGGAACTTGTTCGGATCGGTGCCGTTCGCCTCGGCGAAGTCATCGAGCCTGACGACATGATGGCTCGTGGCCAGTTCGATGTCGTCGATGCCGATCGTGACAGTGCCCGCAGCAGTGTGTGATGTCATGCGGCTTCGCCGTCCTCTCGCTGAGTCTCGGCAACTCGCTGCTCATCAGCCTTGCGTTCCATCTGGCGGTGAGTGTCCATCAGCTCGCCGGGGTTCGTCTGAGCGGCGAGCAGTGAGAGCTCACCGCAGAGCACGGTCGCGGCCATGAGCGCGGCCAGACGACGCGAATTCGCTCCCGGCTCACGATCCTCCCGGCAGCCGAGACGCTCCAGCGCCTCGTCGACATGCGGCAGATCCTTGCCGTTGCCGACGGTGCCGACGATGAGGTGCGGCAGCGTCGTCGAGAAGTACAGGCCCTCGGGGCGGTTCTCCGCATAGGTGATGCCCTGCGAGCCTTCGACGATGTTCGCCGCATCCTGACCGGTGGCCAGGTAGAAGGCGAGCAGCATGTTCGCATAGTGGGCGTTCGCCGAACGCAGGGCGCCGGCGATCGTCGATCCGACGAGGTTCTTGCGCACGACGAGTTCGACCATCTTCTCAGCGCTCGTACGCAGGCGACGTTCGACGACCTCGTGGGGCAGGACGATCTCGGCGACGACATTGCGTCCGCGTCCGAGGATCCCGTTGACCGCGGTGGCCTTCTTGTCCGAGCAGTAGTTGCCGGACACCGAGCCATAGTCGAGGCCCAGCTGCCAGGACAAGATGGTGTCCATGAGGGAGTCCGAGGCCTGGGTGACCATATTGTGGCCCGATGCGTCGTTCGTGCGGAAGGCGAACCGGACGAAGAGCAGGTTCCCGACGATCTCGGGGTGGATCTCGATGAGCCGGCAATGGCCGGACCCGGCCTCGACAACGGATTCGAGTTCGCGGGTGCGGTGACGGATGGCCTGCGCGGCCGCCTCGGCGCCGATCGCGGATTCGGCCACGAATAGCACGGACCGGGTCATCCGCTCATCGACGATGACGGTGCGGATCCCACCCTCGATCTCACGGGAGATCGACGCCCCGCGGCCGACGGAGGGCCACAGCGGGGTCTCGTACGTTGCGAGGGGCACGGCCACCTCGGTGTGGGTGCCACTCGGCGCCAGCGCTTCGCCGCTGACCCGCAGGGGACCGACCCACGTAGTAGGGATCCCGGTGATCGTGGTCTGCTGATTCACAGCTGATTCCTCCTCGAAAGGACGTCGGATCGGTGCGAGAGCGCGGTGACGTCGATTCCGCGCAGGCGGGCGAACTCGCCGAGGCGGCCCCGCGTGAGCAGGTCCGTGGCCGTGAGGTCCGTGGACCGCTGCGCCCCGAGCAGGGCGAACAGAGCCGAGGTCTGAGTCTGCCAGGTGCGCACGAGTTCGACCAGTCCCCCCGGACCGTGGTCGAGCACGGTCTGCAGGAACGTGCCGGCGACGCCGACGGCGCGAGCACCGCAGGCCAGTGCTTTCACGACATCATAGGGGTTGCGCACGCCGCCGGAGGCCAGCAGCACGCGGTTCGAGACGCCGTCGCCCATCGTCGTCTCGGTGGTCCACTCGGATGGGGCGTCGAGCAGGCAGGCCAGGGCCGACTGACCGAAGCCGGTGAGCATGGAGAAGTCCTCGACCGGTGAGCGATCGTTCTCGATGCGCAGGAAGTCCGTGCCCCCGGCGCCGGAGACGTCGGCGTACTGGACTCCGATATCGGCGAGCAGCCGCAGGGTCCGGCGGCTGAGTCCGAATCCGACCTCCTTGACGACGACGGGAACGGGGCAGGCGGCGACGATGTCCTCGAGGCCGGACAGCCAGGTGGAGAAGTCGCGGGTGCCTTCGGGCATCGCGGTCTCCTGCACCGGATTGATGTGCAGCTGGAGGGCATCGGCGTTCAGCAGGTCGACGGCCCGCCGGGCATCATCGGCGCTGCGACCGGCACCGAGGTTGCCCATGACGAAGCCGTCCGGGTTCTCCTCGCGGATGACGGTGAAGCCCTTCGCCGCTTCGGCGTCGTCGAGGGCCACGCTCATCGATCCGCAGGCCATGGGCAGACCGGTCTCGGCGGCGGCGATGGCCAGGTCCCGGTTGATCTTCGCCGTGGTCTCCGTGCCGCCGGTCATGCCGTTGACGTAGAAAGGCGTCGGCCAGGTCCACTCGCCTAGTTCGACGCTGAGGTCGACAAGCTCGGGGTTCGTGCCCGAAAGTGCATGGTGGACGAACTCGAGGTCGTCGAAGTCGGTGCGGCGGGGGCCTTCCGTCTGCTGCGCCGAGGCGAGGCGTACGTGGTCGTCCTTGCGGGAGGCCCGTGAGGCCTTGGTCTCCGGTGTCTCAACTGATGCCGGGGTCTCAGAACTCATCGATCTCGCCTTCCTCTCGGTGAGCACCGAGGTCCAGGGGTCGGATTCCGGCGGCTTCCCAGCCGCTGAGAATGGTCTGTGCTTCGGTGTGGGAGTGAGCGAGGGCGATTCCGCAGTCACCGCCGCCGGCTCCCGAGGGCTTCGCTGCGGCACCGTGGGTTTCAGCGATCTCGCACAGATCGTGCAGGGCCTCGGTTTCGATGAGGCTGCCCGTGGAGTCGCTCAGTCGCCGCAGCAGGGCACGCACGGAGCGGATCGTGGTCAGGCTCGCCTCGGCATCGTCGGCGTCGAAGGCCGCCACGAGATCGTCGACAAGGGTGTGGGACTCTGCGGCGAAGGACACGAGCGGGCGCGCTTTCTGCGCTGCCGCGGTCGGTCCGGCAGAGGATTCGGATGCCTGCTCGCGCGGGGTGCGGACGCGTGTGACGAGGTGTTCGGTCGACGCCGGTGATCCGGTCCAGCCGACGAGGAGGTCGAGCGAACTCGGTGGGGTGACCCGCCTGGCTGAGCAGCCCGACCATTCCGAGCAGCTCATGGCGGAGACGACCCCGTGGGCCTCGCGGTGAGCGTGCAGGGCTGCACGGTCGGGGGAGGAGTAGCGGATCCAGCCGCCGAAGGTGCTCGCTGCAAGATCGCCGCCGGAGGCCTTTGTGGAGATCGCGATGGTCGCCAGGACAGCGAGTTTGAAGCGTTCGGTCAGGGTCAGCCCGAGGCGATAGAACTCATCGAGAGCGGCGATCGTCGCCACCGTCACCGCCGCCGAGGAGCCGAGCCCGAACTTCCGGCCATCTGAGTCATTGAGTTCGCTGGAGATCTCGAGATCGAAGTAGCGGGGGCTGGCACCCCGGCCGGAGCGCAGCTCTTCAACGGTGGAGATCGCCGAGAGCACATAGTCGAAGGGGCGCTCGTCGACGATGATGTGCTCACCATCGTCTTCGCGCCGCCACACGACGGGAGCCTGACCGTATTCGCTCGAATGGATGCGACCGGCGCCTTCGCTCTCGGTCAGCCGGACGGTGATGCACCGGTCGACGGCGATGAGCACGGCGGGCTGTTCGGGCTCGACGACGGCGTACTCGCCGGCGATGAACAGCTTGCCGGGTGCCCGGGTCTCGATCATGCCCGGCTGCCCTCACCCGCAGCCTGGTTCACTGCGTCTGCGGGCGGGACTGCGTCAGCGTCGGTGAGCAGGTGGGCTCCCGGTCCCGGTCCGACGACGCGGACGTCGCCGAAGCCGGAGAGCTTCTCGGCCAGCGCCTCGGCGTCATGGGGACGGACGATGACGGCGACGTTCGGGCCGGCATCGGCGGTCGAATAGGCTTCGATCCCCGACTCGCGGGCTTCGGCCACGGCGTCGAAGATCGCGTGGCTGGTCGGATTGAGGAACCGGATCGGCGGCACGGTGGACTGGATGAGTCCGTGCATGCGCAGGGCGTGGGATTCGGTGATCTCGCCGATGCGGGTGAAGTTCCCGGCCGCGCACGCGGCGACCATCTGCTCGAGGTAGTCCTCGGTCGAGGACACCCAACCCGAGTAGAAGGGGGAGGTGGCGGCCGTCAGGCGCATCGCCTCGCGGGAGGACACGGCCTTCCTCGCCCGATTGACGGTGACGATGATCATCCGCATATCCGGAGCGGGAACGGTCTCGGCGAAGGAGGCGGCGTCGTCGCCGGCGTGCCAGACGGCGATGCCGTCGGGAATCGAGCGGCACGCCGACCCCGAACCGCGGCGGGCCAGTCGGCTGAGATCTTCGGCGCCGAGGTCGAGGTCGAACGCCGCGGAGGCGGCCGTCGCCAGAGCTGCGAAGCCCGACGCCGAGGAGGCCAGACCGGCACCCGTGGGCACGGAGTTGCGGGACCGGACGAGGACCCGATCATCGCGTCCGGCCAGGGCGCGGACATGGTCGAGGAAAGTGGAGATGCGGTCCGTCTGACCGGCATCGGCGAGTGCGCCGTCGAGTTCGAGGACATCGTTCTCGGCGTCCGGGGCGGGCACCACGGTGGTCGTGGTCTCGAAATGGTCGAGGGTCAGCGACAGACTGCCCGCAGCGGGCAGGATGAGCTCCTCATCGGCCTTGCCCCAGTACTTCACCAGGGCGATGTTCGGGTAGGCCCGCGCCGTCGTCGTTCTCATGTCGGTCTGACCTCCGTCGTCCAGGTGCGGGGTGCTCCCGCCTTGCGCAGGGCCTCGGCGAGCTCCTCGGCCGAATCATCGTCATCGGCCAGGGCCAGCACGCAGCCGCCGAGTCCGCCGCCGGTGAGTTTGGCGCCCCAGGCTCCGGCCGCGGTGGCGGCATCCACGAGGGAATCGAGGGTCGGAGTCGACACACCGAGGCTGCCGAGCAGTCCATGGGCTTCATTCATCAGCGCGCCGATCGCCCCGCGATCACCGGAGCGGATGTTGTCGACGGCGGAATCGGTGATTTCGGCGAGACGGTCGATCATCCCGCCGATGCGCACAGGATCGGCGTCACGGCGGGCACGGACCCCGCCGACCGCCTCGGCGGTGGACCCGTGGTGACCGGAGTCCGCGAGGACGAAGACGAGGCGCTGACCGACGTCGATGGTCTGGGCGCACCCGGTCTGGAAGCGGATGGGAGCGGGTTTGGCCACGGCCCAGGCGTCGATGCCGCTGGGTCGGCCATGGGCGACGGTTTCGGCCGCCTGCACGATCTCGTGAAGGGTGTTCTCGTCGAAGACCGTCGCATGCAGGTTCGCGACCGCGCGGGCCACGGAGGTGGCCACGGCTGCACTCGAACCCAAGCCCCGGCTGTGGGGGATCGCCGAACGGATGAGCAGCTCCACCTCGGCGTCGGGGTTCCCGGCGGCCTTCAGCGCGGCGTTGAGACCGGCGACGACGGGGCCCATCGGCTCCGGAGCGGTCTGTGCATTTCCGGAGAACAGTTGGCTCTCGATCCGGGTCTCCTGATGCGGGGACCGGCGGATGTCGGTCTGGACTCCGAGCCCGTGCAATGGCACTGCGACGGCCGGAGAGCCGTAGACAACCGCGTGTTCGCCGAACAGGATCGCCTTTGCGTGGGCGAAGCCCTGGGTCGTGCCCTGGGCGGGTTCGGTCTGAGAGGAATTGTGCATGCAGGATGGTTTCGGAGTCTGTGGATTGATTTCACCATCATATGCCGTACCCCCGCCCATCCCGAAGACGAAGTGACGTCCGTCTCAGGTGAGTCCTACCGAGAGGTAGTCGCGTTCGGCCGGGTCGGTGGTCAGGTCGAGGGCCCGCCGGCGGGCGGTGGCCGCCTCGTCTGTGCGGCCGAGGCGGGTGAGCAGATGAGCCCGCAGCACCCAGGCAGGTTGGAAGGCGGAGAGACGAGGCGAGCCGGCATCGAGCGCGTCAAGTGCCGCCAGTCCCGCCTCGGGGCCGTCGGCTCCGGGCTCGGGTGCGTGGAAGATCAGTGAATAGCGCATGGTTCGCTCCGTTCTGTGTGCGGCGGCCGGATTTCGGTCGCTCACGGAGAAGACGATCGAATCGACGCCGATTCGACAGCTGTGCAGAATTCTTCCACGAATTCCCTCCGCCGAGGCGGCTGTGGCCCCAGTCCGGACCGCCGAGGCGGTCCCGAACCAACCGAGCCGGTCCCGACGGCCGGAGCCTCAGACGAGTCCGGTGTAGACCGATCCCGGGTTGAAGATGTTGTCCGGATCGAGGGCCTGTTTGATCCGGTGGTTGAGCTCCATGACGTCCTCGCCGAGGTAGGGCGCGAGCCACGGTGCCTTGAGTCGGCCGACGCCGTGCTCACCGGTGATCGTCCCGCCCAGCCCTGTGGCCAGATCCATGACCTCGCCGTAGGCGATCTGCGCGCGCTTCTGCTGTTCCTCATCCTTGGGATCGAGGACGAGCAGCGGATGCGTGTTGCCGTCGCCGGCGTGCGCGATGACGGCGATCGTCACATCGCGGTCGGCCGCGATCTTCTCGATGCCGAGGACCAGGTCGCCGAGCTTCGGCAGCGGAACGCCGACGTCCTCGAGCAGCAGAGCACCCTTCTTCTCCACGGCCGGGATCGCGATCCGGCGGGCCGTGACGAAGGCTTCGCCCTCGTCGGGGTCGGCAGTGAGATAGCACTCGGAGGCGTCGTTGCTGTTGCAGATCTCCTCGATGATCGTCGCCTGCACAGTGCAGTGCTCGCCGGGCTCGTCGGACTGGATGACGAGCATGCCCTCGGCCTCACGGTCGAGACCCATCTTCAGCTCATCCTCGACGGCGTTGATCGACGGCTTGTCCATGAACTCGAGCATCGAGGGGCGCATGGCCTTCGCGATCTCGAGCACGGCGTTCGTGGCATCGGCGAGCTTCGGGAACATCGCGACGACGGTCGTCGGGGGCAGCTGGGCGGGAATCAGTCGCAGGGTCACCTCGGTGATTACGCCCAAGGTCCCCTCCGAGCCGACGAACAGCTTCGTCAGCGGCAGACCGGCGACGTCCTTGAGCCGCGGCCCGCCGAGTTTCACGGCCCGACCGTCGGCGAGGACGACGGTCATCCCGAGAACATAATCGGTGGTCACGCCGTATTTGACGCAGCACAGGCCACCGGCGTTCGTGGCGATGTTGCCGCCGATGGAGCAGAACTCGAAGGACGAGGGGTCCGGCGGATACCACAGGCCGTGTTCGGCCGCGGCGGCCTTGACCTCGGCGTTGAAGGCGCCCGGCTGGACCGTGGCCATGCGGGTGACGGGATCGATGCTGATCTCGCGCATCCTGTCCAGGGACAGCACGATTCCGCCGGCGACCGCGGAGCTGCCGCCCGACAGCCCGGATCCGGCTCCGCGGGGCACGATCGGCACCTTCGCCTCGGCGGCGATGCGCACCACCGTCTGGACCTCCTCGGTGGAGGTGGCGCGGACCACGGCGGCAGGCACCCCGGCGTCGGGGTCGTGCGCACGGTCCCACCGGTAGGCGTCCATCGAATCGGGATCGGTGATGACGGCCGTGGCCGGCAGAGCGGAGGTGAGGGAGGAGACAACGTCCATGTTGCGTCTGACCTTTCGAGCGGAGTTCGGCACCCGGAATTCGCTCACGACGTTACCAGGATCACGTTCGCTGCAGGCGGCCAGGGTCAGGGTGCGGACAAGCGAGCTGTCGCGGGGCGGATGAGCGATCGGACGACCGTCCGCGGGCCCCCGCGGCGTAGGCTGGATCCATGACTTCCGCCCCCACTCAGCGGCCCGCCGCCTGCGTGCTCGGAACCGTGCCCGGAACCGGGTTCGAGGGGCAGCGTATCGGGATCGTCGAACTCGACAGCGCAGGTCAGGAGATCGATCGGATCGACCTCGCCGAGGCGGACCTGCCCGATTTCGTCCGTGACCGTGAGGACGGGGCCGGGGGAGATCCGAGCGAGCCGGGCGGGGCCCGCCCTCGCTGGGTCCTCAGCGATACCGCGAAATGGTGCCCGCCGCTGTTGGCCGCCCGGGCGAGTCTTGAGCGCTGCCACGATCTGCGCTTGGCTCATGCGATCCTCGCCCGCTCCGAACTCGTCACCGCACCGGAGGCGGTGCGCGCAGCCTCCGAATGGGACGCCGCGCCCGCCGACGCCGCCGCACCCGAACAGGCGGCCGCTCTCTTCGACGTCGATGCCGGGCGCGGATTCATCCCACAGGTTCCGCACGATCTCGAGCCGGCCCTGGCCGAACATGCCCGGCAGACCGCGGCGATCGAGACCGCGAGCGATCCGGGACGCCTGAGACTGCTGCTGGCCGCGGAATCGGCGGGAGGACTCGTCGCCGCAGAGATGCGTGCGGCAGGGGTGCCCTGGGACGAAGCCGAACACGATCGGATACTGACCGAACTGCTCGGTCCTCGGCCGATCCGGGACGGGAAGCCTCAGAAGATGCTGTCCAAGGCCGAGGAAGTCCGCGCGGCCCTTGAGGATCCGCGGGTCAACCTCGATTCGCCGAACCGGCTGCTCGCGTCGCTGCGCAATGCCGGCATCAATGTCGCCTCGACCTCGAAATGGGAGCTGCAGACGAGCGAACATCCGGCGATCGCGCCCCTACTCGAGTACAAGAAGATGGCGCGGCTGCTGAGTGCCAACGGGTGGCATTGGCTCGATGAATGGGTCGATGACGGCCGCTACCGTCCGGTCTATGTGCCTGGCGGAGTCGTCACCGGACGGTGGGCGGCCAGCGGGGGAGGGGCCCTGCAGATCCCGCGGCAGCTGCGTCCGGCCCTGCGTGCCGACGAGGGATGGCGGCTCGTCTCCGCCGATGTCGCCCAGCTCGAACCTCGTGCGCTCGCCGCCATGTCCGGAGACCGGGCGATGGCCGCGGCCGGATTCGGCCGCGATCTCTACTCCGGGCTCGTCGACGCCGGTGTCGTGGCCACCCGGCAGGAGGCGAAGATCGCGGTGCTCGGGGCGATGTACGGATCGACGACCGGGGAGGCCGGAGCCCTGGTGCCGCGTCTGCGGCAGAATTTCCCCGCCGCCATGCACCTCGTCGATTCCGCCGCCGAGGCGGGACGACAGGGAGGAGTCGTGTCCACCTGGCTGGGTCGGACCTCTCCGCCGCCCGGCGAAGGGTGGCAGAGACTGCAGAGGGCCGCGAACCGCTTCGATGCCACCGGTGCCGATGAGCAGCGGGCCCGGCGGGCCGCCGGTGACCAGGGACGATTCACCCGCAATTTCGTCGTTCAGGGCACAGCGGCCGAATGGGCGCTGGCCTGGCTGGCCGACCTGCGGCTGCGCCTGGCGCGGCTGCCGGAGGTCGAGGAGACATCAGAGGCGGCCGCCTCGGGGCCGGTGTTCTCTCGCCGTGCTCACCTGGTGTTCTTCCTTCACGATGAGGTCATCGTCCATGCCCCGACCGAGCAGGCCGAGGAGGCGGCGGAGGCGATCAGGGCGGCCGCCGCCTCGGCGGGTCGACTGCTGTTCGGAGCTGCCCCCGTCGATTTCCCCCTCGATCTGAGCATCGGTGAGCGCGCGATCAAGGACTGAGCCGTTCGATGGGGCCGAATGAGGGACTGAGCGGATTGTCGAAGAATAAGTCCATGTGCATGGAATAGACTGCGAGCCGCAAGCGCTGGACGATGTGGCCCAGCAACGGATACGCAAGTCCAAGGAGATCACATGAGCATCAGCGTCAAGGCACTGCAGAAGACGAGAGCGGATCAGCCGTTCCGCGTGGCCACGATCGAACGCCGGGATCCCCGACCCGATGACATCGTCATCGACATCAAGGCCGCAGGCATCTGCCACAGCGACATCCACACCATCCGCAACGAATGGGGCGAGGCGCACTTCCCGCTCACCGTCGGCCACGAGATCGCCGGCGTCGTCGAGGCAGTCGGTTCCGATGTCACTGATTGGAAGGTCGGCGACCGCGTGGGCGTGGGCTGCATGGTCAACTCGTGCGGCGAATGTGAGGAATGCCGGGCCGGTCAGGAGCAGAACTGCCTGAACGGCAGCGTCGGCACGTACAACGTCGAAGACGTCGACGGCACGATCACCCAGGGCGGATACGCGCAGAAGGTCGTCGTCAACGAACGCTTCGTCTGCCGGATCCCCGATGCGCTCGACTTCGACGTCGCCGCCCCGCTGCTGTGCGCGGGCATCACCACCTATGCACCGCTGAACCGCTGGGGTGCCGCTGAGTTGAAGAACGGTGCTCCCAAGCAGGTCGCCGTGCTCGGACTCGGCGGACTCGGCCACATGGGTGTCCAGATCGCCGCGGCCATGGGCGCGCAAGTCACCGTGCTCTCGCGCACGCTGAAGAAGGAAGCCGCGGCACTGGAACTCGGTGCGCAGCGGATGCTCGCCACCACCGACGAGAACTTCTTCTCCGACCACGCCGGCGAGTTCGACCTCATCCTCAACACCATCAGCGCCGACATCCCCGTCAACCGCTACCTGCGTCTGCTCAAGCCGCGCGGGGTCATGGCCGTCGTCGGGCTGCCGCCGGAGAAGCAGGAGTTCTCCTTCGGTGCCGTCATCGGCGGGGCCAAGGCGATCGCCGGTTCGAACATCGGCGGCATCGCCGAGACCCAGGAGATGCTCGACTTCTGCGCCGAACACGGCATCGCCGCGAAGATCGAGACGATCCCCGTCACCGAGGCGGACGCCGCCTACGACCGAGTCGTGGCCGGAGACGTGCAGTTCCGCGTCGTCATCGACACCGCGAGCTTCGATGACGTCGAGGCAGTCGCCTGATTCAGCTCGCCTGGATCCACCTCGTCTGAATCCCGGGCGTGAGACCGCAATGGTCGGGGTGATTCCCGCAATCGATGCGGGAATCCCTCGACCCTCGTGCCGCAGACGGGCACAATGAGACCGGGCCGAGCGACTGGAGGCCGAGGGACAGGGGAACGATGACCGGCACGAGGCGACAGCTGCGGACGGTGCCCCTGGCGCTGCTCATCCTCTACACGGTCTTCATCGGCCTCGTCACGCTCACACCCAACCAGATGGACACGGGCCCCGGGTCGTTCATCGCAGGACTGCTCGAGTTCCTCGCCTCCCACCGGGTGACCGCATGGATCAGCTTTGACATCCTCGAGAAGCTCGCGAATGTCGGAATGTTCATTCCCTTCGGCCTGCTTGTGGCCCTCCAGTGCGGCCGCAGCCGCTGGTGGGTCGGCTGGGTCGCAGGCATCGCGTTCACGTGCCTCATCGAGGGCACTCAGGCGACCCTGCTCTCACCCACGCGCTTCGCCACGATCAGCGATCTCGTCACGAACAGCCTCGGTGCCGGCATCGGAGCGGTGGCCGGACTCATCGTCATGAAGATCTGGCCACCGAGGATGGACAGAGTCCCCGTCGACCATGAGGTCCGGTGACAGATCGTGAGGTCCGGTGAGAGCCGGGTCATATCCGCATCTGAGGATGTGCCCAGGAATCGGTCGTAAGTTGGTCGGTGATGACCGATCGTGATCAGCGCACAGTCGGTGCGCCGCTGGCCCTTCTCGTCCTCTACACACTCTTCATCGCCGCCATCACGCTGACCCCGCAGCAGATGGGCACCGGCCCGGACACTCTCATCGGGCACGCACTCGACCTCCTCGCCGCTCACCGGGAAACCGCCTGGCTGACCTATGAACGGGTCGAGAAGCTCGGCAATGTGGTGATGTTCATTCCCTTCGGCTTCCTCGCGGCCCTGCACTTCGGACGGCGTCGCTGGTGGCTCGGATTCCTCTTCGGTGCGGGATTCAGCGCCGCCATCGAGATCTTCCAGGGCACCGTGCTCACTCAGTCCCGCTTCGCCACGCTCAGCGACCTCGTCACGAACACTCTCGGCGCCGGCATCGGCGCGCTCCTCGGCTTGTGCTGCCTGGTGGCATGGCCGAAGGGGTCGACGAGGCGGGAATCGGACAAGGAGCTCGCGCCGGTGTAGGTCCGATCAGGTCAGTCCGGGGCCCCGATCTCCCGGCCCTCAGCCGTCCTCGGCTTCTTCGAGGGCCGCGATGCACCGGCCGAGCGCCTCGGTGACCATCGTTCGAGTCTCATCGTCGAGCGGTGAGACCATGCGAGCGGAGACCGCCTCGACGCGGGAGACGGCCTGGTCGAGCACTTCAACGCCCGCCGAGGTGAGGCGTGTGGGCAGGATGCGACCGGATTCGGCCGTGGCCGGCCTCGTGATCAGCCCCCGTTCCTGGAGTCCGCGCAACAGCGTATTCATCGTCTGCCGGGTGACGAAGGCGCCGCGCGCGAGCTCGGAATTCGACGCGCCCGGCCTCCGGCGCAGCTGCTCGAGGCAGTTGTACTCACGACGCAGGGTGATCAGCCGAGCGAGTCGACGATCTTCCTGATCCGGCGGTCGCGGGTCTCACCGCCGGCGACGCCGATCTTCTCCCGGTGTTCCTTGGCGAGCGGGAGCAGGTACTTCCCACCCATCACCGCGGTCGTGGAGGGATACGAATAGCCTTCGATCGTCACGATGACCGGGACCCGCTTGCCGACGCCGAAGCCGAGCACGATGTCCTCGGGAACCTCGATGCCGACGTTGTTGCCGAGTTCCAGGAGTTCAGTGGTGAACGTGACCTTGCGGCCTCCTCGGTGAGTGGTTGGCCTAGACCGAGCGTAGGCCGATCAGTCCTCGTCGACAAGGTCGGGCGACGATTCGGCGGTCGAGAAGGTCGGCCACCAGCAGCGCACCCGCTCGGCGTAGTCGCGGTATTCGTCGCCGAAGCGCTCGATCAGGTCGGTCTCCTCGTGGGGGCGGATGAGCCAGTTCCACAGCAGGAAGCCGATGAGCGCGTACACGATGACGAGCCACGAGCCGATGAGCAGACCCATCGCCATGCCTTGGACGACGCCGGAGATGGCCATCGGATTGCGGACGAAGGCGTAGGGGCCGCGGACGACGAGGTGGTGGGCCGTCTGCGAGGGCAGCGGGGTGCCGGAGCCGAAGTTCGCGATCGCTCGGGCCGACCACACGCCGATGACGCTGGAGACGGCGAGCAGGGCGAAGCCGACGACGACCAGGAGGATCGGGAATTTGTAGGCGAGGTTCCAGCGGTCTTCGAAGGCTTTGATGATGACCGGGATGATGATGAGGAACACGCCCCAGAACACGACGATCTGGATGGTGGTCCGCACCAGCAGGCGGGACCGGATGCGGGTATGCGAACTGTGGAACGCGAAGGGCCCGATGAGGAGCTTCTCGGACGGGATGCGGCCGACGATCATGAGCACACCGGCAAGGAGGCTGCCGAGTGCGGCGAGGATCATGAGGACGGCGCCGAGTCCCGCCTCGGTGGTGGCGGTGGCGTAGATGACCATGCCCAGCGCCACGAGCACGGTCCACCCGGTGGCGATCCACACCGCCCAGCGGAAGTTCAGCGCGGCCAAGGCAGAACCGATGACGAACAGCGGAATGTCGACGATCGCGATGAGCAGCGGGTCGATGCTGCCGAGAGTCGCGTCCGCCACCCCCGGAATCATCGCGGTGCCCAGCCACCATGCCGCTCCGGCGAGGGCCTGGAGGGCGAAGTACATGCGGCCGTGGAAGATGCGCAGTCGCTTCTTCGGTTTGTTCACTTCGGTGAGATGTCGATTCATGTGTGCACCGTCCCGCGGATGCAGACGGACGTGGCGCCGCCCACCCAGATCTCGTCGTCCTCGGCCGTGATGGAGACGACTCCGGAACGGCCGAGCGCGGTTCCCTGGGTCGCAGTATAGCTGGTCGGGGCCAGGTTCTCACCGATGAGCCATTGGGCGACGGAGGCGTTGAGGCTGCCCGTCACCGGGTCCTCGGCGACTCCGACTCCCGGCACGAAGGCGCGGATCTCGTACTCGTGGTCTGCCCCGTCCGGGTGAGCGCCGAGGACCCCGAGCTTGGCATCGGGGATCGCCGAGAAGTCGGGGGTGAGTGCGAGCACCTGGTCGGCGCTGGACAGTCTCACGGCCGCCCAGCCGGGGCCGTTGTCGGCCCACTGGTGCCCGAGGATCTCGGCACGATCGACGCCGAGGGCGGCCGCGATCTGGTCGAGGTAGGCGTCGTCGAGCGGTCCCGAGCGCAGGCGATCGGGGGCGGCGAAGGCGAGGGTTTCGGAGGATCCGTCGGTCGGGTCGGTCGGGCCGCCTCGGCGAGGGGATCTGCGGATGTCGACGAGACCGGCACCGCACTCCTGGACGATGCGGTCCGCGTGCTTCGGGGCGCCGCCGGCGTCGAGCCAGGCCGCGGCCGAACCGAGCGTGGGGTGGCCGGCGAAGGGCAGTTCTCGATGCGGGGTGAAGATGCGCAGACGGTAGTCGGCTGCGGGGTCGTCGGGCGGGAGAATGAAGGTGGTTTCGGACAGGTTAGTCCAGTTCGCGATGCGGGCCATCTGCTCCTCATCGAGGTCATCGGCGTCGACGATGACCGCGACGGGGTTGCCGTGGAAGGGCACGGCAGAGAAGACATCGACCTGGGCGAATCGGCGGTGCTGTGACAATGACACTCCTTCGCGAGTTGCGGACCACGCTGCGAGCGGGGGATTGCGCGGGCGCTTCTCACAGTGTAGAGGCCCAGGCCGGAGCGTCGGTGGATTGGCCCCCGGTGGCGCGGGGGTGTCAGTGGCGGAGGGCGGCGGTTCGGTCGACTCGGTGCGGATGGATGCGGTCGACTCGGTGCGACCGGTGATTGCATAATGAGGCATGCACTCAGGTGACACTGCGCGGGGACGAGGTCCTCGCATCGGAATGCTCGGCGGCGGGTTCATGGGCCGCGTCCACAGTCGAGCCGCACGGTCGGCCGGAGCCGTGCTCGACTCGGTCGCATCGTCGCGGCCGGAGAGATCGGCACAAGCGGCGGCGAATCTCGGCTTCGAGAATTCGACTGCGCCCGACGAACTGCTCGGCAGCACCTTCGACGCAATCCACATCTGCACTCCCAATGACGTCCACGCCGCGCAGTCCCTGCAAGCGCTGGACGTGGGATCGAACATCATCTGCGAGAAGCCCTTGGCCACTGATTCGACGGCCGCGCGTGCCGTGTTGGCCCGCGCCGACGAAGCTGGTCTGCTTGGGACCGTTCCATTCGTCTACCGCTACCACCCGATGGTGCGTGAAGCCCGCGCCCGATTCCGCGAGGGCCAGGCCGGGACTCTGCTGACCGTCGACGCCGGATACCTCCAGGACTGGCTGCTCGGCTCCGGCGACGAGAACTGGCGGGTCGACACCGAGCGCGGCGGCCCCTCGCGGGCCTTCGCCGATATCGGCTCCCACCTCGTCGACCTCATCGAGTTCATCGTCGACGACCGGATATCGTCCCTGGTGGCGACCACAAGAACGGTTCATCCTCGCCGAGGCGGCACCGCGGTGAGCACGGAGGACACCGTGGCCGTGACGATCGAGTTCTCCGGCGGCGCCATCGGTTCGCTGCTGGTGTCCCAGCTGGCTCCCGGACGCAAGAACGGACTGACCGTGGAGATCGCCGGCACCGAGGCGAGCATGCGCTTCGAGCAGGAGCAGCCCGAGCAGCTGTGGTTCGGCAAGCGCGCCGACAGCCGCCTCCTCGTCCGCGATCCCGACTCCCTGTCCGCCGATGCCGCGCGTCTGTGTATGGTCCCGGCCGGCCATCCGCAGGGATACCAGGATGCGTTCAATGGCTTCGTCGCCGATTCCTATGCCTACTTCGGCGGCGAGCGACCGGAGGGGCTGCCGACTCTGCGAGACGGGGTGCGAGCCGTGCTCGTGACGGAGGCCGTGCTGCGGTCGGTACACGAACGTTCTTGGGTCGATGTCGATTCGCTTGCCGTCTAGGCACCGTGACCTCCGGCACCATGGGCACCCGGACTGCCCGAACCATGGGCACCGTGACCTCCCGAGTCGTCGGAGCCCCGACCTTCCGAATCGCTGAGGAGGTCCTGAGGGTCCCGCTCAGGAGCGGTTCGTACACTGGGCCGCTATGGACTTCAAGCAGGCAACGGCGACGTGGTGGGATGCCATCACCTCGGGCTTCGGGCGGCAGGACGGGCTCGAGCTCGACGTCCTCGGGCTCGTGCTCGTCATCGGAGTGCCCCTGGTCGTGACCCTGGCTCCGGGGATCTGGAGGTTCTTCGGACTGTTCGTGACCTTCATCCACGAGCTCGGCCACGCATTCGCCGCCCTGATGACGGGGCGCGTGGTCAAAGGGATCTCGCTGAACTTCGATCATTCGGGGCAGATGAACTCCTTCGGCCGAGTCGGCTTCTCAGCCACATGGGCGGGTTTCTGGGGATATCCGGCACCGGGCGTGCTCGGACTCGTCCTGGCCACCTCGGCGGTCTTCGGTTGGGCCCCCTTGGCACTGTCAGTGGGCGCGCTGATCCTGTTGGTCGCGCTCATCTTCATCCGGAACTTCGCGGGCGCGGTCATCGCCGTGATCACGGCGATCGCGGCGCAGCTCGTCGTCGTCTTCCTGCCGCTGGAGTGGATCTCGGTCTTCGTCGCCGCGCTCGGCACGGCGCTGACGATCGGGTCGCTCAAGGACCTCATCAAGGTCATCCGCGTCCATACGCGCCGGCGCCACGTGCAGCAGTCCGATGCCTATATCCTCGCGCAGGGCTCGGCCTTGCCCGCCGGTGCCTGGCTGACGCTGTTTGCGCTGGTCATCATCGGCTGCGCGCTCGCCACCGCACGGGTGCTGTATACGGCGGTGTCGGTCGGCGCGGTGTGAATGCGGCGGGTTTCGGGCGGGGCGGGCTTGCTGAGGGCCGTGCCAGCGACCCGACGGGCCGTGCCAGCTGTGGGACGCGCCGGCGACTCGGCTGGCCGTGATTCCGCGTCAGTGCCTGGTGGCAGAATCGGAGTATGGCCCCACTTCCGAAATTCTCCGCCGTCCTCTTCGACTGTGACGGAGTCCTCGTCGACTCCGAAAGCATCACGAACGGCGTGCTCCACCAGATGCTGCAGGAGCTCGGCTGGCAGCTGAGCGCCGAGGAATCCATTGCGCGATTCGTCGGCAAGATGCTCCGCGATGAGGCTGATGTCATCGAGGATCACACCGGATTCCGCATCGACGAGGAGTGGATGCAGGAGTTCCGACGGCGGCGCAATGCTCAGCTCGAGGCCTCCCTCCAAGCGATTCCTGGGGTCGTCGATGCCGTTGACCGCATCGCCGAGATCTACCCGGGCAGGATCGCCTGCGCTTCGGGAGCGGATCGTCCGAAGATCGAGCTGCAGCTGCGCAAGATCGGCCTGTTCGATGCTTTCGAGGGTCGGATCTTCTCCGGCATGGAGCAGCCGAACTCAAAGCCTGCACCCGACGTCTATTTGGCAGCAGCCGAATCCTTACAGGTCGACCCCGCCGAGTCGGCCGTGATCGAAGATTCCCCCACCGGCGTGATCGCCGGTGCTGCGGCCGGATCCCATGTGCTCGGGTTCTGTCCGGATTCTCCGGTTCATCAGAGCGCGGAAACGCTGTTGGCTGCAGGTGCGGCCGAGACTTTCAGCGCGATGGATCAGCTGCCTGGCCTGCTGACTGAGTAGGTGCCTGGTCCGCCGATTGAGCAGATGACTGAACTGCTGAGTGTCTGCACCTCGGCCGGAACAAAATTGCGCCATCAAAATACATCAAACAGCATTAAAACTTATGGAGATCCTCTTTGTAATCGAATTGTGACATTCATTTATTCTCCTCGGGAGTAAAATTGAGTCAAGGCATTCACATCGACGTGAAAGGCGGCGAGACCGATGAAGGATCCTCAGGATCCGGGCAACAGCGGTCTCGAGCGTGCCTCGAATGAATCAGTCTCCGGTTCACCCGCGACATCGGCGGACTCCTCTTCTTCGCCGCAGGTTCTTCTGGTCGGCCCCGACTCACCCCGCCGTCTCGACGTCGACCCCGATTCGCCGATGGCCGTGGTCGTCAGTCTGACTCATCTGAGCACGGGAGTTCGGCTCGCCGAATTCCAGGCCGTCGCGGGTCTGTTTCTGACCGAAGTCATTGAGAAGCTCCGATACGCCGAGGGCGACAAGATCTACTATCACGCAACGTTCACCGAAACGGCTGGCCGCTTCATCACGGCTCGTGACGGACTGCTGCCTGAAAAGGACGACTTCGTGGACCCGTGGACATCCACCGGCTTCGTTCTCGATGACCGCGAACTCGTCGGTTCTGATGACGCTGATTCTTCCACCGGCGCTGCCACCGACGACGGCGCAACCGAGGAGAGCATCGTCGAGCAACCACTGGCGAAGGCGGCAGCCCCGCTTCCGAATTTCCCCAAGTTCGGATTGCACAAATCCTTCAACAGCTGGGTCCACGATCTCGCCACACGCGAGGAGATCGCTGAATTGACCACGGTCCTCGGCTCGTCGAGCGACGGTGCCTACAACGAGATCACGAACGCCGTCACACTGGCGTTCGGCCTGCCGAAGTTCCTGCAGCGCTGCCTGGCCGGTGAGTTCACGATCGAACACGTGCTTGCCGCGACCCGTGTCATCAAAGACGTCGCCTTCGAGTATCTGCCCCGTCTCGATGCCTACCTGGGCGACCGTCGTGCCGATATCACTCTGGAGACCTTCAAGAAGTCGCTGAACCTCAAGATCGCGGCGATCGTGCCAGTCGACGACCGGGCCGAGCTGGCCAAGAAGCGTCGCAGGGTCGACATCATGAACTACCCCGACGGCACCGCCTCGGTGACCCTGTCCGGACCCGCCGTGGAACTCAACGCCTTCTACCTGCGCATCGAGGCCTTCGCCCGAGCGATCCGCAACGGCAACATCTCGGCATTTACCGAAGAGAGCACCGCCGGCCTCGAGGTCGCCGACCAGGACAGCATCGCCGCCCTCATGTTCGACATCGCCACTCGGGCGACCCCGCAGATGAGCATCGCCGTAACGACGCACGACACCCGGACTGGTGAGACCACCACCAACGAGATCGCTCTCGAAGCCGCCGACGGCTCGGACTCCTCGGCCGCCGACGAATCGGACCCTACGGCTCCGATCACGGCAGCCGCGGTCGATCGTGCAGTGCAGGAGGCGCAGGCTGAAGCGGAAGCGGCCGCCAGCACCGGAGTCGACGTGAAGACCACCATCAAGCTCGTCATGCCCACCCACGGACAGTGGGTGCGGGAGCAGGCGAAGATGATGGTGACGGTTCCGTATCTCACCGCGGTGGGAAAGTCGGAGCTGCCGGGAACGTTCTCCGACGGCACCCCGGTGCCGCCCGACGCGGCACGGGATCTCGCCGGTGAGCGCCCCACGTGGCACCGGATCCTCACCGATCCCGCCACCGGGACACCAATCGATGCCCGGTCACGCAGCTACCACATCCCGGCAGAAGTGCGCGCGCCCTTGGTCGGCAAATGGCAGTCCTGCACTGCTCCGGGGTGCACCCGCCGAGCGGAGACCTCGGAAGTCGATCACATCATCCCCTTCGACCATGCCGATCCGGCCCGAGGCGGTCAGACGACCTTCGAGAACCTCCATCCGCTGTGCAAAACCGACCACCAGGCGAAGACCGACCGCAGGTTCGCGGTCCGAATGACCGAGGACGGGGCGGTGGAGTACTCCTTCACGCGCGGAGTCGTCGCAACAATGTATCCACCGGACAACCCGATCAATGCCGAGCATGCTCGACAGGTGGAGAACTACGCCCAACTGCCGAATCTGCTCGACCGGCAGAATCCCGTCGACGCGGAGCTGCTTCGCGACGTCGGAAATCTGGGTCCGGCCGGACGATTCGACAATACGGATGCATTTCGCCCTCCCGAACCAGCGGGCCATACCGCAACAGGGGGCTCCGAACCAGCAGCCTCCGAGCCAGGCTCCAATGAACGAGGGGACGGGTGTGTCCCTACGGCTGGCGCCAAGCCCGTATCGAGCGTCGGCCGGGAACCCCCGTGGAACGACTATTGGGACTCCGGAGATCCGCCCCCGTTCTGATAACCCGCCCGTTCTGACGACCAGCCCGAACCGACAGCGGGCCCGAAATCGCAAGAGGCCCCGGACCCGCGCCTTCGCGGACGGCGGCCGGGGCCAGTTCGGTGTATCCGGGTCCAGCTGGCGTATCTGGCCTCAGTTACCGTCCTCGGCGATGAGGCGGCGGACGTCTTCCTGGGTGCGAACCTCACCCTTCTGGGCGGCGTCGACGACTTTCTCGTGCTGCTCCTCGGTGACGACCGGAACCTCTTCTCCGTTGCAATCGACGATCTTGCCGTCCTTGACGGTATCGCCTTCATAGAGGATGGCTTCGTTGTCGATGAGTCGCTGCAGCTCTTCCTTGCGGATGACTCGTCCGCTGCCGGCCACGAAGACCGACCGATCAGAACGGTCCTTCGACTTCACACCGATGTGATTGAAGACGAGGTTGAGCAGCACGGCCATGAGAGTGGCCGACGAGATGCCTGAATGGAGGATGATGCCGACCCAATCCGGGAAGGCGTTGTAGAAGTCGGGCTCGACGACCGGGATAATGCCGAAGGCCAGCGAGACCGCCACGATGATCATATTGAGGTTGCCCTCGTACTCGACTTTCGACAGCGTGCGGATGCCCGACGCGGCGACCGTGCCGAACAGCACGATGCCCGCGCCGCCGAGAACCGGAGTCGGAACCGCGGCAACGACCCCGCCCATCACCGGAAGCAGACCGAGAACGACGAGGATCGCACCACCGGCAGTGACGACGAAGCGCGACTTCACGCCGGTGATCGCCACCAGGCCGACGTTCTGCGCAAATGCCGACTGGGTGAAGGAGTTGAAGATCGGTGAGACCGCCGACGACAGCATGTCAGCGCGCAGGCCCGATGCGATGCGCTTGGAATCGACCTTCGTATCGACGATCTCTCCGACGGCGATGATGTCCGCCGTGGTCTCGGCGAAGGTGACGATGACGACGATGAACATCGAGATGATCGCCGCGGCCGAGAAAGTCGGCATACCGAAGGCGAACGGCTCGGGGAACGCGAAGACACCGCGATCGAGCACATGGGAGAAATCGGCCCAACCGAAGATGAGGCAGCCGATGGTGCCGATGAGGATGGCCAGCAGAATCGACAGGCGCGAGATCACCGCGACGGGAATCCGGCTGAGGATGAGCACGATGGCCAAGGTGACCACGGCGATGAGGATATTGCGCATGCTGCCGTAATCGGCGGCCTCGGCGGCCCCGCCCATGGCCCAGCCTGCGGCCACGGGCATGAGAGAGAGTCCGATCGTGGTGATGACCGTGCCGGTCACCACCGGAGGGAAGAACTTCACGATGAGCGCGAAGGCCGGGGCGACGATCAGGCCGATCACCGAGGCGACCAGAACCGATCCGAAGACCGCAGGCAGACCCTGGCCGCCGGCCAGAATGGACGTCATCGTCGCGACGCCGGCGAACGAGACACCCTGCACCAGCGGCAGCTGCGAGCCGAAGAACGGCACTCCGACTGACTGCAGGATCGTGGCCAAACCGCCCATGAACAGACAGGAGGCGATGAGGAGGCTGATGCCGTTGTCGTCGAGACCGGCGGCATTGCCGATGATGAGGGGAACGGCGATGATTCCGCCGTACATGGTGAGCACGTGCTGCAGACCGTAGGCGAAGGAACTGCCGACAGGAAGCCGTTGGTCCTCCGGGCGGTCCGACTTGCTCGCGACCGCGGACTTGCGGTCGTTGCTGGGTGACTGATGGGATACCGACATCTATCTCTCCATTGAGTGCGTCCTCGGGCGAAGACCTCACTGTGACTGACCGACCTCAGTGGCCGGTGTAGCGTGCGAGCGGGCTTCAGATCGACCGAGGGATCGGTTGCATAATTCCGTTATGCGAACGGATACTTCCTGATCGCAAAACTCTAAAGGAATACCATTTGCGCCGCAAGCCATTTTAGTGACCCGCGGCACATGTTAGAGTCCACGGCAGTCGTGTACTCGTCCCTCAACAATCTACTGATCGTTCGCTCAGTTCGATGGTTTTGCATCATCGTACCGTCTCGCCGACCAGGGGGCACAGTCGGGGATCCCGGATGGGATACCGACCGGCGGAGCAGCAGACGCCGGAAAACCTGAGCTGGTGGCGTCAGCCCCAGTTCTGTCGCCACTGACCAATAGTGCGCGCTCGACGCGCACGGTTCAAGAGTGAAAGGCGACGCGATGATCGACATCAACGAAACCGGCACACCGTCAGCAGGGAGCTTCTCGACACTGGGAAGCTTTGCGGCAACAGCAAGCTCACTGACTACGGGAGACCGTGCATCGAGGAACTCCCAACTGCCGGAGAACTCCCGGTTGCTGGGGAACTGCCTGGCTTCCGGGAACCCTTCGACAGCGCGACTGTGGCTGCGCGATCCGCTGGCCGTCCACCTCGGTGCCGGTGTCGATCCGAATCGGGCGGCGCGAGGAATCGTCATCGACCCGGCCACGGGAACTATCGTGGAACTCGTTCCCGCTGGGGGCGAACCCACCTCATCCGGGGCCGGCGGAACCGCCGGTGACACGGCTGCCCTCGAGGTCATCGACGCCTCAGCGCATGTCATCACTCCCGGGCTGATCAATACGCATCATCACTTCTACCAGACGCTGACCCGTGCATGGGCGCCCGTCGCCGACCTGCCGCTGTTCGGGTGGCTGCAGAACCTCTACCCGGCCTGGGCCAGGCTGACTCCGCGCGCGCTCGAACTCGCCACGACCGTGGCTATGGCCGAGCTCCTCGAATCCGGATGCACGACTGCCGCCGACCACCACTACCTGTTCCCCACCGGCATGGACGAGGCCATCGACATCCAGGTCGACGTCGTCCGGAGGCTCGGCATGCGCGCCATGCTCACCCGCGGGTCGATGTCCCTGGGCGAGGACGACGGCGGACTTCCCCCTCAGCAGACCGTGCAGGATTCGGAAGTCATCCTCGACGATTCCCGTCGCCTCGTCGAGACCTACCATCAGCGAGGACCCGGCGCTCAGATCCAGATCGGCTTCGCCCCGTGCTCCCCGTTCTCCGTGACCACCGAGCTCATGCGGGAGTCCGCCGCGCTCGCCGCGGAACTCGATGTCCGTCTCCACACCCACCTGGCCGAAACCATCGACGAAGAGGACTTCTGCCGCGAGACCTTCGGCTTGCGCACCGTCGATTACCTCGAGTCCGTCGGCTGGCTGGGGGAGCGGACCTGGTTGGCGCACGGTGTGCACTTCGACGATTCGGAGATCGGCCGCCTCGGCGCCGCCGGGGCCTCCGTCGCACACTGCCCGACCTCGAACATGCGGCTGGCCTCGGGCATCGCCCGCGCTGTCGAACTCGAGGACGTCGGGGTCAACGTCGGCCTCGGAGTCGACGGATCCGCGTCGAACGACGCCTCGAACCTCATCCGTGAGGTCCGGCAGGCCCTCTACATCCAACGATTGCGCTACGGCGCCGAGGCGGTCACCTGCGACCGCGTCCTCGACTGGGCGACCAAGGGATCGGCGGCGGCACTCGGCCGCGACGATCTCGGCACCATCGAGGTCGGCAAACAGGCCGATCTCGCGATGTTCCGCCTCGACGGTCTGGCCTTCTCCGGATCGCACGACCCGATCCCCGCGCTCGTCCTCTGCGGTGCGGAGAAGGCCGACCGGGTGATGGTCGGCGGTCGGTGGCGGGTCGTCGATGGCCACGCCATTCGCGCGGACGGACACGAAATCGACAAGGAAGCGCTCATCGCTGCGCATCAGGAGGAGGCGCGCCGCCTCGTTGCGGGATGAGGTCTGGGGCGGCGGTCGCCTCGGCGATCCTGAATCGGGGCCGGTCGGGCCTTGGGCACGGATAGGCAGCCAGCCGCTCAGTCCTCGGGCTTGCGGAACACCTCGCGCAGGTGGTCGCCGGTGAGGAAGTCGCCGACGCCGATCATGACCAGGCTGAACACGATCTGCTCGGTGATCATCCAGACCGGGTAGAGGCCGGGGATCGCGGCCATGACGAGGGTGATGACGGGGAAGATCTGCGTGAACAGGCGCAGCCGCTGGTATCCCCAGTAGAAGCCCTTCGTTGCGCGCCAGAAGAAGTAGAAGAGGGTCACGGTCATGCCGAGGACGACGATCGTGCGCATCCACACGGCGAACGGCACCGGTTCGCCGGCCCTGGCGATGAGCACGGCGTAGACCACGGCTCCGAAGCCGAGCACGAGCTCGAACACGAGCAGCCAGGTGATCCACGTGAAGGCGCGTTTCGTCTTCGGGTGCTCGAGTCCTTCTGTGGGCACGATGATGCCGGCCTTCTTGCCGCCGGCGAGGCGGTCGATCTTCGCGAGCATGTTCTCCATGGCCATGCCACCAGGCTAGCGGGATCGACGGCTCTGGAGCCGAGTTTCCGGGCCTCAGATGCCTGTGTGATGGAACATCAATCGAAAGTTGGGGATGCAGTTCAATCCTGTGGGTCAGGAAACCGCGCCCGCGAGCTGATGAAGTGGAAGCATGAAGAAGATATTCAACGCAGCTTTCACGTACATGATCATCGGCGTCCTCTCGGGGCTGTTCTACCGCGAGTTCACCAAGGCCAACGACTTCCCCTCCGGTGAGTTCACACAGCTCGGCCTCGTCCACACCCACCTGCTCACGCTCGGCTTCATCGTCCTCCTCATCGTCCTCGCCCTCGACAAGGTGTTCGGACTCTCCGGCACGAAGCTGTTCTCGTGGTTCTTCTGGCTCTACAACGTCGGCGTGATCCTCACTGCGTCGATGATGGTCTGGCACGGCTCCCTCACCGTCCTCGGCGAGGAGTCGAACGCCATGATCGCCGGAATCGCCGGCCTCGGCCACATCGCCCTGTCGGTCAGCCTCGTCCTGTTCTTCCTCGCCCTGCGCAAGAAGGTCGTCGCAGATAAGGCTGAGACCGGTGCCGCCGAGGCGACTTCGCTGTCGCGCTGATCGGCGCGGTTGCCGAGACCGGCCAGCTGGAATAGGGGCCGCGCTGCCTCGGGAATTCCGACTGGTGGGTGACAATGGTGGCACGAGCAGTGATTCCTCGCGCCGAGTGCGCATCCTCGCCATCGAGCACGAACGCGGCACCGGACCCCAGCGGTTCGGCGAGTGGCTGGGCGAAGCCGGCGCCGAGGTGGTGGTGACCCGCCCGTACCTCGGCGAGGCCATCCCGGAGCTCGGTTCGTTCGACGCCCTCATCGTCCTCGGCGGGGACATCCGACCAGGTCTTCGGGTCGCTGGCCGGTCGGAGCCTGCCGTCCGTGCTCTTCCATCAGGAGGAGATGGCGCTGCCGCCCGGAGCCGAACTCCTGATCACCGGTTCCGACGCCCCGGTCCAGGCGTTCCGCCTCGGCGAATTCGCGTGGGGCACTCAGCTCCACCCGGAAACCGATGCCGCGCAGATCGCGCGCTGGCTGGACGGCAACGACCTGGCCCTGCCGGCCGGCAAGACCGAGAACTCGATCATCGCCGAGGTCGAGGTGGACGATTCCGCTCTCGTCGACAATGGGAGGCGATTGGCTCGTGCCTTCGTGGAATTCCTGGACGGCCGGCGTTAGGCGAGGCGCTGATCCTCCCCGTCGGGGGACTGGTTTGTGAGAATGCTGTGAAAAGGGACCTTTATCTGAGCGACAACTGAAAAGCAGTTCGGCAATTGCTACGTTGATGACGGGTGCCGGTCCGGACCGACCCTCCGGACGAAACGCAATCTCGCGCCCGCAGATATGACCTTCACAACTGAACATCTCGCCGAGACCGCCCTCGAGTCCGACCTCGCCGCCGCCGGAGTCGACGAGGCCATCGAATCCTTCCTCGGACCCGCGGCACAGACCTTCAGCAGTATCGTCTTCTTCGAGCTGCAGATCGGCTCGCTCGGGATCCCGCTCATCGTCGTGTGGCTCATGGCCGCCGCTGTCTTCCTCACCTTCTACCTCCGATTCCAGCCGATCACCGGACTCCGCTACTCCGTCGGCATCATCCGCGGCCGCTTCACGCGCAAGACCGACCCCGGGCAGGTCTCGAGCTTCCAGGCGCTCGCCACCGAACTCTCGGGCACCGTCGGGCTGGGCAATATCGCGGGCGTGGCCGTGGCGATCACCATCGGCGGCCCCGGCGCCGCCCTGTGGATCATCATCTTCGGCTTCTTCGCCATGACCGTGAAGATGGCCGAGGCGACCCTCGGAGTGAAATACCGACAGATCAACGACGACGGCAGCGTCTCCGGCGGGCCCATGTACTACCTGCGCGCGGGACTGGCCGAGATCGGTCGGCCCAAGCTCGGGAAGTTCCTCGCCGGGTTCTACGCCCTCACCGCCGTGCTCGGTGTCATCGGCGCCGGCAACCTGTTCCAGGCGAATCAGGCGGCCGCGATCATCGTTCAGGCCACAGGCAGCGAGTCGAGCTTCTTCGCCGACAAACTCTGGCTCATCGGCGCGATCATCGCGGCCTTCACCGCACTGGTCATCCTCGGCGGGATCAAGAAGATCGGACAGTGGACCTCGAAGCTGACTCCCCTCATGGCGATCCTCTACTTCGTCTCGATCATCGTCATCCTCGTCCTCAACGCGGGGCAGATCCCTCACGCCTTCGCCCTCATGTTCAGCGGAGCCTTCAGCCCCAGCGGCGTCGCCGGAGGTGCCGTGGGCGTGGCGATCGTCGGCATCCAGCGAGCGCTGTTCTCCAACGCGGCCGGCATCGGATCGGCCGGTATGGCCCATGCCGCCTCGAAGACGACGAAGCCTGCCACGGAAGGATTCGTGGCGATGTGGGAGCCCCTCATCGACTCCGTCATCATCTGCACCCTGACCTCGTTGGCGATCATCACCACCGGTCTCTACTCCGAGAGCACCGAGGACGGCATCGGCCTGACTGCGCAGGCGTTCGCCACGGTGTCGGGCTGGTTCCCGATCCTGCTCACCATCGCCGTGGTGCTCTTCGCCTTCTCGACGATCCTCGCCTACGGATACTACGGCCAGCAGGCGCTGGGGTACCTGACGAAGAACTCGAAGGTCGCTGACAAGGCCTACCAGGTGTTCTGGATCCTCGCCGTCATCGTCGGCGCCTCGATGTCGCTGGATTCGGTCATCGCCTTCTCCGATGCGATCTTCTTCCTCATGGCATTCCCGAATCTGCTCGGCATCTACTTCCTGGCCCGCATCCTCCGCCTCGAGATCCTGCGGCTGCGCGCGAAGATCGATGTCGGCGTGATGCAGGAGATCGGCCCGTCGAACTCCAGGTCGGAATGGGCGACCATGAGCCCACCCCGGAGCAGATCAAGGCCGCCGAGGCTGGGCGCAAACGCAAACGCGACAAGCTGCGCGAAGTCCGCGATACCCTGCGTCGGAAGAAGCGGGCACGCGAGAAGGCCGCGGACTGAGTCCGCGGCCTTCGGGCCCTTCCGCCTCGGTGAGGGTTTCCGCCGAGATAGCAGTTCCGCCTAGGCGGGCTCACCGTCTCATCGCACGATCAGTCTTCGACTTCCTTGAGCTTCTGATCGGTGTTCGTGTAGGTGATCGAATCGGCGGTGGATCCGACGAGCCCCATCGTCACGCGCAGCAGTCCGGGCTCGACGTCGTCCATGGGCGGAGGGGTCTCCGGCCCGATGGTCAGCGACTTTCCGTCCTTCGTCGTGGCGGTGATCGAACCGATGTAGGTAGTGACATCGCCACTGAGCGTCATCGTGTCGGCCTTCGTCACCAGCCCTTCGTGCTCCTCGGGGGGCCGAACCGTGAGTGAGAAGCCGGTGATCTTGATCTCATCGGCTCGGATCTTCAGCACAACGATGCTGCCGCCGTCGGCGGTGGGCACCGAGACGAAGGAGATGCTCTTCAGCCCTTTGAACGAAAGGCCCTCTGAGCCCATTGCGGCCGGAGTCTTCGTGAAGATCGGCGCGTTCTCATCCATCTGTGCGTCGGACGGGAACTCGCCGTTGCCCTCTTCCTCCGAATCCTCGTCCTCGGTCGGATCATCGCTGGGCTCATCGAGCCCCAGACCGCCCGGATCGGTGGGTTCTTCGGAAGGTTCTTCCGTCGGCTCCTCGCTCGGTTCGTCCGTGGGCCCCGGTGCGGGCTCCGTGGGATCCGAGGTCGGTGGATCGCTTGGTTTCAGCGGCATTCCGGGCGAGACGTCGCCCGCAGGTGCGCGGTCGTCGGATTTGGTGGAATCTTCGTCATCGCATGTGCCCACGAGTGAGCACAGCGGTGACGACTGGGCGGCTGCCACCGATCCCGCCCCGAGAGTCGTCGGGAGGATCAGGACAGCCGCCGCCAGGATCGAGGCCGTGCGGCGGCTGGGTACCCTCATGCAGTCTCCCCCTCAGCGGCTTCGGACTCCTTCGGTCCGCGCGGTCCCATCCACGCGACCACGAGGATCGCTCCGATGGTGGACAGCAGCATTCCGATGATGAACCCGCCGAGGTTCACTCCGATGAGTGAATAGACTGCGAGGACGAGGCAGATGATCCCGTAGAACAGATGGTGCGTCGGTCGGAAGATCGACAGCAGAGCGAGGACGACGATGGCGATCGGGACGACAGTCGCCTGGAGTCCCTCGATGCCGAACTGGATCTGCATGTTGCCGAGGTCGAGCTGTCCGGAGAAGAACAGTTCGATTCCTCCGAGGACTGCCAGCACGCCCCCGATGAAGGGACGCTGCCGACGCCAGTGTCTGAAGCCCCGGCGTTTCTCGGCGACTTCGGTCATCTCGGCCCCCTCGCTGCTGTCAGCGTCCCTCGCCTCCGGCGTGGGGACGGCGAATTCTGCCGTCTCGACGCCGGCTTCGGAATGGTCGCTCCGCTCATCGGCACGTCGACTCCGCCGGGACAGCGCAAGCAGGCTCGTCTTCTGCACGGTGTCCTCCTGTTCGGCGGCCCCCCGTTCATCGGTTGGTTGCCCGTTGGCTGCTGAGTCCCTCATCAGCCGCACGTCTCAGATCCGTCGGTGAGCTTCAGCGACATGTCCTTGAGGGTGAAGACCGAAGCCGTGGTCGACCAGGAGTCCTGCTTGAGGTCCTTGATGTTGATGGTGTCGGCGTCCTGGGAGAAGTCGCCCTTGCTTCCCTTGGCCTTCGTGTTGACATCGGAGGCGTCGACGCCGATGCGGATGTTCTTGAACTCCGCATCGCCCTCGAGTCCGGTCATGCCGATCTGCAGGTCCTTCGCCGAGGCGGGGGTGCCCTTGCCGCCGGCCTTGATGAGGACGCCGACCTTGCCCAGAGGCGTCTCCTGGACGGCCGACTGGCAGAGGTTCTCCAGCGTCGCGTCCTTGATGTTCGCGGTGACGACGGCGTGCTCGCCGCCCTCGGCGTCCTTCGCGACACCGCTGTACTGGGAGAAGCCGGTTCCCTCGAGCTGCGACGAGGTGATCTTGAACTGAGTGCCGGAGACGGCGAACGAGACCGGGACAGCGCCTTGTGCCACTCCGCCCATGAGCATGGCCGAGACGACGCCGGTGGGAATCGCGACCATGGCGATGCGGCCGGCGTGAGATGAGACGAGCCTGCGGATGAGGCTGGGGTTGCGGAACTTCATTGATCCTCCTTGACCACCGACAGCACGGTCGGCATCAGCGTGTGATGTAAGTTACTACGGGGTGTTACCGGACAGTATCGCGGGTGAAGTTTCACCGTCAACGTCTTTTGTGGGCGGCGCGTTCCCGGGGCAGCGTCCAGGCGGTCGTGCGGGCCGGTCAAAGGCGGCCCGGTCTGCACCTGAGGCTCATCATTCGTGCAGGTCAGGTTGCGTGCTCGGAACGGTCTTCCGTGTGAGCTCAATCACCCCAAGCGCCCCGGCAGATCTGTCTCAGGCGGCGGAATCCTCGTGGGAGGCGTGCGTGAACAAAACTTTCAAAACTCTTCGGCGAGAGCCGCATGCAGGGCGATGATCCGCGGAGTCCGGGCGCTTGCGCGCCGGATCGCCGGCGGATGCGGTCAGCGCACCGGGGCGTCGGGGCCGAGCGGAATGCCCAGACCCCACCACAGGAAGAAGAGCAGGCTCCAGCTGATCGTCATGCACACGGCCAAGGGCAGGGTGTGCGAGGCGAGCGTGCCGATGCCGGCACTCTTCTGATACTTCTGCATGAAGCCGAGCGCGAGGATGAAGTACGGGCTCATCGGGGTGATCGCCGTCGAACCCGAGTCGGCGATGCGGAAGATCGCCTGCGAGGTCTCCGGCGGCACTTCGAGGAGCATGAGCAGCGGCACGATGACCGGGGCCATGATCGCCCACATCGCCGAGCCGGAGGTGATGAGCACGTTGACGACGGAGAGCACGAGCAGGACGAGGATGAACACCACCCACGTCGGCAGACCGAGACCGGTGAAGAGTTCGGACACGGAGACCGAGACGAGCATGCCGATGTTCGTCCACTCGAAGTACTCGAGGAACTGGGCGATGGCGAAGAAGAGGACGAGGACCCCGGAGATCGAGGCGAGCCCCTGACCCATGAGCTTCGGGACGTCCGACCAGGTCTCGATCGTGCCCTCGCGGAAGCCGTAGACGATGCCGCCGATGCCGAAGAGCATGGCGATGAGGAAGGCGATTCCGGTGAGGAACGGCGACTCGCCGAAGGGCCCGTCGCCGCGCAGGGGCGCGCCCTCCGGCACGACGAGGACGACGATGGCGATGACCGCAGCGATGACGGCGAACATGGCCAGGCGCAGGGCCCTGCGCTCCTTGTCGGTGATGACGAGGTCTTCGTGTTCGGCATCCTCGTCGGCTTCGAGGTTGTCGCGCTTCATGAGAACGAGCTCGGTGACGATCGTGATGACGATGGCCAGGAGGATGGAGCTGGCGATGTTGAAGTACCAGTTGCCGATCGGGGTGACGATGTAGTCGGGGTCGATGATGTTCGCTGCGGCGGTCGTGATGCCCGCGAAGATCGCATCGTTGGGCGTCGGGACCGGGCTCGCATCGTAGCCGGAGGCAATCGAGGTGTAGGCGACGATGACGCCGAGAACGGGGGAGCGGCCCACGGCCTTGAACACCATTCCGCCGAGCGGCACGAGGATGACATAGGCCGCCGCCGAGGCGACGTGGGAGACCGTGCCCATGAACGCGACCGTGAAGACGATGAGCCCGGCCGGGACGCGGGCGATCGAGACCTTCATCGCTGTCGACAGCAGACCGGTGCGTTCGGCCAGGGCCACGCCCATGATGACGACCATGATCGTGATGAGCGGGGGGAAGGTCTCGTAAGCGTCGAGTGCGGTGCTCACGGCCATGGCGATGCCGCTGCCGCTGAGCAGATTCTTCACCGGGGTCCATTCCCCGGTGCCGGGATCCTCGACTCCCGCGCCGGCGAGGGAGAGGACGAGGCTGAGTACGGCGAGGATTGCCGCGAGGATCCAGAACAGCCAGAAGGGGTTCGGCAGCTTGTTGCCGACGACTTCGATGACGTTGAGGGCGCGGATGACCAGCGGCAGCTTCTCCTGCTGGTCGGTCTGCGAGGTAACGGTGGTCTGGGTCGGTTTCATCATGAGCTCCTGAGAGTTCAGGCGGGATTTTCGGGCAGGGTCCACCAAGGCACGGTGATTCCGGCGCTGGAATCGGGTGATCTGTGGTGGGGCGTCGGCCGGGCGGCCGGTCAGTGAGAAGCGGGTGTCACAGTCTCTGCAGCTCCTGACAGTAGGCGACGAGTCGATCGATGACCTCGCCGAGGATGTCCTCCCCGGCCGCGGCCGTGGCGGTCCGAGGATCGCCGAGGACGCCGTTGTCGGAGTAGCGGTCGAACGTCACCGCTGTTGACGGTGATTTCGTTCGCGAGAGCCGGGCGCGCGGGTCGAGATCGTCGAGCCGGGTGGCGCCGGGGTTGAGGTGGCCTGAGTCGACGAGGGATTCGTCGATGGCGAGCATCTGTGAGGTCTCGGACTCTCCGCAGTGGCCGCTGACCTCGGTGCGCGGCAGCTGGGCGGTCGCCTCGGTGGCCAAGGCGGAGACCGGAGCATAGGCGAAGACGAAGTCCGGATGGGTGGCGAGCAGGGACTGCTGGATCACGCCGAGCGCGGCGAGGTTGCCGCCGTGGCCGGTGATGACGAGGAGTCTGTCGAATCCGGCATCGGCGAGCTGACGCACGATCGATGAGACGAGGTCGATGAACAGCCGCGGGCCGATGTTGATCGTGCCGGGCAGGAAGCGGTGGTGCGGGGAGACGCCGTAGTCGATGCCCGGCAGGACGAAGGCGCTGGCCGCCCGAACCTGATCGCCGTTGGCGCTGTCGCGGAGCCGGTCGACGACGGCGCGGGCGACGTGGGCGGCGCGGATGTTGTCGGTGCCCAGAGGCAGTCCGTCACCGTGCTGTTCACAGGCGCCGACGGGAAGGACGAGCAGGCTGTTTCGGTCCTTCGCGAGTTCGACCTCGAGAGAGGTGAGTTCGGTGTAGTCGCGGATATGCGGGCGGATCTCGGAGATCGTCGGGCGGCTCATCGCTGGGGTCCTTCGTCGTCGGTCCAGTCGGCGAGGACGGCGGCCTTGATCGCCTCGAGGTGCTTGCGGGTGCGGTGGGAGGCTTCGAAGCCGTCACCGCGGCGGATCGCATCGAGGATGTCCGCGTGTTCGTCGTGGTCGCGCAGTCGGTCGTAGCTCGTGCGCGCCGCCTGCTGGGTTCGCGAATGGATGGCCAACAGGGACACGAGCATCTCGTGCAGAGCGCGGTTGCCCGACGCGCGAGCGAGTTCGACGTGGAAGTGACCGGCCGGGACCGCGGTCTCGACCTGGAGGGCATTGTCGAGCGCGGATTCCATGGAGGCCACGGCGTCGGGTGCATGAACGGCCGCGGCGAGCTCGGCGATGCCGGGCTCGATTGCGATGCGGGCGTCGAGGAGTTCGATGGCCGCCGCGAGGTCGACGGGCACATAGTGCGGGTTGTCGAGGATGCGGCGGTTGATCGCTTCGCGGACGTAGGTACCCGAACCGTGCTTGAGCTCGACCGAACCCGTGGCCTCGAGCCGGCGCAGGGCCTCCCGGACGGTGGGCACGGTGACCTCGAAGCGTGCGGCAAGGACCTTCGCCGAGGGCAGGGTCTGCCCGGGCTGCAGGTTCTCGGAGCGGATGGTGTCGACGATTTCGCGAGTGAGGCGTTCGACGAGTCCGACGGTGGACGTCATGGTGCTCTCCTTCAAGTGTTTAAGTCATCTAATCACTTTGAGTGATGTGTGTCAACGGTCACTCTTGGGGCGGATCCAGTTGGTCACTTCTGGGCAGGACCTGGGTGGTCACTTCTGGGCGGGCCCCTGCGTTGCTCCCGGGTGGCTGCGGAAGAAGTCCCAGACGGTGTTCGTGGCCGAGAAGTCCTTCGTGACGTATCCGCCGCCGCTGTAAACGACCTCACCGGGCCAGACGTGGCCGCCGTCGGCGACGGTGTAGAGCTCGACGGAGGCGTCGCATCGCGTCCACTGGGTGCGCACAACGCCTTCGCCCTTGCGTCCGACCTGGCGTTCTTTCGTTCTCGCGCAGCCTGAGGCCTCCGCCCACGGCTGGATCCACTGGCGGACTCCCGGGTAGTCCTCGCCCTGGCGGTGGCCGCCCTTCCTCATCCGTGACCTGGGCGGACATGACCTCGGCCAGCTCGTGTCGACGTTCGACGCGATCGACGACGACCGGCCGACGGTGGTCTTCGCCTACACGATCAAGGGCAAGGGGCTGGCCACGGAGGGCCATCCCGGCAACCATGCCGCGCAGCTGACCGAAGCGCAGATGCGCGAACTCGCTGCCGCCTCGGGGATGGACCTCGAAGACCCGTGGGTCACCTTCGCTCCGGACACCCCGGCTGGCCGATTCTGTGCCGAAACCGCGCAGCGGCTGCGGCGGGAACCGGTGACCGACCACGCTGTGGCCGAGGTGCCTGCCGAACTGGGCTTCACCCCGCGACCGCAGATCTCCACCCAGGCGGCGCTGGGGCGGTTCCTCTCCGACCTCAAGCACGTCGCCCCCGAGGTGGCCCAGCGCGTTGTGACCCTGTCGCCGGACGTCGCGACGTCGACGAACCTCGGCGGATGGATCAACAAGACTGGGATCTGGTCGCCGGCGGGCCGGCATGACTGGTTCTCCGATGATCGGGAACGAGTGCTCCGGTGGCAGGAGGGCACGAGCGGACAGCACATCGAACTCGGCATCGCCGAGGTCAATCTCGTCTCCCTGGCCGGGGAACTCGGGTCGACCGGACAGCGGTGGGGACAGCCGCTGCTGCCGATCGCCACGATCTATGATCCCTTCATCAACCGGGCCCTGGAACCCTGGACCTTCAGCCTCTACGCGGGTGGGAGTTCGATCATGGTCGGCACGCCCTCGGGTGTGTCGCTCGCGCCGGAAGGCGGGGCGCACCAGTCGTTCAACACGCCCTCGGTGACTCTGGAGATCCCGGGTCTGACGAGCTGGGAGCCGGCCTCCGCCCAGGACCTCGAGTGGACCCTGCTCGAAGCGCTGCGCGAACTCGCCGACCCGGACGGCGACTCCGCCTACTTCCGGCTGACGACCAGGCCCGTGGCCCAGGAGCTCGCAGGTGTGCCCGAGGATCCGCTGCTGCGGGAACGCCGCCGTGACCAAGTCATCGCCGGCGGCTACCGGCTTTCGGCCAGACCGGCCGCCGAGGATGAGGTCACCCTCGTCGGTGCAGGGGCCATCATGACCGAAGTGATCGCGGCGGCGGCCCGACTGGAATCCCTGGGTGTGCGGGCCGGAATCGTCTGCCTCAGCTCCCCGTCGAAGGTGTTCCGGTCGGTGCAGGAGCGGTCGGAGGTCCGTTCGAGTGTCCGCTCGGCCATCGCCGACGAACTGTTCCCGGCCGCGCATCCCGCGCCCCTGGTGACCGTCCTCGACGGACACCCGCACACGCTGGCCTTCCTGTCCGGAGTGCGCGGGGATCGCACCCGCAACCTCGGCGTCACGGAATTCGGTCAGGCCTCCTCGGTGAGTCAGGCACATGCGCTCCACGGAATCGACACGGACTCGATCGTCTCTGCGGCGCTCGACCTCGTGGGGCGGTGAGGTCTGCTGCGCCGGTGAGGCTTGCCGCGGGTGGGCGACCGGGTCCGGCGCCTCGTACCGGAGCCGATCCCCACACCGAGGCGGCTGATCCGTGAGCGTGCCGAGGCGACTGTTCGATCCAAGCCGAGGACGGTTCGGATTTCGTCGTGGTTGATTCGGAATCCGCATCGCCTCGGCGTGGAGGTCGGGGGCGATACGGGACTGAGGATTCCCCCAGGTTCCGGTACTTGTTGCGCGGGTCACGTGTTGATAGCGTGTGAGACAGGCATACGCAATCCGTCGATTCCGACGGCGAACAGGTATGCGATTGCTTAAACGGCGCCAACAGGTGCCCGAAGTCGAAGGAGTCTGGAATGAGCAACGTAGGCAGTGCTGCAGGCGGTTACCGTGTCGAGAACCCGGCCACGGGCGAGGTCGTCGAGAAGTTCGACAATGCCACCGACGAAGAGGTCCAACAGGTCCTCGAATCCGCACACAAGGGCTACCTGAGCTGGCGCGAGAAGACGATCGAAGAACGCGCCGCGATCGTCAACAAGGTCGCCGCTCTCTTCGGCGAGCGCAAGGAAGAGCTCGCCAAGATCATCGCCGAGGAGATGGGCAAGCCCACCGCCGAAGGTGAGGAGGAGGCCGAGTTCTGCGAAGAGATCTTCAACTACTATGCGAACAACGGACCGAAGTTCGCCGCCGATGAGCCAATCGAATCGATGTCGGGCGGCAAGGCCTTCATCCAGCGTCGCCCCGTCGGCCCGCTGCTGGGTATCATGCCCTGGAACTTCCCCTACTACCAGGTCGCCCGCTTCGCCGCACCGAACCTCGTGCTCGGCAACACGATCATCCTCAAGCACGCGGAGATCTGCCCCCGCTCCTCGGCGAAGATCGCCGAGATCATGAAGGAAGCCGGCATCCCCGAAGGCGTGTACTCCAACATCTACGCCACCCATGAGCAGATCGAGACGATCATCGCCGACGACCGCGTCGAAGGTGTGTCCCTGACCGGTTCCGAGCGCGCCGGGTCCGCCGTGGCCGCGACCGCGGGCAAGTACCTGAAGAAGGCCGTGCTCGAGCTCGGCGGATCCGACCCCTACATCGTCCTCGACACCGATGACATGAACGAGGCCGTCGATACCGCGTGGGGCACCCGCCTGTACAACACCGGCCAGGTCTGCAATGCGAACAAGCGGATGATCGTCATGGACGACATCTACGACGACTTCGTGTCCGGGCTGACCGAGCGTGCCCAGTCCTGGGAGAAGGGCACCCCCGCCGAGGCGGGCGACGGCAAATACTCGCCCCTGTCCTCGCGTTCGGCCGCCGAGAACCTGCGCAAGCAGCTCGACCGCGCCGTCGAGCAGGGTGCGACCCTCGTCGGCGGCGAGCTCGCCAGCGACGGTTCGGCCTATGTCTCGCCGGCCGTGCTCACCGGAGTCACCTCGGAGATGGACGCCTACCGCGAGGAGCTCTTCGGACCCGTGGCCACCGTCTACAAGGTCACCAGCGATGACGAGGCACTGGCTCTGGCCAATGACTCGCGCTTCGGCCTCGGCGGCGCCGTGTTCGCCAAGGATTCCGAGCGTGCCGCGAAGCTCGCGCAGCGCCTCGACGTCGGCATGTCGAACGTCAACACCCCGGCCGGTGAGGGCGCGGAGATCCCGTTCGGCGGCACCAAGCGCTCGGGCTTCGGCCGCGAGCTCGGCCCCTACGGCATGGACGAGTTCGTCAACAAGCGCATGTACTACGTGGCTGACTGACTGAGTGGGGCTTGAGCCTCGTCCGTCGTCGATAAACGGGCTGAGCGTCGAGAAACGTGTGTGCACATGCGTTTTTCTCGGCACCCAGCCCGTTTTTCGCTGTGCTGGACCTCGGCTAGCCGATTCCAGTGTGCTGGGGTGCTCCCTGCGGGTGGATCCACCTCGAGTTCTGAGTGGATTTCGCGATGGATCCACCCGCAGGAGGCACGTCGGCGGAGGACAACCCTGACCCACGGGCCGATCGAGCCGCTCCTATACTGAGGATCTGTGCCCGGGGCAGGCTGACGCCGGCTGAGGAATGGGCACGTGCTGGCCCGGGGCGGACCGGGGAGTCGAATTCGAGGAGGACGGAATTGCCCATCACGTCGAGGATCCTCGAGGTCGCGGACACCGATCCGGACCAGTTGGCCATCGTCGGAGGCCCCTCTGGCAGCTCCGCCCCCGGTGAGAGCGCCGACCCTGCTGAAGGCGCACGAGCCCCACGTTCCCTCACGTATGCGCAGCTCGTCCGGGATTCGGCCACGATGTTCGCCGCCGTCGACGCCCTCCACCGTGCCCAGACCGACCCGCCGAATCCTGCTCCCGAAACCCACGGCATCCCGATCACGGCAGTGAGCCTCACCTCGGCGTTCGAGACCTCCCGCATCATCGCGGGCCTCGCCGGCTTCCGCGCGGTCTCGGCCACGATCGATCCCCGCTGGCCGCTCGACCATCAGGTCGGAGTCATCACGACCACCGGAATCGGTCTCGTCATCTCCGACTCGACCCCACTCGCCGAGGCGCTCGCCGCCGCCGGATGGACCGGAACCGTCATCACCGCGACCGACTTCCGCGGCCGCGAAACCGCCATCGACCCCAGCGACACCTCATCGCCGACCGTCCGTGCGGCGTCCGAACCGTTCCTCATGCTCTTCTCCTCCGGCACGACGAGCAATCCGAAGGCGTTCATCAAGACCCGCCAGCAGTACCGCGACAACGTGGCTGTGTCCTCGGCCCACCTTGAACCCTTCGCCGGGGTGGCCACCCTGGCGCCTGGCCCCGTGTCTTACAGCCTCACCCTCTATGCCGTCATCGAAAGCCTCGCCACCGGCGGCAGCGTCCACGTCGCCGACGACTTCGACCCGTTCACCATGGGGTCGCGCGTCACTGACGAAGCCATCACCCGCGTCGTCGCTGTGCCCGCCGTGGTCAAGGCCCTCGCCCAGGCTGCCCGCAGAACACCTGAGAACTTCCACGGTCTCGATCTCGTCGTCACCGGAGGAGCGAACCTTCCTGCTTCCATCCGTTCGGCACTCGCCGACATCCTCCCTGGCGCCCGGCTGATCAGCTATTACGGTGCCGCCGAGATCGGATTCATCGGCGACAGCCGCGATGGCGACGGCACCTGGATCTCGATCTACGACACCATCGGCGTCGAGGTCCGTGACGAATCCGGTGCCCGGCTGCCGGACGGAGAGATCGGCACGGTCTGGATCAGGGCCGCCGCCTGCTCGGACGGCTATGTCACCGGCACCACCGACGCTCAGCTGCGACGCCCCGACGGCTGGGCCACTGTCGGTGACCAGGGACGGATCGAAAACGGACTCCTCCAACTCGCCGGACGGGCCGGTGACATCGCGATCACCGGCGGGCACAAGGTGTCCCTGCCCGAGGTCGAACGCGCCTTCGAGGAATACGACCGCGCGGATCCGCGGTCGGGGCCGGGCCGCCTCGGCGAGGTCTGCGCGATCGCGCTGCCCGACGACGGTCTCGGCAGCATCGTCGCCCTCGTCATCGAACCAGGCGCCCAGGGTTCGGGGAGCCATGCCGGGGATGGCGACCCGACTGCGCCCGACAAAGCAGCACTGCTCGACCGCGCCCGGGCGGAACTGGCCCCGCAGTTCGTGCCTCGACGGTTCTACTTACTCGACCGGCTGCCGCGGACTGTCGGTGGGAAGATTCGACGCCACGAAACCGTTGACCTGGTCATGAGCGGAAAGGCACAACGGCTGTGAACGCATCCCGGAGCAATCGGCACTGGACAGATGGCGTGCGCGACGTCGTCATCACCGGACTCGGAGCCATCACCCCAAGCGGTCAGGACCCCGAAACCCTTTGGCGATCTGTCCGCAGCGGCACCAGCGCCATCGACGTCCTCGCAGGTGAGCAGTTCGACGACCTCGCCGTGCGAATCGGCGGGCAGATCAAGGACTTCGACGCCGAGGCGGTTCTGCCCCGGGCGCTCGCCCGCCGACTCAGCCCCGTCCAGCACTGGGCCATCGCCGCCGCCGACCAGGCGCTCGACCACGCGGGAGTCCCCGCCCCGGCCGAGGAGCTGCCGTGGGACCGCGACCGTGTGGCCGTCATCGCCGCCACCGGTTCCGGGCCCGTCGACGCCATGCAGGAGGCCACCCGTGCCCTCGATGCGGACGGCCCCAGGTCCGTTCCGCTGACCCTGTCCATCCACGGGGCGCCGGACTCCGCGGCCGCGCTCATCAGCCAGCGCTTCGACCTGCGCGGACCTGGACAGGGAGTCTCGGCGACGTGCGCCTCCGGGGCGATCGGCCTCGGCGAGGCGATGCGCCGCATCCGCCACGGCTACGCCGACGCCGTGCTCGTCGTCGGCATGGAGGACTGCCTCGGTCCGGTCAATCTCGCCTCGAACGCGAACATGCGCGCGCTCGCCGCCGGATACGAGGACGATCCGGCCGCTGCCAGCCGTCCCTTCGACCGGACCCGCAACGGCTTCGTCATGAGCCAAGGTGCGGCCGCGATCCTCCTCGAATCCGCCGACTCCGCGACCTCACGTGGGACGACGCCGTTGGCCGAGCTCGCCGGATTCGGCGCCGCCAGCGATGCCCACCACCCGACGAACCCGCATCCGCAGGGACGGGGAGCCGCCTCGGCGGTGGTCCAGGCTGTGAGCGATGCTGGGCTGGAACCCGGCGATATCGACCACATCAACGCCCACGCCACGGGCACACCGGCCGGCGACCGAGCCGAACTCGCAGCCTTGGACTCCGCCCTGGGGGAGGTCGGACGGACGATTCCGATCTCGGCGACGAAATCGACGACGGGGCACCTCCTCGGCGCATCGGGGGTCGTCGAGGCGATCATCGCGATCATGTCGATGCGTGATCAGACGCTGCCCCCGACGCTCAACCTCGACGACAACGAATTCCCCGACTGGGACATCGTCGCGGGTCACCCCCGTGAGATGGGTGGTGAACCGAACCTCGCCGAGGCGGCCGTCGACACTGTGCTGTCCACGTCGTTCGGCTTCGGCGGGCACAACGGCGCGATCATCCTGCGCCGCACCGCGCAGACCGCGACACCCTCAGCAGAAGCGACCGACCCCTCGACGAAGGAGAGACGATGACCGACCGTGAGACACGTGTGAGCGAGCTCGCCGCGCGATACCTGCCTGCTGATGTGCTCGAACGATTCCGCGAGCGAGCCGACGTCTATGACCGGGAGAACCGATTCTTCGACGAGGATCTCGCCGAACTGGGGGACCTCGGCTATCTCACCCTCTTCGTGCCCGAAACCCACGGCGGACCCGGGCTGAGCCTGTTCGAGGTCACCCGACTCCAGCAGAGGCTGGCAGCGGCGGCGCCCGGAACGGCTCTGGCAATCAACATGCACCTCATGACCACCGGAGTGGTCAAGGCGCTGGCCGACCGCGGTGACGACTCGTTGAACTGGGTGTTCGACGAGGTCATGGCCGGTGAGATCTTCGCCTTCGGCATCTCGGAACCGTCGAACGACTGGGTTCTGCAGGGATCGAACACCGAGGCGGTGCCTACGGCCGACGGCGGATACGAACTGAGCGGAGTGAAGATCTTCACCTCGCTGTCACCCGTGTGGACCAGGCTCATCGTCCACGGTGCCGTGGCCTCCGACGATGACGGGATCGCCGGTCCCGATGCGGACGAGCCCGCCGAGGGGCGGCTCGTCTACGGCTTCATCGAACGCGATGCACCCGGGATCACGGTCTCCGACGAATGGGATGTGCTGGGAATGCGGGCCTCGCAGTCGCGGGCGACGATCCTCGACCACGTGCCGATGAAACCCGCACGGGTCTCACGCGTCATCCCCGCCGGCAAGCACCCCGATCTGCTCACCTTTGCGATCACGAGCAACTTCCAGCTGCTCATCGCCGCCGTCTATGCCGGAGTCGCGGCACGGGCGCTCGAGCTGGGTGCCGCCGGACTGCACAAGCGGAAGTCCGCGAAGGCCGGCGTCACCTTCGCCGAGGTGCCCGAGGCCCGGACGCGCCTGGCCGATGCCCACCTCGACTTCATGCCCGTGACGGCGATGATCGACGCCTACGCTCGGGACTTCGACGACCTCATCGACCACGGCGCCGGCTGGCCGCTGCGTCTGGTGGGGGCGAGGATCAAATCCGCAGAGGCGGCCCGCCGCAGCGCCGAGACCGCGCTGATGTGCACGAGCGGAAGCGGGTTCGGCAACAAGCACGAACTCTCCCGCCTCTTCCGCGATGCCACGGCCGGGCTCTTCCACCCGCCGAGCGCGGATGCGGCCCGTCCGATGTACGCGGCCGCGCTGCTCGACGGGTAGGGAGTTCGGTCCGCCGCTCGTTCAAGGCGAAGCGCACTTGTCGAAAGGTGTACCCCACGAAAAGTGCGCTGACGCTTGAACGACACCGAGGCGACCCTCGCCGGATGGCCTCAGAGCTCGGGCAGCAGTGAGATCGGGTTCTCGATGCAGTCGGCGACGAAGGTGAGGAACTCGCTCGGCTCCTGACCGTCGCACGCCCGGTGGTCGAAGACGAACGACAGGTACATCACCTTGCGCACCGTCAGCTCGCCGTCGACGACCCACGGGCGGTCCTTGATCCGGCCGAGACCGAGCATCGCCACCTCGGGGAGGTTGATGATCGGGGCCGAACCGTCGACACCGAACACCCCGTAGTTGTTCAGGGTGAACGTGCCGCCGGTCAGCTCGGACGGATCGAACTTCCCCGAGGCGGCCTTCCCGACGGTTCCGGACACGGAGTCGCGCAGCTGCCGCAGGCTCAGCTCGCCGGCCCCGTGGACGACGGGGACCATGAGCCCGCGCGGAGTCTGCGCGGCCAGGCCGAGGTTGATGTCACCGTGGGTGACGATCTCACCGGCAGCCGTATCGATCGACGAGTTGATGATCGGGTACTTCTTCAGACCGGCCACGACGAAGCGGGCGACGAGCGAGAGCAGCGAATACTTCTCACCCGTGCGGGCCTCGAGCGCCTTCTTCGTCGCCAGCAGCTCGGTGGCGTCGACGTCGAGCCAGATTGTGGCCTCGGGGATCTCCTGCCGCGACTTCGTCAGGCGTTCGGACACGACCTTGCGCAGTCCCGTGATCGGGGTGCGGGTATCGCGGTCGCTCTGGTCGGAGCTCGCAGCAGGCGAAGATGCCTTCGCCGGTGACGTCCCCGCGGGGACGTGGGCAGCGGCACCTGCCCCGGACTCGATCGCGGCCATGACATCAGCCCTGGTCACGACCCCGCCGGGGCCCGTGCCGGGCAGGCTCTTGGCACTGATGCCGTGATCCTTTGCGAGCTTGCGCACCAGTGGCGAGGACACGGGGGAGACACGGTCGTTCGCAGTCGTCGATGAGTTGCTGGGGGAAGCCGGGGTTTCGGCCGGCGGCTGCGACGGGGCATCCGGGATGACGGTCGGAACAGCGGGCGCCGCCGCGTGCTTGCCGCCGAACGAGCGCTTCTTCGCCGAACGGGTCTTCGGCTCCGAAGTGCCGTAGCCGATGAGGTTCGCGCCGCTGGAGTTCTCCGTCGACGAGCCGGATTGGCTCACGCTCGCAGGCGTCCCGCCGTCACCCTCGTCACCCGCACCCATCTCGACCCCCGCCTCGGCGACGGTGAGCAGGGCCTGGCCTGCGCTGACGGTGTCCCCGGCGTTTGCGTGAAGGCTGACGACCTGCCCGGCGTACGGGCAGGGGAGCTCGACGACGGACTTCGCGGACTCGACCTCGACGACCATCTGATCGACGTGGACCTCGTCTCCGATCTCGACCTTCCACGAGATCAGCTCCGCCTCGGTGAGGCCTTCGCCGAGGTCGGGAAGGATGAACTCGCGCGTACCCGTATTCACATCAGCACTCATCACAGCTCCCAATCCCAGGACTCGAGCGCATCGAGCACGCGTTCGACGGTGGGCAAGTAGAACTCCTCGAGCTTCGGCGACGGATACGGCACATCGAACCCAGTGACCCGCAGGATCGGGGCCGACAGGTAAGTAAAGTTGCGTTCGGTGAGGCGGGCGGCCACCTCGGCGCCGTATCCGCCGAACTGCGCGGCTTCGTGGATGATCGCCGCGCGCGAGGTCTTGCGCACCGAGGCGGACACGGTCTCATCGTCGAACGGTGAGAGCGTGCGCAGGTCGATGACCTCGATGGACAGTCCGTGATCGGCTCCCGCTTCGGCGGAATCGAGCGCCGTCCGCACGGTCGGACCATAGGCGAGCAGCGTGACGTCGGTGCCCTCGCGGACGACCTGCGCCCGATTCATCGGTGCCATCGACACCGGCAGGGACAGCGTCTCCTTCATCCAGTACCGCGACTTCGGCTCCATGAACACGACCGGATCATCGGAGGCGATCGATTCGCGCAGCAGCGAATACGCGTCGGCTGGATTCGACGGCGTGACGACGGTCAGACCCGGTGTCGACGTCCAATAGGCCTCGGACGAATCCGAGTGGTGCTCGACTCCGCCGATGTCGCCGGCATAGGGAATCCGGATCGTGATCGGCAGGCTGACCCGGCCTTTCGTCCGATTCCTCATCTTCGCCACATGGGACACGATCTGCTCGAACGCAGGGTAGGCGTAGGCGTCGAACTGCATCTCGACCACGGGCCGCATCCCGTTCATCGCCATGCCGATCGCGGTGCCGATGATGCCCGACTCCGCGAGCGGCGAATCCCATACTCGGTTCGACCCGAATTCGGCCCGCAGACCTTCCGTGACCCGGAAAACCCCGCCGAGGCGGCCGACATCCTCACCGAAGATGAGCACAGTGTCGTCGTCGGCCAGGGAGTCCCGCAGGGCTTGGTTGAGTGCCTTCGTCATCGTCACCGATGACGGGGTGGGTGCTGTCGCCGAGGCGGCTGTGGTCGTTTCGCCGTTCACCACGGTCGGATCGGTGCCCGTTTCGACGCTCATGCGTGACCCGCCGCTGCGAGTTCGGCTTCGAGGACCTGCTGCTGCTCGGCCAGGGCAGTGCGCGGGGTCGCGTAGACGTGTGCGAAGAGTTCGCGCGGGTCGATTTCGGCCTCGGTGTTCATCGCATCGCGAACGGACGCGGCCAGGGTCTCGGCCGCCTCGGCGATCTCCTCGACGCCGGCATCGTCGAGGGCACCGGTCTGTCGCAGGTACTTCTCGAGACGGTCGATGGGATCGAACTGCTTCCAGTGCTCGACCTCCTCGGTGTCACGGTACTTCGTCGGATCGTCGGAGTTCGTGTGCGACTCCATCCGGTAGGTGAGGCACTCGATGAGGGTCGGACCATCTCCGTTCCGACCGCGCGCCAGCGCCGCGGAGACGGCGGCGAATACGGCGGCGACGTCATTGCCGTCGACGCGCAGGCCCGGCATTCCGTAGCCGGCGGCCCGGTCGGCGAGCATCGTCGCATTCGTCTGCTCCCGCAGGGGAGTGGAGATCGCGTACTGGTTGTTCTGCAGGACGAAGACCGTCGGGGTCTGCCATACGGAGGCGAAGTTGAACGCCTCGTGGGTATCGCCTTCACTGCTGGCGCCGTCGCCGAGGAAGGTCAGAGTCGCGGCGTCCTCGCCCTTGAGCTTCGCGGCCATCGCGAAGCCCGTGGCATGCAGGGTCTGCGTCGCCAGCGGTGTCGCCGCAGGTGAGGTGTGATATTCGTGCGGATCGAAACCGCAGTGCCAGTCCCCACGGAAGGCGGCGAGGATCTCGGCGACGGGCACCCCGCGGGTCAGCAGCGCTGCCGAGTCACGGTAGGTGGGGAAGAGCCAGTCGTTCGGGGCCAGCGCAGTGGTGGCCCCCACCTCGGCGGCTTCCTGACCTGCTGCGGAGGGGTAGGTCGCGAGCCGACCCTGCCGGGTCAGGTGCGTGACCTGTGCTTCGAACCGGCGGACGAGGACCATCTGCCGGTAGAGACCGGTGAGGGTGGCATCGCTGGGGATCCGCAGCCCTTCGGTCGGAGTGTCGGTGAGCCGGCCATCTGCGCCGATGAAGCTGATCGGCTGCAGCTGGGGCAGTGAGCGGCCTGTGGTGGGAACGTCGATGGTCATGGCCCCATGGTGACGTGAGGCAGATCACGATTCCATGGGTTCGAGACAGGTGCGGACGGGTGGCCAAACGTGCCGTCAAGTGCGGACGAACAGGCCGGTTCCGGCAGGTCCGGTGGACGTTTGGCCGGGCTGTGGGGCGGTGTCCTCGACCGGTCTCAGATCTCGCCCCAACGGTATCCGCGGGAGGTGAAAGCCTCGGCGACGGCGTCCTTCCTGCCCTCGACAGCGCCCCGGTAGGCCTGATGGCCGCCCTCGGTGAGGATCGTGAGCTTGCCGTCGGCGAAGTACGCGGTGGAGAAGGAGGCGCGGGAGATGCGCAGCGGGTGGTCGTTCTCGTCTCCGATGACGATCTCGTCGTCGGAGACGAGGACCGGGGTGTTCGAACCGGCGATGACGGCGGCGGCGATGAGTCCGAGCACGGCGCCGATGATCGGTCGGATGGCGACCACCCAGGGCTGGTCGAACCGGCTGAGCTTCTCGATCGGATCGCCGAAGGGGATGGGGAACCGCGCGGCCAGCGAGCCCAGCGTGGGCAGGAGGAATCCGAGGGCGACGCCGATGCTCACGCACACGAAGCCGATGACGATGATGTCCGTGCGGCCGAGCTTGAAGACGGCGGGGCCCGAGGGGGTGACCGGGCTGCTGTTGTCCGTGCTCATTGCGATCCTCACTCTGCGAAGCTGGGATACAATCGTACCAAACTGGTACATGAGTGTTCCACTGATTGTGTTTTCGCTGATGAAGGGATGGTTCGCACGTGACCGAAGGTGCCGGAATGCGGAGGCTGGGGCGGGAGGGCCTGCTGAAGGAATCGCTGTCGGCCCTGGCGGAGAACTCGCAGGCCTCGATGCTCGAGATCGCGAGCGCGATCGGCGTCGGGCGGACGACGCTCTATCGGCATTTCGGGGATCGGGAGGCTCTCGTCGCCGAGGTGGCCCGCCTCGGCGCGCGCATGTTCGGTCGGGCCGTCCTGGACGCCCGCCCGGAGGCGGGAACCGGCCTCGAGGCGGTCGAGCGGATGTGCGAGCGGCTGTTCGCCCTCCCCGAGGTCCTGACGCTGATGTTCGCCGACGATCCGATCGTCACCGATGACGCCTTCGCCGAGGCGGCCCCCGACGGCAGCGATGACGACGTCCTCGAGTGGGTCATCGCCCGAGGTCAGGCCGATGGTTCGATCACGGAGGAGGTTCCGGTGACCTGGGCTGCGATGTACGTCTTCCTCACCATCGGATCGGGTCACCTCTTCGGCCTCTCGGAGGACTCGGCTGAGCCCGAGAGGCGCCGACGCGCACTCGAGCTGACGATCCGCGCGGTGCGGAAGACGCTCGCCGCCGACTGAGGCCGCGGGTGCGGATTGGGTCGAGGTGGACCGGATCGCTTGCACCCTCCCGAATCTCAGGTTAGGCTCACCTATGGGATATAGGGAACACCGATCTTGCTTAAGGCAGTTGACACACCTGCTTGAAGTTGTCGGCCTGCTTCTCTGTTTCTCGCTGTTTCATACGTCAAGAGACCCTCGGAGCTGACAATATGCCGCGGACTTCCAGGCCCCTGCAGGTGCTGCCGATCATCCTGCGAGAGGTGGAAGTCACCGGCATCGCGGACATCACCCCGAACATGCGACGCCTGACACTGGCAGGCGATCAGTTGAACGCCGGTGAGGTCGACGGGATGCCACGGCCTGCGTTCCGCTCCGAGGGTTTCGACGATCACGTGAAACTCGTCATCCCGCCGCCCGACGGCACAGCCCTCGATATCGGTGAGCAGCAGGAGTTCCGCTTCCAATGGAACCGGGAGGCGCTCAACCGCGCCCGCGACTACACCGTTCGCAGCGTCGATGCCGAATCGCGCTCCTTCACCGTCGACGTCGTCCGCCACGAGACCGGCCTCGCCTCGGACTGGGCCTTCGGTGTCGCGATCGGCGATCGCATCAGCTTCGCCGGGCCGAAGACCTGCGCGGGTCTGGCCGAAGGCATCGACTTCCACCTCCTCGTCGCCGACGAGACCGCCCTGCCGGCCGTCGGGCGGTGGCTCGAGGAAGCGCCGGCGGGCACCCGCGGCCACATCATCGTCGAGGTCCCCACCTCCGATGACATCCAGGACATCCCCACCGAGGCCGACGTCGAGATCGACTGGCTCGTCCGCGGCTCCATCGCCCCGGGCGAGTCGGGGCTGATGTACGAGGCCGTGAGGAGCCTCAGCCTGCCGGCCGGCCGCACCTTCGCCTGGTGCGCGGGCGAGACGCTGACCATCGCGCCCATCCGCCGCTGCCTGCGCCGGGACCTCGGCCTGCCCAAGGAGGACGTCGAGGTCGTCGGCTACTGGCGGAAGATGCCGACCACTCCCGCCGAGACCCGTGCGGCCGAGGGCTCCGCCGGTGCGGACTCACCGGTCGAGGGCTCCGTCGCCGCATCCCCGCCCTCGGACGCCGCCGGTCCCGCGTCCGAGGATTCTGCCGCTCCCGCCGCGACCGCTGCCGCCGCGGGCGCGAGTGAGGACCGGCCCGAACCGGAGGGCACTCTCGACGTCCTCCACCAGGTCCATGAGATGACCGAACTGCTGCCCCCGATCATCACCCGGACCGCCGTGACGCTCGGCATCAACGACCTCGTCGCCGGTGGGGTGTCCACCGCCGAGGCGATCGCCGCCGAACTCGGCATCGCAGCCGATCGCGCCCAAGCGGTGCTGACGGCCATGTGCTCCCTCGGGCTCCTCACCCGGGAGGAGCAGGACTACCGCAACACCCCCACGGGAGCGGTGCTCACCGGCGAAGGCGCCGCCGACGGGCTCGATCTGAGCAGCCCGGCACTGCTCGACCTCTTCTCGCTCGTCGACCTCATCGACGTCCTCAAGGGCGGATTCGCCGCCCGCACCTCACGAGCCTCGACGGCGGAGGCCGACACCTGGCATGACCAGCGCGCCGCGGACGCCGAGCTCGACACCGCCCACCGCGGACGCAGCCTCGACCACCTCCAGTACGTCCTCGACCCCATTCTCGACCTCGAACCCGTGACCACGGCCGCGAGCCTCGCCCTGGCCGGCGACGTCGACGCCGAGGCGGCCGCCGCCCTGACGCGACGAGCCCCGGATTCGGGGCGGACGATCCACACCCCGGCAGCGCAGGCCCTGGCCGGCGGCGAGGACTGGCCGAGCGTCGACTGCACGCTCGTGATCGCCGGACTGACCGGACGCTCCCGAGACGCTATCGGTTCGCTGCTGGATCGCATGCTCGCCGCGAGTCGGACCCTGGTCATCGTCGAGCCCTTCACCGACGACGCCGAGGCCGATGACCATCAGGCCGAAGAGCTCATCACGACCCTGGCCACCACCGGCAACCCGACGCTGACCAGCGGTGAGCTCACCGCGACTCTGCGCGGACTCGGGGCCGCCGAGGTCGAGGTGAGAGACATCGGGTGGGGCTTCGGCCGCTTCCGCTCGGCCGTCATCGCCACCAGCTCCTGACCCCCTCGAACACCCCTCGAGGCCTCAACCCGCCAGATTCGAACAAGGAAGATCCATGTCACTGACACGTCTGAGCACAGCCGTCATCGCCGGAACCGCCGGCCTCGCCCTCCTCGCCGGTTGCCAAGGAGGGACCGGGGAAGCGGCATCGAGCAGCTCTTCCGAGACCCGCACCGTCACCGATGCCACCGGTGCCGAGGTCGAGGTGCCCGAGAACCCGGAGGCCGTGGCCACCCTGCACTACGCCGCGACCGAAACGCTCATGGACCTCGATGCGCCGCCCGTCGCCCAGGGAGCGTACCAGGAACCGGCCGTGCCCGAGGAATGGGTCGACGAGCTCGGCGACATCCCCGTCGCCGCCCAGCAGGAGCCCGATCTGGAGAAGCTCGCCGAGGCGGAGCCCGACCTCATCCTGTCGCCGAACGTCTACGACTCGGAGATGATCGAGCAGCTCGAGGAGATCGCCCCCGTCTACCAATTCACTCTGCGCGGCGGTGAGCGCGGGGATTGGAAGCAGCGCGTCGGGGAGGTCGCCGATGCGGTGAACAAGGCCGATGAGCTCGACGAACTCGACGATGAGTTCGAAGCCCGACAGAAGGAACTCGCCGACCAGTACTCCGATGTCACCGAGGGCACCACGATCGGGGTCGCGTCCTCGTTCGAGGAGAACTCGGCCTATCTGTGGGGCAGCGAGAACATGCTCGGCACGATTCTGACCCCGCTCGGCTTCGACTGGTCGGCCGATGAGGACGCCATGGTGGAGAAGTACGGCAATGCCGACCAGGAGGGCAACAAGTCCGGCAAGGCCGAGCCCGAAGCTCAGATCTCCCTCGAAGTGCTCGACAAGAGCCTGTCCGATGCCGATGTCATCTTCGTCGACTCGGACCTGCGCGGTGACTACGACAAGCTCACCGAGGCGCTGCTGGACTCAGCGGTGTTCAAGGACCTCCCCGCCGTCAAGGCCGGACACGTCTACCCCATCGGCAAGGCCACGATCGCCGGTTACGCGGACGCGGAATACGGCCTCGATCTGGCCGAGCAGGCGATCAAGGAGTACCAGAAGGACTGAAGCCGGTCCGGCTCAGCCGGCCGGGGACCCGGGGTCAGCAGGCACCGGGCTCGCTCAACCGGCACCGGGCCGGTGACCCTCCGCCTCGTCGAGGATGAGCAGGGAGCGGGAGGACACGACTCCCGGCACCTCGTGGATCCGCTGCAGGATCACCTGCGACAGGGCCGTGTTGCCCGGGGCATTCACCGTCACCAGCGCATCGATGTCGCCGCTGACGGCCTGCACCTTCTCGACGAAGGGCAGTGCGGCCAGATCCTCGCGGACCTGAGGCCAGGGCCGCTCGTCGATCTTGACCACGACGACCGCGGTCACGCTCATGCCGAGGGCCTCGCGGTCGACCTCGGCGGTGAATTTCCGGATCGCCCCGGACTCGACGAGGGCGGTGAAGCGCTTGTGCGCGGCCGAACGCGAGATGTGGACGCGTTCGGCCAGCTGGCGCACGCTCAGGCGGGAATCCTCGACGAGGGCGGCGATGATGCTGCGATCGATGTCGTCGAGATCGAATGCCACGGGCGCTCCTTCACCGTTGATGTCTGCGTCTTGCCTGCGACCTCTGCGTTCAACCTGCCCTGATGCACTCGCGCGGAGAGGCGGCGGTGGGCACCGGGAGGACTGGTCGGTCTCCTTCCCATTCTAGGGCCCCGCCTCGGCGAGGGGATGACCTTGCGTCGAGGTCCCGTCGTCGACGACAGGGGGACCGCCTCGGCGAGGAAAGTCCGCATGGTTGCGGAGTCCGACGCGCTGGACAAATTCTGTCGATCGTTCGTACAGTAACGGAGATATCTGTGGTGCCTACCACGTACCATGGGTGATGGACATGATCGGTTCTAACCCGGACCCGGTCAACGGACGGAAATCAGCCACCTGTAGATTATGAGACGAAAGTCTCACGCAGCTGGAACTGCTTCACGAACCTAAGGAGTCATCCTTGAAGATCGCGGTGTTGGTCAAAGAGGTCCCGGATACGTACGGCGACCGCAAGTTGAACTTGGAAACCGGGCTCGCCGATCGCGGCGCCTCGGAAGCCGTCCTCGATGAGATCGGTGAGCGTGCCCTCGAGGTCGCCCTGGCGCAGAAGGACTCCGACGGCGACACCGAGGTGACCGTCATCTCGATGGCGCCCGATACCGCGACCGCCACGATCCGCAAGGGCCTGGCCATGGGTGCCGACAATGCCGTGCACGTGGCCGATGAGGGTTTGGCCGGTGCGGATCTGGGCCTGACCGCCGAGGTGCTCGCCGCCGCTCTGCGCCGCGGTGAGTTCGACCTCGTCGTGACCGGCAACGTCTCCACCGACGGCAACGGCGGCATGATGCCGGCGATGCTCGCCGAACACCTCGACTACCCGCACGTGACTGGCCTGACCACCGTCGAACTGAGCGACGGCAAGGTTGCAGGCACCCGCGCGGTCGAAGGCGGAAAGCAGCAGGTCTCGGCCGAACTGCCTGCCGTCATCTCCATCACCGAGGCGCTTCCCGAGGCTCGATTCCCGAACTTCAAGGGCATCATGGCGGCGAAGAAGAAGCCCTTCGAGGTTATCAGCCTCTCCGATCTCGACATCGATGCCGAGGACCAGTCCGTGGCTCGCTCGATCATGGTCACCGTCGCCGAGAAGCCGCCGCGCGAAGCCGGCGAGAAGGTCGTCGACGAAGGCAATGGCGGCGTCGAACTCGCCGAATACCTCACCAAGAACCGTCTGGCCTAAGGAGAATCGTCATGTCAGAATTCCCGCAGGATTCCATTCTCGTCGTCCTCACCGCCGATGCCGAAGGTCAGCTGGAGAAGCCGGCCGCCGAACTGCTCGGCGGAGCCGCTGAGATCGGCTCGCCCGTCGCCCTCGTGCTCGCCGCCGGAAGCGCCGAAGCTGCTGCCGAGAAGGCCGCCGAACTCGGCGCCGTGGCAACACTGACCGCCGCAGCCGCCGAGGGCAACCTCGGCACCGCAGCCGTCGACGCCGTGGCCGCAGCCGCGGAGCTCACTGCTCCCGACGCCGTGCTTGTGCCGAACACCCTCGACGGTCGCGACATCGCCGGTCGCTACGCCGTGCGCAGCGGATCGGCCGTGTGCGTCGACGCCGTCGGACTCGAACGCGACTCCGAAGGCATCGTGGCCAACCACTCCGTCTACGGCGGCGGCTACACCGCATCCTCGGCTCCGACCTTCGGTGCCCCCATCGTCACCGTGCGCCTGGGCTCGATCGAGGCGCGTGCAGAAGCTCAGTCCGCGAACACGCAGGCCCTTGAGGTCGCCGATTCCGGTAAGCGCTCGGCTGCGATCGACTCGTTCGAAGCCGTCGTCGAAACCTCCTCGCGTCCAGAGCTGCGCGGTGCGCAGAAGGTCGTGTCCGGTGGTCGCGGCGTCGGTTCGGAGGAGTCCTTCGAGCTCGTCGGCGAATTCGCCGACACCCTCGGCGCAGCCCTCGGCGCCTCCCGTGCGGCCGTCGACGCCGGCTACATCGCCCAGTCGCATCAGGTCGGCCAGACCGGTGTGTCGGTGTCCCCGCAGCTCTACGTGGCTCTCGGCATCTCCGGCGCGATCCAGCACAAGGCCGGCATGCAGACGTCGAAGACCATCGTCGCAGTCAACAAGGACGCCGAAGCCCCGATCTTCGACATCGCCGATTTCGGCGTCGTCGGCGACCTGTTCAAGGTCGTTCCCCAGGCCATCGAATCACTGAACGAGAACAAGTCCTGATATGGCAACCTATTCCAGTTCGCTGCGCTCGGGTCTGCCCCGGGTCGAAGGCGGAGACCCCTGGCCCCCGGAGGGCACCATCGGCCAACCCTTGGAAGAGGGCGCTTCATGGCTGCCGGAGACTGCCGAGACGGAGGAACTGGATGAAGGTTCCCCCGCCGAGGCGGCCGACTCCGATGTGACCGAAGCCGAGGAATCGACGGGGGCAGATGCTTCCGCTGAAGCCGATGAGCCCGCTGAGGATTCGGTCGAGGAGCCTGCTGAGGCAGTTACTTCTGCCGAGGTGCCTCTGCGTCGAGGTCTTCCGCGCGTCGAGGGTGGAGAGCCTTGGCCGCCGGAAGGCCTTGCTCCTGCCGGAGTGAAGGCCACCGGTGCTTCTGCTGCGCCCGCAGTGTCGGCCGAAGTACCAGCTGCCGAAGAGGATTCCTCTGTCGAAGATTCGACCGAGGAATCGGCGTCCGTCGAGTCGGACGAAGAGTCCTCGGCCGCTCCTGCTGCCGCCGCGGCAACGGCTGGAGCCGGCGTGGCTGCAGGCGCTGCCGTCGCCACCTCTGCCTCTGATGCTGAGTCGGCTGGGGCAGAACCTGCCGCCGAGGTTCCCCTGCGTCGCGGTCTGCCGCGTGTTGCCGGTGGAGATCCTTGGCCGCCGGAAGGCTTCGCGCCCGCCGGCGTCAAGGCCGCAGGCATTGCTGCTCCGGCAACGGCTGTATCCGCTCCTGCCTCGGGCACTGCGGAGGAATCCGCCGCTCAGGCCGACTCTTCCGGTACTGCTCCAACTGACGCATCAGCCGATTCTGCCTCCGAGTCCTCGTCGGCTGCTCCCGCGGCAGCCGCCGCTGTTGGTGCAGGTGTTGCCGGTGCCGGTGTGGCTGCAGCAGCCGCGAGCGGTGCGGGCTCCGGAGAACTCTCCGATGTACCGCTGCGCCGCGGACTTCCCCGCACCGCCGGGGGAGACCCCTGGCCACCGGAAGGCTTTGCTCCGGCGCACGCTGCCAAACCTGCCGCAGGCTCGGCCGCCGCTTCGGCTCCGGCTGAAGAGAAAGCCGCAGACGCTAAGTCGACCGATGCCGCATCTGCCGAGGCGGGCAAGCCGGCCGAGGCGAAGCCGGCTGCAGCTGACGAATCCGGTGAGAAGAAGCCCCAGGGTCGACGCACCGGAATCGGCGGCGTCGGTGCCGGTGCGGCAGTCGCTGGTGCGGGAGCCGCCGCCGGTGCAGGTGCCGCCGCAGCGGGAGCCGCCTCGGCGTCGGAGAAGAAATCTGACGAAGCCGAGAAGAAACCCGCTCAGCGCAAGCCGATGGCGAAGACGGCGGCGAAGACGGCGGACAAGCCCGCTCAGCGCAAACCGATGGCCAAGCCCGCCGCGAAGGCGGACGAGAAGGCTGCCGCACGCACCGCGGACAAGCCGGCCGCGAAGACGGCACCGGCCGCAAAGGCCACGTCTTCGGGTTCGGGCAGTACTGCCTCGGCGAAGCCTGCAGCGAAGAAGGAACCGATCATGATCGGTTCGAAGTCGCTGGGGCAGTGGTCCAAACTCGTCGGGCTGGGACTCGGCGGACTCATCGTCGCAGCCGGGATCCTCATCCTCGCCGCGCGCGGAGTCACGACCCTGCCGGGCGTGCCGGAGTTCCTCGAACGCTACCCGGGCGAATACCACATCCCGGACTTCGTCGATCCCGGCTTCCCGGGCTGGGTGCGGTGGACGCACTTCCTCAACATCTTCTTCATGGTGCTCATCATCCGGTCGGGTCTGCAGGTGCGTCACCAGCAGAAGCCGCCGGCGTTCTACACCCCGAAGAAGGGTGGGAAGAAGATCAGCATCAACCTCTGGCTGCACACGAGCCTCGATCTGCTTTGGCTGGCCAATGGTGTGGTCTTCGTCGTGCTGCTCTTCGTCTCCGGGCACTGGGCACGCATCGTGCCGACCAGTTGGGAAGTGTTCCCGAACGCGCTGTCGGCGGCGCTCCAGTACGGAACGATGGAATGGCCGATGGAAGATGCGTGGGTCAACTACAACGCTCTCCAACAGCTGATGTACTTCATCATCGTGTTCATCGCCGCACCGTTGGCCGCGATCACCGGCGTGCGGATGAGCGAATGGTGGCCGAAGAACGCCACGACGCTGAACAAGATCTACCCGGCGCCGCTGGCTCGGGCGATCCACTTCCCGACGATGCTGTTCTTCGTCTTCTTCATCCTCGTCCACGTGTTCCTCGTGTTCACGACCGGTCTGCGACAGAACCTCGGGTACATGTTCGCCGGCACGGACGTGGTCGGATGGGCCGGTCTCATCTGGTTCCTCATCGCGATGGTCGTGGTCGTGGCCGGTTGGTTCGCCGCCAGGCCGCTGCTGCTCGCCCCGATCGCGAATCTCTTCGGACGCGTGTCGAGCAGGTAGGCGACACCGCCCGCATCAGCGAAGCCCCGCACGATCGAAAGGTCGTGCGGGGCTTCGCTGTGTCGGGGCGAGTTCAGTTCCAAGGCCCTGTCGGACATGCAGTCCGGCGGGTCCTTTCGCCTGCCGCTTTCTGATTGCGCGCAGTTCTGAGCAGAAATCTCTTGACCGGGTGACCGGGACACAATAACCTTAAATGCAACGCAGTTGTAAAGAATGCAACACCGCGTTGTCACTGTTCACAACGATGGAGAAGACAATGAAGTCCGACCTCGCTCCAGAGGACAACGACGCTGTGAAATCAGATGCGTCGGCGACCGCGCAGCCGAATATCGAGCAGAAGCGGACGCTGCGGCGCGTCGTCTCCGCCAGTTTCGTCGGCAACTTCGTCGAATGGTTCGACTACGGCGTCTACGGGTATTTTGCGACGACCATTGCGATCGTCTTCTTCCCTGAGTCCGAAGGCAATCTCGCGCTTCTGTCCACTTTTGCGGTCTTCGCCGTCTCCTTCGTCGTCCGCCCCATCGGCGGCTTCATCTGGGGTCATATCGGAGACAAGATCGGACGACGTTCCGCACTGTCCGTCTCGATTCTCATCATGTCTGTCTCGACGTTTGCCATCGGTCTGCTGCCGAGCTTCGCGGTGGCCGGATTCCTGGCGCCTGTGCTGCTGCTCGTCGTCCGCCTCGTGCAGGGCTTCTCCGCCGCAGGCGAATATGCGGGGGCCTCGGCGTTCCTCGTCGAATACGCACCACCGCGGCGACGCGGTCTCTACGCAGCCGTCGTTCCAGCCAGCACCGCCACCGGATTGCTATTGGGATCGGTGCTCGCCGCAGTCCTCTCGTCGACGCTGAGCGATGGACAGCTGGAGAGCTGGGGTTGGAGGCTCCCATTCTTCCTTGCCGCGCCCATGGGACTGATCGGCCGCTATATCCGAACCCGACTCGAGGACACGCCGGCATTCCGTGAACTCGCTCAGCAGGATGAAGTGATCAAAGCCCCGGTCTTCGCCATGTTCCGGGACCACTGGCGGCCCCTGGTCATCTCGATGTGCGCGGTGCTGCTCAACGCCGTCGGGTTCTATGTCGTCCTGACCTATATGCCCACCTATCTCACGACCGAGCTCGGCTATGGGGCTACCGAATCATTCATCGCCACCACCATCGCTCTCGTCACCTATATCGGTTTCATCCTGCTCACCGGTCTGGCCTCGGATCGGTTCGGTCGCAAAAGGATGCTCATCATCGCGTCAGTCACTTTCATCGTCCTCACGGTGCCGGCCTTCATGCTGCTGGACGCCGGCAGCTTCACGCTCGTCGTCCTTGTCGAGATCGGACTCGGAGCCATGCTCACCCTCAACGACGGCACTCTGCCGAGCTTCCTTGCCGAGATGTTCCCGACACGTATCCGGTACACCGGGTTTGCCGTGAGCTCCAACGTGTCGAACGCCCTGTTCGGCGGCACCGCACCTTTTATGGCCACTCTGCTCATCGGCCTGACCAATTCGCATCTTGCCCCCGGTTGGTACCTCATGGCTGCGGCCGCAATCTGTCTCGGTGCAGTCATCTGCGCCAAGGAGACCTTCCATAAGCCTCTGCGCGACGTCTGAAGTCGTCCAGAACCCCCACCACGCCGCCGCGGCACCGAGACGGCGGTGTCGAACGAATAGGAGAAACCCATGACCACCTTTGCTGACAACGCCTCCGTCGCTGACCTCGAGCGGCTCAAGGTCCTCCACAACGGGTCCAAGACACCGCTGACCTTCTCCGATGGGGAGATGGAGCGGAGACTGACCGGACTGCGCGCCATTATGGCCGAGAAGGAGCTCGACGCAGTGGTCCTCACCGCTTATCACAACATCAAGTACTACTCGGACTTCCTCTTCACCTACTTCGGTCGCTCATATGCCATGGTCGTCACGGCCGACGACACGGTGACGATCACCGCGAATATCGATGCAGGCATGCCGTGGCGAACCAGCTACGGGGAGAACATCGTGTACACGGATTGGCGTCGTGACAACTACTACTATGCGATCCAGGAGGGCCTGCGTCAGCGCGGAATCGGAAACCCGCGCCGTCTCGGCGTCGAAGACGACAACCTGCCCCTCGAGAATCGCAACAGGCTCCAAGATGCCTTCCCTGCAGCGGAACTCGTCGACATCTCGAAGGAGTCGATGCGCCAGCGGATGATCAAGTCACCCGAGGAGATCGAGGTGATCAAGCACAGCGCTCGAATCGGCGACCTCGGCGGTGAGGCGATCAAGGCCGCCATCACCGAAGGCATCAGCGAGTACGAACTCGCGCTCATCGGCACTGAGGCGATGACTCATGAGATCGCTAGGACGTTCCCCGACCAGGAGATCCGTGATACCTGGGTGTGGTTCCAATCGGGTATCAACACCGATGGCGCGCACAATTGGGCGACGACCCGCAAGATCCGAAAAGGTGACATCCTCAGCCTCAACTGCTTCGCCATGCCGACCGGCTATTACACCGCGCTGGAGCGCACGCTCTTCTACGGAGAGCCCGACGCTCGGTCGCTCGAGCTGTGGAACGTCAACGTCGAAGTGCACAAACGCGGTATCGAACTCATCAAGCCCGGCGCTGTGTGCAAGGACATCGCCGCCGAACTCAATGAGATCTACTTCGAGCACGGACTCTTCGAAAACCGCACCTTCGGGTACGGACACTCATTCGGAGTGCTCAGCCACTACTATGGGCGTGAGGCCGGGCTTGAACTGAGAGAAGACATCGACACCGTCATCGAGCCGGGAATGGTCATCTCCATGGAGCCGATGATCACCATTCCCGAGGGGCAGCCGGGTGCCGGCGGTTACCGCGAACATGACATCGTCGTGGTCGGGGAAAGCGGTTCCGAGGACATCACGAAGTTCCCGTTCGGGGCCGAACACAACATCATTCCGGCCTGAGGCACCGGCTGGCGAATATACTCACACCATGTCCCGACAATCGCCTGACAACCCACGCCGCGGTGCCTCGGTCATCGAAAACACCGTCGCCATCCTGCGCTGTTTCGCGCCGGACCGGCAGGAGCTCGGTGTCACCGAGATCGCACCGCGCGTGGGGCTGCACAAGAGTTCGGTGTCGCGGATTCTCGCCTCGCTCGAGCAGGAGGGGATCGTCGAACAGGCGCCGTCCAGGCGGTATCGGCTGGGTCTGGGAATCATCGCGATCGCGGGCCCTCTGTTGGCCGATCTTGATGTTCGCAGGGCAGCGTATCCCATCCTGCAGGCACTCACGCGGGCCACTTCCGAGACGAGTGCGCTGATGGTGTGGGACGGCGCCGAGGCGGTCACCGTCGAACAGGTTCCGAGTCCCGAGCCGGTCAAGCACACGTCCAGTCTGGGGTCGCGATATCGGACGGAGGGAAGTGCCTCGGTGAAGGTGTTCCGCGACGCCGGCGACGGTCCGGATCGCGCCGGCGGTCCCGCTTATGCACTCAACGATGCCGAAACCTCTCCGCACGAGGTCGGCATCGCCGCACCCGTGCACGACCATCGCGGTGAAGTGGTCGCGGCCGTCCTCATCGCCGCACCGAAGTTCCGCACCGATGCGACCCGCATCGCCGAGCTCGGCGAACACTGCGTTCAGGCGGCGGCGCGGGTCTCGCTGCGCCTCGGTGGTTCAGGGCGGCAGCGACTCTGAATCTGTGTGCGATGACGGGACCGTGAAGCGCGGGTCCAGTTCTGGCTGGGCTCAGCGCAAGGTGGCGCGGACGGTCTTGTCGAACTCGCGGACGTGCTCGGCGGCGCGGGCGGCCACGGTCTGTTCGTCCCCGTCGAGGATCGCCTCGAGCAGATCGATGTGCTCGCGGATGTGAGTGACGAGATCCGGGATCCCCGGGATGACGAGGCACCAGATGCGGGTGGCCAGATCATCGAGGCGGATGAGGGTCTCCGATAGGTGCGGATTGTCCACCGAGCTGTAGATGAGGCGGTGGACGTCGAGATCGCGTTCCATGAGGGTCCGCTGCTCGTCGGTCGCCTCGAGTGCCTTGAGACCGGCGATCGCGGCTGTGAAATCCGCGCGACGCTCCGGCGTGAGGTTGCGAGCCGCGCGCCTGGCGGCGATGGGCTCGAGGGCCTCCCGCATCTCGGAGATCGCCGACAGATCGGTGAGGTCGACGTTGGTGGCGAAGGTGCCGCGCCGCGGATAGGACACCACGAGGTGATCGCGCTCGAGTCGCTTGAGGGCCTCGCGGATCGGCGTGCGGCCGACCTCGAGCTCGGCACTGAGGGCCGCCTCATTGATCGGATCGCCCGGAGCGATGTCGAGCATGATGAGACGGTGGCGGAGGATCTCATAGGCATGATTCGCCAAGGACGTCGTCGGTGACGTCGCGTCGGCGGATGTGCTCATGAGAAGACCCCTCGTAATCTCTGCGGCAAATGTATTGCATCGGCTGGAATTCTCTGCCTACACTACAGGAACGCATCTGATATATTAGTTGCCGATCAGCTGGGAAGGGCCGATCGCGACAGGTCGAAGGAGATCCATGACAGAGCAACTCGCCAATCCCGCCGAAGCCGGCACGGCCAGTGCCCCGGCAGGCGCTTCCGCTGGGACCTTCCCCAGCCGCGAACCCGTCGAGCTGAGCACCTCGATCGTCGAACTCGATCCGCAGATCGCCGGATTCATCGACGCCGAGCCGACGTTGTGGATGTACACACCCGGGGTCAGGCCCAGCATCGAGGCGAGAAATTCTTGGATGAACGTGAAGGAGAACGTGTCGTTGAGCAGTCCCATGTACGCGTCGTTGGCGCGCATGAACGCGACCATGTGCAGACGGTCCTCACGGCGCAACAGCTGGAGAGCCAGCGTGCAGGAGACGTCGATGTTGCGGCGGTAGATGTCTTCGGAGTCGTCGAAGATCTGCAGAACGGCACGCTTGCTCGCAGGGTCATCCTCGCGGAGGATGTTCACGATTCGTTCGATCGCAGTCTCGTCGCCGACGTGTCTGAGCAGTTTGGGACCATACCCGGTGCCCGGCAGGCTGAGGCCGTCGGGACTGTACCGGCTCATCGAGGGTGCGTAGGTGCGGATGAAGTCGAGGTCGTTCTTCCCTGAGAGGTACCACAGTGCTTCGGCGTAGTTGAAGATGATGTTCTGCCGACGAGACCTGGCCAAGCAGTACCGCCGGGCCGGGTTGGTCAGGCGTGCGGTGTAGCCGATGATTTCGCGTTCGTCCTGCCCGCGGGGACTGTTCTGGTATTCGAACCCGGTGTAGACCTGTCGCAGGGAATCCAGGTAGAGCGTGTGGAGGTCGGGATACTCAGGCTTCACTGACGGCTCCTGCCTGCGCGTGCTCGATCGCGGTGAGGATGCGTGGTCCGGTGGGCTGCTCGGGATCGATGGTGATCATCTGGACGTCGGCGACCGCTGAGAGGCCTCGGACGAGGAACGCGTACTCGGCTCCCTCGTCGAGGAGTAAGACGATGGGTTTGTTCCAGGCGGAGGCCCACCCGATCTCGATGTGCGTGCCCGGGGATGCCGGTGCGCCGGGGAACGCGACGAAGACGTCGCAGGCGGCGATCTCCGTGTAGTCGATGCGTGTGCATTCGCTGGGTTCCATGAACTCACGGCCCCAGTGCTCTCTGCGGTGGGCGCAGTGCACATCCCACCCCTGGGTTTCGAAGAAGTCGATGATCGAGGTGTACTTGTCGATCGCGGCGTCGCCCATCACATGGGTGTCGGCGTCGACGAGAGCTTTGAACGGGCCGGCGAGAAACATCTTTCGCGTCATCGTCACGGCTCCTTTCATGAGTCGAAGTGGTTAGCTCTACCGATCGGAACGAGGAGGGGCTGTTCTGCATCCCTACCCGCGCGGCCAGAGCTGGTGGAAGTGATGCAGGGGACCGTGACCTTGGCCGACGTCGAGGCGGTCGCTGGCAACGAGAGCGCCGTGCAGGTAGGTCTTCGCCCGTTCAACGCTTTCGGGCACGGTGTGGTCAGGCAGCAGTGCGGTGATCGCCGAGGACAAGGTGCAGCCGGTGCCGTGGTCGTTGAGGGTTTCGATCCTGGGAGAGGTGTAGGTGGAGATCCCGTCGGGGCCGGCGAGGTAGTCGACACTGACCGTCTCGTTCGTGAGATGCCCGCCTTTGAGTAGCGCCCACTGACAGCCAAGGCCACGCAGCCCGGTGGCCTGGTCCTCCATCTGCCCCAAGCGGGTGACATCTGTGGTGTCGAGGAGCACGGCGGCTTCGGGAAGGTTCGGGGTGATGATCGTGGCCAGTGGCACGAGCGTGTCTCGGATGGCTGCGACCGCATCGTCGTCCAACAGCCTGTCGCCGCTCTTGGCGACCATCACCGGATCAAGGACCACGGTCTCGGCTTCGTGGTATTGCAGGCGCTCGGCGATGACCTCGGCGATCGCGGCGTTGGCGACCATACCGATCTTTACCGCGTCGACGCGCACATCGTCGAACACTGCATCGATCTGCTCACCGACGAAAGAGGGATCAAGGGGCATGAACGAGCGCACACCGCGCGTGTTCTGTGCCACGACCGCGGTGATCGCGGCCATACCGTAGCTGCCCCTCGCTGAGAAGGCTTTGAGATCGGCGTGGATGCCCGCCCCGCCAGTGGGGTCGGTGCCTGCGATGGATAGGACGTTCTTGATCGTCATGCGTGCACTTCCTTCTGCTGCTGTGTGGCGGCGTAGCGGGCGACCTCGGCGACATCCTTGCTCAGAGTCAGGCGGGCCTCGTCGACCTCGTCGAGGGGGAACCAGCGTGCTTCGAGGGCGTCGTCGCCAGCGTGGGGTTGCCCCGAGCGCCACTGGCAGAGCACGGCGATAAGCACGTAGTGACTGTCCAACCGTCCAGTCTCGTCTCGGCTGAACGCGTCAACGGAAGTCAAAACACCGGTCGCCTGACCGATGATGCTGGTTTCTTCACCGAGTTCGCGTTCGGCGGCTTTGGTGATCGTTTCTCCGAATTCGATCTTCCCGCCCGGGAATCCCCAGAATCCTGCATCAGGAGGGTTCGCGCGACGCACCAAGAGGACATGGTCATCTTTGATGAGGACGGAAATGACCGCGACCCTCGGGCGCACCTCGACTGAGGACGTCGCGGGGCCGACAACAGAATGGGACACTGTAACCTCCTAATGGGGAGGCCAGCGAAGGAAAGAAGCCCTGCTAGACCAGTCCCTTCGCCGGCATGATCCGGATCAGGTTCTAGGGTCACCACGCTGACAACGTCCAGTGGTATCTCAGCCCCTTGACGGGACACCCCTCGGTGCAACCCGAATCTACCAGAATGCCGTCACAGATACACCCTGCGCGGATTGCCCGCTGCGGGATGCTGGTGTTGGGATCGGCTGCGCACCTATCCAGTGCTGCGACTGTGCCCGATGGAGCAAGTGCCCGTCTCACGGGTGGAGTCACTGGTCGGTGTCGGCCTTGGACGGTAGAATGGAAGGTGTCGGGCGAGCATGAAGGAGGACAGGTCATGGCGACGACGAAGGCCCTGGAACAGGCCGAGATCGACCGGCTCGAAGCGCAGGTCACTGCGAGCCAGCGGATGGCTAGCGAAGAGGAGACTGACGCCGACCGTGCCCTGGGCCGCAAGGTGCTCACTGGAGAGATGTCCGCCGATGACGCCATCGCCGTCCGGCTGGCGCAGATCGACGCGAAGCACGGCATCACCCGGTAACACGCCGCGGGCCAATGTCTCGGGCGGGGGTGGACGGTGATGCCGGATCATTACACGTATCCCGGCACCGAGGTGCTCGTCAACATCCCCGGCTACACCGACCCGGCGGCGTGGAAGGAAGCCGAGACCGCCCACGGCGCGAGATAGGTGCCCTGGATCACGAGCTGCGAGCGGCGTTGCAGCGGCGAGCACACCGCCTCGACCCCGACCCGCCGTTCGGTCCACCAGACCAGGGGCGGGGGCCACATGACCGAGGACTCGGACTATGAACACTCAACGTACCGCCACAGGCGAGCGGAACGAGAGCAGCGTGCGGGCGGCCCAGTCACGTCCGGGCGAGGAGAACGGGTCCGCAAAATGGGCGGACCCGTTGATCACGACGCAGGCCAACCTCTCAGGGCGAAACCCCTGGCACGGTGGGAGGAAATTTCCTCCCACCGTGCCAGGGGGACGCCCACGGTGCCGCCACTGTGGCGGCACCGTACGCCTCGCGCGGGCAGGCCATGGTGGTGCCGAATCGGCACCACCATGCCATCCGCAGGTGCGAACCGTGCAGGGGCAACGGGGCCGGAAAATTTCCGGAGCCGTTCACCGGCCCCCGGCGCGGGCACGGTCCTGCAAAATTTGCGGGACCGTTGGCTTGGGCACGGGGGTGGAAAATTTTCACCCCCGTGGGCTCGAGCCGACCGTGGTGCCACCGTGGCACCACCGTCAAGAACGAGGGCAGGTCGACGGTGGTGGCAAATTGCCACAACCGTGCTGCCGGAGATGACGACAGCGGGCTGACGGTGGTGCACAATTTTCACCACCGTGACGTTCCGCTGGTGACTGCTCCGGGGGCGCCGAATCGGCACCCCCGTGCCCGACCCCGTTTTCGGGGCCTCCAAGGGCACGACAGCACTGACCATCCACATATAGTAGCTCGCTCCTGCGCGGATGGCTAGATGCAGTGATTGCTGTTTTTGAACCTCGGGTGTATAGGCGTACCTGTCGGGTATGAACAGTATCCCGACACCCCAGACCCATACGCCCACCACGACGACGAGGCCGCGCCTGGCGATCGACGACGAGGCCCTGACCGACACCGACCGGGAGACGATCCGGCAGGCCGCGAAGACCACAGCCTCCCGGTTCCCGCCCATGAGTGCCGAGCAGGCCGAGCTGATCCGCCACCAACTCCGCGGCGACGCCACCTGACCCACCCGGCATCCTGACCGTCTCGGCATCGAGCCCCACGTCCTTTAGAGTGCGCGGGGCTCGATGAGTACCCGCTCGGGCTCGAAGGCGTTCTGGCCCCGGTTCTGAGTCTGCTGGATGCGGACGTTGAACGTGGCCTTGATGATCTTCCTCCGCTCCAACAGTGGCAGGCCCGCCCACGCGGCAGGCACATCCTCGGCGGTGACCAGGGCACGCACCCGCTCGTCGTTCACCGGGGGGATGAGCGCCTGCTCGGCCTCGGCGATCTGGGGCCGCAACGCGGCTTCCAGCTTCGTGAGCGTGTCGAGGTTCAGACTCCCGGCCGCGTACTGGGCGATGACCTCGTCCAGGCGGGCCTGCAACGCCGCCCGCTTCTGCTCGGCAGCCTCGGCAACCTTGAGCCAGTCGCCGTCGTCGTCGCCGGTGAGCCAGGCGAGGTTGGTCGGGTTCTGGAACCACTCCAGCACGACCTGCTCGACATAGGCGTCCAGGCCCGGCTGGGAGATCATCGTCTTATAGCACCCCCGGAACTGGCACTGGTACTTCACCGCCGGAGTCCTCTCCTTCTTCCGCATCGTGGCCCGCTTCAAAGGGCGGCCGCAGTAGTGGCAGCGGGCGATGTGGACCATGAGCGTCTTCGCGGCCATCCCGCCACCGCCCTTGACGAGACGTCCGGGATCGGCGAACAGGCGCTGGATCTTCTGGAAGTCCTCCCACTCGATCAACGCCTCCCACTGCGCCTGGCCGATGACCTCACCGCGGTAGACGCGCTTGCCGGCGATGGTGGGGTTCTGGAGCACCTGGCGGACGGTGTAGGTATCCCAGCCGCGGGGACTCTCGGCCCACGGCTTCTTCGGTGTCGGCTCCCCAGCATCCTGCAACCGCATCGCTATCGAGTACATGGACTTACCAGCCAGCACATCACGGGCGGCATCGCGGACGATCTGCCCGGTGTGGGGGTCGGGTTCCTGACGCAGCAGGACACCGGTGTGCTGGTCGTAGACCCGCCGGTATCCGTACGGGAGGCGACCGTGGGGGCGGCCCTTGTCCGCGTTGAGCTTGACTGTGCGCAACTGCCGCTCGCGCATCGTGTTCGCGTCCGCTTCGGCGCGGAGGAACTCGAAGCCCATCATGAACGTGTCATCGGAGCGGGAGAAGTCATACACCCTGCCGTGGGTGAGGTAGAGGACCCCGGCGCGCTGGCAGGCCTTGCGCAGCTGCACGTAAACCTCCATATCGCGCCCGGCACGAGACGGCTCCCAAGAGGCAAAGCCGCCATACCTGCCGGACTCGATCAAGGCCATGGCCTCGTCGAAGCCCTCGCGTTCGCGCCTGCGCCACTGCGAGGCCGACCGGTCAGCATCGCGGACGATCGCCTCCGGGTACCATTCGATCGGCAGGCACCAGCCGACCATGTCAGTGAGCTGGTCATCGATCGAGCGCATCAGCTTGTGCCGGTCCTGTGAGGCCCGCCCATACAGGATCGAAGCGGTCCAGTCGTCCTCGGCCATCTCCCGGAGTCGCTCGACCGCGGTCCGCAACTCCGGCGTGAGCAGCGGTAGCTCCAAGAGCCTGTTCGTCGTGGTCGTGTTGGTGTTCGTTGTGGTGGTGTTCATGGACATCAGGTGCGTCTGCCTTCCCTCTGCCCCTTGAACTTGATCGACGAACCGACCACGGGCCTCGACGTGGCCGCCCGCGAACAGCTGCTCGAGACCATCGACGCCCTGTCGGTGCGCTCGCCCGAGCTGTCGACGCTGCTGGTCACCCACCATCTCGAAGAGATCCCGGAGACCACCACGCATGCCGCGCTCATCTCTGACGGTCGGCTGACCGCCGCCGGTCCCATCGTCGAGGTGCTCACCTCCGAGCAGGTCTCGGCCGCCTTCGACCATCCGATCGAGGTGGGCTTCGCCGATCGCCGCTGGTCCGCACGTGCTGTTCGGGCCGGCGCGGCACCTCGGACGACCGGTGCAGGGCGGATCGCTGTCGCGCTCGGCTGACGAACTGCCTCCCTGCTGAGGATCGGCTGGGACGATCACCGCGCGCATTGCACGGCTGTGCACTCGCGCCTAGGCTTGAAGCATGAAGATGAGTACCGTGTGGAGCATCATCGGCGCGATCATCGCCATCATCATCGCGTGGTGGGTGGTCAACGTCGCGTTCTCCATTGCGTGGTTCCTCGTCAAGGCCATCATCACCGTCGTCGTGGCGCTCGCGATCTTCGGCCTCATCAAGGCCTCGCTGAAGTCCAAGGACCGCGACCGAACGCGCTGACTGCGCCTCAGAGATCGCCGAGGCTCATGTTCGCCCCGCAAAGGACGACGCAGACCTTCTCCCCCTCGGCCGGCACATAGCCGCACACAGTTCTCCCGTCGCTCACCGACTCGCCGTCGTGACCGCTGACTCCCGCCAGCGCCGTCGCCGCGGCATGCTCGACCGCCAGCCGGTGTTCGTCCCACAGTCGCTGCCGTGCTTCGACGATCGCGTTGTCGCTGACCAGCACCGAGGTGACCAGATCCGACCGTGCCGCCTCCAGTGCCAGCGGTGTGGCGCGACGGGCACCGAGCGAATCCGCGGCCACCGAATCGACCGTGACGTCGACCGGCTCGTCCGCCTCAATCGCTGCATTCAGCGCTCGGCAGTTCTCCGGCTCAACAGCGACAGTGCGCACTCCGTGATGAGTCGCCGCAGTCGCGATGCCGGCGAACAGGCCGCCTCCTCCGACCGAGACGACGACCGTGTCGAGATCGGGCACCTGTGCCAGGATCTCGGTCATCAGCGTGCCTGCACCGGCCGCGATGAGCGGATGGTCGTAGGCGTGCGAGGCCAGCGCACCGGAGGACTCGACGAATTCCTGGCAGGCGGCGGCCGCCTCGGCGAATTCGGAACCGCCCAACTCCACTCGCGCACCATACGATCGCAGCCGTTCGACCTTCACGCTCGGCGCGGTGGTCGGCAGGAATACGGTCGCCGGTACCTTGGCGACACGGGCGGCCCAGGCGCAGGCGAGTCCGGCGTTGCCGCCCGAAGCGATCGTCACTCCCGCCTCGGGGAAGGTGCCTTCGGCAAGGTGAGCCTGGATGAAGTTCTGCGCACCGCGGGCCTTGAACGTGCCGGTGTGCTGCATGAACTCGAGGGCGAAGAACAGGCCGTCCTCGCCAGCTGGGGCCACGGTCATCGGTCGCACTCGTCCGGCGATCCGTGCGGACGCGGCTTCGATGTCGGGATACGTCAGCCCAGTCATCTCATCAGACTATGCGAGAGCTGCTGAGACGGTGCGCCGCCTCGGTGGATTGTTGGGTCGATCCACGGCGTTTCAGGCGGAGGAATCACCGTGGATCGACCAGGAAATCGAGGTGCAGGTGACGAACCAGGGGTTCGCGGCAGTCTCAGTGATGCTTGGTCAGGCCGAGGTCGTTGCCCTTGGTCTCCTTGACGAGGCTGACGCCGATGAGCGAGATGACGCACACGATGATCATGTAGATTGCGATGGAGATCGATTTTCCGGTCTCGGCGAGCAGGGTCTCGGCGATGGTCGGGGCGAAGGCACCGCCGAGGATCGCACCGAGGGCGTAGCCGATCGAGACGCCCGAGTAGCGGACCTCGACAGGGAACATCTCCGCATACATCGCCGACATCTGGCCATAAGACAGGCCCATGCCGACAGTGAGGACGAAGATGCCGATGCCGTACATCCAGATGTTGGCCATATCGATCATGAGGAAGGTCGGGATGAGCCACACGATGAGCAGGACGTACCCGATCTGGAAGGTCCGCACGCGACCGAGCTTGTCCGACAGCGCCCCGCCCCACATCGTGAACACCAGCCAACCGAAGCTCGCGAGCGTCGTCGCCAACAGTACGGGTGCACGGTCGAGGCCGACGGAACCGCCCTCGGCGATGGGGCGTGAGGCGTAGGCGGCGAAGAACGCGATGATCATGTAGCCCACCGCGTTGTTGCCGATGAAGATGAGCGCGGAGAGGACGACTTCCTTCGTGTTCTTCTTGAACAGGGTGCCCACCGGAGCCGAGGATTCGGCCTTGCGCTCGGCGAGCTCGGCGAAGACCGGGGACTCCTCGACCTGCCGGCGGATGTAATAGCCGACGAAGACGAGGACGACGGAGAAGAGGAACGGGATCCTCCATCCGAAGCTCGCGAACTGTTCGGCGGTGAGGACCGTGGTGAGCACCCAGATCACGCCGGTGGCGAGGATCATGCCGACCGGCACGCCGATCTGCGGGTACGCGCCGAAGATGCCGCGCTTGGAGATCGGGGCATGCTCGACCGACAGCAGCGCGGCCCCACCCCATTCGCCGCCGGCGGAGAAGCCCTGCAGGATCCGAAGCAGGGTGAGCAGGATCGGGGCGCCGACTCCGATCATCGCGTAGTTCGGGAGCAGGCCGATGAGCGAGGTCGCGGCCCCCATGAGGATGAGCGTGAGAACGAGCATCTTCTTCCGTCCGATCCGATCGCCGAGGTGGCCGGCGATGATCGCACCCAGGGGGCGGAAGAGGAACGAGATTCCCAGAGACGCCCACGCCATGATCTGACCGAGCGCCGGATTGTCCGCGGCCAAAGGGCCGAAGTACTGGGCGGAGAGGACGATGCCGGCGGCCTGAGCGTAGATGAAGAAGTCATACCACTCGATGGTGGTGCCGACGAGAGTGCCAGCGAGGACCTTACGCTCCTCGCGGGTTGTCGTATGTGAGGTGGCCGGATTCGGAGTGACCGGGCCTGAAGCGGTGGCGGACATGAGCGGAACCTTCTGTTGCTGGGCGACTTTGCCGGGTGCTGTCTCCGGAGGCGCTGGTCCTCGACTCTGAGTGATCGCGGGTGCCTCGGGTTTGGCGGCGGACGGATGGACGTCTGCCTCGACTGACTGCTTGGTCAGTAATTGCCTCTGACTATATTGCAGATGGTGGTCGATGTCACCTGCGTGAAGGCCGAATCCGGCCCGATCCACCGCTGCTGCTCGTTGGCGGTGGAGATCGGTGAGTCAGCGACCTGCTTCTGAATCGTTGCTCGGTGAGGTTATCGTGGCCGAATGGCTCAATTCTGCCGCGTGCAGCAGAGCCTCGGGGCGGTGAGCGTCTCTGCGGCGAATCCAAGGAAGGGACCGAACGATGGCAAGCACAGTGATCCTGGTCAACGGCCTCCCTACCTCCGGGAAGTCCACGCTGGCCTCTGACCTCGCCGAGGCCGCGGACATCCCGTTGCTCTCTGTCGACGAGGTGCTCGAACGGCTCGTCGATTCCGTGGACTACCGCTTCCCCCGGGGTCCAGCCCATGAGCTCGCAGGCAGAGTGGCATGGAGGCTGGCATCCCTCGTCGAGGACACGGTGGTGGTCGAGTCGTTCTGGGCTCTCGAACGTGATCTCGACAGTGTCAAGGAGGGCCTGCGAATCGCCAGGGCTGAGGCGGTCGTCGAAGTATGGTGCGACGCACCTCTGGAGGAGGCCGTCGAGCGATACGAGAACCGAGACCGTCACGGGATACACGAGGACGATCCGAATGATGTCGATCTGTGGCGGCGAAGTGCACCGCTCGACGTCGGGCCGGTCGTGCGCATCGATACGAGCAGCGATTCGTCCAAGGCATCGGGTGCAGAGGTGCTCGCGGCAGTGCAGGAGCTTCTGACAAAGGGTGAAACAGAAGAAAGAGGGGCATGATGAAAGGCAGACTTCTATTGGCGATCGGCATCGGAGTGGGATACGTCCTCGGTTCCCGCGCTGGTCGACAGAGCTATGAATCGCTCACGCGATGCGTCCAGGACCTGTGGGGCGACCCCAGGGTCCGGGCCCGTGTCTCGAAGGTCGAGGACTCGGTCAAGGAGAAGGCTCCGGCCGCCCAGGACAAGGCGGAACAGGTGCTGAAGGCCGTCGGTGAGAAATCGAAGAAGGTAGGCGATGAGGCGAAGGCGAAGATTACCGGCGATTCGGCCGAGGATCCGATGGAGGACAGTCATGGCTGAGATCTCCGATACCGAGCACTTCAGGTCAGTCGAAAAGCCATCGAGGCCGAGCTCGGTGTCATCGCCGCCGAGTGGGAGCAGCAGGGGCGCATCGAGCCGGTCGTGGACAAGGACACCGGTGAGATCCATCCCGATGCGGAGCGTGAGCTGCTCGATCGTTTCTGAACTGCTCTGACGACTCTTTATGACAATTACCGACCGATTGGTTAGTATATTGCTAGGAATCGGCAGCGGTGCCGAATGCGGCCGCCGTGGACCGGGAGACGTCGTTTCACCAGGGAGAGCAAAGCATGACCGAAATCCTCAGTTCCTATGTGGCCGGAACCTGGCACACACCGGCAGCGACCGATTCCGCCCGGCCCGTCCGCGACGCCGGCACGGGGGAGCTCCTGCACTCGGTGAGTTCGGCCGGGGTCGACTTCGCCGCCGTCGCCGACCATGCCCGGACCACCGGCATCGCCGAACTGCAGAAGCTGACCTTCCACCAGCGCGGTGTGATCCTCAAGAAGCTCGCGACCTACCTCATGGAGCGCACGAAGGACTACCACGAGATCTCCTTCACCACCGGCACCACCAAGCGCGACGCCTTTGTCGACATCGAAGGCGGAATCGGCACACTCTTCACCTACTCCGGCGTCGCCCGCCGCCAGATGCCGAACTCGACCGTCCACCTCGACGGCGGAGTCGAGCGCCTGTCGAAGAACGGCACCTTCGTCGGCCGCCACATCCTCACCTCCCGGCAGGGCCTCGCGCTGCAGATCAACGCCTTCAACTTCCCCGTCTGGGGCATGCTCGAGAAGTTCGGACCGATGTTCGTCGCCGGCGTCCCCGTCGTCGTCAAACCCGCCACCGACACCGCCCACCTGACCCACGCCGTGGTCGCGGATATGATCGAATCCGGTCTGCTCCCTGCCGGCTCGATCCAGTTGGTCACCGGTGACGTCACCCCGCTGTTCGACCACCTCGCCGAACAGGACGCGATCGCGTTCACCGGCTCCGCGAACAACGCCCGCACGCTGTCCGGGCTCGACTGCGTGACCGAGCGCGGAACTCGATTCTTCGCCGAGGCGGACTCCCTGAACTTCTCCCTGCTCGGTCCCGATGTCGGCCCCGGGACGCAAGAATTCGATCTCTTCGTCTCCGGCGTCGTCGCCGAGATGACCGTCAAGGCCGGACAGAAGTGCACCGCGATCCGCCGCACCTTCGTCCCCGAGGTCCACGCCGAGGCGGTCGGTGAAGCCATCACCGCGAAGCTCGCCACCCAAGGGGTGGGGGACCCGCGCGAGAAGTCCACCCGCCTGGGTCCCGTCGTCTCCGACAAGCAGCGCACCGACGTCCTCGACGCGGTCGACCAGATCATCGCCGGGGGAGCGCATCTGCTCGCCGGCGGCCGTGAGGAATCAGATCGTCTGGCTGCCGAACACGGTGGTGCCTATGTCGCGGCCACCGTCCTCCGGGCCGATGATGCCTGGTCCGATGCCGTCCACGACATCGAGGCTTTTGGGCCCGTGACCTCGATCATCACCTATTCCGACACCGAGGATGCCGTCCGCCTGGCCGCCCGTGGCCGCGGTTCGCTGGTCGGCTCCGTCGTCACCCACGACCGTGAGTTCGCGACCGAATTCGTCCGGAAGATCGCCCCATGGCACGGCCGTGTGCTCGTCCTCGATCGTGACGATGCCGAAGAGTCGACCGGCCACGGCTCGCCGCTGCCGAACCTCATCCACGGCGGCCCCGGACGCGCCGGCGGCGGTGAGGAGATGGGCGGACTGCGCGGTATCACACACTTCATGCAGCGCACCGCGATCCAGGCCTCCCCGGACATGCTCACCGCGATCGGCGGGGAATGGGTCAACGGATCGGAGCGCCGCCTCGGCGATCATCCGTTCACGAAGTCGCTTGAGGACCTGCGCATCGGCGACACCCTCGATTCGGAGTGGCGGGAGGTCACGCTCGACGATATCGAGCACTTCGCGAACTTCACTGGGGACACCTTCTACGCCCACATGAACGAGGAGGCGGCCGCCGCGAACCCGTTCTTCCCGGGACGCGTGGCGCACGGCTACCTCATCGTGTCCTTCGCCGCCGGACTCTTCGTCCAGCCGGACCCGGGTCCGGTGCTCGCAAACTACGGACTCGAGGGTCTGAACTTCATCACGCCCGTCTCCCCAGGTGACAAGCTCAAGGTGACGCTGACCGCCAAGCGCATCACCCCGCGTGAGACCGACGAATACGGTGAGGTCCGCTGGGACGCACAGGTCGTCAACCAGAACGACGAACCCGTGGCGAACTACGACGTGCTCACGCTGGTGGCCAAGGAGTACTGAGGGAGATCTGTTCGGGTGACGGTCGTGCCTGCCGGGCAGGAACGCGACGAGCTCGACGGAGAGCTTCGGCACGAACGCCTCCTTGAAAAGGACGACGTCGATGAGGCCATCGTCGATGGCCGTCTCTGCGGAGAGCTTGAGCTCGCCCCCCCAGAACGTACTGGTTTGAGTTCCTCGGCTGGTGTCGTCAAAACCACGCTGTGACTATTCAGGGGCGACCCTGCGCCGGAGCCAGCCGCGAAACGCGGGAAAGTGCTCGGCTGGAACAGATCATCGGCGCAGGATCGAACTGTTCGGGCCGCAGGGACACCGGGCAGCCACCGTCGGAGCGATCTGTCAGACCGCGGAGTTGAACAAGCGCTGCTTCTGCGAATCCTTCCCCGCTCTGGGGGGGGGACCTCCTGGTCGCTCGACCATCAGGCTTCCAGGCCTTGGAAGGCCATCGTGGTGACCGCCTCGGCGATGGTGTCGGGATCGACGGGATAGCTGGGTCGGTACCATTCGGTGATCGAGTTGACCATGCCGAAGAGCAGGCGGGTGATGAGGCCTGGGGTGAAGTCCGAGCGCAGACCGCCCTCGGCGATGGCTGCCTCGACGAGAGCACGGACCTTCGCATCGATATTGCGTCGGGCCTCGAGGGCTTCGCGTTCCAGCGGTGAGTTTCCGCGCACGCGCAGCAGCAAAGTCACCGAATGGTGGTACTCGATGAGGATGACCACGCTTGCGCGCACGGCCAGGTGCAGGCGTTCGAGCGCGGTGACGTTCTCCCGCAGACTCTCGGTCTCCACGGCCGAATCCAGGGCACGGACGCCGCGGCTGATCGCCAGGTGAAGCAGCTCTTCCTTCGACTTCACGTGATGGTAGATCGCCGACTTCGTGATGCCGAGCTCACGGGCCACGGTGTCCATCGAGGTGCCGTCGTAGCCACGGGAGACGAAAACCTCCGTGGCTTTGTTGATGAGCGTCTCCCGGTCGTAGCCGGGACGGCCACGTCGGGAGCGTTTGGGGGCGGCCGCCTCGGCGGGGGTGGTCGTTTCGGGCATGCGCATCAGTCTAATCGGCCAGCTCGGTGGGTGCCGCGACCCAAGTCACAGCACTCACCTCGGCGCACATCCGCAGCGTTGCTTCCGCGTATGCCCCGCCTCATCTCAGCGCACGCCTTCGCGGCGGTCGATGATGCGCTTCATCTTGCCGACCGAGCGCGGCAGGTCGCCGGGCATCTTGATGTCGATGGTGCAGGAGACGCCGAGGCGCTCCTTGATGCGGGCGGCCACGAGCTTGTCGAGGCCGTCGAGCTCGACGGCGCCGATGCCTTCGCGGGCCTCGACCTCGACGGTCATCTCATCCATCCGGCCCGGGCGTGTGAGGATGAGTTGGAAGTGGGGGCTCAGGGGTGAGAATTCGAAGAGTACGGTCTCGACGTTCGCGGGGTAGACGTTGACGCCGCGGATGATCATGAGGTCATCGGAGCGACCGGTGATGCGCGAGATGCGGCGGAAGTTCGGCCGCGCGGTGCCCGGCAGCAGCGTTGCGAGATCGTGCGTGCGGTAGCGGATGATGGGCAGCGCTTCCTTCGTCAGAGAGGTGAAGACGAGTTCGCCCTCCTCGCCGTCGGGCAGCACCTCGCCGGTGAAAGGGTCGACGATCTCCGGGTAGAAGTGGTCCTCCCAGATCGTCGGGCCGTCCTTCGTCACCGCGGACTCGCAGGCCACGCCGGGGCCCATGACCTCGGAGAGGCCGTAGATGTCGACGGCATCGATGTTGAAGGAGTTCTCGATCTCCTTGCGCATCTCGTCCGTCCACGGCTCGGCGCCGCAGATCGCGGTCTTCAGGCTCGTCGAGGTCGGGTCGATGCCCTGCTTGTGGAATTCGTCGAGGATCGTGAGCAGGTAGGTCGGGGTGGCCGTGATGATGTCCGGCTCGAAGTCCTGGACGAGCTGCACCTGGCGCGGGGTCTGACCGCCGGAGATCGGGACGACGGTGAACCCGTGACGCTCCGCCCCGTGGACGCCGAGTCCGCCGGTGAAGAGGCCGTATCCGTAGGCGTTGTGCATCATCTGCTCTCGCTTGCCGCCGGCACCGAGGATGGAGCGGGCAATGAGGCTGCCCCACCTGTCGAGGTCGCCCAAGGTGTAGCCGACGACGGTCGGCAAGCCCGTCGTTCCCGAGGAGGCGTGGATGCGCGCGACCTGATCCTGGGGGACAGCGAACATCCCGAACGGATAGTTGTCGCGCAGGTCCTGCTTGGTCGTGAACGGCAGCTTCGCGATGTCATCGAGGCTCGTGACGTCCGCCGGGGTGACGCCGAGTTCGTCGAAGGCCTTCCGGTAGAAGGGCACGTTCTCGTACACCGATTTCACCGTCGTCTTGATGTTCTTCAGCTGGTCGGAGCGCAGCTCGTCCAGGCTCATCCGTTCGCCGGCGTCGAGGTCGGTTTCAGTCATCATCGTCTCCTTGCGAATCTCTTCTGTGTGTCAGATCCAAAGACCGCCGAGGTGGTCCACCGTTCTTCGGTGTCCGGTCGTGAACGGGTGCTTCGGTGGGGGTGGTCCGGCGCGGCACGGTGCCTGTCGCGGAGCCGGCAGTCGTGGGGCTGGCGGTCGTGGGGCTGGCCGGGTCTACTTGCGGTCCGGCAGCGTGCGGGACCGGCCGCGGTAGGTCGCGATGATCTCATCGCCGCGGGTGACGGTGACGTCGTAGATGCCCGAGCGGCCCTGCTTGACGACTTCGTGGCCGCGAGCGACGAGCTCGTCACCGAGGTACGTGGGTTTGAGGAAGTCGATGCCTCCGCCGGAGGCGACGGTGATCGAGCCGGGATAGTTGCAGGCCATCGCGAAGGTGGTGTCGGCGAAGAGGAAGACGTAGCCGCCGTGGGTGATGTCGTGGCCGTTGGTCATGATGTCGGTGACCGTCATCGAGCACTGCGCCCAGCCGGGTCCGTGGTCATCGACGGTGATGCCCAGGTGCTGGGAGGCGCGGTCATTGGCGAACATCGCGGCGGCGCCGGTGAGTTCCTCGGTGGGGGCCGCCTCGGTGGATGCTGTGGGATCGGGCTGTGGAGCCGCCTCGGTGGGGGACTCGGGTACCGCCCCGGTGGGGGTGGAGGTGTTCGGGGTCTGTGACTCCGCGGTCGTCGTATCGTGGGTGGGCTGCCCCATGGGCGGCTCCTCCTCGAGTCGCGGGTTCAGGCGCCGGTGCACGAGGAGTGCCTGCGCCGCTGCGTGTGGACGACGGTGAGAGTTCCCCGTAATCCCGGACGGTCAGCCCGTCGGACAATAAACGACCATCTGGTCAATAAATATCGTTCCGATCGTCGCCGGTGTCAAGTCACGGGGTGTGGTTGGGGTGTGTTCGTCTGCGAATCGCGCAAGCATCGTCAAGCGCAGGCGGGAATGGGTCACTATCGGATAGCTGCCGAGAAATATAGGTCAGCATCGGATGCTTTTCGGCGGGCGAAAGTATCCGGGGCTGACCTATATTCTGCGGGCGCCGCGTGGGTCGGAGGGAGTTTGCCTGGTCGATCCGGCAGGCGCCGCGCTGGTAGTGCGATTGTTGGGTCGATCCGCGGTGGTTTCGTCGCCGATGACGCCGTGGATCGACCCAACAATCCACTGATCGGCACGGCCACGCGGCACGGCGGCGGGTCTGAGCGGCTCTTTCGCGTGGGCGGCATTGCACCCGGGCCGGGGGTGTGCGACACTTGTGGCAACAATACAGAACAAATGGTCAGTAAATGGATTTCCTCGGGCCAGAGGTCTGACGATGGTCGGACCGATGAGGAGGTCGGCAGCCGCTGACCGAGCCGGGTCCTGACAAGGGCACATCCAAGGGTGGAGTGGTCATGACAACTCAAGTGAACGACAACCGCTTCGACGAGGCGGCGCTGCAGGAGCAGTTCGACGCCACGATCGAGGCCAAGGATCGGATCGAACCCCGGGACTGGATGCCCGAGGCCTACCGCAAAACGCTCATCCGCCAGGTCGCGCAGCACGCGCACTCGGAGATCATCGGCATGCAGCCAGAAGGCAACTGGATCTCCCGCGCACCCTCCCTGCGGCGCAAGGCGATCCTGCTGGCGAAGGTCCAGGACGAAGCCGGACACGGCCTCTACCTCTACTCGGCCGCCGAGACCCTGGGCGCCACGCGCAACGAACTCACCGAGAAGCTCGTCGCCGGCAAGCAGAAGTACTCCTCGATCTTCAACTACCCGACCCTGTCCTACACCGATGTCGGCACGATCGGCTGGCTCGTCGACGGGGCGGCCATCTGCAACCAGGTCCCGCTGTGCCGGACCTCCTTCGGCCCCTATGGCCGCGCGATGATCCGCATCTGCAAGGAAGAGTCCTTCCACCAGCGCCAGGGCTACGAGCTGCTGATGACGATGATGCGCGGGACCGAGGCTCAGCGCGAGATGGTCCAGGAATCGGTCAACCGCTTCTGGTGGCCGGCGCTGATGATGTTCGGGCCTCCCGACGACAACTCGCCGAACACCGAGCAGTCGATGGCCTGGGGCATCAAGACCCACACCAACGATGAGCTGCGCCAGAAGTTCGTCGACATGTCCGTTCCGCAGGCCGAAGCCCTCGGCGTGACGTTCCCCGATGAGAACCTCAAGTGGAACGAGGAGCGCGGACACTACGACTTCTCCACCCCGAACTGGGACGAGTTCTGGGCTGTCGTCAAGGGCGACGGACCCTGCAACGAGCAGCGCGTCGCCCACCGCAAGCGCGCCTGGGACGAAGGAGCGTGGGTGCGCGAAGCAGCGCTCGCCTTCGCGGAGAACCAGACCGCCGAGGCGGCCGCCACCCCGGACGCGGCCGCGGACACCCCCGCCGCCGGAGTCGACACCACCACACCCGAGGAGACAGCGAAATGACCGAGACCAACCCCGGTCCCACCTCGGCGAAGGACGGATCCGCTGTGGGCTCGACCCGCGGCGAATGGCCGCTGTACGAGGTCTTCGTGCGCGGCAAGCGCGGACTCAACCACGTCCACGTCGGATCCCTGCACGCCGCCGACGACCAGATGGCCGTCCATCACGCCCGCGACGTCTACACCCGACGCAACGAAGGCGTGAGCATCTGGGTCGTCCGCGCCTCCGACATCACGGCCTCGAGCCCGGACGAGAAAGACCCGATGTTCGCCCCCAGCGGCGACAAGGTCTACCGCCACCCCACCTTTTACGACATCCCCGCCGATGTCCCCCATATGTGAGTAGGGGCGAGAAATGACTGCGCACAACGAACCCACCATCCACGTCGAACACGACGAAGCCGGCACGAACGTCGATCACGGCGACCACGACAACGCGTACTCCGGTCTGCTCGTCAACGATGCGAACTGGGCCTTCGGCACCGACTTCGAAGACCCCCTGGCCGGCGTCGACACCACCGTGCCCGACGGCGTCGACGCCAAGGACCTCGGCGCGTACTGCCTGATGCTCGGCGACGACGCGCTCGTCTTCAGCCAGCGGATCTCCGAATGGTGCTCGAACGCCCCTGACCTCGAAGAGGACATCGCGCTGGCGAACATCGCGCTCGACCTCCTCGGCCAGGCGCGTCTCCTGCTCGCCCGCGCCGCCGCAGCCGATCCGGAGCTCGTGCCCGAGCTGTTCGCCGGCTCCCCGGTGCCCGATGAGGACCGGCTCGCGTACTTCCGCAACGACCTGGGCTTCCGCAACGTCCGCCTCGCCGAGGTGCCCAACGGCGACTTCGCCGAGGCGGTCGCGAAGATCCTCATCTACTCCACCTGGCGCCTGTCGATCTTCGAACGCCTCACAGGCAGCCGCGACACCGTGCTCGCTGCCATCGCGGCCAAGGGCGTCAAGGAGATGTCCTACCACCGCGACTTCGCCGGGCGCTGGGTCGTGACTCTGGCCCGCGGCACCGAGGAATCTAGGTCCCGCCTGGTGGCGGCCCTCGATGGTCTGTGGCCGCTGTGGTCCGAACTCTTCGAGACCCATCCGGTCGAGACTGCCGTGGCCGAGGCCGGAATCGGCGTCGACCCCGCGACGGTGGCCGACGAAGCATCCGTGATCCTCGACCAGGTGTTCGCCGCGGCCGGAATCGACCGGCCCGAACGCGGCGGTCTGGCCGGAGTCGGCGTCCACGGAGGCAAGGGCCGCGACGGGCTCCACACCGAGGCCCTGTCGAAGCTGCTCGCTGAGATGCAGGTCGTCGCCCGGGAGCATCCGGAGGGGCAGTGGTGACCGCCATGCTCGAGACTTACCCGACCGACACCCGCACCGACTCCCGCACCGACTCCCACGCCGACACCCGCCCGGCAGTCGTGGCCGACGCCGCACCAGCCACCGACGCCGAGGCGATCGACCGTGCCTGGGCCGCCGCCGAACGCGTGACCGACCCCGAGATGCCGATGCTCACCCTCCTCGACCTCGGCGTGCTGCGCGACGTCACGGTCGAAGACGGCCACGTCGTCACCACCATCACGCCCACCTATTCGGGATGCCCGGCGATGGCGACGATGCGCGATGACCTGCAGCGTGAGCTCCTCGAAGACGGCTTCCCCGACGCCGAGGTGCGCGTGTCCCTGACACCCGCCTGGACGAGCGACTGGATCACCGAACGCGGCAGACAAGCACTCAAGGACGCCGGAATCTCCCCACCCGGCTCCGCCCCCGTCCGCACCGGCCCCGTGGCGCTGACCCTCATGCCCACCCGCCGCGCCGTGACCTGCGTGCTGTGCGGATCCGACGATGTCAGGCTGTCCTCCGAGTTCGGCGCGACCGCGTGCAAGGCCATGTACCAGTGCAACGTCTGCCTCGAACCGTTCGACCATGTGAAGGAGATCTGATGACCGATCTGATCGATCAGACCGCCGAGGCGGCCCCCGCCACCGATCCCGCCGGCGGACGCTCCCGGTCGGCTTTCTACCCGCTGACCGTGAAATCCGTCGACCACCTCACCGAGGATTCGGCCGCCGTGACCTTCGACGTGCCCGGCGAATACGCCGAACTCTTCGATTTCGCGGCCGGACAGTCCCTGACCCTGCGCCGCATCATCGACGGCCAGGAACACCGCCGCACCTATTCGATCTGCGCCCCGGCCGGAACCGCTCCGCGCATCGGTGTCCGCGAAGTCCCCGAAGGACTCTTCTCCCTGTGGCTGGTCAACGAAGTTCGAGCCGGCGACGTCATCGAGGTGCAGCCGCCCTCGGGCAGCTTCCGCGCCGAAGCCTCCGCCGGCGGCCGGCACCTGTGCATCGCGGCGGGTTCGGGAATCACCCCGATGCTCTCCATCGCCTCGACCGTGCTGTCCAACCCCGACGCCTCGGTGACCCTGCTCTACGGCAACCGGCACACGAACACCGTGATGTTCGCCGAGGAGCTCGCCGACCTCAAGGACGCCCGCAACCAACAGCTCGATCTCGTCCACGTCCTCTCCCGCGAACCCCGCGATGTCGAGCTGTTCTCCGGCCGCCTCGACGCGGAGAAGCTGCGGGATCTGCTCACCGCCATCGTCCCGATCGGCAGCATGGATCATGTGTGGCTGTGCGGCCCCTTCGGCATGCTCGAAGACGCCCGCAAGGTCCTCGCCGAATTCGATGTGCCGAAGGAGAAGATCCACTTCGAGCTCTTCTACGTCGACGAACCCCCACCGGAGGTCGTCCACGCAGACAAGGTCGTCGAAGGTGCGACGAGCGACGTTACGGTCATCCTCGACGGGAAGCGCTCCACCTCGGCGATGTCGCAGGGCAAGACCATCCTCGATTCCGCACAGGAATCCCGGTCCGATCTGCCGTTCGCCTGCAAGGGCGGCGTCTGCGGAACCTGCCGCGCGAAGATCTGCGGCGGCGAAGTCAACATGGTCCGCAACTACGCCCTCGAGGACGCCGAGGTCGAAGCGAACTTCGTCCTCACCTGCCAGACGTTCCCCGTCAGCGACGAGGTCACGGTCGACTTCGACTCCTGAGCGTCCCGAACCCCAGTGGGCGCGGGCCCGCACACCAACGGGTGCAAGCCCGTACCATGTCACCTACCCGAACTCTTCAGCGAGGAGACCCATGCCCGAGGCATTCATTCTGGACGGACTGCGCACCCCCATCGGACGCTACGGGGGTGCACTGGCCGACCAGCGGCCCGACGACCTCGTGGCGACCACGATGAAGACCGTCGTCGAGCGGACGGGCATCGACCCGACCGATATCGACGAGGTCATCCTCGGCTCGGCGAACCAGGCCGGTGAGGACAACCGGAACATCGCGCGCATGGCCGTGCTCCTGGCCGGACTGCCCGAATCCGTGCCCGGGTTCACGGTCAACCGTCTGTGCGCCTCGGGGATGACCGCGATCACGACGGCGCGGGCGATGATCGCCGCGGGAGATGCCGATGTGGTCGTGGCCGGCGGAGTCGAATCGATGACCCGTGCCCCCTGGGTGAGCGAGAAGCCCTCACGCGCCTGGTCGAAGCCGGGCCGGACCTGGGACACCTCGATCGGCTGGCGGTTCACGAACCCCGCCTTCGATGAGGACACGACTCTGTCCATGCCGCAGACGGCCGAACGCGTCGCCGAGAAGTGGAAGCTCACCCGCGAGGCCCTCGACGAGTTCGCCTACCAGTCGCACCAGAAGGCTTTGGCCGCGCAGAAGGCCGGCAGCTTCGGCCCGGAGATCCTGCCCATCGGAGACGTCACCGCCGATGAAGGTCCGCGCGCCGACTCGACCCAGGAGAAGCTCGGCAAGCTGCGTCCCATCCACGGACCCGGGGGCGTCATCACCGCCGGAAACTCCTCCTCGCTCAATGACGGTGCCGCCGTCGTCGTGCTCGTGTCCGAGGACTATGTGAACAAGCACGGACTCAACCCGCGCGCCCGCGTCGTCGCCGGTGCCAATGCCGGTGTGTCCCCGGAGATCATGGGCATCGGACCCGTCCCGGCGACCCGCAAGGTGCTCGAGCGCACCGGGTGGAAGGTCGGCGAGCTCGATGCCGTCGAACTCAACGAAGCCTTCGCCTCCCAGTCGCTGGCGTGCATGGGCGACCTCGGACTCGACCCGGAGACCGTCAACGGCTTCGGCGGAGCGATCGCGCTGGGCCATCCGCTCGGCTGCTCGGGCACTCGCATCACCCTGACCCTGCTCAACCGGCTGGAACAGGCCGATGCGAAGCGCGGACTGGCGACCATGTGTGTGGGCGTCGGTCAGGGATCGGCGCTGCTGCTGGAGCGCGTGTGAGCGCCGGGAGCATGGGGGCCGGCGGTATGGGAACGAACGGCACAGCCGGTGTGAGCGATTCCGCCTCCCCGCTGCTCATCGAACGCCACTCCGACCGGACGATCATCCGGCTCAACCGGCCCGAGGTCCGCAATGCCATCGACCAGACGATGGTCGATGCCCTCCACGCGGTGTGTGCCGAACTCGAGGCCGAACCGAAGGTCGCGATCCTCACCGGCACCTCCGGAGTCTTCGCCGCAGGTGCCGACATCTCGCAGCTGCGCAATCGTCGCCGCGATGATGCTCTGGCCGGGATCAACTCGAAGATCTTCTCTCGCATCCAGGAACTGCCGATGCCGGTCATCGCCCTCGTCGAGGGATTCGCCCTCGGTGGCGGTGCCGAACTCGCCTTCGCTGCGGACTTCCGCATCGGCACCCCGTCGACGAAGATCGGAAACCCGGAGACGGGTCTGGGCATCCTCGCCGCCGCCGGAGCCGCGTGGCGTCTGCGCGAACTCGTCGGCGAACCTCGCGCCAAAGAGATCCTGTTGGCCGGGCGGACCCTGCAGGCTGACGAGGCGAAGGCGATCGGTCTGCTCAATGACGTCGTCGACCCTGAAGACCTCGAATTGGCCGGTCAGGCGCTGGCGGATCGGATTGCGAGCTTCGCACCTTTGGCCGTGCGACTGAGCAAGTCGGCGTTCCACGCCCCGCGTGAAGCGCATCCGCTCATCGACAATGTGGCCCAGGCCGTGCTGTTCGAGACCGAGGAGAAGTTCGCCCGCATGGATGCGTTCCTGTCCAAGCGTGAGGCGAAGAAGGCGAAGAAGGCCGCCGAGGCGGAAGCGGCCGAGCGCGCACGCGCCGAAGCCGTGGCCACCGAAGCGAGTGACCAGCAGGACGAGACGCGCACCCGAGGAGAGGGCGACAACGCATGAGCGACACCACGACAGACACACCGGCCCGAGTTCCCGACGTCGTCGGCGTCTATGGCGGCGGACGGATGGGCGCCGGAATCGCGCATGCCTTCGCCACCGCCGGGGCCCGCGTCATCGTCATCGAGAACACCGACGAGACCGTGGCAGCTGCCCGGGAGCGCATCGATGCGTCTACGAGTAAGTCACAGTCCAAGGGCATCGAGGTGCCCGGAACCGTCGTCGTCGACCGTGACCCGACCCTGCTTGATGAGGCACTCCTCGTCGTCGAAGCCGTGCCCGAGATCGTCGAACTCAAGCAGGAGGTGCTCGCGGCCATTGCGAAGCACGCTCCTGCCGCGAGCATCGGCACGAACACCTCGGCGCTGTCGATCGATGAGCTCGCCGCGGCTCTGCCGCGGCCGCAGGCGCTCATCGGGCTGCACTTCTTCAACCCGGTGCCCGTGTCAGAACTCGTCGAGGTCGTCGTCGGCACGCACACCGATCCCAAGCTCGTCGACGTCGCCAAGGAATGGGTGACGGGACTAGGGAAGACGGCGATCATGGTGAAGGACTCGCCCGGATTCGCCTCCTCCCGCCTCGGCGTGGCTCTCGCTTTGGAAGCGATGCGGATGGTCGAGGACGGCGTCGCCAGCGCCGAGGACATCGATCGTGCCATGACCCTGGGCTACCGTCATCCGGCCGGGCCGTTGAAGACGACGGACATCGTCGGTCTCGATGTGCGCCTCGGCATCGCCGAGCACCTCGCGGCCGAGATCGGCGAGCGTTTCACGCCCCCGCAGATACTCAAGGACAAGGTCGCCGCGGGCAAACTCGGCCGCAAGACCGGGCAGGGTTTCTACACCTGGTGACACAACCACTGCAAGGACACGCAAAGGAGCATCCATGACCGAGATCCAGCTGAAGAACCGCGGCCCCATCGCCGAGATCATCCTCGACGGCCCCGAATCCCGCAACGCCCTCGACGCGGACAACCTCCGCGACGTCGCCGCCGCCGTGGCCAAGGTCGCCGAAGCGGTCCCCAACGTGCGCGTGCTCCTCATCCGCGGGGAGGGCAAGGTCTTCTGCTCCGGTCGCGATATCGCGAACGTCGACGTCGAGACCGATGACGCCCATGCGTTCCTCGCCGACATCTTCGCCCCAGTGTTCCAGGCGATCCGCGCGCTGCCGATCCCGGTGATCGCGCAGGTTCAGGGGGCTGCGCTCGGACTCGGGTATGGGGTCGCCGCGGCTGCGGACATCATCTTCGCCGCCGATGACGCCAAGTTCGGGTCCCCGTTCGCCGCGATCGGCGCAATGCTCGATTCCGGCGCCCACCACGTGTTCATCGACCGGGTCGGCTATCACCGGACGATGGACCTCATTGTCACCGGTGATTTCCTGACCGGCGCCGAGGCGGCCGCCACCGGAATCGTCTCCCGTGCGGTCCCAGCCGCGGAACTGTCCGACTTCGTCGAATCGAAGTTGGAGAAGATCGTCACCGGACCGGCCGAGGCCTTCGCGATGGAGAAGGGCTTCGTCCAGAAGCTCGCCGACGAACGGCCGAACCTCGCCGAGGTGCTCGCTCAAGAGGCGGCCCTGCAGGAATCGGCGCGCCAGACCCTGGACTATGCCGAAGGGTTCAGAGCCTTCCAGGAGCGTCGCAAGCCGGACTTCGGCTGACGCTCCGGTTCAGTGGGCTTTCGGTTCACTGAGCTTCCGTTTCACTGAGCCCGGTACACCGAGTCGCCGGTTCATTGTGCCAGACGGTGGTTCTCGTCGTCGGGGATCTCCGTCGTCCCGTTCTCCGAGTTCTCGGCATCTCGCGTGCGCTTCCAGCGGTGCATCGTGATGATCGTCAACGTGATGACCAAGGCCCAGGAGGCGCCGACGCCGATGCCGTTGATGACATTCGGCTCCCCGATGAAGGCACCGACGGCCACGAGTGAGAGCTGGCCCGGCAGGGACGAGATGATCGTGGCGCTGAGGAAGGTGCGGTTGTCGATTCCCAAGGCTCCGCTGCCGTAGTTGACCGGCCAATACGGGAACCCTGGCATGAGGCGCAGGGCGCACACCGCGTAGAAGCCGCCGCCGGTGAGCTTGGATTCGATCGTCTCGGCGTGGGAACCGAGCAGCCGCAGGACCGTATCCCGGCCGAGAGCCCGGGCGATCCAATAGCCGATCCAGCAGCCTCCGACGACTCCGACCATCGACAGGAGGGTGCCGAACGGCAGCCCGAAGATGAGGCCTCCGGCCGTGGCCATGATCGTCACCGGGATCGGGGTGGCGGCGACGCCCATATAGATGAGGACGAAGACGGCGAAGCCCCAGAAACCGGCGGCCGCGATATCGGCCTGCAGCACGTCGACCGAAGGCAGGCGGACATTGAAGACCGCCCACACACCGGCCAGCACGGCGAGGGCAAGAACGATATTGCGCAGGATCGTCGACCAGTCGAGACGCTCCCGGTTATGCCGGGTGCGGGGCGACCACTCCGCGGGCGAGGCGTCTTCGTGTCCGGGCATGGCCCGATCTTACGTCTCGCCCGGGGTGGTTGGGCAATCTCCGGCTCAGGCTGCGGGGCCCTCGGTCAGAGTCACCTTCGCGCTGTGGGTCTGACCGTCGGTGTCCGTCCAACTCAGCGACACGGTGTCACCGGGCTTGTGCTCGGCGATGGCCTCGGACAGGGCGGTGCCGTCGGTGATCTGCGTCGAGCCGATCGCGGTGATCGTGTCTCCGGCGGTGAGCCCCGCCTCGGCGGCGGGGGTGTCCTCATAGACGCCGGCGATGACAGCTCCCGCGGTCTGAGACGACGATCCCGACTGGCTTGGCTGACCTGACTGGCTGGCTTGGCCCGACTGGCCGTTCGAACTGCCGTCTCCCGGCCTGCCCGACTGGCTGCCCTGGCTCGACTGCCCGCTCTGCGAATCCTGTTGGACCCCGATGCCGAGGAACGCCGGATAGCCGAGCGTGTTCGTGCTCGTCTGCTCGCCGTCGATGATCGACTCGGCCGTGGACAGCGCCGACTCGATCGGAATGGCGAAGCCGGTGACGGTGGCCGATCCCGACGAGGCCGCGGTATTCATGCCGACGACCTCGCCTTCGTCATCGAGTAGGGCCCCACCCGAATCGCCGGAGACGATATCGGCCTGGACCTGGATCATATTGTTCAGCGTCTCCGAATCCTCAGAGCCCTGAGCGGTGGTGGTGACGGAGGCGCCGAGGTCGGTGACCGTGCCGTCGGCGGCCTGCAGCTGTCCCTGCCCCTCGGAATTGCCGACGGCGGTGACGTCGTCACCGACCGTGACCGAGTCGTCGTCGATCGTGGCCGGCTGCAGGTCCGAGGCGTCCTTGAGCTGGAGCACGGCGACGTCGTCTGTCGAGTCGGAGCCGACGACGGAGGCCTCGTAGGTCTTGCCGGTGGTGGCCACGGTGACGGAGATCTTCGTCGAATCGGCGATGACGTGGTTGTTCGTCAGCACCAGACCGTCCTTGCTCAGCACGATGCCGGTGCCGGCCGCCTCGGCGTTCTCATAGCCGAGTTCGGTGTCGATGAGGACGACTCCGGTCGATTCCTCAGCGCTGGCAGGGGAGGCCTCCTGCTGACTTGAGCCGTTGGAACCCTGGCCGGTGTTCGGCGACTGCGAGTTCCCGCCGGGCGAGGTGCCGTTGCCGGGTGTGATGCCGGTGGAACCGCCATCGCCCTGGCCGAGACCGGACGACTGACCGCCGCTCTGTCCGGGGTCAGTGGCCTGTCCAGGGTTGGCAGGCTGTCCGGTGAAGGGGATGGCGGACTGGGTGGCTGCGACCGTGGCGGTGTGGGACGCCGCGGCAGCCGGCAGTCCCGCGGCCGTGCCGACGGTCAGAGCCAGTGCGGCTGCGGCGGCAGTGACCGCCGCAGCCAGACGACGTCGGGGGTTGGTGCTCATGGGCTGTGCCTTTCTCTGCTGTTGAGGAGTGCGTGATGACTCCTATTCAGCACCTGGAGGCTGTGGCCAGGCTGTGGCGCAGCTGGAGTGAGGCTTCGACTTTGTCAGTCGTCAGCTGAGACGGCCGGTGGGGGCCGCCTCGGCGAGGGTGTCAGCCGGTGAAGATCGCGACGGCCTTGACCACGGTCAGGGACAGGCCCCAGAGGAGGCCGCCGACCACGACGACGGTCAGGGTCGAGCCGATGGCCTTGTAGGCACCGCCGACGGGGGACTGCGGTGAACCGGAGTCGGGGACGTGGGCGATGTGGGTGGAATCGTTCATGATCTGACCCTTCCTTCAGTTCTCTTCGAGGGCGGCGGCCTGCTTGGCCGCGACGTCCTCTTCGCGTTCGAAGTACTTCTCGCTGACCGGGCGGATGAGCGCATTGGCGATGAAGCCGATGACCAGCGCGCCGACCATGATGAACATGCCGGGGGTGTAGAGCGCGGGGCCTTCCTTACCCGCAGCCTCACCGGCTTCGACGACGGAGTTGACGATGAGCGGGCCGGCCACACCGGCTGCCGACCAGGCGGTGAGCAGCGCACCGTGGATGGCGCCGACCTGGTAGACGCCGAAGAGGTCCTTGAGGTAGGCGGGAGCGGTGGAGAATCCGCCGCCGTAGAAGGAGATGATGATGAGGGTGGCGAGCACGAAGAGGATGATCGACCCGCCGCCGAAGAGCGCGACGAGAAGGTAGAGGATCGCACCGACGCCGAGGTACATCATGTAGTTGTTCTTCCGCCCCAGGTAGTCAGACGTCGTCGACCAGATGAAGCGTCCGCCCATGTTGCCGATGGAGAGCAGACCGACGAAGCCGGCTGCCGCGGCGGCGGTGATGCCGAAGTAGGACTGGATCATCGGAGCGGCGTTCTCGAGGATGCCGATGCCCGCGGTGACGTTGAGGAACAGGACGACCCACAGGAACCAGAACTGCGGTGTGCGGATGGCATTGCGCACCGAGACGTTGCCCTTGGTCTGCATCGGCTTGGCCTCAACCTTCGAGGGGTCGAAGCCCTTCGGGGTCCACTCCGGGTGGGGGACGCGGATGACGAAGGCGCCGGCTGCGATGACCACGGCGTAGACGACGCCGAGGGTGATGAAGGTCGGGGTCAGACCGGCAACGAGGTTTTCCGGTTCGGCACCGCCGCCATAGAGGGCCATGAGCTGGTTCGACATCGGGCTGGCGATGAGGGCGCCGCCGCCGAAGCCCATGATGGCCAGGCCCGTGGCCAGGCCCGGACGGTCCGGGAACCACTTCATCAGGGTCGACACGGGAGAGATATAGCCGATGCCCAAGCCGATTCCGCCGATGACTCCGTAGCCGAGGTAGACCAGCCACAGCTGACCGCCCACGATGCCGAGAGAGGCGATGAAGAAGCCGACGACCCAGCAGGTTCCGGCAGCGACCATCGAGGCTCGCGGACCGTTCTTCTCCACCCAGGGGCCGAAGACGGCCGAGGAGATGCCGAGCATGAGGATCGCGATCGAGAAGATCCAGCCGATCGAGACCTCACCGGTGTCGAAGTGGGTCATGAACGGGATCTTGAAGACGCTGAATGCGTAGACCTGGCCGATGCACAGGTGGATGGCCAGAGCGGCCGGTGGGATCAGCCACCGGTTGAAGTTCTTCGGCGCGACAATTGCCGAGCGCGTGAGAATGGAAGCCACGGGAAGTCCTTTTCGTGAATGAAACTCGTGTCACCGTCGACACTGGTCAGCGGACGGAACGTGTGACCGGCGGTCAGTCGACCGACCGAATAGTCCACCTCGGAGTAAGTTCCATACAAGCAAAATGCGAGGAATGCTCAGCAATTTCTTGTGAAAAGGCGGCAGTTTCTTGCCAAATGGGACGAAATCCGTGGCTCTCGGGTCTCAGAGGTGGATCGTGACGTCGGCCTGCTTGCGCAGCTTCTTCGCGAACTTCTGGGTTGCCTCCTGAGACTTCTGGCTCTTCACCTGCTCCTTGAGCTGAGGGCGCATCTCGTCGATCGGCGGCATCTCCTGCTGGCCCTGGCCGCCCTGCTGAGCCATCTGCTCCTGCTGGGACTTCGCCTGCTCGTAAGCCTGCCCGATCTCTTCACCGCTGACCTCGAACTCACCGTATTCGTCTTCGACGACGCCTTCGATCTTCAGCTGGTTCTTCAGCTCCGAGCGGACCTTCTTCTCATCCATGCCCTGGTCCTTCATGGCTTTGAGGAAGTCCTTCTCGCTCATCTGTCCCGACTTCGCGGATTCCTTGAGTCCTTTGTCGATGTCCTTGTCCGTCACCGAGATGTCGCGCTTGTCGGCTTCCTGGACGAGTACTTCGGTGCTCACGAGGTTCTCAGCGGTCTGCTTCTTCAGGCCCTTCTCATCGACCGGCTGGCCGGACTGCTGAGCCTGCATCTGCATCTGCTGGTACTGGGTTTCGAAGAGGGGAACGAAGTCGTCCTTCGTGATCTTCTTGCCGTTGACCTCGGCGACGACCTTCGGAATGTCCTTCGTGTTCGGTTTGCCCTGCTGACCCTGTTGGTCTTGGGCGGAGTCGGCGCCGGGGGACTGCTCGGCCGCGGCCGAGGACTCCTTCGGCGATGCTTCGTCGCCCTGGCTTCCGCAGGCGGCCAACGCCACCACGGAGACGGACATGGCCAGGCCCAGCAGCCACCGGTTCGTTCGCACATTCACTCCTGCTCATCGGTTTCAGCCTGCCAGGCTAACAGGGCCGACTCCCCGAAGAATGTGTGGAGTATGTGTGTCACTTGGCAAGGGCGATTGTGGTAGGCAGGATCGGCGGGTTTCGGTGTGCCATCTGTTCGTCTCGGATTCGTCGATCGGGCACTGACGGTCGACCGCCTCGGCGGGTACACTGCGGCTACCGGAAGAGCACGGAGCACGGTCCGTGCCATCCGCAGCGAAGGGAGTTGGCCATGGAATCGACGTTTCGCGGAGTGTTCCTCACCTGCACAGACGCCGAGGCGACCGCCGCCTTCTATCGCGAGATCGCGGGGCTGCCGCTGACGACCGAGGGCGATGAGGAGTACTCCTACTTCGTCGTCGAGGCCGGGGGAGTGCAGGTGGCTCTGCATTCGGCGGAGGCGTTCGCCGACTATGCGTTCCCGCCGGTGACGGAGTCGAATCTCACGCACCTGTACTTCCGGATCCCGGATCAGGCGGAGTTCCTCGAACGGATCAAGGACGCGGGCACTCCGCTCGTGGCGGTCGACGATGTCGTCGTCACGGTCGAGGACCCCGACGGCCGGAAAGTCATGTTCGGCACGGCGTGAGGATTGCCGTCAGACCGGCCCTGAGGTCAGCGAGGAACTCGTGCGGTGCTTCGAGGGACGGGAAGTGTCCGCCTTTCGGGGCCGCCTGCCAGCGGACGATGCGCCGGTAGCGATGCTGTGACAATGCGCGCGGATACCTTTCGATATCGCAGGGGTACATCGTGATAGCCGTGGGAACGTCGACTCGCAGATCGGGGTCGAGGGAGTCGTGGCTTTCGAAGTAGATGCGCGCCGAGGAGGCACCGGTGCGCATCAGCCAGTACAGAGAGACGTTGTCGAGCAGTCGGTCCCGTGAGATCTTCTCGAAGGGGCTGTCGCGGGTGTCCGTCCATTCGGCGAACTTGTCGAGGATCCACGCCAGCTGCCCGACGGGTGAGTCGACGAGGGCGTAGCCGATGGTCTGCGGGCGCGTGGCCTGCTGGTGTGCATAGGCGGCGCGATGAGTCCAGAAGTCCTCGGCATCGAGGGCCCATGCCCGCTCGTCATCCATGAGATCCTCCAGGGAGGCTCCTGGGATTCCGGGTGCATAGGTGGTGTGGATTCCGATGAGGTGCTCGGGGAATCGTCCCCCGAGGATGGTGGTGATCACCCCGCCCCAGTCGCCGCCGAAGGCCGCGAAGCGGTCGTAGCCGAGCCTGCGCATGAGCGTCACCCACGCCTCGGCGATTCGGTCAGTGGACCAGCCGGTGGCGCTCGGTCTGTCGCTGAAGCCGAAACCGGGCAGCGAGGGAACCACGCAGTGGAACGCCGGTACATCGGGATCGGTCGGCTCGGCCAGCTCGTCGACGATGTCGACGTATTCGGCGATGCTGCCGGGCCATCCGTGGGTGAGGACCAGCGGGGTCGCGTTCGGTCTCGAGGAGGTGCGGTGCAGGAAATGGATTCCCAGACCGTCGATCTCGGTACGGAACTGGCCGATTTCATTGAGCCGATTCTCAAAGGTTCGCCAGGAATAGTCGGTTCGCCAGTAGTCCACGAGGTCGATGAGATCGGTGAGAGGGACGCCCTGATCCCATCGCCGAGGATCGGGTGACGGGCGGAAGACAGTCTCGGTTTCCGGCAGGCGGGCAGAGGCCAGTCGAGCCCGCAGGTCGTCGATTTCGGACTCCGGGATGTGCACGTCGAACTTCTGCACAGATTCCGGCGTCAGGTCGCTGTCGATCGGAGTAGTGGTGCGGGTGGGCTCGGACATCAGGGGTTTCTCCCAGGTCGGGGTCGGGGGCTGCGCGTGGGCGGGCTCGGTCAGCTGGCGGTGTGGATGCGCACGCCGTGCTCGTTGGGGCAGAGGTGGGGTTCGAGTTCCCATTCGGGCGTGTAGTCGCCGGTGAACTGCGGGCGAAACGGGATGGTCGGTGCAGTGAAGAGCTCGTCGAGGCGTTCGATGAGGCGGGCACGGGTCGGCGTGATGTCGTCGATGTGGTCGGCACTGGGAACGGCGAACGGTTCGAGGACGCTCATGCCGGTGTAGGCGAAGGTTCCGTGGAGGAGGCCGAAGAGGAGTTCATTGAGCTCACCGGACTTGCCGCGCGGCCCGATTGCCAGCGGGCGGTCGCCGAGGGTGGTGATGACAAGGGCGCGTTTGCCGGCGAAGGGACCTTGCTCGAAGCGGAGTCGTCGCCCTGTGGTTTCATCGGTGCCGAACGCGAATCCGCTGACGAAGACTCGGTCGAACCAGCCTTTGAGGATCGCCGGCATCCCGTACCACCACAATGGGAACTGAACGACGAGCGCGTCGGCCCTTCGCAGCTTCTCCTGCTCGAGAATGATCGCGTCAGGCTGAGTGCCGGCGAGGTGCGCAGTGCGGGTGTCGGCACTGATGCGGAACCGATCCGAGACATGTGTGCCGGCATCGTGCGGGCGCACCACCGGGTCCCACTCCATCGCGTAGAGGTCGGATTCGAGGACATTGTGGCCGAGTGTGCGCAGATGCTCGATGCCGAACGTGCGCAGACTGCCGTTGAGAGAACGAGGTTCGGGGTGGGCGCTCAGCCAGAGGACGGTGGACTCGGTGGCGTTGTCTTCCATGCCTCCATCGTGGATGCTTAGAGTACGAGCGTCTAGTACGGACATTTCTGTCCCCATGGAGGTGTTTATGCGGTTGCCGGTCCGACGCGCGATGGAGGTGTGCCCGGTCGAGGTTGCGGTCTCGGCAGTCGGTGGCACCTGGAAACTCACGGTCATCAAGCATCTGCTTGAGGGACCCCGGAGGTTCAACGAGCTCGGCAGGCTGGTGCCACTGGCGAACACAAAAACTCTCACCAGGCAGCTGCGCGAACTCGAAGACGATGGTTTGGTGCTGCGAACCGTCTATCCGGAAGTGCCGCCGCGGGTCGAATACTCACTGACCGATCTGGGCCGCAGCCTGCAGCCGATCGTTGAGGCGATGAACGCCTGGGGCAAGGATTTCGAGCGTACTCACGCGGACTGATAACAGGGACTGACGCCTTCCGCAGATCCTGACGTTCAGTCCTGCCGGATGAAAGTCTCAGGCGCTCGGTTCGTACGCCGAGTAGGTGATGCCGCTCGGGAAGGCCTTCGAGTCGATGAGCTTGAGGCGAGGCGGCCTGGCCGAGTGGGCTCCGTCGTGGAAGAACCCGCGTCCGCGGCCCTGCCATACCGGATAGGTGAACATCCGGTACTCATCGACGAGACCCTCAGCGATGAGTTCGTGGGCCAGGGTGATGCTGCCGGTGACGATGACGTCACGGCCGGGTTCTTCGCGCATGGCGGCGACGGCGCCGATCGGGTTTTCGCTGATGATCTGCGTGTTCTGCCATCCCGGCTCGGTCAGGGTCGATGACACGACGCGTTTGTCGACCTGATTCAGATGGTCCGCGACGCCGGTGGTGTCATCGGTGACGAGGGGCCAGTATCCGCGGAAGTCCTCGAAGGTCTGCCGACCGAGCAGCAGCACGTCCTCGTTCGCGGACTGCCGCATGAGTTCGGCCGAGAGCTCTTCGTCCTGAGCCTGCGGATCGAACCATTCGTCGAGCATCTCGACACGACCGTCGAGAGTGATGTTCTGAGTGATGATGATGCGCACTGTCGGTCTCCTCATTGAGTGACGTGGGAGCTTTCTACGGTACGCATCTCGACGCCGAAGGTCCATGCTTCCTTGCCTGAAGCATGGACCTCTGATGGTGGGGTTTCGGAGCCGGCCCGCCTCGGTGGTGGGGGTTGGCACTGAAGCACTGCCGACACCAATGTTCCATATGGTGGATTTTCTTTGACCAACTGATGGGACCGGGAAAGTATGTGAGGGCAGTGCTCGTTCCGCAGAGCCCGGTACCCGAAGGAGTGTCCATGTCCTCACCTGCGATCATCGGTTGGTCCCACGGAAAGTTCGGCCGATCCGAATCACCGCTGCCCCAGATGATGGCCGACGTCGCCCGCGACGCCATCGCCGAGGCGGGACTGGAACCGGCCGACATCGACGTCATCCACGTCGGCGTCTTCAACAACGGACTCTCCCGCCAAGGCTTCGAAGCCGCACTGCCGGGCACAGTGTTCCCCGAACTCGCCCGCACACCGGCCCACCGGCACGAGAACGCCTGCGCCACCGGATCCGCCGCGATCTTCGCCGCCCACGACTCCATCGCCGCCGGGCGCCACAAGACGGCCCTGGTCATCGGCGCCGAACGCATGACTCAGGCCTCTGGCCACGACGTCAATGAGGTCCTGCTCAGTGCCAGCTATCGGGAAGAGGAAGAGCACTTTAAGTCCTTCGCCGGAGTCTTCGGCGAGATCGCCCGCCAGTACTTCGACCGGTACGGCGACCACTCGGAGACCCTCGCGAAGATCGCCGCGAAGAACCACGCCAACGGCGCCCAGAACCCGCTGGCACACATGCAGAAGGACCTCGGCTTCGACTTCTGCAACACCGTGAGCGAGAAGAACCCGTACGTCGCCGAACCCCTGCGCCGCACGGACTGCTCGATGGTCTCCGACGGAGCCGTGGCGCTCGTCATGGCCGCTGAGGATGTCGCCGCCTCCGCACCGCTGGCCGTGTCCTGGCGAGGCATGGGCAACGCCAACGACGTCCTGCCGCTGTCCCAGCGCGACCCGCTCGAGATGGCCGGAGCCCGTGCCGCGATGGACCAGGCACTCAACGCCGCCGGCATCGGCATCGACGAGCTCGACTTCCTCGAGACACACGACTGCTTCACGATCGCCGAACTCCTCGAATACGAAGCCTTCGGACTCGCGGCCCCCGGCCAGGGACACACCCTGCTCGACGACGGCGTTACCGAGGTCGGCGGTCGCCTGCCCGTCAACCCCTCCGGCGGGCTCAAGGCCAAAGGCCACCCTATCGGCGCCACAGGTGTGTCCATGCACGCACTCGCCGCAGCGCAGCTGACCGGACGCTCACCTGGCATCCAGATCGAGGCCCCGGAACTCGCCGGAGTCTTCAATATGGGCGGTGCCGCGGTGTCGAACTTCGCCTCCGTCCTCGAGCGCGTCCGCTGATGCGCGCCATCTCCCAGACGTCCCCGGCGAAGGACTTCACTCCCACACCTCGGCGCGGGGTCAACGTCTCCCACTTCCTCACCCAGACCGCCCGCCGGATCCCTGACCGCCTCGCCGTCGTCGACGACGATCACGGGCAGCGCTGGACCTGGGCCGAACTCGACGCCCGCGCCGAAGCACTCGCCGCCGCCCTCCAAGCCGGCGGCGTGGACCGCCGTGACACCGTCCTCCTCGTGTCGGCCAACCACGCCGAGGTGATCCAGTCCTTCTGGGGAATCCTCCGCTCCGGTGGCGTCATCGCCCCACCGAACGCGGCACTGTCGACCGAGGAACTGCTTGGCATCAGTGCCGAAGTCGCCCCCGCCGCCGTCATCACCGATCGTGCCCACGCTGACTTCGTCACCGCTTTGCAAGCGGAAGGGTTCACCGGCCCCGTCTTCTGGATAGGGGAACTGCCCACCGCCCAGGCAGGCGCCGCACCCGCCGAAGCCGTCGACTCGACGGTCGACGAAGACGACCCCTGCTGGTACTTCTTCACTTCCGGATCCACCGGCCGACCGAAAGCTGCGACGTTTACGCACCGCCACCTCGGCGCGGTGCTCATGAACCATCGCTGTGACCTCTTCCCCAACGAGGACGAGACCGGAGCGTCCCTTGTGCTCGCGCCGCTGTCGCACGGAGCGGGCATCCACATGCTCGGTCAGGTCTTCGGCGGCACTCCGTCGATCATCCACCCGGGTGGGAAGCCCAGCGTGGAATCCCTGTGGCCGGCCATCGACGCCTACGGCATCACGAACGCCTTCACCGTTCCGACCATCCTCAACCGCATCGCCGCCGGCTACCCGAGCGGCCGCGGCCCCGAGGACCACACCCTGGAGCGCGTCATCTACGCAGGAGCCCCGATGCTTGCGACCGACCAGGCTCGGGCACTCGAACGGCTCGGACCCTGCCTCGTCCAGTACTTCGGGCTCGCCGAGGTGACCGGAGCGATCACGATCCTCCGCCCCGAGGACCACGGAGCCATCCCCGTCGACGACGCCGGAATCGGCACCTGCGGCCGCGCCCGCACCGGAGTCGAGATCATCATCGTCGACGAGGTCGGCACGCAGCTGGCCGCAGGTGAACAGGGCGAAGTCTGCGTGGCCGGACCGACCGTGTGCGCCGGTTACCTCGGCCGTCCCGATGCGAACGCCGAATCCTTCGCCGGCGGTCTCTTCCACACCGGCGACGTCGGCTACCTCGACGAACGCGGCTACCTGTTCCTCACCGGCCGGAAGTCCGATATGTACATCTCCGACGGATCGAACGTCTATCCGCGCGAGATCGAAGAGCTTCTCCTCACCGACACCGAGGTGGCCCAGGCCGTTGTCGTGGGCGTGCCGGATGAGAAGTGGGGTGAGATCGGCGTGGCCGTCATCGAACGTGCAGAGTCGCCGGCCGGTGCGAACAGTGTCGCCGACCTGACCGAGCGGCTGACCGCGCTGTGCAAGTCCGGGTTGGCGAAGTACAAGGTGCCCAAGGAGATCCACTTCGTCGACACGATGCCGGTCACTGCGTACGGCAAACTCGCCCGCAAGGAACTCAAAGCGGAATACTCCCAAGGACGGGGCAGTGCACGATGAGCAAACCAAAACAGGAAGTCGTGTCAGTGCCGACGGGTAGGTTGGTCGGCACGACGATCATGGCGATCGGCTGCGGTACCCCGGACGGGGAGGTGAACAACGGTTTCGCTGCAGCGACCGCGTTCCTTCGTGAGGGTGCGAAGGTCTGCCTCGTCGACCGTGACCCGAACGCTCTCGAGCAGGCGACACGAGTCCTCGCCGAGGCGGCCGCCCAGGCGGGCGCGAATGGTGCGGTCACGGCTGGGCGGGGCCGCCTCGGCGGAGTTGATCTCGACGCTCAGCTGACCACGGTTGTCGCCGATGTCGGGGACGAGGACTCGCTGGCGGCGGCCTTCGCTCACTGCGCCGACCGCCTCGGCGGTCCGACCGTGCTCCACTACAACGTCGGCATCGTCGTCAACGGGGGAGTCGACGAACTCGAGACCGACGGGTTCCGTCGTGCCCTCGACATCAACCTCACCGGGGCGTTCTCCGCGATCAAACACGCCCTGCCGCATATGCGCGCAGCCGGGCACGGGTCGATCATCTCGGTGTCCTCGGTCGGCGGCATGCGCTATATGGGGTACGACTACCCGGCGTATGCGGCATCGAAGGCCGGTCTCATCGAACTGACGAAGGTCGTCGGCGCGCAGTACGCCTCCGAGGGCATCCGCGCGAACTCGATCGCACCCGGCCTCATCGAGACACCGCTCATCCACCGCTCGATCAGCGGCCACTACGACTCGGTCGAGGATATGCTCGCGGCCCGTCACGCCCAATCCCCGACCGGGAAGATGGGCCGACCCGAGGATGTCGCGGACCTCGCAGTGTTCCTCGCATCTAACGAATCGGCGTACATCAACTCCACGCTCATCCCCGTCGATGGAGGACTGACCCACTACGCAGGGATGCCGAAACGATGACGTCGCGGTTCGCGCGGACAGCGGCGGCCGCCTCGGCGAGGGCTTGACCCACCGCACTCAACGACAGTGAAATAACGGAAACAAAGGAGGCAACGGTGCCGAGAACACGGACGACGAAGCCCATGCTCGTCTGGTCCGCCGTACTGATGGTGTGCGCCCTGCTGTTGAGCGGGTGCGGAACGAACTTCGGCACCACCGACGACGGCAAGCAGCGCTACCGGTGGAAGATGACGGTGACGACCGGATCGACCTCGACGTGGTACCTCGCGGCGGAGAAGTTCGCCAAGGACCTCGACGAGGAGACCGACGGTCGGATCACCATGAAGGTCTTCGGCAGCGAACGCCTCTCTGCAGGTGAGGCCACGGCCGGAGTCGAACAGCTCATGGACGGGGCGAAGGACTTCTCCTACAACTCGCCGATCATCTACGCCGGCGTCGACCCGCGCTTCGGCGCCGTCACCGCTCCCTTCGTCTTCGACTCCGTCGAGGACGGGCAGACGGCGCTCGCCGGGGCTGGCGGGGACGTCTACAAGGACTATCTGGCCCAGCGTGGAGTCCACCTGCTCGGCTTCGGGGAATCCGGGATGCGGCAGCTGACGAACACGCATCGGCCCATCCACACGCCAGAAGACATGAAGGGCATGAAGTTCCGGATCCCCGGCTTCGGCATGTACACCGACCTCTACCGGCAGATCGGCGCGAACCCGACGACGATGCCCTTCGGTGAGGTCTTCACCGCCCTGCAGCAGGGAGCCATCGACGGCCAGGAGAACCCGATTGACGTCATCTACTCGGCGAACCTGCAGGAGGTCCAGCCGTACCTGACGCTGTGGAACTACTCCTACGACCCGCTCATCCTCGGCATCAACAAGGACCTCTTCGATTCCCTGACGCCCGAGGACCAGAAGCTTGTGAGCCGTCTGGCCGCAGACGCCAACGAGTTCCAGATCAAGAAGAATCGGGACGGCGAACAGAAGCTCATCGCCGAGCTCAAGGACTCCGGCATGGAGGTCAACGAGCTCAGCGACGACGAGAAAGACGCCTTCCGCGAGAAGCTGCAGCCGATCTACGCGAAGTACCGCAAGGTCTGGGGCTCAGACATGTCCGACGCGTTCATCCCGAAAGGACTGTGAGATGAGAATCGTCCGCTTCTTCGAGGACTGGGTCGTCATCCTGTCCTTCGTGATGATCGTGATCGTCACCTTCGTCAACGTGCTCTCCCGCTACATCTTCAAGGCCTCGCTGGCGTTCTCCGAGGAGATCACGATCAACCTCCTCGTCGTGCTCACGATGATGGGCGCGGTCGTGGGGATCCGCCTCGGCGCGCATCTCGGCTTCACCTACCTCGTCGAGAACGCGAAGGGCCAGGTCCGCAAGGTCCTGCTGTTCACCGGCACCGCACTCATCGTCGCGTTCCTCGCCGTGCTCCTCATCTGGGGCGGCGAGATGACGATCGCGCAGGCCATCCGTGGCCGAGCCACCCCGTCGCTGGGCATCCCGCAATGGCTGTTCACGCTGTCGATTCCCTTGGCCGGGCTGCTCGGAATCATCCGCAGCCTCCAGGCTCTGCGGGTCTCGATGAACGAGGACACCTCGGCCGAAGCAGTCGTCGAACGACTCGCCAGCGAAGCAGCACCGACCATCGATTCGTCCGAATTCTCGTCCGAGTCCAAGGGAGGCCGGAAATGATCACGCTCCTGCTCTTCGGCAGCTTCTTCCTGTTCCTCGGCCTCGGCATCCCTGTCGCCTTCGCCCTCGGCCTGGCCGCCGTCGTCACCCTGGTGACCACCGACGGCATCCAAGTCCTCGACGTCGTGCCGTCGGTGATGTTCCCGTCGATGAGTTCGGGCACGCTGCTGGCGATCCCGTTCTTCATCCTCGCCGGAATCGTCATGCAGTACACCGGCATCTCGCAGCGGCTCGTCGACCTCGCGTTCCTCATCTTCGGACGCCTGCGCCACGGTCTGGCCGCGGTGACGATCATCTCCGCGTTCTTCTTCTCCGCGATCTCCGGATCGGGACCGGCCACCGTGGCCGCGATCGGCGCGATCCTCATCCCCGCGCTCATCCGCAACGGGTACCAGAAGAAGCACGCGGTCTCCCTCGTCGCGGCATCGGGTTCGATGGGCATCGTCGTGCCCCCGTCGATCGCGTTCATCGTCTTCGCTGTCGTCGCCGCCGAGTTCGGCAAGATCTCGATCTCCCGCCTCTTCATCGCCGGCATCGTGCCCGGCGTGATCATGGCGCTCGCGTTCTTCATCGCCGCCCTGTTCGTGCCCAGAGTGCGTGAACTGGCCGGTCTGCCCGTGAAGACGACGACCCCCGCCGAGGCGGCTGTGCAGTCCGGTTCGACCGGATCGTCTACGGGCGGGAAGACTCAGTTGCTGACGTCGGATGGGAAGGCCGCCTCGGCGAGGTCCGGGGTTTCCGGATCCGGTGTCGGTGGTTCGGGTGCCGTCGGATCCGTGGATCCGACGGCCACGGTCAATCCGGAAGGCGGGTTCGGGGAGATCCTCACCGCGTTCCTCAAGGCCATCCCCGGGCTGCTCATTCCGGTGATCATCCTTGGCGGAATCTACGGTGGAATCTTCACCCCCCACCGAGGCGGGAGCCGTGGCCTCGGTGTATGCGCTGGTGGTGGGCGTGTTCGTCTACCGGGAGCTGAAGTTCAAGGACCTGCCGAAGGTGTTCCTCGAGTCCGGGGTCTCGACCGCGGTCATCATGTTCATCGTCGGCGTGGCGAGCCTGTTCTCCTACGTCATCACCGTCGAAGGGATTGCCGATGCGATCTCGTCGGCCGTGCTCGAGGTGACGGACAACAAGTACCTCATCCTCGCGGTCGTCACGGTCATCCTGCTCATCGTCGGTGCTTTCGTCGATGCGATCAGTGCGTTCTACCTGTTCGTGCCGATCCTTGTGCCGATCCTCATCGGGGTCGGTGTGGACATGACGACGATCGGCGTGTTCATGACCGTCAACCTCGCGATCGGCCTGTTCACCCCGCCGGTCGGGCTCAACCTGTACGTCGGTGCGGGCATCGGCAAGACGCGTTTGGAAGAGGTCGTGCGCGGAGTCATCCCGTTCCTCGTCTGCGCGATCATCGCCCTGCTGCTCATCACCTACATTCCGGCACTGTCGAACTGGCTGCCTGACCTCCTCGGGGTCGGATAGCTCGGGCGCTTGGCCGGGGTCGGCGCCTGTGGGTGTCGGCCTCGGCGGTCGGTCGGAACCGAACCTGGATGTATCTCGCCGTACTCAACTCACACGTTTTCAAGGAGAACAATGGAACCGTATCTGCTCACGAACAAGACCGCGCTGGTCACCGGTGCCGCGCAGGGAATCGGCTTGGCCATCGCCCGGTCGCTGGCCCGGCGTGGAGCGTCGGTCGGCATCGTCGACCTCAAGGGCGCCGAGGATGCCGCCGCCGCATTGGCCGCGGAGTTCCCGGAGCAGCGGTTCGCTGCGTTCTCCCTCGACGTCCGCGACGCCGACGAGGTGACGGCTGCCGTCGGGTCGTTCGTCGAGACTTTCGGAGGCCTCGACATCCTCGTCAACAATGCGGGCACCGCGGCGCGCGTCGGGATCGATGTGATCACCGCCGAGCAGTGGCAGCGCGATATCGAGACGAACCTCGGCGGGACGTTCAACTTCATCAAAGCCGCCGTTCACCCGCATATGATCGACGCCGGCAACGGGTCGATCATCAACATCTCCTCGATCTCCGGAATCAACGGCGGAGCGGTGTCTGATGGTGCGGCCGGTGCTCGGTCAGGGCCGGCGTATTCGGCGAGCAAGGGCGGGATCATCGCCCTGACGAAGTGGGTGGCCAAAGAGTACGGACGCAAGGGCATCCGCTGCAACTCGGTGGCACCCGGTCCGGTCGAATCCGCGCTCACTGTCGGCCAGTCGTATGACCTCTCAGGGCAGGCGCTCGACCGGATGGGTCAGCCTGCGGAGATCGCCGAGGCGGTCGCCTACTTGGCGACGGACGGCTCAGCGTTCACCACCGGCCAGATCCTGCGGGTCGACGGTGGGGCCGTGATGTCCTGAGCTTTTGATCGGCGTGAGCAGTTGATCCCCGCACCATCTCTACGACGGTGCGGGGATCGTTGTATCTGCGGAGCTGGTTGCTTGAGAGTTTCTTCGGTCAGTCGGTGCGGCGGACGAAGAGTTCGAAGGTCACCGCGACCGAATTGGCTCCGGGCTTGAGGGTGCCCGAGCTGACCTCTCCGGCGACGTCGACGACCTCGCCGGAGAGGGCGATCTGCGGAGCTGTGCTCTGTCCGTCGGTCACGGTGCCGCTGAGATGAGTGAATTCGACGGCTGGCCACGAGGCGGTGCCGTCGGTGAATACGGCACCGGTCGTGCTGCCGAGGCTCGCCGTCACCTCGGCGGACTCGAAGCCGGCGTTGCGGCAGATGTCGAGGACCGCCTCGTCGAGGATCTCACCAGGGCGGACACGAGAGACGACGGCATCGGGGGAGGCCGGAGTCTCGGAGGAGGTGGGTGTTGGGGCGAACGCTGAGAACCCGGTTTCGGGGTCGACCTCGCTGAGGAGCCGCGCATCGGGAAGGGCGAAGAGCCGGATCGTCAGCCCGGACGGCCCCGCCAGGGTGCCCGGCAGCAGATGCCCGCCTCTGGTGTCGCCGTCGGCAGCGGTCCACGAGGCGTGGATGTGACAGAACGGTGTGTCCTCGCGGAAACCGATCGTTGCGGACGCATGTCGAAGTTCCGTGGGGGATTCGACCCGGAATGCCTCGGTGAACGACATGGGGTGCTCGGCGTCCTCACCGTAGGCGGGATGGACATAGTCGGTATGGCCGAACTGACCGGAGACGAATTCGGCCATGATGCCGGAAACGGAGAAGTCGGTCAGTGACCGCTCGAGCGCAGCGAAGAGGTCCGTGCCCTCTGAGAGTTCGATGACGTGCTCGGTGCAGCGGGTCGGGACGGAGACGATGCGTGGGTTCTGCTGTGGGCCCGCGTGGATGACTGCGGTTCCCGGTGCTTTGAGTGGAAAAGTCGGCTGCCGCAATGCTGTCGAATCTGCTCCGTTGCTCATGTTCTGATTATCGTCGGTGGTCAGGGTCGGTGTCGCTGAGAATCCATGGGGTGGAACGTGAACTCAGGCGTTCGACGGCATGGTGTCGGCGGCCCGGATGCGCCGCAGCATGATCACAGCACAAAGGATGCCGATGCCGCCGAGGACGGCGAGTCCGGCACCCATCGTCATGGCTCCGGCGGCACCTGGGCCGCCGAGCGCAACGAGCACACCGACGAGTGTCGAGGCGATCGTGTTGCTGATGAGCTCGGCCGTGCCGAGACCGGCCGCCGCCTTCGACCCTTCGATCGGGTCGTCGCTGCTGCTCATCGCCGCCACATTGAGGTGAGGGAAGGCGACGCCGATGCCTGAACCTGCGAGGATGAGGCTTCCGGCCCAGACCCAAGCGATCCAGTCCGCATCGACGAACTGCGTGGCTGCATAGATGACCAATCCTGAGGTGAGGAGGACGGGGCCCATTGCCATCAGCCGGCGACTGGTCTGCGGATCGTCGACGCTTGCGCTGAACAGCTGGACGAAGCTCCACCCCACCGAGATGGTCACCCCGAATACGGCCGCCAAGAGCGGGGACATGCCGATGAGGTCCTGTCCGAATTTCGGTAAGAAGATCTCGACCATCGCCGCAGAGCTGAGAATGCCCATGACGAGGTAGATCCACTTGAGCGGATTGCCTCGTTGGTAGGTGATGTGGGGGAGGACCGGGGAACCGGCGGAGCGATCAACAGCGATGAAGGCCGCGATGAGTGCCGTACCTGCGATCAGCGCGATGGTCGTCGGCCAGCCTGTGGGAACCACTGCGGCAATGCTGAAGGCGGCAGCGGCGAGGACCAGCATCGTCAGTGAGGGGACCGGAAGCCGACCGAAGTTCCGGTCGCGGGGCGCCTGACGAGGAAGGCTGCGCAGCGCCATGAGGCCGAGGGCGACCGACATCAGCGTCAGGAGTCCGAAGGCCCCGCGCCAGAAATCAATCTGGGCGAAGATGCCGCCGACAGCGGGTCCGAAGAGCGTGCCGAGACCCCACATTGCCGAGACCAGTCCCGTCGCCCGAGTCCACAGGTGTCGGGGCAGCGCATCCCGGATGACCGAGTAGCTGAGCCCGGCGAGCAGACCCCCGCCGAAGCCTTGGAGGATGCGGGTGGCGACGAGCAGCTCCATGGAAGGGGCGAGGGCTGCGCCGAGTGAGCCTGCGGCAAAGAGGGCGAACGCGAGCAGGTACGCCCATGCCGCCCCCAGCGAAGCGAGCACTCGGGCGACGAGCATCGAGGCGAACACAGAGGCGACGAGGAATGCCGTCGTCACCCATGCGAAGAACTCCTGTCCGCCGATGTCCGCGATCGCCGACGGCAGGAGGGCCGCGGTGACGAAGGTGTTCATCGCGAACACCGCGATGCCGCCGGCGAGGACGAGCGAAGCGGACGCATGTTCGGCGCTGAAGAGCTCGCTCCAGCTGCCGGAAGCCCTGGCCGCAGTGCCGCCGGAGGCAGGGGCAGCGGACGGGAGCTGAGAAGAGGGACTCTCGGGGTCGTCGCGCATAATCGCTACCTTAGAGCCTCAAACGAACTCGACGTCAAGAGAGGCGGAGAACCGGCGGGGGCCGATCGCTTCGGCGCAATCGGAACTCAGGCGTTCGACGGAACGGGGTCGGCCGCCTCGGCGCGGGTTCGTCTCTTCTTCTCGCCGAGGTGGCCGATCACGGCTGCGGCGGCGATCATGACGGCGACGAGCGCGATGCCGATCCACTGATTGAGCATGAGCGTGGCGGCACCGGCCAGCGCGCCGATGAGGATGAGGACGACGGCGAGGGCTCGTCGGATCCAGCGGACGTTGTCACCGCCGGCCAGGCTCGAATCGGCGGCGAGGCCGACGATCGTCGAGGTCACGACGACGGTGGTGACGTCGGCGATCTTCATCTTCCGGGCCGCGGCAGCCTGTGCACCCATGAGCGCCGACAGGGCTGAGGTGAAGATCGTCCCGGCCAGGCCGATCTCGGGGTCGGGGACGACGGCGACGTAGATACACAGTGCGGCACAGCCGACGGCGACGCCGGAGAAGATCACGGTCGTCCGGTGGTGCCAATTCTCGCCGATGTCGCCGAGGATGCGACCCGACAGTGCAGCACCGACCATGAAGAACACGAGCGCGAGGGCAGGCCGGAGGACGGGAACGCCGTCGGCGCCGGCGAGGCCCATGCCGAGGATGACGACGTTGCCGGTCATATTGCCGGTGAAGACCTTGTCGAAGCCGAGGTAGCCGATGGCGTCGACCATGCCGGTCGAAAAGGTCAGCAGCAGGAGCATGGCCAGGTCGAGGCGACGAGTCATGGTGTCCTTTCCGGGCGAGTGGAGCCGGCGGCAGTGCCGGAATGTCGCCATGAGGGGTAATTTGTATACAAAACTGTAATCAGGTGACGGTTGGCGTGCAATTGAGGGGCAACCGGAATTGTCCGGGTATCGTCGTTATCGACAGCTGACCAAGGCCTGCACGCCGAAACACGCTCAGCTGACCACTGCCGAAGGACTTCGCTCATGACCTTTACCCCGCCGCCAGCTTTCACCACGCGCCCCACCCTCGAGGGGCACTTCGGGATGGCGGCATCGACGCACTGGTTGGCCACAGGGACGTCGCAGGCGGTGCTCGAACGCGGCGGGAACGCCTTCGATGCTGCCGTCGCCGGAGCCTTCGTCCTCCACGTCGTCGAACCCCACCTCAACGGACCGGGCGGTGACATGACCGGGCTCTTCGCCACTGCCGCAGAGCCCTCCCGACCACGGGTGATGATGGGCCAAGGGCCGGCTCCGGCCGCGGCAACGATCGAGCATTTCCGCGGCGAGGGCCTCGATATGGTTCCCGGCTCCGGGGCTCTCGCCGCCGCCGTTCCCGGAGCCGTCGACTCGTGGCTCAACCTGCTCGAACACCACGGGACGTGGGAGCTCGCCGATGTCCTCGACTTCGCCATCGACTACGCCGACGACGGGCATCCGATCCTCGCCCGAGCAGCCGGGACGATCGCGAAGGTCAGCGAACTCTTCATTGAGCACTGGCCGACCTCGGTCGCACAGTGGATGCCCGAAGGTCGAGTTCCCGAAGCCGGCGAGCTGGTGTTCAACCACGCCTACGCCGATGTGCTGCGCAGGCTCATCGCCGCCGGTGACGGCACTGGGACGCGGGAAGAGCGGATTCGAGCGGCCCGTCAGGGGTGGAAGTCCGGATTCGTTGCACAGGCGATCACCGACTTCATCACCACCGCGCATAGACACTCGACCGGGGGCGACCACGCCGGAGTCATGACGTTGGAGGACATTTCCGCCTTCGACGCTGGTTTCGAAGACCCCGTCACCATTGACTTCCGCGGATATCAGGTCGCGAAGATCGGCGCCTGGGGTCAAGGTCCGGTGCTGCTGCAGACCCTGAAGATCCTCGGGGGCTTCGACGACGAAAGACTGGACCCGTCGACCGAGATCGGAGCGCACACGATCCTCGAGGCACTCAAGCTGGCGATGGCCGACCGTGACACCTATTACGGCGATGCCGACGTCGATCTCGACTGGCTGCTCAGCGACTCCTATGCGGCCTCCCGACGAGAACTCATCACCGAGCAGGCATCGACGGAATTCCGGCCCGGTCTCGGCCGGGACGGTGCGGAGCCCGTCTTCACCACCCCGCTCATTCCCGAAGGTGATGACAAAGAAGCGCTGATCAAAGCCGGCATCGGGGAGCCGACCGTACAGAAGAACGGCGTCAACAACGGCGACACCTGCCACCTCGACGTCGTCGATCGGTGGGGCAATATGATCTCGGCGACCCCGTCCGGAGGGTGGCTGCAATCCTCGCCGACCGTCCCCGGGCTCGGATTCTGCCTCGGGACCCGGCTGCAGATGACGTGGCTCGACGAGGCGGCCCCCTCGGCACTGCGCCCGGGCAAGCGTCCGCGCACGACATTGACCCCGACCTTGATCTCCAAAGATGGGCAGCCGATCATCGCTCTCGGCTCACCCGGCGGTGACCAGCAGGAACAGTGGCAACTGCTGCTGATCCTGCGCATGCTCGTCGGCGGCTACCGCGCGCAGGAGGCCATCGATGCACCGGCACTGCACACGACGTCGTTGGCGGGATCGTTCTGGCCACGTACCTGGGTTCCGGGTGGGGCGGTCGTCGAGGACCGCCTCGGCGAGGATGTCATCAGCGGACTCATCGCCCGCGGTCACAACGTGACCAGGGCGGGGGATTGGGAGCTCGGCAGGCTGTCGTGCGTGACTCGGGATCCGGCGACGGGGCGGCTGAGCGCCGGAGCGAATCCGCGTGGGGCGCAGGGTTATGCGGCGGGGAGATGACCATGGCTGATTCGCACGATGCGCAACTGGATGTCGCCGCGCAGATCCGCACCGACATCATCAAGGGCAAGCTCGAGCCCGGGACCAAGCTGCGCGAAGTCGTGTTGGCCGAACGATACGAGGTGTCGCGGATCCCGATCCGGGAAGCACTGCGCGCGCTCGAAGCCGACGGTCTCGTCGAGTCCCGGAAGTTCAGCGGTTCGGTGGTCGCGCCGTCACCGGTCGAGGACGCCGAAGATCTGTTCGAGATCCGCATCGTGCTCGAGTCGGCAACCGCGAAGCGTGCGGCGCGCAGGGTGGCAGAGCGCACTGCCGGACAGGACCCGGACCCTCGGTGGGCGGAAATCCGTGAAGAGATCGATGCCATCCTCGACGCCGGTGACGCCGTCATCGAGGCGGAACGCTATGAGGACCTCGCGGTGCTCAACATGCGCTTCCACTTCGCTGTCGCCGAGCTCAGCGGCAGCTTGTCGTTCATCAGCCTCCTTCGTCAGATCTCCGGCAAGATCGAGTGGCTGTACTCGCTCAACCTCATGCGCCGAGGCCCGCAGGCGTGGCCGGAACATCGCGAGATCATCGCCGCCATCGATGCCGGTCAGGATGCCCTGGCCGCCGAAGTTATGGCCCGCCACGTGCGCCGCAGCCGGGATTCCTACTTCTCCACAATGTCCGAACGCCCCGGAACTACCTGACGGGGGCTGAGCAACCTGGCGCCAGGTTGCTCAGCCCCCGTCAGGTGTTTCGGGCGTGGGAAATCATCCTTTTAGGGGAGAGACCGCGACTGGATCTTTGGCTATCGTTGAGTGGTCTCATCGTGGTTTTCGGCGGAATGCCTTAGCCAGAGGTGCGACGGACAAGACAACTCGATTCGCGATCCAGGTCGGTGATCATCACGGTGCAGGAGTCTGCCCATCGTTCAATTCTGCTCACAAGTCTGAGCTACCCGCTCTTCGTCGCGGGACTCGTTCTGCTGTTCGTATCGAACACCATCCCCGGTACTATGTTGCTGAGCTCCGGCGTCTTCCTCATCGGCGTGAACGAACTGTGCTTCTATATCGCGAAGAGCGGCGCGAGACAGGATCGTGCCGCCGCTTAGCGTCTGCGCTTCTCCAATTCCTGCAAACTGTGGCCGGCCGCGGAGGTCGACGAGGGTCCATTCGATCCGTTCCGTCTCTGAGCCGTAATGTCCCCCGAACTACCTGACGGCGTCCCAGCAACCTGGCGCCAGGTTGCTGGGACGCCGTCAGGTAGCAATTAGGGGTGGTCTAGGAGGCGGTCGAGTTTGTTAAAGCCCTCGACGATGCCGTGCTCCATGCCCGAGGCGACCATGCCGTCGCGGGATTCGAGCGAGTCGAAGATCGAAGTCGACATCAGCCGTGTCCGCCCGTCGCCGAGGTCAGTGAGCGTGAGGATCTCGAGGTTGACCGCGTCCGGGAATCCCTCAAAGGTGAAGGTCTGGACGATGCGCTCGTTCTCCCGCACCTCGTGGAACGAGCCGAAGAAGGCGTACTCGCCGCGATCATCGGTCGAGACGTAGCTCCAGTTCCCGCCGGTCGTCGCATTCCATTCCCGAATCGTGTTCGTGATCGAGTCCGGTCCGCACCACTTCACGAACAGTTCAGGGTCGATGTGGGCCCGGAACACCTTGTCCGGTGAGGCCGCGAAATCGCGGGTGATCGAGACGGTCTGCACCCCCTCGGGGACGTCGAGCTTGAGAGTCGAATAGTCGGCTGCGGTGTCTGTGGTGGTCATGTCATGCTCCTTTGCGTGATCTTCTGTGGGGTGATGCGGCCTCGGATCCCTCCGCCGAGGCGGCGCTCGATTCCGAGTCGTTCGCTTCCTCGTCCGCGTTCATCGCTTCGAGGACCGCGTCGAGGCGTTGGTAGCGTTCCTCTGCCTGCTGTTTGTATCTTTCGATCCATTTCGTCATCAGATCGAACACGTTGTCCTCGAGATGGACCGGTCTGCGCTGGGCGTCACGGGTGCGGGAGACCAGTCCGGAGTCCTCGAGCACCTTGAGATGTTTCGATACGGCCTGCAGGCTGACGTCATAAGGTTCGGCGAGTTCGTTCACCGTCGAATCGGCGACGCTGAGCCTGGCCACCATGTCCCGCCTCGTCGGGTCGGCCAGAGCGGCGAAGACCTTGGACAGCTGATCGGCCACTGCGGCCTCCTGTGTATCGATATCGAAATCTCTATTCAACCTTTCGGTTGATGAAAAGCGTAGAACCGACACCTAAATGTAGTCAACCCTTTGGTTGAATAAAGTTCAAATATTCTCGTCCGCCTCGCTCTAGAACTACTGTGAGTATTGATGGTGGCTGGTCTGGGACTGGCTGGCAGAGTAGGAACTGACCGTCCCATCGATCATCATGACCCTCAGAACTACTGACTCGAACGATGTCCTCGTCGGGATCTGTCT
>NZ_FXYX01000060.1 GCF_900169265.1 Brevibacterium iodinum ATCC 49514
CACGGGTTCGTCGCTGCCGCGTTCAATCCACTCGCGATGAACCTCGAACGGCGGCCGGTATCCAATCGCCGAATGCAATCGTCGCCGGTTGTACCAGCCGATCCATTTCGACGTCTCAGCCATGACGTCAATCAACCCTGACCACTCACGACGATCGATCAATTCAGCCTTATAAACCGAGTTCAGGGCCTCAGCCATAGCATTGTCGTACGAGTCCCCACGGGACCCCACCGACGCCACGATCTCCGATTCAGCAAGGGTCTCGCCATAGCGAATCGATCGGAATTGAACGCCCCGATCGCTGTGGTGGACAAGCCCCGATACGTCTTCGCCAGCACGAAATTTAGCTGCCAGAGCCATCGTCAACGCGTCCCTGGCCAAGAACTCCCGATGGAACACGTCGAGGATGAACGTCGTGTACACCCACCCAGACCGCGTCGGCACGTACGTTATGTCAGCGACCCAGAGACAGTTCGGCCTCCGGGCGGCGAACTCACGTTCGACGAGATCCTCCGGACATTCCTCGGCCCTGGCCGAGGCAGTCTTCGGACGCTTCCGCCTCCGCCGGACACCATCGATGCCCAGCTGGCGCATCAACCGCTCGACCGTGCACCGAGCGATATTCCCGAACCGGTCCGCATACTCGCGGTTGATCGCCTTCCACATCTTCCGCACCCCGTAACAGGAATAGTTCGCCTCGTAGACGTCCCGGATGGCGGTCTTGAGCTCCCGGTCCCGGACAGCACGGGCTGAAGGCTGGCGTAATTTGTACGCGTAATACGAGCTCACAGCAATCCGTGCAGCAGTCCCTGAAAGGGCGCGCACGATTGGCTCGACTCCGAACTCGTCGCGGTTGTTGTCGATGAAGCCGACGATTACTTGGATTGGCCGTCGAGCTCCGCCGCGAAGAAAGCCGAAGCCTGGCGAAGCATCTCGTTTGCCCGTTTAGCTTCGGTCAACTCGGCGCGCAGTCGACGGTTCTCGGCCTCAAGGTCGACCGATTCCGCCGGCGTGGTTTTGCCGGAGTCCTTGTGCTTGCGCACCCAGACTCGCAGGGTCTCCTTGCTCAGGCCGAGTTCGTTCGCGACGCGGGTGATTGCCCCATTCGCGGTCTCAGGATCGGCTTGAGCATGGATGACGAGCTCGACGGCACGAGCCTTGAGTTCGTCGGTGTATTTCACTG
>NZ_FXYX01000029.1 GCF_900169265.1 Brevibacterium iodinum ATCC 49514
ACATGGTGGCTATCACGCGGCTATCTCACCATCAGCGGTCCCAGGAATATATGGCGAAACGGCTTGGTGAGGGGGAGACGAAGAAGGAGACGATCCGGTGTATGAAGCGTCACGTCGCTCGTTCTGTGTATCGGATTCTCGAGGCCACGAAACCGATCGGCCAAGCCGCTTGACAGACATAGAAGGATCCTGACGGCGGCCCAGCAACCTGGCGCCGGGTTGCTGGGCCACCGTCAGGTAGCAATTAGGGGGTGGGGCTGGGGGTGTTGTGTTCTTTCGCGGCGCGGTGGGCGCGGCGACGGTGCAGAGATTTCATGCGGCGACCGCCGACGAGGCGGCAGACGACGTAGATGAGGAACGAGATCGTCGTGACGAACGGGCTGATCGGGACCACCGGCGAACCGAGCGCGATGAGGATGCCACCGACCGAGGCGGTCACGGCGAAGATCACGCTGAGCACCGGAACCCACACCGGAGAGGCCGAGAGCTGAGTCGCCGCGGCGGCCGGGGTGATGAGGAGAGCGAGGACGAGCAGGACCCCGACGACCTGCACACTCAGCGCCACGGCGAGGCCGAGGGTGAGCATGAAGACGATGGTGAGCACACTGACCGGCACACCTTTGGCCCGTGCCACCTCGGGGTCGAGGCTGGAGAACATGAGCGGCCGCCAGACGATCGCCAACACCACGAGTACGGCCAGCGCACAGATGATGAGGGTGAGGATCTGGCCGGGTGTGATCGCGACGATCTGGCCGGTGAGCAGCCCGAACTTGCTCGCCGCTCGCCCGTCGTAGAGGGCGAGGAAGAGGATCGCCAGTCCCAGGCCGAAGGGCATGAGGACGCCGATGATCGCGTTCTTCTCCGAATCCTTGGCCCCGCCGATGCCGATGATGAGTGCGGCGACGACGGACCCGACGATCGACCCGGTGACGACGTCGAAGCCGACGAGCAGAGCGAACGCGGCACCGGCGAAGGAGAGTTCGGAGACCCCGTGGACGGCGAAAGGGATGTCCCGAGCCATGACGAAGACGCTGATGAGGCCCCCGACAACGCCGAGCAGCGCCGCGGCGATGAGAGAATTGGCCAGCAGCGCGACGAGTTCGCCGTAGTCCTCGAAGGTGAAGAGATTGGCGAAGATCTCAGGAATGCTCATCGGTTCACCACCGTCCCGTCGAGGTCGAAGGAGTCATCGGGCAGGTTGTGGTGGTCGACGCATTCCTCTTCACCGCCGACGACGACGAGGCGGCCGCCGACGCGGACCACTTCGACCGGAGCTCCGTAGAGGCGGGACAGCGATTCGGTGGTCATCACCTCGGCGGGGGTGCCGATGAGGAAATGCCCGCCGACGATATAGAGCACCCGGTCGACATACGGCAGGATCGGGTTGATCTCGTGGGTGACGAAGACGACGGCGGCATCGCGTTTGACCCGCTGTTCGTGCAGCAGCGCGGCCACCACCTGCTGGTGGTGCAGATCGAGGGACAGCAGCGGTTCGTCGCAGAGCAGCACCGTGGGATCGTTGGCCAGGGCCTGGGCCACACGCAGTCGCTGCAGCTCACCACCGGAGACCGTGCCGGCGGGGGCATCGGCATAATCGGTGGCGCCGACGGAGGCCAAGAGGTCTTCGACCTTCTTCTTTCGTCCCCGGGACAGCAGGCCCATCCCCCACCGGTGACCGTCGATGCCCATGCGCACCAGATCGCGGCCGCGCATCGGAGTGTGCGGATCGATTCCGCGCTGCTGCGGAATGTAGCCGATGGCTGGATTGCCCTTGTGCACTTCCCGACCGCCGACCTCAGCGGTGCCGGCCGACAGCGCATTCTGTCCCAGCAGCACCTTGAGCAGGGAGGTCTTGCCGGTGCCGTTGGGGCCGAGCACGGCGAGGAACTCCCCGGGCGCGACGTCGAGGTCGAGATCGTGCCAGAGTACTCGCGGGCCGAACCGCAGTTCGGCGTCGCGCAGTCGAATCACCGGCTCCCGCCGTATTGCCCGTGCGGAAGCGTCGGATTCCTTGACCATGTTCAGTGCTTGTGCCCTTCGAGTGCGGTTGAGATTTCGGTGATGTAGCCACCCATCCAGTCGGCGTAGTGCGTTCCCGAAGGCATGGTCTCGGCGAGGTCGACGACCGGGACGTCGGAGTCCTCAGCGGTGGACTTCAAGGCCTCTGCCTGCGGACCTGCCGCTTGAGTATTGTATCCAAGCAGCACGGCATCTCCATCGGAGATCTGCTTCTCAGCGGCCTTGAGCACCAGCGGCGGCACATCATTGCCCTCTTCGACCGCGGCGAGGAACTCCATCGAGGTGACGTTCTCCAGCCCCATATCGTCGAACAGCCACAGCGGAATCGGCTCGGTCGCCGCGACCTTCTCGCCGCCGTGCTCCTTCTTCACCGCATCGATATCGTCCTGCAGCGCGGTCAGCTCCGCTTTGTATTCCTTCGCGTTCTCCCCGAACTCGCCCTGATGTTCGGGCAGGGCCTCGCCGAGGTGGCTCGCCGCTTCGTCGACGAGCTTCGTCATCGTCGGAACCGAATACCACAGGTGTTCGTTGAATGATCCGTGACCATGGCCTTCGTGGCCCTCTTCGGCATGTTCATGATCATGTGCCTCCTCACCCTCGTGAGCGTGCCCGCCGCCGTGGGCTTCCTCGTCGTCATGACCCTCACCGTGTTCATGGTCGTGGGGCTCGTTGCCGAGGCCTTCCGAGCCGGGCAGGCCCGAGACCGAAACGGTATCGATGATGTCGACGTCAGTACCGGAGGCATCGAGCATTCCGGTCATGAAGGCGTCATAGCCGCCGCCGTTTTCGACGACGAGATCGGCCTTCGACAGCTTGAGGCGGTCCTGCGTGGTCGCTTCGTAGGAATGCGGATCCTGGTTCGGATCATCGATGATCGGGCTCACCTCGGCGAAGTCGCCGGCCACCTGGGAGACGATATCGGCGTAGACATTCGTCGAGGTCACGACGCGCAGAGCCCCGGTGTCGGCTTCGGAGGCCTGTCCCCCACAGCCGCTGAGGACCAACGTCGCCGAGGAGGCGATGGCAGCGGAGGTGAGAAGAATACGCGAGGAGGTCATGAGGAGCCCTTCTAAGGCATCGAGGATGAAGCAACATCGACGACGATACTCAGATCAGAGGCCCGCCACTAATATAAATATTTATATATAGCAACGCTTTTATATGTTCTGGCCACTTTCGACACTTTGCACCCATACCGTCACCCGAGGTCCGCTCGTTCAAGGCGGAGCGGCCTTTTCGCTCCGTGTACCGCGTGCAATCTGCGGTTGTGCTCGAACGAGTTCGACCGGCGTGCTGGAACTCTGGATAAACTAGCCTGGCCTTGAACGAGCCGCCGGAGATGACGAATCGCCCGGAAGCAGGTGCTCCCGGGCGATTGCGATCCTCAGCGGACTGCTGCACGTCACCGGTCAATGCCGGCGATCAGCAATCGAGTTGCTCAGGCGGCCTTCGCCTCGAGCTTCTTCGCCAGCAGGCCGGCGATCTGCACGGTGTTCAGTGCCGCGCCCTTGCGCAGGTTGTCGTTGGAGACGAAGAGGACGAGTCCCTTGCCTCCTGGTGCCGACTGGTCGGCGCGGATGCGACCGACGTAGCTGTCGTTCCGACCTGCGGCCTTGAGCGGGGTCGGGACCTCGTCGAGGGCGACTCCGGGTGCCTGCGACAGGATCTCGGTGGCTTGCTCGGGGCTGATGTCGGAGTCGAATTCGGCGTGGATGCTCAGGCTGTGTCCGGTGAAGACGGGCACGCGCACGCAGGTGCCGGCGACCAGAAGGTCGGGCAGTCCGAGGATCTTCCGGCTCTCGTTGCGCAGCTTCTTCTCTTCATCGGTTTCGTTCTGCCCGTCGTCGACGACCGATCCGGCCATCGGCAGAACGTTGAACGCAATCGGTTCGACGTAGTTGTCAGGCTCCGGCAGGCTCACCGCGTTTCCATCGGTGGTGAGCTTCCGGGCATCGGGCAGACCGGCTTCGAGCTGACCGGCGAGTTCTTCGACCCCGGACAGGCCCGAACCGGACACGGCCTGGTAGGTGGCCACGATGAGGCGGCTCAGTCCGGCCTTGTCATGGAGAGCCTTGAGCACGGGCATGGCGGCCATGGTCGTGCAGTTCGGGTTCGCGATGATGCCCTTGGGCGGCTCATCAAGGGCATCCGGGTTCACCTCGCTGACCACGAGCGGAACCTCCGGGTCCGAACGCCACGCCGAGGAGTTGTCGACGACGGTGGCACCGGCGGCGGCGAAACGCTCGGCCTGTGCCTTCGACGTCGCCCCACCAGCGGAGAACAGGGCGATATCGAGTCCGCTCGGGTCCGCCTCCGCGGCGTCTTCGACGGTGATCGGCTGACCCTTGAAGTCGATCGTCTTCCCGGCCGAACGGGCCGAGGCGAAGAGCCTCAAGGTGCCGATCTCGAACCCGGGATCGTCAGCCAGCAGGTCGAGCATGACTCCGCCGACCTGGCCGGTCGCACCGACTACTCCGATATTGACGCTCATCGTCCGGTACCTCCGTACACCACTGCTTCGTTGTCCTCACTGTCGAGTCCGTAGGCGGCATGAGCGGCACGGACCGCGTCGTCGAGCAGGTCTGCTCGGGTGACGACGCTGATGCGGATCTCCGAGGTGGAGATCATGTCGATATTGACCTGGGCTTCGCTGAGTGCCTCGAACAGGGTCGCGGTCACGCCCGGGTGGGAGCGCATTCCGGCGCCGACGACGGAGAGCTTGCCGATCTGGTCGTCGTAGCGGACCTGGTCGAAGCCGATCTCTGCCTTCACACCGTCGAGCGCTTCAAGCGCCTTGGCTCCGTCGTCCATGGGCAGGGTGAAGGAGATGTCCGTCTTCCCCGGCTCGCGGGTGGAGATGTTCTGCACGATCATGTCGATATTGGCTTCCTGCCTGGCCAGAGTCTTGAAGATCTCAGCGGCCTTGCCGGGGACATCGGGAACACCGACGATCGTGACCTTGGCTTCCGAGCGGTCGTGGGCGACGCCGGAGATGATTGCCTGTTCCATGGTGGACTCCGTTTCTGGTTCCGCTGCCGGGGTCGATGATCCCCGGCCCTGGCGGAAGGCTTCGGGGATGGGTGAATCGGTCACCCAGGTTCCTTGGTTGCGAGAGAATGAGGACCGCACGTGCACCGGCACGTTGTAACGGCGGGCGTATTCGACGCAGCGGAGCATGAGGACCTTGGCGCCCGAGGCGGCCATCTCCATCATCTCTTCGTAGCCGATCTCATCGATCTTGCGCGCCGTGGGCACGATCCGCGGATCGGCAGTGAAGACGCCGTCGACGTCGGTGTAGATCTCACACACATCGGCGTCGAGCGACGCGGCCAGTGCCACAGCGGTGGTGTCGGAGCCGCCGCGGCCGAGTGTGGTGATGTTCTTCGCAGTCTGGCTGACGCCCTGGAATCCTGCGACGATGGCGACGTATCCCTCGTCGAGGGAGGACCGGATGCGGCCGGGAGTGACGTCGATGATGCGGGCCTTGCCGAACTGCTCATCGGTGATGACTCCGGCCTGGGAGCCGGTGAAGGACTGGGCTTCGAAGCCGAGGTTGGCGATCGCCATGGCCAGCACCGCCATCGAGATGCGCTCACCGGCGGTCAGCAGCATATCGAGTTCGCGGGCGGGGGGCATGGGGGAAACCTGTTGGGCCAAGTCGATGAGATCATCGGTACTGTCACCCATGGCCGACACCACGACAACTACTTCGTGACCGGCTTGACGGTACTCGACAATTCGTTTGGCCACCCGCTTGACCGATTCCGCATCGGCTACCGAGGACCCACCGAACTTCTGGACGACTATGCTCACTGCAGTATCTTCCTTATCGCTGATAAGTTCCGTGCCAGGCGATCGATTCCATGGTTCCAAACATGGAGGTCTCGTGCTGCATCGATCAGGATTTCAGCCGTGTCGGGCTCCCGGCACCTGAACCATTGTATGAGGTGCGTCATTCCGCTTCACCTTCGCCCGTCATTCAGACACTGCCTGACCGGGCCGAATGTCCGCCCCTGCAGACCCGAGCGTTGACTGTGCACATAGGCGAGGCGGCGGTTGGTCACCGGGCGTTCAGACCCTGCTCAGAAATCGTTATAAACGGGACGTCCGAGCTGGATGAACGGGGACGTTTGAGCTCGGCGAGTCACTCGAGCAGGTGCGGAAGATCCGTGAAGTCGAGAGTCTTCCCGCCGAGGCGGTCAGTCGATTTCGCGACGACCGGAGAATGCCCGACCGAGGGTGACTTCGTCGGCGTATTCGAGGTCGCCGCCGACGGGCAGCCCCGAGGCCAGGCGGGTGACGGTCACGCCGAGTGATCCGAGCAGGCGGACGAGGTAGGTGGCGGTGGCTTCGCCTTCGAGGTTCGGGTCGGTGGCGATGACGGTCTCCTTGACCTCACCGTCCTGCAGACGTGTCATGAGTTCTTTGATCCGCAGGTTGTCGGGCCCGACCCCGGCCATCGGGTCGATGGCTCCGCCGAGGACGTGGTAGAGGCCCCGGTATTCTCTTGTCCGTTCGATTGCGACGACGTCCTTGGGCTCTTCGACCACGCAGATCATCGACCGATCGCGGCGCGGATCCTGGCAGACCGTGCATTCGGCTTCCTCGGAGACGTTTCCGCAGATCTCGCAGAACCGTACTCGTTTCTTCACGTCGGTGAGCGCCTGGGCCAGCGCATTGACGTCCTGCGAGTCCGTCTGCAGGATGTGAAACGCCAGACGCTGGGCCGATTTCGGCCCGATGCCCGGAAGTTTGCCGAACTCTTCGACCAAGTCCTGAAGGGCACCTTCGTATACAGCGCTCATACTTCTCTTTCGTCAATGATTTCGCCGCCGAGGACCCGTGCGATCACATCGACGCCCATCTGCGGCGCTTCGGAGACGTCGAGGTCCGTTTCCGGATCATAGTCGTCCTCGTCCGATCCCGACCCCTGCGGGTAGGGGTTCGATCCCGTCGCCGAGGCAGCCCTCGGTGCTGTCCCGCCCGCCGGATTGGCCTGCGGATCAGATCCGTAGCCGGGTCCGGCAGGCGGAGTGGTGGCACCGTGCTTCTCGGCAAGTGCAGCGAAGCGCGATTTGAACGGTTTTGCCTCTTCCCCATGGGTCGGTGGCGGCGACTTCACGGCAGGTGCGAACTGGTCGAAGGCACCTCCTCCGAAGTCGCTCGAGGTGTCGCCGAGATCGGGATAGTCGAGATCGTCATCGGGCGGCGGAACGACGACAGCTCCGACGTCGACAGCTCCGCTGCCGGCGCTCGTCTCGTCGACGTCGGTCGAGGCTGTGACTGATGATGCTTCGTCAATCGGCGAGGGGTCAATCGGGGAAGGACCGTCGTTCCAATTCGGTGCCTCCCACCGCGGTTCGACATATTCCATCGGCGAATCGTCGCCGAAGCCGGACGACGTCACTGATGCCGATTCCTGCTGGTGGGAACGATCAGGCTGGCCGAAGTCGCCGGTCGGTGAGGTGTTGGTGTCGGCCGGTGAGCCGAAGAAGTCATCGTCGGAGAGGTCGGGGACGACGACGTCCGGCACGTCCGGTACAGAGCTGTTCGGTTCGGAGACACTCGCCCCGGAGAAGTCTGCGGATGAGCCCGAATCGGGAGTCTCAGCGGCCGAGGAGTCGTCTTCCGAGCCAGTCGGGGTCTCCGTTTCTCCGGCGGGGTCCACATCATCCTGTTGCCGGTAGCCGTCCGCGGCCTCGCTGTCGGGCTGCTCGGCACCGGCAGATCGCTCGTCGGCCGAGTTGATGGGGCTGCTTTCTGTCGTGGGTTCAGTCGGTGGGCCCGGCTGTTCCCCCTCCTCGTCGTCGGAGGACCAGGGACCCTGTGTCGGACCGCTGGGTTCCCAGAACTTCTCGTGGTCGACCTGTGGTTTGTCGACTTCTCGAGTGCCGACGACTGCAGCGACCTCCTGTGAGCTCGGGCGTCGCTGGCTCGGCGCCGGTCCGTGATTGCCGCCGGAATCGTTCATGGGCGGAGCCGAGGATCCTTTACCCTGGCTGCCTCCGCCGGCAGTTCCTCCGCCGATCCGACCGACATCACCGACGTCGATACGAGCCTGGATGCCGAGGACATCGTTGATCGCCGCTGCGAGTTTGGCCGCATGGTCACGTTGCTGGAATCCCTGCACGGATCCGGCGTTGTTGAAGCCGAGGTAGACGACCCCGTCGGAGAACGACTGCGGGATCGCATTGGCCGCGATGATCGCTCGCGTCAGTCGGCTGCGCTTCTCCACCGAGGCGAGGATGCTCGGCCATGCGCGGCGGATCGCTTCGATCTCACCGCCGATGTCGCCGGTTCCCGCCACCGATGTCGCTTCCGGTGCCGCTGCCTGCTCGGACTGTCGTGAGCCATCGCCAGGTCCGGCTGGTGCCGCAGACGCGGGTGCCGACTGGCGCTGAGGCTGGTTCGCCGGCGTGGAGTCCGGTGCAGAGCTGTGTGCGGAGGCACCGACAGAGTCCTGTCTCTGCTGGTTGTTCTGCACAGATTGCGACTCATTCTTCGGCGCACCCGACGCTTCGGCCGAAGGCTCGGGCGACGAATCGGGAGACGGCTGCTGTTCCTGCGCTGGCCGGCCCCTTTCTGCGTTCCGAGGGTTCTCAGCAGACTTCTGCTGCGGACCCGCGTGCGCGGTCTGAGATTGAGGTCCGGACTGCGGTGCCTGCTCCGGCTCGGTCTTGCCATCGTGCTGAGACGACTGAGCCTGCTGATCCGACTGATCTCGTAGCTCGGCCTGCCCTTGCGACCCTTGCCGATCAGATTGACGCTGCTGCCCCTGCTCAGGCCGCTGCCCTGGCTGCGCCGCCGGTTCGTTGAGCATCGATTCGGCGGCCGCGGCCATGGCCGCGATGTCGTCGAAGTCGTCGTGAGCTGCGCTCTGGGTCTGTCCGGCGGACGCGTTCGCATCCGGTGCTCCGGCCCCGCGGCCCGGCGCACCAGGCGACGCATCACCCGCCGGCGGTCGACCGCCCGACTGTCCCTGATCGGCAGCAGGTGCCCGGCCCTGACCGGCTCTGCCAGCAGGAGCACCCTGCCCCTGCACAGGGGCCTGCGCCGCACCCTGGTCCGGGACTGCCTGCGGCGGCACGTTCGCTGCCACTCCGGTGGCCGACATGCCGATGCGACGTTCCATCCGCTCCATACGGCTGAGCACAGCATCGCGACTGCGGCCGGAACCGGGCAGCAGAATGCGGGCACAGATGAGTTCGAGCTGCAACCTCGGCGAGGTGGCACCCGACATCTCCGTCAGGCCCACATTCAGCAGGTCCGCGGCACGGGAGAGCTCACCTTGTCCGAAGCCGTTGGCCTGCAGAGTCAGCCTCTCCAGGCGGTCCGGCGGCACTTCGGGCAGGAAGGCATGGGCCGCCTCGGGGGCGGCATTGATGACGATGAGATCCCGGAAGCGCTCGAGCAGATCTTCGACGAAGCGCCTCGGATCCTGACCGGATTCGATGACCCGCTCCACCGCACGGTACACCCCGGCACCGTCGCCGGCGGAGAACGCATCGACGATGTCGGACAACAGCGAATCCGGAGTGTATCCGAGCAGCGCGACGGCCCTGCCGTAGTCGACTCCATCGGGCCCAGCCCCGGCGATGAGCTGGTCGAGGACCGACAGCGTGTCACGCACCGATCCCCCGCCGGCGCGCACGACCAGCGGCAGCACGCCCTTGGCCACCTGCACACTCTCACGAGCGCACAGCTCCTCGAGGTAGTTGCCCAGGGCCTCCGGCGGCACCAGTCTGAACGGATAGTGGTGAGTCCGCGACCGGATCGTGCCGATGACCTTCTCGGGTTCGGTCGTGGCGAAGATGAACTTGATATGCGGCGGCGGCTCTTCGACGATCTTGAGCAGAGCGTTGAAGCCCTGCGAGGTGACCATGTGCGCCTCATCGAGGATGAACACCTTGTACCGATCGCGCGCAGGCGCATAGACGGCACGTTCACGCAGGTCACGAGCATCATCGACGCCGTTGTGGCTGGCCGCGTCGATCTCGACGACATCGAGCGAGCCGGGTCCGCCGTTGGCCAGATCCCGACAGCTCGGGCATTCCCCACACGGCACCGGGGTAGGTCCCTGCTCGCAGTTGAGGCACCGGGCCAGGATCCGCGCCGAGGTGGTCTTGCCGCACCCGCGCGGGCCGGAGAACAGGTAGGCATGGTTGATGCGGCCACGTTCGATGGCAGCCTTCAGCGGATCGGTCACATGCTCTTGACCGATGACCTCGTCGAAGGTCTCTGGGCGGTATCTTCTGTACAGTGCGGTGGACACGTCCCCTAGCCTAATGCCAACGACTGACACGAGACACGGCCCCGGGCCCCCAGCCGTTGTCGCTGATTTCCCGATCAGGCACGATAGAGATCATGAGCTCAGCCACTCCCTCCCCCGACGAGAACGACCCCGCGAAGACATTCCGCATCGGCCACAAAGAACGCGATGAGGCGATCGAGGTCCTGCGCGAAGCCGCCGGAGACGGACGGATCACGGTCGACGAGCTCGACGAACGGATGGAGAAGATCCAATCCGCGAAGTTCCCCGTCGACCTCGACGAGGTGCTCGCCGACCTCACAACCGAGCTGCCCTCCGATCGCTTCCGCCCCGCCTCGGCGATCACTCCTGCCGCTGGCCGCGCGATGGCGGTCACTGGGCATGACCGCTTCGATCCGCTCGTCATCAAGGCCGGTTGGGAGTCCGAGGTCCGCCGTGCCAGGTGGGCGGTCCCGTCGTATATCCGCTGCGAACCGTCGATGTCGAACATCGAACTGAACTTCCTCGAGGTCGAGACGGATCTCGAGGTCATCGAGGTCGAGATCGTCGCCGGAATGGGCGCCGTCACCGTCGTCGTCCCCGCCGATTGGGCCGTCAACGTCAACCAGCTGTCGAAGTCCTGGGGCAGCGTGAAATCCGTCGTCGATGCGGTTCCAACCGGCCGCCGACCCCTCGTGCGCGTGGGCGGGTCGATCGGCATGGGCTCCTTCAAAGCCCGCTTCGCGAACTACTTCGACCGTCGGCGAATGGCGAAATGATGGAGCCCGGGCTCGGCGCGGTCATCTTCCTCACCCTGTGCATCATCGTCGTCTTCAGCATCGGCGCCTTCCTCGTGTACCGGGTGATGAACACTCCCGGTTCTCATATCGGCTCCCGCCTGCCCAAACACGATCCCCACGCCGAGGCGGCCCCCACCGACCCGTCCGACCGCGGATCCGCTGCGGACCAGTTCGACCCCGAGGGGACGAACAGCACCGACGGCCCTGACCGTCCCGAGGACCCCGAACCGCGGCATCCTTGAAAACCGTCACCTGCCGTGATCGACTTTCACTATGTCTGAGATTCAGATCACGCGCATCGCCGCCGACGATGAATCTGCGCTGCTGACGTGGAACGACGTCATGCGCACCGCTTACACCAGGGGCCGCACCGCCGCCTGGTGGCGCAGCGCCGAGACGACGCTGACCCAATTCGCCCACCCGCGCCCGGGAGGACAGGACATCGCCCTGGCAGGCCGCCTCGGCGAGGAGATCATCGGCGGAGTCGAGATCAGCCTCTACCCCGAAACACCGACCGATATCGAACTCGGAGTCCTCTCGGCTCACCGTCGGCAGGGTTTCGGCACTGCCCTCGCCGAGGCGGCCGCACAGTTCCTCGATGATGGCGACGATTCCTCGGAGATCGTGCAGACCGAAACCTACTGCCCGGCCGGGGTCGCCTTCGCTCAGGCGCACGGGATGAGCATCGGCAACGAAGAGCACCGACTGCTGCTCGACCTGCCCGCCTACCTGGACGCCGATGCGAATCGGTACAAGGATTCGGGGGCTTCGACGGTCGTGCCGGTGATCAGGGAGGACCCGGATTTCTCGGTCACCTCATGGATCGGAGCCTGCCCCGAGGAGGTGTTGGAATCCTGGGCCCAGCTGCGTGTGCAGATGGATGAGGACGTGCCCGCCGGTTTCCTCACCCGCTCCGCCACCCATGCCAGCACTGCGGCGATCCGCAGCCATGAGGAGCGGATGGCAGAGCAGGGCTGGACCTTGGTCAGCTCGATGGCGCACGTGGGCGAACTCGCCGTCGGCTATACGGAGATCATGGTCTCGTCCCACGACCCGCAGATCGTCATCCAGGAGGACACGCTCGTCGACCGTGCCTTTCGAGGGCGTGGGATCGGTCGGGCACTCAAGGTCGCGAACCTGCGTCAGCTGCCCGCGGTCGCGGCGACCGCCTCGGCGAAATGGGTGCAGACGTACACGGCGACGGACAACGAACCGATGCTCGCACTCAACCGCGACCTCGGGTTCGTCATCGCCGACACGATGACCGCTCTGGAGAAGAAGGCCGATCACAGCCGCGCGTGACATTCCGGTCGACTAGAGTGGGCGGTGACCCGTCCGGCCATCGAATCGAAGCAGACTGCCGTGCCCACAGAACTCCTCATCGCCGTCCTCGTCTTCATCATCGTCGTCCTCGTGACCGTGCTCGTCATCCGCTCTCGCGCAGGCAAGGCCCGGAAGCAGGAGCAGTCACAGCAGCCGACCACCCCGCGCGATCCCTTCGCCGCCGACCAGAACACCGGCGGTGATCCCGAGACCATCAAGGCCGGCGATCTCCTCGAATTCGGCAACGAGAAGTTCTTCGTCCGCGGCACCCTGCGCATCTCCGAGGGCGGCTACGACTGGGCCGAGCACTTCTTCCAGGCCGACGCCTCGGCGACCCGCATGTGGCTGAGCGTCGAACGCGACCCCGACGTGCAGATCGCCCGCTGGCGCGACCGCCCCGACCTCGACATCGAACCGAAGGCCCGGACCATCACCATCGACGGCACCGACTACGACCTCGTCGAGCACGGCACCGCATCCTACCGGTCCGAAGGCACGACGGGACTGAATGAGAAGGGCGGGATCGACTATGTCGACTACGAATCCGGCGACGGCCGCCTGCTGGCTTTCGAACGCTTCGACCACGGACGCTGGGAAGTGAGCACGGGAGAGACCATCCCGACCGGTTCCTTCACCATCTACTCCGGCAGCTGATGCTCACCCTCCCTCGTCCGCTTGACGTCCCCTTCACCGACACCAGTGCCGAGGCGCTGCGGCTGAGCCTCGACCACGACCGAATCGCCCCGCTGGCTGCCCGCCGCATCGATGTGCCCACCGTAGCCGCACCCACTGACACAGAATCCACCCTCGCCGAGGCGGCGCCCGCATTGGCCCTGACACTGACCGTCATCGGCTCCTCCCACCAGGCGATCCTGAGCGCCGGGCCCACCGATGCGTTCATCGAGACCTTCGCCTGCCTCGGCGAGGGTGGGGACGATTCGTCTCCGAAACGACCGCGGTGGGACCGCGAACACATCCGCCACGGCAGGTGGGCCGGATTCACCGAGCACCGGTTCACCGCAACCCGCAACCACGTGTCCGGGGACTTCCCGACCGCCGCCGCCGAGGTGCTCGCCGCCGGTGCCGACCGTGCCCTCACCGCAGACGACCACCTCTCGGTCGCGTTCCCCGGAGAGCCCGGCGCACTGACGGCACTGTCGCTGACCTGCGCAGAAACCGAACGGATCGCCTGGCAGTCGTGGCACTGCTACCCGCAGCATGGAGAGATCGTGCACAGCAGCTCCGAATTGAGGAGGTCGACATGAGCCAGGGACCGAACGTCTCGATGGGCGGAGGCTCTTTCGATTTCGACCGCGAAAACTCCGGTCCATCCGGCCCGCAGCGTCCCAGCGGACCGCAGCGGCCCGGCGGCGGATCGGGGCGGAAGCCGCGCCGCATCGGCTGCGGAACGATCATCTTCTTCGTCGTCATCCTCATCGTCATCGGCAACATGTTCCGAGGCTGCGGTTCGTCCGGGGCGTCGGCGAACTGCGGCGACTACGACCTCTCAGACGGCCAATACGTCTCGAACCCCGGCGAGGGCGACTATGTAAAGAACGGCAGCAGCTATGACTACGTCGGCTGCGATGCATCCCGCTCCGGAGGCGGCGGCTTCTTCTTCCTCCCGTTCTTCACCGGCGGCGGATCGAACTACGGCGACGGCTCCGGCTTCCGCGGCGGCGGACCGGGCACCGGAAAATAGGCACGATCAGGCACAGCGAAAGGCAGACATGCTCCTGAATTACCTCATCTACGAGACCGGAGTCGTCCTCTCCTATGCGGGCTGCGGACTCCTCCTCATGGTCATCGGCTACTTCGTCGTCGACCTGCTCACCCCGGGCAAGCTCCATGTCATCCTGTGGGAGCAGAAGTCGCGCAATGCCGCGGTCCTCGTCGCCTCCGACCTGGCTGGAGTCGCGATCATCGTCATCGCAGCCATCCGCGCCAGCTCCGATGACCTGGCCGCGGGCATCCTGTCCACTCTCGTCTTCGGCCTCCTCGGCATCATCCTCATGGGAGTGAGCTTCGTGCTCATCGGCCTGCTCACTCCGGGCAAGACAGGCGACATCATCAACTCCCCACAGATGCACCCCGAGGTCTGGGTCAACGCCACCGCCCACCTGGGCCTCGCGGGCATCATGGCCACAGCCCTCCTTTGAGCGCCGCTGACGACGGCTCCGGCACCACCACCGAGGCGGCCCGACCGATCAGCCTTCCGATGCGTCCGGGACCGGCCCGATTCTTCGTCCTGCTCGCCGTGTTCATCTGCGCGAGCTGCGGAATGGTCTACGAGCTCGCGCTCGTGGCCTTGGGGTCCTATCTGCTCGGCGACACCATCGTCCAGGCCTCCATCGTCCTAGCCGTCATGGTCTTCGCCATGGGTGTGGGCTCGCTGGCGACCAAGCGGCTGACCGGGTTCGCCGCGGTCTCCTTCGCCCTCATCGAGGCGGCCCTGGGCATCATCGGCGGACTCTCCGTCATCCTGCTCTACCTCGCCTTCGCGTTCGCCGACGTGTACACGGTGGCCATGGTGGCCCTCGCGTTCGTCATCGGCGCGCTCATCGGCGCGGAGATCCCGCTGCTCATGGAGCTCGTCCAACGCATCCGCGCGCAGAAGGCCTCGAGCGCAGTGGCCGACCTCTTCGCCGCCGACTATGTGGGCGGACTCATCGGCGGGCTCGCCTTCCCGTTCCTCCTGCTGCCGCTGCTCGGTCTGCCGCGAGGTGCGCTGGCCGTGGGGATGACGAACGCGCTGGTGGGCATCCTCATCGTCCTCTGGCTCTTCCGCTCCGAACTCAGCCGCGCCGCCCAACTCATGTTGGCAGCGCTGCTTGTGCTCATCCTCGGCGGTCTCACCGTGGTGTGGGTATATACCGACGACATCGAAGTCACCACCCGGCAGCGTCTCTACCGGGATCCGATCGTGTATTCGCAGCGGTCGGACTACCAGGAGATCGTGCTCACCGAGGCGAAGCGGACCGGTGATACGCGGCTGTTCCTCAACGGGAATCTGCAGTTCGCCTCGGCCGATGAGTACCGCTATCACGAGAGCCTCGTCCATCCGCTGCTGGACGGTCCGCGGCGCAATGTCCTCGTCCTCGGCGGCGGCGATGGATTGGCCGTGCGCGAGATCCTCAAGTATCCCGACGTCGAGTCAGTCACGCTCGTCGACCTCGACCCCGCGGTCCTCGAACTGGCGAAGACCTCGGAGCACTTCACCGCGTTCAACGACGACTCGCTCGACGATCCGCGGGTGACAACGATCGCCGCCGATGCCTTCACGTGGCTGCGGGAGGCGAAGCATTCGGCCTACGACGCGGTCATCGCCGATCTGCCCGATCCGGACGATGTGGCGACGTCAAAGCTCTACAGCATCGAGTTCTACGGGCTCATCCGCCAGGTGATGACCCCGGAGGCGCGCCTCGTCGTTCAGGCCGGCTCCCCCTATTTCGCCCCAGAGGCCTATTGGGGCATCGGTGAGGCCGTCGCCGAGGCGGGACTGTCGACGACTCCGTATCACGTCGATGTCCCCAGCTTCGGTGATTGGGGATATTTCCTCGCCGATCTCGGCGGAGATGGTCCCGAGGTGACCGTGCCCGATGAAGCTCCGGACGGATTGAAATTCGCCACCGCCGAGGTGCTCGCCGCCTCGACGACGTTCCCACCGGACCGTGATCGCGCGGCTGTGGGCAAGGTCGAGGCCTCGACGCTGCTGCACCCGCGGGTCCTCGATCAGGAACGCGGAGCCTGGGTCGGATACTGACGGCCGCGGTCAGCCGGCCATGAGGCTGGCCAGGCCGCCGACGATGCCGAAGGAGATTCCGAGTGCCCATCCGAGGACGAGGAGTCCGAGGAAGACGAGGCCTAAGATGAAGCCCCATTTGCCCATCTCGTTGTCTCCGAACCCGGCTTCCTGTGAACGCTTGCGCGCCATGTGACCGGTGATGATGCCGATGACGGGTCCGATGAAGTTGAATCCGAGAAAGGTCGACAGGGTCGCCACGAGCGAGATGATGCCGAGCACCTTGCCCGGATCCTCCTCGGCGCGTTGGCCATAGCGGTTCAGCGTCGGGCAGCTCTGCGGTGCTTCGTACTGTCCGGCGGACGGGTGTGGGTACTGTCCCGCGGAGGTCTGGTCGAACTGATCGGGAGTCGGGGTGGGTGTTGCGTTCATGGTGCTGGTCTCCTTGGTATCGGCTGTTGATACCAGCCTAGGAAGACGTCACCGGACGCCGACAGGGACCAATCCCCCGACCTGGATAGGGTTTTCCCGAAGTTCAGCGCACGTCGACGAGTGCGTGGTCTTCTCGTCCCATGAGATAGAGAAGCAGCTCGAGAGGTGCCCCGGTGATCGTCGTGGCCTCACCGCTGCCCTTCTTCCCCGCAGTGCGGGTACCGAAGCCCGGGGCTTCGATCGTCACGGGTCCCTTCGCCTTCGCCGCGTAGGGCAGGAGGGCCACCTTCGCCTGTGCCCACACGGTCGCGGTCTCCGCCTTCGACAGGCGACGCGGAATCCATTCGATCGCGGCCCGGCGGATGTCTTCGTGGTGGACGAGGAACTCGGTCGTGTTCATTACCGTCTCCACTCCCGGCAGGGCGCCCGGGGTCCACTTCGGCGGTGCGGCGACGAGACCGAGCAGCCGGCTGAACGGCATCTCGGCGTACTCGTCTTCCTTCGCCTGCAGGCGGTCGGAGAACTTCGGCATGAAGATGCCCGCGGCAGCGCGGGGATGACGTTCGCGGATGACGAGGTGGGTGGCAAGGTCCCTGACCGTCCACCCCTCACACAGGGTGGGTGCGTCGTCCCCGGCGCGGCGGGCTGTGTCGACAAGGCGCAGTCGTTCGGCGCGAGCCAGATTGTCTCTCATGATCCTCAGTCTTCCATTCCCGGCTTGGACTCCCCTGGACGCCTGGCCGATTCGCCGCCCGATCGCCTCACCGGCTTGCCCACGCGGTGACGAAGTCGGCGACGCGGGAGATCGACCGGAAATCGGCGAATTCGTCACCGCGGGTCGGCCCGTCGGTGACGATGACGACGGGTTTGCCTTCCTTCGCGGCGGCCCGAACGAACCGCAGTCCCGACAACACTGCCAGCGAGGACCCGAGCACCACGATACCTGCGGCTCCGTCAGCGATCCGATTGGCTGCCTGGACCCTGGCGGCCGGGACGGAATCGCCGAAGTAGACGACATCGGGTTTGAGCAGTCCACCGCATTCGGGGCAGTCGAGGACTGCGAATCCGGCGGTGTCCTCGAGTTCGACGTCGCCGTCGGGTGCGGTTTCGACGTCGACGGGGTCAATGCCGACCTCCTCGGCGAAGTCCGGGTTGAGCTCGCTCAGTCTCCGCTGTACCCAGTCGCGGTCGAACAGGTGTCCGTTGCTCAGACAGATCACTCGGTCGAGGCTGCCGTGGAGGTCGATGACGGGACTCGGCGCCGGCGCTCCGGCCGCTGTCGCACGGTCGGCGGCGACCGCCTCGGCGGCGGCCTGATGGAGTCCATCGACGTTCTGGGTGATGATTCCGGCCACGGACAGCTCGGCCAGGGCGAGGTGGGCTTGGTTCGGTTGGGTGCTGCGCATCCGCGGCCAGCCCATCCACGATCGTGCCCAGTACCTGGCGCGCTGATCGGGGTGGGAGAGGAAAGTCTGGATCGTCATCGGATTCCGCGGCGGGGAATCCGGTCCGCGGTAGTCGGGCACGCCTGAGTCCGTGCTCACTCCCGCCCCGGTGAGCACCGCCCAGTCCGCGTCGGAATATTTCTTCGTGAGGACGTCGATGATCGCGGCATCGGGGTGGCTGGCTTCCGGACGCACACGTCCGCGCAGGGGGTCGAAGATGACTGCCATGGCTCCACTGTAGACATGGGTGCTGACGGAGGTCACCGAGCGGGGCTAGGGTGGGGCCATGGTCAACGTTCTGCTCGTTCATCATTCCCCGTCCGCCGCCACAGCACGGATCGCCGAGGCGGCCGAATCCGGACTGCGCATGCCCGAGCTCGGCGACATCGACGTCACCGTCCGTCCGGCCCTGGAGGCGAGCGCCGAAGATGTGCTCGCCGCCGATGCCTATGTGCTCGGCACGACCGCGAACTTCGGCTATATCTCCGGTGCCCTCAAGCACTTCTTCGACACCACCTATGACGCGGTGCGCGAACCGACCGCCGGCAGACCGTTCTCCTATTGGATCCACGGCGGCTATGACACGACCGGCGCCGAGACTGCGATGAAGCAGATCACGACGGGCCTGGGCTGGAAGCTCGCTTTCGATCCCCTCATCGTCACCGGCGAAGTCACCGAGGAGCATTTGGAGCGGGCCACGGAGCTCGCGGCCACAGTCGCAGTCTCCATCCCCTAATTGCTACCTGACGGTGGCCCAGCAACCCCGCGCGGGGTTGCTGGGCCACCGTCAGGTAGTAACGGGGAAGTTTTTGGTGAAAGTACTTTCCAATATGGAAAGTAGTTGGTACTGTGGATTTACTTCCACAGAGCAACCCCCAATCAGAGGAACCGACATGAACGCCGACCCCACCCCACAGCAGGCTGCAGATCTTCTCAACCAGGTCGAAGCGAACCAGTCCCAGGCGCGCAGCGGCGATGCGTGGCCGCTGGTCACACTGCTCTTCGTCCTCTCTGCCGGAGTCTCCGTCGGACTCATGGCCATCGGCATCATCGACGACAACACCACCCAGCTCATCATCGCCGGAGCCGGACTGAGCTGGATCATTCCCGCCCTGGTCGTCTACCTCGCCAAGGCCCTGTCCTGGAGCCGCCGCTCCACGGCCCTGCTGCTGACATGGCTGGGCGTCATCATCGTCGCCTTCATCGCCGGCGTCATGGCCGATTCGTTCGCAGCCGGCGGTCCGATCCCGTTCATCGCCGCAGGACTGCTGTGGGTCGCCGCCCCGGTCTTCTCCCTGCTGGCCCTGCGCCGCTGAGGAGGGACCGACGATGACTGCGAAACAGAACTCGATGACAGACTCCGCCGACGATCGCGCAGACGGCACAGACTCAGCGGAGGAGAACGAAACGATCCCCCACCTCGGCGACTCTCTGTCCCGGCTCGAACCGGAGCTCAACAACCCCACGAGACTCGGCACAGTGTCGAGCCTGAAGAACCGGGACAGGGCCGAGTTCAAACTGCTGCGCGACAGTCTCGGCGTCTCCGATTCCGTGCTCTCCCGGCACATCACCGCACTCGAGAAGGCCGGAATGATCGAGGTGAAGAAAGGGTACGTGGGCAAACGCCCGCGCACCTGGGTCTCGATCAGCAAAGACGGGAGCAGACGTCTCGAGGCACACATCCAAGCACTACGGGAACTGGCCGGAGCATAGCCCCGAAGATGACTGTTCACCCTGGTGAGAAGATCGACTAGGGTGATGGAAACCGATGCAGGGAGGCATGATGACCACACCGACGAGCACCGAGATCCCGTTCCTCGAGCTCCACGAAGTCTCGACACTCATCCGAACCAGGCAGCTGTCCTCGCGTGAGGTCACCGAAGCGATGCTCGAACGCATCGACAGCCTGGAGCCCCGACTGCAGGCCTTCGCCACGGTCATGGCCGAATCGGCCCTCGCTGAGGCCGACCGCGCCGATTCCCTCCTGGACCGCGGAAACTGGCTCGGCGATCTGCACGGAGTCCCCGTGGCGGTGAAGGATCTTGCGAACACCCACGACGCACCGACCGGTGCGGGCACCACGATCCATGCGGACTTCCGCCCAGATTTCGATGCCACCGTCGTCGCTCGACTGCGAACCGCCGGAGCCGTCATCCTCGGCAAACTGCGTCTGACCGAGGGGGCGTTCGCCGGGCACCATCCCGACCTGCCGACCCCGGTCAACCCGTGGGATGCCGACGCCTGGTCGGGAGTCTCCTCTTCAGGGTCCGGTGTGGCCACTGCGGCCGGACTCTGCTTCGCCGCTCTCGGTTCGGACACCGGCGGATCGATCCGCCTTCCGTCCTCGGTCAATGGCGTCACGGGACTCAAACCGACCTGGGGCCGAGTCTCCCGCCACGGCATCTTCGCACTCGCTCCCAGCCTCGATCACATCGGGCCGATGACCCGCAGCTCCCGTGATGCCGCGATCGTGCTGCGGGCCATCGCCGGCCACGATCCGGCCGATCCCACCTCGTCGCTCGAACCGGTACCGGACTACCCGCAGACGTTGCGCGTCGACGGAGCCCCGGTCGTCGGTTTCGACCGCAAGCTGGCCGAAGAGCACTTCGACGCTGCGACGAATGAGATGCTCGAGGACACCATCGAGACGGTGACCGACCTGGGCTGGCGGGTGCTCGAGGTCGAGACTCCTGGTTTTGAGGCCGCGGCCAAGGAATGGACGGCTCTGTGCGGGGTCGAGACCGCCGGTGTCCATTCGGAGACGTATCCCGATCGGGCGGACGAATACGGTCCCGACCTGTCCGGTCTCATCGCGATCGGGCGCGGACTCTCCGCCGTCGACTACCACCGGCTGCTCGAATCGCGGAGAGACTTCACCGGCCGTATGCGCATCCTCATGGCCGATATCGATCTGCTCCTGCTGCCGGGAATCGGCGTCGGCTCACCGACGATTGCGCAGATGGCGAACCTGGGTTCCGACGAGAAGCTGTTCGCTGCGGTCACCGTGCCGACGGCACCGATCGACAACTGCGGGATGCCGTCGATCACTCTGCCCGCAGGGTTCACCGAACGGGGCACTCCCCTGGCAGCCCAGTTCGTCGGCGGTGACCTCACCGAACCATTGGTGCTTGCCGCCGGTCATGCCTTCCAGCAGGTCACTGACTTCCACACCCGCCACCCGGCTGGGTAGACGCGGTACGGCGGCTCAGTCCGCTGACTTCCGAGCCACCATCTCCGTGATCCAGGTCGGGGCGAAAGGCGAGGTGCAGCCGGGCGAAGTCGGGTAGTCGCGGAGCACGCCGAGGCGCTCTCCGATGTCGATGGCACGTTTCCGCAGGTCCGGATTCTCGATGCCGATATAGGACAGCGTCTCGTTCATCGCCCACTGCAGGCGCTCGGGGGCATCGGCCATCTCGGCCTCGATCTCATCGAGGAGACCGGACAGGTCGAGGCCTTCAGGCTTCCGGTTCACCCGCTCGCTCGTCAGCGCCCAGCCTGCAGAGGCGACGACGGGATCCGGATCGTCCATCCACGAACGGCGCAGCGCCTCGGCGTGGGGTGACTTCTTGACGATATAGCTGACCAGCCAGCCGTGGACCTTCGGGACTCCGGAGTCACGCAGCATCTCATCGAGCTGTGCTTCGCTCCGGGCCTTCGGACGCATGATGAGGATCGCGACGAGGCGGGCCGCAGTGTCACCGGAGTCCCACAGTTCGGCGGCGAGTTCATCGTTCTTCTTCAGGTCCTTCGCTACGGCGCGCAGCTTCGTCAGGTTGACCGCGTGGTCGTCGCCATGGCGGGCGTTGACGGCGCGGATCTTCTCGTCCTCGAGCGAGGCCAGCGTGGCAAGCACCTCGGTGCTGGTGGTCATGATGTCCTCCTAGGATCAGTCGTCGTCGTCACCATCGGCATGCGGGGAGGCATCGATTTCGGCGCGCGTCCTCTTCGCACTGCTGAACCCGACGATGACGACGAGCATGCCGATGACGGCGCCTATGAGGGTTTCGATGGCACGCGAGGCCAGCAGCTCCGGAACCGGGTGCGGGCTGCCGATCTGGGTCATGAGCAGCGCCAACGGAGTGATGAAGAGCAGAGCGACCGAATAGTTGCGCAGCACGAAGATCTCGGCGAGGAACTGCAGCAGGATCACCCACACCACCAGCTGCCACGCTTCGGTGGGGAACGACAGCAGGAACGCTGTGACGATCACGCCCAGCAGGGTTCCGACCACCCGGTGGACGCCGCGCTTGAGACGGGCCGAACGGCCGGGCGGAGTGATCGGTGCGACCGCCGCGACCATCGCCCAATAGCTGTGGGACAGAAGCGGGAGCACATCGATGAGCAGGGTGCCGAGGACTCCGGCGATGAACGGGGCGATGGTGAATCGGGCGGCGTGGGCTGCCAGATCAGCCTTGCCCACCGGCGACAGCCCGACCCGCACATAGGTCTCCTTCTCCGGAGGCATGCGTTCGCCGGCGTAGTGGGCGAGCGCTCCGAGACCGATGCACACCAGCGCCGAGGCGGCCGCCACACCCATTGCCACCGGCACAGATGCGCCGCCCGGAATGGATCCGACGGCTCCCGTGGCGAAGATGAAGAAGATCGACCCGCCGGGTTTGAGCCGGAAGCGCAGGGCGATGGCCGCACCCGCACCGGACACGAGTGAGGTGACGACGACGAGCACCCAGACCGAAGCTCCGAGGCTGCTGAGCAGGGCGCCGATGCCCACACAGACGACGAGGACGGCGGCAGCGATTGACTGGCGTCTGGTCCGCGATCGTGGGGACTCGAAGCGCGCGTAGATGCCGGTGAAGGCGCCGAAGGCGGCATAGACGGCGAGGTCGAGGCGGTCGATTCCGAGCAGCACGAGGAGCGGGATGGCGACTCCCAGGGCGATGCGGAACGCGGGGATATGGTCGCGTTCGCCCGGTGGGATGCGGAAGAACTCCTGCAGGTGGCTCAAACGGGTTCGGCCTCTTTCGACATCGGGAACGGAGCCCGGTGACGGGATCGCTGACATGGGTTGGTGAGCTGAGTGCTCCCTTCGATCGTAGTCCGCGATCGGGGCTGACGAATGTCATCTGCCGACAGGAGTGATCAACCTCGCTCGCCGAGGCGGCCCACCGAGACCGTGACCACCGCCGTCATCGGCGTCTCGGTCACGGTCGGTGCCCCTGCCCCGAACGAACGCGTGCCGCCTGCCGGTTGAGATGATCGCGTTCGGCGAGGCTGCCGGCCCGTGCGGCGGCCCGTGCGCAGAACTCGGCGGCCCGCTGTGACTCCCCCGCCCGTTCGCGCAGGTGCGCTTCGACGGCGAAGTAGCGCGGCAGGCTCTCGTCAAGTCCCCGCAGTTCGGTCAGGCCCGCCGCGGGTCCATCGGCCTCCCCGACGGCCACGGCCCGGTTGAGTCGCACGATCGGTGTATCGCGCAGGGACAGCAGTTCGTCGTACCACTGAACGATCTGCACCCAGTCGGTGTCCTCGACCGTCTGCGACGGCGTCCTCGGCGGTCGCGAAGTCTCCTCCACGACTGACGAGGATGCCGATCACGGCGGGGACGAGCTCACGCAGCTCCGCCTCGGCGAGGGGAACCGGATCGATCATCGCGGACTCCGTTCGCGTCCCTGATCATTTGTCCACGCTGGGTGCGTGGTCGAGGAAGGGGCGCAGTTCGAGCCATTCGTTGATCGGCTCCCCGCCCTTGCCCGGGTCGGCCGACAGCTCGCCGGCGAGTTCGAGAGCGCGGTCGTAGTTCTCGACGTCGATGACCATCCACCCGGCGATGAGATCCTTCGTCTCTGGGAAGGGACCTTCGGTGACCGGCGGCTTGCCCGGTCCGCCGGACCGGACGAAGGTGCCCTCGGGCGAGAGCGCCTGGGAGTCGACGAATTCGCCGGAGTCCTTGAGTCTGTCGGCGAAGGCGTTCATGTACGCCACATGTGCGTCGACCTCGTCGGGACTCCACTGATCCATCGGGGTGTAATCCATATACTGCTCCGACATCCGATAATGCTTGAGCATGAGGTACTTGGCCATGATGGTCTCCTTGTCTCGTGTCGCTCGCACGGGGTTGTGCTCGCTCACATGTCTGGGACGCAGCCGGACGAGTGTTCTCGACATCGCATGCGAAGATTTCTCGGATCTCTTCGGCTCCGGTCATCGAACACAGCCCCAGATTAGGCCGATGTGTCCGTCCTGGAACATGCGTCACCGGATCCGAACACGAATCGGCCCAGGTCACGGCTTCGCGCTGAGAGGCTTGTCTTGTACGAAACACCGACCGCTTTTTGCACACGAGACCAGGAGCAGATCATGAAGGCACAGACACTTCTCAAAACCATCACCGTTGCCGGAGCTCTCGCCGCGACCCTGACACTCTCGGCCTGCGATATGAACATCACCTTCGGCCCAGAAGGCCAGGGCCAGGAGCAGGACGGCCAACAGGCGCAGCAGACCGAGGACACCGAGACGACCGCCGAAGAACCGGCATCGGATTCGGGCTCCACCTCGGACTCCGCCGGTTCGGGTTCGACCGGCACCACCGGCAGCGGCGGATCCACCGATTCGTCCAGCACCTCCTCGGCGAGTGGCTCCTCCACCTCGACCGGCTCGTCGTCGACCGGATCGTCGTCCTCGAGCGACTCCACCTCGAGCGGATCATCGTCGTCGAGCGGCACGACCGACAACGGCTACCAGGGCCCGCGGATCGGCGAAGACGGAGTCGAACTCGACGCCGACGGCAACGGCAAGATCCCCGCCGACGTTCTCGAGGCGGACATCAAGAACGCCTACGCCAAGCAGGGCACCACGGTCGACACCGTCGACTGCTATTCCGACCTGCGGATCTTCTCCCACAGCGGATCGCAGAACTGCACCGTCACCGCTGCCGGCAAGAATCACTACGGCACTGTGAAGATCACCTCGGCGTCGCAGTCCGGCATCGGCTACAGCCTCGAGTTCCCGAACATCTGAGCCGTCCGCCGAGCCCGCGAAACGTACCCCTCGAGCGTCTCGCATCCCCGAATCGCATTCCCCTGGTCATCCCGACCAGGGGAATCCGTTCGTCGCGATCTGGAACAACTCTGCACTTTCCGTTGTTGTGTCCAATGTAGGCGTCGGCCCAGCTGCACGTCGGCCTCGAGGTTTCGGCCAGCCGAGCCCATGTCAGATTCGACAATCTCACCAATCACAACCGACAAGGAGCACCATCATGGCACTCTCTGACAAGAAGATCGCATTCCTCCTCACCAGCGGCGTCGAGCAGGTCGAACTGACCAGCCCCCGCACAGCCCTCGACGAGGCCGGAGCGACGACCGTCATCGTCTCCCCCTCAGAGGGGACTCTGCAGGCGATGGAAGGCGATTGGGAGCACGCGAAGACCTTCGACGTCGACGTTCCCGTCGCCGAAGCCTCGGTCGATGACTTCGACGCCCTCGTTCTGCCCGGCGGCACCCTCAACTCCGATGCCGTACGTCTGAATGAGGACGCCGTCAACCTCGTCAAGGCGTTCTTCGCCGCCGAGAAACCGGTCGCGGCCATCTGCCATGCCCCGTGGATCCTCGCCGAGGCGGGTGTGGCCAAGGGAAGGAAGCTGACGTCATTCATCTCGACGAAGACCGACCTCATCAACGCCGGAGCCGACTGGGCCGACACCGAGGTGGTCGTCGACGGCAACCTCATCACCTCCCGCAGCCCCGACGACCTCGACGCCTTCAACAAGGCAATCGCTGATAAGTTCAGCTGATCTGGAACGATGCCTCTTTCGCCGAGGCGGAACCACCTCGGCGACGAACTCCCCGGAACGATCGTTCCGGGGAGTTCGTCTGTTCGTCACCTGGGGTCTTGACAGCCGCGCTTATGATCAACTCATGCCAGCTTCCCCGTCCGTCAAGGCGACGACTCCTGCCCTCGCGGCGCTGCTCATCTGGCTCCTCTTCGTTCTCTGCTCCACAGCGCCTCCGGCACATGCCGCCTATGCGACCTCGGGTGCGATCGGGGCGATGCACAAGTCGCTCGGCGGAAATACGTGCAAGCTCGGTCCTGCGACCGGCCCCAAGCGGTGCACGCTGATCCAGAAGGGCTGCTATCAGTCGTTCAAGCACGGCAGCATCCATTGGACGAAGGCCACCGCCGCCCATGCGACTCTGGGTGCGATCCGCACAGCATGGAAGAAGTCCGGGTGGGAACGCGGTCCGCTCGGCTATCCGACGAGCAACGAATACCGCTCAGGTTCGGAGACCCGGCAGAAGTTCCAGAACGGCATGATCGTGTGGACGGCGAAATCCGGGGCGAAAGTGACGCTGACGAAAGCACCGTCGTCGTTCGCGATCAAGGGGTCAGGCTTCGGCCACGGGGTCGGGATGAGCCAGTACGGCGCACGCGGGATGGCGGCGGCCGGAAAGTCCTCGACGCAGATCCTGCAGCACTACTACACGGGTGCGAAGGTCACGACGATGTCGAAGAACGCCGATGCCAGCCTCAAGGTGCAGCTGCTGACCGGGAAGAAGTCCGTGACGATCACCCCGCGTTCCGGTCGTCTGCGCGTCAAGGCCGGGTCGAAGACCATCGAATCGGGATCGAAGGTCACGATCGAGCGGACCTCGTCCGGTTCGGTCAAGGTGACGGTCGGGGCGAAGAGCTATTCCGGGTCCAAGCTCACCATCGAATGGCAGGGCACCCGGTATTGGAAGGGCTCCTCGGCGACGACGGTATCGGTCAGCGGTGCACAGGACGGAGCGACCGGCACCTACCGGCACGGGCGGATCGAGATCGGACAGCTGAAGGGTTCGCTCAATGTCGTCAACGTGCTGGGGCTCAACAAGGAGTATCTGCCGGGAATCGCTGAGATGCCGGCCTCGTGGCAGTCCGAAGCCCTGCGCTCTCAGGCCATCGCCTCGCGCACCTACGCCTACCGCAATCTCGGTGCGGTGAAGCCGGCCTGCGGGTGCAACGTCTATGACGAGGTGGCCTCGCAGCGTTTTCTCGGGTGGACTCATGAGAATGCAGGCGATTCCGGTCCATGGCGCAAGGCCGTGGCCGCGACACAGACCACGAGCGGGTCGACGGTGAGGTCGGCGCGCCTCATCACCTACGAGGGCGGGCTCATCGATGCTGTCTACTCGTCGTCGGCCGGGTCGAAGACGCATTCGGCTGCCGAGGTGTGGGGGTCGGACGTGCCGTACCTGGTCTCGGTCGATGACTCTCCGTCGAAGTATGCCTCTGCGCAGAACCCGAACGCCTCGTGGTCGGTGACGGCCAAGCAGGCCGACATGGCACGGGCGTTCGGGCTGGCAGACGTCCGGTCTGTGGCGGTGGCGAAGACCGGCTCAGGTCTGGTGAAGACGGTGAAAGCCACCTCGGTGAAGGGGAAGACCGCGAGCCTCACCGGCGATCAGCTGCGGACGAAGCTGACGCTGAGGTCCGCGTCATTCAGCGTGGCCTGAGGCAAACCCGCCTCCAGGTTCAGACTCCGGCGGGGGTGAGCAGTCCCCTGTTGACGAGTTCGGCTTCCTTCTCGCGCACGATCGGGATGACGGTCTTGCCGAACGCTTCGAGTTCCTCCTGGAAGTGCAGGAAGCCGGTGAGGATAAGGTCGACGCCGATCTTCTTGTACTCGATGATGCGGTCGGCGACCTGTTCGGGAGTGCCGATGAGCTGGGTGCGGAAGCCGTCGTTGTACTGGACGAGGTCTTCGAAGCTCGAGTCCGCCCACATGCCCTTCTTATCGTGAGTCGAGGCTCCGGCCTCCTGCACGGATTTGCGGAATCCTTCGACGGCGCCTTCATCGGCTTTGGCGATGATCTCACGCAGCTGTTCGCGGGCTTCGGCTTCGGTATCGCGGACGATGGCGAATCCGTTGAGTCCGAAGCGGACTTTCCGATTGTGCGCTCGGGCCACCTCGGTGACGTCGTCGTACTGTTCGTGGAAGCCTTCGAAGTCCTTGCCGTTGGAGAAGCACCAGTCGGCGTGTTTGCCGCCGTTGATGCGAGCGGCCGAGGAGTTTCCGCCTTGGAAGATCTCCGGGTGGGGGCGGCCTTCGACCGGGTAGGGGCCGGGGCGGAGGGTGAAGTCGTCGACGGTGTAGAAATTGCCGCGGTACTCGACGTTCTCCTCGGTGAAGAGCTTGCGCACGACATCCATGAACTCGGCGGATCGGCGGTACCGTTCGCCGTGTTCGAGCCACGACAGGCCGAGGCGGGTGTGTTCGTCCTTGAACCAGCCGGAGACGACGTTGATGGCGGCCCGGCCCTTCGTGAACTGGTCGGCGGTGAGGATGAACTTCGCGAGCACGGCCGGCTCCCAGATGCCCGGGTGGATGGCGGCGATGACCTTGAGCTTCTCGGTGGCCAGGGCCAGTGCGAGAGAGGTGGCGGTCGATTCGTGCTGCTGGGCCGCGCCGCAGACCACACACGGCGGGCAGACTTCGCGGGCTGACGCGTGCCGTCACAATGACGCACTTCGCCATTAAACGTCATGTGATTTGCGTTCCGGCAACTGCCGTCCGCTGCACCCAGTTCCGCATCACTCACCCTTGGCGGCACACTACCTCGTTGCACCGGTGCGTTGAGCCACGACCGACGAGGGATGCGAAAGCACCGGTGGCAGGTGGCACGAATGGTGCGAACTGTCACAATCGGTGCGGGATGTCCGAATACGAGCCTCCCTCGACCGACTCGGAACCCGCAGCCGGTGAATCGACGAAGTCCCGGCCCGCAGAAACTGCGAGGCCGGGACTTCTGTGGCGGAGGATAGGGGATTCGAACCCCTATCTTTCAAGCCTTAAATCCTCGTATTCTAGGCTTCCTCTCGGGTCAATTCGGAGTTTGTGGGCACTGTTTGGGCACATCTATTTCGATTCCGATTCAGTCCGAGCCTGGTCGAGGCGCGCAGCAATGTCATCGAGGTCATCGTCAAAGAGGTCCGCATAGACGTCGAGGGTTTCAGCCGCTGATGCGTGCCCAAGCATCCTCTGCACTGCCTTCACGTTGGCACCCGCCTGCACAGCAAGACTCGCCGCGGGACTGATGCAAAGAAAGGTGACAGTTTGAGTGTCAAGCTGCGAGAGCAGCTGGCTCTATGATTGCTTCGTACTCTACTGGTGTCAATCGACCCAACCGGGCTTGTCGGCGACGTCGGTGATATGT
>NZ_FXYX01000032.1 GCF_900169265.1 Brevibacterium iodinum ATCC 49514
GAGAGGATCTCGACACGGCTTGGCGGTCTTGCCCCGATGGAATATCGGACCAAGACCGCCACAGCCGAACAGCCGGTAACTGCTTTATGCTGACCCCACAGCAGTCCAACTATTGGGGACCACTCCACGCCAGGTATCTGGGCCCCCGTCGGGTAGTTCTTGCGCGGTCTGAGAATCGGGGTCATCCGGCCACCCTATCCGCGGTCACCGCTCCGCCGGTGCCCGTTCCGCTCCCCAAACAACGTGACGGCGCCCCAGCAACCTGGCGAGAGGTTGCTGGGGCGCCGTCGGGTAGCAATAAGGAGGGGTCAGCCGAGGAGGAGGCCCTTCGTCTGAGCGACTGCGCGGTCGAAGCGTGCGCCGGCATCTGCCCAGTTCACGATGTTCCACCAGGCCTTGACGTAGTCGGGCTTGACGTTCTGGTAGTCGAGGTAGAAGGCGTGCTCCCACATGTCGAGCTGCAGAACCGGGGTGCCGCCGAGCTGGATGTCGGACTGCTGGTCCTTGAGCTGCTCGATGAAGAGGTTTCCGCCGAGCTGGTCGTAGACGAGGACGGCCCAGCCGGAGCCCTGGATCGTGGTGGCTGCGGTGGTGAAGTGCTCGCGGAACCTGTCGAAGGAACCGAACTGGTCATCGATGGCAGCGGCGAGTTCACCGACCGGCTTGTCTCCACCGTCCGGGGACATGTTGTTCCAGAAGATCGAGTGGTTGACGTGTCCGCCGAGGTTGAACGCGAGGTCGCGGGTCAGTTTCGGCACATTGGCGAGGTTGCCGGATTCGCGGGCTTCGGCCAGCTGCTCAACGGCGGTGTTGGCGCCCTTGACGTAGGTGGCGTGGTGCTTGTCGTGGTGCAGCTCCATGATGCGAGCCGAGATGTGCGGCTCAAGAGCGGAGTAGTCGTAGGGCAGTTCCGGAAGTGTGTACTGCTCAGCCATGAGATTCCTCCTGATCAGATTTGATGACCACCACATCGGTGGCTTCATTTCGACCCTATCCCAGGGTCTCATCTCGGACAACAAGAGCCCCTCGGGTCCTATTCCAAAACATGTGAAAAGAACCGCAAACCTGTCCTCTCGCCCCCGATCCGAGGATTCCACTGTCCCGGTGTCCCGAATCCTGAGACGCCGAACGGAGCTTTCACCGCGGAAGCATGGCCTCCCCTGCCCGCGATCGTTCGGTGATGTGGATGAGTGTCGGTCCCGCATTGTCGTCCGCCTCGTGAAGGGCCGCCAGCAGCGCGTCCTCACCGTCGACGTGGACCCCGCGGGCACCCATCGCCCGTGCCAGGGCCGGGAAATCCGGACCGGCGAGGACGACTCCGGAGGGTTCGTCGCCGCGGTCGGCCATTTCGTTGCGGATCTCCCCGTAGCCGCCGTTGTCGACGATGACGAGGGTGACCTGCACCTGCGCCTGGACGGCTGCCGCGAGTTCGGCGATCGTGAACATCGATCCGCCGTCGCCTTCGATCGCAATCACCCGCGCCGAGGCGGTCGCGAGCTTCGCGCCGATCCCCGCCGGCAGCCCGTAGCCGAGGGTCCCGGCCCCAGCCGGGTAGAGGAACCTGTCCCCCGCCCTGGCCGACCATCCGGTCTGCACTCCGTAGTAACAGGCCATCGTCGAATCCGCCGCGACGATCACGGGCGAGTCCGCCGAGCCGGTGAAGGAGTTGAGTGCCGCGCACAGGTCCGCCCAAGGGCGCCCCGCTGCTTCGGCCGCCGAGGTGGCCGCCGCCTTCTTCTGCTCCGCCCAGTCCGCGACCGCCCGGGTGGTCGCCTCGGACCGGCGCGACCTGAGCGCATTGACCAGCGGGGTCGTCGCCGATGCCGCGTCGGCGAGGATCGGATGGGTCACCTCGGCGTTCGTGAGCATCTGGACTTCGTCGATGTCGATGCGCACGACCGTCTCCGGCAGAGGCAGCGGTTCGGGCCAGAAGTCACTCGGTGCCAGTTCTGTGCCGATGGCGATGACGGCGTCGGCGCCATCGAGCAGTTCGGGCAGGGAGTCGAGGACTCCGACGGCCCCGAGGCACAGCGGTTCGCTGTCGTCGATGATGCCCTTCGCATTCGAGGACAGGATGATCCCGGCACCCAGTGTCTCAGCCAGATCGAGGAGCGCGGGCCCGGCCGATCGGGCTCCGGCGCCGGCGATGATGAACGGTCGCTGGGCCTCTGCGACCGCCTCGGCGGCGGTGTCCACGGCGTGCGGATCGGCGGTCGGAAGGGGTCGGGCGATCGAGGGGTGGAGGCTGCCGGGTCCGGTGGCCTCGATGAGGTCGAGGGGGATCTCGATGGCGGCGGGTCGGGTGCGTCCGGCGCGCATGGCCGTCAGGGTCTGTCCGACGGCCAGGGACACTTCGCCGGGGCTGGTGACGCGGTGGACCTCGGTGAGGACGGCCCGCAGTGCGGCCGCCTGGTCGCGGACTTCGTGGAGGAGTCCGTTGCCGCGGCCGGGGTGGGTCAGCGGCATTCCGGGGCAGATGAGGAGCACGGGCACCGAGTCGGTGAAGGACTGGAGCAGGGCGGTGAGTGCGTTGAGCACTGCGGGTCCCGTGGTCGTGACGACGACGTTGACCTCGCCGGTGCTCCGGGCTGCGCCGTCGGCCATATAGCCGGCGCCCTGTTCGTGACGTGGGGAAACGATGTCGATGCCGTGAGCGCTCAGTTGGGCGAAGATCTCGAGATTGTGGGTGCCGGGGATGCCGAAGACTCGCGTGATGCCTTCGGCTTTGAGCGCTCTGGCCAGATGGGCGCCGCCGGTGAGGTCGACCATAAAAGTTCCTCCGATTGTGTGGTCGCAGTTTGAGGGGTGTCGACGGTGCTCAGAGATCGCCGGCGTGGAGCGCTGCGAGATTCGCATCGGCCTTCGCCTGCGCGGCCGCACGCGGGCTGATGCCCTGGTCGCGAGCGACGGCGAGGACCTCGGTGGTGAGCTCGCGCAGGGTCGTCGTGACGATGGTGCGGCTGTCCTCCCAGCTGCCGTCGACGTCGCCGAAGGTCACCCACCACCACCAGGCGTTCGTCGCCGAGTTCGCGAGGAAGTCCGGGATGACGGTGACGCTGCGGGCCAGCAGCGACTCTTCGGCTGCGGGCAGGACGGGCATGTTCGCGGCCTCGACGATGAGTGAGGCGATGATGCGGTCGCAGTTGTCCGGGGTGATCGAGTAGCTCACTGCCGCGGGGACGAGAACATCGGCGTCGGCAGCGAGCCAGTCGTCGCGATCGCCGACTTGGTCCTCCGGGCGCAGCGCTTCGCGGTCGATACCGCCGAACTGGTCCCGAGTGGCGAGCAGAGCTTCGACGTCGAGCCCAGCAGGGTTGGACACGAACCCGTCGGCGTCGGCGATGCCGACGATGCGCAGTCCCGCCTCGGCGAGATGGCGGGCGGTGGCACCGCCCATGGAGCCGAATCCCTGGATGACGGCGGTGGATTCTCTCGGGTGGCGGCCGGCGTCGTGCAGGGCCGCAATCACCGAGGTGGCCACACCGAGGCCGCCGACGAGTTCGTCTTGGGCGACGCCGTCAACGATGGCGGAGAAGGCCTTGGTCGCGCGGGCCTCGACGGCGGCCGGATCGGCGACGAGCTTGTTGACAGCGGAGAGTCCCGAGCCGAGTTCGCGGCGGGCGAGGATCTCGTCGATGTCGTCCTGGCGGACGCCGAGGTCTTCGCCGAGAGCCCAGTAGGCGTGCATGATCGGGTTGATGTCGACGAGGAAGCGTTCGAGGACGTCCTTGGCTCCGGGTGCGCGGGGGTCGAAGTCGATTCCGCCCTTGGCTCCGCCGACGGGCACATAGTGCCGGCCCTCGCGGAGGTGGATGGCTTCTTTCCGGGTCATCCCCTGAGCGAGTCCGCGCACCTCTTCGAGGGTGCAGCCTTTGCGCATGCGCAGCCCGCCCGAAGCGGTGCCGCGCACAAGAGTGTCGATGACGGCGTACCCGAGTGCACCGGTGTCCGGATCCTGCCAAGTGATGTCCATGAACATGGGGCTCCCAAAAGATCGGCGTCTCAATACTCTTACTGAACAGCTATTCAGTAAGACGTGTGACTCCAGTCTGTCCGGGTGAGGGCCACCACGTCAAGGCCGCTAGGATCGATGCATGCCGACAGCTTCGACCGCCACATAGCTGTCCACGCACGCGCGTCGCTGCTGCTCATCGCGGCGTTCGCGAGGCAGATCGGCGTTCGCGAGGCGCGATCGTCGCCTTCACCAGTGACCACGCCACGGGCAATCTGCCCAACGGGGCGTCGAAAGGCGCACTCGATCGCATTGTCATCTCCGCTGCACGGGAACTCGGACCGAAGGGGATCTCGGCGAACGTCGTCAATCCGGGCCCGATCGATACGGGCTGGATGGATGACGAGACGAGAACCGGGCTGATTCCCTATCAGCCGCTCGGCCGCATGGGCACTCCTCGCGATATCGCCGGAGTCACGGCCTTTCTGCTCTCCGATGAGGGCCGGTGGATCACCGGCCAACTGCTGTCTGCCGACGGAGGGTTCTCCGCTCGCTACTGATGGGAGCACACGGCAGTCGACCTCAGCACTATCCGGAAGCGATTGTTGGGTCGATCCACGGTGTTTCTGACGTCCAGAACACCGTGGATCGACCCAACAATCGCCCTCAGTGAAGTTCGCGGGTGAGGAAGCCGTCGACCCAGGTGTTCAGCACCTCAGTGTCAACGGTCTCCGAATTGACCATCACCTGGATAGCCAGGCCGTCCAAGAAGGCGAGGATCCGGGTCGCGCCCGCCGCGGTGCCGCCATCAGGTGCCATGCACTCCCCCGCCGCGATGGCCTCGTCCATGAGATGCACGAGAATCGATTTCCACTCGCGGTCGAGAGCGGCGAACGTCGACCGCAGAGCATCATCGAAGAGCCCGGCCGACCACCCATCGATCCAGATCTTCCAGCTGCGTGAGGCTCCGTTGGGCAGGTACCAGCCGACAACCTCACGCAGTCGCTGCCTCGCCGATGACCGTCCCCGCGCCGAGGCGCTCGCCACCGTGGCATCTGCACCGCCGTTTTCCGGTCGCTCACGCGCCGGGGGCGTCCCGGCGGCCAGTTCCCGAGCATGGTCGATGTCTTGCCGCCCGGCGAAATCGAAGGCCTCGGCGACGAGGGCTTCCTTCGTCTCGAAGTGGTAGATGACGAGACTGGCGCTCAAGCCCAGACGCGCGGCGACGTCGGAGACCCGCAGCGCGCGCAGACCCGTCGCCTCGATCTCCTCGACCGTGGCCGCCAGGATCTCCTCCCGGCGGACCGCTGCGCTCTTCCTCGCCATCTCGCCTGTCTCCTTTCACGTTCCAGCCGACCGGCATCCCGCGCCCGAGGCCCGAAGCCCCGAATGCGGCGACGCACTCAGGGCAATTCGACCTCGGCGGCCGGTCCGACCAGCGCCAGAGCCTTGGGCCGCGACAGCAGCCGTCCGGCCATCTCGCTGACGTCTTCGGCCGTGACCGAGCGGACGCGTTCGATGAGGTCCATCGGCGATTCGAGCGGCAGCCCGAAGATCTCCGACCGCGCGAGACGATTCATCCGCGCCGCAGACGACTCGAGACCGAGCACCATCGAGCCTGAGAGCTGGGACACGATCTCGTCGAGCTCGAACTGGCTCGGCGTCTCCTGCGCCAACCGGTCCCATTCGCTCATGGCCAGGTCGACGACGGCCTGAGCGTTCTCGGCCGTACAGCCGGCGTAGATGCCGAAGGTGCCGGTATCCGTGAATTGACTGGCCACACAGTTCACGGCATAGGCCAGTCCACGCTCCTCGCGCACGCTCTGGAACAGCCGCGACGACATTCCGCCGCCGAGCATGGTCAGCATGACCGAGTAGATGAAACGGTCGTCATGGCCTTCTGCCAGGCCTTCGCAGCCGAGCATGATGCCCAGCTGTTCGATGTCCTTGACCGTATGCGACTTCCCGGAGTGGAACTCCGGACGCACCCGTGCGGCCCCACCGAGGTGCGAGCCCTTCGCCACCGAGGCGGCGTCCCCGGTCCCCGCACCCGACCACACGTCGCCACGGGACCCGAGCCCCGCCTCGGCGAGGGCTTCCTCGACCATCGCGAGCACTTCTTCATGGGTCGCCCCGCCTGCGGCAGCTATGACCAGCCGCGGCGGAATGTACGTCGACTGGTAGTGGTCGATGACCGTGTGGTGGCCGAGCACCCTGATCTGGTCCTTCGTCGCACCCACCGGCCGGGCCAGCGAGTGCTGCCCGAAGACGAGTGCATCGAAGTCGTCGAAGAGCACATCGCCGGGGTCATCGGCCGACATCGCGAGCTCTTCGATGATGACGCCGCGCTCACGTTCGAACTCCTCCACATCGAGCTGGGAGTTCGAGACCATGTCGACGAGCAGCCCGGTGATGTCCGGCAGATCGGTCACCAGGCACCTCGAGTAGTAGCAGGTGAGCTCCTTGGCGGTGATCGCGTTCGAGTCCCCGCCCGTACGGTCGAAGGCCGCGGCAATCGACTTCGCGTCCCGGGTGCCCGTGCCCTTGAACAGCATGTGCTCGAGGAAATGCGTGGAGCCTGCGGTCTCGGCGGATTCGTCGCGGGAGCCTGCAGCGACCCAGATCCCGATCGTCTCCGAGGCCAAGCCCGGCATGAATTCGGTGGTCAGCGTCAAACCACCGGGGAGGACAGACCGATCGATTCGGCTGCCCTCCCCGGTGTGTGAACTATTCAGTATCAGTTGTCTGATCCCTCTTCGTCCGAGTTCTCGTCGTCATCGGTGACCGGGGCCAGCGAGAGCTTGCCGCGGTCATCGATCTTCGTGATCTCGACCTGGACCTTCTGGCCCACACCGACGACGTCTTCGACGTCCTCGACGCGCTTGCCGTCGTTGAGCTTACGCAGCTCGGAGATGTGCAGCAGGCCGTCCTTGCCCGGGGTCAGGGACACGAATGCGCCGAAGCTCATCATCTTGACCACGGTGCCCAGGTAGCGTTCGCCGACCTCGGGAACCTGCGGGTTCGCGATCGCATTGATCATCGACCGGGCGGCCTCGGCGGCCGGTCCGTCCGTGGCACCGATGAGGACGGTTCCGTCGTCTTCGATGCTGATGTCCGCGCCGGTGTCCTCCTGGATCTGGTTGATCATCTTGCCCTTGGGCCCGATGACCTCACCGATCTTGTCGACGGGGATGTTCACGGAGATGATCCGCGGTGCCGTCGGTGCCATCTCGGCCGGGGCGTCGATGGCCTCTGCGATGACGTCGAGGATGACCATGCGTGCTTCGCGGGCCTGCTTGAGGGCGGCACCGAGCACCGAGGCGGGAAGGCCGTCGAGCTTGGTGTCGAGCTGGATCGCGGTGATGAAGTCACGCGTACCGGCGACCTTGAAGTCCATATCGCCGAAGGCATCTTCGGCACCGAGGATGTCGGTCAGAGCCGCGTAGGCGGTCTGCTCACCCTGGTCGGTGGAGATGACGTCGGAGACGAGACCCATGGCAATGCCGGCGACGGGCGCCTGCAGCGGCACACCGGCCGAGAGCATAGCCAGCGTCGAGGCGCAGACCGAGCCCATCGAGGTCGAACCGTTCGAACCGAGGGCCTCGGAGACCTCACGGATCGCGTACGGGAAGTCCTCACGCTTGGGCAGAACAGGCACGAGGGCGCGTTCGGCCAGTGCGCCGTGGCCGATCTCGCGGCGCTTCGGGCTGCCCACACGACCGGTCTCACCGACCGAATAGGGCGGGAAGTTGTAGTGGTGCATGTAGCGCTTCGACGTCTCGGGTGAAAGCGAGTCGATGGTCTGCTCGAGCTTGAGCATATTCAGGGTGGTGACACCCAAGATCTGGGTCTCGCCGCGTTCGAAGATGGCCGAACCGTGCACGCGCGGGATGACGTTCGTCTCGGCGGTGAGCGGACGGATGTCCTTGAGCCCGCGACCGTCGATGCGGACCTGCTCGGTGAGGATGCGCTTGCGCACAACCTGCTTGGTCAGCGCGTTGAGAGCGTTCGCGATCTCCTTTTCACGGCCCTCGAAGCGCTCCCCGAGCTTCTCGAAGAGCTCGTCGAGGAGGGCGGCACCGGCGGCTTCGCGCTCCTGCTTGTCGGCGATCTTGAAATTCTCGGTCTGCTTCGCCTCGGCGAGTTCCTTCACCGCTTCGAAGACGTCGTCCTCGTAGTCGCGGAAGACGGGGAATTCGACGGTCGGCTTCGCGGCGCGATCGGCGAGTTCGGACTGCGCACGGCAGAGCTCGGCGATGAACGGCTTCGCAGCTTCGAGACCTTCGGACACGACCTCCTCGGTGGGGGCCTGGGCGCCGGTCTTGATCTTGTCGATGGCGTTGTCGGTGGCTTCGGCCTCGACCATCATGATGGCGACGTCGTCACCGACGACTCGACCGGCGACGACCATGTTGAACACGGCGTCCTTGAGCTGCGAGTGGTTCGGGAAGGCGACCCACTGGCCGTCGATGAGCGCGATGCGCACACCGCCGATGGGGCCGGAGAACGGCAGACCCGAGAGCTGAGTCGACATCGACGCGGCGTTGATGGCCAGAGCGTCGTAGATGTGGTCGGGATTGACCGACATCACGGTGACGACGACCTGAACCTCGTTGCGCAGGCCCTTGACGAACGAGGGGCGCAGCGGACGGTCGATGAGGCGGCAGGTCAGGATCGCGTCGGTCGAGGGGCGTCCCTCACGGCGGAAGAACGAGCCGGGGATGCGGCCGGCGGCGTACATGCGCTCTTCGACGTCGACGGTCAGCGGGAAGAAGTCGAAGCCCTCACGGGGGTTCTTTCCGGCCGAGGTGGCCGAGAACAGCATGGTGTCGTCGTCGAGGTAGGCGACGGCGGACCCGGCGGCCTGCTGGGCAAGTCGTCCGGTTTCGAAGCGAATGGTGTGTTTGCCGAAGCTGCCGTTGTCGATATGGGCAACGGCGGATTCAGGGTTGAGTCCCACGTAGTCTCCTAGTTTGTGCCGGTGCGCGGCGGTCATCGCAAGACCTGCAACGCTCGAGGGAGGCCCCTCGGCGCGAAGAGGCAACGCTCTGCATTGCACAGTGCGAAGCCCCGCGCCCTTCCGGCGGGATATTTGCAGTGGACGATGCATGGATCCACGCCGGTCATCGATCGGGGCCCACGGAACCGGTGGCGGCAACCACTTGCATCTGCAAGCCTGTGTCAGCGCGCGTTCCTCCGGAGGCCACTACCGAAGACCGAAACGTCCATGGCATGTGCGTCCACGCATGAGTCTACCGCAGAAGCACGAAAGCGCCCCACCGAGAGGTGGGACGCTTCCGAACAGTTCGAGACGGTCCGATCAGACGGTGCTGATCAGCAGACTCGAATCAGCGGCGCAGGCCGAGGCGCTTGATGAGCGAACGGTAACGCTCGATGTCGACCTTCGCGAGGTACTTGAGCATGCGGCGACGCTGGCCGACGAGGAGCAGCAGGCCACGACGCGAGTGGTGGTCGTGCTTGTGATCCTTGAAGTGCTCGGTCAGGTCGATGATCCGGCGGGTCAGCAGGGCAACCTGGACCTCGGGAGAACCGGTGTCGCCCTCATGAGTTGCATATTCCTTGATGATCTCTTGCTTCACAGCGGTGTCGAGAGCCATGGAGTTCTCCTTCGTGTCGTTGCGCGGCGCAGGGACCTGAAGTCTCTGCCCTATGGGACCGCGGCCGGTGAAAACGGCAGAGATCAGCTTATCAGGTGCGCAGGACCTCGCGCACATCGGCGATGTCCTCATGCATCTGCACGATGAGGTCGTCCATCCCGGTGAACGCGACCTGCCCGCGGATGCGGGAGACGAATTCGAGAGTCATCTCACGGTCGTAGACGTCGAATTCGCCGAATTCCTTGTCGAGCACGTACGCCTCGACCCGTCGGACCTGCCCTTGGAAGGTCGGGTTCGTGCCCACAGAGATCGCGGCCGGGTACGCCTGATCCTCACCGGAGAACGTCGCCCAGCCGGCGTAGACGCCGTCGGCGGGGACGAGTCCGTCGGGATTCTCCGAGAGGTTCGCCGTCGGGAATCCCAGGTCGCGTCCGCGAGCATCGCCATGGACGACGGTGCCGTGGAGTGCATGATAGCGCCCGAGCTGGTCGGCCGCCTCGGCGACATCACCGGCAGTAAGCTGCTCCCGGATCCGGGAGGACGAATACCGGCCCCCGCGCCCGACTTCGTCGATCGTTTCGACACGGAACCCGAATCTCTCGCCGAGGCGGCGCAGAGTCTCGATCGTGCCTTCGTTGTCCTTGCCGAAACGGACATCGTCGCCGACGACGACGATCTTCGCGCGCAGGGCTTCGACGAAGTACCGGCGCACGAATTCCTCGGCCGACTGGGCGGCGAAGTCGAGGTCGTAGGGCTGGACGAGGAGGCCGTCGATACCGGTGGCGGCGATGAGGTCGGCGCGCTGCCGGGTCGAGTTGATCATCATGGTCGGCTCTTCGGGGCGGTGGACCGTGCGCGGGTGGGGATCGAAGGTCATTGCGATCGAGCGCAGGCCCTCTTGCCTGGCCAGGGCGGCCACGGTGGTCAGGACCGTTTCGTGTCCGCGGTGCACGCCGTCGAAGTTGCCGAGGGTGACGACGGTGCCGACAGCGTCGACCTCGACCTCACCGAGTCCGTGATACAGCTCCACCAGACATTCGCTCCTTCCGTGCACCGATTCAGATTATCGCAGAGATCTTCCGCCTCCTAACCCGGACCCCGCCGAGGCGGAAGGACAGGTTCAGCCGATGATCGCCCACCCGATGACGCCGAGGAGGGAGGCCAGGGCGATGGAGACGAAGGTGCCGATGATGAACCGCTCCCCCGCGGCCGCCGAGGATTTGATCTCCGCGAAGCGTCCGAGCCCTTTGACCGCGATGACCACGGCCATGAGTTCGGGTCGGCCGAGCACGATCGCTCCGGCGATGAGTGCGCGTTCGACGATGCCGATCCACAGTCCGCCGCGCAGGACTTCGACGTCCTCTGATCCTGTGCGTTCGGGTTTGGAGCCCGGGCCGGCATGGGTGAGGCGGAGGAGGAGCGGGACGAGTGGCCAGCCGATGAGGGCTGCGATGATGGCGGCGGTGATGGCGACGAGCAAGTCAGTCCACATGTGCGTCTCCTTCCGCCAGGGCTCGCTGGAGCCGGTCGAGGTGATGTCGGGCCAGGTGCTCGGCTCCGGCGATGATCTCGGCGGGGCCGGCCGCCAGCACCCGGGAGACCGCCTGTTGGGAGACGTCGAATTCTGCGGCGATCTCGGCCTGAGTGGCATCAGGGTGGTCGAGTCGGTATCCGACGTAACCGCGGGAGTGACCGCGCAGCTCTGTCAGCGTGCTGATGAGGAGCCGCAGAGCCGCCTCCGCCAGCCCACGATGGTCACTGTCCGCATCGGCGCTGACGACGAGGTGGGCGGGTGCGGATTTGGCGGCTTCGACCGCCTGGCGGGCGGAGTAGAATGCCTCTCCCCTGCCCTCGGTGGTCGTCTCGGGCAGCGGCCGTTCGACCTCGCCGATTCCGAGGCCGATATGCCAACCGGAGTTGATGCCGATACGGCGCACCACCTCGGCGACGGCGTCGGGATCGTCGAGGACCCCTTGGACCTCGTCACCGATGGTGCGGGCGAAGGGAACGACCGTGTCGATCGGAGAGAGAGCATCGAGGATCCGGGGCACCGCGTCGGCGTTCGACCGCGAATCCTGCTGGTCGATGGTCAAGACGAACATAGGGCAAGTAGACCAGATGATTGGCTCGAATACAAGATTTTGAGTTGTATTTGACAGTTACAACTGAACACGTTGTTTCGAGAGTGGGGCTGGCCCCTTCAGGCGAGGTCGATGGCAAAGGCGGTCAGTGACTTCAGACCGCCGTTCCGACGGACCTCGGCCACGGAGACGAGTGCATCGTCGCAGACGACGGCGACCTCTCGGTTCCCCGAGTCGCCGGCACTGGGGCCTGCATGCCAATCACCAACGGCGACGGTCTTGCCCTGCATGAGGGCGCGGGCCCGATCGGCATCGACGGTGACGACGGGCAGGAACGTGCGGGCCGCCTCGGCGAGCGAGATGAGGGTGGGCGCGGGAACGTCAAGGTCCTCGGGCAGGGTCACGGCCTGGTCGATGTGGAAATCGCCGACTCGCGTCCTCCGCAGCGCGGTGAGGTGGCCGAAGATGCCGAGGTCGGTGCCGATATCGCGTGCCAGGGCACGCACATAGGTGCCCGAGGAGCAGTCGACTTCGACATCGACGTCGATATGCCCGTCCGCGGAGGAGAAGCGGATGTCGATGATCTGGAACTCCGAGACTTCGACGCGTCGGGCCTTGAGTTCGACGTCTTCGCCGGCGCGGACGCGAGCGTAGGAGCGCTTGCCGTCGACCTTGATCGCCGAGACGGCACTGGGCACCTGATCGATGGGGCCGCGCAACTTGGCCACGGCGGCTTCGATGCTCGCAGCGTCGACACGAGCGAGATCGGACGGGTCGGCGAAGCGATCAGGCTCGGAATCGGCGTCATCGGTCGGGGTAGACGAGCCCAGACGGATCGTCGCGAAGTAGGTCTTCGAGACCCCGGTGATGTAGGTGAGCAGCTTGGTGCCGCGGCCGAGGCCGAGCACAAGGACACCCGTGGCCATGGGATCGAGGGTCCCGGCGTGGCCGACCTTCTTGGTGCCGAACCAGCGGCGGATGCGGGAGACCACGCCGTGGGAGCTCAGTCCCTGCGGTTTGTCGCAGACGAGGACGCCCTGTGGGGAAGTATCGCTCACTGGGTGCGGCGATCAGTTGAAGGACGCGTGCACGTGGTCGAAGTGGTTCGCCGTTGCGTCGCCGCGATCATCCATGCCCTTCCATCCCTGGCCGGGCATCCAGATGCGCTGCTTCCAGATGACGTACTTGACGTTGAGGCTGCCCTGGTTCTGGATGAGGTAGTCGGCGATGCGGTCGCCGGTGGCGCCGGTGATCATGATGTCGACGGCTTCACCGGTGTTGTGATCGGAGCCGGTGCCGGGGCGGCGTCCGCCGAAGGTCTTGACCTCGGGGAACTTCGCGCACACGGCGCGGTAGCCGTTGACGGCGTTCGGCAGCAGACCGGATTCGATCGACGAGGACACGCTGCACGGCGGCGCCGAGGTGTCCGAGGAGGTGCCGTCGCCCTCACCGGAGGACTTCTCATCCGAAGACTTCTCATCGGAGGACGAATCGGCGCTCTTCTCCGAGGTGGCCGAGGATTCGGCGGTCGGTTTGGGCTTCGGCGGAGCCTTGACCTCGAGATCGGTCTTCGAGGTCTTGTTCTTGTACTTCGGGTCGTCCTTGACCTTCTCCAGGTACTCTTCGCCGGCCTTCTTGCGTTCGGCGTCGAGCTCTTTCTGGCTCGCGGTCGAGGCGGTGGTCGACTCCTCGGGGGTCGTCGATGCGGCCTCGGTGGTGACGTTGCCGGACTCGGGCGGTCCCATGACGACGGTCGAACCGACGACTGCGGCGGTCGCGGCCGCTGGAACGGCGATCGCGGCGACGACGGGACGCTGCTTGACGGTCGCCAGCACGGAAGTCGCCGAGGACGGCGCATTCGCTGCGCGTCGGCCTGCGGGGCGCTTGCCAGGAGTCAGGTCCCGGATCAGCTGCTTCGCGAACGACGGCTTCGGTGAGGAGTGCTTACCCAATGCAGAATTCCCTTAACAGAGTCGTAATCATTTCGTTACCGCAAAAAGTCTACGACATCTCGGAAAGATAACAAAACTGTTACGAGAACTTTTTTCGCGACGTGACGAAGCTCAAATCGGGCCCGGAACGGCCGTTCCGCCGCTCCCGACCCGATGACCAGGCGCGATGCAGTCTGTTCGCTGGGATGCGGCGATCACTCCTCGTCGGCGTCGTCGGCCTTCTTGTACGGGTCGGATTCACCTGCATGCTGCGCGTCCTTGGCCAACCCGGCCACTCGAGCATCGTCGGCGGCAGCCTGAGCGAGCAGTCCGTCGAGACGGGCGGCCGCCTCGGGGACGGCGTCGGCGATGAATTCGAGGCTCGGGGTCAGACGGATCGTCAGCCCCTTGCCGACCTCGGAGCGGATGAAGCCCTTGGCCGATTCGAGGGCATGACCGGTGCCGACGAGATCCTGGTCGTCGCCGTAGACGGTGTAGAAGATGGTGGCGTGCTGCAGATCGCCGGTCACGCGGACATCGGTGACGGTGACGAAGCCGAGGCGGGGATCCTTGAGCTTGCGCTCGATGGTGCTGGCGACGATGACCTTGATCTGGTCGGCGATCTTGCGGGCCCGTGTCGAGTCTGCCATGGTGCGTGTCCTTCTGTTCGGGGCCGGAACAACTCTTCCGGCCCTATGTTAGCTGTGCAATCGAACCGGCTCCGGCCGGTCCCCCGTTCGGGGGCCGACCGGAGCCGTCGACTCATGGTGCGAGTCCCATCCTCCTCGGCTGCGCTGCTGCGCTGTCGGATCAGCGGGTGCGACTCACTGTGCGACCGATCAGTCGCGCGGCTTCTCCTGCATCTCGAAGGTCTCGATGATGTCGCCGACGCGCAGGTCGTTGAACTTGCCGAGTCCGATACCGCACTCGTAGCCCTCGCGGACCTCGGTCGCATCGTCCTTGAACCGGCGCAGCGATTCGATGTGGACGTTGTCGCCGATGACGATACCGTCGCGGGTGACGCGAGCGGTCGAGTTCCGCTTGATGAGGCCGTCGCGGACGATCGAACCGGCGATGTTGCCGAACTTCGAGGACCGGAAGACCTCGCGGATCTCCGCGGTACCGGTCTGGACCTCTTCGTACTCGGGCTTGAGCATGCCCTTGAGCGAGGACTCGATGTCGTCGATCGCCTGGTAGATGACCGAGTAGTAGCGGACGTCGACGCCTTCGCGGTCTGCCAGGTCGCGAGCCTTCGCTTCCGGACGGACGTTGAAGCCGAGGACGATCGCGTTGTCGACCGTGGCCAGGTTGATGTCGTTCTCCGTGATCGCACCGACGCCGCGGTGGATGATCCGCAGGTCGACGTCGTCGCCCACATCGATCTTGAGCAGCGAATCCTCAAGCGCTTCGACAGCACCGGAGACGTCACCCTTGAGGATGAGGTTGAGCATGTCGACCTTGCCCTCAGCCAGAGCCTTCGTGAAGTCTTCGAGGCTGATGCGCTTGCGACCGCGGGCCTGAGCGGCGTTGCGCTCGATGGCGTCACGCTTCTCAGCGATCTGACGGGCTGTGCGATCGTCATCGGTGGAGATGAACGAGTCACCGGCACGCGGGACGGACGACAGACCGAGCACCTGCACGGGGCGGGAGGGTCCGGCCTCCTCGACGACGTTTCCGTTCTCGTCGAACATCGCACGCACACGTCCGTAGGCGGTGCCGCAGACGATGGCGTCGCCCTGACGCAGGGTGCCGGACTCGACGAGGACGGTGGCAACCGCACCGCGGCCCTTGTCGAGCTTGGCTTCGATCGCGATGCCGCGAGCGGACTTGTCGGGGTTCGCCCGCAGGTCCAGGGCCGCATCGGTGGTCAGCAGAACGGATTCGAGCAGCTGGTCGATGCCCTCGCGCTTGAGCGCGGAGATCGGCACGAACATGGTCTCGCCGCCGTATTCTTCGGCCACGAGGTTGTATTCGGTCAGCTGCTGCATGACCTTGGCGGGGTTGGCGCCTTCCTTGTCGATCTTGTTCACGGCCACGACGATCGGCACATCGGCCGCCTGAGCGTGGTTGAGAGCTTCGATCGTCTGCGGCATGACGCCGTCGTCGGCGGCGACCACGAGGATCGCGAGGTCCGTCGACTTCGCACCACGGGCACGCATGGCGGTGAAAGCCTCGTGACCCGGGGTGTCGAGGAAGGTGATCTTGCGATCTTCTCCCTCGTGCTCGACCTCGGCCTGGTAGGCACCGATGTGCTGGGTGATTCCGCCGGCCTCGCGGGAAGCGACATTGGCCGAGCGGATCGCGTCGAGCAGCTTGGTCTTACCGTGGTCGACGTGACCCATGACGGTGACGACCGGCGGACGTGCCTGCAGGTCCTCGTCGTCCTCTTCTGCGGCTTCGGCATCGAGGTCGATGTCGAAGGTCTCCAGCAGCTCACGGTCTTCGTCTTCGGGCGAGACGATCTCGATCTTGTAGCCGAGCTCTTCGCCGAGGACCTCGAAGGTCGACTCGTCGAGGGACTGGGTGATCGTGGCCATCTCACCGAGGTGGAAGAGTACGGTCACGAGGTTCGTCGGATCGGTGTTGATCTTCTCGGCGAAGTCCGCCAGCGAGGAGCCGCGACGCAGACGCAGCGGCGTGTTGCCGTCTCCGCGCGGAACAGTGACGCCACCGACCGAGGGAGCCTGCATCTGCTCGAGCTCTGCGCGCTTCGCTCGCTTCGACTTACGTCCCTTCTGACGAGGCCCGCCGCCGCGGCCGAATGCACCCTGCGTGCTTCCGCGACCGCGACCTGAACCGCGACCACCGGGACCGCCGCCGGGTCCACGACGAGGACCGCCGGGAGCGCCGCCCGGGGCACCGGGTGCGCCGCCGCCTGGGGCGTTTCCGCGTCCGCCGCCGCGACCGCGGCCGGGTGCGGGCTTGTTCAGTGCCGAGTTCTTCAGCATCGACGGGTTCGGGCGTGGTGCGCCCGGGCGAGGTGCCGGACGGGGACCGCCCGAGGATTCCTCACCGGATCCGCGCTGCTTCTGGCCGGGCTTCGGCATTCCCTGCGAAGGCGCGAACGGGTTGTTGCCGGGGCGTCCGCCCTGGCCACCCTGACCGCCTTGGCCACCCTGGCCGCCGGAACGACCGCCGGGCTTGGGACCGCGACCGGGCTTCGGCATTCCCTGCGAGGACGCGAAGGGGTTGTTTCCGGGACGCGCGGCACCGCGACCGCCGGGCTTCCCGGCAGCACCCGGCTTGGGAGCACCGGGTTTCGGGGCTCCGGGCTTGGGCGCGGCCGCCGGCTTCGGGGCTCCGGGCTTCGGCGCCGAGGAGGCAGCCGGCTTGGCTGCGGGCGCCTCGGACGATTCGGTTGCCTTCGGAGCAGCCGGGGTCGCCGGCTCAGCGGCAGGCTTCGGTGCGGACTTCGCAGCGGGGGCGGCATCCTCGGCGGGGGCCGATTTCGCCGCACCGGCGGACTTCGCAACGGGGGCGGCATCCTCGGCGGGGGCCGATTTCGCCGCACCGGCGGACTTCGCAGCACCCGGCTTGGCGGCAGACTTCGCGGCGGGCTTGGGTGCGGGCTTCGCACCGGGTTTCGGGGCTCCGGGCTTCGCGGCCGGCTTGGCGGCCTTCTTCGCGCCGGTGGACTTCTCACCATCAGCGGAAGAGGAATCGGCGAATACCTCCTTCACGCGGCGCACGACGGGCGCTTCGAGCGTCGAAGAGGCGGAGCGAACGAATTCGCCCATGTCCTGGAGCTTTTCGAGGACGTTCTTACTTGTTGTGCCGAGCTCTTTCGCGAGCTCATGGACACGGGGCTTTGCCACAGTTCTCCTGTCCGGGTTCTTTCCCGGTCAGGAAAGAACCTCATCAATGAAGAGCAGTACTCATTTCACTGCTCTTTCGAATTCCGTTTGGGTGTCATCGTGCGACACTCACAACTTGTCATCCATTCGGCTACCCGTTCTCTTTGGGTTCGGTGTCCGGCCTCGGGAGGTCCGAGGCGGTGATCTTCGTTCGAAAGGATCGAGCGAAGGCGGCAGTGGTCAGGGCCTTGTCCAGGCACTTCGCATCAGGATGCACCCATGCACCACGTCCCGGCAGTGTCGCTGACACATCGCGGACGACGGCGGGGTGCTGATCGGGGCGGAACACGAAGCGTGTCAGCTCGTCCCGACCGGCCTTCTGCCTACAGGCGATGCACGTCCTTACGGGTCCATCACCAACATTCACAATGAATGATTCTACAGCACCGGCACCCCCGCTCGCGCCAAGGGGGCCAGTGGTGCGAATCACTGCACGAGCCTATTCGCCGGCGACGATGTCGATCTTCCAGCCGGTGAGCTTGGCTGCCAGGCGGGCGTTCTGCCCTTCCTTGCCGATGGCCAGGGACAGCTGGTCGGTGGGGACGACTGCGCGGGATTCCTGAGCGGCGGCGTCGAGGATCTCGACGCTCTTGGCCTTGGCCGGGGACAGGGCGTGGGCGATGAACTTCGCCGGGTCGTCGGAGTAGTCGACGATGTCGATCTTCTCCTGGCCGAGTTCGTTCATCACCGCACGCACACGGGAGCCGAGTTCGCCGATACACGATCCCTTCGCGTTGACTCCTGGCTTCGTGGCGCGCACGGCGAGCTTCGTGCGGTGGCCAGCTTCGCGGGCCAGGGACACGATCTCGACGGTGCCGTCGGCGATCTCCGGAGCCTCGTGGGCGAAGAGTCGGCGCACGAGGTTCGGGTGGGTGCGGGAGACGGTGACCGAGGTGCCCTTCGTGCCTTTGTGCACGTCGGCGATGTAGACGCGCAGTCGGGTGCCGTGGGCGTAGGTCTCGCCGGGGACCTGTTCGTGCGGGGGCAGCACGGCTTCGACGTCTCCGATGTCGACCTGGACCATCTGCGGGTCGCGGCCCTGCTGGATGATGCCCGAGACGATCTCGCCCTCACGGCCTTTGAATGTGCCGAGCAGCGTCTCGTCCTCGACATCGCGCAGCCGCTGGTGGATGACCTGCCGAGCAGTCTGGGCGGCGATGCGGCCGAAGCCGGTGGGAGTGTCGTCGAACTCGCCGATCGGGTTGTCGTCGTTGTCGAATTCCACTGCGAGGATGCGCACCTCGCCGGTGGACTTGTCGAGTTCGGCGCGGGCGTCGGGCCAGGCCCCTTCGGTCTTCTGGTAGGCGAGGAAGAGCGCCTGTTCGATGAGTTCGATGAGGGTTTCCAGCGGAATCTCACGCTCTCGTTCGATGACGCGCAGAACATTGAGGTCGATGTCCATGTCTAAGTCCTCTCTCGCTCAACCGAGCATTGAATTGTCTGTGTTCACTTATGCAGGCGTAACAGTCTATCCCAGTCCGCGCCCGCACTCTGTCTGCGAAGGGGCCGCCTCACCTCCGACGGAACGTGAGGTTCGCCTCAGCGGAACTTCAATTCCACCTGGGCCTGGCGGATCTCGCCGAGATCGACCGTCTTCGACTCCTTGCGCTGGGGGTCCGTGCCCGTGATCGAACTCTCCCCCACCTCGGCGAGGTCGAGCTTGAAGGTGTCCTTCTTCGTCGTGATCTCCAGGCGACGGCCGATGACCCGTCGGAAGTGGCGTGGGGTCTCGAGTTTTCGGGTGGCCCCGGGGCTCGTGACCTCGAGCTGGTACGGCTTGTCCCGGAAGATCTCGACCTCGTCGAGGGCGTCGCCGACGATCTTCGTCGATTCGGCGATCTTCTCCATCGACATCGGATCGGTGCTCGATTCGTCGAGGTCGACGACGACGGTGAGCGTGCGCCGCGGACCGGCCGCCACCGCTTTGACGGTCTCGAGGTGGAATCCCGCATCCTGCAGGGGCGGGGTGAGCAGGCCCTTGATCCGCTCGACGTCTTCGTCCATTTCTCCTCCATATCCTTGTGCGTCCCCTTCGCCGAGGCGAGGCGAGGGGCCGGCGCACCGTGCACGTATGCGACCGCCATGTTCTCACCCACCCTAAGCGACAGCCGCCGTCGAGGTTAAGCCTTCAGCCCGGTTCTGCCGGGTGCGAGTCTCATTCTGCGGTCGGGCGGGTGATGGTCGGTGCCCCACGGCGCTGTCGGGTGTCCCTCGGCGATGGCGGGTGCTCCTCGGCGATGGCGGGGCATCCGATAGGATTGCCGTATGCATTCTCCCGTCAGTCGCCGCGGCCTGTTGACTGCCGGCGTCGGCGGGTTGAGTCTGGGCCTGCTCACCGCCTGCGGCCTGCGACTCGATCAGGATCCCGAGATCCCCACACTTGATGCGACTCAGCAGCTGCGCAATCGCCTGGCCCGCATCTTAGACTCCACTTCTCCCGGCGCCGGTGATCCCGAAACCGCTGGTGAGAACCTTGCTGACTTCGCTGCGGCGATCGGTCCCGAATGGAATCCACCGACCGAATTCGCCACCGAGGCGCCTCCGACCGAGGAGGACCGCACCTTGCTCCAGGCCGCCGAGGTGGCTTCCCGTGCCGTGTTCGAGGCCTCGGCGTCCCTGGGTTCGGATCTCATTCCCGTCCTGGCCGATGTTGCCACGGGTCTGGCTCTGGTCGCCGGGACGAAGAAGCCGGAGATCATCGCCACCGCCGACGAACTCATTCGCGTCGGCCGTGAGGAACTCGACCAGAGCAGAGACGGCGGCGATGATGCGACAGCGTCACCCAGTGCCCCCGGTGGGGCCGACGCGGATGCCGGGACGAACGACTCCGGAAGCCAGGTGCCGAAGGGTCGGGCGGAGATGTTCAACGCGATACTCAATCAGTCGCGGGCTGCCGCATACGGCTATGAACGGCTGGCCGTGAACTTCGATTCGAAGTCGCGTGAACGCAAGACTGCGCTGGCCAGGCTCGAATCCTTGGGTGCCCTGTCCGGGGAGATGCTCGAACGACTCGGTGAGGACGCAGCCGATGCAGCCGCCTCGGCGTGGAAGCTCGATCCCACCCCGACGGATGCGGACTCCGCGAAGGAGTTGGCGCTGTCGTTGGAAGACGGCGTCGCTTCCGCGCTTCTGCCCTGGTTGGAGGCGGACGCCTCGGCGATTCTCCGGCTCTGGGAATCGGCCCGGAACCGGATGGTCTTCGCCGCTCCGCAGCCGCTGCGTTTCGCCTATGACGAACCCGGGCAGGCGGAGGTGCAGGAGTGAAGGTCCCACCTGTTCTCTACCGTGCGACGCGCGAGATCATCGGCGAATATCGCACCGATTCGTGGGTTGCCGCGCTCGACTATATGGCAAACGAACTCCTCGACCGGTGGAAGCTGCGCTTCGACGATGTGCCGGGGGCGCCGTGGGCCGGGTGCGAGTCCTTAGTGATTCCGGTGCTCACACAGGAGAACTATCAGGGCGTGCTGCGGTTTGCGGCTCCCACCTCGGCACATACGGCCGCGCATGCGCAGGTGCTGCGGGCGCTGAAGATGTGGAATGGGCACGGGGCGGTGCGGGTCATCCGGGATGATCGCAGCTTCCGGGTCACTCTGCAGGAGCGACTGCGCACGAAGGACAATCTGTCCGTGCTGCCCCTGGCCGATGTGCCTCCGGTGTGGGGTGCGCTGCAGCGGTCCTTGGAGATTCCGGCGACCTCGGAGTTCCTGCGGGTCCAGGATGTCGTGGCCGGGTGGCTGAATTCGTTCGATGCCGATGCCGCGCTGTTGACCGGGTGGTCGGAGGCGGGTCCGCACGATTCTCTGCTGTTGTCGTTCGCTCGCAATTGGATGCAGACTCTGGCGTCCTCGGATGAGAATTGGCTCATCCACGCCGACCTGCACTACTACAACATCCTCGCCGGCAATCCCGACCCGACGGGCATTTCGACATGGAAGGCCATCGACCCGCAGCCCTTGGCCGGTCCGACCGCATACACCTTGGCTCCGGTGCTGTGGAACCGGCTGGCCGAGATCCCATCGGATCATCCGCAGGCGCAGGCGGCGTGGCTGCGCGGCTTCGCCACGGACCTGGCGCTGTGTGCCGGGGTCGATCCGCAGTACGGTATGGGGGCGACCGTGGCCAGGGAGATCACGAACATGTTCTGGTATCTGCGCGCTGCCTCCGGCGGGTCGAATTCGAGCCTGGCCGATGCTGCCCGCTCCCTATGGGTGTCCCGCGCGCTGTTCGGCGCCGATGTCGCCGGAGTCAACGCCCACGCCCTCAAACCCATCGGATGACCCCTCTTGCTACCTGATGGCGGCCCAGCAACCTCGCGTGGAGTGGTCCCCGAAAGTTGGACTGTGATCAACACAAACCAACTTGAAAGGGACTACTCCATGCGCAAGGACTGCCTGATCACCAACGACCAAGCCCATGCCGCGATCGAACTGTTCGACCAAGGC
>NZ_FXYX01000062.1 GCF_900169265.1 Brevibacterium iodinum ATCC 49514
GCCGCCAAGTCGTGACGAGATCCGTTCGTAGTTATACCAATGAATGTACTCATCGATCGCGGCCTTGAGGTCCTCGACCGTGTCGAATTTCTGCAGATAGAACATCTCGGACTTCAACTGCCCGAAGAAGTTCTCCGCCATCGCGTTATCCCAGCAGTTTCCCTTCCGCGACATCGACGCTGTGGCACCATGCTTGGCCAGGATCGACGCCCACGACACGTGCTGATACTGAAACCCCTGATCGGTATGCACCAGCGGCGTCTGCCCGGGACGCAGTCCCTGACAGGCTTGCGTCAGCGACTCGTTCGTCAATGCCGTGTTCGGTGACGTCGACATCGAGTACGACACCACACCGGCATCGAACAGATCGATCACTGGTGACAGATACAGTTTCTTGTCTTCAACAGCGAATTCCGTCACGTCAGAAACCCATTTCTCATTCGGTTCATCAGCGGTGAACTCCCGATTGAGTACGTTGTCAGCAACGGCACCGACCGTGCCGCGATGGGAGTTGAACTTCTTCTTCCGCACCTCGGTCTGCAGACCCATGTCACGCATTAATCGCAGCACGGTCTTCTTCGCTATAGCGATGCCCTGTTTGACCAAGACAGCCCAGATCTTGCGGTGCCCATAGCGTTTGTGACTCTTCTCGAAGATGTCCTTGATGAGTGTTCTCACCTGCGCGTATGGGTCGGGTCTCACGTCGAAGCGTTTCTGGTGGTAGAAGAACGTCGACCGGGCCAAACCCGCGACCTGCAGCAGCAATGGCAGTGGATAGTCCGCCTTGAGACTGGCAACGATGCGTGCTTTCACAGCTGCCCTTTTTGCCTCAAGGCCCGAAGTTTTTTCAAGTACGCGTTCTCCGCTTCAGCCCGCAGCAGCTGGTCTTGCAGCTGCCGATACTCAGCCAGGCTGATGTCCTCGACACGAGTCTTCCTCGCCATCAGGTCTGGCTTGGATGGGGCCGGATCAGCATCCGGGTCCTGACCGTTGTCGAGGGCTCGCATCCGTGCTGTCTTGCCTTTGGCCGGCGGCGGTGTCGCGAACGCGTCTTCGCCCTTGTCCCGGTATTTCTTCGCCCAATCAACCACGGTGCGCGAGGAGGCCAGGCCAAGCTCCTTGGCTAAAACGACTTTGTGTT
>NZ_FXYX01000016.1 GCF_900169265.1 Brevibacterium iodinum ATCC 49514
CGGCAGAATGTCGTGAGGTCAGGGGTCGAGAAAGTAGGCTTGGCCACGTCGAGGTCTTTCGGATGGATTGTGTGAGAACTTCCATCATCGGAAGACCTCGACGTCTATCCGCGCAGCGACTCGCCGTGTCCTGGAATCACCGATCTACACTCTCAATTACGAAGAGCCGGATTGACGGCGCTGACCGTCTCATAGTCGAGGCCGTACTTCGCCAGTCCCCCGGCCTTGAAGTTCTCCACGAGCACGTCCGCGCGAGCCGCGAGCTGCTGAGCGAAGGCGAGGTCGTCGGAGTCCTTGAAATCGAGGACGACGGAGTGCTTGTTCCGGTTCGCCGTGAGGAAATACGTCGCATCTTCCCCTCGCCGAGGCGGCGCCCAGTGACGTGTATCGTCCCCGGTCTTCCCCTCCACCTTGATGACCGTGGCACCCAGATCCGCAAGCATCATCGTCGCGTAGGGGCCGGCGAGGACTCGGGAGAAGTCGGCCACGATGGTTCCGGCCAGAGGCCCCGTCCCCTGCCGTCCGAATGCTGCGTCTGCTGCTGACACTTGATGCCTCCTTTGGCACGTTCTACTTGCCTGTTCTTCCTACTTGCCTGTTCTTCGCCTGACTATACGGAATCGACATGGCCGCCCTGGCCTGTGGGGTGAGCGTCCGCGGAAACGAGCCGAGAGCCGGGCGGGCGGCAACGAAATCCGTCGACCGCCCCGGCGAGATTCTGGCTACACTCGGCTCAGCGACAGTCCACCAGCGAAGGGACGAACGATGACGTTGCACATGCCGCCGGAGACCGCCGCCCAGGACCGAGTCTGGATGGCGTTCCCATCCTCCGGCTACTCGCTCGGCGACACGGGACCCGAGGCCGAGGCGGCGCGCGCCACGTGGGCCGCCGTTGCCCGCGCCACCAGCGAATTCACCCCTGTCACGGTCGTCGTGACCGGTGCACAGACTGATCATGCCAAGCGCCACCTCGGCGAGGGGACCAACCACGCGATCACGATCGTCAACGCCGAACTCGACGATGCGTGGATGCGCGATATCGGGCCGAGCTTCGTCGTCGACGACGGCGGTGCCCTGCATGCGGTGGACTGGGTGTTCAACGGGTGGGGCGCCCAGGAGTGGGCGAGCTGGGATCACGATGAGCACATCGGAGAATTCGTCGCGGGCCTCGCCGGGACTCCCGTGGTGTCCTCGGATCTGCGCAACGAAGGCGGCGGATTCCACGTCGACGGTCGAGGCACGGTGCTCGCAACGCGCAGCGTCCAGCTCGATCCCGGCCGCAATCCGGGACTGACCGAAGCCGACGTGGAAGCCGAATTCGCGCGCACGATCGGGGCGAAGAAGGTCATCTGGCTCGACCGCGGACTCCACCGGGACAATCAGACTTTCGGCACCCGGGGACACGTCGACATCGTCGCCGCGATGCCGAGCCCCGGGGTCGTCCTCGTCCACGATCAACGCAATCCCGAACATCCGGACTACGAATTCAGTCGTGCGCTCAAGGAGCAGTTCGCGGCCGAGACCGCCGCCGACGGCACGCCCTTCGAAGTGGTGCCGATCCCGGCTCCCGAGGTGCTGCGCGACGAGGAAGGGTGGGTCGACTATTCGTATGTCAATCACCTTGTCACCAACGGCGGGGTCATCGCCTGCACCTTCGACGATCCGATGGACGCCGAGGCGGCAGCCGTGCTCGAGCGCGTCTACCCGGGGCGGAAGGTCGTCGGAGTCGACGCGCGTGAGCTCTTCGCCCGCGGCGGCGGAATCCACTGCATCACCCAGCAGCAGCCGAGTCTCGACTGAGCCGAGCCGCTGCCGTCGAGAATCTGCGATGACGGCGCGGGTGAATCCATACCCGTAAGAGCCCGACTCGGTATAAGCTGGATCTTGAGGGCACAGTGCCCGTGCGCTGCCACATCGCTGCTCGGACCTGTGCCGCACAGCAGAGCCGAATACGGTGACGTCGAGTTGCGAAGAGGAGCAAGACCATGAAGAAGAGATTGATTCTCCTGGCCGGTCTCGGAGTCGGATTCATTCTGGGATCACGCACCGGGCGTCAGAGCTACGAACGGCTGAAGGCCCAGGCTCAGGATCTGTGGACCGACCCGCGCGTCCAGGACACCGTTGAGAAGGCCAACCAGTCCATCCGCGACAAGTCGCCGGCCGTCGCCGATGCCGTTCAGACCGCGGCCGACAAGGTCAATGCCGCCGCTGCCACGAACACTCCAGTCTCCGAATTCGACGGTGACGAGGATTCGGCTGGTGCGAAGGCAGACACGACGGCGAAGAGCACCACGGCCGCGCAGGAAACAGCGAAGTCGAACACCACGGCGAAGCACAAGTCCTCGCCGAAGGCCCAGGACTCGATCACCGATCCCGAGCGTCACCTCGAGGACGAAGGTCCGGCCGGAGTCACCGACGACCACTGAGAGTCGGCGGACTGGCTGAGTCGCCGCGCACTTCGGTCAGCGCGACCCCGACCTAGTTCGCTACGGCCCAGAAATAGGCGTATAGCCCAGTTTTGAAACTGGGCTATACGCCTATTTCTGTGCTGTTCGCGGATCCCACCGCCTTCGACGTCCGCGGCTTCCACCCGCTCCCACCGGCAGCCACGACGACAGCGTCCCCTCGCGCCCTTACAGCAGCGAGCTCGTCAGGCGGGCGACGTTCTCCAGATACTTCTTCAGCAGCGGCCGCGCCTGCCACTCCTCCGCATTGAGCTCGACCGAATTCGGTGCATAGCGTTCGGCCTCGAGGTCGTACATGCGCTGCGTGAATTCCTTGTTGACGATGAAGAGCGTGACCTCGAGGTTCATCGCGAAGGACCGTTCGTCCATATTCGACGAGCCGATGATCGAGACGTCGTCATCGATGATGAGGAACTTCGAATGCAGCACCGTCGGCGCGTGGTACATGAAGATCCGCACTCCGGCCCGCACCAGGTCGTCGTAGTAGGACTGCTGTGCTTTGTGAGTGAGCGAATGGTCGCTCGTCTCACCGACGTAGAGGCGCACGTCGACACCCGAGCGCGCTTCGGTCGTCAGCGCATGCAGCAGGGACTCGTCGGGCACGAAATACGGCGAGCACACGACGATGCTCCGGTTCGCGTTGTAGATGAGGTGGTTGAACAGCCGCAGATTGTTCTCGTCTTCGAAGCCCGGACCCGAGGGCACGACCTGGGCTTGGATCCCGCCGGATTCGGGGGCGTCGAGTTCGAACCTGTCGGGTTCGTCGAGGATTTCGTCGGTCTCCGAATACCAGTCGGTGATGAACACCGCATCGAGCTCTTCGACGACCGGTCCACGACATTCGAGCGAGAGGTCCTTCCACTGGAAGCCCTTCCGCCGGTTGCGTGCTTTGTTGTAGGAGCGATCGATGATGTTCTGGGAACCGGTGAACGCGACGTCGCCGTCGACGATGAGGATCTTACGGTGATTGCGCAGGTCAGGCCGCTGGTACTCGCCCCTCCACGGCCGGATCGGCAGCGCCCTGCGCCAGCTCACCCCCGAGGAGTCGAGCCGCTTGACGAGTTCCGAATACCCGGGATAGCCGAGCGATCCGACGTGGTCGATGAGGATGCGCACACTCACACCGCGCCGGTGCGCAGCCAGCAGCGATTCGAGCAGCCGCCTCGTCGTGTCATCGATGGCGACGATGTAGAACTCGAAGTGCACGAACCGCTGTGCCCGGTCGACGGCCACGGCCATCGCATCCATGCAAGCATGGTTATCGACGTGGAGATCGAAGGAGTTGCCATGGGTCATCGGCAGGGCGCCGAGGTCGAAGTTGAGCTTCGCGGCGGTGCTCAGCGGTTCGGGCATATGGTCGTAGCGCCCGACGATCGCCTGCTGGCGGATCTGATCGCGGAAGAGGTCGTTCATCTTCGCCTGTTTGTCTCGCCGCCGCTTCGGCAGCTTCGATGACCCCAGCAGCAGGAACGCCGCAATGCCCACATACGGGATGAGGAAGATCGCGAGCAGCCACCCGAGTGCGACCGACGGCTTGCGGTTGTGCGGGATCCAGCCGAGCGCGATGATGCGGATGATCATGTCGACCAACAGCAGGATGATGATCAGCCAGTTCGGCCAAGCCTGGTTGATGTTGAAGAACGGATAGATCCCGAAACTGCTCATATAGTGCCCGTTCAGCCCCGCCCTGTTCGTCACCGGTTGGGTTAGCGGTCTCAGATGGAGGATGTCAGATTGTCACCCATCGTATCCTGCCCGCCCCGCGCGCACCCGCCCCACCCCCCGTCGGCCCTCTGCCCGAGCCCGGGCATACTGGAAGCAGACATCAATTGCTGAGAGCGAAGGTGCTGAACGTGATTCGAGACATCAACCCCGAAGGCTCCGACCGTTCGGATACCGCCGACAGCGCGAGCCGCGGTCCCGATATCGCCGACGCCGAGGCGGTCCCGATCAGGCCCGCCGTCAGCGTGCTCATGCTCCGTGACGGGGACGAGGGTATCGAGGTGTTCGTCCAGCACCGGGTGTCGACTATGGATTTCGCGGCCGGCGTCGTCGTCTTCCCCGGCGGTCGCGTCGACCCTGTCGATGCGACGACCGCACCGACCATCGCCGTTCCCGATCCGCAGGTGCACACCTCCGCTTGGTCCGATTCGACCATCGCCGAGGATGCCGAGGGTTGGCGCGTCCTGCTCGCCACCGCTGTGCGCGAAGTCGAGGAGGAGACGGGCGCGGTCCTCGACCCGGCCGGACTCAAGCCGTGGGCGAACTGGGTGACGCCGTTGGGTCGGCCCAAACGCTTCGATACGTACTTCTATACGATCGCGGCTCCCGAACTCGCCGCCGCCCAGCACCAGACGACGGAGGCGCACACGAGCGAGTGGCGCTCGGTGACCGGGATCCTCGCAGAGGAGGGAGCCGGACGGCTGAAGCTCATGCGCCCGACGTTCGTGCTGCTGCGTGAGCTCTCCGAATTCTCCACCGTCGCCGAGGCGATCACCGCAGACCGGATCATCGACCCCGTCCGCCCGGAGTTCCCCTCCAACCGCGGTTCTTAGGTCTCCTCATTCGACTGCGTCCTACTTCCCGCGCCTGAGTCCAGCATCCCGCTGTTCGCAGCAGGACCCCGGCGATCTCGACCTCAGCCTTTGGCACGTGCCTTCATCGCGGCCAGGCGAGTGGCGACGACCTGCTTCTGCTCGTCGGTGCCCAACAGCGCGGCGAGCGCTTCCTGTTCGGCGTCGAGACCGATGCTGAAATCGGAGTCATAGGACAGGTCGACGAGCCGCTTCGCCCACACCAGCGCCGACCGAGACTGGCCCGCGATCTGCCCGGCCAGTTCGAGAGCACGAGCCAGAGGGTCCTCGACGACCTCTTCGACGAGGCCGATGCGCAGAGCTTCTTCGGCACCGATCGTATCGGCGGTGACGATGAGCTTCTTCGCCTGAGCCGGTCCCACGAGTCGTGGCAGCAGCTGGGTGCCGCACATATCGGGGATGATCCCCCAATTGAGTTCCATGAGTGAGAGCTTCGCATCGGGTCCGGCCACACGCATGTCCGCGCCGAGTGCGATCTGCAGCCCCCCGCCGAGCGCCGCCCCACGCACCGCTGCGATGACCGGAACTTCGACGAGCGACCACACATGCACGGCTTTCTGCGCCAGTGCCCGGGCCGAACCGAGTCGCTCACCGATATCGACGGCGGTGGCCACGGAGTCCCCCGCTTCCGTTTCACCAGCACCGGCGTCCCGCTCGGCCGCTTCCTCAGCGGATGAGCGGGTCGCTGCTCCGGCCTCGGCGATCCGGGCCATCTCGGTGAAGTCGAGCCCGGCGCTGAAGGCACGACCGCGACCGGACAGGACCACGGCCTTGACTTCGCTCGAATCCTTCAGTGCCAGCCCCGCCTGAACGAGGTCTTCGAATACCTCGCGGGTGAGCGAATTGAGCTTGTCGGCACGGTCGATCTCGACGTGGGCGACGCCGTCGGTGATCGCGTAGACGACGGTCGAGTTGGTGGTCTCGGACATGAACTGGCCTTTCGACGACGATACCGGCGCGGAAGTCACCGGCGGATGAGGAGCACGACGCAGCCGCAGGCGACAGGCCGCCGACGCCGGCGACACTGAACGAGCGATCAGCTGCGTTTCCTGAAGCCTAGCGGAGCACCGGTCAAGGTCAAGACGAAGACCACGATGAGGGAGCTCGCGCACATGGCGACGACTCCCGGCCAAGCGAAGTCGGCGAAGAGGACCGCCGAGAGCCAGGCGCCGAGGCTCGTACCCAGGTAGTAGACGGTGAGGTAGATGGCTGCGGAACGGGTCGAGTCGACTCCCGGCCGGGCGGCACTCGCCGCCGCGGAAGCACCCGTATGTCCGAGGAAGAATCCGGCGGTGAGCAGCGACATGCCGATGATGATCACCACGAGCGCATCGACCAGAGTCAGCCCCGCACCGGCGAGCGCGATGACCATCCCCGCCAGGGTGATCCGAGTGCGTGCGTACTTCGTGGCCAAGCGGCCGTAATACGTGGTGACGACGGTGCCGACGAGGTAGATGAGGAAGAACAGGGCGACCGCGCCCTCGCTCAGGTGCCACGGATCCTGCTGCAGGCGGGTGCCGAGCATCGTGAACGATCCGCCGAAGACGATCATGCACAGGAACCCGGTGAGGTAGATCCGCCACAGACCTCCGCGCAGCGGAATCGCTCGCCGAGGCGGCTGCGCGCTCCCAGCCCCACCGACGTCGGCGGCGTCGCCGGCAGAGTCGGCATCGTCGTCGACGGACCCATCGGTGGCGGCCGCGACGTCATCACCGTCGGCGAGAGCATTGCTGGCACTGCCGTCACCTGCGGCGACAGCGTCAGGGTCGGCCGTCTCGGTGAGGGAGGGATCCGTATCGGACGGAGCGGAATCGTCCGAATCGAGGACGGCCCGGCTGCGGGCGGTGGAGAAGAGATCGTGGCGCAGCAGCCAGACGACGATGAGCCCGAAGATCAGTGACACGACCGCGGTGAACGCAAGCCCGCCGTGCCAGCCGAGGAATTCCGACGCCAGCCCGGTGAGCAGCCTCGAGCAGAGCCCGCCGATCGTGTTTCCGGCGATGTAGACCCCGATCGCTCCGGGCAGCGCGGCCGGCGGCAGACGCAAAGAGAGATAGGCCATGGCCGTGGCCGGCACCGAGGCGATCGCCAGGCCCTGGAGGAACCGGACGACGATGAGCAGCTCCGGGGTCGGAGTGAAAGGAAGGACGAGCGCGAGGATCGCTGCGACGATCACCCCCGCGCCGATCTGGCGGGCGTGGCCGATGCGCGGGGCGAGCATCGAGAACGGAATGAGGAAACAGGCCATGGCCACGTTCGTCGCGGACACGGTCAGGCTCGCCGTCGGACCGTCGATTCCGTAGGCGTCCCGGATCGCCGGCAGCAGGCCCTGGGTCTCGTAGAGGACGAGAAAGACGGAGACTCCCGCGAGGAAGACCGCGGCTACGGTACGCCGAGTGCTCGTCGGACTCGGCTCACCTGTGCTCATGAGCCCTACGCTATGCCTGACGACATTCGCGGCTCAAACGATTCCGGGACTCGGACCGTGTGAGTCCGGACACCGCGAGCGGCGGTGGGCGCGGGGATGCGGAGGATAACCCCATCGCCGAGGCGGCCCACCGCCTTCTAGGCTGAAGACCAGAAGTTCGACGAGCAGTGAATGGACGTGCCAGCGATGACGGCGACCAGCGAGATTCCCGCACTCAGCGCAGACCCCGCGAACCGCCGGGCCGCGCCCTCTGCCTCGCCCATTGCTCTACAGAACCCAGCAGCGCCCTCCCCCGGTGTCACCACCTCGTCCCTGGAATCCCTGGCCCCGCCCGAAAGCCAGCACACGGACGTTCTCGGCAACCGCTCCTTCGTCATCACCTGGCTGCTGTCGATGCTCTTCGGGGCCCTCGGTCTTGATCGTTTCTACACCGGCCGATACCTCACGAGCGCGCTCAAGCTGCTCAGCCTCGGCGGGTTGGGGATCTGGTGGCTCATCGATCTCGGCATCGTTCTCGCCGGCGGTCTGCGCTATCGGCGGGAGCCGCTTCGCGGTTACGCGCAGGACAAGGAGATCGCATGGATCGCCACCGGGTTCACCCTCATCGTCGCCTATTCGATGCAGGTCGACGAGCTCGTCACCACACTGCTCGGCGGTCTCTTCTGAGACGGTTCCGCCTCGTGTTCTGATGCATCTCGGCAGCCTCTTCTGAGACGGTTCGCCGACAGTCCACGACTGTCTCAGGTCTGCCTTTCCTGAAAACTGCACGATCTCGGTCTAGGCTCGAGAACAGGACAGTTCAAGGAGGCACAATGAAACGGCAATTCCCCATTGTCCGGATGGTCACCGGCGAATCGGCAGGCAAGCAGATCGCCGGAGCGGCGGCGGCCGCCTCGGCCCTCGGACTCGGCGCACTCGCCGCATGGGATCTCACGCAGAAGAAGCACTCGATCCTGCGTAACTATCCGATCGCCGGGCACGCCCGATTCCTGCTGGAGTCGATCCGGCCGGAGATCCAGCAGTACTTCATCGAACGCAACTGGGACGGACGCCCGTTCAATCGCGACACCCGCACCACCATCTACGAACGAGCCAACGGCACTCACTCCGAACACGCGTTCGGCACCGAGCACGATGTCGACCGCGCCGGCTACGAGGCGCTCATGCACTCGAACATGCCGATCCCCAATCCGCCCAGGCCACCGCGCGTGCGGGTCGGCGGTGACGAGTGCACTCAGCCCTACGACATCTCGCTGCTCAACGTCTCGGCGATGAGCTTCGGCTCGCTGAGCACCAACGCCATCCGAGCTCTGAACAAGGGTGCGGCGCTGGGCGGATTCGCCCACGACACCGGTGAGGGATCGATCTCGCCGTATCACCGTGAGCACGGCGGCGACCTCATCTGGGAGCTCGGCACCGGATACTTCGGCGCCCGCACCCCCGAAGGAGAATTCTCCCCCGAGACCTTCGCCGAGAAGGCGCAGGACCCGCAGGTGAAGATGGTCTCGCTCAAGCTCTCCCAGGGTGCGAAGCCGGGCATCGGCGGCGTGCTGCCTGGGCCGAAGGTCACCGAGGAGATCGCCGAGATCCGCGGCATCCCCGTCGGCCAGACCTGCATCAGCCCTCCCGGACACACGGTATTTTCGACCCCGATCGAACTGCTCGAGTTCATCCGGCAGATGCGTGAACTCTCCGGAGGCAAACCCGCCGGATTCAAACTGTGCGTCGGTTCGCGCACGGAGTTCCTTTCGATCGTCAAGGCCATGGTGGAGACCCAGATCCTGCCGGACTTCATCATCGTCGACGGCTCCGAGGGCGGCACGGGTGCCGCGCCGTTGGAGTTCGAGGACAATGTCGGTCTGCCTCTGACACAGGGACTGATGATCGTCCACAACGCGCTCGTCGGCGCAGGCCTGCGGAAGAAGATCAAGGTCGGCGCCTCGGGCAAGATCGCCACCGGCACAGATATCGTCAAACGCCTCATCCAGGGCGCGGACTTCACGAACTCCGCCCGCGCGATGATGATGGCCGTCGGCTGCATCCAGGCCCAGGCCTGCCACACGGGCAAATGCCCTGTCGGCGTCGCCACACAGGATCCGCGGCGAGCGCGCGCCATCGACGTGCCCACCAAGGCCGAACGTGTGCGCAACTACCACGATGGAGTCGTCGCCGAGGCGGCCCGCCTCATGGCATCGATGGGTGCGGCCGCACCCGACGAGCTGGAGCCGACGATGCTGCGACGCAATGTCTCGGCCTCCGAATCCTGGTCCTATGCTCGCCTCTACGACTGGCTGAAGCCCGGCGAGCTCCTCGATGACACCCCCTCGGAGTGGGCAGACGATTGGGCCACGGCCCGCGCGGACACGTTCACGATCCCCCGCGGACACAGCCGCTGAGTGAGAGGATTCCTATGACCACCCTTGTCCTTCTCCACTCGGCTCTGGGGCGGACGTCCGGGATGGATGCCATCGCCGAACGCTTCGCCCTGGCCGGATATGCCGTGCACACTCCCGACGTCTACGCGGGCAGGACCTTCGACGACGCAGAATCGGGAGTCGCCCACTCCCAGGAGGTCGGGTTCTCGACGCTGGTTGATCGGGTGAAGGACGCTTGCGAGGACCTCGGCGACGATCTCGTCTTCGGCGGATTCTCACTCGGTGCCGCGCTCGCTCAGCAGATGGGCAAGAACGATCCGCGGGCCCGCGGCGTCCTGCTCTTCCACGGCGGCGGCTTCCCCAAGCCGACGCGCTGGCAGGCGGTAGTGCCGGTGCAGGCTCATTTCGCCGTCGATGACTCCTGGCGCAGCCCGGGAACGATCGAGACGCTGATGGAGTCTGCGACGCAAGCGGGTGCGCAGGCGGAGTACTTCCTCTACCCGGGCAGCACCCACCTGTTCAGTGACCCGACCACTCCGGACTACCGCGAAGACAGCGCAGAACTGCTCTACGAACGGGCTTTGGCCTTCCTCGACCGGTTCTGAAATCCACTCCCCGGCTCCGGGGGCGCCCCTGCAGGCGAACCCGGCCTTCTGTCCACCCCGTCGACGTTGATGGGTGCAGCCCACCCATCTCACAGTCGGCCACTTCAACCCATGACGAGGCCGTTGTCGACGATGAGGTTCTGGCCGGTCACCGCACGCGAAGCGGGGGAGGCGAAGAACACCACCGCCGAGGCGAAGTCCTCCGGAGTCGTCACACGTCGCAGCGCACTGGCGGCCGCGATCTGGTCGAAGACCTCTTCGGGTGTCGCCGAGGACGCATCGGTGGTGCGCAGCAATCCGCCGGAGACCATGTTCACCCGTACCCCGGCCGGGCCGAGATCCTTCGCGAACGTCCTGGTCAGCGACAGCAGCGCCGCCTTGCCTGCCGTGTAGTCGTGGTACGGCACAACCGGGTCCTGGAACAGGTTGGTGCCGATGTTGATGACGCGGCCGGAACCGAGCTCTCGGAAACCATGCATCGCGGCTTGGATCGTGTTGACCGCGCCCTCGACGGAACCGCGGAACTGGTCGGCGAAATCAGAATAGTCGATCTCATCGGCCGGTTGGCGTTCATCGCCGTTGAACGAGAAGTCTGCGAGAGCGTTGTTGACCACAGTGGATACGGGAGTACCGAACTCGGCGGCCGCGGTTTCGAACATGGCGTCGACGGCGCGGGAGTCCGTGACATCGGCTTCGATGGCCACTGCACGTCCACCGCGAGCACGGACCGCCTCGGCGAGCTCTTCTGCAGTCTCGGCCGAGTATCGGTAGTTGATGACCAGCGCCGCACCTTCCGGTGCGAAGGCCTTCGCGATCGCAGCGCCCAGGCCGCGTCCGGACCCGGTGACGAGCACGACCTGCTCATCGAGAGGCAGGGCTTCGGAGGTGAATGCCTGTGGGTTGCTCATCGCGTGTCTCCTTCGAACGTCGGTGGGCGGATCCTGACCCCACCATACCCACGAACCACGCGTGCCGGGACGGAGCTGTGCCAGGACGGAGTCGTGCGCGACGGCGCTGCAGCGCGAAACCACCGTGGTACGTGGCGATTGTTGGGTCGATCCACGGTGATATCGCGGCTCAGAGCACCGTGGATCGACCTAACAATCGTGCGATGGCCGCGTCCGCACCCCGCTCAGCAAGGAGCAAATCGCTCCTAACCGCGCGCACATGGGCCACGGAACGTGCTCTGAGCGGCATGAGTCCATAGACTGAAAAGAAGACCACCGTTGTCCATCCCCAGGAAGTCACCCTTATGAACGAGCTCGGCGCCGGCATCTCCATCGGAGTCCTTGCGGCTCTCGTCGTCTTCGTCATCTACTTCATCGGAGCGAAGCTCGGACGATGGCAGCCCAGGGACCCCGCCAGCGGCGGCCCCCAGGGCGGCTACCCGCAGACTCAGTACGGTCAGAACCCCTACGGCCAGCCCGGCTACAACCAGTCCGGTCGCCCGTGGAGCAGCGAGGATGAGACCCGCGTTCTGCCCAGCAACGCACAGGGCTACGACGCACAGGGCTACGACGCCGACGCCGATCTGCCGCGGGCGACGAAGAACGAACTCGCCGCCAACATCCAGCACTCCGGCCAGATGATCGAGGCCAACCGACGAGCCGCCACCGCGGCCAACGGCGACACCGTCGCAGTGTTCACCTACATCCTGGGCGCCGCGCTCATCGCCGTCGTCGCCTTCGTGTTCTTCAACAATCTTCTGCTGCCGGCCACCATCGGCGCGCTGACGGGCGCGATCATCTGCGTGGCGCTGTCGGCGACCTATACGATCAAGCACCTGGACTTCTGGCCGGACAATGCGACGATCTCGATCATCAACCTGCTCGTCGCCCTGGCCGCGTCGATCTTCATGTACATCGGGTCCGTGCAGACGGTGCGCGACAACATCAGCCTGTCCACGATCACCGACTCGTTCGATGCCCTGCCCTTCGGCGACGGATTCTCCGCCTTCGCCGTGGCCATCGGCGACCGGGTAGTGACGTTCTTCAAGGACTTCGGCTTCTTCGGCTTCGTGTTCCTGCTGTTCATGGGCATCGGCTGCATCATCGTCTTCACCCTCGCCGCGAAGTCGCTCGTCGACGTGATGGATTGGCGGATCTTCGCCCAGTTCGGCCACAACGTCACCGATCGCCCCATGTCGTATTCGCGTGCCGTGCGCTTCCAGACGTCGAAGGTCTCGCACACTGTGACCTCGCTCGTTCTCGCCGTCATTGCTGTGCTCGCCGCCACAGGATTGCTCTATGACGGCTTCACCTGGTTCACACGCTGATGAACATCTCAGAAACCGGGCGGTAAGATAGGTCCGGAATTCCCCCGTGGTGACGCGTCAGGCGCGCGCCTCTGCGGACGATATCGACACCGACGAACGACCCGAAAAGGGATGAGTACTTCAATTGGCGAATGGCAACGCAACATTTCGGCACTCCAACGTGGCCCTGCTCGGCCTGACCGAGACCCTGGCCCCGAACGAAGTGACCTCGCAGGAATTCGACGACCGCCTCGCCGATACGCTGTTATCTCTCAAACTGCCGCAGGGTCTGCTCCAACGCGTCGCCGGTGTGTACGCCCGCCGAAACTGGGATGAGCCCCACCAGTTCGCCGATGGTGCGATCGCGGCCGGAAAGAAGGCCCTCGCCGAGGCGGGGGTCCCTCCCGACGCCATCGGACTGATGGTCAACACCTCCGTGACCCGTGAGCACCTGGAACCGTCCGTGGCCGTCGGCGTCCACGCCGGCATCGGGCTCGGCCCGCAGGCGATGAACTTCGACATCGCCAACGCCTGCCTCGGATTCGTCAACGGAATGACCCTGGCCGCGAACATGATCGACGCCGGGCAGATCGAGTACGCCCTCATCGTCGCCGGCGAAGACGCCTCCCGCGTCCAAGACGCGACGCTGCGTCGCCTCAACCGCCCGGAGATCACCCGCGAGGAGTACCTCAACGAATTCGCGTCCCTGACCCTGGGCTCCGGTGCTGCCGCCGCCGTCCTCGGCCCGGCCGACAGACATCCGGAGTGCCACCGCATCCTCGGCGGGATCACCCGTGCGGCCACCCAGCATCACGAGCTGTGCGTCGGCGACCACAACGGAATGTTCACCGACGCGAAGGGGCTGCTCTCCGGCGGCATGGAACTCGTCGTCGCCGCGTGGGAGGAAGCCCACGAGACCGGTTGGAACTGGCGGGAGATGGACCGCTACGTCATGCACCAGGTCTCCGATGTGCACACGAATTCGATCACGAAGGCCGCGAACCTCGACCCCGACCGGATCCCCGTGAGCTACCCGGAGCTGGGCAACGTCGGCCCCGCCTCCCTGCCCATCACCCTGTCCCGTGAGGCCGAGAACCTCAAACCCGGCGACCGCATCCTGTGCATGGGCGTCGGTTCCGGCCTCAACACCGCCATGACCGAGATCGAGTGGTAGAGACTTCATGAGATTTCCTGCACGGCCGGCCACGACTCCCCCGAAGCTGCCCGAGTGGGACCCCGCCTGGTCCCGAATCGTTGAGGCGGAAACCTCCGACGGGACCCATGCGTTCCATGTCCTCGACACACTGCCCGCCCTGGCTGCCGCCGGGGTGGAGCCGGCGGGCACGATCGTCGCTCTCCACGGCAACCCGACCTGGTCGTATCTGTGGCGCAGACTGGCGCGGGCCACCATCGATGCCGCGCAGTCGGGCGGCCGCGCCTGGCGGCTCATCGCCCCCGACCAGCTCGAGATGGGCTTCTCCGAACGGCTCGCCCACAAGACGATGCCGGCCCCGAAATCCGATGAGGTGCGTCGCATCGCCGATCGCATCAACGATTTCGATGCGGTCGTCTCCAACCTGTTCGCCGAGGTGGCCGCCACCGGATCCGCCACCCACCCGATCGTGACGATCGGTCACGACTGGGGCGGAGTCCTCTCACTCGGCTGGGCCGCCCGAAATACCGAACTGGTGTCCGCGGCGATCAGCCTCAACACGGCCGTCCACCAGCCCGAGGACGCCCCGGTGCCCGCACCGCTGCGCGCGACCTTGGCCGGGCCGATGCTGCCTGCAGCCACCGTGCTCACCGACTGGTTCCTGCGCGTGACCCTGGGCCTCGGCGATCTCGATGCCGAGACCAAGGACGCCTTCCATGCCCCATACCGGAGGGCAGAGGACCGGTGGGCGATCGGCAACTTCGTCGCCGATATCCCCGTCGATGACACTCATGCCTCCGATCCCGAACTCCAGCGCATCGGCCAGGACATCGCTGCGTTCGACAAACCGGCGCTGCTCGTCTGGGGCCCGAAGGATCCGGTGTTCCTCGAACGCTATCTGCGGGACCTGCGCCAGCGCCTGCCGCAGGCCGACGTGCACCGGTTCGAAACGGCCTCCCACCTCGTCAGCGAAGATCACGAGGTTCCCGGTCTCGTCCTCGACTGGCTGAGCGCCCAGTTCGATGCGCCCACCACCGCGAACACCCCCACCGAGGCGGCCCCCGCGAAAGGATCGTCCGAGCGGAAGGGCGCGGCCGCCTCGGCGACGGGAGCAGCGTCCGCGCGGTCGGGAACGCCCTCCTCGGCGAGTGGATCGACTTCCGATATCGCGGATGACTCCGCCACCGGCAACGGATCCGCGGAGGTCCGCGCGGTGACGGCGATCCTCGATGCCCGCCGTGACGACGAGGCGATCGCCTCGGTCGACTTCGCGCAGAATCCGGCGCAGCAGATCACCTGGCGCCATCTGTGGCACGTGACGACGTCGATCGCAAACGGGCTGCTCGACCTCGGCGTGAAGCCCGGGGATCGGGTGTCCATGCTGGTGCCTCCCGGCAACAATCTCACCGCCGCGCTCTATGCGTGTCTGAAGATCGGTGCGGTCGCCGTCGTCGCCGATGCCGGACTCGGCCCGAAGGGAATGACTCGGGCGATCACCTCGGCCGATCCGCAGTGGATCATCGGCGAGCTGCCCGGACTCGCTCTGGCCCGCGCCTTCGGCTGGCCCGGCCGGCGGATCTCCGTGCGTCCGCTCGGACCCGTGCGCTCGCGCGTGTTCAAGGCAGAGACGAGCCTGACGGAACTCTCCCGCACCCCGCACCGGGCCGAGCTGCCGACCCCGTCACCGGATGCCGACGCGGCGATCCTCTTCACCTCCGGGTCGACGGGACCGGCGAAGGGCGTGCGCTATACGCATGCGGACATCTCCGCGTTGGCGGCCGTGCTGACCAGGACCTTCAACGTCACCGAAGGCACTGGACTGGTGGCTGGGTTCCCACCGTTCGCCCTGTTGGGACCGGCCATCGGAGCCACCTCGGTGACACCGGACATGTCGGTGACGAAACCGAAGACGCTCACGGCCACTGCGATCGCCGATGCGATCATCGCCGGACGGGCCACCATGGTCTTCGCCTCCCCGGCCGCATACACGAATGTCGCCGCGACCGCTGGCGAGCTCGACGGGCAGCAGCGGGAAGCGTGCGCCGGGGTCGAACTCGTGCTCTCGGCGGGTGCGCCCGTGCCGCTGGAGCTCATGGATGCCATTGCCGAGGTGTTCCCGAACGCGTCCATCCACTCCCCCTATGGCATGACCGAGGGTCTCCTGCTCACCGACATCGACCGTGACGGCGTGGCCGCCGCCGATGCCACCGGTGGTCTCGGGGTCTGCGTGGGGCAGCCGATCGACGGCGTCGAACTCGCTCTGGCCCCCATCGATGAGTCGGGACGTTCGGCCGATGAGCTGCGGCAGGGCGCGACCGCGCAGGGCCGCCTCGGCGAATTCGTCGTCAGTGCCGCCCATATCAAGTCCGGCTACGACAATCTGTGGCACACGACTGCGGATTCGGCGCGTGATGATCTGCACGGTCTGACCTGGCATCGGACGAACGATATCGGCCACATCGATGAGAACGGTCGCGTGTGGCTCGAGGGACGTCTGCAGCATGTCGTCACGACCCCGCGCGGACCGGTCGGGCCCGGAGGCCTTGAAGCGCTCATCGACGCCGATGACCAGGTCAGCCGCAGCTCCGTCGTCGGCATCGGTCCCGTCGGCACCCAGGCGCTTGTGGCCGTGCTCGATGCCGAGGGCACCTCGCTGTCTCCCGGTCTCGCGCCCTTGGACCTGACGGCGCGCCTGCGGGAGAAGGTCGCCGAGGCGGTCGGTCATGATCTGAGCGCTGTGCTCGTGGCCCCCGAGTTCCCCACCGACATCCGCCACAATTCGAAGATCGACCGCTCCCGCCTCGCCGCCTGGGCCGACAGCGTCCTGGCTGGTGGGCCGGTGCGGGGAAGCGTCTAGAGGCATCGCCGATATCTGCGCCACCCCCGAATCTGCGTCGTCCCCGTTCATGAGGAGCTGAAGTGAGAATCACCGTCACCGGAGCCTCCGGGCTGCTCGGTTCGTCCGTCGCCCGTGCACTCGTCACCGCCGGTCACGCGGTCACGACCCTGCAGCGCCGCCCCTCAGGGGTCGACGGAGCTGTGGATGTCATCGGTTCGGTGACCGATGCGGCTGCCGTGGATCAGGCCGTCACCGACGCAGAGGCGGTCGTGCACTTGGCCGCGAAGGTGTCCATGATGGGCGATCCCAAAGAATTCGAGGCCGTGAACATCGGCGGCACCCGCACACTCGTCGATGCGGCACGGGCGGCCGGAGTGCAGCGCCTGGTCCATATCTCGTCGCCGTCGGTGGCACATACCGGTGAGTCGATCATCGGCGACGGTGCCGAACCGGCGTCTCCGGAGTCTGCGCGCGGCGAATATGCGCGGACGAAGGGCGCCGGTGAGCGGATTGCTCTGGGCGCGGACTCGTCCGACTTCCGGGTGCTCGTCCTGCGTCCGCACCTCATGTGGGGCCCGAGTGATACCCAGCTCACTGAACGGGTCATCGACCGTGCCCGATCGGGGCGAATGCCGGTGCTCGGTTCGGGAGCGGCGCTGGTCGACACCCTGTTCGTCGACAATGCGGTGGAGGCGATCGTCGCGGCGGTGACCGCGGTCGATTCCACCCATGGTGAGGCACTGGTGGTGACGAACGGTCAGCCGCGCCCCATCGGTGAGCTGATGTCACGCATCGCGATCGCCGGCGGAGCGGCGGAGCCGAAGCTGCGCATTCCGGTGGCCCCGGCGCTGGCAGCAGGGTCTGTGGTCGAAAAGGTGTGGGAGCTCGGAGAGCACGACGACGAACCACCGTTGACGAGGTTCCTCGCCGAACAGCTGTCGACCGCGCATTGGTTCGACCAGCGGCGAACGCAGGAAGTCCTCGGTTGGACTCCCCGCGTCAGCATCGAAGAGGGTCTGCAGATCCTCGCCGCGCACTATGCCTGAAGGTGTGCCGGATCAGAGCCGGTACTGGTTGTTCTCCTCGGCCGACGGTTCCTCGCTCTCACGTGCCCGGTCGTCCGCAGTCTCGTCTTCGGCAGGCTCTTCCTCGGCCGAGCCAGCGGACTCCTCGGCCTCATCGGGCATCTTGCCGGAGAGCGCGTCAGCCGACATTCCGGGTTCACCGGTCGGCGGTGCCTCGAGCGAGGAGCCGCTGGCGGATTCGTCGAATTCCTCCGGGTCGAGCGTCGCCGGGTCTTCGGCAGGTCCTTCGAGTTCGGGGTCGGACGCCGAGGCGGATCCGCTGTCACTGACATCGTCCTTGTTCAGCGACGGAGCCGCAGACATGGTCTCGTTCGTCGTATCCGCGGCTTGTGGTGCAGCGGTATCTGCAGCCTGTGGTGCGGCCGTGGGCTGAGCCGGGAATTCCGGTGGCCTCGGCGGCGGCGGAGGCAGTTCGGATGAATCCCCTGACCGCGCGGCCGGCTTCTCAGCGGGCCGAGCCGGTTCACCGTCGACAGCGGTTGTGCCGCCTGCCTCGGTGTCACTGGTGCGGGTGCCGGTCGTTTCGGTGTCTGCGACGCTGGCGTCGGCGGCTTCGGAGCCACCGGACGGTGCGGAGGCGGATGGCTGTGCGGAGGCGACCGGCGCTGCCGGCTGTGCGGGCTTCACCACCACTGCGGGCTTCGCAGACTCAGTGCGTCGCTCCTCGCCTTTCGAGGTCTCGTCGCCTTCGGCTCCGTCAGATTCCAGGGACGAGTCCGTCTCACTGTTCTGCTCAGCCGCGTGCTCGGTCGCGTCGGTCTCAGGCGCCTCGTCCGACCCAACGGTCGTCGCCTCGTTCGGCGAAGCGGTCGCCGCACCGTCGGCAGCGGCGCTGGTCTCAGCAGATTCCTCGCCCTCGGTCGTCTCCGCGGCCTCAGCCACGTCCGAGCCTTCAGCGGTCGCACTGCCAGCGGACTCGCTCGCAGTCGGAACCGTCTCTGTGGGTGTCGACTGAGCCGATGCACCCTCGGCGGGTGTCGCTTCCCCCGACGCCGCCTCGGCGGAATCGTCGGCTGCAGCCATCCCTTCGGCGGAACCCCCCTCGGCGGAAGCCTCCTCGGCTGACCCATCGGACGAGGCCACCTCCGACGATTGGGCGGTCGATCCCGGCAGGGCACCGTCGATGCCTTCGAGGCTCACTCCCGCCTCGGCGGCGAGTCGGGCACGTCGTTCGGCACGGGCCTTCGCCCGCTCGTCTTCGCTCTTCTGCGCCTTCGCCTTGGCCTTCGCCGATTCGCCCTTCGGCTGGGTCGGGCGCACGGCCTCCCAGATGAGCAGGACGACGAGCATTGTCAGCCCGACGATGACGCCCATGAGGATCGAACCCCACGGTCGTGCCATCGCGAAGAAGTCGAAGATGGCGTTCAGACCGAACATGACGGCGAGGCCGAGGATCAGTGCAACCAGGAATCTCATATCCCCATTGTGCCCTCTCCTGGTCCGAGTGCAGGGAAATGGGTCCACTTTCGTGCCGGTGGCGATCCCCGAGGATGTGCCCCACCTCGGCACGCAGCTGTGCCGTGCGCCACAATAGGAGCATGGACACGAAACCCGACACCACCACCCCCAGCTACGACGACATCGTCGCGCGCATCGATTCGGACCCCGACGGCTTCTGGCTCGAACAGGCCAAGAACCACATCGACTGGGTCACCGAACCGACGAAGGCCGTCGACGATTCGAATGCGCCGATCTATCGCTGGTTCCCCGACGGCGAGCTCAACGTCTGCTACAACGCGCTCGACCGACATGTCGCGAACGGCCGCGGCGACCAGGCCGCCATCATCTACGATTCACCGGTCACAGACACCGTCCGTTCGATCACCTACGCCGCGCTTCTCTACGAGGTCTCCCGCTTCGCTCGGGCTCTGGCGGACAGAGGGGTGACCAAGGGCGATCGCGTCGTCATCTACATGCCGATGATCCCCGAGGCAGCCGTGGCCATGCTCGCGTGCGCCCGCCTCGGCGCGATCCACTCGGTCGTCTTCGGCGGCTTCGCTCCGAACGAGCTCGCCGTGCGCATCGACGACACCGCCCCGAAGGCCGTCATCTCCACTTCCTGTGGAGTCGAGAAGAGCCGAGTCCTCGAATACAAGCCGATGCTCGATGAGGCCATCGAGATCGCTGAGAACAAACCTGACTTCACCGTCATCGTCCAACGCGACGAACATCGCTGCGAACTAGGCGAGAACGACCTCGACTACGCCGAACTGCTCGACCAGACGCCCGAGGGCATCGACCCGGTGACCGTGAAAGCCACCGACGAGCTCTACGTCCTCTACACCTCGGGCACCACCGGCAAACCGAAGGGAATCGTCCGCGACTCCGGCGGATATGCGGTGGCCGGAGCCTTCTCGATGCCGACTGTCTTCGGCCTCCACCCGGGCGACACGATGTTCACAGCCTCCGACGTCGGGTGGGTCGTCGGGCACACGTACATCATCTACGCACCCCTGCTGGCCGGCGTCACCTCGGTGCTCTATGAGGGCAAACCCGTGGGCACACCCGACGCCGGAGCCTTCTTCCGCGCCATCGAGCAGCACAAGGTCAACGTCCATTTCACCGCCCCGACCGCCATGCGCGTGGTGCGCAAGGAGGACCCGAACGGCGAGCTGATGAAGAAGTACGATCTGTCGAGTCTGCGTGCGGAATTCCTCGCCGGCGAGCGCCTCGATCCCGACACGTATGAGTGGACGACGAAGATCCTCGCCGAGGCGACCGGACGCGACGTCCCCGTCGTCGACAATTGGTGGCAGACGGAGACCGGCTGGCCGATCACCGCGAATCCGCTGGGACTGACCCGGTTCCCGCTCAAGGCGGGGTCCTCGACGAAGCCGACTCCCGGCTTCCACGTCGAGGTCGTCGACCCCGGCGGTCAGCCCGTTCCGTCCGGGGAGGAAGGACTCATCGTCATCCGGCTGCCGCTGCCTCCGGGCACCATGGCCACGGTGTGGGGTGACGACGAGCGGTTCATCTCTTCCTACCTCGCCGCCTTCGACGGCTATTACCTCACCGGCGATTCCGGCTATCTCGATGAGGATGGGTACGTCTTCGTCATGGGTCGCACCGACGATGTCATCAACGTCGCCGGGCACCGCCTGTCCACCGGCATCATCGAGGCGGTCGTCGCCTCCCACCCGGCCGTGGCCGAGGCCGCTGTAATCGGCGTCCACGATGACGTGAAGGGACAGATCCCACGTGCGCTGGTCGTGCTCGGGGATTCCGCCGAGGCGGCCGACCCGGACACCGTCATCGACGAACTCGTGGCGCTCGTCCGCAAAGAGATCGGACCGGTCGCCGCATTCAAACGCGTCGACATCGTCGCGGGTCTGCCGAAGACCCGGTCGGGCAAGATCCTGCGGAAGACGATGCGACAGATCGCCGATGGCGTCGACGATCCGGCAGTGCCGTCGACGATCGAGGATCGCAGCATGCTCGATGATCTCGGGGCGGTGCTATCCCGCGGCTGAGCGTTCAGCGGCCCGCGCTGCCGCGTGATCGCTGCGCCCGCGGCGATGTCGTGGACACACAAGCGCACCATGCCCGGAGTCTCGGCGCACAGACGCAGACGCGATCCGGTGCGAACCGTGGAGGTTCGCACCGGATCGCGTTCTCGGGTGGTCGGAGCCGCACTCCGCTCACCGTGCCTGCGGGATCAGCGGGCGGACCGGCGGAGCCGCTTACGAGTTGCGTCCCTGTTCGAAGCCCGCGGCGAATCCGCGCTCGAAGGCCTCTTGGACCTCCTTCTCGCGGCTGCGGTGCTCATCGGCCCAGCCGAAGGGGTCGAATCCTCGTCGGCCTGGTCCGAAGCCGGGACCGAAGTTCGGGCCGAACCCCCGCCGTCCGCGGCCTCCCCCGCGGCGGCGGTCGCGGACGCCGTTCCCACCACGGGGCCCATGAGCCTCGTGACGGTCAGGGCCGCCTCGGTGATCGTCATGGTCGTGGGGGTGTTCGCGGTCGTGCGGTTCGCTATGGCGGTCCGAGTCGTCGCCGCAGCGGTCGGGACCGAAGTTGTCGACGATCTTCGACAGCGAGGCCTTGAGGTTCTCGAACTCTTCGGAGGTGAGCACCTCTTCGATGCGATCACCGACTCCGTCGCGCATATCGCGGAAGCGCTGGCGCAGCTCTCCGGGATCGATGTTCTTGGACGGTCCCCATCCACCTCGGCCACGCGGCGGACCGTAGGTCACAGGCTCTTCCGGGTAGGCGGCACCGTCGGCGACGACCTCATCGGAATCCCAGCGGCGACGTCCTCGCCGCATACGCCCGAAATCGCGAGGGTCGAATCCGGAGTCGACCGCAGCCGAGCGGAATTCGCGACGCAGCACGTGGCTGAACTCGCGCAGCAGCTGCGGCAGATCGGTGTCGGTGTCATCGCCCTTGCCGTCGCCGGACTCGGCACCGTTCGCAGGCTCAGTGCGTGCGGCCGAGTCATTCTCCGCCGCATCGGTCTTGTCCGTGTCGCCCGGCTGTTCGCGATCGGAGCCGAGGCTCGAGGCGCTGCCGGCGACGGTGTTCTCGTCGGTGTTCGGCGAGTCCGTCCAGTCATCGGCACCTGCTGCGCCAGCTCCTCCGGTCGGGGTGGTGAAGTCATCGTTGTCATCGTTGAAGTCATTGTGTGCAGTCATGTCATCTCCTCAGTTGTCATCTGACATGTATATGTAGAATGACATGCAATTCGATTGCATGTCAAGTGGCATGTAAAATCGAATCATGAGCACGAACGATGACATTCAGGCGATCGCTGAGGCGCTCACCCGCCTGCAGTGGCGGCGCGGGCCCGGCGGTCCGCGCGGATTCGCCCCCTTCGGCGGGTTCGGTGAGGACGGCGGCCCTGGCCACCGCGGGGGCTTTGGTGAACGCGGTGGATTCGGAGACCGTGGTGGATTCGGCGGCGGTCGGAACTCAGTCGACTTCCCCCTCGGCGGCAAGCGTCATCCCGGCGGGCCGTTCGCCGCACATGGCCGTGGGCGTGCGCTCATCCGTCTGCTCGTCTCACTCGTCCAGGCGGGCACGGCGCTCGGAGTCAGCGCACTCGGCGATGCGATCGGCGTCGATCAGCCGCGCGCGTCCAGGCTCGTATCCCAAGGCGTCGAGCTCGGCCTCCTGCGTCGCGAGGCAGACCCGGATGATGCCCGGCGAACCCTCATCGCGCTGACGGACAAGGGCCGCGCGATCACCAACAGATTCCGCGGCGCCCAGCGTGACAACGTCGATCAGGCATTGAGCACATTCACCGATGACGAACGGGCACAGCTGGCATCGCTGCTCACGCGCCTCGCCGACGCCTGGCCGAGATGAGTGCCTCTGTCCGTCTGTTCTGACCGGACTGCTGTCCCGGCGGAACGGACACTCGGAAGCGGTAAGCAGTCAGGCCGCGGCTGTCTGTCAGGCGCCGGATCTCAGCCTTCGGCGAGATGCTTGAGTCTCTTGAGCGAGGCAAGCAGATTCGCCGCGGTCGTCGACTGCGCCCGCGACAGACGCTTCGGATCGCGCAGCTCGGTCCAGTCATAGGTGTGACGAACCAGGACCGAGTCGTCCCCGGTCGGTTCGATCTCCCACACCCACTTCTGACCGAACGGCTCTCCTCCCACTTCGGAGGGCTTCCAGGCGATGAGCCTGCCCTCGGCGAAGTCGACGATGTGGTTCTCCCGGTCCACGCCCTTGGTCAGAGTCGTGACGAACGAGCGCCCGGCCCCCTGCATTCGCTGGCCCTCGATGGCCGAGCCGAGGTTGTCATTGCCGTCCCATTCCGGCTGTCGCTGCGGGTCGGCGATGAGTTCGAAGACCGCCTCGGCGGGAGCTGAGATCTCGATCTCGGCGGTGACGACTTTGAGGACCGGGTCGATCGAATCGAAGACGGAAGCACCGGGGGTCTGGTCGGTCATGGAGTCCTGCCTTCGTGTGTGATTCAGCCTCGGCGGCGAGCTGAAGTGCGGAGTGGATCGGACACGGTCAGAATACACGGGCCCTCCGCCCCGATCCTTGCGGGTGGGAACCCGCCGCGTCAGTCCTCGAGGGCGCGGTCCTGTCGATCGGCACGCAGGGCTGCCGTGCTGAAGCGGGTGAACATTCGGGAGGAGTCGCTCGACAGCGCCAGCAGCACCGCCACCTGCATGGCGATGGTCGTCAGCGCATACATGTTCGTCGCCATGTCGCGGTCTCCGGTGAAGCAGTTCGTCATCGACACGATCACGGAGATCGTCGAGAGCGTGAGGATCCACAGCCTGGCCCGGTTGCTGCGGATATCAGGGCCGACATCGTCGAGTCCCTTGTCCAGCGCCTGCCGGATCATCGAAATCGAGCGTGAGTCGAGTTTCTCATCAGGTGTGGTCCTGCGGATCTCGTCGAGGGCCAGCAGTGCATTGCGACGCACTTCGGCAGATGCGTCGTCCATTCCGACCACCACATGAGGCACGGCCTCGGCACTGGCCTGGGCGAGTGCCCACCGCATGGCCCCGGCCGCGTTGAGCACGGTCTCCTGCAGGACCGCCTGCGACAGGGCCTCGATCGGCATTCCTCCGTCGACTCCGCTGCCGAGTGCGGCCTTGTGCCGTTGGATGACATCGCCGGACTCGAGAGAGCGCATGAGATCGATGGTGTACAAGAGCGACTCGCCGTCGGCTCGACCGAGCCGAGCGACGGACTGGAGGTGGTCGAGCAGACGCTGCTCGGCCGCGATCCGCTCACTTGCCTGGGCGATGAGGCCCCGGAGCACTGTGCCTGGGTCGAAGTCCGGCTCGGACAGCACCCGACCGACTTCAGTCAGAGACATCCCGAGTTTGCGCAGACCCTCGATGTGGAAGATCCGCCCGATATCGGCATCGGAGTACTCGCGATAGCCGCCAGGCGTCCGCTGGCCGGGCGAGACGAGGCCCAATGATTCGTTCGGGTGCATTGTTCCGAAGTTCTTCGATGCCTGGGACCTTTCGGACGTCGCTCAACGGCCGCAGGCGGACTTCGCGCAGGTGCTGGAACAGCGCCCTGAAGGAAGGGATCCGAGACCTCGGCCGTGTGCCGGCGGGCTTGCCCCACCCGTCGGCACACGCACGATCGGACCTTCCCTGTGCCGATCTAGACCGTGGCCTCGGACCCCAGTGCGACCACCCGCTTGGCTGCGTCCAAGGCGTGGGCGAAGCCGGCATCCGGGTCATCGAACATGTCCCGGGTCACCATGGCGTGAGCCCGCACTGTGTCGTCCTCTGCTTGAAGCCTCTCATCGACCACTGACACGAGATCCTCGCCGAGGGCCACAATCGCTCGGCTGAGGCTCTTCTGCATTTCGAGATCCCCTCGCCCCAACTGCGCCACCAGAGCGGATGCCAGCTCATCACGATCTTCACCGGGCACAAGGGCAACGGCGGCTCTCCACGCGCTGCGGGCCACCTCGGTGTCGGTATGGGCGATGAATGCAGTGCCGATCCGGGCCGGGTCCATGGCCGGCCAGGCGCACGTCACCGATCTTCGACAGGGTGTGCATGGATTGACTGATCGCCTGCGGCAGCGGCGAGTCGAGTTCGGCGATGAGGCGGGCAACGGTGTCGTCGGCGGGCAGCCGAGTGAGCGCCCAGGTGAGCATGTCGCGGACGAAGAAGTCCGGTTCGATGCGGCACCGGGCGATGAGCTTGGCGAGGTCACGGTGATCGGCCCGGGTGCCGATAGCCATCGCCGCCTGCAGGCGCTGGTGGCTGTTGAGTGGATGTGTCATGGTCTCCACCTCCTTGCCACCCAGTGAAGACCCTGACATCGTGTCAAGGTCAAGCAGATCAGACCCAACTCGTTCCCAACCCTGGAGCGGAACCTCGTATGGACAAGATCGATTTCAAGAGATCACTGCCGAGTTTCCGCGCGAAGCAGGGGCGATTCGACCTCATCGAGGTGCCGGAATCGCAGTACCTCATGATCGATGGCCAAGGGGGCCACGTCGACGGTGTCATGGACACGGTCCGGGCGAAGGGATCGGCGCCCCGCCTCGGCGAGATCCGATTCGACGCGCTGCGGGAGGGAACGTGCGTCCAGACCCTGCACATCGGTCCCTTCGATGACGAAGGGCCCGCCCTCGAGCGCATGCACACCGATGACGTTCCCGAGGCAGGCATGGCGACGGCGGGCAAGCTTCACGAGATCTATCTCAGCGATGTTCGCCGGACCGCGCCGGAGAAGCTGCGCACGATCCTCCGCCAGCCGGTGGCCCCTCAGGATCGCCAAGGCTGAACCGGATCGGTGATCTGGACGGGTTCCGACGATGCTGCTCGCCCGTCCTACCAGGGACTCAGCCGCGGCCCGAGACTCAGCCTCCGCTCGTCCAACCTCCGGACACCGGAGCAGTGGTGCTCGGACCGGGGCCGCCGTCCGAATCGGAATCGGAGGATGAGGATCCGATCGACGAGGAGTCCGAAGTCGGCGATGAACCTGTCGACGATGATTCCGCGGAGAGGAAGATGATGGCGACGAGGATGCCGGCAACGGTCAGGATGCCGACAGCGACGAAGGAGAAGACCACAATGAGGCAGGTCATCAGAGGTGGGCGGTTGTTGCGCCGAACGATTCTCACCATGGTTCAAGCCTAAGCTGTGCGGGGTCATCCGAAATCGGTCCGCACTCGGCTCCGCTCGCCCCCTCACCGCCGCCCGGCCGTGACCTGCCTGTGATAAAAACCTCGGCGTTGCCCCATGCACTCTTAAGTTTGTTGCATTATCGTTATATTCATGCCTCGTCTGACCTCATCTCGCAAGGACCGCCGGTCCGTGCTCACTGGTGCCCTCATCGGGCTCGGGGCAGCAGTGATGGCACTGGTCGTGGGCGCCGTCATCATCCTCAATTCCCCCATTTCGTTCGGGTCCACGAAGATCAGGCAGATGCAGATGGCTTCGGTCAACCAGCTCAGCGAACAGCAGATCGACAATGCTCGGCTCATCATCGGCGTCGGCCGCGGCGGCAACTTCGACGACCATGCGATCAGGATCGCCCTGATGACAGCGCTGCAGGAATCCTCGCTGCACAATCTGGATTCCGGCGATCGTGATTCGGTGGGCCTGTTCCAGCAGCGTCCTTCACAGGGCTGGGGTGAGCCCCATCAGCTCACCGATCCCATCTACGCGGCCAAGGCATTCTATGGGATCAATCCCGAGGTCGAGAACCCCGGTCTCAATCAGATCGACGGCTGGGATTCGATGTCACCGACCGAGGCGGCTCAGTCCGTGCAGCGGTCGGCACTTCCTGACGCCTACGGTCAGTGGGAGTCCTTGGCCGACGACCTCCTCGGATCGCAGGCCGACGTCGAAGCCCTCGACTGAGACGCGGGCAGCTCCGACCGCCCGAACCCCGCGACAGCCACGACCACCCCACGGTGCCGAATATCGCATGACGCCGCCGGTTGTCCGGTAATCTGCACTCATGGCTTCCGTTCCCGATTCCGTTCCCGTCAATGACGACGTCGAGCAGCTCCTGCTCAATCCCGAGGACCATCTCGAAGCCATCACCGAGACTGCCGACCTCTTCAAGGCACTTGCCACACCCTCCCGGCTGAAGATGCTGCTCGTCCTCACCCACGGCGAGGCCACTGTCACCCACATCGTCGAGGCGACCGGACTGTCCCAGCCTTTGGTGTCCCAGCACTTGAAGTTCCTCCGCGGGCTCCACCTCGTCGGGGTCAATCGGATCGGCCGTGAAGCCTACTATTCGCTCAAGGACGACCACGTTGCCCACATCATCGTCGACGCCATCGCCCACACGATCGAGGCCCACGAACACTGAGTTCCACCCGGGGCGCTGCTTCCGCAGCGATTCCTTCGCCGAGGCGGCCCACCGTTCCCAGCCCACAGCGGCGATCTTTCGCCGAGGCAGCCCACCCCTACCGACGTCGCCGACGTGTCAGGGCCTCGGGTCCTCCACCGACGATCCAGACGATGAGGGCCACGAGGACGGCACCGATCCACTGTCCCGCCTGCAGCCGCTCCCCGGCGATGAGAGATCCGAGCACCACCGCGGACAGCGGTTGGAGCAGCATGAGCGCCGCGGTCATCGGCACCGGCACCAGCGGGCTGGAGATGCTCAGCAGCACCCACGACAGGGCCTGACCGCAGACGGCCAGGGCGACCATCCAGCCCCATCCGGCCCAGCCGAGGTCGAAATCGAGGCCGCCGAGGGTCAGCCCGGCGACAGCGGTCATCACACCGGCCGCGATCGTGCCCACCTGGACCGGGGCGACGACGAAGTCTCCGGCGACCTTGCGGCTGTGGTGGATGCCGAAGATGTACACGCCGTAGAGCACACCGGACAGGACCCCGAAGATCGCTCCCCGCGTCGGATTCGCCGCCGTCTCGTCGGCGCCGAACACTCCCCCGGTGAGCAGCATGCCGATGATCATGATCGGCACACAGCAGATGAACAGCCATCCCGGCCTCGAACCGCCGAACGCCCACACCAGCGCCGGAAACACGATCACTTGAACGCTGATGAGGACCGTGGACACGCCCAGACCGGCGTCGAGCACGCTCTGCGCCCACAGCACATAGTCGATTCCGAGCGCCGCTCCGGAGACCGCGGCGATGAGGATCGCCTTCGGCGGGAAACGGCCGTGCCGGCGCAGCTCGAGCACCGCCAACGGGGCGAGCACAATGACCGCTATCCAACACCGCAGGAAGGCAGCGGTGGGAGCGGTAGCCTCGGCGAGGATGACGAACAATCCGGCCGATCCGAGCAGGACGGCGGCCAGGATGATGCCGAGCATCGGCAGGGCCTTCGGCGCCAGAGGCGGCCCTCCCGCCCGCACATCCTCGGCGCTCATCGGATCCCCTCGGAAGGGCTCATCTCACGACGTTCAGGACTCATCCCATGAAGTCGAGGATGCGGTCGATGGCTTCGGCCGTGCGGTCCGCGCCGACGGCCAGCGACAGGCGCACCGAACGGGGGCCGTCGACGGAGTCGAAGTCGTCACCGGGGGCGAGCGCAACGCCGGTGGCCTCGAGCACCTGCTCACACCACTGGCCGGCCGTGGCAATTCCCGCGCGGTCGAGGATGTCGTCAACGCGGGCATACATGTAGAAGGCGCCGTCGGGTGGGGCCATCTCGCCGAAGCCGAGGTCGGCAGCGGCACCCAGCACATGTTCGCGTGCACCGGCGAACGAAGCCACTGCGGCCTCGCATTCGGCATAGGACTCGTCCGTGAAAGCCGCGACCGCGGCGTACTGCGCCGGAACCGGGGCGCACAGGGAGAGGTTGCCGGTGACGTTCTGGGCCGGGGCGACGAGCGCTTCGGGCAGGATCGCCCAGCCGAGGCGCCACCCGGTCATGCCCCAGTATTTGGAGAACGAGGAGATGACGACGGCAGAGTCGTCGTGGGCGAGTGCGCATTCGCCGCGGGTGCCGATATAGCTGATGCCGTGGTAGATCTCATCGGAGATCACCTGCACCCCGTTGGCCCGGCACCAGTCGACGATCCGGCCGAGCGCCTCGGGGCCGATCATCGTGCCGGTCGGGTTCGCGGGTGAGGCGAGCATGAGCCCCTTGAGCGGGGCCTTCGCATGGGCGGCGGCCAAGAGGTCGACGGTGGGTTGGAACCCTTCGTCGGCACCGCAGTCGAGTTCGACGACCTCGCAGCCGAGTGCCGCGAGGATGTTCTTGTATGCCCCGTATCCGGGCCGGGCCAGAGCCACCCGGTCACCGACGTCGAAGCAGGTGAGGAACGTCGTCTGGAAGGCGCCGGAGGATCCGGTCGTCACGGCGATGCGGTCGGGCGCGATGTCGAGTCCGTACCAGTCGCGGTAGTGGGAGGCGATGGCTTCGCGCAGTTCGGGAATGCCGAAGATCGGCGAATAGCCGAGTCCAGTGCCGTCGCTCATGACCTCGGCGGCGCGGGCGAGCACGGGGCTGGGCGCGCCCTGGGTCGGTTCGCCCAGGCACATGGCGATGGTGTCGCGGCCGGCGCGCTGCATCTGCCCGACGGTGGCGACGATGCCCATCGCGGCGAACGGTTTGACGAGCCCGGATCGGGCGGAGGCGGCCGGGATGGTTTCGGCGGAGGCGGCCGGACCGGAAACGGCGGAGGCACGGGTGGTGGGGTCCGCCTCGGCGGGGGTGGATGAGGTCATCGGTTCACTTCCTCTCACGCGGGAAGCGGCCGAGGGTGTAGAACTCCGGGTTCGGGAGCATTCCGGAGATGTGGGCCATGCGGTTGGACAGGCCGAAGAAGCCGGTGATCGCGGCGATGTCCCAGGCATCTTCGGCGTCGAATCCGTGGTCGGCAAGCCTCTGGTGGTCGGCGTCTCCTACGGCCCACGGTTCTTCGCAGACTTTCACGGCGAAGTCGAGCATGGCCATCTGACGTGGGCTGATATCGGCCTGGCGGTAATTTGTGGCGACGACATCGGCGATGAGCGCGTCTTTCTGGAAGATCCGCAGCATCGCTCCGTGCGCGACGACGCAGTAGAGGCAGTGATTGATCGCCGAGGTGGCCACCACGATCATCTCCCGATCGGCCTTGGTCAGGTTCCCCGTCTCCTTCTCCATGAGCGCGTCGTAGTAGGCGAAGAAGGCGCGGAATTCGTCTGGACGGCGGGCCAGGGCGAGGAAGACGTTGGGCACGAAGCCCGACTTCTCGGCGACCTCGAGGATCTGGGCGCGGATGTCATCGTCGACGTTGTCGATGTCAGCAAGTGGGTATCGCATATCCCTCATGCTAGCCCGGGTGGATCGGTTCAAGTCGAGCCCGTTCAGGGCGATACAGTGAGGGCGTCAGGTCCGACCCGGCTTCCGCTCGATTCCACGGGAGTCGCTCGCGTATCGAAGGAGATCACCATGACCGCAGACAATGCAGCAGACACCGGTTCGACCAGCGAGGTCCAGCTCGACAACGGCGTGTTCCGGGTGACGAAGTGGACGATCCGCCCCGACGGCGTCATCCCGATGCACAAGCACGAGTACGAATACGTCGTCGTGCCGATGGTCACGGACACGATGCTCGTACGCAATTCGGACGGCACAGAGATACGCGCCGAACTCGAGGCCGGAGTCTCCTATACGCGCCCGGCAGGATCGGAACACGAGGTCTCGAACCCCGGAGGCAGCGCCGACGTCGTCTTCGTCGAGGTCGAACGCCTCTGAACCAAGTAGTTCATAAAGCACGTTCCCTGTGGGTGGACCCACCTCGATTTCTGCCGCGATATCGGTGTGGATCCACCCACAGGAGACATTTCAGCTCGAGTCACATCACTCGAGCGCCTCAGAGGCGACGAGAAATCAGCCTCAGCGGGTAGGGATCTCCCAGGTGTGGACGGGCTTCCCTGTCGCCTGGTTCGCGAGGTAGGCGTCCATCATCGCCGTGATGCCCTCGGCGCGTTCGGGCGAGTCCTGGCGGCTGCCGGGCGCGAGGGACTCGAGGGCCCTCAGCTGCCAGGTCGCACCGTTGACGCGGCTTTCGGCACGACCTTCGATGATCGACATATATTCGTCGATGACGTCCTCGTCGATGTTCAGCCGCGAGAGTCCGCGCCTGGCCTGCGGTGCGAGCACATCTGTGACGAGGTCGGCCACGCCGATGCGCCCGATCTTCGGCCAGGTCACCCGGGCCTCGATCCCGTCTTTGGCGCAGGCGTTGAAGTTCTCCTCCGCCTCGGCGAACGACATCCGCGACCACACGGGACGGTTCTCCCCGACGAGGAACTCGGCCAGACCGTAGTAGAAGGCCGCGTCGGCGACCATGTCGACCGGTGTTGGACCGGCCGGGAGCAGCCGGTTCTCGACCCGGATGTGCGCGCCTCCGTCACCGGAGTTGTAGATGGGGCGGTTCCAACGCCACACCGTGCCGTTGTGCAGATTGAGCTCGAAGAGCTTCGGAGCATCGGCGGCACGGAATTCGACGAAGTCCTTGATCTCGGGCAGCAGCGGCGGGAAGTAGCGGACGTTCTCCTCGAAGAGGTCGAAGACGCTGGTGATCCACCGTTCGCCGAACCATACGCGGGGACGCACGCCCTGGTTGACGAGTTCGGGTGTGCGGGTGTCGATGGACTGCGCGAAGATCGGAATCCGGGATTCGTGCCACAGCTTGCGGCCGACGAACAGCGGCGAGTTCGCAGCCATCGCCACCTGCGCCCCGGCGATCGCCTGCGAGGCGTTCCACGCGTCGGCGAACCGGTTCGGCGCCACCTGCAGGTGCAGCTGCATCGACGTGCAGGAGGATTCCGGAGCGATATCGGCGAACTCCGCCTTGTACCGCTCTTCACGGCCGAGTTCGATGCGGACGTACTCGCCGCGGGCGTCGATGACCGAGTTGCTCAGCGCCTCGTAGCGGTTCTCCTCGGTCATCCACTTCTCGTCGGTGAGGAATTCGGTGGTCAGGGTCGGCAGGGTGCCGATCGACACCACCTTGAGTCCGTCCTCCTCGGCGACCTTCTGCGCTTTCTCCAAACGGTGGGCGACACCAGCCTCCAAGGTCTTCAGCCCCCGCCCGGCCACTTGGAGCACCGGATGGTTGAGTTCGAGGTTGAAGCCGCCGATCTCGGACTGGTACTCGTCATCGAGGCGATCGAGCACCTCCTTGTTGCGCAGGCTCGGCTGATTGCCCTCGCCGACGAGGTTGAGCTCGAGCTCGAGCCCGATCGTGCCCGCCGATTTGAAATCCGCATGACGAAGGTAGGTATCGAAGAGCTCGAGGTTCTCCGCGAGCTTCTCCCGATACAGCGTGCGTTCCTCCGGCGTGTACCGCTTCGAGCTGACTGCCTCACCCATAGGACTAGCAAACCACAGACAGCAGGGTTTGTGCGCGGCCGCCGTCCACAGGCACCATTCGGACACCTGCGATGTCGGCAACCGGCCTTCCGTAGACTCGCCCTATGACTTCGACCACATCATCTTCGCCCCAGCCCGCTGACTTCGTCGAACAGGCGAAGCGACGTCTGCCCGACATGCTCGCCGACATCGAACGGGTCATCTCCATCGAGACCCCCTCACATGACCAGGCGGCCGTGGCCGCAGGAGCACGGGACTTCGCCGCGCTCCTGGGGGACCGCCTCGGCGCCGAGGCGGAACTGCTCGAGGTCGACGGCACCGCCCACCTCCGCCTGCGCTTCGGCACCGGGCCGGCCCGCGTCGTCCTGCTCAACCATCAGGACACGGTGTGGCCGCACGGCACCCTCGAACGCATCCCGTTCTCCACCGAGGACGGTATCCTGCGCGGGCCCGGCAGCTTCGACATGCTCACCGGGGCGATCATGAGCGTGCACGCGACCGCGATGGTGGCCGAGCACCTCGGCGAGGGCGGGCTGGACGGTCTGTCGATCCTCGTCACCGGTGATGAGGAGATCGGATCCGTGTCCTCGTCGGATCTCATTCGCGCCGAGGCGGCGGAGGCGAAGGCCGTGTTCGTCATGGAGGCGAGCGCCGGCGGAGCACTCAAACTCGAGCGCAAAGGCACGAGCAACTACGTGCTGAAGTTCACCGGCAAGGCCTCGCACGCAGGTCTCGAACCGGAGAAGGGCATCAACGCGGGGATGGCCCTGGCTCTGGCGCTGCCATTGGTGGCCGACCTGGCCGACGCCGCGGCCGGGACGACGGTGGTGCCGACCGTGATCAGCGCGGGGACCACGTCGAACACTGTGCCGGCCGAGGCGCGGGTGGACATCGATGTGCGCGCCCGCACCGCGGCCGAGCTCGAACGCGTCGATGCGCAGATTCGGAGACTGGCTGCGAAGCCGCAGGTGGAGGGCTCGACGATGGAGGTGCTCGGTGGAATCAACCGGCCTCCGTTCGAACGGGAGCAGTCGACTGCGCTCTTCGCCCGGGCGACAGCCCTCGCCGGCGAGCTCGGACTGCCTGCGCCGCAGGGAGTGTCGGTGGGCGGCGCCTCGGATGGGAACTTCACTGCCGGTGACGGCATCGCCACTCTTGACGGTCTCGGTGCTGTCGGCGATGGGGCACACGCCGAACACGAACACGCCGTCATCGACGAGATCGCCCCGCGCACCGCTCTGCTGGCCGCTCTCATCGCCGATCAGCTGCAGGGCTGAGGCGGGTCGGGCGGCTGCAAGGCTGAGGGAACTCGGCGGGCTGCCGCCGCCCAGTCCCGCTGCCAGTGCGCCGGGGCCTCCCATACGCTGTTAAGTGTGCGCAGATTGCCAGTTTCGAGCCGAGAATGTGCAATCTGCGCACAGTTAACTGTCGGTAACCGCGGTCAGCTCGGCGGCTAATCGACTGGGTATCCCGCCGCGCGCATCTGATCCGGTGATTTCAGCGTGAACAGCCAGTCGCGCAGCTGCGGATCCGGCCGAATCGCCCTCCGCGCCTTTAGCCGATCTTCGCCGACGAGGTAGTAGTGGTAGCCATGCTCGCCGAGGTGGCCCATGAGTTCGCGTGGTTTCGCGCGGTCATCGAGGACTTCGCAGAGGATGTCCGGGCGCAGCGCGGTGAGGAAGTCCTGCCCGTGAGCGAAGACGTCGTTCTCACCGCCTTCGACGTCGATCTTCACCGTCACGCGCGGTGCCCCGCCCCGACCTGAAACGTCGAGGACGTCTTCGCCGGCGTGCGACCGCACATCGCGACCCGACGTCTCTGCCAGCACCTCGGGCAGGAGTGCGTCGAGGGAGGTGAAGCGCACCTCGGCGTCGGAGTCGAAGTGCATAGCGGAGGAGTAGAACGACGGCAGCGCCGATCCTCCGTCCCCGATGGGCACCTGCATCCAGGTGTCGGGGCTGCCGACTCCGGTCGGGTGGACGGTCACGCGGCCGTTGAAGCCGTTGCGTTCGACGTTCTTCTCCACACCCGCGACGACTGCGGGAATGATCTCGAAGACATGGGCGCGCACATACTCGTTCGCGGCGAGGACGGCCATGGTGAACACCCCGGTGTAGGCGCCGATATCGAGGAAGACATCGGCATCGGCGCTGAGAGCGACCATGAGGTCCAGGGCGAACGCGTCTTCGGGTTCGGTGCGGCGGCCCCTCCCCCAGTAGAACTCCTTGGCGATCTCACAGCGGAAGGGCTCGACGAGGATGAACTCCGCTCCGCCTGCTCTTCCGCGGATCTCGGTGAGTTCGATGGGTGCGGGAAGGCGACCGATCTTCAGCCCTCTGATCCGGGGCGCGATCGTTCGCAGCAGCGGGTGGAACGCCGGTTGTGCGAGGGCGGTCTTGACCGGCAGCTTGAGGCCGAACCAGGACTGTCTGCGCGCGGTGAAAGTGCGCAGGTGATCGTTCACGACGGTGGCCCCCTTGCTGACAGGAAGACTTTTGTTCACACTATCAATCGCCGGCCCGCCGCTCCAGGGTTCTTCCGGACCTGATTCGCGATACTCGCCGCCTCTTCGCGGACCGCTGGCATAAGGTGGAAGCGAAGACCCATCCGCCCGTTGCGAAGCAGGAGCCCGGCATATGAAGCTCAAGTCAGTCACCCTCCACCAAGTCTCGATTCCTCTCGTCACCCCGTTCGAGACCTCGTTCATGCGGGAGACGGAGAAGGACTGCTACCTCGTCGAGGCTGTCTTCGACACCCCGCAGGGTGAGATCACCGGGTGGGGAGAGTCCGTGGCGATGATCTCCCCGCTCTACTCCTCCGAGTATGTGGCCGCCGGCATCGATGTCACTCGCCGCTGGTTGGCACCGCTGCTCTTCGACGTCGAAAATCTCACTGCGGAGACCGTCGGCTGGCACCTGCGTCATGTCATCGGCCACCCGATGGCGAAGTCGGCTCTGGAGATGGCCGTCATCGAGGCTCAGCTCAAGCTCAACAACCAGTCGTTCAAGGACTACCTCGGCGGAGTCGTCGACTCAGTGCCCTCAGGAGTGTCCGTCGGCATCCAGGATTCCGTCGAAGAGACCGTCAAGGTCATCGGCGGCTACCTTGAGGAGGGCTACGCGCGGATCAAGCTGAAGATCAAACCCGGCAAGGACATCGCCCCAGTGGCGGCCGTGCGCAAGGCCTTCGGCGACGATTTCGGCTTCCAAGTCGATGCCAACGCCGCTTACACCCTCGTCGATGCCGCACACCTGCGTCGCCTCGACGACTACGGTCTCCTGCTCATCGAACAGCCCCTCGGAGAAGCCGACATCCGCCAGCACGCCGAACTCGCCAAGCTCATGGACACCCCGATGTGCCTCGACGAGTCGATCGTCTCCGCCGAGGCCGCCGCGGACGCGATCATGCTCGGCGCCACCTCGGTGATCAACATCAAGCCCGGACGGGTCGGTGGGTTCATCGAGGCCAAGAAGATCCATGATCTCGCCGCTGCCCACGGCGTCGCCGTCTGGCACGGGGGAATGGTCGAAACCGGCCTGGGCCGGGCGGCGAATGCGGCTCTGGCCTCGCTGCCGGGCTTCACTCTGCCCGGCGATATCTCCGGTTCGAATCGGTTCTTCCACGAGGACATCACCGAGGAGATCGTCATGTACGACGGCAAGGTCGATGTTCCCACCGGCGTCGGCTTCGGCGTCTCCATCGACCCGGCCAAGCTCGAACGCTTCTGCACCGAATCAGTGGAGATCCTGCCCGGACAGTGAGCCGAACCCCCGCCGAGGCGGCCCTCCCCTCACCGGTCACCGACCGGCAAGTTGGGCCGCCTCAGTCGTGGGTGTGGGTCTCGTGGGCGGCGTCCTTCGCCCGGTCGAACTGGAACGTCGAGTGTTCGATCGCGATCTTGTGGTGCTCCGTCAGGCATTCCTGCAGAGCCTTGAGGATGCGCGGAGCATGCCCGTCATAGAAGCATTCGTCGGCGAGCACCACATGAGCGGTGAGCACCGGCAGATTCGAGTCGATGCGCGTGATGTGGAGGTCGTGAACTTCCTGCACATGCTCGACTGCCTCGAGATGCTCGCGAACCTTGTCGAGGTCGAGTTCCTTCGGCGCCGCTTCGAGCAGGATCGATCCGGTCTCGCGCAGGATGGCGAACGCTCTGGGGACGATGAGCGCCGCGATGACCAGAGCAGCGACCGCATCGGCGCGCTCCCAACCGAAGAGCCAGATCGCCAGAGCGGCGAAGATCACGGCCACCGAGCCGAGTGCATCGGCAATGACCTCGAGGAACGCGGCCTTGAGGTTGAGGGAGTCTTCCTTCGAAGAGCTGAGGATGACGATGGAGACGAGGTTGCCCACGAGGCCGATGGCGCCGAAGAGCAGCATGCCGGGGCCGGGCACCTCCGGCGGGACGAAGAATCTCCGGATGCCTTCGATGAGGCTGTAGATGCCGAGTCCCAACAGCAGTGTCGCCTGGGCACCGGCCGCGAGCACCTCCGCCCGACGGAACCCCCAGGTCTTCTGTCCGCCCGTCGGCTTGCTGACCAAGCTCGCTGCGAAGAGTGCGATGCCGATGCCGATGAGATCGACGGCGTTGTGGCCGGTGTCGATGAGCAGCGCGAGACTGCCCGTGACGACCGAGCCGATGAGCTGAAACACGAAGATCGTCGCGACGATGCCGAAGACGATCCGCAGCTGCCGCCGCGAACCCGAACCATGCGCATGATCGTGAGCCATAGATACCTCCTCGACTCAACACATTAACATATGCACATTTATTTATGCATCTAGTCGACCTCGACGCAGAATCGGAGCACATCAGACCCCGACTGCGTCTCCTGCGGGTGGATCCACCTCGAAATCGTTCGGGAAATCGAGGTGGATCCACCCGCAGGGCACATCACCGCTCGGTCGGTCGGCACCTCGGCGTGCCCGACGAAAGAAGCGGCCGCCGAGGATGTCCTCGGCGGCCGCTGCCTGCGTGAGCTGGGCGCCCCTCACCTGGGGCGGCGGTCAGCCCTGAGCGCCCTTGCCGTCGTCGTCCTGTTCGTCGCCGGACTCATCGCCGTCGGGCGAGGCGTTGCCTTCGCCCGAGTTCGAAGCCGAGCCCCGACCCGCCTCCGAGCCGGCCCCGGACGCGCCCGCACCGCTCTCGTCGAGGCGGCGCTTCGCCTCATCGATATAGGACTGCACATCGAAGCCGGCGGCCTTCTTCACCTCGTCGCCGATCCGGTCGAGGTCGACGCCGCTGTCATCGAGGAAAGCCTTCGGGTCGAACCCCGTGCCTGTCGATCGCGGTCTGGCAGACGCATCGTCTGCGACGACTCCGTCGACGACCTCGCCCGAGGCGTGGCCCGTCCCGGACGAACCACCGGAAGCGGGCCCTCCGGAACCGCCAGTCCCGCCAGAACCACCGGGCCCGCCCGAGCCGCCGTTTCCGCCGGACTCGCCCGAGCCGCCGTTTCCGCCGGACTCGCCCGAGCCATCGCCCGCCGCGCCGTCAGAACCCGAGCCCTTCGCCTTGGCCACGAGGTCGGTGAGGTCGACACCGGTCGTTCCGCGCACGACTTCGAGGACCTGCGAGAGGTTGTTCGACACGGAGTTCGCGAGCTTCGACTCACCGTCGGTGGACACGATCGAGAGATCTTTGATGTTCGCATACGGCGCCACCAGTTCCCCGGCGACCGAAGGCAGCACCTCGAGCACCTTCGACAGCACGGCCGCATCGTTGAACTGCTTGTAGGCCTCGGCCTGCGCGCGCAGCGCCTCGGCTTCGGCTTCACCGCGGGCTCGAATCGCATCGGCCTCGGCTTCACCTTCGAGGCGGATCGCCTCGGCGTCCTTCGAGCGACGGTGGAGCTCAGCGGCGGCCTCGGCTCGGCCCTGCGCCTCGATCTCATAGGCCCGGGCATCGGCCGCGGCCTGCTGCCGGTAGCGTTCGGCGTCGGCCGGGCGGCGCACCTCAGCGTCGAGCTGTTCGGCGCGCAGCTCCGCGGCCTCCTTCGCAACGATCCGGTCCTTCTCGAGCAGCTTCTGCTTCTCGGCCGCTGCGGCCAGCGGGCCGGCGTTGTCGGCGGTCGCCTGGCGCTGATCGGCCTCTTCCTTCAGCGCGGCCCGGCGCAGCGCCAACTGCTGCTGCTGTTCGGCGATCGCCTGATCGGTCAGCGCCTGCTGTTTCTGAGTCTCCTCATTCTGCTGCGCCTGCTCGACAGCCGAAGCACGGCCGGCGTTCGCCTCGGCGATGGCGGCGTTCTTCGCCACCTCTGCGGCCTGCGGACGACCCCAGTCGCGCAGATAGCTGCCTTCGTCCTCGACGGCAGAGATCTGGAAGGTGTCGATGATGAGGCCCTGGTTGTTCATCGAGTGCGCGGATTCCTCCTGCACCTGTGCGGCGAAGGAAGCGCGGTCCTGGATGATCTGCTCGACGGTGAGGGTGCCGACCACGGCGCGCAGGGTGCCGGAGAGGATCTCCTTCGAGTAGTGGTCGATCTGGTCCTGTTGATCGAGGAAGCGCTGTGCGGCCTTGCGCACGTCATCCTCCGTGCCGCCGACCTTGACCTGGGCGACGCCGCGCAGACGCAGGGCGATGCCGTTGATGGAGATGCCGTCGATCTTGACGGAGATCTGCCGCGAGGACAGTGAAAGGATGAACGCCTTCTGCACGATCGGATAGACGACCGAGCGGCCCCCGATGACGATGCGCCCGGTGCCCGAGGCCCCCGAGGCGTTCCTGCCGGTGATGATGAGCGCCTCGGACGGTGAGGCGATCTTGTAGGAGCGCAGGATCACGAACAGCGCGATCAGGATGATGATCACGAGGACGCCGATTCCTCCGGCGCCTAAGAGCAGGTCCATCAGTGGGCCTTTCATCGCAGTGGGATGTGCCGACCGACCGATCACCGGCCGGCCCCTTTCATCCTAGGCCAGCCCACGGGCAGGCAACAGGGTGGAAACCCTCGCACTCAAGGGCAGAATCTCGCCGAGGCGGCCCACCCGACCGCTGATCGCGCGGTGGAAGCCTTCCCTCACACCACCGGCTCAGTGATCAAGTTCACTTGCCCCATTCCCATGGCGGTCCGGCGATGAGCAGACCCGAGAATAAGAGGACGACGAAGATGATGCCGATGCCGATGGCCGCCCACGGGAAGCGGATGCACCAAGAGGTGAGCTTCTCGAACCAGGTCTGCGGGGTGCGGCCGTTGCGACCCAGACCCCAGTCGCCTTCGAGTGATCCGGTCTTCTTGACGGAGCGTTCGAAGGGAATCGTGGCGTAGGGAATGATCGCCGATCCGAGACCCGTGGCGATGCGACGCTTGCTCCACTGCTGCGAGGTGCCGACGCCGATGACGGCGATGACGAAGCAGATGAAGATGAAGCCGTGGATGCCTCCGCCGATCCGCACCCCCACCTCGGTGGTGTGGGTGACGTATTTGAGGAACATGCCGATCAGCAGCAGAGTCCAGGTGACGGTCTCGGCGATGGCGAAGAAGGTGAAGAAGCGTTTGGGAGTCACGGAAGACCATTGTGCCCGGGCAAGGTGAACGCCCCCTGAGGAGCGCCGCCAGGTGAGTCGCTCGATCTCAGATCTGGGTCAGTGCCGACTCAGCTGCGCCATCCGAGCTGCGCCGCCGGATTCGAACCGCGGCCATCGTCATCTTCGCAGACGAGAACGGCCCGATACGCGCCGGTGACCGTTACCAGTCACCGACCCGCATCGGGCCGTCCGTGCCGATCAGGGCACGTTGTCTCGGCTCCCCGCTCAGCTGCGGCGGCGTGAACCCAGAGTCATCGCCAGGCCGAGCACGATGAGCGCTCCGGCCGACAGAATCAGCGGCAGGGCTTCGTTACCGGTGCGCGGCAGATCTCCTCCGCCGCCACCGTTGCCGCCGTCACCGGCCCCCGGTCCGTCACCTTCGGCGACGACCTCGAAGGATCCGGTCAGCGGATCCCCGCCTTCGCAGTCGACCGTGACGTCGTAGGTTCCGATGTAGCTGTCGACCATCGACGCATCGAGTCCGCGGACTCCGAATCGAGCGGTGCCGTCGGCGCCGACCTCGGCAGTCTGTTCGAACGTCTCGATCTTCCCGTTGTTCGGGGTCACCGTCATCGTCGCCGTGGTGTCGGCGACGCAGCCGGTGGCCGCGACCTGGACGCCCTTCTCGCTGACGAAGTCCGGTGCCTCGATCGTCTTCGGATCGATGCTCAGGGTCCGTTCGTCAGGAGCCTCGGTCGGCGTCTCCGTGGGCGGATCAGTGGGATCCGTGGGCGGAGTCGTCGGATCGGTCGGAGGATCCGTCGGCGCGTCGGCCAGCTCATAGGCCAGCGTGTGGACGGCGAAGCCGATGGCGGGAGCGAAGATGTCGATGGATTTCTTGCTCACGTTCTCGATCGTGTCCGTGGACTGGTGGTAGTTCGTGTCGTGCTTCGCACCGACGGTGCCGCCGAACATCTCGGCTTCCTCGGCGGTCTTCGTACCGTCGGCGCCGGAGAACAGGCCGCTGGCCGGGATGCCGTTGTCGATGAACGCCTGGTAGTCCGAGCGTCCGGAGAAGTCGGTGCCGACGTTGGGCTGGTCGATATCGGCGAAGTAGTCGGTGAAGACCTTTTCAAGCTCGGCCGAGCCTTCGGGGACGTTGACGCCGTCGGGAATCGGCACATCGGAGCCGTCGGAGTCGAGTGTGCCGACGATGTAGTTGTCGGAACCGATCATGTCGAAGTTCATGTAGGACTTGATCTTGCCCAGCTCGGCATCGTCGAGGCTCGCGACATACTCCGTCGAGCCTACGAGTCCGACCTCTTCCGCGCCCCACCAGCCGAAGCGGACGGCATTGTCGACCTCGGTCGGCTGCTCGGCGAGCGCTTCGGCCGAAGCGAGCAGTGCAGCGGATCCCGAGCCGTTGTCGTTGACTCCAGGGCCTTCTTCGACACCGTCAAGGTGGGCGCCGAACATCTGGACGTTGTCGTGGTCGCCGGCCTTGGTTTCGGCGATGACATTCCAGGTCTTCTCGGTGACGAACTCGGTCTCGAGTGTGAAGTCGGCAGTCAGGGCCGCAGCCTCGGCTGCCGCGTTGTCTTCGGCGGCCTCATCGGCCTGGTCGGTTTCTTGGCCGAGGCCCGCCTCGGCGTCAGTCTGGCTGCCGGCTTCTGCGCCGGCCTCGGCACCTGCGGCTTCGACCTTCTCGAGGAGGTCGGTGCCGACGTTGTAGGTGACCGTCACCGTCGGGGCACTGCCCTCCATCCGCTCATCCAGGGTGGCGTTGAGCTCCTCGTCCGGGTTGTCCTTGTCGTTGTTGTAGATGATGACTGCTGCGGCACCGGCTTCGGTAGCGGCCTTAGTCTTCTCACCGAAGGCGCATTCGCCGCGGGACACGAGCACAAGCGCACCTTCGGCGCTGGCGTCGAAGTCACTGGCCTGACAGCCGAGCTGTCCGCCGGCCAGGTCGCTGTTGTCGTCATCGACCGGCAACACCACTGGCAGATCGGTCAGCGGCTCCGTGGTTCCCTCTGTGTATGAGGCGGTCGCAACCTTGACTGCATCTCCGTCGACCTTGACGTCGACGGTGCCGAAGTCCTGGCTTTCGACGTCGAAGGCCTGACGCTTCACGTCGAAGGCACCGGTCGCCTCGAGGCTGGATTCGACATATTCCACGGCTTCTTCGTAGCCGGGCGTGCCCAGCGCGCGGAATCCTTCGTCCGCGTGCGAGGTGGAGATGTCGGAGATCTTCTGCAGATGCTCCATCACGGCGTCGCCGGTGACGCCCATATCGGTGTGTTCAGTCGGTCCCGCGGTGCCGGCCGCCAGTGCCGGGCTCACCCCGCCGAGGACCAGTCCGGCCGTGGCGGTGACCGCCAGCCAGCTCTTCGTGCGCAACTTCATGGAGTTCCTTTCGCTCCTTTGACTGTGTCCAGAGGAATCGCACATGACGGCGCACCGGAACCGACCGGCACGGCATGACTCCTCGGTCATACCGGCGCCGGCCCATCTACGGCTGCACTTGCGGGGAAGCTCGATTCTGACGCTTCGCCATGATTCGTCGTTGGTAACGAATCACATGCTTCTATAACGAAACGGTGACACAACTCACATTGGTCATTAATCTAACGCATCACAACAGGCTTTCATGTTACGAATTGATAACAACCGGTCACTGATTGATTTCGCACGCGCGGACTGTCTGCGGTTCACATGCGGATTCTCTGCGGCGACTGCGGCCGCACCACTGGGCACTCCCACGACGCCCCGACCTCACCTGCTGCCTGCCCACGCATCGCACCGCGCAACTCGGCCCGACCTCTCAGCCCCCTTACCGCCGCCCACCCAGTGCCGGAACCAGACCGCACGACTAGACTTGGACCAGTGACGACCAATGACTCTGCGGGATCGACTCCGCCCGCCTCCCCCGACAGGCGGACCATTCGCCGCTGGCAGCGCTACCTCGCCAACGAACGGCTCGAGGAACGGGTATATCGCAACCTCGCCGAACGCCGCAAGGGCGAGGACCGCGAGATCCTGCTCAGTCTCGCCGCAGCGGAATCCCGGCATCAGGAGCATTGGATCTCCCTCCTCGGTGAACACGCCCAGAAGCGCCGCTCCGCCGATCTCGTCACCCGCTGCCTGGCGTTCCTCGGCCGCATGTTCGGTTCCGTGTTCGTCCTCGCTCTGGCTCAGCAGTCCGAGACGAGCTCGCCGTACGACGAAGACGAAGCCGCCTCGGCCGAGATGGCCGCCGATGAACGCATCCACGCCGAGGTGGTCCGTGCCCTGGCCGCCCGTTCCCGCGCCCGCCTGTCGGGGAACTTCCGCGCCGCCGTCTTCGGTGCCAACGACGGCTTGGTCTCGAACCTCGCACTTGTCCTCGGTGTCGGCGCAGCTGGAGTCTCGAACACCGTCATCCTGCTCACCGGCGTGTCCGGACTGCTCGCCGGAGCCCTGTCGATGGGAGCCGGCGAATACATCTCGGTGCGCTCCCAGCGCGAACTCCTCGACGCCTCCACCCCCGACCCCGAATCCCGGCACGCTCTGGCCGATCTCAACATCGACGCCAACGAGCTCGCCCTCGTCTTCCGCGCCCGCGGAATGGAAGCCCGCGAGGCCGAGGCCCGCGCCAACCGCACGATCGCGGCGGCGAAGAACAAACAGGCACCGAGGCTGCCGAACCTCGACTCCGAAGTCGACCGCGACGAACTGGGCACCGGCCTCGGCGCCGCCCTTTCGAGCTTCTGCTTCTTCTCCTCCGGCGCGCTCATCCCGATCCTGCCGTATATCTTCGGCATGTCCGGACTGCCCGCCGTGTTCCTGTCCGCCGGCCTCGTCGGCATCGCGCTGCTGTTCACCGGCGGCATCGTCGGCCTGCTCTCCGGCAAATCGCCCGGCCCCCGCGCCCTGCGCCAACTCGGCATCGGCTTCGGTGCCGCTGCCGTGACCTACGCCCTCGGCCTGCTCTTCGGAGGTACCGCATGACCGATCCGCTCATCCTCGTCAACCCCGCCACCGGCACGTTCGAACTCACTGACCTGCGTTCCGCGCAACTGCCCGTCACGGACCTCTCCGCTCATCGCGGGGACGGGATCTTCGAAACCGTACTGGTGAGCGTGGGTGCGCACGGTGCCACCGTGGTGTCACGGGAACGGCACTTCACCCGGTTCCGCGCATCCGCCTCGGCGCTGGATCTGCCCGATCCTGACCAAGGACTGTGGGATCGGGTCATCGATTCCCTCATCGCCGAGGTGGCCGCCGCCGATCCCGAGAATGTCGAGTTCGGGATCCGCTACGCTCTCTCCCGCGGGGAGCAGGACGCGAACGGCGCATTCCGGGGCCGCGGGTGGGCCTTTCCCGTGCCCGTGGACGACCACATCCGTACAGCTCGCGAGCAAGGTGTCACCGCCGTCAGCCTCGACCGCGGATTCGACGCCTATATCGGCAGCAAGGCCCCGTGGCTGCTCATCGGTGCGAAGACTCTGTCCTATGCGGTCAATCAGGCCGCCGGCCGCTATGCCGCGGCCAACGACGCCGATGAGGCGCTTTTCGTCTCCCATGACGGAATCGTGCTCGAAGGACCGACCGCGAATCTCATCATCCGCCGAGGCGACCACCTGCTCACTCCGAATCCGGAGGCGGGTCTGCTGTCGGGAACGACGCAGCGCCTCATCTTCGATCATGCGGAGGATCTTGGTCTGCGCGCCGAATATGCCGACCTGAGCCTCGACGACGTCAAGGCGGCGGATGGGGCTTGGTACGTCTCGTCGATGCGCACTGCGGTCGCGCTGCGCGAACTCGACGGGAACGCGATCTCAATTGATCAGACTCTGACCGACAGGTTCCAGGAGATCATCCGCGGACGGTGAGGCCGTGGGAGCCGCCGGCTCCGAGCGACGGCAGGCGCCTTGGGGGATGCGCTGCCCCGGGTGGCCGGACTCTGGGCGCCTTGGGGGATGCTCTGCCCCGAGCCCTCAGGCTCGGGGCAGAGCGTCGGCGGGTTTCGCCGAGGGGAGAGTGAAGGCGAGAACGAGCCCGAGGATGCAGGCGGCGCAGCTGATCAGCCACACCGGCCAGAAGACGCCGGACATTCCCGGCAGCAGCGCAAGCAGGAATCCGAGGGCGCCACAGACGAACAGTCCGGTGACGTCGCGCGTCTTCCACTTCCTCAGCATCGTGTGCCTTTCTCTTCACGTTTCGACCCAGACCTTCCCTTGCCCGATCGAAGCGTGCTCTCACGCTATCTCCGTCGATCTGCCCGGCACATCCCCCAAAAGTATGAAATGAGCGAATTTTCTCGGCATCGTTCAACCGCGGGTGACCTTGCGCGCATCGTCCTGCGTTAGTGTTGACTTCGACGGAATACGTTCCCGCGGCTCGTGAGAGTCGTGGGACTCAATATTCAAAGGAAAGGACACGAGCATGGGAAAGCTCGCTTGGCAGATCATCGGCGTGGGAGCGCCCATCGCAGCTGCATTCGTCGCTCGCAAGACCCTGACCTTCGCGTGGGAGAAGTCGACGAAGCGCCCGGCGCCGTCGAACCCCGTCGATGACGAGATCTCGATGTCCGAGGCCCTGGCCTGGACGATCGTCTCCGGCGTCGGTGTGGCCGTGGCTCAGCTCGTGGTTCAGCGCATCGCCGCGAACACCGTGCGCAACAACTTCGGCGAGGAGGCCCTGCCGAAGAAGTTCCGCAAGCAGATCGAAGAGACCACCGACTGATCCTCTGCTGACTTCCACCAGCGAAACGGCCCGCGAAGCTCATGCTTCGCGGGTCGCTTTCTCTCTGGCGTTCAGCCGGTGATGCGGTCGAGGATCTCGGCGAGGACCGATGCCTCGATCTGCCCCGGCGCCGAAGCCTGACCGATCTGCGCGAATGTGGCGCAGCTGCCGAAGTCGGCGCCCATGATCCTGCTCGACCGCCCCAACGATCCCATCGAGATTCCGAGCACGGGCACCGGCAGCGAGGCATCCGCCGCGGCGGTCGCTTCCAGGAGACGCAGAACATCGGCCGGCGCCTGCGGCATCATCGCCACCTTGGCCACATCAGCTCCGGCCTCGCTCATCGCAGCGAACGTCTTCAGCAGGCGCTCGGAAGAGTCCGTGGACTCGAAATTGTGGTGTGAAGCTACGATGGGCACGCCCGCTTCCCGCGCCGAGGCGATGAGGGAGCGCGATTCTGCCCGGTCGATCTCGATGTCGACGGCGACAGGAACGCCCCATGATGCGTTGCTGGGAACGCCCGAGGCGGCGGTGCCGGTGGGACCGGTACCGGCAGCAGTTCCGGCGTCCGCCTCGACGTCGGCGACCCCGGCGATGAGTTCCCGCACCACCTCGGCGTAGTCGTCCTCCGTGATCTCCACCTGCCCGCCCTCGAAACCGGTGCGTACGGTCAGGAGGATCGACAACCCCGCTGAGAGTGCACCCGGGAGCAGACGAAGGGCCGCCTCGGCGAGGCTGTGCACACTCCTGTGCACCCCACCCTGCGCGGAACCGGAGGCGACGACGAGCAGCGGATCGATGCGCCATTCGACGGCGTCGACGATTCCGGTCGCGGCGGCCGCGGCGGCCGCGGCGCATTCGGCAGCGAGTTCATCGGCATCGATCGCCTGCGTCGGCACGATGACGGCAGGTCGCCAGGAATTGCGCACCGCGGGCGTTCCTGCGGCAGGATTGAGGAACGGCAATGATTTCATTTCTCAAGCGTAGGCGGTGACCAGGCGCGCGCGGGCAGGAGGACACGGGTGGAGACGATGCGGGTGGACAGGATCAGCGCACGCGATGGCTTCCCCCTCGAGTTCCAGGTCAGCGGGCCGGAGGACGCTCCTGCACTGCTCCTCCTGCAGGGCCAGTCGAATTCGCACGAGTGGTGGGACGATCTGCGCGGGGACTTCGAACCGGACTTCCGCACGATCACGTTCGACTATCGCGGAACGGGCGGCAGCCGGGGTGAGCTCGGGGAACTGTCGACAGCGAGCTTCGCCGATGATGCCGTGGACGTGCTCGACCACCTCGGCGCGGATCGGGCCGCGATCTACGGCACGTCCATGGGCGGGCGGATCTCGCAGATGCTGGCACTCAACCGTCCGGAGCGGGTGAGCGCTCTGGTCCTCGGGTGCACCTCGCCCGGCGGGCCGCATGCCGTCAAGCGTCCGCGTGAGGTCGGCCAAGCTCTGGCGAGGCTGCGCGGCGATGAGCACACTCAGTACCTCTTCGACCTCTTCTACACCCCCGAATGGACGGTATCGGCGGAGTACAGCAAGATGCTCGGCGACGACACGATGACGGCGGCCGCGTCATCCGCCCATCTGCGCGTGAGCGCCAATCACAATGCCTGGGACCGGCTGCCCGAGATCTCCGCCCCGACGCTGATCATGCACGGCGATGCCGATCGGATGAACCCGGTCGGGAATGCCCGAATCCTCCACGAGCGCATCCCCGGATCTCAGCTGCTGATTCTGCCGGAAGGTCGACACGGATTCTTCGAAGAATTCGCCGAGGTGGTCACTCCTGCCGTGCTCCGCTTCCTGACGGAATCGCTGCGGAAATCCTGAGGGCAGGAATCCTGAAGGCAAGGACGCCTACTGCATCAAAATCCCACATCCGGTAGCAAATCCGTTAACGGCATAGCTACAAGCTCCAATCGGCGATTATAACAATCAAGTAACGCACGAATATGTGTTTGCCCAGGTCAGAGGGGTAGTCAAGGGTGACGCGCCGGAGACTCGGGACAAAATCTCTGCCGAAAACCCTGAACAAAACTACAATGGTGGATCAGATATCCGTGTGCGGTGAGGCGCGTGCGCAATTGAGCTATTCGGATCTGATCTGCGAGCACCGAACCGTGTAAACGGGGGTGAAGCCTCTCGTTCTTGCGGACTGCCAAGAATGCAAGGAGGAAGCACGTGAGCGTTGTCAAAGCGTCACACGTCTACAAAGTTTTCGGAAAGCGGCCGAATGAAGTCATCAAACGCCTCGAAGAGGGCGCCGATCGCAAGGATCTCACCAAGCTGGGAACCGCTGCCGTCATCGACGCGAGCTTTGAGGTCGAAGAGGGCGAGATCTTCGTCGTCATGGGCCTCTCCGGCTCTGGAAAATCGACGCTGATCCGCACACTCAACGGACTCTGGGCTCCGACGGCCGGCTCGGTCGAGGTGCTCGGCACCGACATCTCGAAGGCCGATGCATCAACGCTGCGGAAGGTCCGCGGCAAGCACGTGTCAATGGTGTTCCAACACTTTGCCCTGCTGCCGCACCGTACGGTGCGCGAAAACGCTGCCTATTCCCTCGAGATCCAGGGCGTTCCGAAGAACGAACGCGCCGATAAAGCAGAGGAATGGCTCAAGACCGTGGGGCTCGACGGCTGGGGCGACAAGTACCCGCAGCAGCTCTCGGGCGGTATGCAGCAGCGTGTCGGGCTGGCCCGTGCGCTTGCGGCAGAGACCGACATCCTGCTCATGGACGAAGCCTTCTCCGCCCTCGACCCGCTCATCCGGCGCGAGATGCAGGAACAGCTCGTCGAACTGCAGCGGGAGCTGAAGAAGACCATCATCTTCATCACCCACGACCTCAATGAGGCGATGTTCCTCGGCGATCGCATCGCGGTGATGCGCGATGGCCGCATCGTTCAGATCGGCACCTCCGAGGAGATCCTCACGCAGCCGGCCGACGACTACATCGCTGAGTTCGTCCAAGATGTCGACCGCACCCGCGTTCTCACCGCATCGTCGATCATGCGCGAGACCAATGCCACGATCAGCATCGAGGCCGGCCCGCGACTGGCCATGCGGACTCTCGAGGACAGCAACTCCTCAGGCCTGCTCGTCCTCGACGAGAACCGCACCGTCGTCGGCATGGTCAGCGACCGCAATGTGGTCAAGGCCGCCCGCGAAGGTCAGCACACGATCGCCGACATCGTGGAGAAGACAGACCTATTCACAGTGCGCCCCGAGACCCCGATCTCCGAACTCTTCGCACCGAGCTCGACGGCCAAGGTGCCGTTGACCGTCGTTGACGACAATCAGCGCCTGCTCGGCATCGTGCCCCGAGTGGCACTGCTCAATTCAATGGCCGATCCGGGGCCCGCGACAGGCGAGATCCCGCCAGTCAGAGAGGAGTCCGAGCCCGTGGTCGTCTCACCCGGTGCGGCCGAGGCCGACAGCGAGAACGGTGCCGCCTTCACGGAAGAGCAGGTGGCCCCGACGGAAGTCGCTGCGGCGACCAACGGTGCGAGCGCTGACGCGACTGCCGCTGAAGACGGACTCGGAAAGGACACCGGATCGCCTGTCCGAGGCGCCGATGACGTTGATGGAGGTAAGCACTGATGGACTTCATGAATCCGCGTCTGCCGCTCGGTGATTGGGTCAATGACTTCCTCACCTGGTTCACTTCGGCCTTCCAGTGGCTGCTCGACTTCATCAACCTGATCCTGGGCGGTCTCTACGACATCCTCTACCTGGTGTTCTCGTCGCCGATCTACCTCATTATGATCGTCATCTTGGCTGCGATCGCATTCTTTGCCGCCGGCTGGAAGGTCGCAGTGTTCACCCTCATCGGGTTCTACCTCGTGCGGGCCCTCGACCAGTGGGACAACACGATGTCGACACTGGCCCTGGTTCTCGTCGCCGTCATCGTGGCTCTGATCATCGCCATTCCGCTCGGCATCCTCGCCGCGAAGGTGAGTTGGGTGTCGACAGTCGTCAAGCCGATCCTCGACTTCATGCAGTCGATGCCTGCTCTGGCGTATCTGGTGCCTGCGATCCTCATGTTCGGCATCGGTCAGACTCCGGGTGCAATTGCGACGATCATCTTCGCCTTGCCCCCCGGCGTGCGACTGACCGAGCTCGCCATCCGCCAGGTGAACACAGAAGTCGTCGAGGCCGGCCAAGCCTTCGGCGCGAGCTCCGGACACATCCTGTCGAAGATCCAGATCCCCCTGGCCATGCCGACCATCATGGCGGGCATCAACCAGGTCATCATGCTTGCGCTGTCGATGGTCGTCCTCGCAGGCATGGTCGGCGCCGGCGGCCTTGGTGGTGCCGTCGTCGGCGGCATCAGCTCCCTCGATGTCCCTCTGGCAGTTGAGGCCGGCCTGGCCGTCGTCGTGGTAGCGATCTTCCTTGACCGAGTCACAGCGGCTCTGGGCAAGAAGACGCCGATCGAACGGGCCCGCAAGGCCGCAGCCGCCTGATCCGAAACCCAACCATCCGAGTACCAAAGGAGAGTCAGATGAAAAAGACAACCTTGACAAAGCTGGGAGGCATCCTCGCGGCCAGTGCGCTGGCCCTTTCGGCTTGTGGAGCGTCGAACTCCGGCGGCGGTTCTGCCGGTGCCGACGAAGACACGAGCGCTGAGGGCAAGGACTGGTCCTCATGCAAGCCCGGGGAAGGCTCGAAGGACGTCGCCGACACTGAGGACGACGAGAAGAAGGTCTCTCTCGGAATCTTCAACGGCTGGGACGAGTCCTACGCCACCGTCTACCTCGTCAAGAATGTTCTCGAAGAGGACGGCTACGAAGTCGAAACCAAGGAACTCGACGCCGGGCCGATGTTCACCGGCGTGGCCAAGGGAGATATCGACTTCTTCACCGACGGTTGGCTGCCGCTGACCCACGAGAGCTACATCGAGCAGTTCGGTGACAAGATGGTCGATCACGGCTGCTGGTACGACAATGCGAAGCTGACCATCGCCGTCAACGAGGATTCGCCGGCCAAGACCATCGGCGACCTCAAGGACATGGGCGACGAGTACAACAACACGCTGTACGGCATCGACGCAGGCGCTGGTCTGACGAAGACGACGAAGGAGGCGGCAATCCCCGACTACGAGCTCGACAACCTCGAGTTCAAGATCTCCTCGACCCCGGCGATGCTCGCTCAGCTGCAGAAGTCGACTGATGCAGATGAGAATGTCGCAGTGACCCTGTGGCGTCCGCACTGGGCCTACGATGCGTTCCCGGTCCGCGACCTTGAGGACCCGAAGGGTGCAATGGGCGAAGCCGAGCGCATCTTCAGCTTCTCCGGCAAGGACGCAGCGGAAGAGCACCCCTACGTCTCCCAGCTGCTGCAGAACCTCGTCCTCGACGACGACCACCTCGCCAGCCTGGAAAACCTCATGTTCTCCGACGATAACTACGGCGGAGACAACCACGAGAAGGCCGTCGCCGAATGGCTGGAGGACAACCCGGACTTCGTCGACCAGTGGAAGAAGGGCGAACTCGCAAAGTAATCCGCTGACCTACAACACCAGCCGCCAGAAATTGCTCGCCACAGAGTGAAATCGCAATAGCGGCCGGACACGAACGGGGCAGGTTCACAAGCTCATGAGTTTGCGATCCTGCCCCGCTTCCATGCGACGACCGCGCACCAATACGATCACATCTGAATAGAGGAAACATCATGATATCGACACGCAGCACCCGTCTCGGCGCGATCCTCACCTGCGCTGCTCTTGCCCTCTCAGCCTGCGGGGCATCGAACTCCGGCGGAGAAGACAACGACAACGCTCAGGGCAGTGGAGACAAAGATTGGTCCAACTGCACTCCGGGTGAAGGATCGAAGGATACCGCCGAGGTGACTGATGACGACAAGGATGTCTCCTTCGTCATGTTCAACGGCTGGGACGAGTCCTACGCCACCACCTACCTCATCAAGAACGTGCTCGAAGAAGACGGATACACGGTGGAGACGCAAGAACTCGATGCCGGGCCCGCATACACCGGGCTGACCAAAGGCGACGTCGACTTCGTCACCGACACCTGGCTGCCGCTGACTCACGCGAGCTACCTCGAGCAGTTCGGTGACAAGATGGTCGATCACGGCTGCTGGTACGACAACGCGAAGCTGACCATCGCCGTCAACGAGGATTCGCCGGCCAAGACCATCGGCGACCTCAAGGACATGGGCGACGAGTACAACAACACGCTGTACGGCATCGAAGCCGGTGCCGGTCTGACGAAGACGACGAAGGAGGCGGCAATCCCCGACTACGAGCTTGATGAGCTTGATTACAAGATCTCGTCGACCCCGGCGATGCTCGCTCAGCTGCAGAAGTCGACTGATGCAGATGAGAATGTCGCAGTGACCCTGTGGCGTCCGCACTGGGCCTACGATGCGTTCCCGGTCCGCGACCTTGAGGACCCGAAGGGTGCAATGGGCGAAGCCGAGCGCATCTTCAGCTTCTCCGGCAAGGACGCAGCGGAAGAGCACCCCTACGTCTCCCAGCTGCTGCAGAACCTCGTCCTCGACGACGACCACCTCGCCAGCCTGGAAAACCTCATGTTCTCCGACGATAACTACGGCGGAGACAACCACGAGAAGGCCGTCGCCGAATGGCTGGAGGACAACCCGGACTTCGTCGACCAATGGAAGAAGGGCAAACTCGCCGAGTCCTGATGATGGCCCTGTGCAGCGCCCATAGCTCTGCAGCACACCACGGCCGCAGCAGGCATTCGGACGGTCTACCCGGGCAGGGCCTGGCAACCAAGCGCCATCTGCTCGAAGTCGAGAACACGCTCCCCCAGAAGCTGTTCTGAGGCACGGCATCGATGTTCGCCAGCAGCGCCACTTTTCCGGCGGCGAAACAAACCCTGCCCGCGAGACTACATTCCGCACCATGCTCTCACCCCTCGAACAGCCCCTGTCCGACGTATCCGCCCTCGGTCGCCCCGGGCGGAATCGCCCATACGGTCGATCCGATCGGGGTCGTCCATTCGTTGAGCAGGTCCACCTCGGCGAGGCGGCGCTGGATCGGCAGGAACTGCCGCTCGATATCGGCCTGGAAGGATGCGAACAGCAGCCCGGAATCCCCGCCCGCGCCGGTCTCGTAGTTGAACGTGCGCCGGTGGATCTGCACCTCCGGGCCCAGTCCGTCGCGGGCGCGAGCGATATGCGCGGCCTGAGAGATCGTCGTCAGCCCCCGTTCATCGACGGCGGTGAAGTCCGGGACGTCGAACTCGTCCTTCCCCGACAGGGGTGCCCCGTTGTCCACGGTCCGCCCGACCGAGAACTCCCGCGCCGGGCGATCGGCCTGATCCCAGGTGTCGAGGTTCATCGCGATATCGCGCAGAACCAGCGTCGTGCCCCCGCGCATCCACACCGGCAGATGCGCCCCAAGGTCGACCGGCGGCTCCCCGCGAGCAGAGAACACCGGGTTCGCGGTCTCGGTGCCCTGTCCCCAGATGATCCGAGCGAAGTCCTCGGATCCGGGACCGGGATTCGCGGTGCCGTCGAGCTGGCCGAAGAGGTTCCGTTGGGTCTTCCCTTCCCCCGTGCTGCCGTAGGCGCGTCGGAATCCGTCCCGCTGCCAGGCCACCTCGGCGAACGATCGCGAGTCCTTGAACAGCATGCGCCTGGCATGTGCCAAGGTCAGCGGGTCGTCGCCGCAGATCTGCAGGAGCAGGTCGCCCTTGCATCGATCCTGATCGAGGCGATCGATCGAGAACGCCTCCAGAGGCTGCAGCCAGTCCGGGACGTGCTTCTTTCCGGCGAGCGCCACCAGCTCGGCACCGAATCCGAAGGTCACGGTCAGCCGGGCAGGGTCGACGGCGAGCTCGGATTCGGAGTCGGCCAACGGCGCCTGCCCCTGCGTCAGCGCGGCCGCATCCGCGGTGAGCAGCCGCAGCCAGCGCACCGCCTCGGCGGCCTTGATCCCGGGCCTCAGCGTGAACGCGATGAAGTGCGCATAGGCCTGCGGCGGGGTCTCGACCCCGGATTGATGAGTGCCGTAGAACGGCTCGGTCTGCGGCCCGTTCGCCCCGTCCAGATCTCGCCGAGGTGGCCCGCCGTCATCGGCTGACGTGTTCTGAGAGCCGGTGCCGCGGCCGAGTGCGAACCCGGTCGTGGCGCCGACGAGTCCTGCGCCGCCGGCCGCGGCCGCCGAGGTCAGGAGACCTCGGCGGCTGAAGCCGGTGCGACCGGGCTCAGTGGTCACCGTGGTCTCCGTGATCGGAGTCCTCGTGATCGTCGCTGTCAGCACCGGCGTGCTCGCCGTCGTCGCCGTGCTCACCATGATCGCTGTGGTCGTCGCTGGAGCCTTCGGCTTCCCCGGGCGCGTATTCTTCCTGCGCTCCGGAGTACTCCTTCGCTACGGCAGTGGCCCCGACGGTCTCGCCGTCGGCGGTGACGAGATCGAGGCTGATCTCCTCGCCCGGCTTGATAGCCTTCTTCAGGCCCATGATCATGATGTGATCGCCGCCGGGCTCGAAGTCCAGGCTCTCCCCGGCCGGGATGGTGAAGCCGCCCTTCTTCTCCTGCATCTTCATTCCACCCGAACCGTCGCTTTCGGTCTCGTGGAGCTCGACCATCTCCGCGTCCGGGTATTTCGCTTCGACGAGATTGATGTCCTTGTCTGTGTTGTTCTGCAGCTTTCCGAAGACTGCGGTCATTCCGTCGTCGGCAGCCTTAACCCAGGCTCCGTCGAGGCTGAGCGCCTCCGCGTCGACCTGAGTGGCTTCCGGTTTCGCCGAGGCGGAGCTGCTGTCACCGGTCTGTGCCGGATCGGCGGCCTTGCTGTCGTTCTGGCCGCAGGCCGCCAGGCCGATGGCGACCGCGATGGGCAGGGCAAGGGCCAGGGTGATGTTCTTTCGCATGATGTCTGCACTTTCGTGGTTGGGGTGCAGCCGAGCACATGTCGGCGCGCGCCGCGGTCGCCTGCAGGCGCAGGCAGCCCGCGTGCTCCGCGTCGTCAGACGACGAGGATCTTCGGTCGCAGAGTCTCTGCTGCCCGAAGCTGCAGGCGCTCAGCCGCATCGCGTTCGTACGCCTGTGTGCAGGGAACGCGGCTGACCGGCAGCGCTTTCGTAAGCCTCTGCGCCGGTCACGGTTGCCTGCGCGCAGCTCGTGCGAGTGCAAGTGCGCAGGGCACGTGCGGGGTACGTGTCCTCTGCTCGCAGCGGTGTGCGCGGACGTGTTCGACTGTCACCGAGGGGCGGCCCGCCGCTGTCTGGGCGGTCGCCCGAAGATGGATGGTCACCCGGGAATCCAGGTGTGGGTCGGCGCTGCAAACGCCGATTGCGATGTCAGACGAGCGCGGGCGGGCCGCGGCGGTAGTTCGGGCCGACGACCGCCGATGTGACCGGCTGAGGCACCCGGAACGAAGCGCAGAGCTTGCGGAACGGTTCGTCAGCCAGGACTCCGGCCGCCTCGGCGAGGGCTCGCAGTGCACCGATCACCGGGCCCAGGGCCAGCTGCAGAATACTGAGGACGATGTCCTCACCGCGCTTGAGGATCACGGCGGTGACGAGGACCGCGACGGCGTGGGCGATGATCATCCCCACCGAGGTTGCCCCGTGGCTCGCCTGTCCGAGCGCGGTTGTGGCAGGACCGAGGTCAAGGGAGCCGGAGGCTGGGACGATGTGTCCGGCGTGGGTGTGGAGGGCCGCCTCGGCGGAGGTGGATCCGGTACCTGCAGCTCCGGCCTGCCCGCTTCCGGATTGAGCGGTTCCCGCGTGGGCCCCCGCATGGGCGAAGGTGTGCGAGGACCAGCTCATCGTCAGGTGCATGAGCACCTGTCCGAGACCGAGCAGGCCCGCCAGAGTCAGGTAGCCCAGGCGCCTGCCGGCGACGATCATCGCCGCCCAGAGGACGAGAACGAAGACGACCGCAGTGCCCGGAATCGAGACGCCGCCACCGGCACCGAGGTGCATGAGCAGAGCAAGGAGAGTCGTGAAGAGGGCAGCGAAGAGCGCACGTACGGATTTCGTCCATCCGGTCATGGGCCCTCCTCTCAGCTCGCTCCCACATTCTACTCAATGTAGAACAATTTCGGGAAGGCGACTGAGCCTACATCCGCAGCCAGGTATCGGCGGTCTTCTTGACCATGGCACCGGCATCAGCGGCAGCATCGTCCCAGGCGACGAGGCTGCCATCAGGGTCAGTGGTGGAGTCGGAGAGGACGACGACGTCGAAGTTGCACACAAGACCCGCCATCGCCGAGGCGTAGACGGCTCCGGGTGTGCCCGCCGAGGACGCGTCGGCGCCGGCGATGATGATCCGGTCGACGGAGAGGTCATGCAGACCTGCGGCCAGATCGTCGACGCCCTCGAAGACATCCGGGCTCTCGGATCGGAGTACGAGATCCTCCTCATCGGGGACGAAGATGCTCAGCTCCTCATCGGGAGTGTCGGCGAGATCGGCTTTCGTCGACGCGAAGATGAGCACACCGCCCACAGCGCGGGTGCGGGTGACGATATCGCCGAGGGTCTCCATGGCGTCATCGCTGGGGTAGCTGGCGTCGTCGGTGTCAATGAGGAGCAGGGCATCCATACTCCAATCGTGCCACGACCGACTGACACATTCGAAGCCGGTTCGCCTCGGCCGCAGCCGACACCACCCTTGACCTGCATGAACTCAACGAGGCTTGTCATCTTCCTCGAACTGCGGCGAACACCATATTTGTGTTCGAAACTTTTTTAGATCACCTATGGCATTCCACACATTATGAGCGTACACTGGATTCCAACAACAACGATGTTGGTGAACGGAATTCATCCCCATGACCCTCACTCCCGAACGCAGCTCCGATCATTCCGATCGGAACGCCGACAACTCCCCGCAGACCAGCGGTCACCCGCTGCTGGCCGACGAGGAGTGGGCAGATCTCAGCCGCTTTGCGCCCGAGGTCACCTCTTCGATCACTCAGCTGATGAGCCTCAAAGACGAGCTGCGCTCGTTCGATCGCCCCATGGGACCGGATCAGGCCATTATGCTCGCCGATGGGGTCGAGGCGATCACACGCATCAACGTTGCATTGTCGACGCTCGCACTCTCCGTCTGCGAACGCGTCGGAACACCCAGCGATTTCGGCGCCAAGTCGACGAAGTCGCTCATCGAGAACCGATTCAACCTCACCGGCGCGGAGGTGAATCGCCGCACCGATATGGCCAAGAACCTCGGCGGACGCGTCGACATGGCCGGACAGGCTCTGCCGCCTCTCTACCCTGTCGTCGCAGATGCCCTCCATGCCGGCACGATCTCCGCCGCCCAGGCGTCTGTCATCGAAGACTGCATGCGCAAACTGCCCACGTGGGTCAGTCAGACGGTCCGCACCGACGTCGAGACGCGCTTGGTCGACAACGCGCCCAAGGTCCGTCTCAAGGATCTGCGCGAGATCTTCGGCAAGCTCATGGGCTATATCGACCCGGACGGCGCGGAGCCGAACGACTCGGCCGACCGCTCTGCGTACAACATGTCCATGCGTGCCAAGGCCAACGGCGACTGGGAGCTGCGTGGACTGCTCGACCCCGTCACCGGCGGCACTCTCAACAGACTACTGACCTCACGAATCCAGTCTGCGGGAGAAGACGACAAGGCCGGTGCCGACTCGGCGACCGGCGCCTCTGGGATCGCGGCCGCGGGCAATCCCGCCACCGTCACCGCTGCTTCTGAGCGGACGAGCTCGCCGCTTCCTGACAAGGAGCTGCTTGAGATCGTCGATGCTGTGCTCTCCGGTGACCGATATGACGCGAAGCGAGTTCCGGAACCCGATCTCGACCTAGCTCGCACGTGCGGAAATTCGGCGCCCGTCCCCGGCGTCGGCGTTCGTGAGGACGGCGGTTTCGTCGACGTCAGCGCTGAACAGCCCTCGGCGCGCGAATGGATCTACGAGCGATTCGCCGGCCTCGTCACGACGATCGACAAGCAGCGGACGGCTGCAGGAGCGCCTCATGCTCTCGTCATCAACGCCACCGCCGAAGATCTGGCCAAAGGAACAGGACACGGCACCACGGGTGCCGACAATCCCATTCCCATCAAGGAACTGATGAGAAACGGCCTCAACGGCTCGCTGTTCTTCCACCTCATGAGCGACAGGGCCAAGACGATGCAGGTGGCCACAGAGCAGCGCTTCGCCAATCGCAAACAGTTGGCAGTGATCACCGCCCGTGACCGAGGTTGCACCTTCCCCGGCTGTGACGCCCCTCCCGGTTGGTGCGATGCCAACCATGTGTTTCCATGGTCGCTCGGCGGCAAGACGGAGATCAACAATCTCGCGCTGCTCTGCAGCTATCATCACCACCTGCTCGACCGCACCGACTGGGACACGGTGATGCTATTCGACGGGCGACCCGCCTACATTCCGCCCGCCGCAAAGGACCCGGCTCGTAAGCCGATCCTCCACGCCCGGTTCATCGCGGACGACATCGTCGACTCCCTGTTCGACAAATAGCCGCCCCAACTTTCAGGGGACAGCTGTGCCCACTTTCCAAGTTCAGCCGGGTTCAACCCGGTTCAGCCCGGTTCAGTCCCCCAACGAAGAGGCCCGGATGCTCATGTCCTCATCGAGCAGCAGGAGGTCAGCCGGCATTCCGGGAGCCAACAGGCTGCCGGCACCGGCTGCACCGCCCGCCGCCTGCAGAGAATCACCCGACTCCGGCACTCCGCCCACCGCACGCAATGGAACGAATCCTGCGGACTGCACAGCGTCGAACGGGCTGAGTCCCACCTCGGCGACTGCCCGCTTCACAGCCTCGTCCATCGTCAACGTGGACCCCGCGATGGCGCCCTGAGTGCCATCCCCAGTAACCAGGCGCGCTACCGAATCTCTGACCTCGACCGGGAGCGAACCAAGGTGATAGCTCCCATCGTGCAGGCCGGTCGCCGCCATGGCGTCAGTGATGAGAGCGATGCGCCCGGGCACGAGTTCATCGAGCATACGCGCGACCGGGGCGACGACATGGACACCGTCATTGATGAGTTCGACGGTGACATGCTCGGCCTCGGCCGCGGCGAGGACCGGCCCCGGAGCACGGTGATGGATTCCGGGCATCGCATTGAACGCGTGGGTGAGGATGCTCGCCCCCGCCTCGAAGGCCTGCGCGGCCAGCGCATAATCGGCAGCCGTGTGGCCGACGGCCACACGCACCCCTGCCGCAGAGAACCGACCGATCGCATCGAGAGCACCGGGAAGTTCGGGCGCGATGGTGATCTGGCTCAGAGTTCCATCGGCCGCCTCGAGAATCGCTTCGACCGCCTCCGGGGTCGGCGATGTGAGCACTTCGGGCGCATGCGCACCTTTGAAATCCGGGGACAGGAACGGGCCTTCGGCGTGCAGGCCCATGACCATGGCCCGCGCACGGACGAGTCCGGCGCCCGCGCGCAAGGACTCACACAGGCCCTCGATCGTGTCGGAGACGTAGGACAGAGCGAGCCTGCCGGTGCCGTGGGCCCGATGCTCGTCGAGGATCGCATCGATCCCATCGCTCCCGTCCTCGGCGCTCGCACCACCCGCACCGTGACAGTGGATATCGACGAACGCGGGAGCCACGTATCCGCCGGCGGCGTCGATGACCTCACCTCTCGCCGAGGCGGCCCTGTCCTTCCAGCCGTCCCCGCGGCCCCGTGCCGTGACCGTTCCCTCGCCGACCGCGATCCAGGTGTCCGCGCCCTCCTCGTTGAACTTTGCCCGATCACCGTCGAGGATGCACGCATTGTGGATGACCGCCTCGGCGGGGATCTGTTCGGTCTGCGTCATCGGGGTCCTTCCATCGCTCTGAGCAACCCTCACCCCAGGGTGCGGACTCGATTCGCGTCGATGCCGAGCACATGCGTGTCGAGGAACGCGAGCACGGTGCGGTACCAGACCTCGGCATTCCCGCGGCCGAGGATCCAATGCCCCTCGTCGGGGAAGTAGAGGAACCGATGCTGAGTGTCGCCATCGGCGTCGAGCGGAGTCTTCGCCCGAGTGAGCAGGTCCAACCACAGCTCCTGACCCTGACCGATCGGCACCCGGTAGTCCTTGTCGCCGTGGATGACGAGCATCGGCACCTCGATGTCATCGGCGAACAGGTGCGGCGAATACTGCGCCGACTGCTCCCGCATCGCCTGATCCCACGACGAATTGTCCGTCGTCCGCCCCATCGACGTGGTGTTCCACAGAGAGGCATGGGTGACGATGCACTTGAACGCGCTGCCGGTGTGCCCTGCCACCCAGTTGGCCATGTATCCGCCGTAGGACCCTCCGGCCAGGGCGACACGTTCGGAATCGATGTCCGTCCTCTCCCCTGCGGCCTCGGTCAACGCCATGATGTCGGTGAAGGGAGTGCCGCCGAGCTGCTGCTGACCGCGGTCGATCATCGCCTGCCCGTAGCCGGTGGAGATCGCCGGGTCCGGCAGCAGCACCGCATAGCCGGCAGCAGCGAAGGGACCCGGATTCCACCGGTAGGTCCACGCATTCCACGATCCCCACGGTCCGCCATGGGCGAATACGACGAGCGGATGCGGCCCCTCCCCCTCCGGGAGCACCAGCCACGCGCGGATCTGCGTGCCGTCCTCGGCACGGACCTCCACCTCGGTGAGGGTGCCTTCTTCCTCGAGCACCGTCGCCGGGTTCGCGAGCTCGCTGATGACCCCGGTTCCGAGGTCGACGGAGATCGGCAGCGGTGCGACATCGATCGCCGAGGCGGTCGCCACGACCGTGTCCTCGCGCAGGGCCAGCCCCGAGAACGAATACTTCTGATCGGCTCCTCCGACCAGCCGCCGAGGCTGAGCATTGTTGATGTCACCGATGAAGATGCTGCCGCGACCATGATCATCCGCGGTGGCCACGATGGTCGAATCGTCCGCCCAGATCGGGGAGAACCAGAAATCTGCATCCGACCACACAGGATTCAGTTCCGCGGTCTCGAGATCGAGAACCATGAGTTCGGCCGAGAGGTTGGTCTGCGGAGTCCAGTTCTGTACGCGAGTGACCAGTGCTTTCGTCCCGTCCGGGCTGATGGCCTCGATGTCGAAGCTGTGATCGGCAGACGGTTTCGTCAGACGGTGCAGTTCGCGTTCCCCGTCGAGGTCCACGCGCCAGATCTCACTGGCTTCAAGCTGACCGGGGATCGGCTTCTCGAGCTGGACGAGGGCGAAGCGGGCCCCATCGTCGACGGCCCAATCGACAAGTCGGCCAGACGGCAGGGACAGGTACCGGAAGTCCAAGCCCGCCGGGGCACTCAGCTCGTCACTGACTTCCGGAAAGTCGGCGGCCGCCTCATCGAGGGTGGCCACGGCCAGGGTCTGCCGGCCCGGTCCCAGGTCATGGTCCCAGCGACGGACGGGGAATCCGGTGTGGAGGATTCCGCTGACCTTCGCGTTGCTGCGTTCGGTGCTGAATTCCTGATGGTCGTTCTCGTCGGCGGCCCATGTGTGGACGGGGAACTCGACGATGATGGTCTCGCCCTTGACCTCGATGCGGGAGAAGCCGCCCTCATGATCGGCAAGCTTGCGGGCCTCACCATTGTCTGGAAGTGCCCACAGGCTCGGAGACTCGGCATCCTTGCCGTCCTCGCCCTTGCGTTTGGAGGCGAAGACGATCGTGCCGTTCTCGCTCAGTGCGGCCGGTCCCACGGACTGGTCACCGCGAGTGATGCGTCGGGGCGTCTCCCCGCTGATATCGGCGAGGTGGCTGAGGGAGGAGTTTCCCTCGGAATTGAGGAACGAGTACTGGGCGATGACGCGGCCGCTCTGATTCGTCAAGAGGCCTTGCAGGCGGCGGGCGTCGAGGAGTCGGGTCACTGCGTCGTGGGTCGTCATCTTCCCATCCTAGATCCCCGCGCAGATTCCGGGGCGGATTCCAGAGAAACCCCAGATCGCCGAGGCGGCCGGAGGGATCCCAAGGGCGTGATCCCCGAGGCGGTCGGACGGTTCCCAGGGGCGTGATCGCCGAAGCTTCCGAACGGGATCGCGGGCGCATGACCTTCGCATCACGGGTGCCCGACCGCCACGTCGTTCGGCGCTCGCTGGTACGTCAGTGGAAGCTCGGTGACGGGACTTTCTCACCATCGATCGTCACCGTCGGCAGCATCTTCTTGAAGTCTTCCGCCACTTCGGTGTTCGTCGTCGGTGTGCGCATCTCGATGGACAGATTCACCAGGCGCCCGTTGATCTTGTACCCCGTCTGCACCCCGAAGGCATAAGTCGGTTCGTTGTTGATGGCAAGGATCTCGGTCGGACCGAGTTCACCCTGATAGCTCCAGAACTCGCCCGCGGCCAGAGACCCAGTCTGCTCGGCCAACACCTGTGAGTCCTGTTCGGAGAAGTTGTACCGCCTCTTCTGATCGACGACTTCCTGAGCACTGTCGCCGTATTCGTCGGTGCAGTTGACGAGGATGGTATCGCCGTGAGTGGTGTCTTCGCCGTGGTTGAAGACATGGAACTGCTCGGTGCTCCCGGTGCTGTCTCTCCAGTCATCACCGATTGCGAAGCTGAGTTCAACCGGGCAGCTGCTGCCGAACGTCACTGAAGTCTTCGTCATCCCCGCGGGGATTCCGGCTTCGGTGGGCTTGCCCGTGGGTTCGGGTCCGGCGGTCTCCTGCACGCCGATCCGCACCGGCCCTGCGGACTTGTCTTCCGTGCGGATCTGGAAGACCGAGCATCCGCTGAGGAGGACCGTCAGGGCGAGAGTGCCGGCAGCAGCGGCTCGTCGCACCGAGGCGGGTCTGCCCGAGGCAGGGTTTCCCGACGCCGGTCTGCCCGAGTCAGAACTCCCCGACACGGGTTTCTTCCCAGCGAGGATCCCCCAGGTGGAGGAATCCGATGCCGTGCGCCCAATCACTGGTCTCACTGCTGGTCACCTCGACGGCGACGGTCTGGGTACCCCGCTTCCGGGCCGTTCTGATTCGGCTGAGCCGGTCCATACCCGTACTGAGGCGTCTGCGAACCGGATCCGGGCTGGCTTCCGACAGATGGTTGTCCGGTGGGCTGGGGGCCGCTGGCGGGCTGACTGCCTGCAGGCGGCTGACCGTTGTACGGAGCACCGGGCTGGCTGACGACGGGCTGCTGGCCGAAGTTCTGGGGTCCCGTATTGGGGTGACCGCCCGCGTAGGGCTGGCCGAAGTTCTGCGGACTGGAATTGGGCTGACTGCCCACAGGTGTCTGCCCGAAGTTCTGCTGACCCGAGTGCGGATGACTTCCGACCGAAGGCTGTCCGGGCTGTTGCGGGCCGGAACTCTGAGGACCCGAGTTCGGCTGGCTGCCGACAGGCGGCTGACCGTAGCCCGGGTTCTGTCCGCCGCCGTTCAGGGTCTGCCGCGACGGTTTGAACTGCGAATGCTGACCGGAATCCGGCGCGAATCCACCGGAGACGGATTCGCCCGTCCGCCGATTGACCAGGTTACCGTCGACCCGTTCGAGACGACGCTTCGACGTCCGCCGCGGAGTGCCGAGGATCCGTCCCTGCAGTTCGGCCTCACTGGGCTGACGCGGAGGCAGGAATCCGGGCGCCTGCCGCGGATCAGCCTGCTGCACCGGCTGCACCGCATGCGAACCGGCAGCGACCCGATCCATATGATCCGACATCTGCGGAACGGTCACGGGCGCGGCATCGGCAAGGACGGGGAGAACCATGCGCACCGAGGTGCCCACACCCTCCTGGCTGAAGAGCTGCACGGATCCGCCGTGCCGAGTGACGATGGCGCGCACGAGCGAAAGGCCCATGCCCGAACCAGCGACCGCGCGTACTCGTGAACCGCGAGAGAGCTCGTCCCAGACGTTCTCCTGTTCGGCCAGCGGGATGCCGCTGCCCGTATCCGCGACCTCAACGACGACCCAGCGGTGCCCGTCGATGATCTGCTCATTGGCGCGCAGCTCGACGACTTCGGCCTGCGACGAGTATTTGAGAGCATTTCCCAGCAGGTTGAGGATCGCGGTGAGCAGCAGATCCTCCTCACCGGCGACATCGGGCAGCCGCCACGGAGCACGGGCGACAGTCGCCACGATCATCCGGTCCTCGGCTCCCGGCGCCGTCGATGCATCTTCCACGGCCTGATGGATGAGCGCATCGAGATCGACGCGGGCGTATTCGATGATGCGGGTCTCCACGTCGGCGAGCTTGCGCAGATCGGCCAGCAGTCGTGCGACCCGGCGCGAGGACACGTCGACCTGCTTGGCGGCCGGCTCAACCTCGCTCAGCGTGCCGCCGTCGCGGACGACCTCCCGGATGCTCGCCGCCGAGGTGCGCAGCGCCGTCAGCGGATTCTTCAGCTCATGGTCGAGTCGGATGAGCATCCGATTGCGCTTCGTCATCGAATCCTCGGCCGCGGCCGTCTCGATGGATTCCCGCAACGCGGCCTCACGCCTCTTCAGATACCGCCAGCCGAACCACGCACCGACGGCCAGACCGCCGAACACGATGACGAGCAGCAGCAGGAACAGCCAGACCTGGATCTCGAAGACAAGGAAATTCGTCATAGACGGCTCTGTCCGTCCTCGCCGCGGACCTCACCGACGAAACGATAGCCGCGTCCCTGCACGGTGGCGATCCACCGCGGTTCTGCGGCGTCCTCGCCGAGCACACGACGCAGCTCGGCGACCCGGGAATCCACGGCGCGGGTGCCCACGGCCTCTTCGAATCCCCACAGCACTTCGAGCAGGCGAGAGCGTTCGATGAGTTCGTCCTTGTGCACCATGAGGTACTCGAGCAGGGTGAAGCCCTTCGGAGTGATGACGAGTTCACGCTGCCCCAACCACGCCCGGCGTCCGACACGGTCGACGCGCAGGCCGAAGCTGGACACGAGCACCGGCGCCGTGGCCAATGGCGGACCGTCATTGCGGGTCCTACGCAGCACGGCACGGATGCGCGCGACGAGCTCGTGCGGATCGAAGGGTTTGTTGAGGTAGTCGTCGGCGCCTTCTTCGAGCGCCATCGCCCGCTCGACGCCCTCGCCGACCTGGGTCAGCAGCAGCACCGGAACCCAGTTCTCCTCTTTGCGCAGGCGGCGCAGCACCTGCCGGCCATCGGCTCCGGGCATGAGCACGTCGAGGACGCACACATCGGGTTTGTGACGATGGATCTCGTCGAGAGCGAGCAGTCCGTCGCTGGCCGGAAGCACCCGGAAACCGGAGCGCTCGAGGAACGGTACGACCGCTCCGAGGACGTCGGGCTCATCATCGGCGACTAAGACGAGTGGTTGGGGCTCGGTGTGACTGTCAGCCGTCATGGTGGTCTGTTCCGGTTCCTCTCTGGCGTTCCCAGGCGATCTCTCGGGCCTCGGCACGGTCGACCGCCTCGGCGAGTTCATCTCGGTACAGCATAGATCGACGCAGGTGCTTGGTGCGATAGCCGGCGCGGCCGACCATATGGGTGGCGACGGGAATCGTCACGAGCTGGAAGGAGATGATGATCGCCAGAGTCGTCACCGTCGCCCAGGTCGGGAACTGGATCGCGATCGCCACGGCGACGAGCACCAGGCCCAGCACCTGGGGTTTCGCGCTCGCGTGCATGCGCGAGAGAAGGTCGCCGAAGCGGACGAGACCGACCGCGGCGGCCAGGGACAGGACCGCGCCGAGGAAGATGAGCACGGCCGAGATGATGTCAAGAACCACGATTGCTCTCCTGCCCGTCGGCATCAGACACATGCTCGGCGTCATCGGGTCCCGGATCGGGCCCGGTGCCCTCGCCCTCTCCGCCGCTGTCGGCGTGGGCGTCGTAGGTGGGATCCGCGATCTCGGTGACGTCATCGCCGGGTCGATCCTGGGGCACAGAGGTCGATCCGGGCCCGGCGCCCTGCTCGTCCGCATCGCGGGGCATGTGCCAGTCAGAGGCGCTGAACTCGGACAGGGCCCCCGCCTCGGGGCCGAGAGTCATCGAATCGGACTTCGACACATACCGCGACACGCTCACCGAACCGACGAAGCCGAGCATCGCGAGCACGATGAGCACCGGCAGCAGATCCGTCCGGTCGGACAGGGCCATATACCCGCCGAGGCCGCACATGATCGCCGCCAGCACGACGTCGGTGCCGATCATGCGGTCGAGGATCGAAGGACCGCGGACGATCCGGAGGAGCGCTATGACCACCGAGGCGGCCAACAGCACCGAACCGGCGACGACGAGGGAGTGAAGGATGATCTCACTCATGAGCGGCCTCCTTCGGTCTCGGTCAGCGGATCCGGTCTGGCGCGCAGGGCGGCGAGGTCACGATGCGAACCGAGAGTGCGGATGAGCAGCTCTTCGATGTAGTAGACCTGCGCTTTAGCCTTGCGCACCTTCTCCTCGGAATCGCAGTCGAGGAAGTGCAGGTAGAGCATGCCCATGGCGCGATCGCTGTCGATGATGATCGACCCGGGGATGAGGCTGGCGGTATCGGCGATGAGGGTGAGCACGAGGTCCGAGCTCGTGCGCAGATCGCAGGCGACGACGGACCCGGCGCCGACCGCTTTGCGACGGAACGCATACCAGGCGACTTCGATGGAGGCGCGGAGAACCGAAAAGAGGAACCACAGACCGAACACCAACGCATGCCAGACGTTGAACCGTCCGGAGAGCACAACGGGCGGGAGGTAGAAGACGCGCGTGATGACGTAGGCCAGCACGATTCCGGTGATCACGGTGACCACAGTGATCGAATCCCACAGCATCAGCCACAGCAGAACCAGCGAGACCAGCAGCACGAGCTGCTGGATGAATCCGCGGCCCCGGCTCATCCGCGCCCGGTTCGCCGGCACCCGGTCTTGGCCCATCGCCCGGTCCTGTCCCGTTGCCCGGTCTTGGCCGTGGACTCGGTCCCGGCCGTCAGCTCGGGTCTGTCCCTGGTCTCGGTCGGGGCTCATCACTCATCACCTCCCAGCACGTTCGTGACGTAGTCGATCGGTGTCGAGAGGTTCTCCGCCGCCCGGTTCGACATGTCCCACAGAGGTTCGGCGGCGACGGTGAGAACGATGGAGGCGATCACCACCATCGAGGTGGCCGCCACCATGGCAGGGGGAACGCCGATCTGAGATTTCCACTTCTTCCCCGCCAGCAGCGTCTTCTTCCGCTCCGTGAATTCCTCGACGAGGTCCTCGTTCGGCTCCTCCACATCGGCCGGATCACGCCAGAATGCGAGGTTGAAGGTACGTCCGATGACGTAGAGGGTGAGCAGACTCGTCACGGTGCCGGCGACGATGAGGACGGTCGGCAGCCACGCGTGGTCGTCGAAGCCCGCGAAGAAGAGTGCGACCTTGCCGATGAACCCGGAGAACGGCGGAATGCCGGAGAGGTTGAGAGCGGGGATGAAGAAGATGATCGTGATCACCGGCGAGAGCACCATGAGACCGCCGAGCGATCTCGTCGAGGTGGACCCGCCCCGCATTTCGACGAGGCCGATGGCCAGGAACAGCGCGGTCTGGACGATGATGTGGTGAACCGTGTAGTAGATCGCGGCAGACAGGCCGACACTCGTGCCCAGGGCCACGCCGAAGAGCATATAGCCGATATGCGAAACCAGGGTGAAGGACACGATCCTCTTGATCTCCGACTGAGCGATGGCGCCGAAGATGCCCACGAGCATCGTCAGGCCGGCCGCGATGAGCAGCGGCACCCGCAGGGAGGATTCGGCGAACAGCAGGGTCTCCGTGCGGATGATCGCATAGATGCCGACCTTCGTCAGCAGTCCTGCGAAGACCGCTGTCACCGGGGCCGGTGCCGTCGGATAGGAGTCGGGCAGCCAGAAGGACAGCGGGAAGATCGCGGCCTTGATTCCGAAGCCCAGCAGCAGGAGGACGTGGAGGATCATCTGCACATCGGCCGGCAGGTCCGAGATCCTCTCGGACAGCTGCGCCATGTTCACTGTGCCGCACGCAGCATAGATGACACCGATGGCGGCGAGGAAGATCACCGAGGACACAAGCGAGATGATCACATAGGTGACTCCCGCCCGGATCCGCTCCGCCGTGGCACCGAGGGTGAGCAGCACATAGGAGGAGACGAGGAACATCTCGAAGCCGACATAGAGATTGAACAGGTCTCCGGCGAGGAACGAGTTCGCAATGCCCGCGCACAGCACCAGATAGCTGGGGTTGAACACGGAGATCGGAGTCTCGTTCGAATCGTCGTTGGCGTCCTGACTCAGGGCGTAGACGAGCACGCACAGTGTGACCAGTGCAGACACGATGAGCATGAGAGCCGACAGCCGGTCGGCGACGAGCACGATGCCCGCAGGAGGCTGCCACCCGCCGATCGCCACGACCTGCGGCCCGTGCGCATCGACTCCGAAGAGGATCATCGTGGCGATGGCCATGACCGCGACCAGGATCGCGATCGACACGATGTTCTGCGCCCGCGTGTGCTTCGACAGGATGAGCGCGATTCCGGCGCCGATGAGCGGCAGCAGAACGGGCAGGGGAACGAGCACGGGCAGAAGATCGATCATGCGTCGTCTCCCTGCCGTTTCGCGTCTTCGGCCTCTTCGGTGACCTCAGCCTCTTCGGCGCTGTGCGCCTCCGTCTGCGAGTCCACGGCCTCCTCGGCGATGGCATCGGCCTCGGCCGGGGTCGACGCGTCCTCGATGTCGTCGGCGAGGTCCTCCCGCTCTGCGGGCGTGCCGTCGTCGTCGAGGTCGATGGCACCGGTGATCGGGGACTCCGCCTCGTCACCGAACTCGGTGTCGTCGTAGTCGGTGCTCGCCTCCGCCTCGGAGTCGATGAGCTTCGTGATCGCCACCTGGAGGTCAGTGTCGTCATCCTGCAGCGAATCGGCGCGCATGAGCCTCCAAGAGCGGTAGATCATCGCCAGCAGAAACGCCGTCACGGCGAAGGTGATGACGATCGCGGTGAGGATGAGCGCATGCGGCAGCGGATCGGACATGCCCTCGGTCGACAGGTTCTTGCCGTCCGTCAGGGGCGGAGAGCCGCGTCCGGCGGTGAGGATGATGAGCAGATTCACTCCGTTGCCGAGCAGGATGAAGCCGAGCAGAACGCGGGTCAGGGAGCGTTCGAGCATGAGGTAGATGCCGCCGGCGAAGAGGACGCCCATGGCCAGGACCATGACGAAGGAGACGCTCATAGGCGGCCTCCTTCCGCACCGTTGTCGACGTCGAGTTCGTTGACCCGGTCGATGATCTCGGACACCGCTCGGTGTTCGGCAGTGGCGCCCATGTCCTCGGAGAAGTTCACATTGTCGTGGATGCGGTTGGTCAGCATCGCCTCGTCGCGCTCCTGGTGCAGGTCGACCTCGGCTCCCAGCGAGCGGAGGATGTCGAGCATGAGGCCGACGACGATGAGATAGACGCCGATGTCGAAGAACGTCGAGGTCCCGAAGGACAGGTGGCCCAGCAGCGGCAGGTCACCCTCGAGGTAGAGGGATTCGAAGACCGTGTCACTCCAGATCCACCCGCCGATGACGGTGAGGATCGCGGTCACCATACCGGTGCCCAGCATTCCCGAGGGAGTGAAGGGGGCCGCCTCGGCGAGTTCGTACTTGCCTCCCGCGAGGTAGCGGACGACGAGCGCGAGCCCGGCGACGAGACCGCCGGCGAATCCGCCGCCCGGATCGTTGTGGCCGGCGAAGAGAAGGTAGACGGAGAAGACGATGACGGCGTGGAAGATCAGGCGGGCAGTGACCTCGAGGATGATCGACCGGTTGCGCGGAGCCAAGGTCCGTCCGGCGATGAGCCACGACGCCCGCTTCTGCGACAGCCCCTCCCCCTGGCCGGTGTAGTGGAGGTCGGCGACGTCCTCGGCCACGGGTTGGAAGCGGATGCGACCGGCCGCCTCGGTGCCGTCCCTCTTCCTCTCGAACCGGTGCAGGTGACCTTCGCGACCACGCACGAAGATGAGGCCGGCGATACCGGTACCCGCGGCCACGAGCACCGAGATCTCACCCATCGTGTCCCACGCGCGGATATCGACGAGGGTGACGTTGACGATGTTCTTGCCGTGACCGAGCTCGTAGGCGAGCTGACCGAAGTCGACGGAGATCGGATCGGCCACGCGCACACCGGAGGCGATGAGGACCACGAGCATCATGGTGATGCCCACGGCACCGCCGATGATCGCCCGCCAGGCGGGGGTGAGTCGACCGGTCGACTCACCGATGCGTGCCGGCAGCCTACGGAGGACGAGGACGAAGACGACAATCGTGATGGTCTCGACGAGCACCTGGGTCAGAGCCAGGTCGGGAGCGCCGACGAAGGCGAAGTACGCGACCATCGCGTAGCCGGAGATGCCGGTGACGACGACAGCGGTGAAGCGCTTCTTGGCTCGGGTGGCACCGATCGCGACGATGACGAGCACGGCCGCAACGATGAGGTCCAGCGGCGTGTCCCAGAGCCGGAACGTGATGTTCCACGTGTCGTTGGAGATGATCGCCAGCCCCAGTCCGGCGACGAGGACGATGTAGACCACGCCCTGGTAGAACGGCAGCGAACCACGCTGGGTGCGGGCGGTGACCCACAGCGCCAAGGCCTCCATCCAGCCGATGAGCATTCGGTAGAGCTCGTGGAAGTCCAGGCCCGACGGCAGCGTCGCCTGCACCTTCGCGAAGGGACGGCGGTAGATGAACAGAGCGAGGCCTGCGGCGACGGTGACGGCGGTGAAGGCGAGCGCCGGTTCGAATCCGTGCCACAGCGCGAGGTGGTAGTGCCCATCGCCTTCGGCCACGGCCGGCAGCCCGGAGGTCCACGCGGAGAAGTAGCCGTCGAGCAGTCCGACTCCCGGGCCGAGCGCCAGAGTCAGAGCGGTGAGGATGAGCGGGGAGACGACGAGGGTGAGCTTCTCGTCGCGGCGGGCGATGTCGTCGACTCCGGGCTTCGAGGAGAACGCACCCCAGACGAAACGGGTCGAGTAGGCGACGGTGAGGATCGAGCCGATCATGATGCCGATGAAGGCGATGACCGAGGTCTTGTCCGGCGAGGACAGAAGGGTCGAGTACGCGGCTTCCTTCGCAGCGAAGCCGAGCAGCGGGGGCAGCCCGGCCATCGAGGCGGCAGCGATCGTCGCGCACACGGCGACGACGGGGAAGGCCCTCCAGCCGCCGGAGAGTTTCGTCAGGTCACGGGTGCCGGCACGGTGGTCGATGATGCCGACACACAGGAACAGGCACGACTTGAACAGGGCGTGGGCGATGAGCAGACCCAGGGCCGCCTTCGTGATGTCCGGAGTGCCGAACGAGGCCATGGTGGTGAGGAATCCGAGCTGCGAGACCGTGCCGAAGGCCAGCAGCAGTTTGAGGTCGGTCTGCTTCAGCGCCTGCCAACCGCCGATGAACATCGTCAGCAGACCCAGGGTGAGCAGCACCTCGGACCAGCCGGGGATGTTGTTGTAGCCCGGCGCCAGGCGCAGGACGAGGTAGATTCCCGCCTTGACCATGGCCGCGGCGTGCAGATAGGCGCTCACCGGAGTGGGTGCGGCCATGGCGCCGGGCAGCCAGAAGTGGAACGGCATGAGCGCGGACTTCGAGATCGCGCCGACGAGGATGAGGATGACGGCGGAGATGATGATTCCGCCGGTGTCCATACCCGACTGGGCTCGGTCGACCAGGGTCGAGATCTGCCCGGTTCCGGTGGCGGTGATGAGCAGGATCATGCCCACGAGCATGGCCAGCCCGCCTGCGGTGGTGACGATGAGGGCCTGCAGTGCCGCCTGCCTGGAGCGGCGGCGGGACTGGCTGTGCCCGATGAGCAGGTAGGAGAAGACAGTCGTGCCTTCCCAGAACAGGTAGAGCATGAGCAGTTCGTCGGCGATGACGAGCCCGTACATCATTCCGGCGAAGGCCATGAAGATTCCCGCGAACCGGGCCAGGCCCGGCTCGTCGGGCGAGAAGTAGCGTGCACAGTAGACGAAGACGAGGGCGCCGACCCCGGTCACCAGCAGCGTCATGATCCAGGAGAGCACGTCGAGGCGGAAGATCCCGGCGAGACCGAGCTCGGGCAGCCAGTCGAGATTCTCCACGACCGGCTGAGCGGCGGGGCCGAAGATCTCGGGGATCGTCGACAGGCTCCACAGAAGTCCCGCGAAGGGGACGAGGGCGAGGAAGAAGAAGGCGTTGCGGCCGAGTAGGCGAACCAGAGGGTAGGCGATGACAGATGCCCCGAAGAAGGCCCCTGTCATGACTATCACCGGCGGCCACCTCCGTCATATGCCTGTTTGTGAGAAAGGTTCGTCAGGCCATTTTCGCACGAACAGGTGTCGTTTCCCCAATTGCTGGGTGTGAGCTGAGACAGGCTCTGCCCCGACACGACACCGGTCACGCGCGTATCCGAAAGCTGGTCACGCGCGTATCCGAAAGCTGGTCACGCGTGCATCCGACGGCTCGTCACGCGCGCAGCTGTCTGCTGGTCACGAGGAAGCCGTTCTCGTCGAGTCCGATGCCGTCCGAACCGACGAGCAGTTCGGCTCCGATCGCGTCTGTCAGCTCGGCCACCCGACCGCGCATCCGTCGGAAGCGACGCCCTTGGTTCGGCTGATAGCGCTTCGACTCGGTGTCCATCCAGTGCACGTGGTATTCGATCTGCGGGGCGTCGGTGTGGGCGGCGACGATCGGCGGAACCCACTCGGCTTCCATCACGCGGATCTCGAGGCTGCCGGCGGATTCATCGATCTCGCCGAGCGGGACGAGCAGGGCATAGCCGTCGAGGATGACCGGGGCGGAAGGGTCGAAGAGCGGATCGTCGACGCTCGCTTGGGCCAGCACATCCTCGTCGGGGGTGGGCAGAGCCTGCTGGAAGGCGTGCGGGGCATGGCGGCGCACGAGGTCGAGCGCGACCGGCGGCTCCATCCAGTACGAGGAGTAGATGTAGAGGTCGACCTTCGCCTCCGGGTCGGGGATGATCACCCGCGTCGGCAGTCCGGGTTCGTCGGCCAGGCGCACGCCCGTGTGGAGGCGGGAGGCGACGGAGAGCATGAGGCTGAGCATCCGCTCCTCCTCCCGGTCCGGCATTCCGTTGGGAAAGGCCTCGTGGAGTCCGTCGGCATCGGCGAACCAGTCCGGCGGCGGGGTCGGCTGCCGGTCCCTGGGGCAGTCGATGACGATGGCGTGCCGAGCCCAGTCGGGGACTTCGAGCGCGGCGGCATCGGCCGGGTCGAGGGAAGCCCCGGAGCTCAGTCGGGAGTGCCGGCTCAGGCGCAGCTGCCCGTGCTCGTCGAGCACGGGGCGCAGATCGGGCAGCTTGTTGTGGATGAGCGCGAGCACGTCGGAGACCTCGACCGCATCATCGAGGAGGATGAGGTGGAAACCGCGCAGATCCGCCGAGGTCGCCGTGTCCTCGGGCGCGGACGTGGCACCGCCGTATCCGGGCCGCCCCGTCGACGGCATCCCGGTCCGCCGCCTGCTCGCGGCCTGAGCGTCGGAGGCAGGGGGCACGGGGGCGGAGGCGTCTGTCGGGGCAGAGGCACCCGTCGTTTCTGCGTCGGGGGCCTGGTAGCGCGCAGCGTCGGCCTGTTCCCGGGCGGCACGTTCAGCGGCTTCGCGTTGCAGCCGCAGTTCGCGGCGGGTGATCACATCTCCCTCCGATAGAAATTGAGGTGCGAACGGGAAGCGGTCGGGCCGCGCTGGCCCTGGTAGCGGTTGCCCGTGGCTTGGGAACCATAGGGATTCTCCGCAGCCGAGCTGAGTCGGAAGAAGCAGAGCTGGCCGATCTTCATGCCCGGCCACAGCGTGATTGGCAGGGTCGCGACGTTCGACAGCTCCAGGGTGACGTGGCCGCTGAAACCGGGGTCGATGAATCCGGCGGTCGAGTGGGTCAGGAGACCGAGACGTCCGAGCGAGGACTTGCCCTCGAGCCGAGCCGCGACATCGACGGGCAGAGTCACGAGCTCATGAGTGGAGGCGAGGACGAACTCCCCCGGGTGGAGGACGAAGGGCTCCCCCGGAGCGGCTTCGACGAAACGGGTGAGCTCGGGCTGCTCGAGGCTCGGGTCGATGACCGCGTACTTGTGGTTGTCGAAGAGCCGGAAGCAGCGGTCGAGACACACGTCGACGCTGGCCGGCTGGATCAGCGACGGGTCGTAGGGGTCGAGGGCGATGCGCCCGGAGTCGAGCTCGGCGCGGATGTCGCGGTCGGAAAGGAGAGTCACGCTTCCGATGGTAGTCGCTGCAAGCCCCGTACGCTTGAGACTCCTCTCCTCTCCCCTCCGCCGAACCATGGGTCGAGCACGCATCACCGGCCGGCAAAATCCACCGCCACGCCGAAACTATGTCACAAAACGGTAACGATTCTCGGGAATTCTCCTGATTTTTACCCGTGTGTCTCCCCATAGCGGCGGATGAATGCCTTAGGGTAATGAGCTGTACGGACCCGCGCACGATGGTGCCTTCCCCTTCTTAAGCCAAGGAATGCCGGGAGTCCATCGTCTTTCGTGGGTAGACAACAATCGAAAGGCATTACTGTGAAGACCTCGCGTCTTGTGCTTGCCCCCGCAGTAGCCGTTGCATTGACAGGTCTTGCTGGCGCCCCGGCGTTCGCAGCGACAGAGTCCACCGCTTCGGTCCCTCAGCAACCGCTGTGCGCCCAGGGTGATCAGCAGTCATCGAGCAGCTCCGAATCGGATTCTTCGGTTCCCGACGAGTCGGATCCGCAGGCGACCCTTGCGCAGGCGCAGGTGACCCGCGCCGATATCGCTGACGACAAAAAGGGAATCGGCTTCTCCGGCACCGGATTCAGCCCGGACCAGAAGGCCACAGTGACCGTCGTCGGCACCGATGGCACCGAATACTCGCCGGACAAGAAGCTCACGGTCGACGAAGACGGAAAGGTCTCCGGCACCTACTTCTTCACCGTCACCGACGGTGCCCAGGTGCCTGTCGGCGAGTACTCGCTCTACCTCACCGATCTCAAGTCCGAGAAGAAGTCCTCGAAGGTGACCTTCGAGGTCGTCTCCAAGGCCTCCGAGGTCGAGGAACCGGGTAAGGGCGACGACGATAAGTGTGATTCGGCCACCGGTCCCATCGAGACTCCGGACGAGACTCCCAGCGAAACGAAGTCCCCGGAGCCCTCGGAGACGAAGACCGAGGAACCCACCACGAAGGCTCCCGAGCCGACGGAGACGAAGACCGAGGAGCCCACCACCGAGGCACCGAAGCCGAGCCCGTCGGAGACGAAGACCGAAGAGCCCACCACCGAGGCACCGAAGCCGAGCCCGTCGGAGACGAAGACCGAAGAGCCCACCACCGAGGCACCGAAGCCGAGCCCGTCTGAGACCGACGAGGCTGACGACAAGGCCGATGAGGCTCCCGCCGACGGCGTGAAGCCTGGACCGGCCGAGGGCCCGAAGGACGAAGCGCCGAAGTCCGACGAACCGACCGGCCAGCCGTCGGAGTCCGAAGACGCCGACAACGCGGCCGAAGGCGACAAGAAGGCCGAGGACGAGGCTCCCGAGTCCACCGGCCCGGCCAGCCCCGGCACCGAGGACAAGCAACCTGCCGCAGCCGCACAGGCGTCCATGTTCATCAACCCGACCGAGGTCAGCTCCGAGAACTTCCTGGGCGACGGCATCAAGCTCGGCGTCAGCGGGGCTCAGCCCGGCGAGAAGGTCTCGATCACGGTCGAGCATGCCCAGGGCAAGGTCGACCGCTACACGATGACCAAGGAAGCCGATTCCGAAGGCAAGGTCACATTCGGTGTCCAGGCCAAGGTCAAGGCCGTGCTCGGCACCTACAACGTGCGTGCCCAGGCCGAGAGCTTCGACGAGCCCCAGGGCGGAAGCTTCACCGTGCTCACCAACGGCACCGCCGTCGACGAGGGCGGAAACGGGACCGGGAACGGCAGCGGCTCGAACGATTCGGGCAGCGACCTGCCGCGCACCGGTGCCGAGATGACCGGACTGGCTCTCGGTGTCGGTCTGCTCGCAGTCGGTGCGGCAGCTGTCATCATCACCCGTCGGCGGATGAATGCCTCCGACGATCCCGCGGAGTTCTAAGCCGCGTTGAACGATGAATTGTCCCTCGCGGGGCTGCAGCTCGACGGACGCGAGATCGACCTCGGACGTCTGCGAGCAGGGACAATGCTCGGACTCATGGGCAGCCCGGACAGCACCACCTCGGTGGTGCTGTCCGTGGCGGCCCTGCCCCACGTCGCACCACCACCACGCTTCCCGACCGGTCGCCGGTCGGGTCGCTTGCGTGTGCGCAGCTGGATGAAGAGCTATCTTCGCGAAGCCGATGCCGGATCTGGGGAGGCGGCATCGGCAGCGGATCCATCGGCTGCATTGACATCATTCGGACTGCGCCCCGATGTTCTGCGCAGTCGTCTCGATGACCTCGACGCGCCCGATCGTGCCCGTCTCGCCCTGGCCGCGGCCTGGGCGAGCGGCGCGAAATGGCTGACTCTCATCGACCCGTTCGGTTCGGTCCCCGGCCATCTGCGCACCGGTCTGCGGGGTCGCTTCGCCGAACTCATCGCCCAAGAGGGCCGCGGCGTCGTCTTCAGCTCGAATTCGCTGACCGACCACTCCATCGCCGAGGCAGGGGTGGCCGATATCGAAAAGGACCAACTCGTCGCGCTCGGCTCCTTGGAGCAGATCGTCACCGAACCGCGCGGTTCGCTGCCGGCCGAGCTCAGCGGCGTCAATGTCTATTCCGGGCTGGCACGGAAGGGATGGCTGTCCATCGGCCATTCGGCCGTGCGCGCCCGCACCGACCTCGACGGGAAGGTGTTCGTCACCCTCGGGTGGCGTGCCGCCCTCCTGTCATTGGACGAACACGACCCGGCGTTCACCTCGGCGACGGTGTTCGAAGCCATCGTCACGGGACTGCGCGATCGCGGTTCCTGTCTGCAGGCGAAGCTCTCACCGGTCGACACGGAGATGGGACTCGCCCTCGACGTCGACCTCGCCGACCTCGCCGGAGTGCCGAGCAGGCAGCCGGATCCGACGGATTCGACGAAGTCCGACGCATCCGCCGAACCGGCTGAGGATTCCGCGGCGAACGCCGAGTCAGATGCGGGCAAAAAGCCGGCCATCGGATTCGGGGTGCTGCACCCTGGACTCGGCGCGACGATCTCCGAACTGCGAGCCAACGTCAAGGTCGGCACGCATGTCTTCGTCGAGGTCGACACCTCTGCCCTGCATGCCTACCCGGTCGAGTGAACCGCGGCAGATAGACTGAGAACTGCCCAGTCCCCTCAAGTTCCCAACCGAATCAGGAGCGCCATGCGAACGTCGCGCAGACTTCTGATCTCAGCGCTGACGGTCGTCGTCCTCACAGTGGCAGCGGTCCCCCTCCTCAACTTCACCGTCTACACCCCCGCGCGAGCCGCCGAATCCTATATCTCGGCGATCGAACGCGGCGATGCGCAGAGTGCCTTCTCCTACCTGTCCACACCGACTCCGACATCGACCTTGGCACTGAGTGACGAGGTCCTCTCCGCGGCTCCCGACCTGCCGCGCGAGCCCGAGGCCGAGACCGTCTCCGTCGACGGCGATCACGCGAAGGTCCGCCTCAGCTACAACCTGTCCTCGCAGGAGCAGACCGTCGATCTCAACATGGTCCGCCTGCCTGCCAGCGCGGGACTCTTCAACCGCTGGGCCATCGAACAGGAAGAATGGCCGACGCTGACCCTGGACGTCTCCGGTTCGTCAACGGCGACGGTCAACGGATACGGGGTCAGCACGGGAAGTGTGCCCGTGCTGTTCCCGGCGAGCTACCTCGTCGGTTTCGATGCGACGTATCTGAAGTCGCGATCCCAACGCACCGAGGTGACCGCCCCCGGCGACTCCCCCACCGTGAAGCTCTCGCCCGAACCCACGGCCAAGCTCGAGCAGACCGTGGAGGAGCAGGTCACCGACCATCTGCAGGACTGCATGAAGTCGAAGACGCTCATGCCGGCCGGCTGCGTCTTCGGCTACGACACGGACAATGAGATCATCGGCGATGTCTCCTGGTCGCTCGAGCGCAGTCCGCAGATCGGGCTGACCTCGTCCGGCAGCGATCTCGAACTTACTCCCTCCACGGTCGAGGTGCGGGTCAAGGGACGCTACCGGGACATCGTCACCGCTGCCGAACACGACTTCGACGAGAAGCTCTCCTTCGTCCTCGGCGGTTCGGTGGTCGTCAAGTCTTCACAGGTGAGCTTCGAACCGCGCCGCCTCGGCGACGTCACCATCGCATAAGGGGCGCTCCTCCTGCTGAGGTCCCAGTCCGGCTCCACAGGCCCGTGTCCGGACCTCCGACGGGTGCGCCTCTCGCGATTCTCCTCGCCGCGGGATTGTTGGGTCGATCCACGGCTTTCAGGGGGCCGAAACCCCCGTGGATCGACCCAACAATCGCACGTCGAGAGGCTTCAGACGTGTCTCAAGGAGCCCCACTCACCCATTCTTTCCTGTGGATGAACTCCTCGCACGGTTGCTGCAAAATACGACCGGACCGTGGATTCGCCAGCGATGGCTAGGGCCGGGGCGATCTCTGCACTCTCACGCCGATTCCTGAGGACCGACGGAAAGTGTCCACAGTCGCATTCAGACGCGTTCACTATTCACGGTGCGCGGACGATCCTGTCTGTCATGCGCAGAACAATTCGGTCGCCTGCCGATTTCCAGACGGCTCCCGTCCCTTTTATGCACAGCGATCTCGAAGCGCGCGGGCTCACGGAATTCGCGCTGAAAGACCGGTCTCGTTTCATACAAGTCTTCCGCGGCGTGTGGGTTGAAGCCGATCCCAGCTCTCGGGTTCTCTGCCCGCCGTGGGCGGATCAGAAGTGGTTACAACAACAAGTGAGACTTTCAGCGCTTCTGCTCTTGCACCCGCATGTCATCGGCTGTTCGCTGACTGCCGCTGCACTCTACGGGCTGCCACTGCCTAGCCGTCGCAAGGACTTCGACACCCACGTCATCAGCGGCGATCGAGGTCTGCGAATTCGGCGAAAAGCCGTGCAGCTCCACCGAGGATCCGGCTTCGACATCACTGAGTTCTACAATCTGCCGCTGATTTCAGCCACAGATCTGTTCTTCGAACTCGCCCCGCTGATCAGCGAAGACGACCTGATTGCGCTGGGTGATGCGGCCATCAGCAGACAGAACAGTGGTCCGCTCACCAGTCTCGATCAGCTTCGGGAAAAGGCAGCCGCAAGCCACTACCTCAAAGCGCGAAAATCGGTGCGGCGGGCGTTGTCACTGATCCGCGAGACAGTCGATTCTCCGCGTGAAACGTGGTTGCGACTGTGGATCATCGCGAACGGATTTCCAGAACCGGAAGTTCACCCGGAAGTGAAGTGTTCGACGGTCTCGGCGACTCTCCGCCCTGACCTCGGATACCCCGACATCAAGCTCGCCATCGAATACGAAGGTGACCATCACAGAACCTCGTCGTACCAGTTCGGCGTGGACATCGAGCGTCGGCAGCTGCTGGAGGCCGAAGGATGGGTGGTCCTTCGGGTCTCGAAGCGAACAGACATGGACACGTTCAAGCATATTCTTGCGACGTACCTCGGCTGAGCAGCCACCCAGGGCCGTCCATGCAACCCGACCCCACCTGGGCACGGCGGGCTAAGGGGCGAATCCGCCGATTGTTGGGTCGATCCACGGCGTTCAGAACGCCGAAAACACCGTGGATCGACCCAACAATCTCCGTGCATGGGCTTTCAGCGATGACCGTCCACCTGATCGACAGCGGCCCTCGTTCCGGTGGCCGAGCGCTCAGGCGCCGCGGAGGTCGAGGGTGAGTGCGTTCGGAGCCGAATCCGCGAGCTCGACGGGGATGCCCCAGTCCTGCTGGTAGAGGTGGCAGGCCGCGTGCAGCGGGATCTCTCCCCCTGGCTCACCGTCGCAGGCTGCAGCACGCGCTGTCACGTGCAGCACTCCCTCGGTGAACTCGGGATTGATGACGATATCTCGGCTGAGCCCCTCGGCTCCGCCTTCTCCGGAGGAGATGAGTTCCGGCGGCGTCGCAGACACCTGCAGGAACGTGGGATCACCCCACCGGTCGTCGAGCTTCTGACCAGCCGGTACAGTGAAGCTCACGGTCAGCGAAACCGGACCGGAGGCGATCTCCGTCGAAGGGCGCTTCGTCGTCAATGCGCCTTCGTCGACCTTCTGGGCGTCCTTGGGCAGCTTCACCCGGGTGAGTGCGTGCGCTGCGGACTCGACGACGATGAGTTCGGCGTCATCGGGGGTGCCTTCGTCGTCGATGAGGACGATGTCCGAGGGTTCGCGCAGGCCGCGCGCCAGGGTCGTGACTTCCTCGGTCCTCGGGTCGAAGCGGCGGATCGCACCGTTGTAGGTGTCGGTGATCGCGACCGACCCGTCAGGCAGGCTGCGCACTCCCAGCGGGTGCTGCAGGCGGGCTTCGGCGGCCGGTCCGTCGCGGAAGCCGAAGTCGAAGAGTCCGACGCCCACCAGCGAGGACACCTCACCGGTGGCGGGGTCGAGGCGGCGGATCGCCGAGGTCTCGGAGTCGGCAACGAACACCTCGCCCGCTGGCCCGAGGTCGAGACCGGAGGATTGGGCGAACCACGCAGACTCCCCGTCGCCGTCGACCAGGCCCTCGTTCATCGTGCCCGAGAGGATGCGGATCGTGCCGTCCTTCGGATCGAAAGACCAGATGGTGTGGTTGCCTGCCATCGCCACGACCACCTCGGCGGTGGAGGGGACGAAGAGGACATCCCACGGCGACGACAGCTTCACATCACGCGCGGATCCATCGTATCGTCCCAGCTCACCGGGTTTGCCGCGGACGTTGTCGATGGCTCCGACCATGTGCTGCTCACCGGTGCCGGCGATGGTCGTGACTGTCTCGTTCGTCAGGTCGATCCCGCGCAGGGTGTGGTTGACGGTATCGGCGACGACGAGGTCGTAGCCGACTTCGGCCGCCAGATCGGCGGGCAGCACGGTGATGCCTCCGGGTTCGCTGAAGCTCGCCGAGGCGAAGTCGCCGTCGTCCGCGCCGCGCTCACCGGTGCCGATACGGCGGATGATCGAGGCCGCATCGTCGTCGTATTCGACGAGGCTGTGGTGTCCGGAATCGGCGACGATGAGGTGGCCAGAGGGCAGCCGGGTGGCCTTTCCGGGGTAGAACAGGTCTGTCTCCGGGGCCGGCGGCGGAACGTAGGGTCCGTCGCCGGAGTGGAGGGTGCCCTTGGCCGAGTGCTCCTCGATGAGGCCCTCGATGATCTCGGTGAGACCGGCTGCATGGCCCTCACCGGACATGGTCGCCACGAGGTAGCCCTCGGGGTCGATGACGGCCAAGGTCGGCCAGGCGCGAGCGGTGTACGCCTGCCAGGTGACGAGGTCGGGATCGTCGAGGACGAGGTGTTCGACCTGGTAGCGTTCCACGGCCTGGTCGACGGCTTCGACGGTGCGTTCGAACTCGAACTTCGGCGAGTGCACGCCGATGATGACAAGCTCCTTGGCGTACTTCTCCTCCAACGGGCGCAGTTCGTCGAGGACGTGGAGGCAGTTGATGCAGCAGAACGTCCAGAAGTCGAGGAGGACGACCTTTCCGCGCAGATCGGCCAGGGTCAGGTCCTTGCCGCCGGAGTTCATCCACCGGCGACCGACGAGTTCGGGCGCACGGACCTTGACGTCCCGTGCCGGGGAGTTGGCTGACGCGGAGATATCTGGACTGCTGTTCATGATTCTATGATCGCAGATCCTCCACCGAGGCGGCCTTCCCAACGTCATCAAGTGACGGTTCTCTCCCCCGCCCGGGAATGCGGCGGATGCCGAGTCGGCCCGTGTGGGTGTGGAGGACCGGTCAGGAATAGTCGCGAGCGCCGAAGATGCTCGATCCGATGCGGACGATCGTCGCTCCTTCGGCGATGGCGAGTTCGAAGTCGCCGCTCATGCCCATCGACAGCTCGGCCGCCTCGGCGGGCATGACCCCTGATCCGCGCAGCGTCTCGCTGAGCTCGCGCAGGTCGGAGTAGCTGGGGCGGATCTCTTCGGGGCTGCTGCCGGGCAGTCCGATCGTCATGAGTCCGCGCAGCCGCATCCGGCCAAGTGCCCGGGTCGCGGTGATGAGCTCCTCGGCGTCTTCGGGTGCGACACCGAACTTCGAGTCCTCGCGGGAGGTGTTGACCTGGATGAAGTAGTCGACGGTCTCATCGAGGACGTCGAGGCGGTTGTTGATCTTCTCGGCCAGCGAGAGGTTGTCGACGGACTGGATGCACTGAGCATGCCGCAGGGTGTGATTGACCTTGTTGCGCTGCAGCGGTCCGATGAGGTGGGTCTCGGGATCGAGGTCGGCGAGCGCCTCGGCCTTGCCGGTGATCTCCTGCACCTTGTTCTCGCCGATGAGCGTGAACCCGTGCTCGAGGGCGACGCGGATCTTCTCCGCCGGCTGCGTCTTCGTCGCTAGCAGCACGCGCACATCGTCCCCGCTGCGACCGCTCGCCTCGGCGGCGGCCCGGGCCCGATCAGCCACCTCGTCGAGGTTGCCGGTGATGGCGGCGATGTCGTCGGCGGAGAGCGGGGAGGCGGAATCAGGCGTACTCATGACTCCAGTCTTACATGAGCCGCACGAAGTTTCAGGTCGCCGAGGATGCTCCAGCGGCCGAGTCCCGCACCAGGTGTCACGACGGGAACGGGCCCGCGTCCGGGCCGGTCCACCTAGCCGGTCCACCGGGCAGGGAAACGAGTTGCGGACGATCCGTGTCGAATTCATTGTGATTCTTCGACACGGATCGTCCGCAACTCGGTGCCGCCTCGGCCCCGTTACAGTGCCTACTTCGGCAGACCCTCGGCGTCCGGGTCGATGTTCTTGATCAGGGCGGACGTGTCGAGTCCGCCGAGGTCTTCGTCGATGAGCTTCTGCAGCTGCGCGTGGACAAGGGAGGCGGCCGGGAGCTCGACACCCTGGGTCTCGGCGCCGGCGAGGGCCAGGCCGACGTCCTTGTGCATGAGTGCGGTGGCAAAGCCGGGCTGGAACTCGTTGTTCGCTGCGGCCGTCGTCGTCACGCCCGGCACCGGGTACCACGTACGCAGCGGCCAGGAGTCACCGGAGGAGACCTTCGCAATATCGTGGAAGACCTTCGGGTCGAGGCCGAAGCGATCGGCGAGCACAGCGCCTTCGACGACACCCTGGAGGCTGATCGACAGCATCATGTTGTTCACGATCTTCGCGGCCTGACCTGCGGCGTCACCACCGGCGTGGAAGATGTTGCCGGCCATCGCCTCGATGAAGGGGCGAGCCTCTTCGATGTCGGCGTCGGCACCGCCGAGCATGAACGTCAGGGTGCCGGCTTCGGCACCGGTGACTCCGCCGGAGACGGGTCCGTCGATCAGGCGGAAGCCTGCCTTCTTCGCCTCGGCATGGAGGAGACGCGCCGAATCGAAGTCGATCGTCGAGGAATCGATGAGGAGGGTCCTCTGGTCCGCGTTGGCCAGGACACCGTCGGGCTCGAGGTAGGCGGTGCGGGCGTGCTCGCCCTTGGGCAGCATCGTGAAGACGATATCGGCACCGGCGACCGCCTCGGCGATGGAACTCACGGGGTTCACCCCGCTCTTCGCGGCTGCGTCCACGGCCTCGGGGACGAGATCGAAACCATTGACGGTGTGACCGGCCCTGACCAGGTTCGCAGTCATCGGGCGGCCCATATTTCCCAGGCCCACCCATCCAATCGTCGACATAATATGCCTCCTCGCATCATGTTCAGCAACTCTTAGGTGTTCCCTCTCACAGTACGCCAGTGAACGTGCGGAAGGCCGGCGGGGAGCCTCACCTCTTCCGCACCGGTTATGTGCGCGGACGCAGATAGAATGGAGCCACTATGGCTTCCTATGCACCTGGCAGTTCAGGTCTGCAGATCGCTCCCGAGGATCTGCTGACTCTGCTCGCCGTCGCCCGACTGGGGAAGTTCACGGCCGCCGCGCACAGCCTCGGCCTCAACCACACGACCGTGTCCAGGCGCATCGCCGCGCTCGAGAGAGCGTACGGCGATCGCGTGCTCGTGGCTTCCCCCGACGGGTGGGAGCTCAGCGCCGCCGGGCGCCAGCTGCTGCCGATCGCCGAGGATATCGAGGCCGCTCTGGGCCGCATCGATGCGCATTCGAACTCGGCTCTCTCCGGGACGATCCGGCTGGCCTGTCCGCAGGCCTTCGCCCTTGAGTATGCCGTTCCGGCGCTCACCACACTGCAGGCGCAGCATCCGGGACTGCAGATCGAGCTGATCACCGCCACGCAGCGGGCCAGGCAGTACCGGTCGGGTGTAGATATCGAGATCGTCGTCGGGCGTCCTGATGCCCCGCGGTCGATTGCCAAGCACATCCGCGACTACCGGCTCCAGCTCTATGCCTCGCAGGACTACATCTCCTCGCATCCGATGCCGCAGACGCTGGATGATCTGGCCGACCACCGGATGGTCTACTACATCGAGAATTCGCTGCAGGTCGATGATCTCGACGAGGCGGCCGATGCCCTTCCCCGTGGGACAGGCTTCTTCCGGTCCACCTCGGTGCATGCGCACGTGCTCGCGACCTCGCACGGGGCCGGGATCGGCATCCTTCCGGACTTCCTCGCCCACGGCAATTCGCGCTTGGTGCAGGTGCTGCCCGAGCTGTTCTCCAAGCAGGTGTCCTATTGGGCCTCGGTCCGCCACGAGTCCCTGCGCAACGCCGGAGTCCGCAAAGTCCTAGAATCCCTCTAATTGCTACCTGACGGCGGCCCAGCAACCTCGCGCGAGGTTGCTGGGCCGCCGTCAGGATCCTTCTATGTCTGTCAAGCGGCTTGGCCGATCGGTTTCGTGGCCTCGAGAATCCGATACACAGAACGAGCGACGTGACGCTTCATACACCGGATCGTTTCCTTCTTCGTCTCCCCCTCACCAAGCCGTTTCGCCATATATTCCTGGGACCGCTGATGGTGAGATAGCCGCGTGATAGCCACCATGTACAACGCAGAATTCAACCTACGATCACCACTGCGATTCA
>NZ_FXYX01000013.1 GCF_900169265.1 Brevibacterium iodinum ATCC 49514
GGTCATTCCATCGTCCAAGAGCTCGAGCGCTGATTGCTTGAACTCATCGGTGTAGATCTTTGGCATGACTTCTATCCTTCCTGGAATTTATCCAGTCGTGAAGTCAACCAAACCTTCAGCAGTCCCGGGATTTGGAATCAAAGTGTGTGGAACGCCTGCCTGCTTCGCAAGATCAAGGGCGAACGCACGGTCCACCGCAGTATCTCTCTTTGTCCCATAGGTGTATGACTCAAAAGTCACTCCGGCGTGGAGGACCATCGCCAGCAACACACGGGAGTCAAGTCCCGCGGTCAGCGCCAATCGCAGATTGTGCCCTTGCGCTGCTACTCGGATCGCCCGTGTCACCTGTTCAATCAGCTGTGCAGCGGCGCCCTCGACGTCTACCTCAGGCACTGATCTGAACGGCCAGAATCGGACTACGCAGGATCGCGCGAGGTCCAGATAGGTATTGGGGGTCAATACTTTCGTTCGGGCGAATGGAGTCCGGTTCCCCGGAAAACCGTGGTGTACTGGGAGCTTCGAGCTTACGATCTGCTCCCCCAGTGACTCTTCGACCAGTAGTGCATGTGAAGCGACAATCCCTTGTTCCGGAGCGTAGAAAACCGATCGCATCGAGGTCGCATCGTTGACAATCTTCAGATGACCGACGCTTCCGAAAATCACAGCATATCTGCCGGCGAAGTCGGACAGAGCGGCGAGGAGCGATTCCTCATTTTGCTGTAATCGCCCAAGTAGATTTTCCGGGGCGCGCTCCACGGGTGACTCAAAAGTCGGGACACAAATACCAATGACAGCCACGAGCAGCGTGCCTTCCTGCGCAATGCCAACTGAGGTCCACGGGTGTATCCAAAAGTTGGGTAGGGCCGGGCCAGGTTCGAAAGAATCCGGTGGTGTCACTGCCGAAGTTGCAAGCAGGAAGCCCCTGGGATAGTCGGGCTCGTCGTCCAACTGCATAACAACTATGATAACCAGCTGGCGGCTCAAAGTCCGTGCAACCTACAGTCCCAGAACAAACTCCTAGATTCGCTGCAGGAACACAGGTCCAATTATTAGGTAGGGTCCACCGCCTCTCCTCATGCCATAGCAAAAGATAATGGCGGCAGAAAAACTGATGAGGGGAATCTCGACGATATTCGCTGAAGCAACATTGGGGGCTCGAAGAAGTTTTCACGGATACTTCGGCACTTTCAATCTCCGTACGGGCAGCTGGGGGACCCTACCGCTGTATCATAGTTATCGGCCCTTTCAGGGCAGACCAACGCCATCGCAATACTGGCCCGGCGAGCCTTTATCGGGATTCAGCTGGGGAGGGGACAAGGGATCCGAGTTTGACATCTTCGCAACTTCGAACCCTCAGGACCGCAATCTGGCATCTGCGTAATGGCGGCCTTTCGCAAGTCAATACCTGGTATAAACGCCGTCGTGTCTCACAGAGAGTTGCCGAGGCTCCTACGACGATTTCCACCTCTTCCTTGCAAAGTGTCGACCTCGCAGAGATCTTCCCACCGCTTCCTGCTGCCGAACGAGACTCAGTCTTTTCCAATCTGAGCGTAGGTGTAATCCTTGATGAATTTTCAATGGAGTGCTTCGGCTATGAATGGAATCTCATTCCCCTGAGCCGCCGAACATGGCGACAACAGTTGGATGATGTCGACTTCGTTTTTCTAGAGTCAGCTTGGAACGGCAACGCTGGTGAATGGAAGTATCAGTTGACGGGCGACTCTGGTCCGAAAGATGACACCATCGCTCTTCTTTCAGCCTGCCGAGCTCGCGGTATTCGTGTCGTATTCTGGAATAAGGAGGATCCACCTCATTTTGACGACTTCCTTCCTTTGGCGAAACTCTGCGATGTCGTATTCACAAGCGATTCCAGGCTTCTAGAGCGGTATCAAACCGAACTCGGCCATAACAGAGTGGCCGCCTTGCCTTTTGCCGCACAGCCTGCCATTCACTCGCCAGCCCGCCCGGCTCAGAACTTCGCAGTTCGGGACATCGCATTCGCAGGAATGTACTTCGCACACAAATTTCCCGAACGGCGAGAGCAGATGGATATGCTTCTGGGGGCTGCGGCCGATGCGTCAGGACGGATGGAATACGGTCTCGAGATCTTCTCGCGTTTCCTCGGCGATGATGACCGATACCAGTTTCCGGGCAAGCTCGCCGAACACGTCATCGGTTCCCTCCCCTACCGCAATCTGCTCACCGCCTACAAGTACTACAAGGTGTTCCTCAATGTGAATTCTGTCGTCGATTCACCAAGCATGTGCGCGCGCAGAATCTTCGAGATCATTGCAGCCGGAACGCCTGTCGTAACTACTCCCAGTGCAGCGACATGTGAATTCTTCCCGCGTGACGAGTTGCCACAGCCCGAGAGCAGACACGATGCTGAGCTCATTCTGCGCGCATCCGTCCGCAGCCGGGAACTTCGTGAGCGGACTGTGCACAAAGCTCAGCGACGGATTTGGCGCGAACACACCTACAGTCAACGGGCGATGACTGTCATGGACAGCCTCGACATCACCTACGAAAATCCGTTTCCGCAATCCATTTCCGCCGTGGTTTCGACTAATCGTCCGGACCATCTCGATAGTGTCATCGCAACTCATGCCAAACAGCTCCACAACGATCGCCAATTAGTGCTCGTCACTCACGGGTTCGAGGTGCCACCTGACTTCGCCGGCCGCGCGAAGGACGCCGGAATCGACAATTTCGTGGTCGTTCACGTCCCTGGAGACCGAACCCTCGGTGAGTGCCTGAACGCCGGCGTCGCTGCAAGCAGCGGAGATGTGATCGCGAAAATGGACGATGATGACATCTATGGTGAGCACTACCTCTCCGACCAGTTGGCCGCACTAAGGTACTCGAATGCCGATCTTGTCGGAAAACAAGCCCACTATCTTCATCTGCGTGGGCGCAATATCGTCATGTGCAGATTCCCAGAACGCGAGCACAGATTCACGGATTTGGTCATGGGACCGACGCTGATCGGCAGCCGCAAGCTGTTCGAACAGTTCCCATTTGCCCACCGAACACTCGGCGAGGACACTGATCTCCAGCGCCGCCTCGTAGAGGCTGACGCTAGCATTTACTCGGCGGATCGGTTCAATTTCGTTCAGGTCCGCGGAGATCACGCTCACACGTGGTCAGTTGATGACGATCTACTTCTCGCTAACAGCGACGTCCACTCATACGGGTTCGCGGCCGAACACTACTGCTTCTGAGTAGTCGAAAGCAGCTCGTTCATGATGTCGACGCTTCTCCCAGCGGAGTGCCCATCGCCATAGGGGTTCGCAGCGTTCGCCATTTCACGGTAGGCCTTTTTGTCGTCAAGCAGCCGAGAAACCTCCGCGATGATCCTCTCCATGTCCGTGCCGATGAGCTTCACAGTGCCAGCGTCGACCGCTTCGGGCCGTTCCGTATTCTCTCGCAGGACAAGAACGGGCTTGCCCAGGCTCGGCGCTTCCTCCTGAATACCGCCCGAGTCGGTGAGCACAATATCGGACTTCGCAATGAGATGTGAGAACTCTCCGTAGTCAACAGGCTCAATGGGCACGACGTTGTCAAGATCTTCGATCTGCGGAGCAATAGATGCCCGAACCTTCGGGTTCTTATGAGCAGGCCACACGATGAGGAGATCCGGGTATTTAAGTGCCAGGTGACGCATCGCTTTGCCGATGTTGACCATGTTCTCACCGAGGTTCTCACGGCGGTGGGCCGTGACCAACAAGACTCGGCGTTCGTCCTTCTCGAAATCGGCAAGCCCTGGGATGGAATTCTTTGACGGTCTTTCGACGGCCCAATGAAGAGCATCGATGACAGTGTTGCCGATTACGTGGATATTCTCGTCGGGAACGCCGTCAGCCAGTAGATTCGATCGCGAGATCATCGTCGGTGCTAGGTGGACACGGGCTATCTGAGAGACGATCTTGCGGTTAGCCTCTTCGGGGAACGGAGAATTGATGTCGCCGCTGCGCAGTCCGGCCTCGAGGTGAACGACCGGGATCTCTCTGTTGAACGCGGCGATCGCAGCGCCCATCACTGTCGTCGTGTCCCCCTGGACGAGAATGGCATCAGGACGGTGCTTTTCGAGGACCATGTCGATCTTGGTGATAACGTTGCCGGCGATCGCGTTGAGCGTCTGGCCATGTGCCATGAGGTTGAGGTCGACGTCAGGCGCGATGTCGAAGACTTCGTTCACCTGATCAAGCATTTCCCGATGTTGTGCGGTGACAACGACGATTGGCCGCAGTTTGGTATCGTTTTCAAGAGCCTTGATCACGGGAGCAACTTTTATAGCTTCAGGACGCGTGCCGTAGATTACCATCACTGAACGGGCCGACGTCTCACTGGAATTGCTCAAAAATGACTCCTACACGCAAGCTAGATGACCAGGCAAATTTAACACCAGCGAAGCCAAAGTCCGCAGTTTCGCAAGTCAGACACGTTTCCTGAAACCAAAATGACTCACTACTATTTCACTTATAGTCCCTAAGAGTTCGGAGTTTCGGCAATGCCCCCTAGTCCTACTGGTCAGCGCCCATCTGTAGCGGTAATCGGGCTAGGGTACATAGGCTTACCGACTGCCGCGGTGCTGGCAAGTTCGGGTGCAAACGTCATCGGTGTCGATATCAATGCCGATGCTGTAGCTACCATCAACGAAGGCAACATCCCCTTCGTCGAGCCGGACATGTCAACTACTGTGGCTGGCGTCGTCTCTCAGGGCTACCTCAAGGCCACGACTGAGACCCCTCATGCCGACAACTACATTGTCGCCGTACCGACTCCATTTAAGGACGGTCATAAGCCGGACCTGTCCTACATCGAGACCGCTGGTAAGCAGATCGCACCGCTCCTCGTAGGGAATGAGCTCGTCATCCTCGAATCGACGGCGCCTCCGGGAGCGACCAAATTCCTGGCTGAGACGATCCTTTCTCAGCGCCCGGATCTGACTCTCGAAGAAGACACGGCAAAGTCGGTCTACTTCGCTCACTGCCCCGAACGTGTTCTGCCCGGCCGAATCATGATCGAGTTGCGCACGAATGACCGGATCGTCGGCACCCTCAACGGCAATGCCGGCGAGCGTGCCCGCGACCTTTACCAACTCTTCAGTGAGGGCGAGTTCCTCATGACCGATGCTCGGACGGCAGAGCTATCTAAGCTGACCGAGAACGCCTACCGCGACGTCAACATCGCCTTCGCAAATGAACTGTCCATGATCGCCGACGGACTCGACATCAATGTCTGGGAACTCATCGAGCTGGCCAATCACCACCCTCGTGTCAACATTCTGCAGCCGGGCCCCGGCGTCGGCGGTCACTGCATCGCCGTGGACCCGTGGTTCATCGTCGCAACAGCTCCGGAACAGTCGTCGCTCATCAAGACTGCTCGCGAAGTCAACGATTCCAAACCCGGGTTCGTTCTCGACAAGCTCATCCCCCAGGCGAAGCGCATCAATGAAGTGAAGATCGCTACTCTCGGACTGGCGTTCAAGCCGAATATCGATGACCTGCGAGAAAGCCCAGCTCGTCAGATCGTCGGTCGCCTGGCAGAGGAGCTTCCTGCAGCGACGATTCTCGCTGTCGAGCCGAACATCGAGGAGCTTCCTGCAGAACTCGCGGCGCAGGAAAACGTGACTCTGACCGAGACCGCAGCCGCGATTGAACAGGCTGATATCGTCCTCCTGCTGGTCGATCACAATGAGTTCATCAATCTGGATGCCTCGCTGCTCGCGCAGAAGATCGTCCACGACACCCGAGGTGTCTGGGGCTGAGCCTGCACTGATCGATATTTCGACTGCGCCGCTGAGGATTCTCAGCGGCGCAGTCGCATTTCGGGCACCAAAGTCGGACGGCACAGGCGGCGGCGTATGGTTGGTTGAGAGTCTCCACTGCGGCATGAGTTCCCCTCATTCCGCCTGGTGAAGACCTCGCCCGTTGCTGTACACCGCTGTGCTGAGGAGAAGAATTGACTGCTGAACCGATCTGGCTTCCCGACCCTGAACAGACCCCACGACCGCAGATCGCCGACTTCATCGACTTCGCGAATCAGCGCACCGGCCAAAGCTTGGCCACCTATGACGATCTGTGGAACTGGTCGGTCAGCGACCTCGACGGGTTCTGGGGCGCGGTCTGGGACTTCTTCGACGTCATTGCCGACGAGCCCTTTACCGAAGTTCTCGCCGACCGGTCTATGCCCGGTGCCGATTGGTTCCCCGGCACTCGGGTGAACTACGCCGAACACGCTCTGAGGTTCGGCCTCGACTACAAACTCGCCGACGAACCAGCCATCATCACCATCAAAGAATCCGGCGAGCACCTTGAGACCACCTGGCGCGAGCTGCGTCGCCAAGTCGGATCCGTCGCCGCCTGGCTGCGTGAGCAAGGAGTCGAACAAGGCGACCGTGTCGTCGGATACCTGCCGAATACCCACCACACCCTCATCGCGTTCCTCGCGACCGCTTCCGTCGGAGCCATCTGGTCCGCCTGCGCCCAGGACTACGCGGCCGAAGGTGCCGGGACGAAACTCGGCCAGCTCGAGCCGAAAGTCCTCTTCGCCGCCGACGGATACCTGTGGAACGGGCAGGCTTTCGACCGCCGCGACCAGGTCGCGGATCTGGCCAACCGGATGCCGAGCCTGCGGGCCGTGGTCGGGGTGGGCAACCTCGGCGACGAATTCATCGATGAACACGGGCAGATCACGAACCTCACTACCTGGGCCGATGTCGCTTCCGGGAATGTCGAACCCGAGTTCGCGCGCGTCGATTTCGATACCCCGCTGTGGGTGCTGTATTCCTCGGGCACGACGGGGATTCCCAAGGGGATCGTGCACAGTCACGGAGGGGTCGTCATCGATCACCTGCGCCTGCTGGGTCTCCACCTCGACATCCGGCCGGGTGACCGGTTCTTCTGGTACACGAACACGAACTGGATGATGTGGAACCTCGTCGCCTCGGGGCTGGTGGGCGGTGCGACCACGGTGTGCTTCGACGGCAGCCCCCTCTATCCGGGGCCGGGCCGGCTGTGGGAGATCGCCGCGGACACAAAGGCGAACGTGCTCGGTGTCAGTCCTGGAATCTTCCTGGCCGGGATGAAGGCCGGAATTGAACCCGGTAAGGAGTTCGACCTGACCGCGCTGCGGACGATCGGTGCCACCGGTGCCCCGGTGCCTGCCAACTGCTTTCCATGGGTGCGCGATGCTGTCGGCGAGCGCGTGCAGCTGGCCTCGACGAGCGGCGGCACGGACGTGGTCAGCGGATTCGCCGGGTCCGCGCCGAATTGTCCGATCTGGGCTGGCGAGCTATCGCGGCCGGTGCTCGGTGTGGCGTTGGAGTCCTGGGATGACTCGGGGCAGCCTTTGGTTGGCGAGGTCGGGGAGATGGTCATCACCGCCCCGATGCCGTCGATGCCGGTGAAGTTCTGGAACGATCCCGACGGTGAGCGCTACCGCGACACGTACTTCTCGATGTTCCCCGGAGTTTGGCGCCACGGCGACTGGATCACCATCACCGACCACGGCAGCGTTATCATCTCCGGCCGCTCGGACGCCACCCTCAATCGGCAGGGCGTGCGCCTGGGCAGTGCCGACATCTACGACGTCGTCGATGGCATCCCCGAGGTGGCCGAGTCCCTGGTCATCGGTGCCGAGCAGCCCGACGGCGGGTACTGGATGCCGTTGTTCGTGGTGTTGGCATCGGGAGTGTCTCTTGATTCTGCTTTGCGGGACCGGATCGCTGGGGAGCTGCGTTCCAAGGCGTCACCGAGGCATGTGCCCGATGACATCATCGCGGTTCCGGCCATTCCGCACACGAAGACCGGAAAGAAACTCGAGGTTCCCGTGAAGCGGCTCATTCAAGGGCATGATCTGGATCGTGTGGCGAATCCGGATGCTGTGGATTCGTTCGAGGCGCTGGAGTACTTTGTGCGGTTCGCGAATGGTGGGGGCACCGGCGACTGAGTCCTGGCGCAACCAAGTCGAGGGCAGACCTGGGCTGAGTGCCGGGCTGGCCGGGGAGCTGCCTCGGCGAGGCAGCTCTCTCCGGAACCGGGCATTTCGCGTACGGTGAGGCTATGACTGCTCTCTTCACCCTCCCACCGGCGGATATTTTGATCGGAGTGGACGGATCGGACAACAGCCGCCAAGCGTTCACGGCTGCCGTCACCGTCGCACAGGAGCACAACTGTTCGATCCGGGTCGTCGGTGCCTACAGTGTCCCGGTGATCCCACGCCGGCACGCCCCGACGATCTCCGACGATCACCACCGCAACATCGGGAATTCGACGCAGGAACTGCTCGAAGAATTTGCCGCGCAGGCACGGAGCGCAGGCGTCGAGGCATCTGCCCAAGCCATCGAGGGGGACGCGGGAGAAGTCCTCGCCGAAGCCAGCCGCTACTCGCGTTTGGCAGTCGTCGGCAAACGCGGCCGCAACCGGCTGGCGAGCCGACTGCTGGGCACAGTGTCGGGTGCATTCGTTGCGCGTTCGCATTGCCCCGTACTGGTGGTGCCATTCCAGGACTCAGACCTCGGCGACGATGTGCCAGCACGGGAGAACCTTGGTGGATCCGCATCGGAGGGCCAGCACAATTGGTTGAGTTTCGAAGACGAAGTCGTCGCTGGAGTCGACATGGGTTCGTCTGCTCTTCCGGTCGCAGAGGTTGCGGCACGTGCTGCAGAATTGAGCGGCCGTCGGCTCGCTTTCGTATCAGCCGTCCCCGCTGATGCGGGAGCCTCGCGTGGGGCTGGTGCCGAGGACTCTGCTCCGACTGATCGTGCATACGCACACCATCTCGAAAAGTTGGTGAGCGCCGTCAAGGAGCATCACGAAGGACTGGCAGTACGCCTCGAGCTGGCAGAGGGCTCGGCAGCGGCCACACTGATTGAAGCAACACGCACAGCAGCACTCGTCGTACTGGGCACCCGCGGTCGAGGAGGGGTTGCCAGCCTGCTTCTGGGGTCGGTCAGCCGGAGTGTGCTCAACCAGGCGAAGTCACCCGTGCTGATCGTCCCGAACGCGACCGCGCAATAAGGCGGTCGATGCCGTCTTTTCTTCATAATGTAGAAATACTTGGTATGTTGGAGCCGGACGACGGTGCTTTCGCTCCGGGGTTATCGCCGTCGCTCGGGATCTGAGCAACCCCGGCAGGAGGTTCATGATGTACGAGGACGTAACAGCCGCCGATATGCGCACCCGTGATCTTGGAGTTCTGGTCGGATTCGACGGCTCTGACCACGCCAGATCGGCTCTGCAGTTCGGCGCGAGCGAAGCACTTCGCCGGAAAACGACTCTGACCGTCGTCACCGCCTATGCGGTCCCGGTCCCGATCTACCCCAATATGGCCTCTCTGCCCTCAGAGCCGGAGGATCGCGCACGACGCAAGAACGCCGAAGCCACCCTCGATGTGGCCGAGAAGTATCTTGACGACTACACAGGCGACCTCATCCTCGCCGTCGCCGAGGGCAACCCCACCGGCACCCTCGCCGACCTCTCCGAACAAGCGCAACTGGTCGTTGTCGGGGCTCGCGGACGTGGTGGCTTCATCGGGCAGCTTCTCGGTTCGGTCGCCGCGGCGCTTCCTGCTCACGCCCACTGCCCCACGATCGTGCTCCCCGGAACCGACTCCACGGAAGCAGACGCGAAGAACGAGAAATTCGCCGAGCAGAAGCCGGGCGGTCCGATCGTCGCCGCGATTGATGGTTCGGCGCAGAGCGCCGAGGTCCTCACGCAGGCGGCGCAGGTGGCAGAGAAGACGTCCGCCCCTCTCAGCATCCTCATGATCATGCCGCTGGCGGAGGAATGGCTGTACTGGTATCCCGACGTTCAGCTCCAGAACGAATCGAGCCTGAGGCGCAGGAGCGATCTCGAGAAGACGATCAGAGCCGACCACTCGTGGCTTTTCGAAGATCACCCGAATCTGGAGATCTCCATCGATGTCGAAAGCGGCCAGGCGATCGACGCCATCACTGACCGGACCACGACAGCGCAGCTGACCGTGGTCGGCAGCAGAGGTCGCGGTGCGGTGCGAAGCGCGCTGCTCGGTTCCGTCTCTCGCGGTGTGCTCAACAGGGCTCAGGGCCCGGTGATGATCGTTCCTCCCCGATCACAGCCTTAAGTTCTGGTCATGAACGATCGAGTTCCTTTCGCTTCCTCCGGCCGCGACCTCGGTGTCCTGGTCGGCGTCGACGGCTCGGCTCATGCCAGGCTCGCGTTGCATTTCGCCGCAGTCAATGCGCTGAGCAGCAACACGGCTCTCACGGTCGTGGCCGTCTATCGGCTTCCTCCGATGATGTACACCGGTGAGCCGGCAATTCTGGTCACGCCTGAAGCCCGCTCCGAACGGGATCGTGCCGAAAAGGTCCTGGATGATGCCCGAAAGTATCTGCGCGACTACCCGGGAAAGGTCACCTTCTCGTCGGCAGAAGGCAGCCCGACCGGAGTTCTCACCGAACTCAGTGGGCGTGCGCAGACGGTCGTAGTCGGCTCCCACGGTCGCGGCGGCTTCATCGGCCAGCTCCTCGGTTCGGTCGCCGCGGCGCTTCCCGCCCGGTCGCAGTGCCCCACTGTGGTCGTCCCGAAGGACTATCAGCCGGAAGCCGGGCAGGGCCCTGAACTCTTCGCCCACGCTCGAGACACCGGACCGGTGGTCGCTGGAATCGACCTGTCCGAACGCAGTCGCATTGTGCTGCTCCTCGCAGCACGGCAGGCGGAGCTTTTCGCGGCTCCGCTGCAGGTCCTCACAGCGATGCCGCTGCTGAGGGAGTGGAAGTACTGGTACCCGGAACTCGAGGAGTTCGAGACCCTCACTGAGCGCCGCCAGAGCAATCTGCGGGCATCGGTGGAGAAGGAGATCGCCTGGCTGCGTCAACGTCAATCGCGCCTCGAGATCACGGCCGACGTCGAACTCGGCGCCCCGGGCGATCTTCTCGAAGCGAGGACCCGTGCTGCACAGCTGACGGTGGTCGGCACTCGCGGCCATGGCACGATGAAAAGCACACTGCTCGGCTCGGTCAGCCGCGAGCTGCTTAATCGCGCGCGGGGGCCGGTCATGGTAGTGCCGACCGAGAGGGCGGCACAGTAGTCCCACCGTTATTCCCGGTCAGGCGAGGATGAGGATCCGGCCCCATTTGGCATCGACAATGGTGTTGGGGACTGCTGAAGATCTGCTCCGCTCGCTCTTTCTGGAAAGCAGCGGGCGGGCTGTAGAACTCGTTCAACGACGAATCAGGTTTTCGATACTGCCTCGCATCGATAACCTGACTCGTCGTTGAACGACGCGGCCGCCGAACCAGAACGGACGCCCCTCCCAATCCTCGGCGCTGGCCTCGTCTGAACCAGCCGGGGCCTCAGCTCCCGGCGTTCGCGTCCGCGGTCAAGTGGGCGCGCGCCTCGGCGAGCATGGCCTCACGGGTCGCGATCTTCACGCGCTCACGTCCCTCGGCCTCACCGAGGGCCTTCTCCGCGGCCTCGAGCCGGTGATAGCCCTCCCAATCGGTGAAGTCGACGCCCTTCGACTCGAGCAGCTCGACGATCGAAGACTCCTCCGGGTAGAGGGGTTCGGTGAGCGCACCGGCGGCCTGGTCGTCGAGAATATGCCCGATCGTCTCGAGCGCATCACCCTTCGTGTGACCGATGAGCCCGACGGGGCCGCGCTTGACCCATCCGGTCGTGTACACGCCGGGGATGACGTCCGCCTCGGCAGCCTGGCCCTGATCTTCGGCGTCGACGACGCGTCCTTCGTGATTCGTGATGACTTTCTTGGCCTCATCGAACGGCAGCTGCGGCAACTGCGTACCCGCATAGCCGACGGCCCGGTACACGGCATCGATGTCCCAGTCGTGGAAGTCCCCGGTGCCGTTGACGCCACCGGTCCCGTCGAGTTCCTGACGTTCCGTGCGCAGACCGGTCACCCGATCCTCACCGAGGATGGCCACCGGTGCGTGGAGGAAGTGCAGGTGCAGCCGCCGCTTCGCTCCGGTCTCCTCCCGCATCGCAAAGTCCGTGAGCGTCTTCGTCACCTGCTTGACCTGGTTGCTCGACTCGATGGCCTCGAGCGACCCCTGATCGAACTCATAGTCCTCGGGATAGACGATGATGTCGACGTCTTCGACCTGACCGAGTTCACGCAGCTCGAGCGGAGTGAACTTCGCCTGCGCAGGACCGCGCCTGCCGAACACGTGGACATCGGTGACCTTCGAGGACTTCAGCCCCTCATAGACGTGATCGGGGATCTCCGTCGTGTGCAGGTCGTCGGCCTGCTTCGCGAGCACCCGAGCCACGTCGAGGGCGACGTTGCCGTTGCCGAGCACCGCGACCTTCTCCGCATCCAGCGGCCAGGTCTGGGCCACATCCGGGTGGGCGTCGTACCAGTTGACGAAGTCGGCAGCCCCATAGGAACCGGGCAGATCGATGCCGGGCAGCGACAGCGGTGCGTCGACGAAGCAGCCGGTGGAGAAGATCACGGCATCGTAGCGGTCGGTGAGCTCGCCGAGGTTGATGTCGACCCCGTATTCGACGTTGCCGAACAGGCGGATGTCACCGCGGTCGAGGACCTTGATGAGCGCATTGATGATGCCCTTGATCCGCGGATGATCGGGGGCGACCCCGTAGCGGACGAGCCCGAAGGGAGAGGGCAGGCGTTCGAACAGGTCGATGCTCAGTTCCAGGTCATGTTCGGCCTTGGTCAGCAGGTCGGCGGCGTAGATACCGGCGGGGCCGGCACCGATGATGGCCACTCTGAAGGGAATAGTAGGCATGGGTTTCCTTGATCAGTCGGAGGTGAGCGAAGCGTCGCTCGTCGTCATTGAGAAGTCAGTCGCGGGGTGTTCAGTCGTCGGCGTTCTGAGGCGGCAGAGCTGCGATGAAGGGGTGATCCTTGTCGACGACCCCGTGGGCGGCCGCACCACCCGGGGAGCCGATGTCGTCGAAGAATTCGACGTTCGCCTTGTAGTAGGCCTCCCACTCATCGGGCACATCGTCTTCGTAGAAGATCGCCTCGACCGGGCACACGGGTTCGCACGCCCCGCAGTCGACGCATTCGTCGGGGTGGATATAGAGGGAACGGGTGCCTTCGTAGATGCAGTCGACCGGGCATTCCTCGATGCAGGCTCGGTCCTTCACGTCCACGCACGGCTGGGCGATGATATAGGTCATGGGGTCCTCACGAGATCGATGGTCGCAGGGTCACGGTGGGCCGCCTCGGCGAAGGCGCCATCGGCATACGGACTCAAGGTCACGACATCGCCGGCGACGATCACGGCCGGTGACCGGACGCCTCGGCGAGCCGCGCGGAAGGCGATGTCGCCCAGGGTTCCGATGGTCACCCGCTGGTTCTCACCGAATCCGTCTTCGACGATCGCGACCGGGCAATCGTCACCGCGCCCGGAGCGGGCGAGCACCATCGCCGAGTTGATGAGCGTGCCCACTCCCATGAGCACGACGACGGTGTGATCGCGTCCCCCGCCGATCTCGGACAGCTGGTCGTGACCGGTCACGACCGTGTACGAGGTGGCGACGCCTCGGTGGGTGAGCGGGATTCCGGCGACTGCGGGCACGGAGTTCGCACTGGTCACCCCGGGAACGACGCGGACATCGACTCCGGCGGCCCGGCAGGCGATGACCTCCTCTCCCCCACGTCCGAGGACGAACGGGTCCCCGCCTTTGAGACGGACGACCCGGTGGCCCATCTTCGCCTGTGTGATGAGGATGTCGTTGATCCCGCTCTGCGGCACCGGATGGTGCCCCGGCTGCTTGCCGACGTCGATGATCTGCGCATCCAGAGGTGCACCACGTTCGGTTTCGAGCTGATCGATGACCGATCTGGCACCGAGGCGGTCGGCCACGATGACATCGGCGCGTTCCAATGCGCGCAGACCGGTGACGGTGAGCAGTCCGAGATCGCCCGGTCCGGCACCGACGAGCAGCACCGTGCCGGGCTGCTGTGGGAGGAAGAGTGTCATGGCTGGTCCTCGATGGATTCGGCGGAGTGGGCCGCCTCGGGGGTGTGGATTCCCGCGGCGAGGGTGTTGCCCGTCTGCGGGTCGATGACGACGAAGGCTCCGGCCGTGCCGTGGTCGCGGAAGTCCGGGACCGGCAGCTCGGCGGACAGCTTCACCCGGGCCAGGCCGATGTCGTTGCCGGCGAGCACCTCGGCGGCCTCCAGCCCGGAGGTCTCGAGGTTGCGTTTGGCCTCGATGGTGACGATCCCTTTCACGGTCGTCGTCCCCGTCTTGATGAGCACCCGATCCCCCGTGCGCAGGCCCTCGGCCGTGAACGGGAACACCTCGGCGCGCAGTTCCCGGCGCGGAGTGGGCAGGGTGCCGGCCGCGGCGATGACGCTGCCACGAGCGGTATCGACGTCATCGGCCAACCGCAGCGCCACCGACAGCGGCGCTCTCGCGGTCTCAAGGGGACCACTGGCGGTATCGATGCCGGTCACCGTCGTTGTCAGCCCGGCAGGGTGGATCTCGATTTCATCGCCGAGGCTGACCCGCCCGGCCGTGATCTGTCCGGCCACGGCCCGGTAGTCCCGGAATTCCTCGGGGTCGAGTCCCGGTGCCAGTCCCCCTTGCGGACGGAGCACGGTCTGCACGTCGAGGCGGAAGGCCTCGAGGTCGGCGGTGTCTTCGTCCGCACTCGGCAGGGTCTCAAGGAGTTCGAGCAGCGCCGGACCCGTGTACCAGGGTGTGTTGTCCGAGGTGGCGGCGATATTGTCCCCGGCCAGCGCAGAGATCGGAATGAGGTGCGGGGTCTCGAGTCCGATCTCGGCGGCGAGGGTCTTGATGTCGTTCTCGACCGTCTCGATCCTCGCCTGGTCGAAGTCGACGAGGTCGATCTTGTTGACGGCGATGATGACGTGGCGGATGCCCAGTCGGGAGACGACGGTGAGGTGCCGGCGGGTCTGCTCGGTGGCACCGGTGCGGGCGTCGATGAGAACGACGACGGCATCGGCGGTCGAGGCGCCTGTGACCATGTTGCGCGTGTACTGCACGTGTCCGGGGCAGTCGGCGAGGATGAACGAGCGACGGTCGGTGGCGAAGTACCGGTAGGCGACGTCGATGGTGATGCCTTGTTCGCGTTCGGCCCGCAGACCGTCGGTGAGCAGAGCGAAGTCGAACTCTCCGCCGAGGAATCCGCGCTCCCGACTCGTCGCGGTCACGGCGGCGAGCTGGTCGGCGAGGATCGCCTTCGCATCGTGGAGGAGTCGGCCGACGAGTGTCGATTTGCCGTCGTCGACGGATCCGGCAGTGGCGAAGCGCAACAGAGTCTTCGTCGTCGTGTCCAACGTCGGCGTCGCCTCGGTGGCGGTTGTGGTCGTCATCAGAAGTACCCGTCCTTCTTGCGGTCTTCCATCGCCGCGGCCGAGATCCGGTCGTCGGCGCGAGTGGCTCCGCGCTCGGTCACAGTGGTGGCGGCCACCTCGGCGAGGATCGACTCGAGGTCATCGGCGCTCGATTCGACGGCTCCGGTGCAGCTCATGTCTCCGACGGTGCGGTAGCGGACCTTCTTGGTCGTGACGGTCTCGCCGTCGCGTGGGGTGGAGAATTCGCCGGTAGCCCACCACATGCCGTCGCGTTGGAAGACTTCGCGTTCGTGGGCGAAGTAGAGCTCGGGCAGTTCGATGCCTTCGCGGGCGATGTAGCTCCACACGTCGAGTTCGGTGAAGTTCGAGATCGGGAACACGCGGACGTGTTCGCCGGGCAGGTGGCGGCCATTGAAGAGGTTCCACAGTTCGGGGCGCTGGCTGCTGGGGTTCCAACCGCCGAATTCGTCGCGCAGGGACAGAATCCGCTCCTTCGCGCGGGCCTTGTCCTCGTCGCGGCGGGCGCCGCCGAAGACGGCGTCGAACTTCCCGCCGGTGATGGCATCGAGCAGCGGCTGGGTCTGCAGGGTGTTCCGGGTGCCGTCGGGGCGTTCGCGCAGGCGACCGTCGTCGATGTAGTCCTGGACCTTCGCCACCGTGAGGTCGAGGCCGTACTTCTCTGCGGTCTCGTCGCGGAAGCGGATGATCTCGTCGAAGTTGTGTCCGGTGTCGACGTGGAGGAGTCCGAACGGGATCTTCGCCGGCCAGAACGCCTTCGCGGCGAGGTGGAGGACGGTCACGGAGTCCTTGCCGCCGGAGAAGAGCAGCACGGGGCGTTCGAATTCGGCGGCGACCTCACGGATGATGTGGATCGCTTCGGATTCGAGGACGTCGAGGGTGGACAGGCTCGCGCCCGGGTTGTGGGTGGGTGCCGTCTCGGTGGTGGTGTGGGTGTCGTGGTTGTACTGGGTGTCGATGCTCATGTGTGGAGTCCGCATTCTGTTTTGGTCGATCCGGCCCAACGGCCGGCGCGGGGGTCTTCCCCTTCGGCGACGGGGCGAGTGCAGGGCTGGCAGCCGATCGACGGGTATCCCTGCGACAGCAGCGGGTTGACCGGGACGTCGAAGGCGCGCGAGTAGTCGAGTAGGTCGTCGAAGGTCCATGCGGCCAGGGGGTTGACCTTGACGAGGCCGTTCTTCTCATCGAAGGTGATCAGCGGCGTGTTCGTCCGGGTCGGGGCCTCGTCGCGGCGGACTCCGGTGAACCAGAGTTCGTAGCCGTTCAGCGATTTCTTCAGCGGTGCGACCTTGCGGCGGGCGCAGCACAGGCCGGGGTCGCGGGCGAAGAGGTCCTTGCCGAATTCGGCGTCCTGCTCCCCCACGGTCTGCTCCGGGAGGACGTCGACGATGTGGACGTCGACACGGCGGGCCACCTCGTTGCGGGTGTCGTAGGTCTCGCGGAAGTGGTAGCCGGTGTCGAGGAAGAGGACGTCGACGCCGGGCTGGTACTGGGCGACGTAGTGCGGCAGGGCGGCGTCGGCCATCGAGCAGGCCACGGCGCAGGCCGCGGTGTCGAAGTTCCGGGAGACCCAGCGGATGACGTCGGCGGGGTTGGCCTCGGGAACACCGCCCGCCGGGTCACCGGCGAGTTCACGGGCACCCGCCTCGGCGAGGGCCTTGAGCTCTTCGACGGGACGCGGTTCGGGGCGGGGCCGCGTCGGTGTCTGAGTTGTTGCTGCCGGGTTGGGGGATGCAGTCGGGGTCGGGTTCGTGGTGCTCATTTCAGCTCCTCTTCGTCGACGCGGTTGGCCCATTCGGAGAATGTTTCGGTCTCCCCGCGTCCGGCGAGGAAGCGGCGGACGAGGGTTTCGACGTATTCGGTGAGGTTCTCGGCGGTGACCTTGAGTCCGCGGACGGTGCGGCCGAGGCCAGCCTCGTCGCGGTCCTTCGAGGCCAGGCCTCCACCGACGTGGACCTGGAATCCGGGGACCTGTTCGCCTTCGTCGGTGGTGACGATCTGGCCTTTGAGACCGATGTCGGCGGTCTGGATGCGGGCGCAGGAGTTCGGGCAGCCGTTGAGGTGGAAGCTGATCGGGTGGGGCAGCTCCTCGATGTCGGCGAGGCGCTCCTCGAGCTTCGTGATGGTGTCGGCTGCGGTCTGCTTGGTCTCGACGATGGCGAGTTTGCAGTATTCGATGCCGGTGCACGCGATCGTCGAGCGCCGGAAGAGGTCCTTGCGGCTCGACAGGCCAAGCGCATCGAGGTTGGCGACGACTTCATCGACATCGGCTTCGTCGATGTCGAGCAGCAGCACCTTCTGGTGCGGGGTGGTGCGCAGCCGAGTGGAGCCGTACTTCTCAGCGAGGTCGACGAGTTGGCCGAGCAGGGTGCCCGAGACGCGACCGACGACGGGGCTGACCCCGATGTAGTAGCGGCCGTCGGTCTGCTTGTGCACGCCGACGTGGTCGCCGGCGGTGATCGGCTTGGCCGGTGCCGGCCCGTCGGCGAGCTTGTATCCGAGGTATTCGGTTTCGAGGACTTCGCGGAACTTCTCCGGACCCCAGTCGGCGAGCAGGAACTTCAGGCGGGCCTTGTTGCGCAGGCGGCGGAAGCCGTAGTCGCGGAAGATCGAGGTCACGCCCAGCCAAGTCTCGACGACCTGGTCGGGGGCGACCCAGGCGCCGAGGCGTTCGGCGAAGCGGGGGACGACGGACAGGGCGCCGCCGACCCACAGGTCGTAGCCGATGCCGTGTTCGGGGTGTTCGACGGCGACGAAGGAGCAGTCGTTGATCTCGTGGACGACGTCCTGGCTGGGGTGGCCGGTGATCGCGGTCTTGTATTTGCGCGGCAGGTTCGACAGGCTCTGGTCGCCGATGTAGCGGCGGGAGATCTCTTCGATCGCCGGGGTCGGGTCGATGAGTTCATCGGCGGCGATGCCGGCGACGGGTGAGCCGAGGATGACGCGGGGGACGTCGCCGCAGGCTTCGGTCGTCTGCAGGCCGACGGCTTCGAGGCGGCGCCAGATCTCGGGGACGTTCTCGATCTCGATCCAGTGCAGCTGGATGTTCTGGCGGTCGGTGAGGTCGGCGCTGTCGCGGGCGAATTCGGTGGAGATGTCCGCGATCGTGCGCAGCTGCTCGGTGGTGAGCTTGCCGCCGTCGATGCGGATGCGGAGCATGAAGTATTCGTCTTCGAGCTCATGCGGCTCGAGCTTCGCGGTGCGACCGCCGTCGATTCCGGGTTTGCGCTGCGTGTACAGACCCCACCAGCGGAAGCGGCCGTGCAGGTCGTCGGAGTCGATCGACGAGAATCCGCGTTTGGCGTAGATGGTCTCAATGCGGGCACGAACGTTGAGGCCGTTGTCTTCGGCTTTGTCGATCTCGTTTTTGTTCAACGGTTCATGGCCGTCGATCTTCCACTGCCCATTGGACTTCTTCGGGCGGGCGGGCCGCTTTGCGGCTTGTTTACCTGCCGTTTCCTTGTTCTCTTCCACCTGAGTGGACATTGCTGTCTCCAAACGCTGAGGGGAACCAGTGATGAATCACGGTACATGAATGCCGAATTGCTCAACAACTCATCGGAGGGTTTGTGTCATGGAGTGACATATGGCGTCACGGTCTGCCATGGGGCGGTCAGGTGAGTGCGGCTGAACGTTGAGCCGCTGCGGGGCGGGCGCGTGGGGTTGGCCGCGGACTCGGTCGCGGACGATTTCGACGAGTTTCGGCGGAACGGTGGACGTGATGCCGCCTCCGGTGAGCAGCGGCGGGGCGAGGAGGCCGTTCGAGTCGATGCTGCCGTCGACGAGCTTGCGGGCAAGCTCGTCGAAGAACCCTGGGGCCAGCAGGTAGTTCGCCAGCACGGGTCGGGCACCGCGGCTGCGGCTCTGTCCGACGAGATCTTTCAACGGCACTCCGGCACCGGCGAGGAAGCCGACCTCGACGGGGCGCTTGAGTTCTGCGGCCAGCATCCTGCCCATCTCCCGGCAGGACTCGTTCGCACGCTCGTCGCTCGAACCGGCAGCGGCGAGGATGACGTCGTCGCTGCTCCTCAAGGGCGGAAGTCGATCAGCGAGGATCTCTGCGAGCCTCGGATCGGGCCCGAGCGTGGGGGTTCGTCGAACGTCACGGCCCGATTCAGCGGCACGGCCGGCCGCCTCGGCGAGGTCGACATGGACGTGATACCCCGGCGAGAGCAGAAGCGGCACGAGGATCACCGGACGGTCGGCGGGCAGTCGGGAGATCACCTCGTCGACGTCGGGTTCTTGGACGTCCACGTGCCCGAGCATGACTTCGTCGGCGATCCCGCGAATGCGCAGGTCCGTGGCGACCTCGGCCGCTAGCACCTCGATGAGGACCTGGCCGATGGGCGATGAGGTTCCGTGGGAGATCAGCCCCACCGACGGCAGCCCCGTCACAGCGCCCGTCCGTGAGCCGAATCTGTTGATTGCTCAACGACTGAGCGGTCGGGGCGAGCAGCTTTCGTCACTCTTGAATGCATTGCCACAGCGTAACCCATCCCCCTCAACCCTGCATACAGGCTTGTAATCAGCGAAATATCGACATTCGACGTCATCTTTCGACATCTGGCGACCGAGTTCGTAGGATTGTGGCCGATTCTCCTTTCTGCTCAACAGTTTCGCTAGTGTGTGTTGTCAACGCACTTCTGCGGTTCTGACCCCGTCCGCTTCGTCGAGGTCCTCACCGTCTGCGCCCCCACCTCCTGCGCGTCATCCACGAAAGGCAAGCACATGCGTCAGCTCATCATCCTGGGAATAGTCGGCCTCGTCGCTCAGCTCATCGACGGCTCCCTGGGCATGGCCTATGGGGTCACTTCAACCACGCTGCTGCTGGCGGCGGGTACGGCGCCGGCGGCTGCCTCGGCGGCGGTGCACTTCTCCGAGTTGGGGACGACGTTGGTGTCGGGGATCTCGCACCACAAGTTCGGCAATGTCGACTGGCGGACCGTCGCGATTCTCGCCGGTCCCGGGTTCGTCGGGGCGATCGCAGGGTCGACGCTCCTCGCCAACCTGGACGGGGAGGCGGCGACCCCGTGGATCTCAGGGATTCTGCTGGCGCTCGGCGTCTATGTCATCTGGCGGTTCCTCGCACTCGGCGGTGCGCGTCCGACGTTCAAGTCACGGCCGAGCGCGAAGATGCTCGTCCCGATCGGGCTCGTCGGCGGGACGCTCGACGCGGTCGGCGGGGGCGGCTGGGGGCCGGTCGGCACGACGACGCTGCTCTCATCAGGACGTTTGGAGCCGCGGAAGGTCGTCGGGTCGATCGATACGAGCGAGTTCGTCGTAGCCGTCGGCGGTTCGCTCGGGTTCCTCATCGCGCTCGGGTCACAGGGCATCGAGTGGCAGATCGTAGCGGCGCTGCTCGTCGGCGGCGTCATCGCCGCACCCTTCGCCGCATGGCTGGTGAAGCTGCTGCCGGCCAAGGTGCTTGCGGTCGCCGCGGGCGGAATCATCATCCTCACGAACGTCCGCACCATCCTGCTCGCTTTCGGTCTGGATGCGTCGACTGTGTGGCTGACGCTCGGCGGCTTGGCCCTCGTCTGGTTCGCCCTGCTCGCCCACGTCGTGCGGGTCGAGCGGGCGGCAGCGAAGGCCCGGAAGTCCGAGGAGGCTGGAGTCGAGGTGCCGGTCGGCGGGTGAGCGCCCGCACTTCGAACCCGCGGTTGCGACGTCAGCACGACGAATGGGACGGTTCACCGGTTGGGGTGGGCCGCCTCGGCGAGGGCGTTCCTTCCCTTTCCCATACCGTCGTTCAAGGCCAAGCTCGCTTATCGCGAGGCACACGCACCCAAATCCGCGGGCCGACTTGAACGAGGCGAGGAAGACCCGTCGCGTGCTCGAATTCCTGAGAAAGGAACGGGCGAGCCGGCGGGAACACGCAAACAGACCCGACTCCGCACAATGGCGGGGTCGGGTCTGTTCGGCTTTGCGGTGCGGTCAGCGCTGGCTGTAGAGCTTCCTAGCCATGATCACGCCGATGAGGGACAGCAGCGACAGGGCCGCGTAGTAGAAGCCGGGCACGGTCAGCAGACCGGTCGCGCCGAGCAGCGCGGTGAGGATGAGCGGGGCGAAGCCGCCGAAGATCGCGACACCGAAGCTGTAGGCGATGGTCATGCCGGAGCTGCGCACCTTGACGGGGAACAGTTCGGACAGCAGGGCCGGCATCGGGCCGAAGTAGAAGACCATGAACAGACCGACGATCGCCTCGCACAGGGTGAGGACGCCGATGGAGGGGTTCGCGGTCAGGAGGATGAACATCGGCCAGGCGACGATGATACCGACGATGGCCGTCGGGATCATCACGGTCGTCGGGCCCACTCGGTCGGCCAGGCGGCCGGCGAACGGGGCACCGATGAGGGTGATGACACCGGCGACGACGGCGCCGGGGAATGCCGCCCAGGCGTCGAGGCCGAGGTTGGTCACGGCGAACTGCGGCAGGAAGGTGATGAGGTAGACCGAGATCGTGGCCATCGCGATGATGAGGAACGCGGAGAACAGGCGACCGAAGTTCTCGCCGAGGAGGACGCGGAGCGGACTGTCGGTCTTCTCGGCGGCCTTGAACTCGGGAGTGTCGTCCATCTTCGAGCGGATGTACCATCCGACGGGCCCGAGGAGCAGGCCGAGGGCGAAGGCCACGCGCCAGCCCCAGGAGTGGAGTGCTTCTTCGCTCAGTGCCGAGCTGAGAATCCACGAGATTCCGGCGGCCAGGAACATCGAGATGCCCTGGGTGGCGGTCTGGAAGGAGGCGTAGTAGGCCTTGCCGCGCTTGGCGTTCTCGGTGAGGAAGGCTGTGGCCGATCCGAATTCGCCGCCGGCGGCGATGCCCTGGATGATGCGGGCGATGATGAGGCCGATCGCGCCCCAGATGCCGATGGTCGCATCGCCGGGCAGGATGACGATGATGAACACTCCGAGGGTCATCAGACCGATCGTCAGCGACAGGGCGGACTTGCGGCCGTGCTTGTCCGAGTAGCGGCCGATGATGATCGCGCCGAGGGGACGGACGACGAAGGTGATGGCGAAGGTCGCCCAGGTCATCAGCTGCGCGGACAGGCCCTCGCCCGGGTAGAAGACCGCGGTGATCGAAGTGGCCATGAATCCGAACAGGATGATGTCATACCACTCGAGGGCGTTGCCCAGTCCGGCCGCAACTACGGCCTTGCGGGCCCGCGACTTGTCTTCGCGGGACTCGACGGGTGTCTCAGTCATCGTGTGCCTCTTCTTCTAGGTGCCCGACTGCCGTGGTCGGCGAAGCCGGTGATGGATCGTGGGCTTGCAGGATGCAGGCACCGCTGCTCGTCACCCAGGGCGGATGTTGCTCATTCACAGGTCGGATTGGAGTCTCTGATCTGACCAGTATGCCCCTGTTCTCGTCAGCGAGTCGATTGTAGTCCGGTCATATCCGGTCGCAAAGGCGGTCTCAGGAGATGACGAGTCCTGTCAGCGCCGGTTGTTACGATCACGATATGTTGACCGAAGCCCGAAACACTGCCCCTGCCACAGCGGTCGAGGTGCGCGGCGCCCGCGTGCACAACCTGCAGAACATCGACGTCGACGTCCCTCTGAATACCCTCGTCGCCATCGCCGGCGTCTCCGGTTCGGGCAAGTCCTCCCTGGCCATGGGAGTCCTCTACGCCGAAGGCTCCCGCCGCTATATCGAAGCTCTGTCGACGTACACCCGTCGACGCATGGGTCAAGCCGCTCGCGCCGACGTCGACACTGTCCGCCACATACCCGCCGCCCTCGCCCTGCGGCAACGGCCCGGAGTCCCCGGGGTCCGCTCGACGTTCGGCACCTCGACCGAGCTGCTCAACGTCGTTCGCCTGATGTTCTCCCGCCTGGCCTCCCACCTCTGCCCGAACGGGCACCGGCAGAAACCGACTCTCAACGTCGCTGCCGAGGAGCCGTTCGACTGCCCCGAATGCGGTGAGACCGTCCATGCTCCCGGCGCCGAGGAGCTCGCCTTCAATTCCGGTGGAGCATGCCCCCGCTGCGAGGGCATCGGCACCATCAGAGAAGTCGACGATGCCTCCCTCATCCGCGACCCCGACCTGTCGATCGACAACGGCACAGTCATCCCCTGGCAGATGTTCGGCTTCAACGTCCAACCGCAGATCGCCCGCGAATTCGGCGTCCGCACCGATGTGCCCTGGCGCGACCTCGAAGACTGGGAGCGCGAGATCGTCTTCGCCGGCCCCGAAGAGAAGAAGCACATCACGGTCACCTCGAAGAAGGGGCTCCACGACCTCGACTTCACCTTCCGCAACGCCCGCCTGACGGTGACCGAAGAACTCAAACGTGCGGACAACGAGAAGCGCTTCGCCAGGGTCAGCCGGTTCCTCTCCGAGCAGGTCTGCCCCGACTGCGAGGGCACCCGCCTCTCCCCCGCCGCCCGTGCACCGCGCATCGGTGAAATCGGCCTCGCCGAGGCGACCGCCATGACCCTCGACGAACTCGTCGACTGGGCCGCGGATGTTCCGGCCGGCCTTCCCTCATCGATGCAGTCCATGGCCAGATCGTTGGTGGACACTCTGCTCGGCATGGCCCGTCGGCTGCTCGATCTCGGACTCGGGTACCTCGCACTGGACCGGGCCGGTTCCTCCCTGTCGACCGGTGAACGCCAACGCGTGCAACTCGCCCGCGCCGTGCGCAACGAGACCACCGGGGTCCTCTATGTCCTCGACGAACCCTCGATCGGCCTCCACCCCTCCAGCATCGCGGGCCTACAGGGTGTCATCACCGATCTCCTCGACGAGGGCAACTCCGTCGTCATGGTCGACCACGACCCGCTGGTCCTCCGCGAAGCCGACCACCTCATCGAGATCGGACCCGGATCCGGTCGTGATGGCGGAACGGTCGTGGCCACCGGCACTGTCACGGACCTCGACTATCACCCCGAATCCCGCATCGGCCCCTACCTCACCGGCCGCGCCGAAACACTTGTGCGCGAGCCCGCGGCCGCCTCGGCGACCTTCGAACACGGACGGATCCGATTGCGCACCGCACCGATCCACACGGTCCACGCCCTCGACGCGGAGATCCCGCGGCAGCGGCTGACCGTTGTCACAGGAGTGTCCGGATCGGGCAAGACCACCCTCGTCCTCGACAGCCTCGTTCCCGCGCTGAAAGCCGCCCATGAACGTTCGCGGCCCAGTCATGTGCGTGACATCGACGCCGAGGGGATCGACCGGGTCAACGTCGTCGACGCCACCCCGATCGGCATCAACGTCCGCTCGACCGTCGCCACCTATTCCGGGGTCCTCGACGACCTCCGACGTGCGTACGCCCGCCTCGATTCGGCCAAGGAGGCCGGACTCACGGCCGGGGATTTCTCCTACAACACGGGGTCGCTGCGCTGCCCGAAATGCGAAGGCACCGGCGAGATCACCCTCGATGTGCAGTTCCTGCCCGATGTCGACATCCCCTGTCCCGACTGCGAAGGCCGCCGGTACAGTCCGGACGCGGATGAGTACCGCCGTGCCTCGGATGCCGATGGTCAGCCGCAGTCGCTGCCGGATCTCTTGGCGATGACCGTCGCCGAGGCGCTCCCCCACCTCGCCGAGATGCGCAAGGTCCACGCCCGGCTGAGAGCGCTGGCCGATGTGGGACTCGGCTATCTCACCCTCCACGAGGCGACGCCGGCGCTCTCCGGCGGAGAGGCACAGCGGCTCAAGCTCGCCACCAAGCTCGGGAAGTCACAGCAGCACACGCTCTTCGTCTTCGACGAACCGACGGTGGGCCTGCACCCCGAGGATGTGCGTGTACTCGTGCGCGTCTTCCAACAGCTTCTCGACCAGGGCGGAACGGTCCTCGTCATCGAACACGACCTCGACATGATCGCCAACGCCGATTGGGTCATCGACCTCGGACCCGGCGGAGGTCAGGATGGCGGGCAGATCGTCGCGACGGGAACCCCGCAGCAGATCGCGGATGCCGCGAACAGCGTGACTGGTGAGTACCTCGAGGGGCATGTGCAGCCGAACTCTGCCGGATAGCGAGGCAGCCGACATCGGCCCGACCGTGCTTCCTTCCTCGCCTGAGCAGTCTCAGGCTCCGCTTGCGGCAGCGCCCACGCAGAGGACGAGCCCGACGAGCGAGGCAACGGCCATGCCGATCATCGCTGCGGCCATGACCCACAGACGCACTCGGCCCGGTCGAAAGGCGAAGCGGGCGATGAGCAGGATCAGGTAGAGCACTGCCGCTATCACGATCGTGGTGATCGCTGTGGGCACCGCCGTGGTGCCGGAGACGATGATCGCTGTGAGCACACCCGCGATGACGACGAGGAAGATCCCTCCGGCCACGATCCAGATGGTGCCGGACGAACTGCGCAGCGCAGGCTGGTCACTGATGCGACGTGACTCGATCGGCTCGCGTGAACTGTTGTCCATGCCGTCCAATCTAGCGAGCGAACTGTGACTCGGCTAGGGGATGCGGTGCCTCAGCCCGGCTCTTCCTCGGTTTCCTTCGCTTTCTCGGCCTTGGTGAAGGCCTGGTATTTGCGGATGACTTCAAGCGCCGGACCGTCGGCGATCAGTTCGCCCTTTTCGATCCACAGCGCGCGGTTGCACGTGTCCTTGATCGTGCGCATCGAGTGCGAGACGAGGAAGACGGTACCGGCGTTCTCACGGATGGCGCGGATTCGGCCCTCGGAACGGTCACGGAACTTCTTGTCGCCGACGTTGAGCGCCTCATCGACGATGAGGATCTCGTGCTGCACCGAGGTCGCGATCGCGAACTTCAGACGCTGGGACATACCCGAGGAGTACGTGCGCATCGGCAGGTCGATGAAGTCCTCAAGCCCGGTGAACTCAACGATGTCGTCGAACTTCGCATCGATCTCGTCGCGAGTGAGCCCCAGAGCCAGAGAACCGAGGATGATGTTGCGAGCACCGGAGAGATCCGGGATCAGGGCGGCACCGACACCGAGGAGGTTGGGCCGTGACGTCGCATAGATCGCGCCCTCGGAGGTCGGAGTCAGACCGGTGATCGACCGCATGAGCGTGGACTTGCCGGAGCCGTTGCTGCCGATGATGCCGATCGATTCGTTCTTGTGAGCGACGAAGCTGATGCCTTTGAGGGCGTGAACCTCCCTCAGTTCCCGCTTTCTCGTCATCACATTTTTGCTGCCCAGCTTGAGCTTCTTACCCGTGGCCAGGGTCTTGTAGCGGACGTGGACGTTGTCGCAGACGACGACGGGCGGGCTGTTCCGGGTCACCTCGGGGAGGCTGCCTGTGTCGTACGAATTCTCGTCACTCATCACGACCAAACCTTTCCTCGGCCTGCCAGAAGAACACGAAGCCGATGATGAAGATGCCGAACGCCCAGACGGCCAGGTGCCAGAAGTAGTCGTAGGGAACGACCCCGTCCTTCATGAGGATGCCGCGAGCGATGGACAGCACATTGTTGATCGGCTGCCAATCGGCGAAGGGCTGCAGGGATGGGTCGATCTTGTCGACCATGACCTTGAGGTCGAAGAAGACGCCCGAGGTGTAGAAGATCATGCGGGAGATGAATGGGGTGATCTGCGAGAGGTCACGGAAGTGGACCGTCGCGCGGGCGAAGATGAACGCCACACCCTGGTTGAATACCCAGAACAGGAATACCAGTGGGATGAAGAGGAACCAGTCCCAATCAGGTCGCGCGCCGAAGATGATGACGATGAGCGCCATGAAGAGGAGGGTGGGGATGAAGTCGAGCAGGTTCTGAAACACCTTGGCGATCGGCAGCACGATGCGCGGGAATGGCAGCGATTGGACGAGTGAGGCGTTCGAGATGATCGACTTCGCGCCGCCATTCATCGAGGTGTTGAAGAACTCGAGGATGAAGACGCCGATGACGACGAATGGCGCGAAGTCCGGCGGCCGAGCAGTCGCTCCCTGCATGATGACGCCGAAGACCGTGCCGTAGATCAGAGCCGAGAATGATGGGCGCAGAAGCACCCAAGCCATGCCGAGGCGGTTGCGCTCGTTCTCAGACTGCATCCGGTACTTCGCGAGCGTGTACGTGAAGTCGCTTCGGTTGAAAAGCTGTTTGACGTACTGGGGCAGAGACGGCCGTCCACCCACTCTCTCGAGTCCGTGCTCGGCAGCAAGCCTGGCCATATCCATGAACAGAAAATTCTCTCGTCGGCGACTGGGGATAGAACAGAAAGAGTCTACGGGATGAGACTAGCGCAGACTCACAGTCGGCTGTGAGCCTTGAAGTCGAAGTCGGGGTCGGCGATCTGGGCCCGCGTCGGAATTTTGTTACCACCGAGTACCCGTCGGGCGGCCGCCTGCATCGGCGGCCAGTTGAATGTCTCGACGCCCGCAAGCTCGGATTCCGGGTCGGGTCCGTCGAAGTGGAAGACCTGGAACTTCGCCCCGCTGGGGTCGTGTCGGATGATCGTGTCGTCGGCGTCGGGGCTCGTCAGGCCCGCCGTGAACACCTTCTCCGGGCCTTGGAAGCTCCAATGCCAGGGGACGTCGGACCAGGCTTTCGGACCGTCGTCCGGATCAACATCCGAAGAAGTTTCGGGAGCGGTTGAGCCACCGTTCGAAGCTGTTTCCAGTGCCTCGCCGAGGAGCTCAGCGAGGAATTTTCCGTGGCTTTCGGCCACCGGTTCACAGGCCCATGGACGGTCGAGTGCATAGGGTCCGGCGGTGACGATGGCGCAGTCGCCGGCGGCGAAGACACCCGTATGAGATGTTGCCAAACTCTCATCCACGCCCCAGGCCTGAGCGGGGCGGTGGCCGTCGATCGGGATCAGCCGAGGGCGGGCCCCGACGCTGGTGATGAACAGGTCGTGAACATCGGCCGGGATGTCGTCCGGGCTCGCGGTGTGGGTGACGAATTCGACTCCGGCGGCCTTGTGCTTGTCGAACAGAGCCTGCCGCACCGGAGCAGAGAGCTGCTTGCGCAGGGGCTCGCCCCCGCGCAGATAGACCGTAGCGTGGTGTCCGGCAGCCACCGCTGAGGCGGCCACTTCCATTCCGAGATAACCAGAGCCCAGCACCCCGACGTTGAGCGCCCCGGTCGCGTTGTTCACACGTTCAAGGATCCATTCGGCGTCGCCGAGGTCATATACCGGCAGGGCGTCCGGGTAGGCGGGGACTTCGGGGCGGTTCGCCTCCATCCCGGTGGCGAGGATGCAGTGGGTGAAGTCGATGGACTCCCCCGAGGCGAGGTGGATGGTGCCGGCGGCGGCGTGGTCGTTCGCCAGCCGATGGGGGTGTCGCTGGGTCTCGGCGGTGTAGCGGGACTCCGCGGCCGCCTCGGCGAGCGTGATCTCTTCTGCCCGGTCACGGACGAAGGTGATGTGATCGGTCGATTCGAAGTGGTACGGCAGGTGGTGGCGGGAGCCGTCGAAGAGGTGCTTAGACAGCGGCGGCCGCTCACACGTTTCGCCGGCCTGGGGGTCGATGACGGTGACGGCCCGACCGCGCGCGTTCAGCTCCCGCGCCGCGGTCGTACCGGCCAGTCCCGCACCGATGATGACGATCCGCTTGCTCATGCCTCCATGCTATGCCTCGCCGAGGCGGCTCGCGGTGAGGTGGGCCGCCCGGCACGGGCAGCAGAGCAGTCGTGCCGAGCCCCCTTGCCTCTCACGGCTCAGAGTTCCGTGGTCTGTGTGCCGCCGGACGGGCGGTCTCCGGTGAGCTTGGACCTGACCATGCGGAACATGCCCGATGCCTTGCCACCGGGCAACCCCCAGTGCTGTGCGGAGTGGGTGACGACCTTGATGAGTCCCAGGTTCGGGTCGCGGCGGTCATCGAACCACGCCTTGGCGGAATCCGACCACAGTTCATCGACCTTGGCCTTGTCGTCGACGAACTTCACGCGCCCGGCCACCGACAGCCAGTTGCCCGCCTCCGCGAGGCTGATATTGACCTCGGGGTTCGTCTGCAGCGCCTTCGCTTGGTCGCCGTCGAGTGCGAGGAAGAACCAGACGTCGGCCTCCTCGGTGACCTGCTGGGGTGCCATGGGGTGAGCGAGGATCTTGCCGTCGGCGAGCGCGGTCGCGAGCATGACAGAATCACCACCGCGCAGGATCTTGACAACGTCGGCCCGGTCGAGCTCGTCTGTCGCCGCCTCTCCTGCGGGCTTCTGCCCATCACCCGCGGCGGATACCTGGCCGGCTTCGGTGTCGTCAGTGGCGGAGGCTGCTGCTTCCGTGCTCGCGGCGCCGCCTCCCGCCGTGCTGCCGACCGCGTTGCCCATCCCTGGCGCGCTGTAGATATCGCCGTGCTCGGACGTGGTGCCGACCGAGGCACCCATACCCGGGGCAAGGGAAGCGTCAGTGGCTCCGGAGTTCTCGGTTCCTGAGCTCGGAGTCGCTTCGGCGGCCTTCGATTCGTCGATCGCCGTATGCGAACCATCGGGATTGCGGTGCAGCGTCACGCCTTCTTCCGCTGCCGTGTTCTGGGCACGCTCCTCAACGTTGTTTTCGGTGTATCCGACTTCGGCGTGAGATTCCATGGACGAAGTGCCGCCCAGCGGCTCCGTCGCTTCGTCCAGTGCTGATGCAATGTCACGGGCCTTCTCCTCGGCCGGCGACTCGTCGCTCTTGTCTCTGTTGTTCATGACCATTTCCCTTCGCAGACGGTTCCTGGCGATGAAGTCGCTGACGCGGGCCGTGGCTCGTTCGGGCGGGCCGCGGTCGACTGGCGCATCAACGACTACTCGGCCATTCTCACACGTCTCTCCGGGCGGCAACAGCCCCCTTGGAACTGGACTGAGATGACTGAAATCCGGAGCCGTTCGAAGTGCGCACAGGCTGCGCGCATAGCCACGCAGAGGGCGCGCACACGATGACGGACATGCGCAGATTCGGAATCTCCGGGCAGGTGCGAACACGTGGTTTGCGTGCCTACACTGAAGACATGGATGAAGAAACGACCGTCACCGTCAACGACATCCCCGAGGGGGCCGCCATCATCGACGTCCGCGAGGATGACGAATGGGAGGCCGGCCATATCGAAGGCGCGATCCACGTACCGCTGGGCGAGCTGCCCACCCGCCTGGACGATCTTCCTCTCGATGACGATATGTACGTCATCTGCCGCACCGGCGGACGCTCGAACCGAGCCGTAGCCTGGCTCAATCAGAATGGCTTCGACGCCTTTGATGTCGTCGGCGGCATGGGCTCATGGAACATCGACAATGGTAAGCCGATCGTCTCCGAGACCGGCGAAGAGCCCTGGGTGAAGTGAGCAGGAAGGCACCTGCAGTCGGCCAGCCAGCGGTCAGCGGCTTGATCGCACCGTCCGCGAGAGTCGCTCCCATCGTCGCGAGGTCGACCGGAGCAGCCGCAAGTCCGAGTCCCCTTGCCCCGTTTCCACGATGGGTCTACCGTCGAGACCACGGATCACTTCCATACCTCTTGTGATCCCCATTCCTCCGTCGGACGCGGTGAGCGTGTTCAACTCCGAAAGGAGCCAAAGTCATGAGTGACGAGAAGAAGAATCTGCCGGAGAACTCAGCCGAAGACCAGACCGAAGACGAGCAGGACATCGAGAGCACTGCTGTCGGAGTCGGCGCGGATACCGACGCCGAAGGCAGTTCCAAAACTCCCGAAGAGAGGCTTGAGCGAATCGCCGCTGAGCACGATGTTCCGATCGATCGGGACCCTGAGGAAGCCCAGGCCAAAGCCGAAGGGGCCTCCTCCCCAGACAAAGACCGAGATATCAGCGGTGGAGACACGAAGGAAGAGGAAGACGACTCCGTGGAGCCGCCGGACTGAGAAGGCGGCCCGGCTTACGAGGCCGCTGATTCTCGCTTCGAGAAGCCGCCGAAGTCCACGATGCAAGAACTCCGTGGACACAACTGTGCGCAACCGCTGTCATTTGGTTAGGTAGAAGAATGACAACACGCGCCGGCCAGTTGGCCCAGGACAAGGATCTCGTTGACATCCCTGCCCTTCTCGACTCCTATCACGACTTGGTTCCCGACCCCTCGGTGCCTTCGCAAGCAGTGAGCTTCGGGACCTCCGGCCATCGCGGTTCGAGCTTCAATCGCTCCTTCAACGAGGCGCACATCGCGGCCATCACCGCGGCGATCGTCGACTTCCGCAGAGAAAAAGGCATCCGTGGGCCGGTCTTCCTCGGCCGTGACACTCACGCACTGAGTGAGCCCGCCTTCCTCACCGTCCTCGAGGTGCTCGCCGCAGCCGAGGTTCCGGCGCTCATCGACGAACGCGACGGCTTCACCCCGACCCCCGCGGTCTCCCACGCGATCCTCGGCTTCAATGGCGGGAAGTCGCGCGAGGATGCGCAGGCCGACGGCATCATCGTCACTCCCAGCCACAATCCGCCCGCCGACGGCGGCATCAAGTACAACCCGCCGCACGGCGGACCCGCCGGTGCCGAGACGACGACCTGGATCGCCGAACGCGCGAATCAGTATCTGGCCGAGGGGTGGGAGAAGATCCCGCGCACCCCATTCCAGCGGGCATTCCATCTGGAGAACACCGAGAACTTCGACTATGTCTCGAACTACGTCGACGACCTCGAGTCGGTCATCGACCTCGACGTCATTCGCAGCTCCGGGCTTAAGATCGGCGCCGATCCGCTCGGCGGAGCCAGCGTCGACTACTGGGCGGCCATCGCCGAGGACTACGACCTCAACCTCGACGTCGTCCACCCGGACGTCGACCCCACCTGGTCGTTCATGACCCTGGATTGGGACGAGAACATCCGCATGGACTGCTCCTCCCCCTATGCGATGGCCGGCCTCATCGCCTCACGCAACGATTTCGACATCGCCACCGGCAACGACGCCGATGCCGATCGTCACGGCATCGTCACTCCCGATGCAGGCCTGATGAACCCGAATCACTATCTGGCAGCCGCCATCGACTACCTACTCGACTCCCGCACCGACTGGCCGAAGGGCGCCGCGATCGGCAAGACTCTGGTCACCTCGTCGATCGTCGACCGCATCGTCGCCGCGCATAATCGCACCCTCTTCGAGGTGCCCGTCGGATTCAAGTGGTTCGTTCCCGGGCTGCTCGACTCCACGCTAGCCTTCGGCGGTGAGGAATCCGCCGGCGCATCGTTCCTGCGCAGCGACGGCAAGGTCTGGTCGACGGACAAGGACGGCATCATCCTCGCACTGCTTGCCGCCGAGATGACCGCGAAGACCGGACAAACACCCTCGCAGCGCTACGCCGGGCTGGCCGCCAACCACGGCACGAGCGCCTACGCCCGCCAGGACGCACCGGCCACACGAGAACAGAAGGCCCGACTGGGCTCCCTGGATGCCTCTCAGGTGAGTGCAAAGACCGTCGGCGGTGAACCCGTGAAGGAAGTGCTCACCTCGGCGCCGGGCAACAATGCCCCCATCGGCGGCCTCAAGGTCACCACTGACAACGCCTGGTTCGCCGTGCGGCCTTCGGGCACCGAGGACGTGTACAAGATCTACGCCGAGTCCCTGCGCGATGAGGACCACCTGCTCCAGGTCCAGTACGATGCCCGCGCTCTCGTCGACGGGGTGCTGGAGTAAGCCCACGGTTGGTCCGCGTTCAGGTGCGGGCCGCAGGCGCGGGTGCAGCCGTTGATCGCAGCTTCACAGGCAGTCCATCTGCTATCCGATCGAAGCCGGCAAGTATGCTGACGAACTCGTCAGCGCCTGGGGCCAGGACAACACGACCTCATCGCCTTTAGTTCCAGTCATCGATCTAAAACTCGATGACTGGAACTAAAGGCGATTATGCGTCCGCTGATATCGGCCGAAACTCGCCGTACAACAAGAGCCCCGCTCCAGGATCGCCCTGGAGCGGGGCTCGATGTATGACTCAGCGGAGCTGGGAGTCCACGTCTGCGGCTGCGGTGAGCCGCCGCGGCGAGGAACGCCCGGGGACGAGCCGCCTCGGCGAGGTTTTAAAGATGGGCCTCCGGGGCGTTCTGCACGTAGTCGGCCACGGTGTCGTTCTTGAACGCGTCGCGGACCTTCTTCAGCTCATCCTCGTCGACGTTGACGATCGACTGACCGTCCGAGGAGGTGCCGACGCCGGCGACGGGCGCGGTGAAGAACTCGATGTCACCGGGGCGGACGTCGCGCATGTTGAACGCGGTCGCGGAGATGTACTTCGCGTCCATGCCCGAATCGACGTACATGTACGGCGCGAAGTTCTTGACCATGTCTTGGATCTTCTTCGGGTTCGACAGAGTATCGGCCGAGATCATCTCGTTCGTCAGCCCGCGGATGAACGCCTGTTGGTTACGTGCGCGCTGGAAGTCGCCGTCCTGGAACTGCTTGCGCTCACGCACGAAGGTCAGCGCCTCGTCACCGTTGAGGACGTTCTCGCCCTTGGTGAACGAGTAGCCGTTCTTCTCGAACGCCTGCTCGGAGTTCACGGTCACCCCGCCGAGGCTGTCGGTCAATGCCTTGAATCCCTCGAAGTCGATGATCGCCACGTGATCCAGTTCGGTGCCGATGAAGTCCGAGACCGTCGACACGGCCAGCGGCAGACCGCCGTAGGACAGTGCTGCGTTGATCTTCGACTTTCCGTGGCCCTCGATGTCGACGTAGGTGTCGCGCGGGATCGACATGATCTGGACGTTGCCGCCGTCCTCGGGCAGGTGCATGACCATGATCGTGTCCGAACGCAGGCCGCGCGAATCGTTGACGTCGACATCTTTCATCGACTCGTCCGAGCCCAGGAGCAGGATGTTCGTGCCGTCGCCGTCTTTGCCGCCGCCGGATTTGCCGAAGACCTGCTCATCGCTGAGCTGGTTCGCGTTCTTGTCGAACGACCGGCCGACGCTCCAGACGTAGACCCCGACGCCGAGCACGCCGAGGATGACGATGATCAGCAGTGCGACGAGAACCTTGCGCCACACGCGCTTCTTCTTGCGCGGGCGCTGCTGTTCCTCGTTCTGGTGGTCGAAGAGATCGTCGAAGGTGGTGTTGTCCGTCATCGGCACTCCGGGGTTTGAGCGGTCGGCGCCGGGCGCCGGGGTCATTGGGCAATCCCGCTCATTGTATAGCGACCGAAGTGACCCATTTCTCAGCCACGCGACGCACCCCGTACCCCACCGCGGGGACGGGCAGGAGGACAGAGCCGCCTCGGCGAGGTGTTCTGCCTTGTCAGACGCACTGATCCTCGGCTTCGACCGGGTGGACCGGGACTGATACCGGTTCGTTACCCACCGATGACCTCCGGGGGTCGAGGTGAGGGGACTCACCAGGAATAACGCAGAATTCGTCTGGCTGTCGTTCGGAGCGCTCGGTAGACTTTCCAGGTGTTCAATAACTATCGGGAAATTCTGTCGCTTCCCGGTGCTCTCAAGTTCTCCTTGGCCGGTCTCGTCGCCCGGATGCCCATCGCAGTGCTGGGGCTGGGAATCGTCCTCTTCATCCAGGGCGTGACCGGGTCATACGGCATGGCGGGCATCGTCTCCGCCGTCTACATGATCGTCCAGGCACTTGCCGGCCCCGGGATCGCTCGCCTCGTCGACCGCCTCGGCCAGGCGAAGGTCATGGTGCCCATCGTCATCACCCACCTCATCGCGTTGGCGCTGCTCATCGTCTCCGTGTATGAGGAATGGTGGACGGGATTCGTCTTCGTCTTCGCCGGCATCGGCGGCGCCACCGTCGGCTCCGTCGGTTCGCTCGTGCGTTCGCGCTGGTCGCATATCGTCGACACCCCGAAGAAGCTGCAGACCGCGTTCTCCTGGGAATCGGTCGCCGATGAGCTGATGTTCGTCTCCGGGCCGGTGCTGGCCACGGTGCTCGCCACCGCCGTGTGGCCGCCGGCGGGAATCATCCTGTCGATGATCACCGTCGGCGTCGGCTCGCTGCTGCTCTACATTCAGAAGTCGACCGAACCCCCACCGGTGGAGCGGACCACCGAGGCGAAGGGCCACGTGTTCTCGAACCCGGGCATCTTCGCGATCATCATCGTCAACATCTTCCTCGGGGTGAACTTCGGTGCCATCGACGTCATCGCCGTCGCCTTCGCCGACGAACTCGGCGTGAAGTCCACGGCCGGGGTGCTCCTGTCGTGCCTGGCGCTGGGATCACTGGTCTCCGGCGCGCTGTACGGGGCCCGGAACTGGCAGGCCGCCGTCCATCACCGCTTCGGCGTGGCCGTGTCCGCTCTGGCCGTGGGCGCATGCCTGATGCTGCTGGCGAACTCGATGGTCACCTACGGCATCATCCTCATCGTCGTCGGATCGGCGATCGCCCCGAGCCTCATCGGCGCGAACTCCGTCATCGAGCAGCTCGCGCCCCCGCGCAGACTCACCGAGGCGTTCGCCTGGCTGGGCACCTCGCTGGGCTTCGGCGTCGCCTTTGGATCGGCCGTCGCCGGCAACATCATCGACGCCTTCGATGCGAAGACCGCGATGCTGCTGCCCGCCGGCTGCGCTGTGCTGGGAGCGATCATCGCGCTGTCGCTGCTCAAGCTGCTCAATCCCAAGCGGTCGAGTCATGAAGCGCGACTGGCGAAGGACCGTCGGCGCGAAAAGGTTGTCGAGTCGTAGGTCGGCGGTGGGCGAGTGTTGCGGCGGCCGGTGAGGCCGATGCGGCGACCGGCGGTCGCCTCGGCGAACGCTGCAGCGTCGACCTCGGCGAGCATCCGTCACTGTTGGTGTGACACCCTCGCGTTGATCTCTCTTCGCGCCACTGGCTGCGCATCCGTCACCGTTAGGGCCACGTCCCTGCGTCAGTCTCTCCTCGCACGCCTGGCTCCGCACCCGCCACAGTTAGAGCGAAAACACCCCGTTGCGGCGGGGTGTTTTCGCGTTTGCGGGACGTTGTGCGCGCAGGAGACGACGGCTCACCGGCTCAGCCCGGCTCCGGTGGCCCGATCGCAACCCAGCAGGACCACGAAACTGCGGGGCAGCCTCGGCGATGTCAAAGATCATTGACATACTGATGTCAAACATGCTTTACTTTTAGATGTAAAAAGAAGTTGACATCAAGGAACGGTATGGAAGTTCAGACCTCGGACCTCAAGCAGGTTCGCAAGGCTTCCGGGCTCACGCAGGCACAGTTGGCCCAGCTCACAGGGGTGTCGCGGCAGACGATCATCGCGACCGAGCGCGGCGACTACGCCCCCAGCGTCTATCTGGCGCTGCGCATCGCCCGAGCCCTGAACACGACAGTCGAAGAGATCTTCTCACTGAAGGAGGAATCCCAATGAACAGCACGAGCGACAAGAAGAAGCACACCAACGAACTCGCCGACAGGATCGCCGGTTTCAATGATCCCTCGATGGGCGACGAACGTGAGCGCGACGTCATTCTGAGGGCATATACCTTGGGGGCCGTCGTCTCCACCTACGTGTTCTTCGCGCTTGCACTCATCTTTGCCGTCTTCGGCGCGGGAATGTGGAGTGTGATCATCGTCTTCGGCTCCATGGTGACCAGCATCGTCATCTCTGCATACTGCCAGCGTGAGAATGTGGACTTCTCCATGTCTATGGCTCGCGTCTCGCCGAGGCGGCTGATCGTCGGCAATATCGTCCACGCCCTGTTCGCCATCGTTTGGGTCGGTGCAATCGTCTTTCATATCAGCAACGGCTACCCGCTCATCGATGTCGGAATGGGCAATCAAACGATGCCAGGTGCTCCCTCCAGCACCTATTCCATTGCGATCGGCGCTGCGTTCGGCTTCATCGTCGCGCTGACCATCATGACGATCTCCCGGGTACGCAAAATCAAGCAGGCCCGCGCCGAGGCGGCCGCCGCCGCTGAGATCGAAGACGAGGACTGATTTCGCCGCGTCAGAGGTCGCCAGGTCGGCTGCGGGTACCAGCCTGAGACCGACGACATCAGTCACCGGCGGCGCGTCAGCTCACCGTGAGTCGCGCATCCATCACCGTTAGCAGCATTTCACCCCGTTGCAGAGGAGTGAAATGCTGCTAACGGTGTGGGGTGTTGCGTATGGCCCGGGTCGCTGCGGACTGCGGGATGAGTGATCGACGCTCCGCTGTGCTGCGACGCCCCACCGGTTCCAGGCTCACGCCCAGTCTTTCTTCGCCGACGTCTCGCCGACTCCGGCGTTGAAGACGTTGTGCGGGTCGAGGTCCTTGAAGTGCGCTTCCATCTCCGGCGGCACAGGGTAGAGCCGGCCGTAGTTGTGCTCGGCAGGCACGGCCGCACCCCGGGCCTCGAGCAGTTCGGTCATCTGCTGCTTCAGCGCCACCGTGTCGACGCCCTTCTTCGCCACGTGGTCCTGGTGGAGGACGTGGCAGAAGAAGTGCCCGTAGTAGGAGCTGATGTGCAGCTGGTCGGCGATCTCGTCGGGCAGCACCTCGAGCCAGTCCTCATCGTCGCGGCGCAGCGCCACGTCGAAGGTGATCATGTCCGAGGAATCCTCACGGTTGAGGTTGAAGTACCGGGTCGCGGCACTCGCGGCACCGAAACGATGCAGCATCGCGGACTGAGCTTCATCGGCGCTGCACACGAAATAGTCACCTTGGTGGGCCGCCTCGGCGAAGAAGTCGTCAAGGAACGCACCCATCCGGTTCTTCTCCTCGGCACTGACGACGAGGAGCAGGTGATGCTCGAAGCGGTCGCGGTACTCGAGCATCCGCTTAGGCAGCTGCTGCGGGAGCAGACCGAACGCGTTCTGCGCGATCGTGTCGGCGACGGTCTCGCCGAAGAACGGCAGCTTCGCGAACACGCCGTTGGCCCAGTTCTTCAGCGCGAACAGCCTGATCTGCTCGCGGCTGCCGGCGTGCTTGATCGAGACGAACGTGTCTTTGCCGTACTTCTCGGCGAGGTCGAACGAGGGTCGGCCCATGTATTCGCCCGAGATCGGCAGCGGCATGTCCGAGGTGAGGATCGCCCGTCGCAGCTCTTCGAGTTCGGCCGCGGAGTTCGTGCCGACGTAGAAGGTGGTCGCTCCCTCTTCCTTCGGGAAGGTGCGGGTGCGCACGGCAAAGACCATGAGCTTCCCGGCGGAACCGGAGGCCTCGTACAGGTAGTCGGAGTTCGCGTTGAACCGGGCCGGGGAGTCGACGATCCTGCGGACCTGTTCCCCATACTCGGTCTCCGTCGTGTCCTCCGGGGCCGGCGTGACCCCGGCAGGGTCCCAGTCTCCGCGCTGGAGTTTGTCGAGAATGTGGGCGGGGTCGTCGCCGAGCTCCACGCCGAGGTGGTTGACGAGCTCGAGTCGCCCCTCCTCGTTGACGCGGGCGAAGATCGCGTGCTTCGTGAACGCCGGACCCTTGCGGATCTGGGAGCCGCCGGAGTTGTTGGCGATGCCGCCGATGACGGAGGCGCCGATCGAGGATGAGCCGATGACCGAGTGCGGTTCGCGGTGGAACGGGGCGAGCGCCTCGTCAAGTTCGTAGAGCGTGGATCCGGCCAGGCAGATCGCTTCGCGGGCGTCGTTGATGAGGTGGATCTCGTTGATCCGCAGGGTGGAGATGATGACGATCGGACGGTCGTAGTCCTGCGCACCGGGGCCGGATCCGCCGGTCAGGCCGGTGTTGGCCGACTGCGGAATGACGATGAAGTCATTGTCGACGCAGACCTGCAGGGCACGCCACATGTCGACGAGGCTGCCCGGTCGCAGCACGGCCAGCACGTTGCCGCCGCCGAAGCGGTTGCCCTTGGCGTACGGTGCGGTCGCTCGCGCGGAGGTGAGGACGTGGCGCGGACCCATGATGTCAATGAACGCGTTGACGGCTGGGGACTGGTGATTTGTCTTGCCGGGCATATGGTCGATCCCTATCGGTAGGCGACGGTTGTTCTCATGGTAGGTGTCTCGGTTCGCACTCCGCATCCCCTCTCAGAACTACCCGACGGCGGCCCAGCAACCTGGCGCCAGGTTGCTGGGCCGCCGTCAGGTAGCAATTAGGGGTGTTTGGTGGATATGGCGACTGCTGAGAGGCAGACTAGGCAGATGACCGCCACGGCCGCCAAGGACACCGAGTATGGCAGCACGGGCAGTAAGGCGGCGAGCACGGTGGGCAGCAGGAACCCGGAGTACGCCAGCGAATAGTAGACCCCGGTGATGCCGGCGAGCTCCTGCGGTGAGGCGATGGCCTGGACGATGATGAGCCCCGAGACCACACAGATTCCGTAGGCGACACCGAGCACGATCGCCACGATGAACGCGAGGATCGGGTCCAACAGAAGTGCGGCCACCGCCCCGAGCCCCATCCCCACGGTCATCAGCGCCAGTCCCACGACGAGCGCCCGCCCGCCGGTCAGCCGGTTGATCCACGGCACGATGTTCTGCACCAGCGCACCGGCTCCGAGCGTGACGACGGTGAGCACCGTGGCGTACATCGTCGTCCACTCCCCCAGCTCTCCCTGCACGATCGCCGGCATCACGGCATAGGCGACCCCGGCGGCACCGAACACCCAGGGCGCGGCCGGCACGATCAGTCGCAGGAACGTCCGATGCGCCACTAGCGGAACGCGCAGACCGTGCCACCAATGGCCTGCTGCCCGTTGGTCGCGAGGCATCGATTCCGGCGCGAAGATCACCAGGATCAGGGCGGCGATATTGAGCACCCCGTGCACGGCGTAGGGCACGACTTCGGGCACCGGTCCCCATTGGGCCAGGCACCCGGTGACCGCCGCGCCCATGGCAAACCCCAAAGTCAGCGTCAGTGAAGGACGCCGGGCACCGGCGGTGATTCCGGCCTGGTGATCGAACGGCGGGGCCGAGAGCTCCTTGATCCAGCTCGTGCCCACCGACATCGCCACCCCGACGCCGATCCCCGCGAGCACCCGACCCAGGCAGAGCAGCCAGAACAGATCGAAACCGATCCCGAGCCCTAGACTGCCGGCGATCGCGGCGAGCGATCCGGCGATGAGGACCGGTTTGCGTCCATGCCGATCCGACAGCGCCGAGGCGACCAACAGTCCCGGAATGAGTCCGCCCACGTACATGCCCAGCAGCAGGTTCGCCTGCCAGATGGCGTAGCCGCCGTCCTCCTCATACATGTGCACGAGCGGGGTGAAATGATTGCCGCCCCATGCGAGCAGGAACATCGCCGGGGCCACCATCAGCCACGCCCGCGCCCGCCGTGGCCGTTCCGGCCCACGATCGGGATCCACCTCGCCGAGGTGGGACCGGGCAGGGTTCGGAACCTGCGTTTCGACGTCCGTGGCGGGGGCCGCCTCGGTGCGGGTATTCCTGTCCCCGGTGGGGACTGCCTCGGCGGCGGTGTCGTTCGTGGAGGTCGAGGGGTAAGCGGTCATGGTCCTCCTCAGCGGGACTGCGGGAAGTGGGAGCCTTCGATGTGGGCGCGGACGAGTCGGGCGAAGCCTTCTGCGTCGCCCGCCTCGGCGCGGTCGGTGAGAGTTTCGTGCTCGGTCAGGAGCGTGTCGAGGGTGTGCGGCGCGTCGATGGCGACCTGGAAGGTCAGGCGGGCCAGGCGCGGGCCCATGGTGGTGAGCATCTCGGTGACGATGGCGTTCTCGCCGCTGCGGATGAGGCGGGCGTGGAAGGCGTAGTCGGCGCTGGCGAAGCCGAGCGGATCGCCCGCGTCGAGGGCCTTCCTCTGCTCGCCGAGCAGGGTGCGCAGATCGGCGGCCAGAGCGGTGAGGTCTCCGCTGTCGGACAGTGTCTCGACGGCGTCGATCTCGAACATCGAGCGCACGGCGAGCAGGTCGCGGCGCTCCTTGCCCGTCACGGTGGTCACGAGCGCGCCCTTCTTGGGGACGAGGCGGACGAGGCGCCAGCGTTCGAGCTGGAGCATCGCCTCCCGGGCGGGGGTGCGACTGGCGTTGTGCGCGGCGGCGAGGTCGGACTCGATCAGGAGGTCGCCGGGTTCGTGTCGGCCTTCGATGATCTCCCGGGCGGTCGCCGCGGCCATCCGAACGGCGATCGGAGCGGAGTCGTCGATGCGCTGCCAGGGCAGTGTCAGCAAATCATTCACGGGCCCACGATAACAGATGCATACATTGATGAATGCATCATGTCCTGGCTCAGACATACCTGACGGCGGCCCAGCAACGTCGCGCGAGGTTGCTGGGCCGCCGTCAGGTAGTAATTATCGGGAGGATTCCTGGGACCGCTGATGGTGAGATAGCCGCGTGATAGCCACCATGTACAACGCAGAATTCAACCTAGGATGACCACTGCGATTCAGCTTGAACCTGACCGCGGGCCGCCTCGGAGACGAGGGTGCCGGCGGCGTTCTCGGGTTCGATGAGGCCCGAGGGGTGGAACTGGACGAGTTCGGCGTCGCGCAGCCGGCCACCGGCCTCGACGGCCAGGCGGAAGGAGTCACCCGTGTTCTCATCCCGACGCGAGGAGGTGCTCCGCCAGATCCGATTGTGCCCGCCGGCGGCAAGGATGACGGCGTCGGCATAGATCCGGTAACCGGTCCCGTCAAAGACGTCGAAGCCATAGGCACCGAAGATGCGACCGTCGGCGACGAGCAGCTTCGTGATGTACACGCGGTCGAGGATCGGAACATCTGAGGCTTCGGCGCGACGAATGAGGGTGCGCTGGATTTCCAACCCCGTGTAGTCGCCGGCGAAAGCGGTACGACGCCAGGTGTGGGCGCCGAAGAAACGCTGAGAGTTCCGACCGTCGTCCTCCTTCGCGAAGTCCATCCATATCGTCAGCCTCGCGACGCGCGCTGACGTGCGCGCGACCAGGGCCGCCTCGACGATGGAGTCGACGGTCCTGTCCACAGCCCGCACGCTCACCGACACCGAAACCGGACTGGCGGCGCATGTGCGCCTGGTGGGGTGAGGCGGAGCCTCGGTGAGGACGGAGTGCCTCTATGCTTCAGTCGAAAGCGTGCGGACCATGGTCGAGACCTTCGGACCGTTCGGCACCTGCGTCTCGGCGATGGTACTGAAACCGAATCGAGCGTAGAGAGTGACATTGCGCGGATCCGACGTCTCCAGCGACACCAGGGAGCCGATCGTGTCCATCCGGCGCAGACCTTCGGCGAGGATCGCCGACGCGATGCCCGACCCCCAGCTGTCGGGTTCCACACCGATGGCGGCGAGATCCCACGCGGCGTGGGGCCGCGACGGCGGGTGTGTGGCCGTCAGCACCTCGAGGCGATCACCGAGCAGCTCAATCACGCGATTCTGTCGCTCGGAGGTGAGGCCGGGAGCTTCCGGGGGGCACGAAGGCCGCCACGCCCCGGCACTCCTTCTCAACGATCACCAGCCCGCACTCGACCGCGTGGGCGAGATAGATCGCCTGCAGCTCCTCCAGCCGCGCACGATAGCGGTCGGCCGGCACCGTCCACCGCGTCCAGGGGTATTCGTCGAAGGCTCTGGAGAGCACTTCTGCGGCGGCGGGAACATCGGCGGCAGTCGCCTCACGCACGGCAATCATCACGATGCCAATCTACCGCGGTTCGACGGGTTCGCCGACACCGTCGATGCCCACAGTCAATGATCCAACGGCGGCTCGTGACCCTGCCTGGGGTCCGCTCAGTCGTCGCCTCAGAACCAGGCGTCGGCGAGCAGTCGCAGCGACCGGCGCTGCACCTCTGGATCGTAGGCATAGGTGACTGTGATGAGCTCGTCGGCGCCGGTGCGCTGAACGAACTCGGCCATCTGCGCGGTCGCTGTGTCGGGCGAGCCGACGGCGCTGATGGACAGCATCGGGCTGGTCCCGCCCTGAGCAGAGATCTCGGCCGGGTCGACCGGGGGTTGCAGATTGCGGCGGCGACCGGTGCGCATGTCATTGAACATCTGCTGGACTGAGGTGAACTGGCGGGCCGCCTCGGCGTCGGTGTCGGCAACCAAGACGTTGATCCCGGCCATGACGTAGGGCTCGTCGATCTGCGCGGTCGGCGCATCGGTGGTGAACGAATCGCGATAGGTCTTGACCGCGATGTCGATCTGATCGGGTGCGAAGTGCGAGGCCAGAGAGAACGGCAGGCCCAGCTGACCGGCGATCGAGGCGCCGTTCATCGTCGATCCGAGCACCCAGATGGGCACGTTCATCCCCGCCGAGACCGCGGACTTGATCGGCATGGTGTGTGCCTGCCCCGCCTCGGAGAACCAGCCCTGCATGTCATAGATGTTCTGTGCGAAGTCCTGTGGTTCCGCCGACGATCGGGCGAGCGCCTGCGCGGTCATCCCGTCCGTGCCGGGTGCGCGCCCGAGGCCCAAGTCGATGCGATCACCGTGGATATTCGCGAGCGTTCCATACTGTTCGGCCACCATGAGTGGCGCGTGGTTGGGCAGCATGACACCGCCGGATCCGACCCGGATCTTCTCCGTCACCGAGGCGGCCTGTGAGATGAGGAGGGCCGTGGCGCTGGCGGCCAGGCCCATCGTGTTGTGGTGTTCGGCGAACCACAACCGCTTGTACCCCAGCTCGTCAGCCAGTTTCGCCGAGGTCATCGATTCGGCGATGGCATCGCGAGCGGTGGATCCTTCCCGAATGGAGACGAGATCGAGAATGTTCAACGGAACGGACAAGGCGGAAAGCTCCTTCGGTGGGCGTACGGTGCGGTTGCGGGATGCAGTCGCAGAATTTCAGACATTTGAGACAACAGTCCGAGCAGACGGTTCTATTCCTGGGCAGATGATCCCAGCCAACGGCAAGAGGTTCAGTTCTTGAGCGGCCGACGGATAGTCTTGTGCCACCGGGCTCCCCGACGGAAGAGAGCATGAGCACCCCAGCAAGCTCCCGCACCGGACGGCTCATCACCGGCGCCGCCATGTCCCTGGCCGTCGTCCTCAGCGCTTGTGCCTCCGATTCGGGCTCCGGCGAGACCAACGATCGGGGCGGGGAGGAGTCGGGGACCGCCTCGGCGAGCAGTGGTTCCGGATCATCCGACGCCGGGTCAGGATCGTCAACACCGGGCGCGGACTCTCCCGAGGTCGTCGCGACCGGCCTCGAATCCCCGTGGTCGATCGCCTTCCACGGGCAGACCATGCTGGTCAGCGAACGCGATTCGGGTCGCATCCTCGAAGTCTCCGCGGGTGGCGACGTTCGTGAGGTCGGCCGGATCGATGATGCCTCGTCCTCGGGTGAGGCGGGCCTCCACGGTCTCGCCGTCAACGATGATCGTCTCTATGCCTTCTTCGCTGCCGGGACGGAGAATCGGATCGTGCGATTCCACCTCCTCGGCGAGGCCGGGAATCTGTCCCTGGGTGAGGAGGAGACGATCCTCGACGGTCTGCCGACCGCGAACTTCCACAACGGCGGACGGCTGGCGTTCGGCCCCGACGACATGCTCTATGCCACGCTCGGCGATACGGGCGATCGCGACAGCGCGCAGGACGAGGGTGCACTGTCGGGAAAAATTCTGCGTATGACGCCCGACGGCGACATACCTGCGGACAATCCGTTCGCCGATTCGCTCGTCTTCAGTATGGGGCACAGGAACCCGCAGGGCATCGGGTGGGACGATGAGGGCGCGATGTACGCCTCGGAATTCGGGCAGGACGCGTGGGACGAACTCAACGTCATCGAAGCCGGCGGGAACTACGGATGACCCGAGGTCGAAGGCATTGCGCAGGGTGACGGTGCGGGTGACGGCGGCTCCGGTGACGGGGACGGCGATTTCATCGACCCGGTGCAGCAGTGGTCCCCCGACGAAGCGAGCCCCAGCGGACTGGCCGTCGGCGATGACAGCATCCTGATCGCCGGGCTGCGCGGCGAGCGCCTGCACCGGGTTCCGCTCGACGACCTGAAGTCGTCGTCAGAGTTGTGGACCGGCGAGCATGGACGACTGCGCGATGTGGTCGAAGTGCCCGACGGGTCGCTGCTCGTGCTGACGAACAACACCGACGGTCGCGGAGAACCCGCCCCGGACGACGACCGTCTCCTGCGTTTCACACCCTGACGGCGGTGCCTCGTTCAAGGCGAAGCGCACATTTCGAACGGTGTACCTCGCCATAACCGCGCTGACGCTTGAACGAGATCGCCACCGACCCCGCCACGATCCGAAGACACCGAGGCCCCGAAAGCTCATCGCGTTCGGGGCCTCGTGCAACCGGTGCTGTGTGGGCGTTCTCGCTCAGTTGTCCTTGGTGCCGGGCAGGCCCTGGGACTTGCGACGCATGAGCAGGACGACGATGACGATGATGGCCAGGCCGCCGACGGACAGCAGCACGATCATCGGGGTCGACATTCCTGAATCGCTGCCGGTGGACTCGCCGATCTCGCCGCGGTCTTCGGTGTCCTTGCCCGGCTCGTCGACGACTCCGCCGCCGAGTCCGGCCTTCGTCGACTCTCCGGATGACTCCTTGACGTCTCCGCCGGCGCCTTCGGCATCCTTGATCGCGAACGAGTAGTCACCAGAGATCGGGTGGCCGTCCTGCGACACCACGCGCCAGGTGACCTTGTAGTCGCCGGGTTTGAGATCATCGGGCAGAGCGACGCTGAGTTTCTTGCCCTCAACGGTCAGCTCACCTGCGGAGACATCCTTGCCGTCGACGACGACCTTGACCTCGGAGCCGACTTCCTGGATGTCGCCGGAGAAGTTCATCTCGAGCCATTTGGGCTGCTGATCGAGTTCGGCACCGTCCTCGGGATTCGACGACACCAGCTGGTCGTGGGCACTGGCGGCGGGGGCGAATGCGAACACGCTCATCGCGGCCACCAGCAGGGCGGCGAAGCCCAGCCTGAGAGCGGACCAGTTCTGTCGTGTCATGAGACGAGTCATGAGAGTTTCTCCTTCGAGGCGTACCTGCGACGTCGGTCGTGTCAGCAAGCTTGTGCCTACTAGTATCACTGAGTTTTCGCGGCCAGCGCGCGCAGACGATCCGTGATTCCCGGCACGGACACTTCAATTGTCTCAAGAGTTTCTTCGAAATCCTTGAATTCGCCGTACCAGGGATCCTCGACATCCGGCGCCGGAACACCGTCGCCCTCGACCCCGTCCACCCGCGGATCGAACTCGCGCAGCATCCGCAGCTCCGGGGCCGCCTCGGCGGTAAGAACTGAGATCATCCGCTGCAGGGCACGATAGTGGCGGGCGGTCATAGCCACCGCCACATCGCGGTCGGCCAACCATTCGGGCGTGATCTGCCGGGCGACATGATCGTCGGTGCGGTAGCCGGCGGCGGCGAGCACACGCGCCTGACGTGGGTCGATGGGGTTGCCGGCCTCCTCGTCGCTGATCCCGGCGGAGTCGACGACCGCCTCGGCGCCGGTATCGGCCAGATGATGTAAGAGCACACGTTCGGCGGTGACGGATCGGCAGATGTTGCCGGTGCACACGAAGACGACGGATGCCAGACTCATATCTCCTCCTCGGGCAGGGCGTGCGGGGCTCTGATCACGATACTGTGGGGCCATGACTTCTGAAACCTCACAGACCTCGATCAGGCCTCAGGACGACCTGTACCAGCACATCAACGGCGAGTGGATCGACTCGTTCACGATCCCCGATGACCGGGCCGGCGACGGAGCCATGCGTGAGCTCTTCGACACCGCCGAGACCAAGGTCCGCGACATCATCACCTCAGTGACCGACAGCCCGCAGGAGCCCGGCTCCGAGGGGCAGAAGGTCGCCGACCTGTTCACCTCGTTCATGGATGTCGATCGCATCAACGAACTCGGCGTCGCCCCGCTGACCTCGACGTTCGCAGCCATCGACGCCGCCGAGGACAAATCTGAGCTCGCCGCCCTGCTCGCCCGGTTGGAGACCGAAGGTATCGGCGGTCTGCTCGGCGGGTACGTCACCGCCGATGCGAAGGACTCCGACGTCTACGCCCTCTATCTCGTCCAGGCCGGCATCTCCCTGCCCGACGAGGACTACTACTTCAACGACGACCACGCCGAGGTGCGCGCGAAGTTCCTCGCCCACGTGCAGAAGATCGCGGCCCTGGCCGGCCTCGGTGAGAAGTCCGGGATCTCCGACGCCGAGGTGGCCGCCAAGGTGATGACGTTCGAGACCGAACTCGCCCGCCACCACTGGGACCGCGTGGCCTGCCGTGATGCGGAGAAGACGTACAACAAGTATTCGATCTCAGAGCTGCGTGACCTCGGGCTCGAGTTCGACTTCGACTCGTATCTCGGCATCCTCACCGCCGATGCGACCGACCTGAAGTACCTCGTGGTCTCCCAGCCCTCGTTCGTCACAGGCATGGCGAAGGTGTGGGCGGAGACCGACATCGAGACCATCAGGACGTGGCTGCGCTTCGTCGTCGTCTCCGACACCGCCTCGCTGCTCTCCGATGAGTTCGTCGAGGAGAACTTCGACTTCAACTCCCGCACTCTCTCGGGCACTCCTGCCCTGCGGGAGCGCTGGAAGCGCGGGGTCAGTCTCGTCGAGGGCTACCTCGGTGAGGCCGTGGGCAAACTCTACGTCTCAGCTGAGTTCCCGCCGTCGTCCAAGGACGCGATCGACCACCTCGTGGGCATGCTCATCCAGGCCTATGACAAGTCGATCCGCGAACTCGACTGGATGAGCGAGGAGACGAAGGAACGCGCCCTGGTCAAGCTCTCGAAGTTCACTCCGAAGGTCGGCTATCCGGAGGTGTGGCGGGAGTACCCGGCCGCGATCGACTCCTCCGACCTGGTGGGCAACGTGCGTCGCTGCTCGCAGGCCGAGCATGTGCGGCAGGTGAAGCGGATCGGCGGACCCATCGACCGTACGGAATGGCTGATGACCCCGCAGACGGTCAACGCCTACTACCACCCGGTGATGAACGAGATCGTCTTCCCGGCAGCGATCCTCCAGCCGCCGTTCTTCGACGCCGCCGGTGATGTGGCCGCGAATTTCGGAGCGATCGGTGCAGTCATCGGTCACGAGATCGGTCACGGCTTCGACGATCAGGGATCGCGTTATGACGGTGACGGCAACCTCGTCGACTGGTGGACCGAATCGGATCGGACCCTGTTCGAGGAGCGCACGAATGCGCTGATCGCCCAGTACGAAGAACTGGTTCCGACCGGTCTCGAGGCCAACCAGCACGTCAACGGGGCGCTGACGGTCGGTGAGAACATCGGTGACCTCGGTGGTCTGTCGATCGGATGGAAGGCTCTCGAGCTCGAACTCGGCGAACGCGCGGGCACTCCGGGCGTGCCGGTGGCGCCGTCGCCCGAGCAGGCGAAGGCGTTCTTCGAGGCGTGGGCGAAAGCCTGGCGGTCGAAGATGCGCACCGAGGAGCGTGTGCGCAGGCTCTCGATCGACCCGCACTCGCCGGAGGAGTTCCGCTGCAACCAGGTCGTGAAGAACATGACCGCCTTCCACGACACCTACGACGTGGCAGAGGGCGACGGCATGTACTTATCCCCCGACCAACGAGTCACCATCTGGTAATCGCTACCTGACGGCGGCCCAGCAACCTCGCGCGAGGTTGCTGGGCCGCCGTCAGGTAGTTCGGGGAGGAAACGGGCGCTGGGACAGAGGCCGGGAGCCGGGCTCAGCGGTGGTGTCGGATGAGGGCGACCATGCGGTAGTCGAATTCCTGCCAGCTCGTGATCGAGGCGCCGGATTCCATCGCCGCCTGGAAGTCCTCGACCTCGGTGCGGGCGGACTCGAGCGGAATGTCGAAGGGCATCTCCACGTAGATCAGCCCACTGGCGTCGGTGTGGACGATGTCGAAACCAGCCTGCTTCGGGTCGAGTTCGTTATTCATCACGATGAGCAGACGCTCTGCCGACGCCGCGTATTCGGTTTCGATGCCGTCGACGTAGCCCTGCTGCGACCGCAGCTCCCGCTGGGCCTGGATGACGAACGCCGAGTACGCGCCGATGCCGATGACCGGAATCCGTGAGGTCAGCGCTTCGGTGGCGACATCGATGAGCCGCGACCGGGCCTTGCGCCCCAGTGGGGACAGATCCCCGCCGGACATCGCGACCCCGTCGAAGCCGACGAGGGAGATCCGCCCGTCATCGTGGTTGGGGTTGAGGATGGTGATGTCGAGGCCGAAACGCGAATACCAGGGGCGCGTCACCTCGGCGCTCTCTTCGTCCCACCACACGTAGAAGAGGAACGGCACGTTGATCCCGGCCTCCGAGTAGAAGAACGGAGGACGCCGCTCACCTGCGGTGACGTCGAAGGGAACGACGTTTCCCTCGATCGGGGCCGGGCAGGTGGCGAACGAGGTGAACGCGAACGGGTAGTTCACCGCACGGTTGAAATCGATGACGAGCGACCCGTCCTGATTCGGCACTCCGAGGTCGATGGTCCGCCACGCCGCGGTGGCGCTCCCATTCGTCGAGTCGTGGAAGTCCAATTGGAGCCCGGTCTTCGGGCACCCGGTGGCAAGCAGGCTCACCTCACCGTGCGAGGTCTCGAAAGTGACGGTTCCCGCCGCCTGCGTCTGCAGCTGCAGATCTTCTTGGGCGGTTTCGATCGTGTAGGTCTTGAACGGGTCGAACCTCGTGAACCGGGCGAGGAAGACGAAGTCCGGGTCCGGGTCGAAGACCGGAACCTCGAAGAACTTCCCGAGCAGCGGGGACTTCGAATTGCGCACACGCACACCGAGGCGGCCGCCCCGATCGATGAGTTCATAGAGGACGTTGCCGACGGTGAACCAGTTGAGCGATCCGCCGGCCGGAAGCTTCGCGCTGAATCCGTTCTCTTCCACGCGGACCTGTGACTTGGCGGGCACGGTTGCGTGTCCGTCGGATCCGCCATCGGACCCCGCATCGGATCCGGCGCCCGTTCCAGCAGAAGAGTCGGAACCCGCAGCACCTTCCCCAGCCGCGACCGCACCGGCCTGGTCCATCACCCGAGGCAGGGTCGAGGTGTCGCTGGGTACGGCCGGGCTGGTCGCACGCGTCGGTCCTCCGCCGTTCACACCGAAGCTGCCAGCAGCCCCGGCAGTCCCGCCGTTGTCGACCGTGCTGAGCAGGTCGAATGTCTCGGCTGCGGGGCCGGCCTTGATTCCGGTCTTCAGGGACACGGTCACCCATCCGTCGTCGACGGTGAAGGTGCCCGGGGCATCGGTCCAGGTCGATTCGGCGTCGAGCCAGTGGAGTCCGACGACGCTGAGCCAGCCGAACGGTTTCGCAAGGGCTGAGTTCCGTGAGTCGCGCCAGGTGTTCCACTCCGTCACGAACTGGTTCACGTCGAACACTCCTTGCCGTCGCTGGTGCGGTCGCAGGGTCGCTGCCCCCGCCTGATTCTCGGACCCGGTGGCAACCCGGCGTCTGAGGCCTGATCTTCTTCTCCTCCAAACTACCGCAAACGATAGGCTGGGGAAATGAATGAATCATTCCCGAGACCGGATGTGGCCGCGACGACAGCGGCCGACCTCGGCGACTTCGTCAGCGCATCTCCCAGCTCGTACCACGCGGTGGACACGGCAGCGAAACGCCTGGAGGCGGCCGGTTTCTCCCGCCTCGACGAGTCCGTTCCCTGGTCGCTGACGCCCGGAACCGGGCATTACGTCATCCGCGACGGCGCGCTCATCGCGTGGATGAATCCCACCGTCACCGAGGCGGCTCCCCCCTTCCGTGTGTTCGGTTCCCACACCGATTCCCCGGCGTTCAAACTCAAACCCGGCGGCGAGTTCACCGCCGAAGGCACCCGTCAGGTCGGGGTGGAGATCTACGGCGGGCCGCTGCTGAATTCGTGGCTCGATCGTGAGCTCGCCTTCGCGGGTCGACTCAGCCTCGCCGACGGCAGCATCGTGCTCGCCCGCACCGGGCCGATCGCCCGCATCCCGCAGCTCGCGATCCACCTCGACCGGCAGGTCAACGAGGGTCTGACCTTGGACAAGCAGCGTCACACCACTCCCGTCATCGGCCTGGCCGACCTCGCCGAGGCGGACATCATCGAACTGCTCGCAGAGTCGGCCGGGGTCGATGCCGAGTCCGTCGTCGGCCACGATGTCTACACCATTCCCGTTCAGGAGCCGGCCCTCTTCGGTGCCGCCGAGGAGTTTTTCGCCTCGCCGAGGCTGGACAACCTTCTGTCCGTGCACGCCGGCGTCACCGCTCTCACCCAGCTCGATGCCGACGGGCTGGACGGCATCCCCCTGTTCGCAGCGTTCGATCATGAGGAGATCGGGTCGAATTCGCGTTCGGGCGCGTGCGGTCCGTTCCTCGCCGACGTTACCGAGCGCATCGTCGCCTCCTTGCTGCCGCAGTCGACGCGCAGCGATTATCTCGCGTCGATGGCCACCTCGGTGTGTGTCTCCTCCGATGCCGGGCATGCTGCCCATCCGAACTATCCGGAACGGCACGACCCGCATGTCCGCCCCCGCCTCGGCGGCGGTCCCCTGCTCAAGCTCAACGCTCAGCAGCGCTACGCCACGGATGCGGTGGGCACCGCCGTGTGGTCGCAGGCGTGCGCGGCCGCCGGGGTCGAGTACCAGGATTTCGTGTCGAACAATGCGATGCCCTGCGGGTCGACGATCGGACCGCTGACCGCAACCCGCCTGGGCATGACGACCGTCGATGTGGGCCCGGCCCTGTACTCTATGCACTCGGCGCGCGAAATGGTCGCGGTCTCCGATGTCGTCGCCCTCGGCGCAGCCGCGAAGGCGTTCCTCCAGGGCAGCTGCCCCTAACCCTGTCGTCGTTCAAGGCGGAGCGCGTCTGTCGAGAGGCTCGCGACTCGATATCCGCGCTCCGCCTTGATCGACCGGCTCGGAGGCGGAGCCCACCCCTCACGAAGCCGCGCCGCACCTCCGGCGGGACACGATTCTGCCGGCGCCACGGTTGTCTTCACTGCGGCAGTCGTGATACGAATGGCACGACCCCACGGGAGCCCGCTGCAAGGGCTGAGATCGGACTGGATCGTCCGAGACCGTAGAACCTGATCCGGTTGATACCGGCGTAGGAAGTGAGGACTGCAGTTGACTGCATTCACCCCTGAAACACCTGCCCCTGCCACGACTTCGTCTGACGCAGATTCGCACGACCAGTTCACCCTCGAGCAGTATCCGACGCATTCGCCGGCGTGGGTCGATGACAAGGAACACGACATCCGCGTTCCAGTGACCCGCATCGAGCTCGAGGACTCGAACGGCCGGTCCAACGATCCCGTCGACGTCTACCGCACCGTCGGGCCGGGCAGCATCCCGGAAGAGGGACTGCCCGCTCTGCGATTCCCGTGGATAGAGAACCGCCTCGACACTGAGACATACGACGCCCGCGGCCACCGCATCGCCGACGACGGTCGTGCCGCCGTCCGCCGAGGTGCCCCGTCGCAGCAATGGAAGGGACGCAAACCGGTTCCGCGGAGGGCCAAGTCCGGCCGCACGGTGACCCAGATGCACTACGCAAAGCAGGGCATCATCACCCCGGAGATGCGGTTCGCGGCACTTCGCGAGCAGTGCGATGTCGAACTCGTCCGTGCCGAGCTCGCCGCCGGTCGCGCGATCATCCCGAACAACATCAATCACCCCGAATCCGAGCCGATGATCATCGGCAAGGCGTTCCTTGTCAAGATCAACGCGAACATCGGAAATTCCGCGGTCACCAGCTCCATCGCCGAGGAGGTGCAGAAGCTGCGGTGGGCTGCGAAGTGGGGTGCCGACACCCTCATGGATCTGTCGACCGGCAATGACATCCACACCACCAGGGAGTGGATCATCCGCAATTCGCCGATCCCCATCGGCACCGTCCCGATCTATCAGGCGCTGGAGAAAGTCGACGGCGATGCGAATGCGCTGACCTGGGAAATCTATCGCGACACAGTCATCGAGCAGTGCGAGCAGGGTGTCGACTACATGACCGTGCACGCCGGTGTGCTGCTGCGCTACGTTCCGCTCACTGCCGACCGGGTCACCGGGATGGTCTCGCGCGGCGGGTCCATCATGGCCGGTTGGTGCCTTGCCCACCACGAGGAGAACTTCCTCTACACCCATTTCGATGAACTCTGTGAGATCTTCGCTCGCTATGATGTCGCCTTCTCGCTCGGCGACGGACTGCGTCCGGGTTCTATCGCCGATGCCAACGATGCCGCCCAGTTCGCCGAACTCGACACTCTCGCCGAACTCACCGAACGCGCGTGGGCCCACGACGTCCAGGTGATGGTCGAAGGGCCCGGGCACATTCCGCTCCACCTCGTGCGGGAGAACGTCGAACGTCAGCAGGAGCTCTGCCACGGGGCGCCGTTCTACACCTTGGGTCCGCTGGTCACGGACATCGCGCCCGGATACGACCACATCACCTCGGCGATCGGGGCGACGGAGATCGCCCGCTACGGCACGGCGATGCTCTGCTACGTCACCCCAAAGGAGCATCTCGGGCTGCCCGACCGTGACGACGTCAAGACCGGGGTGATCACGTACAAGATCGCCGCACATGCCGCCGATATCGCGAAGGGCCACCCCGGTGCGACGGCCCGCGATGATGCGCTGTCGAAGGCTCGATTCGAATTCCGGTGGCGGGACCAGTTCGCCCTCGGCCTCGATCCGGAGACCGCCGAGGCGTTCCACGACGAGACGCTGCCGGCGGAACCCGCGAAGACCGCGCACTTCTGTTCGATGTGCGGTCCGAAGTTCTGCTCGATGCGCATCTCCCAGGACATCCGTGACACCTACGGCAGCGCCGAGGCGCAGGAGGCCCTGGCCGGAATGCAGCGGAAGAGCCGCGAGTTCCTCGCCTCGGGCGGAGAGGTCTACCTGCCCGATCCGACGGTCGGACTCAAGGCAGACTGACCGTCGTTCAAGGCGTGGCGCGTCGATCGAACTGTGCACGAGTCGGCTTACGCGCCACGCCTTGAACGAGCGGTTCGACGACGATGTAAGTTGACGGTATGCGCGAACTCCAGCGTGCCTTCGACGCGCACCTGCACATCATCGATCCGAGCCATCCGCTGATCGAGAACAACGGTTATCTGCCCGATCCGTTCACAGTCACTGACTATCGCGCGCGACTGCAGAGCCTGCCCGATGTGGGAGTCGAGGTCGCCGGAGGAGCCGTCGTGTCCGGTTCGTTCCAGGGCTTCGACCAGGGGTACCTCATCGAGGCGCTGCGCCAGCTCGGCGACAACTATGTCGGCGTCACCCAACTGCCGGATGAGACCACCGATGATCAGATCCGACGCCTCGACGAGGCCGGCATCAAGGCTCTGCGATTCAATATCGCCCGCGGCGGTTCGGCCACCCTCGACGCCCTCGACAGCTTTGCCCGACGAGTCCATGACCTCGTCGGATGGCACGCCGAGCTCTATATCGACACCCGCACGATCACTGAGGACCTCGCTGCACGCATCGCCGCACTTCCGGCGGTGAGCATCGATCATCTGGGCATGCACGAGGACGGACTGTCCACCCTGCTGCGCCTCGTCGAGGCAGGAGTCAAGGTCAAGGCCACCGGTTTCGGCCGTGTGGAACTCGATCCCGCCGAGGCGGTCCGCCGCATTGTCGACACCGACCCGACCGCTCTGATGGTGGGGACGGACCTGCCGTCGACGCGGGCGCGTCGCCCCTTCGCCGACGCCGATTTCACGCTCCTTCGTCAGGCGCTCACTCCCGCCGAGGCGGACGCCGTGTTCTGGTCGAACGCGGCCCGGTTCTACGGCGTCGAGCCCAAAACCGCTGAGCACGCATTCATCTCTCACCAGTAGCATGAGTGACATGAGTTCACGTCAGTCGAATCTCGCCTCCAGTCTGCACAACCTCGACGGTCGCAGCTACGGCAACCTCAAGCAGATCCGCGGCCGCTACACCTTCGGACCGGTCACCGTGTTCATCGACCGGGTCCAGGCCGATCCCTTCGCTTCTCCGTCGAAGGTCCGGGTCCGCGTCGACCGTGCCGATGCGAAGTTCCCGCTCGACCTCACCACTGATCGCGCCGACCACATCGCCGCCGCCGATTATCTGCTCCGTGCCGGCAACGAGGTGCTTACGAAGCTCGATCAGCGCGCACTCATCCTCGGCCGTCCGGGGCAGGAGATCCTCGAGCGGACGAACATCCTCATCGATGACGCCGGGTTCGAGGCACGACTGCTCGTCAATCTGCCTGCGCGCGGTCGCCGCATCCTCGGCCATCAGGCAGCGGACATCCTCACCCGTGATCTGCCGGAATTCGCCGAACGGCTCTTCCTCTTCGACCGCTGGTCAGACACCCCGGCAGGCAGAGAAGGCAATACTCGCGCCCCGTCAACCAAGGGGCTCGCCGACCACGTCCAACTGCACCGGGACCAGTTGGAACTGCGCAACCACCTCGGCGAAGTGGGACTCATCGGCTTCGTCGGCAACGGAGCGATTCTCCCGCGAAAGTCCGGGGATTCGGATCTGCCGATGAAGTCCTCCGATGCTGTTGTCTTCACCTCCCCTCCCGAACTCGAGCACACGGTCGAACTCTCCAGCGGCCGCACCGTCACCGGCATGGGCATCCCTCGCGGAGTCACCGTCGTCGTCGGCGGCGGCTATCACGGGAAGTCGACGATTCTGCGCGCGCTCGAACGCGGCGTCTACCAGCATATCGCCGGCGACGGGCGCGAATGGGTCATCAGCGACCCGACTGCCACCTCCATTCGAGCCGAGGACGGACGCGCCGTCACCGGCGACGACATCTCGGCGTTCATCAACAACCTACCCTCGGGCTCTGACACGAGATTCTTCTCCACGACGAACGCCAGCGGGTCGACCTCGCAGGCGGCGAATCTCGTCGAAGCGATCGAGGCGGGCGCGAACACCCTGCTCATCGACGAAGACACTTCGGCGACGAACTTCATGATCCGCGACGAACGCATGCGTGCGCTCATCCCCGCCGAGCGGGAACCGATCACCCCGTTCGTCGACCGCGTCCGACCTCTGCTGACCGAGCAGGGCGTGTCCACGGTGCTCGTCGCCGGCGGATCGAGCGCATTCTTCGAAGTCGCCGACCACGTCATCGCGCTCGATGCCTATGTGCCCAAGGAAGTCACGGACCAAGCGCATGAGCTCGTCGGCATCACCGCAGCCGACCTCGAAACGGCTCCAACCGGCCTCGACGAATCAACCCGCCTCGACCCCCGCGGCCGAACCCGGTCGAGACCCGGCCACAGACTCAGACTCCCCGGCTTTCACTGCCGCACCGCGCGTGCCGACGGCGAAGGCGCTGCGGCCGGCGTCGAAGACGAAGACCGCTCGGGCGAAGGGATCCGACCGGATCCAGTTCGGCCGCGACTTCATCGACCTCATCGCCATCGCTCAGCTCGTCGACACGCAGCAGGCGTCGGGAGTGGCCGAAGCCCTCGAATACCTTGCGGAGATCTTCGACGGACGCATTTCCCTGACCGAGGCGCTGGCCGAGGTCGAGGACATGCTCGACGCTGAGGGCCTCGACGGAATCACCGGCCACCGCGACCATCCGGGCCACCTGACCCGGCCGCGCCGGCAGGAGATCGCCGCCGCACTCAACCGCTACCGCGGCCTGAGCCTCGAACGCTGAGCAGAAACTCGAACGTGGCCTCGAGCCTCGACCCTCAATTGTTGAACTGAACCTCGCCTCTATCTGTTCAGCAGCCCAACCAGCTCAGCACTCGTGCCCACCGGCAGCGAGCACGAGGTCCCCCGGCAGACGATCGCCGTCCCCGCCGGGACGTCGACCTCCCGACCGTCCGGTCCCGGAACCCCGGTCGAGGCCGTGAGCAGAGTGAGCGACGGATGCCTGGCAGCGATTTTCCGCAGCGCATCGTCGACGGTGGCGACCCGCACGGGCGACAGGGCCCGCTCGGCCTGCCACAGTGCGTGTCCGCACCCGCGCGGAGCCTGCCCGGCCAGCGCCCGATAGACCCCGAGCAGCCGATCCCGAACCTCCAACAGCCGTCCCGTATCCAGCCCGGCGACCTCGCCCGGGGACGCCTCAACCGATGACTCCGACCCATCAGAAGTCGCAGCTTCGACCCCGACTTCCGCGAGCAGCAGCACCGCCTCCGCGGCCGCGGATCGTCCCGACGGCACGGTGTTGTCGACGGGGTCCGCCGACTTCACGTCGATGATCCCGTCACCGAGCGAATCGACCGCTTCGAGGACCCCGTCTCCCCGTTCGGAGGTGAAGAGGTAAAGCATCGTCGCACCGAGATCGACCAGATCCCCCACCTTCACCGAGGCGGCCCCGTCCGGCAGCTGTCGAACCGTGATCCCAGCGGTGATGAGTTGAGCCCAATCGGCGAGCCCTCCCTTACCGGGGCCGGCGACATCGCCGGTGAAGGAGCGCCGCACATCGAGAGCAGCCGAGTCGGTCGAGTCCCCCGAATTGGGCGCACCGACCGGCTTGAGTCGGTCATGCATCGCCCTCCAGAATCGCACGGCAGTTTCTGCCCACAGCGCCGAATCTGCAGATTCGGCGTTCCCAGTGATCGCACCACCAGTCGGGCCCACACTTCCCGTCGAATCGGCACCACCGACAGGCTCGGCTCCCGCACCGGAGTACAGTGCCGCCTCGGCGAGGGCGGTGACGGCCAGGGAATTCCATTCGGTGATGATCTTCGTATCGCGGGTCGGCTGGGACCGGCGAGCGCGCAGCTGCTCGAGCACCTCGCGCTGCCGCTTCGTCGCGTCGATGTCCCAGGGTGCGGGGTGCTCGGCGTCGAAGAGCACGTCCTCCATGCCGAGCCAGTCGATGATGCGCACGGCCGCGACCACCTGGCCGGACAGCTCGCCCCCGGCCGGCGAATCGACGAGTCCGAGCAGACCTGCCTGCCCGGCCTCCGCGAATTGCTCGGGGGTGAACACGTAGGCGGCGCCCTCTTCGGAGACGCCCGCCGAGTTGAGCGAATCTGCATCGAGCGCGGCGATGAATCCGTCATCGGTCGACAGGTCGCTGATCAGGAAGTTCGCGGTGTCGGCGATCTCGCGTTCGGCCAGGGCGAGCCATTTCGACTCCGGGTCCAGGGCGCGTTCGACCTTCGCCCAGGCGACGACAGCGCGCAGATAGAGGGAGTTGTCGTAGAGCATCTTCTCGAAGTGCGGCACGAACCATTGTCGGTCGACGCTGTAGCGGGCGATCCCGCCGCGCACCTGGTCGCGCATGCCACCGGAGGCGATCCGCGCCAGTGTCGAACGCACGGCGATGAGGCAGTCGAGGATGAGTTCACCGGTCAGATGTCCGTCGGCACCGAGCCAGCCGAGCCGCCCCTCGGCTCGGACCCGGTCCATCGGGTGCGGGCCGGCCCCCACCCCGTTCGCCGAGGCGGTCCCGCCGGTTCCCGGGCGCGCCGAAGCACCGTCGTCCGCCCCCTCACCCGCCGAGGCGGTCCCACCCAAGCGCACGAACGCCGCGAGGAGCTGGAGGACATTCATCATCGGCGGGAACTTCGGGGCGCCGCCGAATCCACCCCAGGCCGGATCGTACGAATCGAGCAGCGCTGCGGCGGCGGAATCAAGCTCGTCGGGGGTCAGGGACTCCGCGGCCGCCTCGGCGGGGAGGGCACTGGTCACGGCATCGGCCATCTCAGCCAGTCCACGGTCCATCCGGGCGGTCATCTGGTTGACCTCGTCGCGGCGGTCCGTCCACGTCGCCGATACGGCCGAGAGGACCTGTGTGAATGCGGGCAGATTGCCCCGCGGCGCTGGCGGGAAGTAGGTGCCGGCGTAGAAGGGACTGCCGGCAGGTGTGGCAAAGATCGTCATCGGCCATCCGCCTTGGCCGGTCATCGCCTGCAGCGCGTTCATGTAGTAGGCATCGATGTCCGGAAGTTCCTCCCGGTCGATCTTCACGGGCACGAACCGGTCGTTCATCATCGCCGCGACCGCTTCGTCCTCGAAGGATTCGTGCGCCATGACGTGACACCAATGACAGGTGGAGTAGCCGATCGAGATGAGGAGGGGGACGTCACGGCGGGCCGCCTCGGCGAGGGTTTCCTTCGTCCACATCCGCCAGTCCACGGGATTGTCGGCATGAGCGCGCAGGTACGGGCTGGTCGAGTCGGCGAGTTCGTTCGGCATGCCCCCAGCGTCTCACTTCGGGCGATCACGTGCGAGGTCACGCTCAAGACAGTGCGAGATCTTCCCCATTCAGCCGACAAGGGAACTGGTTTTTATGGGAGCATGAGGCCATGACCACCGCATCGAACACCGACTCCCACAACCCGAGAATCGGCCTCGACGCCCGCAGAATGGCCATCACCATCGTTGCCGCGCTCGTCTTCCTCGTCACGTGGATCGACGCAGGGCTCCTCGAGGTCAAGGCTCAAGACTCCTATGTGTCGTCACCGGGTCCGAGCCTCCTGCGCCTCGCGCTCATCGCGGTTGCCGGCGCCGCCGCGATCACGATCGCCCGCGGTCTTCGCCCGATCCCCCGCAGCGTGCTCATCGTCGTCACCGTGTTCCTCTGCGCCGTCGAAGCGCTCAAGTCGATCTTCACCATCGACACGTTCGGCGCCGACACCGGGGATCTGGCCGACAATCCCGCGCTCACCACGGCCCTGGGCGCCGTGAGCCTTATCGTTACTGTGGGTTTCCCGATCGTTGTGGCCCTTGCCCTGGCCGCGGTCACGGCCCAACTCGTCCCCATCGCCGAGGCGGCCGCCCCCGCGGTTCTTCGACGTCGCTCGCGTATCGCCGCCATCGGGTTGTTCGCTGCCACCGGAATCGTGTTCCTCGTCTGGTTGCTGCGAACCATGTTCGTCGACGCCATGTTCCTGTTCGAGTACGGTGATGCCGTCAATGCTCTGGGCGCCGCAGTCGGGCTTGTTTCTGCCATCGCCGCCCTGCGGGTCATCGCCGAGGCTCGGTCGCTGCCGGCCGATGAACCGGCCGTCGGCCCGACTCTGTCCGGCACCACACCCCGATCTGCTCGCACTCTGGCGTTCGTCGTCATCGCCTGCGGACTGCACCTGTGCTGGGAGTCGACCATACTGACAGTCGGGTACCCACCGGCCGTCGCCATGGGATACCCGGGCTGGGTTGTCTCCATGTTCGGCCTCGTTCTCGGGAGCCTCGTGCTCGCGGTCCGCACACTCAACTGCGCCCCGACCGGTGACATCGCCCCGACAACGGAAGCTGGTTGAGCGACAAGTTCTGCCCAGGCGAGCAGCCGACCGCCCAAACCTGAGCCGGACCATCTGCCGAGACGGCATCATCCACGTCGCAGTTCCCTCTTCCCCCGCATCCGGCATTCTTCTACACTATGTAGAACTCAGTGGAGAGGGAACCGATCCCGGTGCCCGCCGCTGGGAGACAGGAGAACGACAATGAACGCCGAATCACCCTGGACGCTCGACGCCGCGGACTGCTGGGACCTCCTGCGATCCGCCTCCGTCGGTCGCCTGGCCGTCATCGTCGATGGTGACCCGGAGATCTTCCCGGTGAACTTCACCGTCGAACATTCCGCACTCGTCATCCGCACCGGCGATGGCACGAAGATCGACGCCGTCCGCGGCCATCCCCGCGTCGCCTTCGAAATCGACGGCGTCGACGGGCAAACCGCGTTCAGCGTCGTCGTCAAAGGCGACGCCAAGGAGATCAAGGCTCCCGACGAACTGCGCGACACCGTCTCCCTCGACGTCTCCCCGCTGCAGGCCGGGACGAAGAATCATTTCGTCCGGGTCCTCGCCGAGGAGGTCACCGGCAGGAGCTTCCCGGTGACCGATCCCGCGACGTGGAAGTCAGCGCTCAGCGACGTCGCACGCGCACCGTACGAGTGACCCCGTCGACCGGTTCTTCGTCGATCAGAGTGCTTCGACGACCTCGACGAGGCGGTCGGGTGCGTTGGTGATGATGCCGTCAGCGCCGACGTCGATAGCTCGTTCCATCTCACCGAGATCGTCGACGGTCCACACCAAGCTGGTCATTCCGAGCTCGTGGATCGCGGTGAGGAAGTCCGCGTCGGCCGCGCAGAATTCGGGGTTGACCTGGTCGACCCAGTCCGCGAAGCCCTGGAGCTCGTCCGGGCAGGGTCGGCCGAGCACACCGACCGGGATCTCCGGAGCGAGCGCGTGGAACTCTTCGACGAATGCCCAGTTCGCGGACTGGACGACGAGCATGCCGGCCGCCAAAGTCCGGTCGAGATAGTTCGGCACGGTGCGCAGGGCGGACAGGACCGCCTCGGCGATTCCGGGATAGATCTCGGGGTGCTTGACCTCGAGCAGCAGACCGGTGCGGGTGTCGTGGGCGAGGGTGAGCACCTCGGCGAGGCGGGGCACGCGGACACCGGCGAATTCCTCGCCCTTCCAGCTTCCGGCATCGAGCGTGGCGATCTGGGCGGCGTTCATGCCGGCGATGCTGCGGTCTTGACGATTCGGGTACAGGGTGCGGGCGTCGGTGGTGCGATCGACGGTCGTGTCGTGCATGATCACGAGCTCACCGTCGGCGCTCATGTGGACGTCGGTCTCGATCATGTCTGCGCCCTGGTCGATGCCGGCGATGAACGCGGGAATCGTATTCTCCGGCCAATCGGCGGACGCACCTCGGTGTGCGATGACCAGGGGCGGGACCCGAACGCGGGCAGGATCGATCACGGTATCGGTGACGCCGGTGGTGAGGTCGCGGGGCGAGTGATCGGAGGTGGGGGTGGCGAGGGTGATGGGCATTTCAGAACTCCTCCACGGAGACTGCGGGTGGCGTTCGGGCGCCGGATACAAGTGCTGCACGGTGGCCGAACGATGAGTACTAGGCCGCCCAGACTAGGGGTCCCGAGCAAGTTCCGGATGATGCGCGAGTGGACGGAACATGAATCCTGACGGTGTCGGCACTGGCCGTCGCCTGGGCTGACGCTGACTCGGCCGCGGGCTGATGGTGACCGTCAAGCAGGGCCACTGCCACAACCCCGGGAGCAAGGGTGGCAGACTGGGAGTAACCACGGACGGAGTTCTCGCGTTCCGCACCTCCGATCCTCTCCAGCACGATTGCCGAAGGAGGCGCAGTTCGATGGAGATAGTCCAGAGTGCTTTCGACAGTGTCAGCACCGTATCGTCATACATCCTCGTGGCTGTTCTCATCCCCACTGGTCTGTATTTCACCATTCGCACGGGAGTGGTGCAGGTCCGCCTGCTGCCCGAGATGTTCCGCACCCTGACCGAGCCGGGCGGACGGGATTCCGAGGGCAACCGGAACATCTCGCCGTTCCGCGCATTCTCGATCTCTGCAGCCTCGCGTGTGGGAACGGCGAACATCGCCGGTGTCGCCTTAGCGATCTCGCTCGGTGGTCCGGGTGCGATGTTCTGGATGTGGGTGACGGCCATCGTCGGCGGCGCCACGGCCTTCGCCGAGTCCGCCCTCGGTCAGCTGTACAAACTCAAGGACGGTCCGAACTTTCGCGGCGGACCCGCCTACTACATCAGGCACGGGCTGAACATGAAGTGGCTCGGTCTGGTCTTCGCCGTCATCGTCGCCATCACCTACGGCATCGTGTTCAACTCGGTGCAGTCGAACTCGATCGTCGACGCCGTCGGCGCATCCTTCGGAGTCGAGAGCTCGGACGGCGTCTTCGCTGCAGTGGCTGGGGCGATCATCGCCGTCGCCGCCTTCGCGATCTTCGCAGGCGGCGCCAAGCGCATCTCGAACATCTCGGCCTATCTTGTGCCGATCATGGCCGGCCTCTACCTCATCGTCGGCATCATCGTCGTGGTGATGAACATCGGTGCCGTGCCGTCGATGATCGCCACGATCGTCACCGACGCGTTCAGCATGGATTCGATCGCCGGCGGAACGCTGGGATCGATCATGCTCATCGGTGTGCAGCGCGGCCTGTTCTCCAATGAGGCCGGCATCGGTTCGGTGCCGAACGCCGCGGCCACGGCCTCGGCGTCGCACCCGGCCAAGCAGGGTTTCGTGCAGGCTTTGGGCGTGTACTTCGATACGATCCTCGTCTGCTCGATCACCGCATTCGTCATCCTGCTGTCGAATCCGGAGTACGGCAGCTCCGCTGAGGGCATCCAGCTCACGCAGACGGCGCTGAGCGGTCAGCTCGGGCAGTGGGCGATCCACTTCCTCACGCTGGCGATCTTCCTCTTCGCGTTCTCGTCGATCCTCGGCAACTACTACTACGGCGAGGCGAACATCGAGCATCTGACGACGAACCGTGTCGCGCTCCGCGTGTATCAGGTCATCGTCATGGCCTCGGTGTTCATCGGTGCGATCGCGGCCCTCGACCTGGTGTGGACCGCGGCCGATATCTTCATGGCGATCATGGCTCTCATCAACCTCTTCGCCCTGCTGATGCTCTCACCGCTGGTGTTCTCGCTGTTGAAGAACTACCAGCAGCAGCGCAGAGCCGGCTTTGAGCCGGTCTTCCACCGCGGCGACCTGCCCGCGTTCAAACGCATCAACACCCAGATCGACGCCTGGGACGGCACCGACGAGGTGACCACCGCGAAGTTCTGGCATGATCGCGGGAAGAAGGTCCGCTCCGACGACGAGTGAGGCTGTCGAACAGCAGTCGACAACGCACATCGGGCGCTCCCTTCACGGGAGCGCCCGAAGTGTTTTCATTCCCCAGGATCCGAAAGACAGTCTCCCCGACCCTCAGGAGGTCCCATTGAGTATCGATCGCGCTGAGTTGGCAGATGCCCTCGCCGAGGCGACCGGATGGTCGGTCTCGGCCGATACCCACCGAGGTCTGTGGGAAGGCAAAGGGGTCCGGCGCCGCGACTGCGGCACCGGACCCCTTCTGTGCAGATGCGCTCACTCCACGGGGAGTTCCAGGCATGGGCGAGGCATCAGCGGCCGGCCCAATTGCGTATGTGGAGTCACCTACCGGCTGGAGTGAAGTCAGTGCTGCCGACGAACTCCGGGCGCGGTTTCGGTGCTGCGAACGGTTCCACACACGTGTTCTCCACCGAGTTGTACACGATGAAGATATTCGAGCGCGAGAACGGAGTGACGTTGCCGTTCGACGCATGCATGCAGTTGGAGTCGAACATGATCGCTCCGCCGGCCGCTCCTTCGAGCACGTCGATGCCGTATTCGTCGGCGAAGTCACTGAGAGTCTGACGATCCGGGGTGCCCGCACCCTGCATGATGAGTGACTTCCGATAGTTGTCCTCGGGAGTGCCTCCCACGCAGCTGATGTAGCGCTTGTGCGAACCGGGCATGACCATCAGCGGGCCGTTGAATGAGTAGTTGTCCGTCAGCGACAGCGAAAGACTCACCGCGCGCGGAGTGGGCATTCCGTCCTCAGCATGCCAGGTCTCGAAGTCCGAATGCCAGGAGAACTCTTTGCCCACGAATCCCGGCTTGTAGTTGATCCGGCTCTGATGGATATAGACATCGGTTCCGAGGATCTGACGTGCACGGTCGACGAGGCGCGGATCGTTCGCGATCTTTCTGAAGATCTCATTGGTGCGATGGATGTCGAATATCGACCGGACCTCGTCGGACTCGGCTTCGACGACGGTACGCTCATCGGCCTTCACCTCCGGGTCGCGCGAAAGCCTTTGAAGCTCGTCGGTGAAGAGTTTGAGCTCTTCGCTTGTGATGAGCTGATCGATCGTCAGATAGCCCGTGTCCTCGAAGTGCTTGAGATCAGCCGCCTCGAGGGGGCCGTCTTCGGGAGAGCCGAAGACGATCGGACCCGTGCGCGGGAGAACCTCTGTGGTCTCACCGGAGCGAGTCGGATAGAGATCTGTAGTTGCGGTCGCAGCTGACACTGCTGTCATCATTTCTCCTTCCTTCGCTATGTGCCGTCTGCCGGGGCGGTGTCGAGACTGCTCATCGCCTCCGCAGATCGGGCTGTGCGACCACCGTAACAGGAGGACATCGTCCCCGGTACCCCGGTCAGAGCCAGGACAGAGAGACCGGCACTGCGGAGCCATCCACCAGCGATGGATCGTTCCGAAAGTGCCGGTCTTTCATGTGACGGTCAGCGTTTGCCCGATTTTGAGGTGGCTCCGGTCGCCCAACTGACCTGGCTGAAGGTGACACGGTAGGTCTTCTTGCTCTTTGACTTCACCTTGTAGACGGCCTTGCCCTTCTTCGCGGTGACCGTCTTCAGGGTCTTCCACTTGCCGCCGGACTTGACCTGGAACTTCACCTTCGGGTTGTACTTGATCTTGCCGTAGTGCTCTGGGTGGTAGACCTTCGTCGACGAAGTCAGAGTGACGGTGCTACCCTTCCGCTTCGAGGACAGCGAAGCGTAGGTCTTGCCACGGACGTAGAAGTAGCCCTTGGTGTAGTCGGGATCTTCGACTTCGCCCCAACCGTTGTTCGTCGAGTACCCATAAGCCGAGATCTCCGACGGACCCAACGTATATTTGCCAAGGCCATAAATTGATGGGCAGACCTGCACGCGGTCTTTGGTTGCCGACCCATAGGTTCCATAGTTGGCCCAGGTGGCGAGACCATGCTTACCTCGGACTTCAGTGGAAACGTTCCAAGAGTCCACTCCCGACTTCCTATGCTTCATATAGACATTCGTCTTTTTACAGTTCCAGTCGGAAACGACGACGTTGTCGGCAGACAGCTTAGTGACATCGAACGAGACGTTTGCCGCCTCGGCAGACACAGCAGGACCGATGGCAAGGGCAAGAGCAGCAACTGACGCTACAAGGGCGCGCTTGAGAAACTTCATGGAGACTCCAACTGAAGATGGGATGGAAGGGGATGCCTGAGTCGGAGTCAACAGATGTGCAGTCGGCAACGAGAAGTCACGAAACTTGAAAGTTGTATGACCGGAGATTATCACACCTGCAGTGCGACCGGCTTAGGCTCAACCGTGCCGTTCAAGCCCACAACCCAACCACACGAAAAAGGCGGCCCGAGCGCAATGCTCGGGCCGCCTCGGCGAGGTGGTGCTCAGCCGGTGTCCACCGACTCAGCAATCAGAAGCCGCATCAGTTCGCAGGTGCCGCCTCATCCTCGAGGATGAGAGGGTACACGCCGTTTTCGTCGTGAACCTCGCGACCGGTGACCGGCGGGTTGAACACGCAGGCCATGCGCAGCTCTTCCTCGGCGACCACGGTGTGCTTCTCATTTCCGTCGAGCAGGTACATGACGCCGTCGTGGAGCGGGTATTCCTTGCCGGTCTCCAGATCCGTCAGCGTACCCTTGCCCTGCACGCAGTACACGGCCTCGACGTGGTTCTGGTAGTGGAACGTCGAGGTGGTTCCGGCATAGATCACGGTGTCATGGAACGAGAATCCGACGCGTTCTTTGCCGAGCACCATGCGGCGTGAGCGCCAGGTCTCGGACTTCACATCGCGGTCGGTGTCGTTGAGGTCATCGCGGTTGACTACGTACATTAGTGGTCCTTTCGCAAAAGGTCGGTGAAAGTGTTCAGGGGTGGGCCGCGGACTTCCGTCTCACTACAACGGCTCCAGTCGGCCCGGGTAGGCGATCGAACAGGTGAGCTCGAATCCGCCCAAAGCTCGGGCCGGCGCCACAGCTGCGACGCCGGCCCGGCAGAGGTGGGTCAGGCCAGTGCGGCCTTCGCGGAAGCGGGAGCGAACTTGAGCACTCCGGCCTCGATGATGTCCAGGCCCGCCTGCAGATCGCGCGAATCGATCGTCAGCGGCGGCATGATCTTGATGACTTCGTCATCGGCGCCCGAGGTCTCGAGCAGGAGACCGTTATCGAAGGCGTAGGCGGCGACCTTCTCGGCCACTTCGAGGTCTTCGAAGCAGACGCCGGCCAGCAGGCCGCGTCCGCGAATCGAAGCGCCTTCGGCCTTCTCGACGATTCCGTCGAGGCGCTGGTGCAGCTCGGCGATGGTGTCGGCAAGCTGGTTCTGGAAGTCGTTGTCGGCCCAGAAGGTCTTCAGCGCCGCAGTCGCGGTCACGAACGCGGGGTTGTTTCCGCGGAAGGTGCCGTTGTGCTCGCCGGGCTCCCAGACGTCGAGCTCGGGACGGAACAGGGTCAGTGCCAGCGGCAGACCCGAACCGGAGATCGACTTCGACAGGCAGACGATGTCGGGCTCAATTCCTGCCTCTTCGAAACTGAAGAACGAACCGGTGCGGCCGCAGCCTGCCTGCACGTCATCGACGATGAGGAGGATGTCATGCTTCTTGCACAGGTCGGACAGTGCGCGCAGCCATTCGGCGCGAGCGGCACGCAGTCCGCCCTCGCCCTGCACGGTCTCGACGATGACAGCGGCGGGCTTATCGACGCCCGAGCCGGAATCCTCGAGGACCTTCTCCAGCCACAGGAAGTCCGGGACCTCTCCGTCGAAGTAGTCGTCGTACGGGATCTTCGAGCTGTTGGTCAGCGGGATGCCTGCGCCCTCGCGCTTCATCGAGTTGCCGGTCACCGACAGCGATCCCAGCGTCATGCCGTGGAACGCGTTGGTGAACGAGAGCATGTGCTGACGGCCGGTCACCTTACGAGCGAGCTTGAGAGCCGCCTCGACGGTGTTGGTTCCCGTCGGTCCGGGGAACATGACGGAGTAGTCGAGTCCGCGAGGCTTGAGGATGAGGTCCTGGAAGGTCTGGAGGAACTCACGCTTGGCCGGGGTCTTCATATCCATCGAGTGCAGAACGGCACCCGACTGCAGGTATTCGATGAGCGGGCCCATCACGGCCGGGTTGTTGTGGCCGTAGTTGAGGGCACCGGCACCGGAGAAGAAGTCGAGGTACTCGTTGCCGTCCTCGTCCCACTGCTTGGCGCCCTGCGAACGGGCGAAGGTCGCGGGCCAGGAACGGCAGTAGCTGCGCACGGCAGACTCGCGGGTTTCGAAGATGTCGGGCTTGTCAGTGGGTGTGGGCTTGGCGCTTTCAGTCATGACTTGAGTCCTTTCGACTTCTTTGAGTTCTGCGTCTGCATCGGATGCAGTCGCTTAAGGCGGTGGCCGCTGCCGCTCACTGCGGGCGATCTCTTCCGCCTCCTGGCACCTGGCGCGTCCACGCCCTTGGAACAGGTGGCCGCGCGGCGCCGGGGTGAGGCTCGTTACAGTGGTGCGATCTCGTAGAGGTACTCGGTGTCGTGGCCGTCCGGGTAGAGGTCCGGGGTGAACAGCGGGCGACGGTTGAATCCGGCGCCGCGCTTCTCCGCGAACGCCTGGAACAGGCGGTTGGATGCCGCATTGTCGTCGGTGATCGTCGTCTCCATGCGGAGAGCGCCGGTCCGGTCGGCCAGCTCATGGAGCATGGTCGATGCGAGCCCATGTCCACGGAAGTTCTCGTTGACGGCGACCTGCCAGATCATCAGGGTGTCCGGATTCTCCGGACGGGTGTACCCGGTGATGAAGCCCGCAGGCTCTCCGTCGATTCGTGCGATCACCGAGGTGTCCGCGAAGTCGCGGCACCACAGCAGGTATGAGTACGAGGAGTTCAGATCGAGCACGGCTGTGTCTTTCGCGAGCCGCCATAGATGTTGTCCGTCCTCCAGTTCTGGAGTTCGGACGTCGATTTGCGTCTTCGGTTCAGCGAGTGCGTTAATCACGTCAATAAACCTAACGGGCTGAGATCGAGCGTCAACCTCGAAACCCTCGATTCCGGGCCACTTTCACAACGCGGCCCCCGGCCTACCGATATGTAACAGACCGGACTTTCCCCATGGCATCTCTGGGATGCGTCGGGGCGCTCCTTCGCGCTCATACCGCGCCAGAGGTTCGTTATCGTTTCGTTACATTTGAACGCAGTTGGAACAAGGGTTCCACGTGTTCCATGTCACTTCGGTCGATTTGGGACAGCAAGGGGGCCTGCTGCCCGAGGGCAGGCAGGTGGGCGAGTCATGCGGCCGTGAGCGAGCGGCCAGGCCACCCGCCCGGCGACCACTCACCCACTCAGCACTCGACGACGTTGACGGCGAGGCCGCCCATCGCCGTCTCCTTGTACTTCGAGGACATGTCCGCGCCGGTCTGGCGCATCGTCTCGATCACCTCGTCGAGGCTGACCCGGTGCTGGCCGTCGCCCCACAGAGCCATGCGGGAGGCGTTGATGGCCTTGCCGGCGGCGATCGCGTTGCGTTCGATGCAGGGCACCTGCACGAGCCCGGAGATCGGGTCGCAGGTCAGTCCGAGGTTGTGCTCCATCGCGATTTCGGCGGCGTTCTCCACCTGCTCGGGCGTTCCGCCCATGACGGCGGCCAGTCCCCCGGCGGCCATCGACGAGGCGGATCCGACCTCTCCCTGACAGCCCACCTCGGCGCCGGAGATCGACGCCCGCTCCTTGTACAGGACTCCGATGGCCGCCGCGGTGAGCAGGAAGTCGACGATGGCCCGGTGCTTCGCGGCCTCACCGCCTTCCTTCACCGCGGGAACGTAGTTGAGCGCATAGTGCAGCACGGCGGGGATGATGCCGGCCGCTCCATTCGTCGGCGCGGTGACGACGCGGCCTCCCGAGGCGTTCTCCTCGTTCACGGCCATCGCGATGAGGTTGACCCATTCGAGGTAGTAGCCGGGATCCCGGTCGGGGTCCTCGGCCTTGAGTTTGAGGTACCAGTCGTGTGCGCGGCGGCGGACCTTGAGCCCTCCGGGCAGATAACCGGAGCGGTCCAGGGACGCCGAAGCGCATTCCTCCATCACCGAGTAGATGTGGAGCAGTCCGTGCCGGATCTCGTCCTCGTCGCGCATCGACAGTTCGTTGGCGTGCATGATCTCGGCGATCGACATATCGTTCTCGCGGCAGCGCCGAAGCAGCTCGACGCCGGAGTGGAAGGGATACGGCAGCTCTTCGTCGTAGGACTCGAGTTCGGCGTCGACGACAGAATCCGCGACTGCGAACTCGGCCCCCTCGCCTGCGCCGCCGTTGCCGCCGGCCGCAATGTCGCCCCCATCGCCAGCCACACCGTCCCCGCCGTCATCGGCAGCTGCACCATCCTCGGCAGTCTTCTCCTTCTCGAGGAATTCGGTCTCCGAGGTCACGAACCCCCCGCCGACGGAGTAGTAGGTCTCCTCGGCGAGGGTCTCCCCGGCAGCGTCGTAGGCGGTCACGGTCATGGCGTTCGTATGGCGCGGGAGGACAGTCAGCGGTCGTTTGACCATGTCGTCCTCGGTGAACTTGAGTTCGACGCCGTTGCCGGTCGAGTCGCCGAGGATGATCGTCCCGGTCTCGGACATCCGCGTCCGCCGGGCGGTGAGTTCGTTGGCTTCGATGAGATCGGGACGGCAGCCCTCGAGGCCGATGAGGATGGCGTCGAAGGTCCCATGACCGGCGCCGGTGGCGGCCAGGGAACCGAACACGTCGACGCGCAGATCCGCCACGGATCTCAGCGAATCGCTAAGGAGGTCGATGAAGCTCGCGCCGGCACGCATCGGTCCGACGGTGTGGGAGCTCGACGGTCCGATGCCGACTGTGAAGAGGTCGAAGACACTCAATGGCATGGCAATCACTTCGTTTCTGATGAGATGACGACGGGGCCGACCGAACAGCCGTGCACTCATGTGCATGGCGTGCCGATGCCGACGATGTGTCGGCACCGACCTCGGCCGACCCCGCTCCAGGGTTTATATCCTCCGCCCGGAGGATGAGGCTCAGAGGGAGTTCGCCTCGGCGTAGGCGGCGGCGTCCATGACTTCGCCGACCTCGGTCACGGCGACCTCGAACAGCCAGCCCTCACCGTAGGGGTCGGAGTTGAGCAGTCCGGGTGAGTCCACGGCCGCCTCGTTGATGGTGACGACCTCGCCGGTGACCGGGGTGTAGAGGTCGGACACGGACTTCGTGGATTCGACCTCACCACAGGTCTCACCTGCGGTGATGGTGTCGCCGACCGCGGGCAGGTCGACGTAGACGACCTCGCCGAGGGCATCGGCGGCGACGGCGGTGATGCCGACCTTGACGGTTTTGCCGACGAGTTCATCGGCAGCGCCGTCGACCCATTCGTGTTCGGCGGAGTAGGTGAAGTTCTGCGGGAGCGGGGGCAGCTGTGCCATATGTCTTCCTTACTGCGACCGCCGCCGGAAAGGGCGGTCACGACGTTGTTGTGCCAGGTGGGACCAGTCTACGAGTCACCGGTCCCACCGGGATGGATTATGGGTGAGAGCTTCAGTCGGCCTGGCGCTTGTAGAACGGCAGCTGGGCGACGGCGAAGTCGTGCGCCTTGCCGCGGATGTCCACCGTCACGGCGGTGCCCACCTCGGCGCGGTCCCGATCGATGTAGGCCAGGGCAATCGGGTGGCCGAGCGTCGGCGAGGGCTGACCGGAGGTGACGGTGCCGACCTCAGTGCCGTCGATCGACACGGCGGCTCCGGAGCGAGCGGCGCGGCGTCCCTCCGAACTCAGGCCGACGAGCACACGCGGCGGTTCGGTCTCTCCGAGCTTCGCCAGCTCCTCGCGGGCGAAGAAGTCATCCTTCGTGTTGAACCCGATCATCCGGCCCAGTCCCGCATCGTACGGGGTGGTGTTCTGATCGAGTTCGTTGCCGTAGAGCGGCATTCCGGCTTCGAGGCGAAGCGAATCGCGTGCGGCCAGACCGCAGGGAACGAGTCCGTAATCCGCGCCCGAGGTCACGAGCGTGTTCCACAGGCGGGTGGCGCCGATGTTCGGGGTGTAGAGCTCGAACCCGTCCTCACCGGTGTATCCGGTGCGGGCGAGCATGAGGTCGATCCCTGCGATCGTCAGCGGCATCCACGCGTAGTACCCCAGTTCGCGCACCGCCCGACCGATGGTGATCTTCGCATCCCCCGCCGAGGTGGCTCCCCCGTTGGCGTCGTCGGTGACCTGGGCTTTCGCCTGGTCACCGGCCCCGGTGCGGGGTCCGAATTCGCCGTGGCCGGACTCGTCGAGGGCGCGCAGGATGATCGCCTCGGAGTTCGGGCCCTGCACGGCGATGAGCGCGGTGGCGTCGGACTCGTCGGTCAGGTGCACATCGGAGCCTGGTTCGACGGTCTGGACGAACTGGTGCACGCGGTCCTTGAGCGCGGCGACGACGGTGGGAGTGTTCGAGGCGTTGGGGACGATGAGGAACTCTTCGACGCCGATGCGGTAGGTGATGAGGTCGTCGAGCAGGCCGCCTGCCCCGTTGACGATGACTCCGTACTTGGCCTTGCCGATCTTCATCTTCGAGTACTTCGCGACGAGCGCGTAGTCGAGGAAGGCTGCGGCGTCGGTTCCGCTGATGCGCACCTCGCCCATGTGGGAGAGGTCGAAGAGACCGCCGGCCTCACGCACGGCACGGTGTTCGGCGAGTTCCGAACCGTACTTCAGCGGCATGTCCCACCCGCCGAAGTCGGTGAACGAGGCACCGAGCTCGGCGTGGATGCTATGCAGCGGCGTCTCTTTGCGTGTGTTTGCGGTCGTGTCGGTCATCACTTGTCCTCTTCCTCGAACTCTTCGAAGGCCTCTGGCGGCGGGCAGGAGCACACCAGGTTGCGGTCGCCGTAGGCTCCATCGATGCGGCTGACCGGCGGGAAGTACTTCGTGTGGCGCAGTCCGGGAACGGGGAACACCGCGGTCTCGCGGCTGTACTTGCCGTCCCAGTCGTCCATCACCACGGTGGCCGGGTGCGGCGCGAGGGCCAGCGGCGACTCTTCGTAGGTATACGAATTGCCGATCTCGTCGATCTCGGCGCGGATGGTGCGCATGGCCTCGATGAAGCGGTCGAGCTCGTCCTTGTCCTCGGACTCGGTGGGTTCGACCATCAGGGTGCCGGGCACCGGGAAGGCCAGGGTCGGGGCATGGAAGCCGAAGTCGACGAGGCGCTTGCAGACATCCTCGGCAGTGACTCCCGTCGCCGAGGTGATCGAGCGGAGGTCGAGGATCGTTTCGTGGCCGACGAGTCCGTTCTCACCCGAGTAGAGGACGGGAAAGACGTCGCCGAGCTTCTTCGCCAGGTAATTCGCACCGAGCAGAGCCGAGCGCGAGGCCTCGCGCAGCCCTTCGGCACCCATGAGTTCGAGGTAGGCGAAGCTGATGGGCAGGACTCCTGCGGAGCCGAACATCGATGCGGAGATCGGCAGCTCCTTGGCGTCCGGGTCACCGGCGACGAGCTCCGGCAGCGTGGCATCGCCGGGCAGGTACGGAGCGAGGTGTTCGCGCACCGCCACGGGGCCGACTCCGGGGCCGCCTCCTCCGTGGGGGATGCAGAAGGTCTTGTGCAGGTTGAGGTGGGAGACATCGCCGCCGAATTCGCCGGGCTTGGCGAGTCCGACCATGGCGTTGAGGTTCGCACCGTCGACGTAGACCTGACCGCCGGCGGCATGGACCTGGTCGCAGACCTCGCGGACCTGCGGCTCGAAGACACCGTGGGTCGACGGGTAGGTGATCATGATGCCGGCGATCTTGCCTTCGTGCTTGGCGACCTTCGCATCGAGGTCGTCCATGTCCACGGAGCCGTCATCGGCCGTCGCGACGACCTGCACCTGGAGTCCGGCGAGCACCGCGGAGGCGGCGTTCGTGCCGTGCGCGGACTGCGGGATGAGCACGACGGTGCGGGCATCATCGCCGTTTGCCACATGGTAAGCGCGGATGGCGAGCAGTCCGGCCAGTTCACCCTGCGAACCGGCGTTGGGCTGCAGGGACACACGGTCGTAGCCGGTGACCTCGATCAGCGACTCCTCGAGACGGCCGATGAGCGCACGCCACCCCTTGGTCTGCTCGGCCGGGGCGAAGGGGTGGATGGAGGCGAATTCCGGCCAGGTGATGGGTTCCATCTCGGCGGCGGCGTTGAGCTTCATCGTGCATGAGCCCAGCGGAATCATCGTCCGGTCCAGCGCGAGGTCACGGTCGGCCAGGGTACGCAGGTAGCGCATCATCGAGGTCTCGGAGCCGTGGGCGCTGAAGACGGGGTGGGTGAGGAATTCGGTGTCGCGGTGGAACGACGCCGCGAATGCGGGTTCGGGAACGGCGTTGGCTCCGAAGGTTCCCGCCGAGGCGGCTTCGAAGTCGTCCGCGTCGACCCGGGCGTAGATGCCGAGGGCTTCGAGCAGGCCGTTGGCATCGGCGACGGTGTGGGGTTCGCCGAAGGAGACGCCGACGGTGGTGTCGTCGATGACGCGGATGTTGTATCCGGCGTGGTCGGCAACGTAGCGGGCGGCTTCGGCATCGGCCACGCGCAGGGCCACGGTGTCGAAGAATTCCCAGGTGAGCACCTCGGCGCCGGGGGCGGTGTCCGCGGCGCCTGCGAACGCGTGGGCGAGGCGGTGGACGCGGGAGGCGATGCGGGTCAGGCCGACCGGGCCGTGGTAGACGGCGTACATCGAGGCGACGTTGGCGAGCAGAGCCTGCGCGGTGCAGATGTTCGATGTGGCCTTCTGGCGACGGATGTGCTGTTCGCGGGTCTGGAGGGCCAAGCGGTAGCCGGGCTTGCCCTGGGCGTCCTTGGACACTCCGACGAGGCGGCCGGGCAGCTGGCGCTGGAGTCCGGACTTCACGGCCATGAAGCCGGCGTGGGGGCCGCCGAAGAACAGGGGCACACCGAAGCGCTGGGCCGAGCCGACGGCGATGTCCGCACCCTGCGAGGCGCAGTCCTTGAGCAGGGTCAGTGCCAGCAGGTCGGCGTCGAAGGTGACCAGCGCACCGCGGTCGTGCGCTCCGTCGACGGCTCCGGTGAAGTCGCGGATGGCCCCGGTGGTGCCGGGCTGGGCGCAGACGATGCCGAAGATGTCTTCGCCGACGAGGCCCTCGGCGAGGTCGGCGACGGTGACGCGGAAGTCCATGGCCTTGGCTCGGGCGCGGACGACGGCGATGGTCTGCGGGTGGAGTTCGGAGTCGAGGACGACGGTTGTCCCCTTCTTCACGGCCCGACGCATGAGCAGGACCGCCTCGGCGACGGCGGTGGCCTCATCGAGGAGGGAGGCATTGGCGATGTCGAGGCCGGTGAGGTCCTGGACGACCTGCTGGAAGTTCAGCAGCGCTTCGAGCCGGCCCTGGGAGATCTCGGGCTGGTACGGGGTGTAGGCGGTGTACCAGGCGGGGTTCTCGACCAGGTTGCGGCGGATGACGGCCGGGGTGATCGTGTCGTAGTAGCCCTGGCCGATGAGCTGGGTGCGCATGACGTTCTGGCCGGCGAGGTCGCGCAGGTCGCCCAGCACGTCGAATTCGGAGCGCCCGGCGGGCAGGTTGAGTTCGTCGTTCTGGATGGATTCCGGGACGGCAGCATTCGAGAGTGCTTCCAGCGAGTCATAGCCGAGTTCGTCGAGCATGGCCTGCACATCGTCGGCGCGGGGGCCGATGTGGCGGTCGGAGAAGGGGCGCGAGGTGTCCTCGGTCGCTGCAGTGGTATGGGCGAGTGAACCTGTCATTGCCGTCCTTGTGTCGGTGTCGCACCCACCGATGGAGGACGCGTTGTGCACTGTGTCCTCCCCGATCTGTCGGGCGCGAGGGCACGCCACAGGGGTGCAGCGGTTTCGCGTCCTTCAGAAGTGCCTGCAATCGGTGGTACTGGGCCTGAGAGTTTCCCGGGGAGGGAATTGCACCTACGGCGCTGCGTCGCACTGCTGGCAACTGGTCGTTGCGGCAGCGGGCAGCTCTCCCACGTCATGTCTTAGCGGCGTATGAAGTTATCCGCGTCTCAGTCTAGTCAATGCTCACACGGCGGCCAAACAGCCTGTTCGGGCACGCTTTGCGGCCCGCATGGCCTCCCCGTCGACTGCGCGGCCTCCCACGTCGCCCGCGGAACAGCCGCGGATGCCGGCGGTGACCACCTGCGCGGTCAGGCGAGCTCACCCACCTCGGCGATACGTCCGGTGATGATGTCAGTGATGGCCTCCGGGGTCGCTTCGAGTTCTCCACGTACCCAATCTCGAAGGACGTTGGCGAACCCACCGAGGAGGAACGAGGACGCAAGCTTATCGAGATCACCGAGGCCGATCGTCGGCCGCCTCAGGTCGAAGATCCGCCGCGCAGCCTGCAGCAGCGCCTCGGACAGACTCGGCAGGTCGGGTGCGTGCGCAATCCGACCGAGGAGCACCCGTTCCGAATCGATCCGCGTGACGAGACTGAGCACCCTTCCCCTCAGCTCCTCGACCCCCAGCGGAGTGGGATCGCCGAGCTGTTCGGTCAAACCGTCCGGATCGCTGTCGATCCCCAGCCCTTCGAGCGCCACAGCCGTGAGTATCCCGTTGAGGTTGCCGAAGTTCGTGTGAACCGCTTGGCGACTGTAGCCGGCTTCGTCAGCGATCCGACGCAGAGTCAGCTGCCCAGGTTCCTCGTCGAGGAGCATGCTTCGGGCCGTCTCAAGAATCGCTTTGCGTGTCCTGAGAATGCGGGGATCTGTGTTGGACATGCCTCTAACATACACATAAAGTATCTAAGTGCCACATGTCCAGTAGATATCAAGAGGTATTTAGTCTATGAATCCACCCACCGCGGAAGCGCCGACGACCCAGCCGACGAATCGACTTCCCATCACCCCGGAGGCGAAGAAGAAGGTCATCGGCCTCACTGCCACAGTTGCGCTGATGCTGTTCTTCGTGCTCGGAATGATCGTGTCCTACTCCGAGGGCTTCGCCCATCCCTCCCCGAACAACCTCAAGCTCGCCATCGCCGGCAACTCGGATTCCCTGTCCTCACTGCAGGAATCTGCCGACGAGGACGACTACGACTTCGTCATCGAGAACAGCGAGTCCGCTGCCAAGCACTCCGTTGAGGACCGAGATGCCGATGCGGCGATCTTCGTGCCCGATGACGCGAAGAAGGACAAGGTTCAGGTCTACGTCGTCACCGGCGCCAGCCCCACGATCGCGAAGTCTGTCGAGCACCTCGGCGACGAGCTGGCCAGCGGCCTGAACGCCGAGAGCGAGGTCCACGAGCTGGGCGAACCCTCACCGAACAATCCAAATGCCTCGATGGAGTTCTACCTCGTCGTCTTCCTCACCATCGGTGGCGGCCTCGGCGCGACTGCCTTCGGAGCCGTCCTCGGGCGGGTGAAATCACCCTCGGGCTTCATCGCGTACTCTGTGGCGATGACGGCCTACGCCGTCCTCCTGGCCGGGGCCGCCTCCTACTACGCCACTCAGGTCATCAGCGGCATCACCGGTGAGGTGGGATGGGAGCTGTTCGCAGCCTTGTGGCTCTATGTCATGGCTCTGGGCGGATTCGTGACCGGCCTGGTCTCGGTCACACACCCTGCTGCCGGCGCGGTCACCTCGATCGTTCTCGTCATGCTCGGCAACACCGCTTCGGGCGGACCCTTCGGCCTGCACATGATGAATGGGTTCTTCCAGGGCCTGAGTCGGATCATGCCCCAGACCTGGGGACTCGAACTGATCCGCGACATCGAATACTTCGATTCCAACGGTATGTCCCGCCCGGTCATCGCCCTGATCATCTTCGGAGTCGCGGGAATCGCCTTCGCACTCGGTGCACTCCTGCTCAACGTCGCCCGGGGATCGGGTAACACCGCAGCAACGAACCTCTCTCCCAGCACGGCAGAACAGACCGGATCCGAACCGACCTTCGACCGCTCCCAGCCGCCGCGAGTCTCCGCCGCGGTCGGGTCTCAGCCGCCAGGTTCCACGCCCACCACCTACCCCACGGGTTCGGCCACGCAAGGATATCCGACGGGAGTGTACCCGGGCTGGGCGCCCATGGGCTTCGCCCCTCAGGCCGGTGTCGGCGTCCAGCCCACTCAGTACGGTTCGCAGCAGGCCCATTACGGCTCGCAGTTCCCTCCTGCTTACTACGTGCCGATGGGAACCCAGGGGCAACCCATGCCCTACATGCCCGTCACCGGGTCCGCCCCGATGCCGGTCTACTATCCCCAGCAGCAGACCCCGCAGTCTGCCGACCACCGGCCAACAGGCAAGGATGACGGTTCCGACGCCGAGCCGAACAACGGCCCCGACCCGGCCGGAGCTTCTCACCCGTCGGATTCGGCGGTGAATACGGAGGGTCAGAACGATCGGCCGTCTGATCAGCCGACCGAGACCACCTCGGATCGACCAGGGGACTCGACACAGAGCTCCTGACCCAAGGGGGGCCAACCACATGGTGGTCGCCATCGGATACTTCTCGTCAGAAGTATCCGATGGCGACCACCATTCGCGTTTCCACGTCAGTTATGGCCGTGGTGGCGTATCGGCTCAGGCGCTGCCGCCGGCCGTGATGACGCCGCCGTCGGCCGTGAGCACCTGCGCGGTGATCCATTCGGCGTCGGCGGAGGCGAGGTAGGCGACGGCACCGGCGATGTCCTCAGGGGTGCCGAGTCGGCCCGCCGGGTAGGTGGCGGCAACCTCGGCCTCGCGGCCTTCGTAGAGTGCGGTGGCGAAGTCGGTCTTGACGACCGCAGGGGCGACTGCGTTGACGCGGATGTCGGGTCCGAGTTCGACTGCCAGGGACCGCGTGAGATGCGAGACCGCGGCCTTCGAGATGCCGTAGAAGCTGATGCCCGGGCTCGGGACCTGCCCGGCGACGGAGGAGATGCTGACGACCCGCCCCTTGTTCTCGCGGAAGTTCAGGCCTTCGTGGTGGACGGCTTCCTGGATCCAGGCAAGCGTGCCGATGACGTTGACGTCGAGGATCTTCCGCGCGGCGTCGAGGTCGATGTCGATGAGCGGACCGTAGACGGGGTTGATGCCGACATTGGTGACGAGCACGTCGAGGCGGCCGAACTTCTCCGCGATCGTGTCGAAGACCTCCGCCCGGTGGGCGGCGTCGTCGGACTTGCCGGCGATGCCGACTGCGGTGCCGTCTGGGAACTGCGCGACCGCCTCGGCGAGGGCCTCTGCCTTGCGGGCGGTGAGGATGACGGTGGCGCCTTCGGCGTTGAGCCGCTGGGCGATGCCGAGGCCGATGCCGCGGCTGGCACCGGTGATGAGGGCGACCTGACCGGCGAAGCGCTGTCCGGACTGCGGGGCGGTGGGCTCTGACATGCGTGAACTCCAGTGTTCTGTCGGTGACGGTGGACTCTGATCGAGATTGATCGTTCGTTCAGTATCTGGATTCATCGTAGCCACGGCGTGCACCTGATGACAAGACTGACTCTGACAAGGAGGCCGAGGTGCCAGACGATACGATGCCGCTATGTCGACCGCGCAGCAGCACGCACTCCGATCCGCCTCGGTGCTGTTGGGTCGTGAGCTGCGATTGGTGGAGGTATTCACCGCGGGTCAGCATGCGACGACGCTGCTCGCTTCGGACGGGAAGGATGAGTTCGTCGTCCGCTCCTTTCCTGCCGGTGACGACACCGCGACAACGGAGCCCGAGGTTCTGCGGCGGCTGAGCGCGCTCGGCGAACAGGTGCCGCGACTCATCGCCCATCGGGCAGATCTCGACGATCCGCTCATCGTCACGACAAGAGTCCCCGGCTCCACCCCGGACCCGACGCTTCCTGCCTCGACGATCGCGCGCGAAATGGCGAGAGCGCTCGTGCGCATCCACGCCCTCGACGGAACCTGCCTACCGCCGACACCGGCGGCCCCACCCGTCGGCGACTCGTCCATCGCGCACCGCGTCCGCAACGGCTTCTCCCAGCTGATCCGAGGCGAGCGGGTTCTCAGCCACGGCGACTTCTGGTGCGGCAATGCCCTCTGGTCAGGCGAGAGGCTCACCGGCGTCGTCGACTGGACCGGCGGCTCGAATGCGCCCCGCGGTCGCGACCTCTCATGGTGCCGCCAGGATCTCGTCCTGCTCGGCTTCCCCGATGCCGCTGCCGAGTTCCTCGACGAATACGAGTCTCTGCTCGACCGTCGAATCACCGACACCCATGCTTGGGATCTGCACGCAGCAGCGAGTGCGATCGAGCGCGTCGAGACCTGGCTGCCGAACTACCTCGGCATCGGTCGGACGGAGATGACGGCCGAGCTGCTGCGGCACCGCCTCGATGAGTGGAATGCGGAGCTCTGAGGAGGCACGAAGATTGCTGACAACTCACGGGGCCTCCGTCGCCGCCAGAGATTCATGAACCCAACAGCAATAATCGCCTTCAATTATGACTGATCAAGCGTTAAAGTGGAACGAGCCGCTGACCCGCTCAAGAATGGACCGCCCGACGATGACCGACTCCGATGACCTCCTCACCCGCAACGGCTCCGGCCCGCTGTCCGGCCAGGTGGTCGTCGATTTCTCCCGTGTCCTTGCCGGCCCCTATGCGACGATGATGCTCGCCGACCTCGGCGCCACCGTCATCAAGGTCGAGGGCCCGAAAGGCGATGACACGAGGCACTGGAGTCCCCCGGCTCGTGACGACGATTCCACCTACTACCTGTCGATCAACCGCAACAAGTACGACATCGTCCTCGACTTCGCCGACCCCGAGGACCTCGCCACGGCCCAGGATCTCGCCACCCGTGCGGACATCATCGTCGAGAATTTCAAACCCGGCGGACTGGCGAAGTTCGGCCTCGACTACGAGTCCGTCTCCGCCTCCAACCCCGAGGTCGTCTACGCCTCGATCACCGGATTCGGCGCGGACAATCCGCTGCCCGGCTACGACCTCCTCGTCCAGGCGATGTCCGGTTTCATGTCGATCACCGGCAGCCCCGACGGCTCGCCCTACCGGGCCGGGGTCGCGGTCTTCGACGTCATCACCGGGCTGCACACGACGATCGGCATCCTCGCCGCCGTCCAGCACAGGACCGTGACCGGAGAGGGCCAGCTCGTCGAGACGAACCTCATGTCCTCGGCGATGTCGGGTCTGGCCAACCAGACGGCCGCGTACGCGGCCGCCGGAGTGACCCCGACCCGAATGGGCAACGCCCACCCCAGCCTCTACCCGTACCAGCCGATGGAGACGAAGGACGGTGAGATCATCATCGCCGCCGCCAACGACGGCCAATTCGCCGCCTTGGCCAAAGCGCTCGGCCGGCCCGACTGGTGCGAGGACGAACGCTTCGCGAAGGCAAAGATCCGCAATGCCCACCGTGACGAACTCGAGCCCGAACTGCTGGAAGCGCTTCAGGCGCACACCGCGCAGGAATGGTTCGACAAGCTCACCGCCGTCGGACTGCCCTGCGCCCCGATCAACTCGATCTCCCAGGGAGTCGAACGCGCACGCGATCTCGGCCTCGATCCCATCGTCGAGACAGGACAGGGCGAGCGCGTCATCCCCACCATCCGCAATCCGATCCGCCTGTCGAAGTCCGAGGTCGCCTACGACCTCGCACCGCCCAGCCTCGGCGCCGACTCCGACATCGTGCGCGCTTGGCTTCGGCGATCCTCCGACCAATAGACCACGGACTGACTGTCAGCCGCTCCGCCGATATACCGACCACCGCCCGACCCCCGCATCCACCGACCGATCCCGATGAGGAGAGCACACCATGGACACCACTGAACTCGACGACATCCTCGCCGCCGTCCGCGAATTCGTCCGGGAGAAGGTCGTCCCGCTCGAGACCCAGGTCGAGGACGACGACGCCTTCCCGGAGGCCATCATCAAGGAATCCGCCGAGATGGGACTCTTCGGCTGGGCCCTGCCCGAGGAATACGGCGGGCTCGGCCTCAATGCCGAGCAGGACGCACTGCTGGCCATGGAGCTCGGCTACACCACCCCGTCGTTCCGTTCCCTGTTCGGCACGAACAACGGCATCGCCGGTCAGGTGCTCGTCAACTACGGCACCGATGCGCAGAAGTCCGAATGGCTGCCCCGCCTGACCTCCGGCGAGGTCGTCGCCTCCTTCGCGCTCACCGAGCCCGAGGCCGGGTCCGACCCCTCGGGGCTGCGGACCAAAGCCGTGCGCGACGGCGACGACTACATCATCAACGGCTCCAAGCGCTTCATCACGAACGCCGAATCCTCAGATGTCCTCATGGTCTTCGCCCGCACGGACCCGAACGCCACCGGATCGAAGGGCATCTCCGTCTTCCTCGTGCCCACGAAGTCGGAAGGCGTGACCGTCGGACCCCACGACCACAAGATGGGTCAAGCCGGAGCCTGGACCTCGGAGATCTTCTTCGACGACGTGCGTGTGCCCGCCGCCAACCTCATCGGCGGCGAAGAGGAGAAGGGCTTCTACGCAGCCATGGCCTCGCTGAATAAGGGCCGACTCCACATCGCCGCGATCTGTGTGGGCCAGTGCATCCGCATCCTCGACGAATCCGTGAAATTCGCCGCCGAGGCGAAACAGGGCGGGGAGCCGATCGCTCGATTCCAACTCGTCCAGGGGATGCTCGCCGACATCTACACCGACACCGCGGCGGCGAAGTCCCTCGTCCTCTCGGCCGCTGGGCGCTGGGACGCCGAGACCGATCGCAAGCTCGGCCCCTCCTCGGCGAAGCTCTTCGCCTCCGAGGCGCTCGCCCGCGTCGCCGACAAGGGCGTGCAGATCCAAGGCGGCATGGGGTACATGCGCGAGTCCGCGGTCGAGCGGTTCTACCGCCACGCCCGCCTGTTCCGGATCTACGAAGGCACCTCCGAAGTCCAGCGCGTCGTCGTCGCCAAGCAGCTGCTCAAGGGCGCACACAAACCTCAGTTCAACCTCTGACCTGCACGAACAATTCACAAGGGCCGCCTCGGCGACCTCCGCGCATCAGCGCACACGAACGAAAGGAATCATCATGACCGACTCATCCACTCCCGCATCGAACTCCGCTGCCGGCATCACCGTCACCGAAACCGGCGGAGTCACCGCCATTCCCGGGCTGCTCACCGGCAAGGTCGCCGTCGTCACCGGCGGCGGACAGGGCCTCGGCCTGGCGATGGCGCGCAGCCTCGTCGACTCCGGCGCGAAGGTCGTTCTCGCCGATATGAATGAGGAGAGCCTGCAGCAGGCCGTGGCCGAGCTCGGCGGCGGGGGCGCTGCCGCCGGTGTCGTGTGCAACGTGTCCGACCTCGGGGCCGTGGAAAAACTCGCCGAGGCGGCCACGACCGCGTTCGGCGGCATCGACATCTGGGTCAACAACGCCGGCATCACCCGCGATGCGACGATCCGGAAGATGAGCGAACAGCAGTTCGACGACGTCATCTCCGTGCACCTGCGCGGCACGTGGAACGGGCTCAAGGTCGCCACCGCGCTCATGCGCGAACAGGACCGCGGCGGCTCGATCATCAACGTATCCTCGATCAGCGGCAAGGTCGGCAACCCCGGACAGTCGAACTATTCTGCGGCGAAGGCCGGCATCGTCGGCATGACGAAAGCCGTGGCAAAGGAGGTCGCGTTCAAGAACATCCGCATCAACGCGATCCAGCCCGGCTTCATCAACACCGCGATGACCGCGGCCATGCCCCAGCACGCGATCGATTCGAAGCTCGCCGACATCCCGCTCGGCCGTGCAGGCGAACCCGAAGAGGTCGCCTCCGTGGTGCTGTTCCTCGCCTCCGGACTGTCGAGCTACCTCACCGGCACCGTCACCGAGATCTCCGGCGGTCGCAACATCTGATCAGGCAGAACCTCGCCGAGGCGACGCACCGTTCGCGTCGTCCCCTCGCCGAGGCGACACGTCGGGCCGATGTCGTTGGGTGGGGGCGTCCCGCGGGGACGTTTCAATGCAAGTTCCCGACCGCGTCAGTGCGGTTGGTTCTTTTGCGTCCCCGCGGGGACGTCCGGCTGTGACGGTCGGACCGCCTCGGCGAGGGTCAGTTCTCTGCGGTTCGCCGGCCGGGCAAGCGGACGACTCCGAAGGCGAACATGCCGATGAGCGGCAGCAGCGGCCAGATCCAGGTGACCCCGTTGTCGTTGACCATCCCGGTATCGGCCATGATCGCCAGGCCGGCACAGATTGCGACAGACGCGGCGATCGGCTTCCACACAGGCGGCGCGGGACGGTCGTCGGGCGCGGGTGTTTCGAAGCGGCCGAAGATCGCCACGAGCACTCCGGTGATGGCCAGCAGAGCGATGGCCCACAGCGGTCGGGTGGCCCACCAGATGCCGGTCAGCGGGGTGGGCAGCAGGGCTCGTGCGTCGAGGGCGATGAGGATATTGGCCAGGGCCGTCAGCGCGGTCAGGTGCCAGAGGAACCAGGTCATGATGCGCTGGTTGACCATGACGGTGAGGAACCACAGGCCCGGGCTGCGTAGGAGTTTCGCCAGTGGGCGCTGGAGCATGAGGACGATTCCGGCCTGCGCCATGCCGAGGAAGGCCATGGTAACGCGGGTCGGGGCCGAATTCGAGATCGCGTCAGTACCGGCGGTGATCATCGACACCGGGTACGGGCCGAGCCCGACGAGAAGCCCGAGGCCGACGGCGCCGATGACGAAGAGCAACAGGCAGCGTTTGATGTTGGAGAGTCGCCCGTCGAGCCAGGCATAGCCGAACTGGTGGAAGCTCGCCCAGACGAGCAGGTAATTCGGGTATCCGGCGAGCTTGCTGTCGGCGGCGATGCTGATGATGTCGATGATCCCGGCCATGCCGATGCCGACGATGATCGACCACCAGCCCCACTTTTCCCACAGGATCAGGCACGGCGGGGCGACGATGACGACGAGCAGGTAGGCGGCGAGGAACCAGGTCGGCACCAGTGCCATCTGGGAAGCCAGCTGCACGGCGGCAGGCTCGGCACCAGCGGCTAAGGCGATGACGCAGGTGACCAACCAGGTCAGCAGCAGCGGGATGAGCGGCAGACCGAGTCGGCGCAGGCGCGCCCTCAGCCATTCGCCGTACCCGGTGTTCCGCCGCCTCGCCGAGCGCCACGACAGGGCGTTGGAGTATCCGCCGACGAGGAAGAAGATCGGCATCACCTGGAACACCCAGGTCAGCGGGTGCGTCCACCGGGCCTGGTCGAGCAGTCCGTGCGGGTTGATGCCTCCGGTGGCGCTGACGGCGATGATCGTCCAATGGCCGAGCACGACGACGGTGATCGCCGCGGCGCGGAGGAAGTCGACCTCGCGGCTGCGGGAGTCAGGAGTCGCCTCGTCGACCTTGCGCGCTTGGGCCAGGAATGAGCGGGGCATGTGGGGACTTCCTTGTCGGTGGGCGGTCGGAGGGGATGACGGTTGCTGTCGCGGGCGGTGGTGCGGGCTTCGGGCGGTGGTGCGGGCCGGCGGTCGGAGGGCTGACGGTCAGGCTTGGTATTTGATCTCTCCGCCGACGACGGTGAGCGCGACACGGGTGTCACGGATCGCCTCGGCGTGGGCGAACAGCGCCTCCTCGGAATCGTAACCGAGCAGGCCGCCTGCGTTGAGCTCTTCCGCGCTCGGCCTCTCGGCGTTGAGCCCTTCGGCGATGCAGGGATCCGTGTCGACGACGATGAAGTCGGCGTCCATGCCCGGCGCCAGATACCCGCGGCGATCCTCCAACCCGGCGGCGAACGCGGGCCCCTGCGTGTGCAGGCGGATGGCCTCGACGGCGCTCAGCCGACGGTGCGGCTGGAAGCTCGTCGTCGCGTCTCCGGAGATGTTCGCCCTGGTCATCGCCGCGTAGATCGCGGCGAACGGGTTGGCAGGTTCGACGGGCCCATCGGAGCCGAAGACCACTTGGGCACCCGCAGCGAGCAGATCCGGCCAAGCATAAGCGGCCAGCTGCGCGGATTCGTCGATGAGGTGGAGCAGGTGCAGGTCGGAGATGCAGTGCCGGGGCTGCATGGACGCGAGCACTCCGAGTTCGGCGAAGCGGGCGACGTCGTCCGGCTGGATGAACTGAGCGTGCTCGACGCGGTGACGGAAAGGACGGTCGAAGCGTTCCTCGGCGGCCGCTGTGATCTCGCGCAGACGTTCGAAGACTTCGAGCACATGGTGGTTCGCCTGATCGCCGATGGCGTGGATGGCCACGGAGATCCCCGCCTCGGTGGCGATGCGGGCCTGGTCGAAGAGTTCGTCCTCGGTCATCTGTGCGATGCCGAAATTCTCCGCCTCACCGTCGGTTTCGGGAAACGGTGAGGACATGTGCGAGGTGTGGGAGCCGAGCGCGCCGTCGGAGAAGAGTTTGAGCCCGCCTCTCTGCAGCCAGTCGTCTCCGTCGCCGGTGTGCCAGCCGGTTTCGATCGCCCACGGCACTTCGGGTCCGCGCAGGAAGAGCGTGACCCGCATGTCCTGCCGGTCGGCTTCGCGCAGGTCGTTCCATCCCAGCGTCGAGGCGATGCCGTCGAAGTCGTGGATGCCGGTCAGCCCCTGGGACAGGAACAGCTTCTGCGTGACGGCGAGGCGTTCGACCTGCTCCTCACGGCTGGGTTCGGGGATGAAGCGGGCGACGAGGTCCGTGGCGTCTTCTCGCACGAGCCCGGTGAGCTGCCCGTCATCGTCGCGGCCGAAGCTGCCGCCCGAGGGATCTTCGGTCGACGCGTCGATGCCGGCGATCTCGAGGGCGTGGGCATTGGCCCACAGGGTGTGCAGGTCGAGGGACCACATGGCCACGGGATGGTCGGGCACCTCGGCGTCAAGGAGCGTCCGGTCCGGGTAGGACGGGTCGTCCCATTTGTTGAGGTCCCATCCGGAGCCGACAACCCAAGTGCCCACGGGGAGGGAATCTGCTCGTTCGCGGATGGCGGTGACCGCCTCGGCGAGGGATTTCGTCTGGGACAGATCGAGGTCGGTCAGCGAATCCGCGTACATGATCGAGTGGATGTGTCCGTCGACGAATCCGGGGAGGATGACTTGGCCGTTGCAGTCGATCTCATCGATCTCGAGGCCGGGGATGACCGTGGTCGCACCCACCCCACCCGCCGAGGCGAGCGCCGCCGTCGTCGATGACTCCGCGGCGGCGATGTCGAGCAGTTCGGCCCGGGTGCCTATGGCGACGATGGTCTCCCCGTCGACGAGGATCGCATCGGGCGCGGCGCCCGGAACTGTGGGGCTGTCCGGGGCGGGGGTGTCGTTGTTTAGGACACCACCACCGTCGCGCCGATCGCCACGGTCGGTGGTTCCGGCACTGTCGGGCTGGTCAGCGGGCGCGAAGGTGCGCACAACGGCGTTGGAGAACAGACGCATGGGCACCAGTCTAAGGGCCGTCTCCACTCCCCCACGATCACCTTTTTCTACCGGGAGTAGAATGCGGGTCATGGCCAATTTCTTCAGCACACAGGACACCCGGCTGGCAGCGGGAGCACGCGTCCTTCTGCCGGCGGTGTGGCTCGGGCTCATCATCGGCATCTCGCTCATCGAAGCCCCGCTGAAATTCACCGCCCCAGGCATCACCATCCCGCTGGGACTGGGCATCGGGCGCCTGGTGTTCGGCGTGATGAACTGGGTCGAGCTGGCGATTGCGGTGATCCTGCTGTGGTCGATGCTCAAGTCGGGCGTCGACCGCATCTACCGAGGTCTGGCCAGCGGACTCATCGCCGTGCTCATCATCAAGGTCCTCGTCATCAGGCCGTTGCTCAACAAACGCACCGACGCTGTGCTCGCCGGTGTCGACGACGGCGGGTCGGCCATGCACCTGTTCTACATCGCCGCCGACGGGCTGCTCATCGTCGGCCTCATCGCCGCCCTCGTGCTTGCGGTGCGCCGCTGGGTGACGGTCCGTCCCGCCGTGGGAGCCGTACCTTCGAGCAGCTGACGGCCGTTCACTCGGTGACGGCGCCAGCCCGCGTGGGTGGGCCCGAACCCGTCAGTAGTACACAGCCAGCGGACCGCGTGGGCCGTCGATGACGTCGACGGGGGTGTCGAACACCCGGGACAGAACCTCGCCGGTCATGATCTCGTCCGGTGTTCCGAATTCGACGATCGCTCCGTCTTTGACCGCGCAGATGTGGTCGGCGTAGTGGCCGGCGAAGTTGATGTCGTGGAGGACGATGACGATGGTTCGGCCCATCTCGGCGGCCGCTCGGCGCAGGTGCTGCATCATCTGCACTGAGCGCTTCATGTCGAGGTTGTTCAGCGGTTCGTCGAGCAGCACGTAGTCGGTGTCCTGGGCCAATACCATCGCCACATAGGCCCGTTGCCGCTGTCCGCCGGAGAGTTCGTCGATGAACCGGTTCTCCAGCTCGCCGAGTTCAAGGAAGTCGATCGCCTGCGAGATGACCTCCTCGTCCACCGCCGTCAGTCGCCCCTTCGAATGGGGGAAGCGTCCGAAGCCGACGAGCTGTCGGATCGTCAGCCGAGTGATGAAGTGGTTCTCCTGGCGCAGGATGGACACGATCTTCGCTAAATCCTTCGACTTCGTGGAGCTCACGTCGTACCCGGCCACCGAGATCGTCCCCGCATCCAGTCCGAGCAGCCGACCGATCATCGTCAGCAGCGTCGACTTTCCGGCACCGTTGGGACCGACCAGGGCGGTGACTCCCCCGGCTGGGATCTGCAGGTCGACAGGTCCGATCGACACGTCGTCGCTGTAGGACTTGCGGACCGATTCGAGCGTGATCACACGCGCCCCTTTCGCAGGATGACGAGCAGGAAGGCACCGCCGCCGACGATCTCGATGATGATCGACACGACGCCTTCCGCGTAGAAGATGTTCTTCATGACGAAGTACGCCCCACCGAGGACGACGAAGCCGATGAGCGCCGCCATCGGGAAGAGCCGTTTGTGGTCATAGGTGTCGGCGAACTGGTAGGCGAGCATCGCGACGAGGAACCCGAGGAAGACCATCGGCCCGATCATCGATACCGACACGGCCATGAGGATGGAGACGAAGAAGAGGACCTTGAGCAGTTCGCCCTTGAAGTTCAGCCCCAGATTGCTCGTCATGTCCCGGCCCAGCGCCAGCACGTTCAGCCGCGAGGAGCAGAGGTAGAGGCCCAGACAGGCGAACAGGCACAGCGGGATGGAGACCGGCAGGTAGCTCGAATCCGAGTTCGAGATCGACCCGAACAGACGGGCCGAGAGGATGTCGAATTCGCTCGGCGTGAGCGTCCGCTGCATGAACGTCGCGACCGAGCCCAGTCCCCCGCCGATGACGACGCCGATGAGCAGCATGAGCGCCACCGACGAGTGCCGCCCGGACAGCAGCCACCCGTAGAGTGCCAGCGACAGACCGACCATGAGCCCCAGCTGAACGACGAAGGGCACGAGCCCCTTGAGCTCGACGATCGCGGTGACCCCGAAGAAGTACATCGCCGACGTCTGGATCGCGACGTAGAGCGACTCGAATCCCATGATCGGCGGTGTGATGATGCGGTTGTTCGTCACGGTCTGGAAGGCGACCGTGGCGAAGGACTGGCAGAGTGCGACCATGGCGATGACGACGAGGTTCGTCAGCCGCAGCTGCGCGATCAGCCAGAAACCGGGGTCGGTGATCGGCATCGGATTGTCCCAGGCCAGGATGCCCAGCGCGATCCCCGCCGAGGCGACCGCCAGCACGATGATCATCGTCCAATACCGGCGCACGGACTTCGCCGTCGGCAGCGGTCCGGAACTCCGCGACGGCCGTCCCGGCCGATGACGCGAACGCTCGGCTCCTCGCCGAGGCGGCTGACAGTCCCGTACGTCCGCGGCCTCCGAGCCCGCACCGGAAGCGCCGGCATCAGCGTTCCGGTCGGCCGCCTCGGTGACGGTGTGTGCCGGGTTCTCGGTTTCGTCCTTCGCGCGCATGCGGATCATCCGACCTTCCGCTGGCGCAGCAGCAGGGCGACGAACACGGCCGCCCCCACGACACCGAGAATGAGGGAGACGGGCACTTCGAAGGGCATGACGATGATCCTGCCGATGAGGTCGCAGATGGTGACGATCGCGATGCCGAGCAGGCACACCCAGGGCAGGTTCGAGCGCAGGTCGTCGCCGCGGATGAGCGAGACGATGTTCGGCACGATGAGGCCGAGGAACGGCAGGTTGCCGACGACGACGGTGACCACTCCGGTCGCAATCGCCACGAACACGGTGCCCAGCAGCAGGATCTGGTTGTAGTTGAGACCGACGTTGGTGGCGATCTCCTTGCCGAGCCCTGCCACGGTGAAGCGGTCGGCGAGAATGAAGATGGCGACGACGACGGCCGCGACGATCCACAGGGTCTCGTACTGGCCGCGCAGGATCGACGTGAAGCTGCCGGCGAACCAGATGCCCAGCGACTGCAGCATATCCGTCTGCACCGCGATGAAGGTCGAAACGGCGCCGACAACGGCGCCGAGCATGATGCCGACGATGGGCACGATGAGCGAGGACTTCAGCGAGACGCGCCGGAGGAAGACGAAGAAGACGAGTGTGCCGATGAACGCGGCGATGATCGCCCCGACCATGCGTGCCGCGATCGAGGCATCGGGGTAGATGATGACGGTGAGCATGAGCCCGAGGCCCGCCCATTCGGTGGTGCCCGTCGTCGTCGGTTCGACGAAGCGGTTCTGCGTGAGCAGCTGCATGACGAGTCCGCACATCGCCATCGCAGCTCCGGCGAGGACGAGGGCGATGGTGCGCGGGATCCGCGTGATCTGGAACATCTGCGCCCCGCCGTCCCCGCCGAAGACGTCATAGACGCCGGTGAACAGGGAGAGGGCGAGGAGGCCTGCGACCCCGAGGAAGCCCAGCAGCAACGGCCATCCGAACAGGGATCCCTTCGCCGAGGCGGCCCCGCGTGCGGACGAGACTGCCGTCCCGCTGGGCGACGGATCGACCGTTCCCTGTGGGGACTCAGCCGTCCGGTTGCGTCGGGCTTCGTTCCGACGTCGGGCCGCCTCGGCGAGGGTCATCACTTCTGAGCTTCGAGCTTGTCGGCGAAGTCGTTGAAGAACTCGGTGTAGGTCTGGATGCCTTCGTTGAGATAGGTGTCCTCGGGGAAGTAGACGATCTTGTCAGCCTTGATCGCGGGAACATCCTTGAGTGCTTCGGAGTCTTCGAGGACTTCGGCGGCCGGGGCCGAACCTTCGTCGCGGTCTTCAGGGGCGAAGGAGGCGTCGCGGTCGAGGACGATCATGAGGTCCGGGTTCGACTTCGCGATGGCTTCGACGGAGATGTCGTCGCCCTGGTGGTCTTCGCTGCCTTCTTCGACCTCGAGGGCCGGGTCGAGGTCGAGGATGTCGAAGACAGGGCCGACGGTGCGGCCGACCGACGGTGCGGCATAGCCGATGTCGCCGGCCGAGGTGATCAGGCCCATGGCCTTGTCGTTGTCGTCGTAGGCGGCCTTGGCGCGTTCGATGGAGGCGTCGAAGTCGTCAACGAGCTTCTTCCCTTCATCCTGCTTTCCGAAGACCTCGCCGAGGACCTCGGTCTGACGGCGCAGCTCGGCGTCGAAGTCCTCTTCGTCGCGGGGATCGAGTTCGAGCACGGTTGCTTCGGGGGCCAGCTTGGCCAGGTCGTCATGGAACTGGGCGAATCGCTGACCGTTGACGATGAGATCGGGCCCCGCCTCGACGACCTTCTCGAGGTCGGGTTCGCGGTGGCTGCCGAGGTCGAGGATGGAATCATCCTGGGCGTAGTCGAGGTCGTCGCTCATCAGAGAGACGGCGCCGCCCTTGAGCTCGATGCCCCAGTCGCTGAGGGTCTGGAATGTGCGGTTGTCGGTGGCCACGACCGACTTCGGCGGGGAGGCGACGGTCTGCTTGCCGTTGTTGTCCTCGACCTCGACCGTGGAGCCGGAGTCATCGGCCTGCGCCGAATCGGAGTCTGCCGATCCGCAGCCAGCCAGAGTGAGAGCGACAACGCCGGCCAGGGCGCTCAGTTGAAGGCGAGTCGAAACCATGGGGTCCCACTTTCAGGAATGAACGTATAAGAAAAGCGTGTGCGCACACTGAAAGTAAGCTTAGCCTATGCTTTGAAAATAAAGTCAAAGAAGTATGACGTTATCTGCATCACATCTGAAGGGAGAGCAGATGCGCGCGTGGTGGGCCCCCGGATCAGATGGCCGCGATGAGGCGGTCGACCTCTTCCTGAGTATCGGCGGCGGCAGTCGGCCCGCCGGATCCTCCGCGACTGACACCCAGTCCGGCCTCTTCGACGATGACTGCCCCACCGGCGTAGTCGTAGATGCCCAGCCCGCGTTCGGCGTAGCCGTTGACCCGACCTTCGGCGACCATGCACAGGTCGAGCGCCGCCGATCCGCAGCGACGGATGTCGTCGTAGCCGGTCATGAGGTCTTCGAGCTTGGCCAGCTGGGCTCCGCGGCTGCTCAGCGCATAGGCGAATCCCGTGGCCAGGAGCCTGCCGGACAGCCCGGCCGGCGTCCCGCGCAGTCGCCGCGCCGGAATGGCGGAGTCGTTTTCGCGGTGGTCGGCCAAGCGCCCGTCGACCCGAAAGGCGCCACGACCGGCGGCCGCCAACCAGGTGGCATCCAATCCCGGCGAGGCGACGAGTCCGATCTGCCAGTCGCCGAGACCGAGGCCGGCATCCGCCTCATCTGCGACCGCGCAGACTCCGACGGAGAACGCGTGGTGTTCGATGTTGCGGACATAGTTGACGGTGCCGTCGATCGGGTCGACATGCCATTCCAGACGCGGGCCGTCGTCAGCGGTCTCGTTGAGTGCACCGGCCCCCGGATCGAAGGCGTGGAGTTTGAACAGGAAGTCCGCCGGGAAGAATTCGACCGGGTCGAGGGCTTCCGAACCCTCTTCGCCGACCATGAGGTCATGGGGCCTGACTCGGTTGAGGTAGCCGCGCACAAGCGCTTCGATCTGCGCGTCGGCGCGAGTGACGAGGTCGTTCGGCGAGGTCTTCGTGTCGACGACACTGGCGTCGAGGCTCGCGCCGAGCAGCGGCCTCCAGGCGACCATCTGCTCCCAGGCCATGAGTGAGAGGTCGGAGGCGATGCGGATCAGAGAGTGGTCGACGATCTCAGCGGGCAGCGATTCGAGCTCGGAGTTCATACGGCCACTCTAGACAACCCTCTCCGCTTCTCGCCCGGGTGTCCGCCGCCGGCCAGGAACCGCCCAGATCCGCGTCGCGTGTAACAAGACTGCAATACACGGGCAAATATGTACTTCTTGTATCTAAGCCGCTCCAGGAGGTCAGGAACTCCGATTGCACGGCCTTTCCACCGCACTGGAAACGCACCTGAGGTTGTCGGCAGGGCACTTCAGCATCTGATATTTCACAAACAGTCGAAGAGTCGAATCGTGAAGCGATTTCCGCACGCAGGGAAGAATTTTCCTGAAGGCATTCTCAGCCCATCAGTCCCGTTGTCTCTGTTCGTGCAATTCCTGCTTCCGGTGCCGCGAAGATTCGGTCACGGAATCGGCAGAAAACGTCCATGAATCGCACAAGGGCGGTGATCCATTTCGAGTATGGATCACCGCCCTGGTATCTGCGCGGGAAGTTCAAGCACAGAGGGGACCGGCAAGTGTCGTTCTGCCCCTGTGCTCTCTGGGGTCAGGCTGGGTCGGAGACTCCGGCCTTCGGCTCGCTGCGCCTGACGGGACCGTGCCTGCGCACGATCTCCTGCACGGCCTGAGACGAAGTGCCGGCCGCCTCGGCGATCGCACCGAAAGTCGCGCCCTCTTCCCGTGCGCGCAGGATCGCCATCACGTAGTCGGTGTTGATTTTCGATCGCTGCCGCGCAACCTTTCGGACCGCTCCGACTAATGCGGCCTGATCGACTGTCAATTCACGAGCTCGACGAGACATGGTTTCTTCCCTTGCATTCATGTAGTGGCCCGTTGCCACGAATTGGTGTAGTCCCATTAGATACCACGAATATGTCAATACACCAAGAATTCCCGGATAAAGGAACTCAGGATTCAATCGGGAGCCGTTCTGAGCTTGAGTGATAACGAATCGATAACGTTCGACCGCTCTGAGCGATGACTGTGCGGATCCCGACCAGGGGTGGAATGTCTCGCTGTTTCGGCAACCCAAGTGGCACAATGCGGACATGACGACTATGGCCCATCTCACCGGTGCGAATCGGGCGACCGTCGACGCAGACGGGTCCACGATGACGCTTCCCTCCACTCTGGCAGCCGAGTTCCGTGCAGCAGGCATCCGCGATTTCAGCATCGATGACACCGACCGTGCCGCCTATTCCTCGGACGCCTCTCTGTTCCGCCTCGTGCCCGCCGCAGTGGTCTTCCCACACGATGAGGAGGAGGTGCGCTCCGTCCTGGCGATTGCACGTCGCCTCGGTGCGCCCATCACCAGCCGCGGGGCAGGCACCTCGATCGCCGGCAATGCGATCGGTCGCGGAATCGTCCTCGACTTCTCTCTCCATATGAACGCCGTCCTCGACCTCGACCCGGATGCAGGATCGGCCTGGGTTGAAGCCGGATGCGTCCATGCCCACCTGCAGAAACAAGCCAAACCTCATGGTTTGCGCTTCGGTCCCGATCCGTCGACGCACACCCGCTGCACGATCGGCGGGATGATCGGCAACAACGCCTGCGGGCCGCGGGCCCTCGGCTACGGGCGCACCGGCGACAATGTCCTCGCGCTCAAGGTCATGCTCATCGACGGCACTGTCGTCACCCTCGATGACTCGGACGCCGCGGAGGTCTTCCCGCGCCTGCACGAACTCGTCGCTGAGAACCTCGGCACGATCCGCACGAACTTCGGCACCTTCTCCCGCCAGGTCTCCGGGTACGGGCTCGAGTCCCTCCTGCCGGAGAACGGATTCGACGTCCGCCGCGCCTTCGCCGGCACCGAGGGCACCTGGGGCGTCGTCCTCGCCGCGAAGATGCGCCTGGTCAGGGAGCCGAGTTTCACCTCGGCGGTGGTGCTCGGCTACGCGGACATGGTCGCGGCCGCCCACGATGCGCCGCTGCTGCGCGACTTCCCCGTCGCCGCCTGCGAGGGGCTCGACTCGCGCATGCTCGATCGGGTCATCGAGACCAAGGGCGCCGAGGCGGTCCCGACACTTCCCGAGGGCGCGGGCTGGCTCGTCGTCGAACTCACCGGTGAGGACGAATCCGCACTCAACCAGGAGACTCAGCGCCTCATCGCCGAATCGCAGTCGTTGGACTCTGCTGTCCTCGACGCGGGGGCCGCCGCCGAGGTGTGGGCGATCCGCGCCGACGGTGCGGGTCTGGTCTCGCGGACCCCGGACGGGCGCGATGCGCACGCGGGATGGGAAGATTCCGCGGTCCCGGTCGACCACCTCGGCGATTATCTGCACGACCTCATGGAGCTCCTCGCCGAGTACGGGCTGTGGGGCATTCCCCATGGGCACTTCGGTGACGGCTGTCTGCACATGCGCGTGGACTTCCCGCTCGAGGACCCAAGCGGTCCGCAGGTGATGCGCGACTTCATGGTCGCGGCCACGAAGCTCGTGGCCCGGCACGGCGGGTCGGTGTCCGGGGAGCACGGTGACGGCCGGGCCCGGTCCGAACTGCTCAGCCTCATGTACACTCCGGCAGCGCTCGATTTGTTCTCCAAGGTCAAGGCGCTCTTCGACCCGCAGCATCTGCTCAATCCGGGCGTCATCGTCGACCCGGACGCTCTCAACGAATCGCTCCGGCTCACTCAGCTGCCGCTGCGGCAGGAGCTGCCGGGGACCTTAGCAATGGCCTATGAGGGGGAATCCGCGGGCTTCGCCTCGGCTGTGCACCGGTGCACCGGCGTCGGCAAGTGCCGAGCGGATTCCGCCGCGAGCGGCGGGACCATGTGCCCGTCCTACCAGGCCACGCGCGATGAACGGCATTCCACACGTGGGCGCGCACGGGTTCTGCAGGAGATGGTGTCCGGGGATCTGCTCGAGCCTCGCTGGGACTCCCCCGAGGTGCACGAAGCCCTCGACCTGTGCCTGTCGTGCAAGGCCTGCGGGACGGAGTGCCCGACCGGCACGGACATGTCCACGTACAAGGCCGAGGTCCTGCACCAGACCTATCAGGGACGGCTGCGGCCGATGAAGCACTATTCGCTCGGGTTCCTTCCGCAGCTCGCCCGCCTAATCACCCCGCTCGCGCCGGTCGTCAACCGGGTGTCGGGGCTGCCGGGGCTGACGACCCTGGCGAAGAAGATGGCCGGCGTCGACATTCGTCGCTCGATCCCGCAGTTCGCGTCCACGACGTTCACGAAATGGTGGGCCACCACCGCCGAGGCGCCACCGCGGTCGCGTACGAACGCCGAGTCTCGCTCGAACGCTGAGTCCCCGGCCAAGGCGTCGTCACCGGCCTCGGATTCGCTGCGGCCGAACGCTGAGGTCGTGCTGTTCGCCGACTCCTGGTCGAACCATTTCGCTCCGCGCATCCTCGCCGCGGCCGTCGCCGTGCTCGAGCAGGCCGGTGTGCGTGTGCGAGTGATCGATCAGACCGTGTGCTGCGGGCTGCCGCTCATCTCCACCGGTCAGCTCGATGCCGCGAAGGCGAATCTCTCGGAGACGATCACGGCTCTCGATGCCACCGGGGATGTGCCGATCATCGGCGTCGAGCCTTCGTGCTTGGCGACGCTCAAGGATGATTCGCTCAAACTCGTCGCCGATGAGGCCTCGCACCGGGTGGCCAACCGAGTGCAGACTCTGGCCCAGCATCTGCTGAGCATCGGCGCCGAACTGCCGGACCTGTCCGGGATAGAGGCGCTCGTGCAGCCGCATTGTCACCAGTCGGCGGTCTTCGGCAACGCGGCGGATAAGGAGCTGTTGGCCAGGGCAGGAGCGAATACGGAGTTCCTCGGCGGGTGCTGCGGTCTGGCCGGGAACTTCGGCGTCGAAGACGGCCATTTCGAAACCTCGGTCGCCGTCGCCGAGGTGGCCCTGCTGCCGGCACTTCGCAACCGGGGACGGGCCGCCGGCGTAGGGTCTCGGACTGGTTCAGGAGTCGATGCTTCGCCGACCGGTGCGACAGGGCCCGGAACGGATGTGTTGCCGAATCGTGCGACGAGTTCAGGTGCAGGCGCCCGGTTGCAGGTCGTTCTTGCCGACGGGTATTCGTGCCGCACGCAGATCACGGATCTCAGTGACGCCGAGGGCGTGTCGTTGGCCGAGCTCCTCGCCTGGGGATGGGGGCTTCAACCGCGGCGATGATCCCGAGGTCAGCGCCGCCTCGGCGAGGTTTCAGGCCTTGGCCGTCAGCACCGGGACCTCGGCTTCGAGGAGGATGCGCTGTGCCTGCGAGCCGAGGATGAACTTCCCGATCGCCGAGCGTTTGCGCAGGCCGATGACGATGAGCTGAGCTTCGTATTCCTCGGCGAGGTCGTTGAGCGTGCCGGGCAGATCGTCTTCGTGATCGGGCTGGAGCACCTCGACGTCGACATCCGATTCCTTGCCGAGGTCGACGATCCGCTTGATCTCGTCCTCACCGATCTCGGTCGGAGCCCCACTGGCACCTCGTCGCTGTGAGTTGATCACGACGGCAGCGCTCGACCGCAGTTTGGCCTCTGCGAAGCCCGCACGCAGAGCAGCCTCACCCTCGGGAGCGGGTAGGTAGCCAATGAGAATCGTCATGGCCCCCAGTATATGGACTCGTCTTTGGTTCGTTCACGTCGGGATCACGCTTCGGTCAGCAACCCGCAACCCCCATTGCCCCAATTGCTACCTGACGGCTGTGAGTCTTGGTAGTGGCTGGTCTGGGACCGGCTGGCAGAGTAGGTGTTGGCCTCTCCATCCCGTGATCGTGACTCAACCTGGCGGTGACCCACCCCCTTTTGGTGGTGTCTTC
>NZ_FXYX01000018.1 GCF_900169265.1 Brevibacterium iodinum ATCC 49514
CATATCACCGACGTCGCCGACAAGCCCGGTTGGGTCGATTGACACCAGTAGAGTACGAAGCAATCATAGAGCCAGCTGCTCTCGCAGCTTGACACTCAAACTGTCACCTTTCTTTGCATCAGTCCCCTGCGCTGAATCGTCTCCAGCTGCACTTGCAATGCCCCGTCGACAACCGCATATTGCGTTTCATACTCTGCTGGCCATCTCGTAGCCTCATCTTTTTTCTCAATGCACAGTCCCGCAAACTGATGCCGTTCTCCACTCTTCAGCTCGACATTCGCCCCCGCCGCATTATTCCAAACCACGGTGCCGAAACGCTCTTCGATGGCGGTCTTTTCCTCGGCAACAGGGCCAAGTGCGAAGAACTTTTCCGTTGTAGTCATCATCTTCCTCTCATTCACTCCAGCCCAGGGGTTCCCGGTCCAGGTGCATCCGGTGCCGTCATCGTGCCTTGCCCGACTATGTCTGTTCTCAGTGTTGCAGATTTCCGGTCGTTCCTCTGTGCGTTCACCATCATTTCCGTGGTTACGCCCTTCTCGTGTGGATTCAACCCATGTGGTGGCATAGACGGAATTCCCTGCCTCAACCCCTCCACGTCGGCCAGGCCGAACGCTGCTCGCGGACTTTCGGTCCTCCATTTCTCAACGATCTCGTTCGTTTCACCTCCACGCAGACACGCTTCGACTTTCATTGCCGACTCCTGTGGCAGTTCGCTTAACGCTTCTCGCATCGACTTCCAACGCGCTGTGATCAACTTCTTCTCAGTCGCATCGAGACGGCTGTAAATTTCCTCTCCCAATGCGGCCCCCCTCATATTCTTTCCAAGCCGTTCATTCGCTTCGGCGTTGCCTGCCGTGAAACGCTCCACCGCTCCCTGATAGTCCTCTACCGCGTTTTGTAACCGTTTCGTGGATTCTGTGTCGACCGCGGGGAGGTATCGCACCGCCTGCACCATGCGCTCGATACTCGCCTGATCTGCCCGACGAAACGCATCGCTTCCGACAATGGCCTGTCCATGCCCCGGCAACCGTTCGTCCACGTACCGTTGCAACACGTTGAACGAAGCGACACGTGCTTCCCGAGCCTCACGGATCATCTCCACGGCACTCTCTCGCGCTCTCGCCGCTTCAACTGCTCGACGGGCCTGATCACTGTTGTCCTGCAACTGGCTCGCGACCACGAACCGTTGGCGTGCTTCGTCCAGCAGCTCCTCTACTTTTCGCGTGCCGTTCCAAAATCCGTCAGTGGCGCTGGCTCTCTCCATCGGGTCTTTCACCCTCTCATTCAGAGTTCCCAACTCCGACACTAACTGTGTCAATGCCTGCTCTGACTTCGCCTGTGCTTCTGCTTCTACCCCCGCGTGCTCGTTCGGATAATTTGTAGCAGCATATTCGGAGTCCCGTTCCGCATTCTTGCCACCAACTTCTAATGATTCGCGTGCTGGCCGGTCTGACGTCTCGCGCTGCTTCTTCCGGTCTTCTTCCGCCTGCATCTGTTTGATCTTCCGATCAATTTCTGCCAATCGTGACTGTGCATCTTCGAGTTCCTCCGCGTGTTTGAACGGTTTTCCGAGCTGTCCGTCGACACTTTCCAGAATGGATTCGGCTTCCTCACGATTCTTCAGGAGCCGTTCCTTCACGCGGTCGAGACCGCTGATCTTGTTCTCAATCAACTGCGCAACGTTCCCACCGACTTCGCTTCTCTCGTCGAGAACGGCTTCGTAATCGAGTTCGACCTGAACCGAGTCGGGGTGAGCTCCGGTGTCGGCTGGTGTCAGCAGAACCTTTCGCTCCATCTTTTCGTTGAAGTCGAAGCTCATGTCGACAATGAATCCGCCCATCTCAATACGGTTTCCTTCACCATTGATCATTCCTCCCCCTGGCCGGGAGGTCGAGCGAATCAATCCCAGGATCGCTTCCGAGGTGTCTTTTCTGTCTTCATACCTCGTGCCGGCGACCGTTGCTTGGAAAGAATCGCCCCGAGTGTCGATACGTCGAGCGATCGCGGCTTCCACATCGGGTAGACGCTTTGCCACCTGTTCGAGCCGTTGTTCTGCTGAGCTACGGCGGTACTTCAATGCGGCTTGTGCCTTGTCGTGGCCTCGTGCACGCCGTGACAGTTTCTGAACGGTCACGTCCAACTCGGTGCGCTCCACGAGCAGAGGGTTGCCCGATGACCCGGCCATCATCTGTTGTGCATCCAATGCCAGATCGCCGGGGTCATCGAGTTCGCGCACGTCCAATCGTCCTCGCATCACCTGCGAAATCGCGGTCGCTTTTCGTCCGATGATGTCCCATGAGGTCGAGTCGAACGTGTTCTCCGTTGCGTACCGGTAGATCTGGACCTCGTCATTCTGGTTGCCTTGACGCAGAATTCGACCTTCACGCTGTTCCAGTTGGTCCGGTCGCCAGGGGCAATCAACGTGGTGCATAGCAATCGCTCGGGCCTGAATGTTTGCGCCAGTTCCCATTTTCTGGCTCGACCCGATCAGCACGTCGACCCGACCCTCTCGCGCGGCTTTAAACAGCTCGGCTCGCTGCTCATCGTCTTTCGCGTCGTGGATGAACCGAATTCGGTCTCGCTCCATACCGTGTCGTGTCACCAAGTCCGACTTCATCTGGTCGTAGGCGTTCCACTCGTCATCGTTCGGGGTCGACAAGTCACAGAACACGATCTGGAATGCACCCCTGTTCTCCGAAACTTCCGCGGTTCCTGGAACCAGGTATTCGTTGTCCCGGTTCTCCCGCCAGATCGAGGCCACGCGGCGAGTGACATAATTGATCTTTACGTCCCCGCTGAATTCCTCGCCAACCATCCTCGGGTCGAGGGCGACTTTCCGCCCGTCGTTATACACCGTCAGATGATTGTCTGCTCCTTTCTCGGGCCGACCGCTCAGTCGGTCCAACCGTTCTTCGAGGTATTCCATGTACTTAGCGTGAGTCTCCGTTCGCGGGATGATCACCATTTCCGGACGACGCTCCCCGTCACTGTTGACCGCCTGGTCCGGCACCGGCAGATTCAGATCTTCACTCCGTCGAACGTCTGCGAACTGCTGCCAGGAGGACAACATCTCCGGCACATTCTTGAACTTCGCGAAACGTGTCCGCTGCTTCAGTCGGCCCGCAGCATCTCGCTCGATACGGGTCACTGTCTCCCCGAACGTCGAACCCCACTGATCGAACGATTTCACTCCCGCGTCCTCCAACAGATCCGGTCGCAACAATTTCGACATCACGTGAGCTTCGCTGATCGAGTTCGCAATCGGTGTTCCTGTGGCCAGTGTCACGACACGCTCACCATATGTGTCCCGCAGGTAGCCAATCTTCATCTCCAGATCAGTAGCCTTCTGCGACCCCTCGATGAACGCTCCTGCAATTGATGTTGGTGTGTGCAGGTTCTTGTACTCGTGTGCTTCGTCCACCGTCAAGTAGTCGATGCCGGTGTCTTCGAACGACAGATTCGTCTCATCGGCCTTCGCAAGTATCTTTTCCAGACGCGCTTCTTGCGTCTTCTTCGCCTTTTCGATGTTCTTCACTGTTCGGTTGTTGTCCCGGCCAGTCGCTTCTTCCATAGCAACTCGGGCCTCGTCCAATTCGGCCGTGATATCTCGGAAGTAGTTTTTCGCGGTGTCGGGTTTCACACCCAGCAGCCGGAAAGCTGAGTGAGTCATGATGATGCCGTCCCACTCTCCAGTTGTGGCTTTGGCAATGAACGCTCGCCGTGCGTTGAGATTTCCTCCTTTCGCGGCCACATCGTCACTGCCTGCTGACAGCAACTTCGCATTGGGATACATCTCCTGCCACTCTCGCGTGAACTGCTCCAGCATGTGTCCGGGTACAAGCACCGCCGGTTTCGACACCAGCCCTCGCCGCTTGAGCTCCATCATTCCCATCACCGCAGCACCGGTTTTACCAGCACCCACGACATGGAACAGTCCCACCGCCGGCTCGGCAATGATTCGCGCCACTGCCGTCTTTTGATGTGGGTGCGGGACATAGTCATCAACTAGTCCGGGCAACTTCAGTCGCTCCGCTTCTGGTTCGTAATCGCGGGGCACCAACGAATTGAACCGCCGGTTGTACTCAGCCACCAGACGCTCGGACCGTTCCGGGTCTTCCCACACCCAGTCCTCGAAACGCTCCACGATTTCGTCGGCCTTCGCTCTCGCCGCTTCTGTCTCCGTAGCGTTCAACACTCGAGTTTTGTCTTCGAGAGTGTCCATGACTGTGATTTCTGCTCCGGACAGCAACTTCCGGTAAATGTCATAGACCGGCATCCTCTCTGTTCCCCATTGAGATGCAGCCTCGACCGTGCGCCTGCTACCACCATGCTCGACTTCCCAGAACCCAGCGCCAGCCTTATGCACCTTTGCCAACCTGTCCTGTGCAATATCGCGCAAGAATCTTTCGTGGTCCTCTGCCGGAATCCATACCGCACCAATCGTTGGGGTAATGTCTTCCAGCCCAATGGGCTCGGGGATGACTTTCTGCAGCTCTTGAACGTTAACCTTGTACCGGTCATCGCCTTCAGCCTCTCTTTCAGCAGCCTCCAGCTTGGTCCGAACGTTCCCTGAAAGATACTCCGCGCGCGTAGCCAGGCGAGCCGTTTCAGGATCGTCGAAGACCAGAGCACCGAGTTCCGCCCGTGCTGTATCTTCGTCGGTGCCCAGCAGATTCGCGATACGGTCGAGTTCCGCCCGTCCGCGAGCATCCAAGCACAGTCCCAGGGCTTCTTCTGCCGTGTCCGCTCCCAGCAAAGGACGATTCTGCTCCACCGTTCGCTGATGCAGCACATCGGCTGCCACCGCTTCTTCGGTCTCGTCGTTATAGATCTCAAGGGCCTTAGTGAGTGACCACAATGGGTCATCTCGCATAATCTTCGCGGGGGTCGGGTCGACACGCACTTGCACTCGGACTCGCTCTTTTTCGCCCGTGTCATCATTCCGCACGATCTTCGTCTGCCAGCGCGTCCGGTGCCGGTTGATCGGGCCGAATCTCTCTACGTGTTTCGCCCACACCTCTCTCGTTTCTTCTCGCAGAGCCACGAGTTCTTCCGTATCGACAGGTGTTGCGACTTGGCCCTCGATCAAGGCCGATGCCCGGTCGCGTAGATCCATCAATGATCGGACTTCGTCCATTGCGTTTTTCGGAACCTTGACCTCGACGGTTTCTCCGTCGATCACGCGCACGAAACTCTCGGGTTCGCGCTCCAACAGCGTTCCTGGCCACTGTCCTGGATTCAGATCCACGGCGACTGACTGTTCACGTGCTGCCAGGACCTCGGGGCTTGGGGCCACATACGTCCGTCCCCGTTCCTCGGCGGCATCGACTATCGCCGCCAGTCTGTCCCTCAGCTGCTCCGGCACAGCGGCGAGGTTGTCGGTCTTCACATCGATCTGTGTGTCACGGAAGGTGGATATCTCGAGTTCGCCCAGCACGTTCTCGGGGTGATCTTGGAAATACCGGTTCAGCAGTAGCCGGCCACCTGCATTCCCGATCTGTGTCGGGGTCGACTTCACCCACCGAAGTGTCTCCGGGGTTGGTTCTTCGCCCTCCATTCGTTTCCGGAACACGAGCACGTCCGTGACCACTTCTGTCCCGGCAGTACGTCGATGTGTCCCGTTCGGTAGTCGCACCGCGCCAAGCAGGTCTGCCTCGCGGCTGATTTCGGCCCGGAACGCCGGGTTCTGTGAGTCCATCGTGAACGCTGACGTCATCATCACGCCGATGCCGCCTTCGTGGAGCCCTCCGACTGCTTTTCGGATGAAGTAGTTGTGGATTGAGAATCGTTCGCCGGGGTTCCACGATGGGTCGAAGACAGGGAAGTTGCCGAACGGCACGTTCGCTATTGTCGCATCGAACTGGTCGGGGCGGACCAGAGTTTTTCCGAACGACTCATTGCGTACCTCGGCGTTTGGGTACAGGTATCCGGCGACCTGAGCTGAAATCGGGTCGAGTTCGATTCCCACCATGTCCATCGAGTCCGGAGCGGTGCCGATGAAGTTGCCCGAGCCACATCCTGGTTCGAGAACCTTGCCCTCGTTGAGACCGAGCTTCTGAAGTGCTGACCACATCTCCCCCACGATGGCCGGTGCCGTGTAGTGGGCATTAATGGTGGTTGCTCGGGCCGCTTCCCACTCGTCTTCTGTCAGAAGTTCCCGTAGCTGTTCACGCTCGGCAGCCCAGTTGCTCTTAGTCTCATCGAACACATCAGCAACAGCGCCCCAGGATGACCACCCGGCCAACACTTCCTGATCTTGTCCGGTCGCGGTCCGCCCGGTCTCGGTCAGTGACCGGACGCGCTCAATTGCGGCCACGTTCGCTTGGAAGCGAGCTTTCGGGCCGGACGGAACATACTCCTCGCCCATGTCCATGCGGAACACCGGCCCGGTCACTTCCTGTCCGTCCCCGCCGTCCGCTTCTTCCTGGACATGCGAAGTGTCCGTGACCGGTCCCTCCTTTTGTCCGGTCACGGACACTTCTACGGTGGGTGATGCATCGACTCCGTTTGCCGGGGTCAATCCTCCAACGGAGTCCCCGTCTCGTCGACCTCCGGTGGATACCGATCCAGAACGACCTCTTGCCAGGCCACTTCCTCGGCCTGCTTCCGGTTCGCCCGGCTCTTGCCCATCAGCAGCAACGGATTCGCTCGTTCCTCGTCCGTCGCCTGCTTCCCCTCCGGCTCCAGCTCTGCGATCACCTCCGACCTCCTCGTCACGTATTCCTCGAACATCGCCGCGTAGTGCTCGTCCGGGTTCTGGATAGTCTGTGCTTTCGTCGGGGCGAACGTCTCCACGTACTCCCGAATCCTCCGGCCCTCGGCCATTGCCCTCACCTGCTCCTGCATTCTCTCCTGGCTGCGCTACCAAATTCTCTTTGACGCTCAATACTGGCTGTACATCACTCTCTTCCGAGAAGATGAGGTCGAACAACCCCTCAGAATCATCGAATCCTTTTTCTGCCATTCTTCCTTACTCCATATAATAGAACATTCGTTCTATTTGTCAATATCTAATTGCTTGTTGCACTTGCCGTTCTGTTGGTCACCGGTCAATACCGGTGCTGTCCGTGGCCGGTCCGGTCACCGCCTGACCGGGCATCATGCTCATGTCCGGGCTGGTCTTCGTATCCAGTCGCGTCCGTTCGCGGCCCATGCATTGATCCCACGCTCGTTCCTGGTGCACTCCGGTCGACCGGGAGATGGCCATGATCTGACCGGCCAGCTGACCGCGTGGGGAATCTCGGTCATCCATGATTGCCGAGGTCCGCTCGGTCTCTGCTTTCAGATGCGCTGATAGGTCGGCCCCTGACATCGCTTTCGTCCACGCTCGGGAAACGACGCTGGCGCGGTCGTAGCGTTTCCCCTCGCTACCAAGGTCATACGTACACGCTTCGTCCTGCTTCTCGTATGCGTCCCAATACCGGTCCAGCGCGACCTCCACCTGTTCTGCTCCTGCGGTGGGTGTCCACGACATCAACGCCGCTTCTCTGCTCGCGGCCTTGGTCACATAAATATCCTCGTCGTTCTCGAACTTATTCAACGCTTCGGCAGACATTTCGTCTCGCGCCGCGCGTTGGATGATCGCCCACTCCTGTCCACCGGTTCTCGAATCGTTCGCCGCGACGAGCGCGTCGGCGTACCGCTCCATCACTCCCGCTTCGGCAGGAGCTTCATCGACCATCAGTTCCGCAGCTCTCTGCGCATCTTGCGCCTGACCGCTCAGCAGAGTGCGCAGGTCTTCCTTATATTCGAGCTGGGTCTGCGGTGACTGCGTGACCCGCTCGCCCAGCTGTCTTACCAGCCGCAGTCTCAGACTCAACCGGTCCCGGACTTCTGCCTCGGAGCTTTCAACCATGTGTCTTCACCCTTCTCTTTCGACAGTGGTTTCTGTCACCGTCGTCACCGTGGGCGGTTCGACTGAGTACACGCTCTCGGGGGTATGGGTGCGCTCGATCATCGACTTCTGAACGCGCAGACTCTCGGAGGGAATCTTGGACCGGTCTTCCAACCCCAGCGCAGGCATCTCCGGAATTCCGATCATGCGTGAGTACTCGTGTGCAATGCGGCTGTTGACCCCACCATCGTCCAGACTCTCTCGCTCTACATTCGACAAGCGCCGCCAGCGATCGCTCACCTCTTTCTGTTCTGAGCTCATCACGTCATAGCACGCCATGCCGAGTCCTTGGCCGCGCAGAGTCGCAGTCCGCGGGACATGTCGCCGCGCCGTCATCTCGTCCCAATCCAGCTGGTCTCGCTCGAACGACGCTTCCACATATTCGCGCACTTGGTCGCCTGTCTTGTCCACGTCGGGATACCACGTGGCCGGGTTCTTCGGGGTCAGCCGCAGCGCGCTCTCGACACTGGATTTCTCAGCTAATCGACCCGCTTTGCTGGCCATGATGTCGTTGACCTGGTGAGGAAAGCGCTCTGACAGACTGCGCCGGACTCCAGCCATAAACGGTGCTGTCCGTTGCGCCCCTTGGTGCAGAGCCGCTGAGTACGCGATCATCGCCGCGCCCCGGCTTGCCGCTACGCGTTCGTTGACTTCGAACACCTCGTGCACAGATTCCGGGACGTGCTCATCCCGAAGCGTCTCTCGAAACCCTCGTGCGGCTGACAAGTACTTTCGTGCTGCCACTTCCACGTGCTCGTTTGCCGCCGTCATCTCCTGTTTCACATAACGTTCGGCCTCGGCTCTTTGCTGTGGCTGGCGCGCCATCTCCTGTGCATGAACCAGGGCATCGATGATCCGACGCCGAAGTAGCATTACCGTTTCATCAGCTTCGAGCAGGTCCATCGGACTGCCGTTGCTCTCGCCCGAACCGACATAGGTGTCGTGTTCGTCTTCCCACCACCGTGAAGCATCGCCGCGTGCTGGGACTCTCTCAGTGCGGTTCGGATTGCGAGCGTCGGCTATCGCATCTTCGACTACGCGTTCCAGAACTCCGTCATCGACTTCGTTACGTCCCTGACCGATGTGGTTTTCCATCTGCCAGACAAGCGTTGGCGATGACTTGAGCCGGTCGAGGTCTCCGTAGGCATCTCCAACGTCTGCTAGGCCATAGATTCTGTCCCCGCGATCACTTCCGGCTTCTTCTTCCTGCTTTTGCAATTGCCGTTCGTAGTCCGCCAACTCGTTCCATCGTTCCCATCGCAGGGACACGTCCTCGGGGCTATTTCCGACAATTCCCAGCCGCATGGCCTCTCCCGGAGGAGAGGCCGCAAGGTCCTGGTGGAGCAGTTTCAGTCCGTCGTTGTTCATCCTCATACCTTCCCGTTCATCGACCCATATCGACGGTGGCAGAGGCATCCGCCGTCCTCGGACCGGCTGTCATGTAAACCTGTTCACGTTTCACACCCAGCACTGTTTGACCTGCGCTGTGCACTGGCACTGCTCGAGCGTTATTCAAAGCTTCTGTCAACGCATCACATTTGCTGACTACTTGTTTGGCCTCAGCATCGATATCAGCAACTTCGCGTCGATCCTCCGCCGCCGGTTCGTCAGCTTCCATCCTCACCAGGAATCGATCATGGATTTTCTGTGCATACGAAACAGCTGACCATTTGGTTATTTCCGTACGGTCTTTCAATTCTTCGAGCTGCTGGGCGCCCATCACGATCTGCACTGAATGATCGTCCACAGACGTCAACGCCTCATGCTCTTTGCCCATATATGTCCGAGCTCTTTCCCATTCCGGACGTGTCATCGTCACTGTGACATCCGGTTCCTGTTGGAGAGATTTGTTCGGAGCTGGGAATGAGTCCACATCGGTAGGAATCCCTTGATTCAGTGCCCACCAATTGCTCGTTGCGCCAGTCCCCTCCATGAGCACAAGCTCGGCACGAGCACGCGCGTCCGAAACAGCGAGACTGTTCCCGTCGGTACGCAAGCAACTCTGTTTAAGTCGTTTCCCCACCTCGTCTCGTAGAACGCCGCCAGCCGGTAACTCTTCCGTTTCGTTCGTTTCCCACGGGCCATAGTCCTGCCGTCTCCACACGTCTGCGTCTCGCTTATAGGCCTCGATTCGTTGGAAACCCCCTCGATCTGCAGCTGTCCACTTTGCGGGGTCCGGTGGCATACACGACACCCCGGCTTCCAGACTTGCCTGCTGAGTCAGTCGCCAACTCGGAGTGCTCCGTAATTCCTCAAGCAGTTCGGGCCGGACCACTTCTGCCGTTGTGGTTGATAGTCCGGCCAGCCACGGCCGCTCATAACTACTCGCGCCCTCAAACGCCTCGGAGAATCCCCGGAGTTCCTCTGCCCGTGCGCTCATCTCTTCCTGCACATCCGGATCCACGGAAAGTTCGCTGACTGTCTGATAGTTTTCGACCGCAGATGCAACGCTTTCATCCGTGGCTGCAGTCTCCAGCTTCTGAAGGAGGTCCCATGCGATGGAACCTCGTTCGTCTGCTGGACTGATCATCAGCCGTTCATGCGCGTCCGCCAAGGCGTGCACCATGCGACTGCGCATCGAACGGACTTGAGCATCTGCATGCTTGATCATCTGCTCCTGAAGATCCGCCATGCCTGATCACCGATCCATTCCCACATCCGGAGTCTGGTCCGGACTAGGTGGAGCGTACGACTGCTGCTGTTGGTGAACGGGCTGGCCTCGATCAGCGAACCGTTGCGAATGCTGTGGGTATGGGTCCGGGGCTGTGCCCCAAGCCGGCGCACCGCCTTGTTCCACCCCCGGACCGGACACGTTCTGATTCACTTCCGGCTGCACATCCCTACCAGGCGCAATTCTGCCCCGACCTTGGGGCTCATGCATATAGCTCGCCGCTACGTCGTGTGCATACAGTTTGTGTCCGACTCGCTGTTCCCCGGTCTTCTTATCCACGAATGGTTTCGGTACATAGTTGCCGTTCACTGCTACCCGCTGGCCCTTTTCCAGAGAGGCCATGATGTTGTCACGGAGCTTCGCGTTGTCGACCGTAACTTCGTATCGAGTTGCTTTGGCGTCTTTCCATTCGTTTGTTTCTGGGTCTCTGTAGCGTTTGTTCTCCATCACCGGGAACGCGGCGAACTGCGTTCCGTCCGGCGCGGACCTCAGTTCGGGATCGGCTGCGACGTTTCCGCTGATGGTGCGTTTCTCGGCCATTGTGGTCACTCTCCCTTGTTCGGTAGCCGCCTTATTGCGACTCACCCGGAGTACGTGACCACCGCACACCCCCGTAGAGTGACAAACATTTTCCGAAGACCAAGGCGAATACAGATGAAAGCGGCAACCATTACTTGGTCGCCGCTTTCTGCCGTTCGAGATGGATCTCTCACTCAATGCCCCAGACTGGCTGGCACTCTGATTCCGGTGACGGGGGCTTCGGAGACCGCCACCGTCAGCGATTCCAACGAATCAACCTTCGGGAATTCTCCACCGTGCCAAGAAACGATTTCATCAAACGTCAGCCCGTCGATCACTTGTGACCTTGGTGCACCCCACCTCGTCACAGCGAATACACCGGTAAGTGACCAATCGTCGCGCCACTCGCGGCCCTCCCTGCGAGACCTCAAATGGAATCCCTCCCCGGGGTCATAACTGATTCTCAGCCACTCACTCGCCACTTCTGGGACATCGACGGGGCGCTGGCATTGAAGAACCAGTCCCAATCCAAACACCTTATTCTCGAATCCCCCATGTTCTACCGGCCAGAACGACATACACCATTCACGAGACACGTATCCTCCTTGGCTCTCCTGATGCCATGTATCCGTCATCGTTCTTCGTCTCCCGGTCCCATCGTTTCCTCATCTTCTGGTGGCTGGTTCTCCCCGCTGTTCTCGTCCTCTTTCTCTTCCAATCCTGACCACGTTGCCATTTCGTCATCCGACCGTTCCCAAATCAGGTCGGCCGCTTCTGGGAACTGCTCGGTCTTCAACGTCAGGATCGCGTCAGTCCCACCGGGCACTCCGTCGCCGGTCAGCACTGATGTCCGTTCGCCTCGGGCTTTTCTCACTGGACCCGCTCCACCGACGTTCGACTCGCTGACGATCTCTCCGTTGTCATCGACAACTCTGACCCGGACGTATTCTGCTTCGGCATCGGCACCGGGTCGTTCAACCGTCTTCGTCTCGACTCGTGTGAACACCGTCCGTTCCCAAAGGTCTTCGTCATAGTCTCGCTGCACAGGGTCCGGCTCTTTATGCTGCCCGTCAGCGCAGCTGCCGAGTTCCTTGACCTGCTCACGTAGGCGCATCATCATCTGTTGGAGCTGGGGTAGCCACATCCACATTGCGTTGACCGTTGGTGCGCCTTCTTCCCATGTTTTGTACTCAAGGTTCATCGCCGCATGGAGTTCGGCCACGATTTCGGAATGGCGGAACCAGCATCCCGGTATTACTGCCTTGTTGATCTTGAACTCCGCAATCAACCAGTCCACCCATCGTCGGAGGCCGACCCATGCTTCTTGCTGTAGCTCGACTGGGATTTCCCGCCACCGAAGACCCAACCATGCCGGATATTCTGGCTCCTCAGCCAATCCCATCAGACCTGGGTCTAAGTACGATTCCGTCGTGTTTTCGTATACCTGGTCCGGTCGTGTGACCCTTTCGAGCAGCGCGTCCAGATCACTGGGGTCAACTTCTTCTTCGGATTCAGGTTGCACCTCGTTGTCATCGACCATCGTTACCGCCCCTCTTCTGATATTTTCGTGCATTCGCACACACAGCTTCCGCGAGTCTCCGTATCATCGACCCGATCACTTTCGCGGCTTTTCCATCCCCGCATTCTTCTTTCATCAGCTCATGGGCCGTGGTGTGGCAAAGTTCCGAACACAGCCAGTACCCAGCTCCACCACTGTTAACGGATGCAGCACACTCTTCGACGCTTTCGTGGTCCGTCGTGATCGAGTGCCAATCGAGCTCCGCAAATCTGCCGCAAACCTCACACAACATGGGTCGACTGCCGTTCGTTCCCATCGTTGTTCCTCCGTTTGCAATGTTCGTTGTCATTGTTCTTCCCATCGTGTTCGAAGGAATGTGACGATCACGAGCGTTGCTCTCCGTCGATTCCATCCGTGAAACTCGCGTTTCCTGTCCATCAGCCGGTGCACCGCTTGATGATGTTCCCGGCACAACGGCATCAGATCCTCATCTGCTTCTTTCGCCGCCCACGTTCCGTCTCCCTTATCCACCACTCCGTCGTACGAGACGTGGTGCAGATCAAGACTTTTTGTGTCTTCCAATCGCAATCCGCATACCTGGCAGGCTGGTTCGAATCCGGCTGACCGGCGGTCACGGAACCACCGTCGCCGTCTCCAGTGCCATTGTTGAGACTGCAGATACCCCTTTTGGTAGCTGCTCGATCCAGTCCTGGTGAGACTCAGCCGACTCATCTTGCATCACCCGATTCAGAACATCGTGATCGACGGTTTGTCCGCCGAGTCCTCATTGCTCGGCTGTTCGTCGTCGGTCTTCGCCTCCGGCTCCTGCCGGACCTCGCCTGTGGCTTCGTCAGTGTCGACGACTTCGCTCGCGACAATTTCTCCGTCTTCCATCGAGCCGAGGTGCTTCTCCCAGGAGTCTTCCTCTCCCTCGTCGAGGAGTGACTGTGCGTACAGCTTCTTCGTCATGTTGATTTCTTCTGCGTACTTCGACTTCCAGTACGGGGTCAGCTTCATCAGCATGGGACGGTTGTTCCGGAAAAACACGACAGCCCAACCGAAAGGCAGGCGGTGCAGCTCCGACACCTCAAAGACCTTCTTTTCATGAAGCTGGTCTGAAACGCTCGACCCATCTTTCTGCCGTGTCTTTGACGAGCGCACCACTTCACGCTGGCCTGCCAGTGTCGACAGCACTTCGAGGTCTTGGGTGTTTGACGCGCCTCCGAGCTGAATTTTCACAGTCGCTGCGTCGAAGATGGCTGACGCCGCTTGCTCACCCCACGAGTTCCGTACCTGCGCCATGGACTGGAACACCGCCATCACGCAGATACCGACACCACCTCCATCAGCCATGAGAGGTACAAGGCCTTCCCACGCCTTGGTGATGTTCGCGATCTCATCGAGGACCAACATCATCGGCGGGTCGAGACGGTTGCCCTCGCTCTTGGCTGCGATTTCACGTGCCCGTTCTGTGATGGCGTCCATCATCGCCACGAGGAATGGTCCGGCCGAGGATCCGCCCGTCTTGGTTCCCACGATGTACAGGGTGCCCGATTTCTGGATGAATTCATCGATGTTGAATTCTTCGTCCTTGGTCTTCGGATTCATCACGTCGCGCACGTTATCGACGCTCAGTCCTCCGACTGCGTTCGCGACTCCGAACCACTTGTTTGTTCGCATTTTCGGGTCCGACTCGATTTCGGATTCTAAACTGGTTGCCCAACCACGGGCAGCACGACCTGCTTCTTCGTGCTCTCGCAAAATTTTCACTGCGTCTTTAGCTTCGGCGGGAGAAGTGCCCCATTTCATGAGCGTGTCGACGCCTTCCCCGGCCAGGGCACACGCGTGAAGTAGTGCCTGCATGATGCCGATTGCTGGTGGTCGCCACTCCGAATTCGACGAATCTTCGCTCAGACCGGCAGCCGACACCAACGACGTTGCACGCTGGTTCGCCACTCGTGCCGTCTCGCACCCTGTGATAGGTGACCATTTAAGTGTTGTCGGCTTCCCCGTCAGTCCCTGCGGGTCGAACAGTGTCACCGGCCCCCGCTTTGCGCGGATCGCCGCTGTCATTGCGTAGTTGTCAGCCCGTGAGGACGTCGTGATCACTGGCCCTGGGGCGTCGATGATCGCCTTGACGAGAATGTTCACGCCTTTACCGGACCGTGGTGGCCCGATGAACACGATTGATTCCTCGAGAGCGATCCACGACTGAATACCCTCGGAGTATCCGAATTCAATGTTCGCTTTCTCCGGTAGCGGCTTCTCTTTCAGAGTTGGTCGCACCTTCCCGACCACCTTGACCGCAGCCTTGTGCCCCATCGCCTTATTCACTTCACGACGCTTCGCTACACCGCGCCGTTCCCGAAGCCTCTTGACGAAGTACCCATCTGATTCCAAATACTCCCGGTACTTGATCACGCCCACAATGGCCCCGGAGACGACCAGGATAAGTGTAATGACCCACACGGTCACAATTGCGCCGCCGGGTGCGGCGCAACCCTCTGTTGTCTGTCCGAACACCGATGCATCCCCGGTGCCGAAGAAACTGAACACGTCGAACACACCAGAAGGTGCTGCCCAAGCCCCGCACGCAATCCTGTTCACGAGCATCGCCGCACCCGTCAACAAACCCAGGACTCCGATCAAGCCGCCCACGATATAGAGGATGATGTCTTCTCGGGACGTCGCCGTCATCTGGTTCTCCCGCTCTTGGAAAAGTCCCATCACGCAACATCCTTTCCCGCGTCTGGTGCCGCCCAGTCAGTGAAACTCTGTCCGCCTGCCGTGATCAATGGTTGTCCGTCCTTGTCTTCTCCGGAAGCGCGAAGACGCTGGTCAGTGTCGAACAGTGGAACTTCTTCTTCGGTGAGATCGTTTCGCACGTGGAACGTCTTCTGTCCCAGCCGCCATAGACCAGTTCCCTTTTCCAATGACTTCAACATTGAACGTTCCTTGTCGTTGAGCTCCAGTTCTTCTGTTGTGGAACGCAACGCGGCCGCGTCCTGTCGGTAGATCACTTTGATATCAGCGTCCGCGAGCAGTGATTTCGCCATTGCAGCCATCTGGGATCCTTGGTCGCCAGCCATGTTCAGGTCCGAGACTTTGTGCAAGATCAGGATGTTGAAGATGCCGTAGTCACGCGCCAACTTCCAGTTCTCGACCATCCGCTGAAGATCAGCCCGTGAAGTTACCGCGTCCCAGCCCTCCTCATAAACGACAAGTCTCTGGCCTCCATCAGGATTCGTGACCATTGCCTCGATCCACGTACCGCAGCACGCCGAGGCCACCCTGCGTCCGGTCTGAGTCGCACCGCGAAGTGCCGCTGTGTCGATGGAAACAGCAGGGAGGTCACCGTCGAACGTCACCGTTGACAGACCATCGAACATTCCCGCCACGTCACCCGTGGACAACCGGCGCAGAGACAACCCCAACACTTCACAGGCATCGGCAATCAACGGCGGTGCAGTTTCCTGGGCTTTCTTGAGCGCGGCCTCCACGTCCGGAACGATCATCATCCGGCCGGCCTCTTTAGCAATATCGGCAGCGCCCTCAACTCCGTCCTCCAACGCCGCGTGCTCGGCAGGAGTCAGTTCCGCTTGTCCCGTCAGAATCTTCACGATTGTTTCGAGAATCGACAGACGACGAGTCCGAACCATCATGTCCCAGCCCTCGTCGGTCATCGGGTTACCCATTCGGTCAATGGAGGGACGGACTCCTTCTTCCAATGGGTTCAGCCGTGTCGGCAGACCTGGCCCGATCTGAATAACGCGTCCATTGAGACGCTGGATGACAGGAGTCCACTCCCCTTTCAGATCACTCGCTACCGCGAGTTTCTTACCGAACTGGACGAGTCGCGATGACCACGATTTCGCACAAGATGATTTTCCAGTGCCCACAGTTCCGAACAAGAGCATGGCCATACCCGAGATGATTCCTCGCCGGTATAGATCCCAGGGGTCGATGCAGAACATTCCCCCACCGAACAAGTCCACGCCAATCGGAGGCCCGAACGTGCCGAGGTTTGGCCCCGCACAGAAAGGATAAGCCGTGGCCGCTGTATGCCCGGCGACCTTGACGCCTCCGTCGCGCACAGTCCTCGCTCCTCGTCCTGACTGCTTGCGTGGCTGGCCACCCGATCCCCACTTGCGCTTCGGGAATCCGGCTTTAAGGTCCCGCGTCGGATTCTCTTCTGCAAGGCGGCGTTCGGCTTCCATCCCTACCATTCGGATGATCCGGGACTGCCGTTTACGCGCCTTCTTATCTCCATCAACGAATGCAAATACGTTCTGTTTCTTCGCCATCAGATATTCAGCCTCCCCAGCGGGGTCGCCGCTGCCATGAATGCGCTGTCCTGCTGTCCGTACATCACTCGAAGTTCACAGTTCGCGCGTGCCGCCGCAGTCTTCAACTGCGACACGCTTGCGTCCATCTCTTCTTCGCTGAATGCCGACACGGTCACCATCACCGTCATTTTCAGAGCCGCATGGCCCCGCTCCAGTTCGCTTTCCTCTTGGCTCAAGTCTTCGAGCTGTCGGTCGTGCCGGAGAGTCGTCTGCTTGCCCAGCTTGTCTCGCAACGTCGCGTTTGATGTCCACGTCGCTTTCGACCGCTCATTCGTCTTCAACGCTTTACCGATATCTCGCGGTTTCATGTACACACTCACTGTGTGCCGGAAATCTCCCGAGAAGATGAAGTTTTGCAAGAACCCGAGCTGTGCCTGTGACCGAGGGAATTCAGAGACCTTAAAGGTTCGGTGAATAGCTCCCTCGGATGCGAACGTCGCCAACGAATCGCGTGCCCACATTGGACCCGCAGCACCCACATCGACTCCATCTTCACGCTCGGAGATTTCTACTGAGGCGGCAGGGTCAAAGGCGGTCCGAACAAGTGCAGCCAACGACCGCGGGGAGTGCCACCGAACGACCTCTGTGCCTGATTCCGGAAGTGCCGACTCAACGGCACCCATGGCCACCAATGCTGTTTCCATGAATCCGCGGATGCCGCGTCCAGCTGAATGGATGCGCTTGGCCAGCTTCGTTTGGCTCAGAACCACGGCCATCCACATTCCATGCACTGGCCGTCCTTCTGCTGCAACCAGCATGTCTACGAGCGACTGATGAAGGAAAGGGTCAATTGCCTCCCCGGCCTGCTCCACTGTCTCTCCGGTATCCGGGTCGACCACAGTCTGTGCGTTGCTTATTTCCTGCTCGTAGTGGTCGAGCACGGCTGAACCTGATGCGATTGTCGTCTGGTCTGCCATCTGTACTCGGAGCACGCCGTCGATTCCCGCAATCGTCGCCTCTGCTTCTGCCCACGCTCGAAGCCTGGTCTCCTGGTCTTCGAACGATTCGAGGCCGAACGCTTTGTGGGTCGATATTTGGGCGACCACAATTCCCTCTTTGGCAACCGGATCGTAGGCGAATGCTGCTCCGCCTGGCATCTGATAAACCAACAGCTCGCTGAACTCGCCCGGAAGCAGCAGCCGACCCGGTTTCAGCGGTTTGATCCGGCCTTTCTTGTCTCTTCCGGTGTCTTCACTGCGACGCGGCGGATCGATGACTTCCAATTCTGGACTGAGCTCAATCCCTTCGTCACCGACAACCACATCGACACCGGATTCCTCGGGCAGGTATTCGTTCTGACCGGTGCGCTTTCGTGATTGGGAACTCAAGATAACCCGGACCCAGGTGAGCAGTGATTTTCCGAAGATTCGAGGAATACCGATTGCCCCGAACACTCCCGCTGTCAGTGCCGCTGCGATCAGTCCACCGGGGAAACCACCGGCGACTACGCATACCACGATGATGACCATGCCCACGCCCAGGAACACGATCTGCAGCATGTCCATCCCGAACGCAACGCCGGTGGATTCCTCTCGCCCGAACCGGGCTCCGTCCCATTCGCTGGATTCATCATTGACAATCTGAGCGGTCATTGTTTTCACCTTCCACCTGTCACGAGTCGGCGCCCGGCTCGGGCTGTTCCACCGACTGACTTCTTCACCACGCTGGTGCTTCCTCGGACCACTCGCTGTCCGGCCTGGTTGATGCCTCCATAGACGCGGCGCTGTCCTGCCATTGCGTAGTTACCTGCTGTCTGTTCAAGCATTCGTGCCGAGTCTGGGGTCATGAACGAAATGATGCTGATCATCACGATGGGCATCGCGGCCGAGATGATCACCAGGACCACTCCAGCTGCCATCTGAACCCAGTCAGAGCCGATGGATGCCATCGTGATGCCGAATTTGGTGACTGCTGCGGCAATTGGCTTCGCCATGAGCAGCGCCACCACCAAGCTCGCCCACTTCGAGGCGATGCCTTTAGCTGCATCCCACGACATCGCGAACACTCCCACCGGAGTGAACATCGCCAGCACGAGAACGATCACGGTGCGGAACAGCATCATCAGCATCAGTGCCAGGCATGACAGTAGAATTACGCCCGATACGAGCCATGGCAGGATGGACTGGCCTACCTGATCGGTCCCGGTTGCCATGGCCCAGATTTCGTAGCCTGCGTCGACCTGGACTCCCCCGTCACCGTTATTCGCTGACGGGTCCCACCACAGTCCGAATAGCCGCAGAATGCCGCCGACACCAACATCATCACCACTGGTGTCGCCCTTGCCCACTTCCAGAATCCATTGCGCTAACTCGTCAGTTCCGACCAGTCCCAGGTACACAAGGCCGGCGCAGATGTAGGTTGACGGGACGGCCAGCACTGCGGAGGCAAATGCGCGGAGCATTCCTGCTGTTGAAGACCGGTAGATCGACATGAAGATCTGGATTGCGAGGAAGATGATGAGGAGCGGCATCATGGCGATCACCATGACGTTGAGCATTCCTGGGTATTCCACGGTGTGCTGGTAGGCACCGCCCTGGTACACCTCAACTTCTCCACCGATGACCGCGATCCACCAGTCGGATCCCCCGCCTTCTGGAGTGAACGATCCCACTCCAAACGCACCTTTGAGGAACTCCCAAGATGCGATTGCGAATCCGTCGATTGATTGCTGGATCAGGGCCTGGATCGACTTTCCCCAGTCTTTCCAGGGACCGTCGAGAAGCCCTCCCCAATCATCTTTCTTCGCTAGATACATCGTTGCCTTTCATCGGTTCTCGCGCTTGGGAATCCTCAGAACAGTGACAGTCCCGAGAAGTACATGGCCGCACCACCGAGCGAACCCATGATCACGCAGGCTGCGAGCCCGATCAGCAGGGCCTTAGCTCCCATCGACTGCCCGGCACCGGATCCGCCGATCTTGGATGCCACCCAGAACGCCAAAGCGATACCCATGAAGATGACGATGCACGCCATGATCGTGCCGAGAATCTGACCGCCGAGGGTGCGGAAGAAGCCCATCCACGGTGCGTCGAATCGGGGTTCCACACCTGGGTCATACCCCTGAGCAAGAACTGCTGTGCTGTGGTTGATGAATTCGGCTTTCATCATGTTCATTTCTGCGGTTTCCTTTCAGAGACTCCCCGACCCTGTGCCGGAGAAATTCGAGGGGAATTACTTCACCGGGATAGTGAACTTGCGGTACCCGTACACGGCGGGGTCGTTGTCCATGAACTTTTCGAAGAAGATCACTTCGACCGGCGCACCTTTTGCAGCATTGAAATTGGTGTTGTCGCAGTTGCCCTTTTTGCCGTCTGGTTGCCACTGGATGCGCGAATACATGGGTTCGTGTTTCTTCTCGTATTCGCTGCGGTTCTTCTTCCAGTCATCTTTGGAAGGCAGATCGCCGTGGTTGCCTTTCCACGTCAGGCTCTTCGTCCATGCCTTATCGGCATTCCATTTGTGCGCTCCGATTTCCCGAATCGCCTTGCCCATCTTCGACGCTTCTGCTTCGGAGGGCTGATACTTCAGACCGTTCTTCCCTTCACCGTTGTCCGCCCCGTCCTTCTTGGCTTTCATGTGTTTCTTCGATGAAATCGAGACGGTTGCCGTGCACTTTGAATGCGGCGGTTTACGGTCGACCCGGATCGTTTTCTGTTTCGCCGCTTCCGGCAACAGTCCTTCTGTCTTCGAATCGCTCGAAGACCACTGGATTCCACCGCCGATGGAACCGAGCAGAATCACTCCGACGAAGAACAGACCTACGCCGACCTGTCCCTTCTTTGACCATTCTTGAATGGAGAACGACTTGCCTGCGAGCCACATCGTCAGCATCACACCGCAACCGACAACCGCCAGCGCGAGTGCTGAACCCAGGAACCAGGCCGCAACTGTATTCAGCTGCGTTACTGGTGCGGTGATGTCTTCGAGCATTCGAGCCTCCAAGGAGAAAACGTCGTGTCGTAGTCGTTTCTCTCTCGAAGCCGGATATGTCTGTCAGGGCATAGAAAGCGGGTGACCTCTCAATGAGATCACCCGCCCACAACCCAACGGTTCCATCGTCCGTCACTCAAATAGCCGCATCACTGCCATTTCTTCATCCCTCCCGTGTTCGGCGCTGAGCATTCCTGCCAGCTGCTTCGAGAAGTGCTTTAGCTCGTCGCGCTTCTTGACTGAGTCCTCTCACGTGACCGATCAGTTCTCTCTGTGTGGACTGCCAGTCCGCCCATGTCGCTTCAAATTCGATTTCCGTTCTCTCGTTGTCAGCCCAGATCTGCCACAGATCATCATCCGCCTGTATCTCGGCGTCCGTCAGACCCGTCAAAATTCGTTCGTCGACAGTTCTGATGAAAATGATCTGTTCCAGGCTCGACGCCAGCATCATGGACAGTTCAACGAGGCGCACCAACTTGGTCTCGGCATCAGTGGTCGACAATCCTGCGGACTGAATCTCTCTCATGCTGGTTTCGGCTTCGCTGATGAGTTCAGCTGCCCACAGAATTTCGGAGTGGCCGACCAACGTCGATGCGGCTCCCGCTTCCAGCATTTCGCAATAATTTGCCAAGCTGTCTTTCTCGGCTCTCGCTAGCTGAAACTCCAAGAGGTACAGGACGCCAGTCACTGCCGCCCCTGCCATGCCGTTCAGTACCCCGCCGAGGAAGCCGTATCCAAATCCCGATCCACTAAACACCGACCATGGGCCACCCAACATCAGTAGGACCGTGAAAACGCAACCCATTGCCCAGAACATCGGAATCCCGTGAAACCCCGCAATGAGGCCGTCACCGAGCCGCATCCGCTTTACGGCAGCCAACTCGTTCCGCATAGGGCGTTCGCTCAACGCATCGAGCTCTTCACGATCTACAGGACCAAGACCGACCTGTTCTTCCTCTCTCCGTTTCACCGCGCGTGCTCCGACCACATCTAACGGGTAGTAACGGACTTCTTTGACCACGCGGGATGCGTATTTGAGAACCTTGCTCCTTGCTTCGGAAGCGGACATCTTCACAGCGACCACACCAACCACAGTACGAACACCCAAGCAGCCATAGCGATCACTGCGACCGCACCCAACAGCAGCCTGCCGGCCTGGCCGTGGAAGATTTTCGGCAGATTCTCTGGAGCGTCATCGTCTTCTTTGGGAACGATGTTTTCAAGGTAGTACGTCCACCAGCGACGGAAACGCGCTCGGTTCTTATCCCGCATGAGTCGCCAGCGACCGAACAGTCCTCGATACCTGTCGTACTCGAACAGATCTTCCGACGCAGTCTCCTGCTTCCCCTGGTTTGGTGCTTCCTCATTAGTTTCGATGTTCAGACTTTCGTCCTGGTCTTGATAGTTCTTCTCAGCCATCACTCTCGTCCTTTCGCATCCTCAGCACTGAGTACTCCCAATGCCACCTGGAGAAGTGTTCTTGTCGTTGCCACATACTGCCTGACGGTGTTCCGTTCCCATCCGGTCACCGTGACCACGTGTTCAACCGGGACTTTGCTAATGGGTCCTTTCCACGAACTCATTGCCATTGCGGTTTCGCGAGTCCAGGCCCCTGACTCATCTGCACCGGGCAGACACTGAATCAGATCTGTGACTCTGATTCCCCGCGGCGACACTTGCTCTTTGTGATCGATGGCCCGGCGAATCACCTGGCAGTGCAACTCGAACAGCCGTTTGCAGTCACGTACTCGCTGTTCGCTGAGTCCGAATGCTTTCGATGCGGTTCTCACATCTGATTCGAATTTCAGGTGGGTTAGGAATCCGACCATGAATGCTTGTGTCTCCATCACTGATGCGGCTGCAGAGATCACTGGGCGAAGCCACGTCATCGTCGCAAGATGTTCTGCAACAACCACGGCGATGTCTGTCCCCCAGGAGCGAGGATCACCAGCCGCAATCCGATCAAGAGCTTCTTCTACTGGAGCGGAGGAATCTTTTCCACCTGCCACCAAGTCTCCCGGATTGCGTCGAGTCTCCATGTCGATGAGGTCGGCCATCCGGTTCCGAGCGATTCCCGTCAGCCACGCTTCCAGCCTGCCCAGTTCTGGGTCGAACCCGGCACGTGCTTTCCACGCCGACACGATCACTTCACCGGCCACGTCATCTGCCCAGCGGGAGAGTCCGATCGACGCCATACGTGGTCGGATCGTTCGCTTTGAGACAGTCTCAACGGCTGCAAGCAATTCATCTTCTGAAAATGGTTTTTTGTGCTCTTGCATGGTTCGCTGTCCTTTCTTCCCCGTCATCCTGTAGCCCGGTCACTCGCCTGAGTTGTTCGGTCGTTGACCGAGGTGGTTTCCATGACAGTGACCGTTTGGTCCCGGTCAACTAGCTCGCGGACATCCGCATCGAGTGCTTCGTACACTGACCGGTCGAGCAGCTTGGGGAAGTCGAATTGTTTTCTGCATCCAGGGCAGGTCCGAGCGTTCCACCCGGACTCGGCGTGATGCCGAATCGGACATTTAGGTTCCTGACCGACTGACCGTCCCTGTGTCCGGACTGTCCCGCTGTGGTCACCGAAACGGCCACTGACGGCTTCCCACCAATCGTGACCGTCGTTGAGCAGGCTACGGCGAATGAAAGCGTCCGGTGCTCCGACCGTCCGTGCGGACCGTCCGATGATCTGTTCGGCCAGCCAGACCGCCCGGTCACGGTCAAGGGCGACCGGCCACTGTCCGTCCACGACAGCGACGAGCTTGTCCAGATCGACCGAGCCACGAGCATTCGACACCCGGATGCAGCCAAGCTGTCCGCTCTGTTCGCCCCTCTGAATTTCTTCATTCTCGATCTTCGTCGTCTTCTCTGCCTCGGCTCCCGCCGAGCGCTTCTGCGGCCCGACACGTTCGCTGGTAGTCACAGAAGACGATGACGGTTCAATGACGGTTAGAGACGCACCCGCGTCAGTCTCCGCGCGCGGGACCCGACTCTCAGTCCGGTACCCCCCGACTGACAGTCGGTTAGGTGAACCTTGCTTCATGGACCCGACTGTCTGTCGGCTCTTGATTTCTCGGCCCGGAGAGCGGCCATCAGACTCCCTGCCGGGTACTGAATTCTCAACACCCGACTCTCTGTCGGCTGTTGCGCTCTCGGGGATTGCTTCAGTCCGCGCAATCGGCTCATTCACTGCTTCTGGATGCAGCCGATACATGTTGCCTGACTTCGCTCCCGCTGCCGTGTATCGGACTTCAACACTCACCAGACCGAGGTCACGGAACCGTTTCAGTGCACGCTGCACTGTGCGTTCGTTGAACCCGGATTCCCGCGCCAATAGACTCTGCGAAGGAAAGGCCGACCATAGTCCTGACTCTTCATCAAATGACGCGTTATCGGCCACCAGCATCAGGATGAACCGTTCTGGTCCCGAGAGCTCGAATAGATCGAATACTTGCCGTCTGGCCCACGTGATCATTTCTACCGCCATGCTTCACCCCCTTCAGTTCTCGTGTTGATTTTGTTGTTCCGTTTTCTCTGTCCCACGTGTTTCGCCGGGGATTTCATCGAGTAAGTCCAGTTGCCCCGGAACCTCGATTGGAGGCTTTTCCTCATCGACAGGCATCGTGTTCACCACTCGTCAGGCTGTGGCTCTTTGAAGCTGATCCTCAGATCGATCACTGAGTCCAGCCATACCCAGCCGTTTGCGATCCATCCCCACCACCACCGCAGGTCCAGCCAATGCAGGAACCACGGACCCTGATAGGTCAGCTCGGCCAGCGTTCCCAAAGTGAGCACAAACCCAAGGACGGCTAAGAAGAAAAAGCTTCTATTCACGACCTGTCACCCGCCCCGGCTTGTCAGCCGTCACTCCGGGCGCAGCCTCACGGACATAGCCTCGCGCCCGTCCTCCCGACTCTCCGGTATTGATGGACACGAGGGACTCGTTCCGCCTAAACACCGCCAAAACCTTCACCAGCAGCATCAACACCACAATCAGATTCGCGACAGCAAGAAGTCCGGTACTGACCTCTTCTGCGGGCGCTTCGCGCACCCATTTGATGGCTCTCGTCAAATAGGACGTGTGTTCCAGGACGCCCAGGACCAATACACACCACAGCCACCACACGGCGGTCATAAACACTCGCCGAATCTTCGGTTCTGAACGCCGGTACATGGCAACCGGTTGATAGGTGCCTACAACATCGTCACCAATCGCTCGGCCGAGCTTCGCCCAGTTCTTTCCCATACGGATCGAAACCTTCATGATCGTTCCTCCGCTCGTTCGATTGCTTCCATCAGCGCTCTTCTCGCCGCCAGATAGCCTTGCCGCATGTCTTGCGAGAATCGGTCCCCCACCCGCGCGTGGAACGTGATCGCTCGGTCGTTCGCCAGTTCCTCCAGCACGTCGACGAGTTCGCGCATCTTCTCTACGCGTTCTGCTTTCGCGGTGGGACCTCGCCAGAAGTCAGCGACCGCCCTCATTGCCGCGAAATGACCGACTCTCGGCTCCCAGGTAGCCACGCCATGGTCTCTGGACGCATCAGCCAGGTCCTTCGCGTCAACGACCCGTCGGGCAGCCGGTGCCGAGTCTTCGCTGCGAAATTGCGTTCCGATTCTCGGTCCTCGTCCGTTCGGCGCGATCATTACTGCCCCTTCTCCCCGTCACCGGCAACGTTTCCTTCGGGGATATCTCGCGCGTCGATCACAACCGGTCCCGGCAAACCTGCTTCGAGCAGTGCTGAGATTCCCCGACCTTCCGGCACTTCGTCGACGTAGCAGCGGTACTCATCCCATAACGGGTCGCACAATGGGCAATCGCTGTCGCTGGCGCACACCATTCGGTCGTAGGCGACGAACAGCACTCTCGAATCTTCTTCCAGCACAACCTGCATCAGCGGCTTGCCAGTGAATGGGTGCTTCGTCTCCGTCCCGATATAGGCAAGGCTGGCCACGACTGGAGTTGCTTGGTAGTCATCTTCAGCGAAGTGCCCTAAGTACAGGAAGGGTACGATCACGTCACTGGCCAGCAAGTGAGCCACATGCAGCCCGACCTCGTCCATCGGAATGCGCTGATCGTGGGGATTCATATTCGCTTCGGTCATCAGCATCGATTCAGACATAATCAGCCTCCGGTTCTTTCAGATCGGGAACGCGTGCGAACAATTCCGGGTCGCCTGCAAGCGCGGCGAGCTTCTTCGTCACCATGTCAACGCCGACGGCGATTCCGTGGTGGACGGGGCACAAGTCCTCCTCCACGCCGCACGCTTCGCAGTCCTCAGCGTTGTTGACGTTCGCGTTCTTAATCCACCAGTCGCGGTCGCGCTCGTCTGAGTTGGTCTCGAACGTCGCGATTGCCTCCGCCTCGGCCAGTGCGTCATGCACGTCGATCACTGCGACGGGGAACTTCAGGTTGCCTATGCTCGACGGACCTACCGGCCGAGAATGGTCCTCATCCGGGCCTGCCGGGTCATCCTCATTGCGCGCACGAATTGCCCACCAGTCTCCGTCGAATCCCCCGAACACGAGCCAAACGTCTCCTGCCCCGTCGCGCAACGTGTGCACGTCGCTCAGTTCGGCGGCGATGAATGCGTCTTCGGTCTCGAAAGTTGCGATGACGTTACCCATGGTTTCCTCCTTGGAGTGTGTTTCAATTTCAATTCCGGTCACGAGGGAGCGGCTTTCACTTCGGTCAAGAGATTGGAGACTCATCGTCTTCTCCGTTCTCTCTCGCACCCGCAGTCGCTCGTCGTCCTTCGGCGTTGAAAATGTGGGGATGCGATTCCCTCAGTGCGGCCAGTCGCCGGCGCCCGGTCTTATCGCTGAATCCGAACTCACCGGCCAGGTCTGCGCCCGAGGTGTCTGTCCCTTTTTCGGTTCGTTTGGTGATGAACTCGATGACGGCATCCATGTCAGTATTCGACGTAGTCTTGGGCTTTGACGTAGCAGTGGTGCTGTCGTCTTTCGCCTTCGGCTCGGTGGGAACGCTTGCCAGTTTTGAAGCATCGGGCAGTGCGATCTGTTCTCCTTGTTCGGCGCGTGAGGTCAGGACCTTCCGCTGAGCTCTCACCAATTCGAGATTCGTCACATGCTGCTCTCGTGCCAGCTCGGCTTCTTGGCGTGCGTTCTCCCGCTCGGCTTCCACCTCGAGCTGCTTCCGCTCCCGTTCGGCCTGCTCTGCCAACCACTCGGCTTCGGCCTGCTTCTCTCGCCGACGTGAAATCGGATCTTCCACCGCAACTCGTGACAGCTGCTCGGTAGCCGCGAACACCGCGAACGGAACCATCCCCGCGATCACCGCTCCGACGAGGCCTTGCCACGATCCTGTCCGAGCACTCCCATAGCTCAATGCGTGCGCCACGTTTGCCACCACCGACAGTCCAGTGAACGCTGCGAGTAGAACCCACGATGGCCAAGTCTTCTCTCCCCGTGTCTTGTGAATCAGGATTGACCCGGCATACACGAGAATCGCAGTGTCGATGAATGCTGGCACAGCCCAGTGCATCCATCCGGGCAGACCCAACCAGGACGCCACCTCCATGAGAGCGACGAAACTGATACCGAATGCCACAAGACCTGCAAACGCAACACCGACAGTGATCAGGCGGACGAAGCGGTGATCGTCCGGGTTGATCCGTGACTTCTGTGCGAGGGTGACAGTCGTAGTCAGGCCGGACGGTGTACCCTGGTCGTGCCTTTGAATTTTGCTTAATGCTCTTGCATGGTTCTCTGGCTGGACGGCCTCATCCCCTGTGGGTGGGGCCGTTTCCATGTCTCCCCGCGTTTGGGGAGCCAGTGTTGAGTTCTCGGAAGTCATGTTGATTTCCTCTCTCATCGGTCAACGTCTCCAATCCAGTCGCACGAGACTCCTCCATTACCGTTGTCGCCGTCATAGACAACGCAGGTAATGGTGCGACCGTCTTCGAGCACGATGGGCTCTTCATGAAGGCCCTGTCCGTCGCCGCGTTCTTCAACCACCGATGGATCATTCGTCTCGTTCGATCCTTCTTCGGGGGTGTCCTCGACTCGCTTCGATTCACACCCGGACAGAGACGCGGCCAGAATCCCAGCAGTCAGTAGCAGCAATGGTTTGGTCAGCTTCGAGGTATTCATCATTCGTCCAATCAATCCGATTCGAGAGTGGTCAATCGACCCATCGTCACCAGCTGCAGTTCGGGAATCTGCGCCGTTTCCTCACCGATGATGGGCTTGAGGGTCTTGTACAGAGCACGCATCAGGCGGAAGCGGTCATCATTGGGGGTATCAATCCGCCGCATCACTTCCACCAGATGTGCTGCGTCGTCCATCACCCGCTTAAACACAGGATCCAGGGATGGGCCGCGGCCGAGTAGTCGAGCTTGTTTCTCGCCGGTCCGCAGGGCTTCGTCGAATTCATCGACCGCCAGTTCATACGCAGTGATGACCGATTCGGACGAGTCCGCTTCCCACTTTTCTCGCGCCTGTTCAGCGGCTTCCGCTGCGTCGATGATTCGCACCGCGAATTCTTCATTCGTCACGTCATGAATCGCCGGGAACTCGATCAATAGGTCAAGGTCGGTATGCCACTGGCTCCACCGTTTCCGTGCTGCATCATGTCGCGCCACGATTATGTCCATAGGCGACCACTTTTGCCCTGACTCCATATGTCCCAATGGAGCACTAGCACGACCCACCGTTCTGCCCTCCGTTCCACGTCCAAAGGAGGTAATCACTCGCAACATCCAAATCAGGACTGCCCAGGCCAAGCAGATTGGCAAGATGACTTTCACGAACAGCAGTCCAAACATGCTCAGTGACGTAAGGAGCCAGTCGACCACCGCGTCCTGAAAGATTTCTTCCAACGACTCATTTCCACTCAATCGTTCAGAGCCAGCCACCAGCTTCATGACGCTCTCCCACTGATCGTTTGGAGGTTGGTGACGGTTTTCTTGATTGATCCCACGGTGTCTGTGTCAGAGAGGGCTGACTGAAACGACGGGATGGACTGTCTGTCCATTGCCGACAGCAAATCGGACAACACTCCTAGGGCGTCCGCTACGTCTCGTCCGAGGTCTTCCACCTTGCCTCCGTCGAGGGAGGCAAGGTCTGATACCCCACCGCTAAATGCCACTTCGAGGAGCTTGGACTGTTTCTTCACCATCGGCAGTGGTGATCCGGCACCGTAATGCAGTTCACGAATTGCCCGAACTACATGCTCATGTCCTGGAGTGTTGTTCGACTCACGCAAGCTCACCGATGCCGGTTCGAGACCCGACCCTGCGACGAGGTCGTAATCTTCTTCGTCATCATCGACCACTTCCGCGTCGATGATGTTGTCATCTAAGGACGGGGCAGGTGGTGATGCCGTCTTCGGCTGCTCGCGGTCATATTGCTTGCCGTCCAGTCCGACGATGGGGTCACTGGATTCAGGTGATTCATTTGAATCACCTGCCCCGCTCAGTCGTCGGACGATGGTCGGTTGACTCAGGTCAGTTGCAGAAGCAATTCCGCGAGTACTCATTCCAGCAGCGCGGAGCTCCGAAATCACTTGCTCTTGAAGTTCTTTTGGCGGGCGCAGACTGACGTCTCGAAATTCTTCGTCCAGGTAGTCCTGCCAAGAGTCATAGCCGAGGGCGAGCCAGATGCGGCCTTTCCATGCAGCAGAAATCTTGACCTGGAGTGATCCGTAATCTTCTTTGAGTTCGTCGGTCAATTCACGTGCTTCTGCGGATGAAAATTGACTTACGAGTTCGGTACTCATGCCGACATCACCGCCTCTGAGTCGATTCCTTCGACAAGCAGGGAAAAGGGGACTTCCAACGCATTCGCAAGCGAAACGAGTTCGTTGATTCGCCATTCCGTGCGACCGTGTAGCCGCGACGAGAACTGTGCTGGTGTCAGCCCAATTGCTTCGGCTGCTTGAAGTCCAAGCCAATCGCGACGCGCCATGGCAGCTTTGATATTGCCTCTCAGGGCTAGTTGATAGCTCATAGAGAAAACCATAGTCCTCTGAGGACTATTCTGCAAGCAACAAATGTCTCTGAGCGAATATTTTTACCGCTCTGGCTATGCCTGAGTCCCTAGACGGGATACAATTCTTATATGACTACAGCACCCGAAGCACCCGTTGACCTGGAACGTGAAGCCAACCTCAAAGTGAGCAATGAAGTTCGCGCCTGGCTCGCCCGCAGAGGTGTCAAACAGTTCACCGTTGCAGAACTACTCGGCATTGGGCAGTCTGCGATTTCGAAGCGCCTCCGGGGCGTCCTTCCCTTTTCAGCAGCCGAACTGATGCTGATTGCGAATGCACTCGATATTTCACTCGCTGAGCTGCTTGGTGACCTTGTGAATGAGAAGAACCCCCACCCGGTGGATGGAGGTTCTTCGAACGGTAGCGGGAGGGGGACTCGATCCCCCGACCTCACGATTATGAGTCGTGCGCTCTAACCAGCTGAGCTACCCCGCCCCAGCGCCGCATTCTAGGCGGCACGAGAGCCCCGAAAGGGAATCGAACCCTTGACCTTCTCCTTACCATGGAGATGCTCTGCCGACTGAGCTATCGGGGCAACAGGTAAGAATTTACACGGGTTCGCTCGCTCTGGGCAAATCGGGTGTCAGTGACGTCACTCACACGTCCCGCGATCTCCAGCCAAACCTCACACAGAGCTCCAGCCTGAACCGCCTTCACCAGGAAAAACACTCATTCCACGGGGTCGAATCGCCCCGCAAGGTATCCCTGCAGACGACCGGGATGGTTCGTGATGATCCCGTCGACCTCGGCCCCGAGGAGCTCCCTCCATTCGTTCATCTCGTCGGCAGTCCAGACGAAGACACCGAGGTCGTTGTCCATTATCTCGGTGACGACGGATTTGCGCATGGAGAACCCTTTGTACGAGGGGTTGATCGCCACCGCCCCGAGATCGCGAGCGATCTCGATGTCCTCGGGTTTCGGTACCATGCGCAGGAGGAAGCGAGCCACCATCGGCAGCATGTCTCGACAGGTCTCAAGTGTTTCGAGATTGAACGACTGGACGACCATCCGGTCGGCAATGCCGGTCTCCACCACCAGCTCCGAGATCCTCGCCACCGCACCCGATGACCACTCTCCTTTGAGCTCGAGCAGCAACTCACCGCCTTGGTGCTGGATATCTCGCATCACGGCCGACAAGGTCGGGATGCGGACTCCATGGAAGCCCGGCCCCATCCACGAGCCGGCGTCGACGAACGACAGCTCTTCGGCGGTGAGATTGACCACGGGGCCCTTTCGGTTCGTGGTTCGGTCCAGGTCCGGGTCGTGGAGGATGACGGGGACGCCGTCGGCGCTGGTCGAGGTGTCGACCTCGATGAGATCGACACCGAGGGCGCGTGCGGCATCGACCGCGGCCAGGCTGTTCTCGGGAACCACGGCGGAATAGCCGCGGTGGGCGATCACCAGTGGGCGGCTGCCGGATCCCGGGCGTTCGACGATGCCCCGCTCGTGGAGGAACTGCTGAAAACTCATGGCTTCAGCCTATGCCCTGAGAGCACAAAGTCGCATGACAGGCGGTCGCACTTCCATGGGTCAGCCGCGGAGGCGATGCCGCCGTCGAGCGGAACGCACCGCGGACGCGTCGCGGATGATGGGAACTCACCTCACTTTCGACACAGGCACGACTGCAGCGGATATCTTGTGCGGTACCTCAGTTCCTAAATGCGAAGGTTCACCATGGAAGCTAAAGATCGGCGTAGTCCCAGAAACGGTGATCGACGATTCACTGCTGCTTCAGGCATACACCTTCCTCGTTGCACCTCTGCTCTTCCACATGGGCTCGCTGATCCCACTGCGAGTGATGCTCAAGCCCACGCCATCGTGTTCTTCCTCAGCAGCCGGCTCGTGTCCGCCTACCTATGGCAAGTGCCGGCCATCGTCCTGCTCACCGGAATCCAGCTGCTGTGGCAGCCGATGCCCGATCCCGGCACCGGAGCCTGGTGGCTGACCTGTCCGGTCTTCGTCATCGCCGTCCTGCTCATCGTGTGGGCGATCTCGACGATCACTAAACGTTGGGAGAGCCCGCGCCCGGTCCTCTCCCCGAGGTGGCCCACCGATGCCGTCACCGTCACCGCCGTCGCCCTCTTCGTCGTCCAGTCCCTGGCGATCTCGAGCTACGGACTCCACCTGCCAATGGCCATCCTCGGCCTGGTGTGCACCACGATCGCCGTCAACCTCGCCGAAGACAGCGCCACCGCTCGTTCCCGCATCAGCGCCGGAAACGATGCCACCATCGCCGAGGGGAACCCGCCGACGCCTGATCGGCGGGCTGATCCCCGGGTTCCGCCTCGGTGACGGCGTCGTACTTCTTCACGTTCCTACGCCGCCATGCAGCGATCTCCTTCTCCACGTTGCGGGGCGGAGTGAAAACGGGCGGGCCGTCGCGCAGATCCATCACGGCCTCCCGCACCCGGGCATTGAAGCCGGCAAGGTAGTCGCGGACCTCGGACTCGGTGGAGAAAGCGTCGACAGTCTCTTCGAGGACGGCGTTCTCCTTGCGCAGCTGGAAAGCGGCCGGAGCGACACCGTTGATGCCCTCGGAATCCATCTTCTGCTTGATCCACCAGTCGGGATCGGATGAGCCGTGCAGACCGGTCAGCGGTTTGCCGCGGCCCGACAGATCGTCGAAGTCCCCGCGCTTGATGGCTCGGTCGAGAGCGGATTCGACGACAGCGTTGCGGTCCTCGAGCGAATTCAAACGCCGAGGCGGCTGCGCATCGTCCGTGTCATCGCTCATCGGTTCGGCCCTCCTCGGCGGAGCATTTCCGCTTTGTCCTCACACGGTAGGCGTCGGTCGGGCGACTGGGCAAGGGAACGGGTGGAAAATGAGAGAAGCTCCGTGACCTCTCGGTCACGGAGCTTCTCCGTTCTGCGTGGCAGATATAGGATTCGAACCTATGAAGGCAATGCCGGCTGATTTACAGTCAGCTCCCTTTGGCCGCTCGGGCAATCTGCCGCAGTCAGCGCTCGATGAGCACCTGAAAAGAATACAAGGCCCGGACCCGAATCACCAACTCGTTAGACGCAGATCACAATTCGGGACCTCGACTAGACTCGGACCCAACAGCCACGCCCGTTTCAGGCGGGCATCACCGATTGCAGACAAAGGAGCATTCATGGCCAGCGAATCCTCATTCGACATCGTCAGCAAGGTCGACCGTCAGGAAGCCGACAACGCGCTCAATCAGGCGGCGAAGGAGATCAACTCCCGCTACGACTTCCGCGGCACCGATGCATCGATCGCCTGGAGCGGGGAAGCCGTGCAGATGAAGGCCAACAGCGAGGACCGGGTCAAGGCCATCCTCGACGTCTTCCAGTCGAAGCTGGTCAAGCGCGGAATCTCGCTGAAGTCCCTGGAGGACGGTGAGCCGTACCCCTCCGGCAAGGAGCACCGAATCGACGCGTCCCTCAAAGAGGGCATCGACAAGGACAATGCGAAGAAGATCTCGAAGATCATCCGCGACGAGGGCCCCAAGGGCGTCAAAGCGCAGATCCAGGGCGATGAGCTGCGCGTGAGCTCGAAGAAGCGCGACGACCTGCAGGAAGTCATCGCCCTGCTCAAGGGACAGAACCTAGACGTCGACCTGCAGTTCACAAACTACCGCTGATTGCCGCGCACCACACCGGCCCGATCCGCACTGCTGAGTGCGGACCGGGCCGGTGTCGTATTCGCCCGTAACGCTGTGACTCGCAAGAGGCCGGTCAGTGTTCGGGGAGTTCGAGCGGGATGTAGTACAGACCCTTCGAGTCCTCTTCGACGCTGGCCCGGAGACGATCGTCGAGGTGGATGAAATCATTGACCTTGATGGTGCCCTTCTGGCCGCTGAGTTCGCGGATGGCGAAGGCGGGGATGAGGCCCTGGCGTCCCGAGCCGTCGACGGCGAGCGCGTATTTCGGGCCGGTCGCGCGGACCCGAACGTCGATGCCCGTGTCCTGTTCCCGCAGTTCGTCGAGTTCGACGACGGGTTCCGGGTTCGTCAGCGCGGTGAGCTCGACGGCGAGGGTATCGGCCATGTCATCGACGGTCGCGAGCATGTTCGCCATGGCACGGGCGAATTCGCCGTGCAGCTTGCTCGGCTTCATCGCAGCGCCGGGTTTGTACATGTCCTCATGGGTCAGTTCGCTCCAGGCGTCCTGGAGCCGGGTCTTGACCTGGATCTCGGCGAAGACGGGCGGCCCTTGGTCAGACGGGATGCGCAGGATGACGTGGCAGGCACGGTAGCCGCTGGCCTTCGGCGGGTCCGTGTAGTCTTTCCACTCGATGAGTTCGAACGCGCCAAGCTGATCGGGATCGCGCAGCGCGGCGAACATCATCGACTGATCACGCGGTGATTTGCACAGCACCTTGACGCCGACGATGTCGCGGATCTGGTCTTCGACATCCTCGGCGGAGGTGATCGTCAGATCTGGATCGTCGTCGGTCTTCTCCGTCAGCTTCGCCAGGGTCCGTGCCGCGTCCTTGATCCGATGACCGTCGACGTCGAGGCGGGAGATGTCCTTGTCCTTGAGCAGGCCCTTCTGCTGTTCGGTCAGCCAGTGTTTGATCCGCACCGCCGCCGTCTGCCAGGCGTTGAGCCGTTCGACATAGGCACGTTCGACGATCGTTTTGAGCTGCGATTCGTTTCTCACGCGGTCTCCCCTGCCGGCCTTCAGCGCAATGGTCCACGCTCGCTGGTGCGATCTGCTGCACGCTGGTGCGACTTGGTGTGCGCTGGCGTGGTCTGGACGTCTCCGACTCTACGCGGTGGAAGCATCAGGCGCCGGCAGCGACTCGTCTCCCCGTTGCAACGGGAAGAGAAGGCACTGCCGGTGCCAGATGGCCCCAGGAGTGGAGGAAGTAAGGCTAAGCGGAGGGTAAGGCACGAACGGTGCAGGATGCCTAAGCCCTGGGAGGTGCCACGGTCGTGCGTGGTGCTCGAACGGCGCGGGAGGCCTCAGCTATGTGTGACACTCCGACGGCGCGAAGAGCGCCCGGTGGCATACCTCAGCTGCCTGCAGACGGCTGGCCGACGGATTCGGCGGTGACGTGTCCGCGCGCCTCGGCGAGCATGGCTTCACGGGTGGCGAGCTTGATCCGCTCACGTCCCTCGACCTCGCCGGCAGCCTTCTCAGCGGCCTCGACGCGGTGGTAGCCCTCCCAATCGGCGTAGTCGACGCCCTTGGATTCGAGGAGTTCGATGATGGCCGATTCGTCCGGGTACACCGGATCGGTGAGCGCACCGGCGGCACGGTCGTCGAGGATGTGGCCGATGGTCTCGAGCGCATCGCCCTTCGTGTGGCCGATGAGCCCGACGGGTCCGCGCTTGATCCACCCAGTGGTGTACACGCCCTGAACGACATCGGCCTCGGCGGCCGCGGTCTGGTCATCGGAGTCGACGACGCGACCCTCGTGGTTCGGGATCACACGCTTGCGATCGTCGAAAGGCAGCTGCGGCAGCTGAGTGCCCGCATAGCCGACGGCACGGTAGACAGCGTCGAGCTCCCAGTCGTGGAAGCTGCCGGTGCCGTTGACACCGCCGGAGCCGTCGAGTTCCATCCGTTCGGTGCGCAGCCCCGTCACCTTGTCCTCGCCGAGGATGGCGGCCGGTGAGTGCAGGAAGTGCAGGTGGAGACGCCGCTTCGCTCCGGTGGGTTCGCGCATGGTGAAGTCCGTAAGCGTCTTCGCGACCTGCTTGGTCTGGTTGCTCGACTCGATCGCCTGCATCGACCCTTCGTCGAACTCGAAGTCCTCCGGATAGACGATGAGGTCGACGTCCTTGACGGCGCCGAGTTCGCGCAGCTCGAGCGGGGTGAACTTCGCCTGAGCAGGTCCGCGACGGCCGAAGATGTGGACATCGGTGACCTTCGAGGACTTCAGTCCTTCGTACACGTGATCGGGGATCTCCGTGGTGTGCATATCGTCGGCCTGCTTCGCCAACACGCGGGCGACGTCAAGGGCGACGTTGCCGTTGCCGATGACGGCGACGCGCTCGGCATCCAGCGGCCAGGACTGCGGGACGTCGGGGTGCGAGTCGTACCAGTTGACGAAGTCCGCGGCGCCGTAGGATCCGGGCAGATCGATGCCGGGCAGGTCAAGGGCGGCGTCGACGAAGCAGCCGGTGGAGAAGATCACCGCATCATAGCGGTCGGTGAGCTCTTCGAGGTGGAGGTCGACTCCGTACTCGACATTGGAGAACAGGCGGATGTCGCCTCGGTCGAGGACCTTGATCAGGGCGTTGATGATGCCCTTGATCCGCGGGTGGTCGGGAGCGACTCCGTAGCGGACGAGCCCGAAGGGAGTCGGCAGACGATCGAAGAGATCGATGCTCAGATCGAAGTCACGCTCCGCCTTTGTCATGAGATCGGCCGCGTAGATCCCAGCAGGACCGGCGCCGACGATGGCCACCCGGAAGGGACGAGTCATTCTCACACCTCTCTGTTCAGTCCCACCGAGTCTATCGTCAATGTAGGTCATCCTTACAATGACGTGACCAAACTCGCATCACCGCCGCCTGGTCAGCAGACTGCATCCCTCGCCGCCCTGCCATCTCACGGGCGGTCCCGCCGGCTCCCCCGAGCCCAGCCCTCACTAGACTGAAGCATGTGAGCCAGAACCCTGCCCCCGATGAGAGCGCAATCCGCCGTGCCGGCCTGATCAACGGATTCTCCGCCTACCTGCTGTGGGGCATGATGCCGCTGCTCTTCGCCGCCGCAGCCCCCACCGGCGCCCTCGAACTCGTCTCCCATCGAGTCATCTGGTCGCTGGTCTTCTGCGCCATCCTCCTCGTCTTCACCGGCGGGTTCCTGCGCACGTGGCAGATTCTGCGCTCACCGCGCCTCTTCGGCCTGCTGCTTCTGGCCTCGGTGCTCATCGCCATCAACTGGACGACGTTCATCTACGGGGTCGAAACCAACCAACTCCTCGAGATCTCACTCGGCTACTACCTCAACCCGCTCATCTCCATCGGTCTGGGCGTGGTCTTCCTGGGTGAGAAGCTGCGTCCACTGCAGTGGACGGCCGTGGGCTTCGGTCTGCTCGCGGTCATCATCGTCGGCATCGGCCTCGGCCGAGTCCCCTACCTCGCCTTCACCGTCGCCCTGTCCTTCGGCCTCTACGGGCTGGTGAAGAACAAGGTCGGCAGCCGAGTCGGCGCCCTCGAAGGCATGACTGTCGAAAGCCTCGTCCTCGCCGTACCCTCGGCGATCTACCTCATCGTCCTCGGATCACTGGGGCTGCAGACGTTCACCGGCTTCGGCGGCTGGCACGTCTTCGTCATCATTATCACCGGGCCCGCCACCGCGATCCCGCTCATCCTCTTCAGCGCCGCCGCCCGCCGCATCCCGCTGTCCTGGGTGGGCATGCTCCAGTACCTCACTCCGACCATCCAATTCACCCTCGGCGTCACGGTGCTCGGCGAGATGATGTCGATGACCCGCTGGATCGGGTTCTTCGTCATCTGGATCGCCGTGATCCTGTTGTGCACGGACATGATCCGCCACAGCCGGCGCCGCTGACCCCCGACACCTCCCTATTGCTACCTGACGGCGGCCCAGTCCAGCGCGAGGTTGCTGAGCCGCCGTCAGGTAGCAATTGGGGTAAGGGCCGGGATTATCCGCTCGGATCGTCTCCGGCTCTTGACACCAACGCCGGCACCATGGTTCATTAGTTAAGCAACTAACCAACTCACATGGAGCCGAATGTGATCGACGACGCCAAACCCCTGTTCACTCAGATCGCCGAGAAGGTCGAGGACTCGATCCTCAACGGAACCCTGCCCGAGCTCTCGCGGGCACCGTCGACGAACGAACTCGCCGGTTTCTACTCCATCAACCCGGCCACAGCGGCCAAGGGCATCAACCGGCTCGTCGACAAGGGCGTGCTGGAAAAGCGACGCGGGATCGGCATGTTCGTCACCGAAGGTGCCCGTGCACTGCTCATCAACGAACACCGCACCACCTTCTCCGACAACTTCATCACTCCCCTGCTGAACGAGGCCAACCGGCTCGGCCTGGGCTCGAGGGACGTGATCGCGCTAATCGAAGAGCGCTCCCAAAAACTCCACCTGACCACAGCACTCGATCCGACCGCAGCGAAGGGATGACCCATGAACTCCGTCGTCGAGGTCCGCCACCTCACCAAGACGTACAAGAACACCACCGCACTCAATGACGTCAGTCTGACCATCGACGAGGATTCGATCTACGGCCTGCTCGGTCGCAACGGCGCCGGCAAGACGACGCTCATGTCGATCCTCACAGCCCAGAACTTCGCCACCAGCGGCGACGTCGAAGTCTTCGGAGAAGACCCGTATGAGAACGCCCGCGTGCTCAACCGCATGTGCTTCGTCCGCGAGAGCCAGAAGTACCCAGACGATTCCAACGCCGGACATGCCCTGGCAAACGCCCGCTTGTTCTTCCCCCACTGGGACCAGGATCTCGCCGAACAGCTCGTCGACGACTTCCGCCTGCCGCTGAAGACGATGGTCAGGAAGCTCTCACGTGGTCAGCAGTCAGCCATCGGCGTCATCATCGGCTTGGCCTCACACGCCGAAATCACATTCTTCGATGAGCCCTACCTCGGATTCGACGCCGTGGCCCGCCAGACCTTCTACGACCGACTCATCTCCGACTACGCCGAACACCCGCGCACCGTCGTGCTCTCGAGCCACCTCATCGACGAGGTCGCCGATCTTATCGAGAAGGTCATCGTCATCGACCGCGGCCGCATCATCATGGATGAGACCACCGAGGAGGTCCGCAGCCGTGCCGTCAACGTCGTCGGCGACGCAGATGCGATCAACCGTCTCGCCGTGGGCCGCGAAGTCATCCACCGCGAATCACTCGGCCGGGTCGCCTCGGTGACGATGCTCGGTCACCTCAGCCGCACCGACCGCGAGTTCATCGCCGACGCTAACCTCGACCTCACTCCCGTCTCCCTGCAGCAGCTCATCGTTCGCAGCACACAGACGGACTCCCAACCCGCATCCGACACCGACGTCAGGAGCATGCAGCCATGACCGCCATCGCCGAACACACCGAATCAGCACCGGTTACCCGCCCTAAGAACCGCACCTTCGGCGTCGTCCGTCTCCAGTTCACGAATACGCAGACCTTCGTCTGGGTGCCGCTCCTCGTCCTCGTCGGGATGTGGCTGATCACTCTCATCGTCTACTGGATCATCGCCTCCTCCGGCGTGGACTCGCCGATGTACAGCGGAGGATCGCAGGGACCGCTGTGGTACTTCGCCGTCGTCGGAGCCCAGGCGATGAACCTGACATTCTATTTCTCCCAGGCCATGAGTCTCACCCGCAGGGAGTTCTACCTCGGCTCGCTGCTGGCCGCCGCGATCAGCGCCGTCGGAATCTCCACCGCCTTCGTCCTGCTCGGACTCATCGAACAGTCCACCGAAGGCTACGGCATCAACGGGTACTTCGCCTACCTGCCGTGGGTGTGGGAACACGGACCGTTCGCCGCCGGATTCATCTACTTCGTGCTCACGATGCTGTGGTTCGTGCTCGGTTTCTGGTTCGCGATCGTCAACAAGCGGTTCGGGGCACTCATCCTCACGGCCTCCATCATCGCCATCGTCCTGATCCTGCTGGCCGGTGCTGCTTGGGTAAGCTTCAACCGGGCCTGGCCCGAGGTGTGGATGTGGTTCGCAGATGCGCAAGCGATCGGACTTGCGCTCTGGGCGTTCGGCCTCTCCGTGGTCTTCGCGCTCGGCTCGTACCTCACCCTGCGTCGCCTGACGACGTGATCTGCTGACACCCTCGCCGAGGCGGCCGAACCGTGCCGATGTTCAGCTCAGGACCGCAAGCGCTCCCCCGGCCAGCACCGCTGAGGCGGCGACGGCCGCACCCATCGCTGCCGTCGTCCTCCATCCCATCGCTTTGCCGACCATCACCATCGACGGGATGCTCAGCGCCGGCAGTGCGATGAGCATCGCACCGGTGATGCCGGCGCCGACGCCGAGGGGCAGCAGCGTGAGGATGATCGGGATCTCTCCGCCGGTGGGGATGACCAATAGGGTCGCCACAACCGCCACGATGAGGACGGCACCGGCACCCAATTGGGCTTCGAGCCCGAAGACACCGGTCAGCCACGGTGCGATGAGTCCGATGACGAAGACGAGCGCGAGGTGTTCGGGCACGAGGATGAGGGTGAACCTGGCCAAGGACCGCAGATAGCGCACGGGCAGAGACAGCAGATTCGCCGAGGCGGGTGCGGGCTCCGGTGCCACCTCGGCGGGGCCGTTCACCCACCGTCCGATGAGCGCGGCGGCACCGACCGCGACGAGGAGCGCGAAGACGATGCGTACCGCCATGTACTGCCACGGCAGGACGAGGGCCAAGAAGATGATGACAGCGGGGTTGAGCAGCGGATTGCCCACCCAATAGGCAAGAGCGGCCGAACGGCGCACACCCGAGTCCCGCAGGCCTGCGGCCACCGGTGCCGCACAGCAGGTGCACATCATCGACGGCATCGACAAGGCGGCACCCACGAGGGATTGACCGGTGTGGCTGCGGCGGTTGAGCAGCTTCAGCAGCCAGTCACGCGGCACCAGTGCGTCGATGGCCGCCGCGACGAGCAGTGCCACCAGCAGCGCTTTCCACACGGCGGTGAAGTACACGAGCGTGAAGTCCCACGCCCCCGACAGCGACACCGTGTCCCCCGCGGCGTCGAAGAGAGGAGCACCATCCCACAGCGAGGTCTTGCTCAGCGTCCATGCCTTGTCCCAGTACGGCAGCCATTTCGACCAGCTCAGGCCCACCACGAGCAGCAGTGCGAGCACACCCAGCCCGATCCAATCGGCGGCGCCGAGCCTCTGTGGAGTCCTCACCGGTGCCGAAGGCTGGGTGTGCGTCATCGCGGTAGGTCCTTTGCGCTCATGCCGAAACGGCGGTGAAGCAGGAGAGAGATGGCAGAGGGAACGAGATCAGGAGCTGCGGGAGACGACGGAATCGGCGAAGGCGAACAGCGCCTCCTTCACCCGGCCGTCGGGCAGCGGTGCCAACGCGGCCTTGGACTCCTCGGCCCAGCGGGCCGCCTCGGTGCGGGCCCGCTCGGTCACGGGATGGGCGGCCAGTGCTGCACGCGCAGCTTCCAGGGCCTCATCGGAATCGAGGTCGGCGTCGAGCAGTCGGACCACCTCGGCGGCGGACTCATCACCCTCAGCCGCGGCGGCACGCACATAGAGCACGGGCAGGGTGGGAACGCGTTCGCGCAGATCCGTGCCCGGAGTCTTCCCTGACTCCGATGATGTCGTGGTCAGATCGATGATGTCGTCGGCGAGCTGGAAGGCCACACCGACGCGTTCGCCGAAGACCCGCACGGGTTCGGCCAGGTTCGCATCGGCGCCGGAGAACATGATCCCGAACCGCGCCGAGGTGGCGATGAGCGAACCCGTCTTGTCGGCGAGCACCTGAATGTAGTGTTCGATCTCGTCGGCGCCCTCGGGAGGACCGGCGAATTCGTTGAGCTGACCGAGGACGAGTCGTTCAAAGGTCTCGGCCTGGATGCGCACGGCCTCGGGTCCGAGCTTCGCGGTCACCCCGGAAGCCTTGGAGAAGAGCAGGTCTCCGGTGAGGATCGCCACCGAATTGCCCCACACCTCGTGGGCGGCCTTCGCACCGCGCCGCACGGGAGCATCATCCATGACATCGTCGTGGTACAGCGATGCGAGGTGGATGAGTTCGACGGCGACGGCAGCATCGACGATGTCCTCGTTCTGCGCATCTCCGAGGCGGGCGGTCAGCAGCACGAGGTTCGGGCGGGCGCGTTTTCCGCCGGCGGCCAGCAGATGCTTCGATGTCTCGTCCGGCAGTCTCCGCGTCTGTTCGGTGACCTCGTAGAGACGGGCCTCCACGGTTTCCAACTGAATCGAGATCTCCGCCGCGAGCTGGGCGTCGTCACCGGTGAAGGTGGCCGGAGAGGCTAGGTGGCTCATGTCCTCGTCATTCGTCGTAGTCGTTCTCGGCATGCCGTTGTCCTCGCCCTTGCGCTCAGAGTTCTTCACTGTGGTCTCAGCGTCCTCGTCCCTGCGCTCAGACATTGCTGGTGGCCGGGACGATTCGGGTCAGGGCGGAGATCACCCTGTCGATGAGATCGGCCTCGGAGACCTTCGGGTCGCGGTAGAGGTTCGCCAACAATTTGACGACGAACTCCATCACAACGTCAACACCCATACCGTACTTGATTCCGAACTGCATGAGCGCAGGATGGCCGATGATCGAGGCGAAAACGCGTCCCAATGTGAAGTACCCGCCCAGGGAGTCTCCGAGCAGAGCAGGGTACTCCTCCAACCGGCGACGCATCACGGACTGCGGGTAGCGCGAATATGTGGAGATCACCTCGGCGGCGATGCGCGCGGATTCCAGCGCGTAGTCGATGCCTTCGCCGTTGAACGGGTTGACCATTCCGCCGGAGTCGCCGACGAGCAGCAGACCACGGTGGAAGTGCGGTGTGCGGTTGAAGGCCATCGGCAGGGCCGCGGATTTGATCGGACCCAGCGAGGTGGTTTCGTCAATGCCCCACTCGTGGCCCATGTCCGCGATCCACTGGTTCATCATTCCGCGCAGATCCACGGATTTGAACTGGGGCGAGGAGTCGAGCAGTCCGGCACCGATGTTCACCGTGCCGTCGCCGAGGGGGAAGATCCACCCGTATCCGGGCAGGGTCTCGGATTCCCCGGCCGCATTCGTCGACCGCATCTCCACCCAGGATTCGATGTAGTCATCGGCATGCCGTGGCGTCGTGTGATAGGCGCGGGCGGCGATTCCCATCGGACGGTCGTCGCGCTTCTCCAGCCCCATCGACACGGCCAGGCGGGAGGAGACTCCGTCGGCGGCAATGACGATCGGTGCCCGGAAGTGGGCCTCGGGCCCCACTCGGCGACCGCGGTGATCTGTTCCGGAGGCGTGGACGCCGCGGATCCACCCGTCGTCGCCCACGTCCGGGGACATGGCGCGAACCTGTTCGAAGAGCCGGGCGCCGCTGCGCTGGGCATGACGAGCGAAGGCCTCGTCCATGCTCATCCGTGGGCGGGTCACCCCATAGTTCGGGGTGCCGTCGATCTCGGGCCAGTCGAGTTCGAGCCGGTGGCCACCGCCGATGAGCCGCAGCCCCTTGTTCCTGTGCCAGCCGTCGGATTCCGGCAGGTCCATTCCGAGGTAGCCGGCTTCTTTCACCGCACGCGGGGTCAGGGCGTCGCCGCAGATCTTGTCGCGCGGGAATCCGGACTTCTCCAGGATGATGACCTCGTGCCCGGCTTGGGCGAGGTAGGCGCCGATCGCCGAGCCGGCCGGGCCGGCACCGACGACGACGACTTCGGCATCGAACTCATTCATCGTCAAGGCTGGGTCGGCTCCGTGGCGCCTGCCGCCTCGGTGGGTTTGAGGGCATGGTGGACTGCGACGATTCCGCCGGTGAGGTTGCGGTACTTCACCTGGTCGAAGCCGGCGTCGAGGATCTGGTGGGCGAAGGCGTCCTGGTTCGGCCAGGCACGGATCGACTCGGCCAGGTAGACATAGGCCTCGGGGTTCGACGACACGGCACGGGCCAGCGGCGGCAGGGCTCTCATCAGGTACTCCTTGTACACGAGGCTGAAGGCATCGAGCGTCGGAGTGGAGAATTCGCAGATCACGAGACGTCCGCCGGGCTTGAGCACGCGCAGCATCTCGCTCAGCGCCAGGTCGACATCGTGGACGTTGCGGATGCCGAAGGAGATCGTGACGACGTCGAAGCTCGTATCGGCGAAAGGCAGGTCCATCGCATCGGCGTAGATGAAGTCGATCTGCGGGTGCCGACGGCGTCCCTCGGCGAGCATCCCCGTGGAGATGTCCCCGGCCACCACCTCGGCGCCGTGGTGGGTGAACGTCATCGAGGAGGTGCCGGTGCCGGCAGCCAGGTCGAGCACGCGCTCACCGGGCCCGGCGGCCACGGAATGGGCCACGGTGCGCCTCCAGGCACGGGCGAAGCCCAAGGAGAGGACGTCGTTCGTGAGGTCGTAGCGGGAGGCGACATCGTCGAACATCGACGCGACGTCTGCGGGCTGTTTGTCCAGCTTGGCACGGTTCATGACCATATTCTCTCAACACCTGAACCGGGAGGGCGAATCCAGATCCCTGCTACTCGCGATCCTCAACTAGAATCGTGGCGACATGACTACGACTTTCGGCACTTCCGACATCCTCTCCGCCCCTCCGCGCCTGCATGTGCGGTCCCGTTTCGTCGACGACGTCGATCCCGGGCCCGGCTTCCCCTTCGAATCGGGTCTGCCCACGACCGTGGAGCAGACGCTCGAGTTGCTGCCCACCGACGGCTTCTCCTGCTGGGTCCGTGACACCTCCGGCCTCATCGGCTTCGGCCGCACTCTGCGCATCCGGGCCCGCGGCCCCGAAAGGTTCACCGAACTCTCGGATGCGTGGAAGGCCATCACCGAGGCGGCTGCGGTCGAGGATGAGGTCGATCTGCTCGGTTCCGGACTCATGTGCTTTGCCACGGTCGCCTATTCGGGGGAATCAGCGGTCGATTCGATCATCCATGTCCCCGAATTCGTTCTCGGCCGCCGCGGCGGCCGCGTGTGGCTGACCTCGATCTCGGCGGCCGAGGAGCCTCCTCTGCCGCCGATCCTCCATGCCGAGCCGCTGCAGCGCGTGCACTCGGCCCGGGCCGAGACCGGGGAGCTCGATCCCGACAAGTGGTCCCGGCTCGTCGAACAGGTCGCTGCCATGCTCACTCCGATCGACAACTCGGCGGAGGTGGACGCGTTCTCGGATGATCCGACTCTGCGCAAGATCGTCCTCGCCCGCGACGAAGTCGTCACCACCGAAGAGGACATCGACGTGCGTGCGGTGCTCGGGGCACTCAACCGCAGCTACCCGAGCTGCTGGACCTTCGACATCGCCGGCCTCATCGGGTCGACCCCGGAGCTGCTCATCGGGGTCGAGAACAACAGAGTGACCTCACGAGTGCTGGCCGGAACCTACCGGGTGGAGAACAACCCGATGGAGGAAATGCCGGCGGCTCGGAAGCTGCTGAGCGCGCACAAGGACAGCACCGAACATGCGTTCGCCATCGCCTCCCTGCAGCGCAGTCTGGGTTCGGTCGCCGAGGATGTCACCGTCGATGAGCGCCCTCACCTGCTGCCTTTGGCCAATGTCATCCATTCGGCGTCCGATGCGCAGGCGAACCTCTCCCCCGATTCCGGGCTCACCGCCCTCGACGTCGCCGCATCGGTCCACCCCACTGCCGCCGTCGGCGGCTACCCGCAGGCGAGCGCCGTGGCACACGTCGATGAGCTCGAACCCCTCGACCGCGGCCGCTACTCCGGCCCCGTCGGATGGATGGACGGGCGCGGCAACGGCCAGTTCGGCATCGCCCTGCGCTGCGGCCAGCTCGAGGACCGCAACCGCATCCGACTGTATGCCGGTGCCGGGATCATGCCGGATTCGGATCCCGTCACGGAGGTGGCCGAGACGAACGCGAAGCTGGCTCCGATGCGTCGGGCGCTCGGTCTCGACCGAGACTGACCGTTCACCGGAACTCTCCGGCATTGTCGCGGGCCCGGTCGGCGAAGATGAGAAGAGGTCGACCGGTGAGGCGCTCCGTGTGCCCACGCGGAGCGCAGTTGATTCAGTAGTGATAACGGGCCTGAAGAATCACCAGGTCCTGGTCGTCTGCGAGATAGACCAGTCGGTGCTCTGCGGTGATGCGCCGCGACCACGCGCCCGGCGCTCCGTACTTCAGCTGTTCGGGCTTGCCTATCCCGGAGAACGGTTCACGCAGGCAGGCGTCGATGAGCGTATTGATGCGCTTCAGAGTCTTCCGGTCGGCAGTCTGCCAGTGCTTGTAGTCCTCCCAGGCCGACTCGTCCCAGTCCAGACGCACTCAAGCTTCCTCGTCCGAGCGATCAAGGTCGTGAACCTCAACCTTTCCACCTCGGGCACGGTCGTAGGCATCGAGCAGGCGGCGGGCATTGGCCGGCGAGCGGAAAAGGTAAGCGGTCTCCTGCCAAGCGGCGTACTCGTCGGCCGGCATCAGGACGGCATTGCCCTTGCGAGAGACTATCTCGACTGCATCACGGTCCTCATTCACTCGCTCGATGAGGGGGAACAGGGTCTTGCGCGCCTCGCTTGCGCTGATGGACATGATGACGACCTCCACCTTCGCACGAGTTGTACTCATTTATGGTACCACTATCAGCGTCGAACAGTCACTCAAGCTCCTGAGTGGTCGTGAGTCCCGTCGGCGAAGGCAAGCGCCGGCCGACCCGGGGCTCCGAACCGCGGACGATCCTACTGCTGCTGCGGTACGGTCACCTCGATGATCCGGCGAGCCTGTACGTTTCGCCGTCCGTCGATCTGGCTCAGGGTCGTTTCGAATTCCTCTGCGCTGGTCACCCGTTCGTGGTCCCATCCGTATCCTGCAGCGAAGTCGGCGAAACCGCGACCGTGGGGCACGGTGAAATATCGTTCCAGGAAACCTCCGAGATGGGGCTGGGAATGTTCGAGTCCGGAGAAGATCGCTCCCCCGTCGTCGTTGAGCACGACGATCGTCACCTCCCCGGCATCCTCGGCGCTCGGGGTGAGCAGTCCGCCGATGTCGTGGAGCATGGCGATATCACCGATGAGCAGGACGACCGGCTCCCCCAGACCCAGCGACAGTCCTGTCGCCGTCGAGATCAGTCCGTCGATTCCGGCGAGTCCGCGTGAGGCGTGGATGCGGGCGCGGATGTCGGTGGCGTCGCTGAGATAGCGCACGGAGTTCGAGCTGGCAACGAAGAGAGTGATGTCCTGGGCGGCCAAATGCTCAGTGACCGTCCGTGCGGTCGCCTGGAAATCCCTCGCCGAGGCGGCCTCCGGGTTCTCTCCACTGCCCGGTTCCGGGGACCGTACCGCAGACCTCTCTGTTCGTGCAGCAGCAACCAGGGGCGTCCCGGCGTCGATCCAGGCGCGCACCCAGGTCAGCCCCGAGGCGGCGGCGCCCTGCGTCTCGCCCGCAGCCCTCCCGTCGTCCGCGACGGTCCTCTCGTCGCGGACGGGCAGGTCGAATGCATCGACGGCATCGGGAATGCACTGCACGGTCACGGTTTCGTCGGCGAGCAGCGCGGCGACTGGCCTGGTCAGCGTCGGTTTTCCGTGGACGATGACGGTGCGGATCGCCTCGCGCAGCTCGGGGTGTTCGCTGAGCACACGGGCATGAGCCGGCACGACCGTCGAGGGTTCGGATGATCCGGAAGTCGAGGATTCCTTCGAATCAACAGCGGTGCGGGCCAGAGGACTCGAGGGTTCGGCAAGCACCGGAAGACGGTGAACTTCAGCGAGCGCACGCAACGATTCGGCCGAATGCCCTCCGGCGTCTCCGGCGACGATGACCGTCCCCTCGGTGATCGTGACTTCGACAGACGTCTGCGAATCGTTCCCTGCGCCGATGTCTTCCGTTTCCTTGATGCGGGGCTCGGCATTCGCGACTCGGGTCTCGGCAAGCCCCTTGATCTCGCTGTTCCACGTGTCCAACTCCTCCGGGGTGGGAACCAAGGGGGTGTCGAACTGCACATTGAATTGGACGGGGCCGGCTGCCTCGGTAACGGTGTCCCTGCGTGATCCCAATGCTGCGGCCACGGCGTCTGACATCGCTCGGTGGACCGCCTCCGCAGTGTCGCCGGCGGGGATGTCAAAGCGGGCACGCACATCGCTGAGCACCTGCGACTGGTCGTCGATGGTCTGGTTGGCTCCGGTGCCACGCAGCCGAGCGGGACGATCCGCGGTGAGTGCCAGCAGCGGCAGGTGCCCGTACGAGGCCTCGAGGACGGCGGGATGGAGATTGGCGACGGCCGAGCCGGACGTCGTCACGACCGCCACGGCGGACTCACTGCCGCGCGCACGCAGACCTCGGGACAGGCCGAGGGCGAGGAAGGCGGCATCACGCTCATCGACGCGCACATGAGCGCGGATGAGCCCCGCCTCGGCGAGCGGAGCCAGAGCATAGACCAAGGGGGCGGACCGCGAACCGGGGGCGAAGACGACATCACTGGCCCCGGCATGGACCAGGCTTCGGGCAATCTGCTGCGCCACCGCGCTCGAATTCGACATCACCTGATATTCAACCACCTGACCACCTGTGGTTCACCTCCGCCCTCTAACCTCGAGAAATGCGCCGCTCGTTGATCATTGCGATGGGAGCACGAGCCATCCGCACTCTGACCGCGGCCCGCTCCCATCGCGGACGCTATCCCGCTCGCGACCAGACCACCTCCTTCCTCGGCCCCGAACCCCGTGGCAAGGATGCCCGGACCTGGCATATCAGGGACAAACGGAAACTCTCGCCGAGGCTGCGCGAATTCTTCCTCTACTCCCCCGCGCTCGGGCGCACCGTCGGCGTGCGTGTGCTGCTGCCGGGGATTCCGGCCGAGGTCAGCCCCGTCATCCACCTCTTCCACGGAGGCGGCGATGATTTCCGCTCATGGACGGATTTCGGTTCCGCCGAGGAGCTCACCCTCGACTCCCCGTACCTCGTCGTCATGCCCGACGGCGGGGCAGGAACCTATTCGCGTCTGGCTGTTGGCAGCGAGGTCCACGATTGGCCGCGATTTCATACCGAGGAGATCCCAGCGTTCCTCAAGGCGAACTTCTCCGTCGACTGGGCGCCTGCCGGCCAGCTGGTGGCGGGGCTGTCGATGGGCGGGTACGGGGCGATGAAGTACTCGGCCTGGCATCCCGACAGGTACGGATCGTCCGCCGCGTTCTCCTCTCCTCTGGATCCTCTGTCGACCGTGCCCGCCTTCGACATCATCGCGATGCGCGAAGGCGCGCGATCACTGAGCCTGTTCGGCGATCCCGCTCTCGACCGCAGCGAATGGCTGGCGAATTCCCCATACGCTCTGGCCGAGAACCTCCGCGGCGTCGACCTGTGGTTCAGCGCCGGTTCCGGCAGCCTCGAAGGGGCGAAGGATCGCGACCTGTTGGAGTCGATGATCAGCTCGCAGGGCGAGCGCTTCTCCGCCCGTCTCAACTCCCTCGGCATCCGCCATTCCTGGTTTCCGCGCACCAGCGGCCTGCACAACTGGACCAGCTGGGAACGGGAACTCGGGGCGTGGCTGAAGACCCTCGCCAAGCGGCGCAACTATGCGAGTTCGGATCGCCGTCGGACAGATCGCGTGGCCGATGGCGGACAGTTCACCTTCCTCACCGGCCATGCCCTCTTCGACATCCACGGGTGGCGGGTGGAGATCTCTCGTCGTCGCGCGCAGGTGGTGCGCTTCGATGCCGTCAGCGCCGCCGGCTTCTCTCTGACCGGGACCGGCAGCTTCCGTGTGCGCACTCCCGGTCTCTTCGATCCCGGCCGCCGCTACGACATCAGCGTGTCCGGTCCCAGCGGGGACAATGCCTATCAGCAGAAGGCCGACAAGAAAGGGCGGCTGACATTCACCGGTCGCCTGGCCGCGGCCATGCACGATCCGATCATCCCCGGAAAGCGCACCGCTCACTTCGCCACGCTGGGACAGGACGAGGTGACCACGGTCAGGATCGCCTCGGCGCCGGTCGACGAAGGGCGGTCCACAGTCGATGATCCAGATCAATTGCCCGGAGAAACGACGCATGAGCACGCTGGCGTTTATATTGAGAGCGGTCGCGAATCGGCCGCTGATTCCTCGGAACGCTGACCAGAGAGGCACGCAATGAACCGCATTCTCCTAGCCATCGCTCTCGTCGCCGGACTCTCCCTCGCCGGCTGCACTGGCGGAGGAGGCGAGCCGGACCAAACTGCCGACGGCGGATCCTCGTCGGCCGCCGAGGCTCAGCCGGAAGCCGAGAAGCTCGACGAAGCCCAGCTCAAGGAGATCTTCGAATCGACTCAGGCTGAGGGTCAGTCATTCAAAGAGGGCGGCGCCACCGGCGAAATGGCCAAAGCCCTGGAAAGTTCGAAGTTCGAGCCTGCCAAGTGCAAGGACATCACTCTCAACCTGATCAATTCGAAGCTCGTCCAGGGCGGCACAAGTGTGGCAGGGGCCTCAAACGACAATGTTCTGTCCGCGGGCCTCTCCAGCTTCGACAGCGTCGACGATGCGCAGACGCAGCTCGACGGAACCGAGAAGGTCGCCGAAGAGTGCAGCGATGTGAAGTTGACGACCGCTGGCCTCGAAATGCAGGTGAAGATGAAAGCTTCTGACCCCGATGTGGCCGGAGCCGATGAGACCGCCGGAATCGTCGCCTCAGTCGAAACCGGAGGTCAGACCGCCACCGAGATTCAGTACGTCGCCGCACGTGTCGACAACAGCCTTGTCGCTGTGACAAACGTCGCTGATGTCGAAGAAGCGACAGTGACGAATGCCGCTGACGCTTTCGTCGAGTCTGTGAAGAAAGCCGGCTGACTCAGTTCAGCCCCGGTCCGGTTCAGGCAGAATCGACTCAACCGCGCAGAGCGCTCCAGCAGCTCTGGAGCCGGTCGGCCCACCATGCGAATCGTCCCGGATCCACCGCCAGCTGCTGCAGGCGGTCAGGGTCCGGGACGATTCGCGTGACCGGGATGGCGCCGTCGACCGGAGTCAGGGCCTCGTCCTCGGCGACGACATCGGCGGTGAAGAGGCGCCCGGTGCCCAGACCGCAGGCCACCCGATCACCGAGGATGTCCAGGCTGCGGTCGGTGCGAGGCAGTCTGGCGGCGAGTTCGGCTCCGGCGGCCAGGCCGACGGATGACTCGAGAGCCGAGGACACGACGGCGGGCAGGCCCGAAGCGCCAATGACGTCGAGGGCGGCGCCGATCCCGCCCAGCGGTTGGACCTTGACGATGATGACTTCGGCGGCTCCGAGTTCGGCCACGCGCAGCGGGTCCTCGGCTTTGCGGATGGATTCGTCGGCGGCGATGACGATCGGCAGTCCTCTTCGGGCGAGCTCATCGCGCAGTTCGGCCAGCTGCTCGACCTCGGGCACCGGCTGTTCGAAGTATTGGAGGTCGAACTCGGCAAATGCCTCACAAGCTTGAAGGGCCTCGCTGAGCGTGTATCCGGCATTCGCGTCCAGGCGCAGCGTCGTCTCGGGGCAGAGCCTGCGGAATTCCCGCAGGCGTGTCAGATCCTCGTCGAGGGAGGCGAATCCGTGCTCGGCGACCTTCGCCTTGACGGTGCCGACCCGGTCATAGCGCGACAGGATCGGTGCGACCTGATCGGGTGGACAGGCGGGCAGGGTGCCGTTGACGTCGACGGTCTCACCGCTCGTCCCCGCCTCCGCCACGGCCGGACTGGAACCGCGCACGGGAACGGTGGAGGGGGCCGCCTCGGCGAGGGCGGTTGTCTGCGGGATCAGCCCGGAGAATTCGAGGGAGGCGCGCAGCCACCGGCTGGCCTCCTCGGTGCCGTATTCGACGAAAGGGGAGAACTCCGCCCACCCGGAAGGGCCGGTGAACAGCGCCACTTCCCGCTCCGTGATCCCCCGGAACCGGGTGACCATCGGCAGCCGCACCACATGCAGGTCCTCGATGACCTCATCGAAGCGTTGCGGCAGATCAAGAGGTGCGGCAGCCGGAGCCTCTGAGTCCAATGCGCCAGTGTGCGAACGTGCGAAATCGGCCATGAGCCCAGACTAACCCCGCCGCCCCGGCCAACGCTGCCTGCCGTTCGGAACCTCACCGTCCGCCGCCCGGCCCCGGACCGCACCACAACGACCAAGCGCTAGGCTGGGGCCATGACGGTTTCTGAAATCTTCGACCCTTCTGCCTGGCGCGAAGTCTCCGGGTTCGACTTCACCGATATCACCTACCACCGGGCCATCGACCCTGCCACCGGCAACGACATCGGCTGCGTGCGCATCGCCTTCGACCGTCCAGAGGTCCGCAATGCCTTCCGCCCGCACACCGTCGACGAGCTCTACCGCGCTCTCGACCATGCTCGCCAGACCTCCGACGTCGGCGCCGTGCTGCTCACCGGCAACGGCCCGAGCGAGAAGGACGGCGGTTGGGCCTTCTGCTCCGGCGGCGATCAGCGCATCCGCGGCCGCTCCGGCTACCAGTACGCCTCCGGTGAGACCCGTGAGAGCGTCGATCCGGCTCGTGCCGGCCGCCTCCACATCCTCGAGGTCCAGCGCCTCATCCGCACCATGCCGAAGGTCGTCATCGCCGTCGTCCCCGGCTGGGCAGCCGGCGGAGGCCACAGCCTCCACGTCGTCTGCGATATGACGATCGCCTCACGCGAACACGCGAAGTTCAAGCAGACCGATGCCGATGTCGGCTCCTACGACGCCGGCTACGGTTCCGCCTACCTGGCGAAGATGGTCGGGCAGAAGAAGGCCCGTGAGATCTTCTTCCTGGGCCGCACCTACTCCGCGCAGGAGATGGCCGACATGGGAGCCGTCAATGAAGTCGTCGACCACGCCGATCTCGAGACCGCGGCCCTCCAGATGGCGCGGGAGATCCTGGGCAAGTCACCGAACGCGCAGCGCATGCTCAAGTTCGCCTTCAACCTCGTCGACGACGGGCTGGTCGGCCAGCAGGTCTTCGCCGGAGAAGCCACCCGACTTGGCTATATGACCGACGAGGCGGTCGAGGGTCGCGACGCCTTCCTCGAAAAGCGCGATCCCGACTGGTCGCCGTTCCCCTGGTACTACTGAGCGGCCGGTTCCCACAACTGTGTACATGCGCGAACTCAGCCCTCACGAGCTGCCCGAGGCGATTGATCGGGCACTGACCAGGACCTCGATCCTCATCCTCCCCTCGGATCGGGACGGTGCCGTCACCGAGGTGTCCCCCGGCAAGTGGGCAGGACCTGTTCCCGCTCCGGCTCTCATCCTCTTCACCTCAGGGTCGACAGGAAAGGCGAAAGCGGTGGCGTTGTCAGCTGACGCGCTGACAACCTCGGCCCGGGCGACCGAACGGTTCCTCTCCGGGCCGGGTGACTGGCATCTGTGCCTGCCGGTCAACCACATCGCCGGGTTCCAAGTCGAGCTGCGCGCCCGCCTGGCGGGCCGCGCCCCGGTCAGGGCCGCCGCGGCGAGGTTCACCGCCCAGTCCTTCGCCGCCGAGGCCACGACTCTGCTGGAACGGGCGGGCGACCGACCGACGTACACCTCGCTCGTGCCCACCCAGCTCCACCGCATCCTCGAGGACGACGCGGCGACAGCTGCAGCCGCACGGATCACGCACATCCTCCTCGGCGGGGCGGCGATCTCACCGTCCCTGCTCGAGCGCGCCGAGGCCGCGGGCCTGGCGATCGTGCGGACCTACGGGATGAGCGAGACGGCGGGCGGCTGCGTCTATGACGGGGCTCCGTTCGACGGGGTCGACGTCACCATCACCGAGGCGGGGACGATCGATCTGAGCGGCCCGGTCATCGCCGACGGCTACGTCGAGATCGGCGCCGACGGAGCGATCACACCGGTCGAGTCCCCCGCCCTCACCGTCGACGAGGCGGGACGGCGGATCATGCACACCAGCGATCTGGGTCGGATCGATTCCGGTGTGCTCAGCGTGCTCGGTCGAGCCGACGACATCATCGTCTCCGGCGGCACGAACGTCTCCCCGCATGCCCTGGAGTCCGGCCTGCTGCCGAGCTGGCAGAAGGCGGGAATAGAGGAGATGCTTGTGACCTGGGTGCCCGACGAGGAATGGGGCAGACGGATCGTCGCGCTCGTCCGCCTCGCCGACGGCGGAGGTGGTGTCGGAGCCGAGGATCCACAAGAATCGGCACAGAAGCTCAACGCCCTCGATCACGGGATGACCGGGCAGCTGCTGCCGCAGCTCGTCTTCCCAGTCGCTGAGATTCCGAACCGGTCGATCGGCAAACCCGATCGCCAGGCGGCGGCCCGCATCGCCGCCGATCTCATCGCGCGTGATGCGAATACCCATACCGGTGAACTACCGGTAACATGAGACGGCTCCACAATTCGACAGGAAGGTGAGCGAGGACTATGGCTGATGCCGCCCAGTGGATTTCTGGAGCTCGACTGCGAACTCTGCCCCTGGCTCTCGCACCCGTCCTCATCGGAACCGGCGCCGCGATCGGATCGCTCGGCGGATTCACCGCCTTCATCCTCGACGACATCTCGGGCAAGGACGACCACGTCAGCTTCGGACAGATCCTGCTGCGCGGATTCCTCGCTCTCCTCGTCTCCCTGTGCCTGCAGATCGGCTCGAACTACGCCAACGACTATTCCGATGGCATCCGCGGCACCGATGACGAACGCGTCGGACCGGTCCGGCTGACCGCAACCGGGCTGGCCGAACCTCACGAGGTCAAACGGGCCGCCTTCATCTTCTTCGGCCTGGCCGGAGTCGCGGGCATCGTGCTCATCCTCATCTCACAGGCCTGGTGGTTCCTCATCGTCGGGGCCGCCGCCGTCGCCGCCGCCTGGTTCTACACCGGGGGCAAACGACCGTACGGCTATATGGGCCTCGGCGAGGTCTTCGTGTTCGTGTTCTTCGGACTCGTGGCGACCTTGGGCACGATGTGGATGCAGGTCGGCCACCTCACCTTGAGCGGCTGGGCCGGTGCCGTGGCAATCGGATCACTGGCCTCGGCTGTGCTCATGGTCAACAACCTCCGCGATATCCCGACAGACATCGAGGCAGGCAAGATCACTCTGGCCGTGAGGATGGGCGACAATGCCGCACGCATCGCCTATGCGGTGCTCGTGCTGCTGCCGTTCGCGCTGCTGGCGCTGGCGATCCTCGACGGACATCCGGCCGTGGCCTTGGCGATCCTCGCCCTCGTCCCAGCACTCAACCCACTCAAGACGGTGCTCAGCGGCACAACGGGCCCTGGCCTGATTCCGCCGATCAAATCCACCGGATTGACCGGTTTGGCCTTCTCCGCACTGATGGGTCTCGGTCTGGCGCTCTGAGGCATTTCAGTGCTGACGCCTGGTGTTCCAAGGCTCAGTCGCCTGGCGTTCCAAGGCTCAGCGCGCTGAAAGGCCCCGGCTCATTCGGATCTGAGCCGCCTCAGCCGAGCCGCAGCTCATTAGGCTGAGCCACAAGTTCATTTGGACTGGTCGCCGTCTTCTCCGAGGCGCTCCTCGACGATCTCATCTTCTGCAGCTTCATCGGCGCCGACGCGCTTGGGCTTGGAGGCTCGCTTGGCGACCTTTGCTTCGATCTCGGTCGCTGCTTGGGCGCGCATCTTACCGAGCAAGAGGTAGCTCAGCAGCGCGCCGATGATGATGGCGGCGATCGCCATGACGAGATTGAAGCCGAGGAACGGGAACAGAACGAGGCCAGCGGCGATGATGAGGCCGAAGCGAGCGAGTGTGTAGAGCCAGAAGGTGCGCATTGAACTCATTTTAGCCTCCGATCGTGACAGTCTTGTCACCGCTCGCTGGAGGCCGCGCTCAGGTTGGTGGACTATCCTTGTTGCATGGCTCGACTACTCATTGCCGCGATCGTCCTGGCGGCAGCGGTGACACTGTACGGACTCTTCGATTGCCTGTTGCGCGATCGGGGTCTGATTCGGGTCCTGCCCAAACCTGTATGGGCACTCGTCATCCTCTTCATTCCCGTCCTCGGGTTCATCCTCTGGTATCTGTTCGGACGCGGTTCGGAAGACAAGCCCACCCGCGGCACCCGCCCTCGCGGTCAGGTCGCCCCGGATGATGATCCAGACTATCTGCGACAGGTCGATCGCGAACTCAAGCTCGGCAAGCATGCGCCTCCGGCTCAGGACAACGACGAGAAGAAGCCTCCGCGCGATGATTCTGCCAAGCCGGATGATGACAGCGATCCCGCGGATTCCTCCGCTGATACGTCAGCCGACTCCGACGACCGGGGCACCAAGGGCGACGGCCACGGCCGTCCGAACTGATTTCCCCTTTCGCACCGCCGCTGTTCGACGACGGCATCGACACCGCAGGTGCGTTGCCACTCTGCGATCCAGCGAGAAGGCACACTTTTCTCTGAACGGCTCACCGAGGAACGTGGTGATTTCAGAGCAGCCCGAGCCGAAACTGTCGTCCGCCGCCTGATCACGGCATCGAACCAGCACGCTGACGGCCCAGTCTGAGGCGGAGAGCCCAGTTTCAAACATGGGCTCTCCGCCTCAGACTGGGCCGTCAGCAGTTATCGCGCCCGGTGCAGGCGGTGGCTCCCGGTGCTGGACGTCAGAGCGGCCTTGAGAGCGGCCCAGCGCTTCAGTCGAGCCCGGAGTACGAGTGCAGGCCGTTGAAGTACATGTTCACGACGGTGAAGTTGAAGATCACCGAGGCGATGCCGATGAGGTTGAGCACGGCCACCTTCGTCGGGCCCCAACCGCGAGTCGCACGTGCGTGCAGGTACGCGGCGTAGATGACCCAGACGACGAACGTCCAGATCTCCTTCGAATCCCAGCCCCAGTAACGGCTCCAGGCCACTTCGGCCCAGATGGCCCCGGCGATGAGCGTGAACGTCCAGGTGATGAAGCCGACTGCCGCGATCCGGTAGGAGATCCGCTCGAGGTCGGTGCTCGAGGGCAGACGATGCAGGAACCGCAGCCACTTCGGATCCTTGGTCTCGTGCACGCTCTTCAGGATCTGGAATACCGCCAGGATCGCAGAGATGTAGAGGAGTGAGGTCGAGAGGATCGCGATCGGCACGTGGATGGCGATCCAGTACGAATCCAGCGCCGGGATGAGCTTCGCGGCAGGCGTGTAGAAGACGGTGATCGCCAGTCCCAGGCACAGCAGCACTCCCCCGGAGACGAACGTCCCCAGATAGCGCACGTCCTTCTTCGTCAGCACGACGAGGAAGACGATTACGGTGATCGCGGTGGCGGTGAGGACATACTCCATCATGTTGCCCCACGGCACACGGGAGACAGACAGGGCACGGGTGAGAACCCCGCCGACGTGCAGCAACATGGCGAGCACGAGCAGCGAAGTGCCGATGCGGGCACCGCGGTGCATGTTCTTCCGGGACGACTTCACCGTCGCGGAGTCGTCGTCGCCGGGCCGGTCGAGGACGGCAGTCGTCGCCGTCTTCCGGTTCGTCCGCCGCACCGTGGTGGCCTTGGCCGAGGTGGCGACCTCGGCTTCGGAGGTCTTGAGCTCACGCGCACCGAAAAGGTCGAAGGCGTAGAAGATCATGGCGACGGCGTAGACGATCATCGCCGAGATGATCAGCTGGTTCGACCACATTGCGAGGTCAGTGTTGACGTCCATTCATCCTCCGCACCGCTGAAGTGCTCTTCTGTCGCAGGTTGCTGCTGCCAGACTCTCTGTCTGACCATATGTCGGTGCGCGCCCTGCCGACTCCGCGACGAAGCCACCGGCGACGCGCACTCCGCGGCTATTCTACTCCGCGTAGTACTTCGGGTTCATCTTTCGTCATCGTCACCGTGCTGACCCTCATCGGGTTCCGGATCACGCAGGTCCTTGACCAGGCCGTCGACGGCGCGTTCGACCATCGGATCCTCACCGCGGGCCAGAGCGGCCACCTCGGCGTCGCCGTTCTTGATCCGCACCCATACGCGTCGGCGGGGAATGAACAGGGACAGGCCGAGCCCAGCCAAGACGAGGATCGCGCTGATGAGCATGAGGGCCTGTGTCGGGTCCTGGGAGATGTCGACGGCGATGTACTTCTTGACTCCGTCGAAGGTCACCGAACCGCCGTTGGGCAGCTTCTGCGTGTCCCCCTCGGCGAGCTGGATGACGAGCGGATTGCCCGACTCGTCGGTCATCTCCGTCATGTTCTCCGCGTCGAGGGAGTACACGGACTGCGGGACTCCGGAATCGAGGCCGAGGTCGCCGGTGTACCCGCTCATCACGAGGTACGGGTTGCGCAGCTCGGCGAAGCTCGAGATCAGCTCCCCGTCCTCATTCTGCGCGGCCGTCGGCAGGAACACGCCGACGAACCCCATCTGCGTGCCGGCCGAGTCCGGGACCTTGATGACGCCCTCGGAGGTGTATCCGGGGTCCCCGCCGTCCGGGATGAACACCTGCGGACCGGACTGGACGATATCGCCCTTCGCATCACGCACGGTCACCTCGGGGGCGTAGCCGTTTCCGGTCAGGTAGACGCCGACGCCGCCCACGCGCACCGGCTCGTTGACCTTGAGCAGGTGCGATTCGGTCGTCCCGTCCGCCGTCGTCGTCACCTGCGCATCGAAGGTGCGCGGCTGACCGAACTGGTTGCCCGCCGCCTGATCGTCGAAGGTGGAGGTGAAGGAATCGAGCTTGAGCCGGAAATCAGGCAGATTGTCGGCATCGTAGTAGGAGCCGGGTTCGAAGGAATCGTAGGAGACCAGCGAATTCGAGAACGTCTCCCCCTCGACGAGGATGCGCTGACCTTCATAGCCGAACAGCGATCCGATCGCCATCGTCAGGGTTGCCATGAGCAGCGCGATGTGGAAGACGAGGTTGCCAGTCTCGCGGAGATAGCCGCGTTCGGCGGCGATGTGATCGGACTGCCGGTTGATGCGGTACCCCGACTTCTTCAGCCGAGCCTCCGCCGCGTCGAGGAACGCCTCATCCGCATCCTCACGGGTCTCTGCGTCTGCCTGCGCCGAGGTGAAGGCGGCGTATCCGGGCATCCGGGACAGCCGCCTCGGTGCTTTGGGCGGGGACGAGCGCATCGCCTTCCAGTGCTGCTTCGTCCGCGGGATGATGCAGCCGACGAGGGAGATCATCAGCAGGAGGTAGATCGCGGAGAACCAGACCGAGGAGTAGACGTCGAACATCTGGATCGTGTCGAGGAACTGCCCCCAGGCACCATTGTTCTCCAGGAAGGTGTTCACCCGGCCCGGGTCCTGGATCCGCTGCGGCAGCAGAGATCCGGGGATCGCGGCGAGCGCGAGGATGAGCAGGAGGATCAGTGCCACACGCATCGTCGTCAGCTGGGTCCAGGCCCACCGGCACATACCGATGAACCCGAGCTGCGGCTGGTTCACGGTCGACTTCGCGGCAGGCTTGTCTCCCTGCTTCGCCGTCGTCTTCGCACCCGATTTCGACTGCGTCTTCTCCGAGCCTTCGGTTGAGCCCGCCACTAGATCACCACTTCGAATCCATTGATGAGACCTTGCAGAGAGGTCATCCACATGTTCCATACGCCGCTGGCCATGAGTACACCGAGGATGATGAGCATGATGCCCCCGGCCCGCACGATCCCGGTCTGATGCTTCCGCACCCAGACGAGTCGTCCCGCGCCCTTGTGGATCGCCAGCGCCAGGAGGATGAACGGGATGCCCAGGCCCAGACAGTAGACGAAGGCCAGCAGCGCTCCGCGCCAGATCATCCCGTCACCGCCGAAGCTCACCGACATGCTCAGCACAGCCGACAGGGTCGGGCCGACACAGGGTGCCCACCCGAGGGCGAAGGTCGCCCCGAGCACCGGTGCGCCCCAGAGTCCGGCCTTCGGTCTGGCACGGATGCGACGTTCGTTCTGCAGCAGACCGAATCCGCCCATGAACACGAAACCGGCGAGGATGACGATGACGCCGAGGACGCGGAGGATGACCGACTGCCATTGGGAGAACAGCGCTCCCAGCGCGGAGAAGCTGGTTCCCAGCAGCACGAAGACGACGGTGAAGCCGAGGACGAACAGGCTGATGCCCACGACCACTCGCCACGTCTGCTTGTCCCTCAGCGAAGAACCGGACAGCCCGGTGACGTACCCGACATAGCCGGGAACCAGGGGCAGCACACATGGTGAGGCGAACGAGATGAGTCCGGCCAGCGCCGCTGCGCCGGCAGCCAGCAGCAGCGGTCCGGAGAGGACGGTCTGGGCGAAGTCCGCCCCGAGGCCACTCACTCGGCCAGCACGTCCTCGATGAGTCCCTTGAGAGTCGAGGCATCGATCTCACCGACGACCCTGGCCGCGGCCCGGCCCTTCGCGTCGAGGACCACCGTCGACGGGGTGGCCTGCGGGGGCAGGACTCCGGAGAGCAGAGACACCATCTCACCGTTCGAATCGAGCATGTTCGGGTACGGCACCTGGTAGTTCTGGATGAACGCGTTGGCCGCAGCCTCTTGGTCGCGGACGTTGACGCCGATGAACTGGGCCTTGTCCCCGAATTCCTCGGACACGGACTTCAGGTCCGGGGCTTCTTTCCGGCACGGCGGGCATGCCGCGTACCAGAGGTTGACGACCACCGGGGTGGGACGCAGATCGGCCAGAGACATGGACTTCTCGTCGAGGGTCTCGAAGCTCAGATCGAGGGGTTCGCCGCGGTCCTCGGCCGCCACCTGCGAGACGACTCCCGAGCCGGAGACGTACCCCTGGTCGGATCCGGCCTGATCGGCCAGCTCATCGTTCTCGCTGCAGGCGCTGAGCGCCAGGGCCGTTCCGGCGGCGACCGCCGAGGTGAAGAGGGCCCGACGGTTGAGGGAATGGCGTCCGAAACTCATGCTCCCGCCACCGCGGTGCCCGGCTGCAGATCGGCACAGATGCTCTCATAACTCACGGACACCAGTGTGGAGGAATCGAATGTGAAACTGGTGATAGAAGCCAGGTCACATTCGCGTCTGCGCGGGTCGTGGACGAGTGAGCGTCCCTCCCCCGACAGGCGGCTCATCCAGATCGGCAGCTGGTGGGAGACGATGACTCCTTCGGCGTCCGGACCGTGGCGGTCGAGCTTGGCTCTCAGACTGGCCATCGCGGCCCGCATGCGCAGCACGATCTGTTTGTACGGCTCTCCCCAGGACGGGGTGAGCGGGTTGTAGAGGCGCACCAGGTTCTTCGGCTCCGCCAACCGACGCACGCCCAGCTTCTGTCCCTCGAAGGAATTCGCCGCCTCGATGACCCGATCGTCGTCGAACACCGGCAGGTCGAGGGACTTCGACAGCGGACGAATCGTCTGCTGTGCCCGCAGCAGCGGGGAGGCGACGAGTTCGACGGGGCGAGTGGGCGCGGCATGGAAGTGCTCGGCCACGCGCAAAGCCATCTCGTGTCCGCGCTCGGTGAGACCGAAATGGGGCAGACGTCCGTAGAGGATGCCGTCGGGGTTGTCGACTTCGCCGTGGCGGACGAGGTGGATGGTGGTCATGACTGCGCCTTCCCGGCCTCCGGAACCTCGGCCGCAGCCTTGGCCGCCGCCGGCAGGGCGCTGATGATCCGGTCGAGGATCTCATCGGTGTGGGCGTAGGACAGGAACCAGGCTTCGAACGCGCTCGGGGGCATATGGATGCCCTGATCGAGCATGGCGTTGAAGAAGGCGGTGTAGCGGCCGACGTTCTGAGCCCGTGCCTGCTCGTAGTTCGTCACGTCGGTATCGGTGAAGAACACGGAGAACATCGAGTTCGCCGACTGGATGACGTGGGCAACGCCCTCGGCTTCCAGGCTGGCAGCGACGGCCGGGCGCAGAATATCCGCGGCACGACCGATGTGCGAGTACACGTCGAGTTCGGTCGTCAGCTTGAGCGTGGCCAGTCCGGCAGCGGTGGCCACCGGATTGCCCGAGAGCGTCCCAGCCTGGTAGACGGGGCCGGATGGGGCGAGGTGGGCCATGATCTCGGCGCGACCGCCGAAGGCCGCCGCCGGGAAGCCGCCGCCCATGACCTTGCCGAAGGTGAACAGGTCGGCCGGTCCCTCTGGGTAGCCGAGAGTCTCGGACTCATAGCCGTACCAACCGGCGGCGGAGACGCGGAAACCGGTCATCACTTCGTCGCTGATCATCAGCGCACCGTGTTCCTTGGTCAGCCGGCGGATGGTGTTCGTGAAACCGTCGCGGGGAGGCACGACGCCCATATTGCCGGGGCTGGCCTCGGTGATGACGCAGGCGATGTCCTCCCCGTGTTCGGCGAAGACGGCTTCGAGACCGGCGGCGTCGTTGTAGTCGACGACGATCGTGTCCTGTGCCTGGGCGCCGGTGACTCCGGGGGTGTCGGGCAGAGAGAACGTGGCCAGTCCGGAGCCGGCCTGGGCCAGCAGCGAGTCGACGTGACCGTGGTAGCAGCCGGCGAACTTCACGACCTTGGACCGTCCCGTGTAACCGCGGGCCAGACGGATCGCCGACATGGTGGCCTCGGTGCCCGAGGACACGAGGCGCACCTGGTCGACCGGATCGACGCGACGCACGATCTCCTCGGCGAGTTCGACCTCACCGGTCGACGGGGTGCCGAAGGAGAATCCCTTGACGGCGGCTTCTTGGACGGCGGCGACGACCTCGGGGCGAGAGTGGCCCATGATCATCGGGCCCCAGGACCCGATGAGGTCGATGTAGTCGTTGCCGTCGGCGTCGCGCAGCCACGCACCGGTCGCCTCGGTGATGAAACGGGGGGTGCCGCCGACGGCCTTGAACGCGCGGACCGGGGAGTTCACTCCGCCGGGGATGACCGCCTCGGCGCGGGTGAAGAGGGCGGCGGACCGATCGGTGGTGTGACCGTTCGTCTCTGCTGTCGTCATGGTTCTCCTCTGATTCTTGGCGGTTGGGGTTTCGTCCCGGGATCGTTCTCAGTTATGCGTGGGGACGGTTCAGGAGCCGTCGATGTCTGTCATATGGTCGAAGACTTTGGTGAAGATCCGCCCCAGGGTCTCCATCTCCTCGGGGTCGAGAAGATCGACGAGGTGTCTGCGGACTCCGGCGACGTGATCGGGTGCCGCGGCCCGCAGCAGCTGCCATCCGGCCTCGGTCATCACGCAGTTGACCCCACGGCCGTCCTCGGGGATGGCGGAACGCTCGAGCAGTCCGCGCTTCTCCATTCGGGCGACGCAGTGGGTCAGCCGGGATCGGGACATGGTCGTGTCGGTGGCGAGCAGCGCCATTCGCATCGTCCTGTCGTCGTGTTCGGACAGACGTACGAGGATTTCGTATTCGGGCAGGCCGATGCCGTGCTTCTCACGCAGCTCCTTGTCCAGCTGTGTGCTGAGCAGCTGAGAGCCGTTGAGGTAGCTGCGCCAGGCTCTCTGGTCGACCGCCGAGAGCCAGCGAGGCTCGGTCATCACCGGCCTCCGCGGGCGTCGCGGTCGGACATGTGGCCGGCGGCCTCCACCTGGAGGCGCTGGGCGACCTCGGTGGCCCAGTAGGTGAGGATCGCATCGGATCCGGCACGTTTGAAGGCGATGAGAGATTCCTCGATCGCCTTCTCCCGGTCGATGGCTCCGGCGGCGGCCGCGAATTCGATCATCGCGTACTCTCCGGACACCTGGTAGGTCCACACTGGCACTATGGACTCCTGAGCCACCTCGGCGAGTACGTCGAGATACGGCAGCCCCGGCTTGACCATGACGATGTCGGCGCCTTCGGCGAGGTCGAGGCCGAGTTCGCGCAGCGCTTCGCGACCGTTCGCGGGATCCTGCTGGTAGGTCTTGCGGTCGCCCTTGAGCTCGGAATCGACGGCTTCGCGGAAGGGACCGTAGAAGGCGGAGGCGTACTTCGCGGTGTAGCCCATGACGACGACGTCGGTGAATCCGGCGGCGTCGAGAGCTTCGCGGCAGTAGGCGACCTGACCGTCCATCATGCCGGACAGGCCGAGCACGTGAGCTCCCGCGCGGGCCTGAGCCAGCGCCATCGAGGCGTAGCGGTCGAGGGTGGCGTCGTTATCGACCGCACCGTCCTCGTCGAGGACTCCGCAGTGGCCGTGGGAGGTGAATTCGTCGAGGCACAGGTCCGCCATGATCACGGTGTCATCGCCGAATTCGTCGGCCAGCAGCGACAGCGCCCGGTTGAGGATGCCGTCGGGGTCATCGGCCTGTGAGCCGATCTCATCCTTGTATTCGGGGATGCCGAAGAGCATGAGTCCGCCGACTCCGGCCGCCACCGCTTCCCGGGCGGCCTCGAGCAGGGAGCCCATCGTGTGCTGGACGACTCCGGGCATTCCGCCCAGCGGCAGTGGTTCGCTCAGGCCCTCCTTGACGAACATCGGCAGGATGAGCTCGGTTGGGTGGAGTCGCACCTCGGAGACGAGGCGGCGCAGGGCCGGGGTCGACCGCAGCCGACGGGGACGGACGGTTCCGGGAACCAATGACATGTCAGGCCTTCCTTCTGCGGCGCTTCTGACTCGGACGCTGCGGGGAGATCCCGGCTTCCACGTCTTCGGCGCGCTGGGTGAGTGCGAATTCGACGAGACCGTCGATAAGCGAGGTGAGGTTGGCTTCCTCGGCGAGAACGTCGACGCGCAGTCCGTGTTCGGCTGCGGTGTTCGCCGTTGCCGGGCCGATGCAACAGATCACGGAGGTGGGGGCGGGTTTGCCGGCGATGCCGACGAGGTTGCGCACCGTCGATGAGGAGGTGAAGAGGAAGGCGTCGAAGTCGCCGGCCTTGATCGACTCGCGGATCGGAGCCGGCGGCGGGGAGGCGCGCACGGTGCGGTAGGCGGTGACGTCGTCGGGGTCCCACCCCTTCTCCAGCAGCCCGGCCACAAGCACCTCGGTGGCGATATCGGCACGAGGCAGGAGAACCGTGTTCATCGGGTCGATGTCATCGACGAAGTCCGGCCAGGCCGCGGCCAGCCCGCGTGCGGAGTGCTCGCCGTCGGGGACGAGGTCGGGAGTGATCCCCCAGTCGACCAGCGCTGCCGCGGTGCGACCGCCCACGGCGGCGACCTTGACGCCGGCCATCGAACGGGAGTCTAGTCCGAAGTCTTCGAACCACATGCGCACGGCACGCACGGCGTTGACCGAAGTGAATCCGACCCATTCATAGGATCCGTCGACGAGGCCGCGGATCGCCTTCTCCATCTGGGTCGGTGTGCGCGGCGGCTGCACGGCGATCGTCGGCACGACGGTGCCGACGGCGCCGAGCTCGGCCAGGGCTTCGGCGGTGGAGGTGCCCTGTTCCTTCGTCCGCGGGATGAGCACCTGCCAGCCGAAGAGCGGTTTGGATTCGAACCAGCTGAGCTCTCCTCTGGATTCCACTCCCTGCCCCATGATCACCACCATACGATCCGAACCTGTCTGCGCCATGGACAGCGCCTGCTGCAAAGTCGTCTCCACGCTCGTCTGCTCGATGGTGGAGATCCCCCACCCGAGGAGGACCTTCGTGTCCTCGTCCCAGCCGTCGGAGAGCAGGGCTTCGATGGCCTGTTCGTGGGCGGCTGCGCTGCCGGTGAGCACGTGGGTCGTGTTCCGGTGGCGGGAGACGTCGACATGGGTCTGCGGGCCGGCTTCGATGAAGCGCACCGAGCGGACGCGGTTGGTCGTCAGAGCCGTTCCGGTGAAGGCCGCCGTCGAGGCGGAGAGTCCGACTCCGGGCACCATTTCGACCTCGACCTGTTCCTTGCGGCAGACTCCGGCTTCCGCTGTCGTGGTGGTGAAGATGATTCCGTCGTCCGAGCTCAGCCGCACCACGGTCTTGTCCGGGCGGGCGAGTTCGGCCATGCGGCGACCGCGGGTCGAGGCGGCGACTCCGAGGTCGGCGGCATCGATGAGCGTTGCGGCCTGCGGCACATAGGCGGTGACGATCTCGGAGTGCACATCGGCGTCATAGACGACGGTTTCGGCGGTGGCGAGGATCTCGGCGCCGCGCATCGTCATCAGACCCGATTCGCCGGGTCCGCTGCCGATGAAGACGACGCGCGGAGCAGCCGGCAGGAGTCGGCGCGGCTGCACCTGGCCCGTTGTCGGTTCGCTGTTCATCCCTGCTCCTGAGCCTTGACGGGGGTGAGGTGTTCGGCGCTGGCGGCCGGGTCGATGCCGAGGCGTCCCAGAAGATCCTCGGCCGCTGCGGTGCCGAGTTCGTCGGCGATACGGGCGAGTTCCTTCGCGGTCACCGACAGCTGCTGCTGGCCGGTGCTGCTCCAGTCGACGTCGAGCAGGGCGGGCAGCTCGGTGCTCTGCCGCGTGCGGGCGAGCTTGCCGTCGTCATCGGCCATCACGGCGTCGACGATGAACTCGGTGCCCTCGATCTTCGCCAGCGCACCGATCGGGGCCGAGCAGCCGGCTTCGGCACGGGAGAGGATCGCGCGCTCGCAGGTCACGGCGAGGTCGGTCGTCTGGTCGTGGATCCGGCGCAGGGCCGCCCGCACCTCGGCGTCGCCGTCGAGGACGTCCGCGGTGGTGGCGAAGGCGCTGTCGGCACTGCGCGTCTCGATCGCCAGGGCTCCCTGGCCCGGAGCCGGGAGCATGACATCGAAGTTGAGCGAATCGGTGGCTTCGGCCAGGCGCCCGATGCGACGCACTCCGGCGGCGGCGAGGACGACTGCGTCGAGACGGCCGTCGCGGACATGGGCGATGCGGGTGTCGACGTTTCCGCGCACTCCGCGGACCTCGATATCGGGACGTGCGGCACGCAGCTGAACGGCACGACGCGGCGAACCGGTGCCGATGACGGACCCGGAGGGCAGGTCGTTCAGGCTCAGCCCGTCGCGGCCGATGAGGACGTCGGCCGGGTCGACGCGCGGTGGGATGGCTGCCATCTGGATTCCCGCCTCGGGGGTGGTGGGCAGGTCCTTGAGCGAGTGCACGGCCAGATCGATCTTGCCCTGGTGGAGGGCCTGTCGGACGGCGGAGACGAAGACTCCGGTGCCGCCGAAACCGGCCAGGGGCGCCATGTTGACATCGCCCTCGGTGACGACCTCGACGATCTCGACGCGCCAGCCGGTCAAAGCCGCGATCTGGTGCGCGATCGCCGTGGACTGGGACCGAGCCAGCTGTGACCGGCGGGTGCCCAGACGCACGGTGCGGCCGGTGAAGTGTTCGGGTTCGACGATGTCGAGGGTGTGATCGGCGACCGGGCGGATGCCGTCGGCCTCGACGTGATGCGCGCTGGCGGCCTTCGCGACCTTCGTCTCCGGAGCGGTCTTGGCGTGGGCGACTTTGTTGACCGGCAGGTCGAAGAGCTGCATGAGCGCCTGAGCGTAGTCGACCTCGGATTCGGTCACAGCGAGTTCCTTGACCTTCACGGTCGGGGTGTGGATGAGCTTCTCCGCCACCCGGTGCAGGGATTTGCGGATCTCGGCGAACGCCTTTTCGTCGACGGAGTCACCGAGCTTCTTCTCCAGTCGCTGGGTCTCGGAGGCGAGCACATCTTTGGCATGGGAGCGCAGAGCGGTCACGGTGGGAGCGACCGAGCGCTCCTTGTTGCCGGTGGCGATGTTCTCCAGCTCGGCGGCGATGATGGAGCGCACCTCCTCGACAGTGCTCACGACCTTCGCGTCGCGTTCCTTGTCGGAGCCGCGCAGGAGTTCGCGGATCTCGCCGAGGCCGAAGAGGGCGACATGTTCGAACTCGCGGACGCTGGGGTCGATGTCGTGCGGCAGGGCGAGGTCGATGAAGGCCTTGTTCGCTGCGCCCTTCGGGTTCTGCGAGAGTCCGGCGACGATGTCGTCGCGGCTGACGACGACTCCGCGGGCGCCGGTGCAGGAGACGATGAGGTCGGCGTCGGCGATCTCCTCGGCCATGATGCGCGGAGTGAGTTCACGGGCACGTCCGCCCACCTCGGCGACGAGGCGTTCGGCCTTGTCGAGCGTCCGGTTGAGCACGGTGATGTGGGCGACGCCTTCCTTGTGCAGTCCGGACACGACGAGGCCCGACATGGCTCCGGCGCCGATGACCAGTGCATTCGCGGCACGCAGGGACCCGATGTGCGCGGCCGATGCTTCGATGCCTGCACCGAACAGGGACCGGGCGACGTCACCGAGGTCGGTCTCCGAATGCGCGCGCTTGCCCACACGCAGCGCCTGCTGCAGCGCCTGGGAGAGTTCGGAGGTCAGCGCCTTGTCCGACTGCGATTCCGTGAACGCCGTCCGGAGCTGACCGAGGATCTGGGCTTCGCCGATAGCCATGGAGTCGAGTCCGCAGGCGACCTTGAGCAGGTGCTCCATCGCCTGGTGGTCGTAGTGGGCGTAGAAGTGCCCGGCGATATCGGACCATTCTTTGTCGATCGACGACACGAGCGCGTTGCCGAGGTCGGCCAGTCCTCCGTGGAAGGCGGAGACGTCGGCGATGAGTTCGAGACGATTGCACGTCGAGAGCACGGCAAGTCCCTCGATGTTCTCTCCGGCCAAGGCGTCCCGTCGCAGAGTGCCGACCTCACCGGCGCCGAAGGCCATCCGATCGAGCATGTCGATCGGAGCCGACTGATGTGAAATGCCGAGAACCAAGAGAGTCAATTCCTGTGCTCCTCAAAACCAGGGTTGAGCGGTGCCGTGTCCAGCGCCGAATAGTATGCGAGTACTTGCAGCTCACTGGCCAAGTCGACTTGATGGACACGCACGGTATCCGGTGCGTCGAGCACGGTGGGTGAGAAGTTGAGAATGCCGCGCACACCTGCTTCGACGGCCTTCTGGGCCGCTGCGGGTGCCGCGGCCGCGGGGACGGCCATGACCACCAGGTCGATGTCTTCGGACCAGGCGGGAAGGTCGTCCAGGGAAGAGACGGTCAGGGCGCCGATGGAGGTGCCGATCTTCTCCTCGTCGATGTCGAAGACGGCGGTCAGGCGCAGGCCGCGCCGACGGAATCCGGCGTAGTCGGCCAGTGCCGAGCCGAGCCGTCCGGCGCCGATGATGGCGACGCGGCGGTCGCGGTCGAGGCCGAGGAACGTCCGCAGGGTCGCGGCCAGCTCCGGACAGGAGTAGCCGACCCCGCGGGTTCCCGATCGTCCCAGCTGGGACAGGTCTTTGCGCAGAATAGACGGGGACACACCGCTGCGGGCGGCAAGGTCCTCCGACGAAACTGTGTCCTGGCCGGTGGCGGCAATCGTCTCGACGGTCTGCAGATAGATCGGGAGTCGGGATATCACGCGCTCGGGTACGTCCTTGCGAACGACACCCTCAATCCTGTTGGCGGACAGAATCTCGCCCACGAATCCGCCTCACTCCTTCAATCGATCTCATGCGCCCAAGGCGTCGAGCGCCTTGGACAGCCGATCCCTATCGACTCGATGAAAACTGTGTTGTCGCCCGTTGAGGAGAACGACCGGAACGTCCCAGCCGTACTGCGCAGCCAGATCGTCATCCGTATCGATGTCGATCTCGGTCACGGTCACATCTCTGCCCGCAGCCACCTCGGTGACGGCCTGCAGCGCATCAGCACACAGATGGCAGTCGACACGTGTGAGAAAGGTCAGATCGACCATGGCTCACTCCTCATCGGGTGCAACAAACCCCGCCGAGAAATCACTCGAGCGGGGGCGTAGGACCGTTGGGTCTTACTTCTTGTTGCGACGCTGGTGACGTGTCTTGCGAAGCTGCTTGCGGTGCTTCTTCTTCGACATACGCTTGCGGCGCTTCTTGATGACTGAGCCCACTCGGGTACCCCTTGTGCTTGTCGGTGGAGGGTGAACATCAGGTGCCCGCCCATTGAACTAACCGTGCAATTCTATCGCTTGGCCGCCTGCTTTCCCAAAACTGTGTCCAGATCCACAACGGCGGTGCCAGGCGATCCGCGCGGACGCGGGGATCGGGTTCGGCCCGGGTGGCGTGCACGGCAGGGCCTGACTCGCGTTCGGCTGGGTCGACGGGCGTCGACCGATATCGATCAGTCGAAGTAGGGGTCGAGTGCGAAGAAGGGGAAGATGTTCTTCCGAGTGCCCATCACGGCACGGTCGAGTTCGACTTCGGGGTCGAACCCCTTCGACCACGGTTCGAACGCCCCGTCGAAGCCGTCGGTCATCGACAGCGGTGCCTCGCGCCCGGTCTTCGTCTGCGCGTAGGAGGCCCAGCGTCCGGGGATCCGGGCTCCGGGATCGATATCGCGGCCGGCGGCGACGGCGAGGAGGTTCGTCCAGGCACGGGGCACGACGTCGATGATCGCGTAGCCCCCTCCCCCGACGGACAGCCAGCGTCCATCGGCATGGTCGACGGCGAGGTCGCGGATGCGTTCGGCGGCGATGCGCATCGCGTCGACGCTCAGACGCATATGGGTCAGCGGGTCCGCCCGGTGACCGTCGCACCCGTGCTGGGAGACGACGACCTGAGGCTCGAAGGCGGCGACGACCTGCGGGACGGTGGCGTCGAAGGCGCGCAGCCAGTCCGCGTCGCCCGCGCGCGGAGGCAGGGCGATATTCACCGCCGAGGCGGCCGCCTTGAGTCCCCCGATATCGGCGGGGTACCCGGTGCCGGGGAAGAGGAACTTCCCCGATTCGTGGATCGAGATCGTGAGCACTCTAGGGTCGTCCCAGAAGAACGTCTCGACACCGTCACCGTGGTGGGCGTCGATATCGAGATAGACAACGCGCTCGTATCCGGCTTCGAGGAATTCGGTGATCGCTCCGGCCGCGTCGTTGTAGACGCAGAAGCCGCTGGCCTTGCCCGGCATCGCGTGGTGCATTCCGCCGCAGAAGTTCACCGCGCGTCGAAAGTCTCCGGAGATGATCGCGTTCGCGGCGTTGACGCTGCCTTGGAACAGCATAGCCGAGGCGGTGTGCATATTCTCGAACCCGGGAACATCCTCGGTGCCGATTCCGTATCTGTTCGCGTCCCGCTCTTCGAGGCCCTCCTCGGTGCCGGCCTGCTTGACCGCGGCGATGTAGTCGGGGTCGTGGAGGCGGGCGAGCTTGGCCTCATCGATCTCGCCGATGGGATCGACGTGGACGTTGTCTGCGTCGAAGAGTCCGAAGTCGTCGGCGAGCTTCGCTGTCAGGTCGAGCCTGAGAGGGTGCATGGGGTGGCTGGGACCGAAGTTGTAACCGGTCACCTCGTCGTCCCAAACGACATACACATCATTTTCGGCCATGCCCACCATGCTATATGGCGCAGCTCACTTGCGCCGATTCCGGGGCCACCGGCTCTACCATGGTGATTGTGTCCAAGAATTCCTCGCCGCGCTTCGATCGGCTGCTGAAGCCGGGCCGGTGGGTCCGTGACTTCGTCGACGACCTTGCCGTGGCCTCACCGGCACAACTGGCGATCGGGTCCTTCGTCGCCGTCGTCGCGGCGTTCGCGATCCTGCTGATGCTGCCGGCGAGCATGCGCGACCCCGGTTCGGTCGACCAGGCCACACACATCGCGAACTCGGTGTTCGTGGCGGTCTCCGCCGTGTGTGTGACCGGGCTGACCCCGGTCGTCACGGAGGAGTACTGGTCAGACTTCGGGATCTCGGTCATCACCGCCGGCATCCAGGTCGGCGGTCTCGGAATCCTCACCCTCGCCTCGGTGCTGGGCATGGCTGTCTCCAGGAGGCTGGGAGTCCGGCAGCGACTGATCGCTCAGCAGGCCACTTCGGCGCTCAATCTGGGTCAGGTCGGCTCGCTGCTCAAGGCCGTGGTCATCACCATCTTCACCGCCGAATCGATCCTCGCGGTGCTGCTGTTCCCACGGTTCCTCATCCGCGGGGAATCGCTCGGCGACTCGATCTGGTACTCGGCGTTTTACTCGATCTCGGCCTTCAACAACGCCGGTTTCACCATCCACGAAGGCGGGGCGGCGTACTTCGCCTCCGATCCGTGGATTCTGTCCCTGCTCATGGCAGCGGTGTTCGTCGGGTCGCTAGGATTCCCGGTCGTGCTCATGGTCGCGATGTCCTGGAACCGGCCCAGCCGATGGGATCTGCACACGAAGCTGACGCTGACGACCACGACGACGGTCCTGGCGATCGGGCTGCTGCTGTTGGCGCTGTTCGAGTCGGCGAACCCGGCGACCCTGGGCGATAAGAACGCCGGCCACACCTTCGTCGAAGTGCTGTTCATGGCGGTCATGCCCCGGTCCGGCGGCTTCGCGACGATGGAGGTCGCGGACATGAGCCAGGCGTCGCATCTGCTCATGGACCTCATGATGTTCATCGGCGGCGGATCCTCATCGACGGCCGGCGGAATCAAGGTGACGACGGTGGCCGTGCTCGTCCTCGCTGCGTATGCCGAGGCCAGGGGTCTGCAGGACGTGAACGTGTTCGGTCGGCGCCTGACGTCGTCGACGATCAAACTGTCGATCTCGATTCTGCTCACCGGTGCGATGATCGTCTTCATCGGCACCCTGACGATGCTGCAGATCAGTGCGGAACCGCTCGATCGGGTGCTGTTCGAGGTGATCTCCGCCTTCGGCACCGTGGGTCTGAGCTCCGGAGTGTCGGCGACCTCGCCGGATTCGGGACTCTATGTTCTGTCGGTGATCATGCTCATCGGTCGACTCGGTACGATTACACTGGCGGCTGCACTGTCTATGCAGGATTCGGTGCGCCTGTACCGCTACCCCGAGGAAAGGCCGGTCGTTGGCTAACGAACACACTTCCATCCTGGTCATCGGACTGGGGCGTTTCGGGTCCTCGACTGCAGCGACTCTTGCCCGGCTGGGGCGCGAGGTCATGGCCATCGAGCACAACCCCGAACTCGTCAAGGACTGGAGCGGCAAACTCACGCACGTCGTCGAAGCCGATTCGACGAACATCGACGCACTGCGGCAGGTCGGTGCCGGTGACTTCTCGACTGCCGTCGTCGGGATCGGAACCTCGATCGAAGACAGCGTGCTCACGACCGCCAACCTCGTCGACCTGGGCGTTTCGCAGGTGTGGGCGAAGGCGATCTCGCCGTCACACGGCAAGATCCTCCACCGCATCGGCGCCCACCATGTGCTCTACCCGGAATCGGACGCAGGTCGCCGCGTCGCCCACTTGGTCAGCTCCAGGATGATGGAGTACATCGAGTTCGATGAGGGCCATTTCGCGGTGGTGAAGATGCGTCCGCCGCGGGAGATCCAGGGCTTCACTCTCAGCGAGTCCGGTGTCCGCGACAAGTACGGCGTGACGATCGTGGGCATCAAGAGCCCCGGCCGCGACTTCACCTACGCCGATCCGACGACCCGCGTGGGCAAACAGGATCTGCTCATCGTCGCCGGTCACGTCGAGCTGCTCGGCCGCTTCGCCGGCCGCCCGTAGCTTCCGAGTCCGCGTCCAACCGCCGCTTCACCCGCCGGCTGCACCTCCCGCCCTCCTCAACGACGAAGGTACAGGTTTCTCCGCAATGTATACGTTCGTCCGTGTGCATTACAGAGAAACCTGTACCATTTCGCGGGTCCGCAGGAATCAAGAGAGCGGGCGACGGGAATCGAACCCGCGTCATCGGCTTGGGAAGCCGAAGCTTTACCATTAAGCTACGCCCGCACGTCACCGCTGGTCAGCAGGCACCCATCAAGATCAGACCCGGTGCAGACATGCCACGATCGGCAACTCGATCCAGTCTACAGCTTCCCACCTCGGCGAAGGGCGAGGGTGCGGCCGTAGCCGGCGACCACCGCGTGTTCGAAGTCCATACGTCGCGCGCCGAACGGAATCGGGTCGTCTGCACTTCGAACACGCGGATGGCGGATGGGGTCAGTGCTCGACAGCCTCCTCGGCGCCGAATCCGGTATGGGCACGGACGTCCATTTCGGCAGCCAGCTCGGGACTCTCCACCGTCTTATCGGTCACCGAGGCGATCCAGCCGAGGACGAAGCCGAGCGGAATCGAGATGATGCCGGGGTTCGACAGCGGGAAGATCGCGAAGTCGGCCCCGGGGATCATCGCGGTCTCTGATCCGGAGACGACCGGCGAGAAGGCAATGAGCACCATCGCCGAGATCAGTCCGCCGTAGATCGACCACACCGCACCGCGAGTGGTGAAGCGCTTCCAGAACAGCGAGTACACGATCGTGGGCAGGTTCGCGCTGGCGGCGACGGCGAAGGCCAGCGCCACGAGGAATGCGATGTTCTGCCCCTGCACTCCGATGCCGCCGATGATCGCGACCGCGCCGATGACGACGACGGTGCGGCGGGCGATCTTGACCTCCGCCTCGGAGTCTTCGACCTTGCCCTTCTTGATGACGTTTGCGTAGATGTCGTGAGCGAACGAGGCCGCCGCGGTGATCGCCAGGCCCGCCACCACCGCGAGGATCGTGGCGAAGGCAACCGCGGAGATGAAGCCCATGAGCAGAGGCCCACCGAGCTGAAGCGCCAGGAGCGGAGCCGCGGAGTTCACGCCGCCAGGAGCGTTCTTGATCGCGTCGGCGCCGACGAGTGCGGCCGCACCATAGCCGAGCACGAGGGTGAAGAGGTAGAACGCACCGATGAGCCAGATCGACCACACCACGGATCGGCGAGCTTCCTTAGCCGTGGGGACGGTGTAGAAGCGCATGAGCACGTGGGGCAGACCCGCCGTGCCCAGCACGAGCGCCAGTGCCAGGGAGATGAAGTCAAGCGGGTTCTCGCCGTACTGCAGACCCGGGTTGAGGACGCCTTCCCCGACTCCTTCAGCTGCGTTGTCCACGGCCGAGGCCAGCAGGGTCGAGAGGTTGAAGCCGTTGAGGGCGAGCACCCAGACGGTCATGGCGAAGGCACCGGCGATGAGCAGAATCGCCTTGACGATCTGCACCCAGGTAGTGCCCTTCATTCCGCCGACGAGGACGTAGATGATCATCAGCGCGCCGACGACGGCGATGACCAGCGACTGGCCGACCTTGCCGTCGATGCCCATGAGCAGAGACACGAGTCCGCCGGCGCCGGCCATCTGCGCGAGCAGGTAGAAGAAGCAGACCGCCAGGGTCGACAGGGCAGCTGCCATGCGCACGGGGCGCTGCTTGAGACGAAACGACAGCACATCGGCCATGGTGAACTTGCCGGTGTTGCGCATGAGTTCGGCGACGATGAGCAGAGCGACGAGCCAGGCGACGAGGAAGCCGATCGAGTAGAGGAATCCGTCGTAGCCGTTGACGGCGATCGCACCGCAGATGCCGAGGAAAGATGCGGCAGAGAGGTAGTCACCGGCGATGGCGAAGCCGTTCTGCGGTCCGGTGAACGACCGGCCGCCCGCATAATAGTCCGAAGCGGACTTGTTGTTGCGGCTGGCCCGCAGAACGATGAACATCGTGACCGCGACGAATGCGGCGAAGATCGTGATGTTGAGGACCGGGTTGTTCTCCACCTCGGTGGTCGCTGCGCTGAGGAGGTCGACTCCCGAAGCGACGAAGTCTCCGATTGCCAGAGTGCTCATGAGCGGTGTCCTTCCGACTCAGCCTGCAGTCGTTCACGGATCTCCTCCGCGGGAGGGTCGAGCTTCTTGTTGGCGAACGAGACGTAGAACATCGTGATCGCGAAGGTCGTCACGAACTGCAGCAGCCCGAATACGAGTCCGACGTTGATCTCCCCCACGACCTTCGTCGACATGAAATCGTGGGCGTACGTACTGAGGATTACGTAGAGGAAGTACCAGACGAGGAACGCAATCGACAGCGGGATCACCACCGAGAAGCGTTTGCGTTTGAGGGCCTTGAACTCCGGCTTCTCCTCCTCTGCGAGGAAGTCAACACCGGTGTTGACAGGGTCAGTCATTCTTTCTCCTTTGAATGGACAGAACATCAGTGTCCTGAATCACATGACCCAAAGGTAACGTTCAGCATGCGCTAGGGAATACCACCGAAAGTTGGTAGCTTGTCCACATGAATGCGCACGCCAAGGAAACGCGGGCTCTCAAGGTCGAGACCCGTCGCCTATTCGTCGAAGCCGTCGGTTCCCTGCACCGGAGCGGCACCGGTGACGTCGTCTTCGGAGGCATGGTCGAAGAGGATTCGGTCGCGGTCGAAGCCGTCGCCGGCGCCGATAAGAACCTGCTCTCGACCCTCATCGTCAGCACCGGACGCGGCCTCGGCGGACGGGCCATGACCGAAGGCACTCCACAGCTGACCCGCGACTACGAGATCGACCCTCTCATCACCCACCATTACGACGAGGAGGTCCTCGGCGAGGGCATCCGTGTCCTCGTCGCCGTCCCCACGCTGCACGGCGGTGAAGTCACCGGTATGGTCTACTGCGGCCACCGCGCGGACTACAACGCCGCCGCCCCGCAAACGGGAGACCTCGTCAGGAGAGTGCGACAGCTCTCGGTCGATCTTGCTCGACTCGGATACCGGCAGGAACCGCGCGGCCCCGTCAAGGAGGAACCGCTCTACCCGGATCTGGATCCTTCGGGACGCGAGGCTCTCCGGCACACCTACGCCGAGCTGAGAGCCATCCGCTCCGGAATCGTCGATGAGGAGACCCGGGAGAAGCTCACCGGCATCGAGGCGCGCCTGGCCGATATTCTCTCCGGACACAATCCGGAGAACTTCCAGACGCCGGTGCCCGCAGTCAGGCTGTCGCCGAGGGAGACCGATATCCTCTCGCACGTTGCCCTGGGCTGGCCGAATGCCCGCATCGCCGAGGCGCTGTCGCTGCGCGAATCGACGGTGAAGTCCTATCTCAATACGGCGATGGTCAAGCTCTCGGCACGGACTCGACATGAGGCCGTGTCGATCGCCCGCTCATCCCACGTCCTCCCCTGAGCGGGGAGGACGGGATCAGCCGTTGATGACCTCAGAGTTCTCCCGTTCCATCTCCAGGGAACGGTCCGCCGCCGCCAGCGCGGCCGCCTCGGCGATATCGAAGATCCCGGAGTCGAGGAACTGCTGGAGACCGGCCAAGGTCGTTCCGCCCTTGCTGCTCACGGCCTGGCGCTGCGCGGCGGGGTCGGGCTTCTCGGTCAGGAGTCGGCCAGCGCCGTCGGCGGTGGCAACGACCATCTGACGGGCGACGTCCTCGCTCAGGCCCTGCTTGACGCCGGCGGCGATCATGGCTTCGGCGAGGAGGAAGAAGTACGCCACTCCGGACCCGGAGATTCCGGTCATGGCCGGGATCTGGGATTCGTCGAGATCGACGACGAGGCCGGCGCCCGACAGCAGCGACTTCAGTGTGTCCACGCTGGCGGCGGTCACCTCGGCGGTGGGGGCCAGCGCGATGACGCCGTGGCCGATGGCGCTCGGCGTGTTCGGCATGATCCGCACAATCGGATTCTCGGGGGCGAGCTTCGCAAGGTCTGCGGCAGCGACGCCGGCCGCCATGGACACGAGCACGGAGTCCTGGTCGAGGTCGTCGGCGAGTCCACGCAAGGTCTCGGCCATCATCCACGGCTTCACGCCGAGGAACACGAAATCGGCTCCGGTCGCGGCTTTCCGATTCGCTTCGGCATCGTCCTCCAACGAGGTGACCGTGGCTGTGGGCAGATCAGTGCGGAGCCGCTGCGCCGAGGCGGTCGAATTCGTCGTCGCGCGGACGGTGATGCTCGCGTCGGCGGTGAGGATTCCCTGGATGAGGGCCGTGCCCATGTTGCCGGTTCCGATGGAGGCGATGGTGGTCAAAATGCGTCAGCCTTTCGATATCTGATGTGTGATGGTCGGTGGGTGTCCATGCGCTTAAGCGTGCCGGTGCGAGGTCGGGCGTGGCGATGCGAAGGCGGGCAGGGTGATGTGCGGCCTCGCGGTCGTTCGCGGGTTCAGCTCTCGGCGCCGGCTTTTCCGGATCGCGAGGGCTTGTGCTCGGAGGTGCGGGAGTGGCTGTGGGCGTTGCGTCGCGGACCATCCGCGTCGAGGCCGAGGTGCTCACGGGCGAAGGCGATGGACTCGGCGAGCATCTTCTCGCGCGCGGACTGTCTGCGCACGAATCGGGTGTTGACCTCGACGACGACGTCGCCCTGCCAATTGTGTTTGGCGAGGTACTGCAGGGTCTCGGCGACGGGCATGGTGCCTTCGCCCGGAACGAGATGTTCGTCCTTGAGTGAGCCGGCTCCGTCGGTGAGGTGGACGTGGCGGAGCTGGTCGAAGATCTCGCCCACCGTCTCCAGGGCGTTCATTCCGGCGGTGGAGGCGTGGGAGAAGTCGAAGGTGAGGTCGTCGTAGTCCTCGTCCAGGGGGTTCCAGTCGGGATAGTAGACCTGGATCTCACGCAGGCCGGCCCGCCAGGGATACATGTTCTCCACGGCCAGTCTCACACCGGTCTCCTGGGAGACCTGGCGGACGCCGTCGACGAAGCCGAGGGCGTATTCTCCCTGCCAGCGGAACGGCGGGTGGAGGACGACCGTGTCGGCACCCACTGCCTTGGCGAGGTTCGCGGTGATCCGCAGCTTCTCCCAATGGTCTTTGTGCAGCACTCGGGGCAGAAACAGCAGGGTCGGCGCGTGCAGGGAGATGACGTCGAGTCCGGTGTCGCCGGCGAGTCCGTTGATGAGGTCGACGTCTCGCGTCTCGGGGTTATGGGTGACCATGATCTCGACACCGTCGTAGCCGTGTTTGGCCGCTTGGGTGAAGGTCGCCTCGACGGTCATCGGTGAGACGGAGGAGCTGGAGAGGCCGAGCCTGATCCGGTTGTCGGAGACGTGGTGGGCGTCTTTCTCGTAGACGTCGTGTTTGTCGAAGTACTCCTTGTGGCGCTTCGAATTCGAGCGCGCAGAATTCTTGGTGGTCAACACCTTCCGCTGGGACTTCGACTTCTTGCTCATCTCTTCCAGTCTAACGCGGCTCCCCCACCCCAGAACTACTGTGAGTATTGATGGTGGCTGGTCTGGGACTGGCTGGCAGAGTAGGAACTGACCGTCCCATCGATCATCATGACCCTCAGAACTACTGACTCGAACGATGTCCTCGTCGGGATCTGTCTGATGATTGGTGGGCGGTCGGCACCGGCTCGGCCCACATCGATAACTTGATCAGAAGGTTGTCCGTTCCTGACCGAACGTGACTCATCACAGTAGTGTTTCGACGTGACTATCTCCCGGACCGGAGCCGACCGTTCGACGGTCGGACCTCATCCGCTCTGACACAGGAGAATCACGAACCGTCATGACTATCATCTCGCATTTATACGCGTTTGTCGTGGGCGTCGACACCCACGCGAAGAACCACGTCTACAGTGTCCTCACCCACACTGGTGAGCACGTCGACACTGCCACGTTCCCGACCACGAAAGCTGGCATCAAACGAGCCCTGACGTGGGTCGGCCGCCGTACTCGCGGGGACCTGAACACCCTGTGGGTGATCGAGGGTATCGGCACTTACGGGGCGATCCTGGCCGACCATGTCGCCGACGCAGGCTATACGGTCGCCGAGGCTGCCAGCATGAATGCTCGCGACCGGCACGCCACGGGCAAGGACGACCGGATCGATGCCAGACGGATCGCTGGCAC
>NZ_FXYX01000012.1 GCF_900169265.1 Brevibacterium iodinum ATCC 49514
CTTCGGGCAGTTGAAGTCCGAGATGTTCTATCTGCAGAAATTCGACACGGTCGAGGACCTCAAGGCCGCGATCGATGAGTACATTCATTGGTATAACTACGAACGGATCTCGTCACGACTTGGCGGCGTTGCCCCGATGGAATATCGAAGCAAGACCGCCAAGGATGGTGAGCCTATTTACGAACTATGCTGACCTCACAGCAGTCCAACTTTTGGGGACCAGTCCACGCCAGGTTGCTGCGCCGCCATCAGGTAGTAATAAGGAGGTGGGGAATGTCTTGAGGGATCGTCCGGAGATCCCTACTTCGGAGCAAGTCGTTTTGTCAGTGATGTGAACATTATGACGACGAACGACACTGCATTGCACGCTCAATCAGCGGAGCCGGACGCCCAACAGTCTCGGTTACGGTCGCGCTGGATCGGTATGCTCTGGGCCCTGCATTGGCTGCTGCGCATCGGATTGGCGATCGCGCTCCTGCCCTACGCCTGGACGAAGATCTTCCACGTTCAGATGGGCTATGCCGACTACGCTGACGCATTAGTCCAGTACGGCGAGATGAGCCCCATGGGGCTGCTGTGGCGGTTCATGGCGTTCTCCCCGACCGTTCAATTCCTGGCTGGCCTGGCTGAGCTTCTGGCCGTCGTCCTACTGCTCTTCCGTCGTTCTGCCTGGCTCGGCGCACTCATCGCGGCTCTCGACATGAGCGTGGTCTTCCTTCTCAATCTGACGTTCGACGTGCCGGTGAAGCAGCGCTCAGGAGCGATGGCCCTGGTCGGTCTCATCCTTCTCATCCCCAACGTGCCCCGAATCGTGAGATTCGCACTCGGGCGCAGCGTCGGACCGGTTGTCAGCGGCCTAATCTGGCACAACCGGATCTTCGTTCGCATCACCCGCTGGGTCTCCCCGATACTTGCTGTCGTCATCATCGTCGGCAGTGGACTGGCAACCGGAATCAGTCTCAAATGGGGCCGCCCTGGGACTCCTGAGGAGATCTCAGGTGTCTATACCATCACCACGTCAGGCAAACCGGCCCCGATCGAGGGCACCGACCATACAACCGCAGATATCACTCAGATCGCTTTCGGGCAGATAGGCTGGGGCTAGGGCAAGAGAATGAGCGTGCGGTACTCCGACGGAGACTTCCAGGACGGTGTCTACAGCGTCGATGGCCCGTCGATCACAGGGAAGCTCTACCAGGTCCGGAAAGGCGCTCAGGCGCTTATTCGCGATCCCTCCGGCACGGTTGAGTTCCGGTACGCGAAGGTCGGAGAGGGCGAGTTCTCTCTTCAAGCAGAGGACTCGGAACTGACGCTGCGCAATGATGATGAGCGAAGGTTCCTCTTCGATCGAGGCTTCCGCTGGGGACCCGAGACGCCCGTCAACCGCTGAAAGCCGATGAATGATTTGGGGCCCCGCCGATCGGCGGGGCCCCAATCCTTCAGGGATTCAACAGCTCAGCGGCGCATCAGCGTCCGAACAGCTTGGAGAACAGGCCCTTCTTCTTCGGCTTGGCGCCCTTGCTCGGTTCTTCCGCGATCGGAGTATCCGTCTCGGCGGGTTCGACAGACCCGTCTCCGAGCAGCCGCTCGTCTTGCTGCTGCTGTCCGCGTGCGGCGTCCGAAGCCTCCGCCGCAGGCTCTGCCGCTTCCTCGGCCTGAGCCTCGGGCGCCGGGGCCGCTTCCGCTGCCGGCTTCTCGTCTGGCACGGACTCCGTGGGTGCAGCTTCCTCTGTCTGAGCAGGCGTCGGTGTCGCGGGGGTCGACGCAGGTGGTGCGGCAACATCCTTCGCGGCGGGCGCGGAAGTCGAATCGGTCGCGTGAGAGGCGGCGGCTGCCTCGGCGGGGGTGCTTGTGGTTTCCGCAGCCGCGTACTGCTCGGCGGCCTCGCCCTCCAGCGGCGCATTCAGGTCGCAGTTGGAGATTCGACGCTGATCGTCGAAGGACAGGTCAGCCGAGCCGTCGGCGAACAGCATCCGCAGGCCGCCCTCGGGGAGCTCAGCCGTCGGAATGCCGCGTCTGGCGACGTACGCTTCGATGGCCGCGCGGTGGTCGGTCACCGTCGTCTGCGTCAGTCCCTGCATGAGCGCCCGCACAGAGACCTTGACCTGCGGTGCGGGCAGTGCGATCTCGGCGGCATCGACGAGGAGCCAGACAGTGGTCCCGGCTCCGGCGGCGGCAGGATAGTGGGCCCACTTGTCGGTGGCCTCCTTCGACGCCAGGGTCAGCCGCAGTGCGAGCTCCTCATCGAGGGAGAGCTCAGGTGTCGTGAGCTCGCTGACGTCCTTGGCGGCCCCGAACTTGCGCACCTCGTGGGAGAGCCCGACGACGGCATCGGGGAAGTCATTGACGTTCTCCCAACCCCACAGCCACGTCTTCTCCCTGCCTGACTCCGATCCGAGCAGATGCGGCCGGGTGCGCAGGACGGCGCCCTCGGTCGAGGTGAACGTCAGGTGCGGGTCGGAGCTGAAGTCGACTTCCCACTCGGCGTCGGCGATGAGCGCACCGAAATGCGTCTGCACCTCCGTCGAATAGAAGACGGCACGATTGACCAGGTCCTGCAGAGTTGAGCTCATGCTTTCAAGCGTATGCGGGAGCGCCCGAGAATCGAGGAGGCACGCGGTGCGAAGGCCGTGTCAGTGCCTCATGGTGAAGTGGAGGTCGTGGCAGAACGCCTGGATCTGCCGCCGGCTCGTCTATCTCTGAGAGGAGAACCAAAGTAAGATAGTCTGTTGCGCTTCGCAACTCTCACGACTCCATCATCAGCCGCTCTTCTCTCAGGACGTTCAACGTGGCATTACTCCGCCTGTCCCTGAAATACGCCAAAAACTACTGGCCGTTCATCATTCTGGTCGTCATCCTGCAGCTGGCCTCGACCATCGCAGCACTGTACCTGCCCAGCCTCAATGCGCGGATCATCGACGAGGGAGTCGCCAAGGGCGATACCGACTTCATCTGGTCGACGGGCATGACGATGCTGCTGGTCTGCCTCGTGCAGGTCGTCACCGCGATCACCGCGATCTACTTCGGCGCCCGCACGGGAATGGGCGTCGGCCGCGACCTCCGCAGAGCCATCTACCGTCAGGTCGACGACCTGTCGATGCTCGAAGTCGGAAAGTTCGGATCCGCCACCCTCATCACCCGCAACACCAACGACGTCCAACAGGTTCAGATGCTCGTGCTCATGACCCTGAACTTCATGGTCTCGACACCGATCATGTGCATCGGCGGCATCATCATGGCCCTGCGGGAAGACGCCGGGCTGTCCTGGTTGGTGTGGGTGTCCGTGCCCGTCCTGTTCATCGTCGTCGCCATTCTCGTCTACCTCCTCATGCCGCTGTTCCGCCGGATGCAGGACCAGGTCGACGACATCAACGGAGTTCTGCGCGAACAGATCACCGGCATCCGTGTCATCCGCGCTTTCGTCCGCGAGCCCTTCGAAACCGACCGCTACGCCGATGCCAACCGTGCCCTGACCGAAACCTCGGTCAAGGTCGGCAACCTGTTCGTGCTCATGTTCCCTGCCATCATGATGATCCTCCATCTCGCGACCGCCGCCGTCCTGTGGTTCGGCGGCCACCGCGTCGACGCCGGACAAATGGAAGTGGGATCGCTGACCGCGTTCCTGCAGTACCTGCTGCAGATCCTCGTGGCCGTGATGATGGGCGTATTCATGATGATGATGATTCCGCGCGCCGTCGTCTGCGCCGAACGCATCGCCGAGATCCTCGACACCCGCAGCACGATGACCATCCCGGCCGGTGTCACGGAGCTGCCCGGTCGCGGTGAGCTCGAATTCCGCAATGTCACCTTCGGCTATCCCGGCGCCGAGGTGCCTGTGCTCGAAGGACTGAACTTCACGGCCCAGCCCGGAACGACGACCGCGATCATCGGATCGACCGGTTCCGGCAAGTCGACGATCGTCAACCTCATCCCCAGACTCATCGACCCGCAGGTCGGCGAGATCCTCATCGACGGCACCCCCGTCACCGAGTTCAATCGCCACCAGCTGGCCCAGCTCATCGGTCTGGTGCCGCAGAAGCCGTACCTGTTCTCCGGCACGATCGCCTCGAACCTGCGCTTCGGCAATGAAGACGCCACCGATGAAGAGCTGTGGGAGGCCCTGCGCATCGCTCAGGCCGACGATTTCGTGGCCGAGAAAGAAGACAAACTCTCAGAACGCGTCGCCCAGGGAGGCACGAACTATTCCGGTGGGCAGCGGCAGCGTCTGTGCATCGCTAGAGCCCTGACGGTGAAGCCGCAGATCTACGTCTTCGACGATTCGTTCTCCGCCCTCGACGTCGCCACCGACGCCCGCCTGCGGGCCGCCCTCGACGAATCGACGGGGGACGCCACCGTCATCGTCGTCGCCCAGCGTGTATCGACGATCCGGGACGCCGATCAGATCATCGTCCTCGAAGCCGGGAAGATCGTCGGCCGCGGCACCCATGAGGAACTCGCCGAGGCGAACCCGACCTACCGCGAGATCATCGAATCCCAGCTGACCACGGAAGAGGTGGACTGACATGGCCGACAACACCTCAACTGAGACCGTGGTGGCCGCGGAAGACGAATACATCCCCGGCGGCGAAGAGCTGGAGATGAGCGGAGGCACACCTCCGCGCAAGGCCAAGCACTTCTGGCCATCGGTCAAACGTCTGTTCGGACTCATGGCCACGGAGAAGAAGGGCATGTTCTACGTCGTCGCCCTCGTTGTCGGCTCCGTCGTGCTCACCGTCATCGCGCCCAAGGTCCTCGGCAAGGCGATGGACGTCGTCTACTCCGGAGTCATCGGCGCTCAGCTGCCCGCTGGCGCGAACATCGACGACATCATCGCCGGGGCCCGCGCCGAGGGCCGGGACGACTTCGCCGATATGCTCACCACCGCCGAGGTGGTGCCCGGGCAGGGGATCGACTTCACGGCGCTCGGTCAGATCATCATCGCCGTCCTGCTCATGTACCTCGTGGCCTCGATGCTCATGTGGGCGCAGGGGTATATCCTCAACGCCCTGGTCATGCGCGTGGTCTACCGTCTGCGTGAGGACATCGAACGCAAGATCAACCGGCTGCCGCTGCGCTACTTCGACACCCGTCAGCGCGGCGACGTGATGTCGCGAGTGACCAACGACGTCGACAACATCCAGCAGGCCCTGCAGCAGGCGTTCTCTCAGCTCGTGCAGTCTGCGCTGACGATCATCGGCATCGGCGTGATGATGTTCATCGTGTCCTGGCAACTCGCACTGCTGGCTCTCATCGCTCTGCCGCTGTCGGCGATCATCGCCGGCGTCATCGGCACCCGTTCGCAGAAGCTGTTCAAGGCGCAGTGGAAGCACACCGGTGAGGTCAACGGGCACGTGGAAGAGTCATTCTCCGGCCTTGACATCGTCAGGGCCTTCGGTCGTGACGCGGTCATGCTCGAGGAGTTCGACCGTCGCAACGAATCGCTGTACAAGGCTTCGGCAGGAGCACAGTTCGTCTCCGGCATGATCATGCCCTCGATGCAGTTCGTGTCCTACCTCAGCTATGTCCTCATCGCCGTCGCCGGCGGCCTCAAGGTGGCGACGGGACAGATGACGCTCGGTGATGCGACCGCGTTCATCCAGTACTCACGTGAGTTCTCGCAGCCGATCTCCGAAATGGCCGGTGTCGCGAATATGCTCCAGTCCGGGGTCGCCTCGGCGGAGCGGACCTTCGAACTGCTCGACGCCGAGGAGGAGGACCCCGACGAGGTGCAGCAAGAACTGCCCCCGCGCACTCCGGGCAAGGTCGAATTCTCCGAAGTGAGCTTCCGGTATGCTCCGGAGACGCCTCTCATCGAGAAGGTGTCCTTCACCGCCGAGCCGGGACATACGGTGGCGATCGTCGGCCCGACCGGCGCCGGCAAGACCACCTTGGTCAACCTCGTGATGCGCTTCTACGAGATCACGGGCGGCACCATCTACCTCGACCGCATCGACACCCGCGACCTCAGCCGGGCCGACCTCCGCTCACATGTGGGCATGGTGCTCCAGGACGCGTGGCTGTTCGAAGGCACCATCGCCGACAACATCCGCTACGGCCGGCTGGGCGCCACCAATGAGGAAGTCGTCGCAGCCGCCAAGGCGACGATGGTCGATAGGTTCGTGCGCCAGCTGCCCGACGGCTATGACACCGTCATCGATTCCGACGGCGGCAGCGTCTCGGCCGGCGAACGGCAGCTCATCACCATCGCCCGAGCGTTCCTCGCCGACCCCTCACTGCTCATCCTCGACGAGGCGACCTCTTCGGTCGACACCCGCACTGAGGTACTCGTGCAGCAGGCGATGGCAGCGCTGCGAACCGATCGGACGTCGTTCGTCATCGCCCACCGGCTGTCAACGATCCGTGACGCTCACACCATTCTCGTGATGGAGGACGGAGCGATCGTCGAACACGGCAATCACGAGCAGCTGCTCGCGGCAGAAGGCGCCTACCACCGGCTGTACATGTCGCAGTTCCGCGGGGAGGACGCCGAGGAGCAGTTCACTGCCGAGGTGCTCGCCGAGGCCGAGGCCGGTGCGTCGGTCGACGAGGCTGCGGCCTCCGACAGCGCGGACGGACCGGATGCCGAAGGTGAAAGCCCCGAGGCGCCGGCAGAGGAAGGCCGCTCTCCGCAAGCCTGATCGTTCCGAGCAGTGGCAGGGTCCCCGAGCTTGAGCGCGGGGACCCTGCATCGCATTCACCGCAGAAATCAGGTGGCGAACGAGAATCCGACATAACGTTTTTCGGGGCATGAATGCCGAAGTCGATCCAAATGTGACACTGTTCTGAACGCTCTGCAGTGCGGCTCACCAGCCCCAAATAGAAGTTGCTGTGCAGGTGAGAGCACAGCCTGAGGCACGAACACGTGAAGCACCATAATCAGGGCGCACGACCAGTATTGCGAAGTGATAAATATTCGGCCAAACACCTCTATCACTTCTGTCATGACCTAAATGACCTAAAGTCGTGCGCTCTCCTATGCCTGCGTATGGTCCATGCCATAACCGAAGACGGCAACCGACCAGAACTCTGGAAGGACCATCATGAAACGGTTGGCAATGGCGGCAACGTTCGCTCTGGCACTCTCCCTCGGAGGATGGGGTCAGGCAGCCGCACAAGCAGATGAGCGCACAACTGCGCAAGCTGCCGACGTCCAAGCCGCAGGAGAAGCAGGAAACAGCGACGCAGAATCCCCGGGCACAGAGGACCCGCCCACGGATCCTGGTGACGACGCCGCTGATCCCGGCACACCCACCGAACCCGGCGACGGGGAGGAATCGACTGAACCGGGAGGCGATGAGAACGCAGCCGATGCCGGCGACGGTGAAGAGGCGGCCGACCCTGGCGAAGGTTCGGACGAACCGACCGAGGACTCGACCCCGATCGATGCCTCGTTCTCCCTCGACCAGTCGTCGATGACCGTCGACGAGGCAGCCGAGGCCATCCCGTACACCATCACCGGGCTGAAGGCCGGAGACACCGTCACCGCCGGACCCGGCGAGAACGGCTCCATCACCGTCGACAGTGACGGAACGTTCAACGGAGAGCTCCGCGGCAACACCGAGCTCAAGGTCGGCGACGTCGTCGATGTCACCGTGACCGTCGCCCGCGACGGAGAGGAGTCGAAGACCTTCAGCGGCAGTGTGGAGATCACCGACAGCCAAGATGACTCGGATGCGACCGTCAGCGTCGACCCGCAGAGCCAGGGGATCGACTCGTATCTCGACAACGGTGTCGACATCACCGTGAGCAATTGCGAGGCGGGCGAAGAAGTGACCGTCACCATCGTCCGCAAGGGCGAAGATACGAGCATCTGGGAAGAGACGAAGACCGCCGGCGATGACGGTTCGGTCTCCACGTCCTTCATGCCAGGCACCGGCGGTGACGGATGGATCGGTGACTTCGTGGTCAGTGCAGAATGCGGTGACACGAGTGCCGAGACGACGTATTCCGTCACTGAGAACGACGACGGCTCCGATGCGGACCTCAGTGTCACCCCGCAGAGCCAGAAACTCGCCGACTTCCTCGAGAACGGAGTCAACATCACCCTCGTCGACTGCCATGTCAACTCCGAGGTGAAGTTCCAGGTGAGCTCCGCGAAAGACCCCGACACCGTGATCTGGGACGAGACCCAGGAAGCCGGTGAGGATGCAGCGGGATCCGTCCAGTTCCTACCCGACGGTGACGGCGGCAAGGGCTGGATCGGTGACTTCAAGGTCGTGGCCTCCTGCGGTGACAAGAGCGCAGAGACCACGTCCACTGTCACCGACGACGGCATCGTCGTCGACCCCGAGCTCTCGATCAACCCCGAAAAGATTTCGGGGGAGGACTTCATCGACCGGGACCAAGGTGTGCAGCTGATGGTCAACAAATGCGTCCCGGATGCTGACGTCCACTTCGAGGTCTATTCCGGGGACGAGGGCGAGAAACTCTACGAACAGACCGCGACGGCCAATGAAGAAGGCGCGGCCGGAATCCACGTCTACGGACTCGGGGATGATCCCGCATACTACGTCGGGACCTACAAGGTCTTCGCCGAATGCATGGACATCGGCAGGTCAGGAAAGTTCGCCGTGACCGGCGGTGAGTTCGGTGGCGGCAACGGAGGAGACTCCGGTGAAGCCGGCGGATCCGGGGGCGGCTCGTCGATGCCTCGCACCGGTACCGAACTCACCGGGCTGGCTGCAGGCGTCCTGCTCATCCTCGGCGGTGGAGCGGCCATCGGTCTGGTCCGCCGGAAGAACAAGAGCTGACAGTGACCGGTGACCCGTCGGGTTGGTGACTCCACCCGGCCCGACGGCGAGAAGCGGTCCTGGCGGAAACGATCGGCCCCGATTCCTCGACTTCGTGTCGAAGAACCGGGGCCGATCTGTGCTGTCCTCACGGGCGGTGCCGAACCAGTTCGCGTGCACGCCCGTTGAGTCTCGTCGGAGCCTTGCAGGTGCAGGAACAACGGGCCTAGCTTGATCGTCGTGGAGGCAAGGAAGCTTCCACGAAACCGATGAAAGAGGAGCACAGTCATGTCCAATCCAGGACAGCCCGAAATCAAACGCGGTGACAAGGGCGCCGCGGTCCTGCGTGCCCAGCGAGCTCTGCGGAGAACTCCCGATCTCAGCGTCGCAGTCGACGGTGATTTCGGACCCGACACCGAAGCGGGGGTCAAACGGTTCCAGAAAAGCGTCGGTCTGGATGACGACGGCATCGTCGGAAAGGACACCTGGGAAGCACTTCCGATCGGTGGTCCGATGCCTCTGCTGAAGACCGGATCGATAGGTGATGTCTTCCGCGACCTGCAGAAGGTACTCATCTCTGGTGCAGACAGCGGTGATTGGTCGTCGCGGGGCGAAGCCGACGGAGACTTCGGGGCTGGCACGAAGGAGTCTGTGGAGGACTTTCAGAAGTGGGGTGGCGTCGACTCAGACGGCATCGTCGGGGACAGACCCTGGGCCGTCCCACTGCACACCACGAACAGCACTCTCGAGACCGCCGTCGGACTCGACTGGGCCGAGGACTGAGTCCCGCCAGGCTGCTGCTGACGGTTGCGGTCCCCTCTTCCTGAGTTGCGAACAGGGGACTGCAATCTGAAGTCTCCGAAATCGGCGATAACAATCCAGCCTGCCGAATTCTGCGGAGTGATGACGATGTGATCGACAGTCTGATCACTGCCTGTGCACCCGCATCTGTCTGCCGCATCCGGAGCTGCCAACTCCGAACCGAGCTCGCCGGGACAGAGCGGATGACCAGGAACGACAGCGTCGCCTCGTCGAGGTCGCAACTGCGCGTGGAACTCGAACCTGAACGACGGCTCAGCGTTCGAATCAGCAGGTCACATTGACGTCTCGAAACCGGCCGGAACGCTGTTTCGAAGTTGTCATGACCACAATGATCAGAACTCCACAGATCGCTTTCGTCTTGCCTACGGTCGCACTACAACCGAATACGGCAGATCAACCCGACAACGCTTTCAGAACATCACTGGCAAAGACGAAAGAAGGATGATCACAATGAAGAAGCTCGCACTCGCCGCGACCGTCGCCCTCGGCATCTCGGCCCTCGCGGCCGGACCGACCGCGGCCTCAATCGGGCCAGCATCCGCCGCAGAATCGGGTACGGAAGGTGCTGCGGCGGACCGGACGGACTCGAACCACACAGTCTCCTCTGGCGAGGTCGACTCGAGTGACGATTCGACGGTCAAAATAGCCGACCTGGCATTGAAGTATCGAACGATGACGCCGGCTGAGGTGACTGAAGGCAAAGGCATCGAGTACACGATCGACGGGCTCGAGAAGGGCGACCGGGTATCGACAAGCTTGGATAACATTCTGCATACGGTCGAAAAGCACGGAGCGTTCGACGGGGCTGTCGCGATGGACAAGAAACCTGATGTCGGTTCGAACGTCGAATTCACGGTGAAGCTCGAACGCGGGGATGAACCGGAGCGAGTGTTTCACGAGCGAGTTCGGATCATCGAAGGGGATCGGGGCGACTACGATGACGGCACCCTCGAGATGGATCCGGAATCGACGATGCTCGACGAGGGCCTCTACCGGGAGGGACTCAACCTGACAATGGTCAACTGTTCGGCCGAGGACACAGTTGCCTTCACCGTGTACAGGAAGGACGACGACGTCAGGAAGAAGGTCTGGGAGAAGAGCCAGGTGACCGGGGAGGACAAGTCCGCATCAGTGCGGTATATGCCGAGAGAGAACATGCCGCCGACCGGTGAGTACGAGGCGGTGGCCAAATGCGGTGATCTCGAGGACTCGGCGACGATCGAAGTGGATCCCACCGAACCCCCTGCGTGAGGTCATTGCAACGGACTTCGGCAGTATGCCGAGGAGAAGCGCAGCCTCTTGCGGCTCAGCCCTTGGCGACGAGCGTGCGCACGGCGGAGGAGAAGAACCCCTGACCGTCGATTCCGCCGCCCGACTCGGGGCCGAAGCCGGCCTCGACGGCGTGTTCGGGGTGCGGCATGAGGCCGACGACGTTGCCTGCTTCGTTCGTGATTCCGGCGATGTCGCGCAGAGATCCGTTCGGGTTGAAGCCCTGGTAGCGGAAGACGACGCGTCCGGTGGACTCGAGTTCGTCGAGCACTTCGTCGGTGGCGACGTACCCGCCCTCACCGTTCTTCAGCGGAATGCGGATCGTCTGACCCTGCTCATAGTCGCTCGTCCACGCGGTGTTCGCGTTCTCCACGACCAGGTCCTGGTCGCGGCAGATGAAATGCTGGTGATCGTTGCGGATGAGCGCACCGGGCAGCAGATGGGATTCGCAGAGGATCTGGAAGCCGTTGCAGATGCCGAGCACCGGCATACCGGCATTCGCCGCAGCGACGACGGACTCCATGATCGGAGCGAATCCGGCGATTGCGCCGCAGCGCAGGTAGTCACCATAGGAGAACCCGCCGGGCAGGATGACGGCGTCGACTCCGGACAGAGTCGAATCCGCATGCCATAGGTTCACCGGGTTCGCACCGGCCAGACGCACGGCGCGAGCGGCGTCGCGGTCATCAAGCGTTCCGGGGAACGTGACGACTCCGACGGAGACACCGGACTCGGGCGTCGCCTCGGCGGTGGGATCAGCCGCGACAGCGGTCACGACGCGTCCTCGGCCACGCGGACGGCCACGACGTTTTCGATCACGGGGTTCGACAGCAGCTTCTCCGCGGCTTCGCGTGCCTGGGCGAGGACCTCTTCGGTGGCTTCGCCGTCAACCTCGAGTTCGAACCGCTTGCCCTGACGAACCTCACCGAACCCGGTGAAGCCCAGACGGGTCAGTCCGCCGGAGATCGCCTTGCCCTGGGGGTCAAGGATCTCGGGTTTGGGCATCACCTCAACGACGACACGTGCCATGCGTGTACTGCTCCTTTGTGAAAGTGTTCGGGAGTTCCTCCCGCGCTCACCCAGAGTCTACCAACCACGGCCGAATTCCCCGCCCGCGGTCCGGTCGCCGGACAGGCCGGAGCCCTCAGGAATCGAAGCCCATGCCGACTGCATCGAGGACCTTGAGCAAAGGTCCGCGACGGCCTTCGTTCTCATCGGCCTTGATCAGCGCATTCGTCGTCATCTTGATGCCCAGCCACGCCACCGGCTCGGGCGGGAACGGCAGGGGCAGCTTGCGCACCATCTCGAGCTCGGTCAGTTCGGTGTCCTCACCGGAGAGCAGATCGAGCATGACCGTTCCAGCGAACCGAGACGCACCCACTCCGAGCCCGGTGAACCCCGCAGCCATGGCAACCTTCTTCCCATAGGCGCTGGTGAAGAACGAGAAGAACCGCGAGCAGGTGTCGATCGGTCCGCCCCATTTATGGGTGAACTTCAGCCCGACCAGCTGCGGGAAGGTCTCGAAGAAGTGCTCGGCGAGGGTCTCGAACGTCTCGGGCCGCTGATCGTATCTCCACGACACCTGCCGCCCGAAGTGGTAGACGGCGTCCCAACCGCCGAAGAGGATCCGGTTGTCAGCGCTCAGCCGGTAGTAGTGGAATCTGTTTGCACAGTCGCCGATGCCCTGACGGCCCTCCCACCCGATCGCAGCCATCTGCTCGTCGTTCAGCGGCTCGGTCATCAGCGCATAGTCGTAGACGGGAACCGTATGCAGACTCACCCGCCTGAGGAGCGAGGGGAACACATTCGTCGCCAGGGCCACGCGCTGCGCGGTGATCGTCGACGATGCCCGCGAGGAGGCAGCCGCCCCCGTTCCGCCGCCCGTCGTATTTGCGGCCTCGCCGGTGGGCTCGGTGGCGACCTCTACGGTGGTCTTCCGATCGCTGACATCGGTGACCTTCGTGCCCTCATAGACCTCGACCCCGAGTTCGCGGACGACCCGCAGCAGCTCCCAGCACAGCTTCGCCGGATGGACGAGCGCGACCTCGCGAGAATCCCACAGCGCACCCTTGTACGTCGGTGACTTGACGATCCCCGCGAGCTCCTGCTGGTCGAGGAAGACGAAACCGGAATCGGGATCGTGAGCCTCCCGCAGCTCGGCGACCTGGTAGTCCTCGGTGGCGACATCGAGTTCGCCCGTGCGTTCGAACTCTACGTCCATCCCGTACTTCGCCACCGTTGCTTCGATGGTGTCGAGGTTCTCCCGGCCCAGCTGCGCGAGCCGATCGTTCTCCTCCGGCAGGTGGGCTTCCCCGTTGTCATAGCCGTGAGTGAGGCTGGCCGCGCAGAATCCGCCATTGCGCCCCGAGGCGGCCCACCCGATCGAGTTCGCTTCGACGAGCACTACCCGACGGTTCGGGTCCCGCTCCTTGGCCTGCAGAGCAGTCCACAGACCCGTGAACCCGCCGCCGACGACGAGGAGGTCGGTCTCGCGGTTCTCCTGCAGCGGCGGCAGCGGCTCCGGACGCAGGTCGGTGTCGAGCCAGAACGGAATGGTCGAGGCGTCGGCCAATGCGGCATTGACGTCCATGTCACTTCACTTTCTTCGCTGTGCGGTCGGTGGGCACTCTGCCGGACAGGCAGGTGCGGTCGGTTGGCACTCTGCCAGACCGGCAAGTGCGGGGTGGTGCGAAACGGCGGGCCGGCACGAGCCGGCGAACTTCGGGGCCGCCTCGGTGATGGGGCTCCTCATGCGGCCATCGTCTTGATGATCTCCGTGGCGTTCCCGCCGGCCTTGCGCAGGACGAAGCCGACGAAACCGAGCGCGGCGAGGGTGAGCACGAACATCACCGTCGACATCGCCGCGACCTCGGGGCGCAGAGCCACGCGGACGGCGGAGAAGATGTAGACCGGCCACGGGGTGTAGCCCGGCTGCTGGACGAAGCTCGAGAGGATCGTGTTGTCGAGGCTGACGGTGAACGACATCAGAGCTCCCGCGAGGATGCCGGGAGCCGCGATCGGCAGCGTGATGTCCTTGAACCGGTTCCACGGGGTGGCACCGAGATCGGCGGCGGCATCCTCGAGCTGGGTGTCCATTCCGGCGAGCCGGGCCCTGACGATGAACGTCACGATCGCCATGGAGAACATCGCGTGCGAGATGATGAGCCTGACCAGGCCGTTGTTGAGCGGGGTGATGCCCCAATCGACGCCGACGGTGACGAACCACGGCAGGAATGAGATGCCGTCGACGATCTCGGGGGTGACCAGGGTCAGTCCGAGGATCGCGGTCAGTCCGAGTGCCCACCATGCGCCCCTTCTGGCCCTGGCCAGAGCGACTCCGCCGAGGGTGCCGAAGATCGTCGAGACGATCGCTGTGCCGACAGCGGCCTGCAGGCTGGTGACGATGGAGGAGACGATGATGTCGTTGTTGATGCCGCTGATGTAGGCGTGCAGGCCGAAGCCGCGGAAGTTCGCGAGCACCTTGCCGTTGTTGAACGAATAGGCGATGATCACCGCGATCGGCACGAACAGGTAGATGAAGACGAGGATGCCCCAGGCGTGCAGGGCGATATCTGTCGGTGTCCGACGTGCGAACGTGTTCTTCTTCGGCATCTCAGGCCCTCCCGTCATGCAGCGGAACACTGTTGAGCTTGGCCGTGATCGCCTGCCCGAGCTTGAGCAGTGCGAAGCCGACCCCGACGACGGCCAAGGTGGAGATGATGAGGATCATCGCCATGGCCGCTCCGACCGCCCAGTTCTGTGCGGTGTTGAACTGATTGGCGATGAGCTGACCGATCATGGAGCCGCTCGCTCCGCCGAGGACGGTCGCGGTGACGTAGTCGCCGTTGAGCGGGATGAACACGAGCAGGCAGCCGGAGACGACTCCGGGCATCGCCATCGGCAGCGTGACCCGCATGAAGGTCTTCACCTTCCCCGCGCCGAGGTCGTAGCTGGCTTCGCGCAGCTTCTTGCCCGAGGCGTCGATGGCGACGAACAGCGGCAGGATCATCAGCGGCAGGTAGTTGTAGACGACGCCGATCTGCACTGCCGTTCGCGTGTAGAGGATGTCGAGGGGGCCGTCGAGCAGTCCGAGTCCCTGCAGCCAGTTCGACAGGAACCCGTCGGGAGAGAGCATGATCTGCCACCCGAGGGTGCGGACGAGGAAGTTCGTCCAGAACGGCACCATCACCAGGGCCAGAGCCAGTGACCTGCGGGCGGGTGCAACCTTGATCGCCAGCCAGTACGCGAACGGCAGGGCGATGATCAGGCACAGCAGGGTGCCGAGCAGCGAGATGCGCAAGGTCGCTGCGAAGGTCGAGACGAAGCTTGCGCTCATCGCCTCCGGGTACCGACCGAACGACAGGCGATCGGTGGCGATGGCCGTGAACTGGTCGGGCTTGTACCCGAAGCTGTAGAAGACGATGAGGGCGAGGGGAATGATGAAGAAGAACAGCGCATAGGCCCATGTCGGAAACGACATGGCCGCCGCGCCGAAGAACTTCGTCGCCGGCTTCTTCGGTCGTGGCTGCTGCGGTCGGGTCTGTGTGCTCATGCTCCGCTCCTGGCCTGGGCGTCGGTGAGGATCTTCGTCCGGATCTGATCGGCCGGAGTCTGCTTGCTCGGTTCGAGGCGGTCGAGGACCTTCTGTGCGGGGAAGATGAGGTCCTGCTGGTCGAGGTCGGCCTTCTTCGCCTGCTCGGCCAGGCCCTTCGTTCCGATCGGGTAGCCGATGTAGTCGAGCTGGTCGACCGCGGTGTCCGGCGAGAGCATGTGGTTGATGAAGGCGTGCGCGGAATCCGGGTGCGGGGCGCCGGTGGCGATCGCCCAGCAGTCCATCCACAGATTCGCCGAGGGGGTCGGAAAGACGAACTTCCAGTTCTCCGGGTCCTTGACCTCGGTCAGGCCCTGCCTGGCGTCGCCGTTGAAGGCGTGCAGAAGAGTGAAGCTGCCCTGAATCATGCTCGTGGCGGCATTGCCGACATAGGCCTTCACGTTCGGAGCCAGATCGTCGACGATGATCTTCCGCGCCTTGTCGAGCTCTCCCTCGTCCTGAGTGTTGAGGCTGAAACCCTGTGCAGCCAGGGCGATCGCCGAGACCTCCCAGGGGTCCTCGAGCAGAGCGGTCGTCCCGGCCGCTTCCTTCTGTGCGGCATCGAGGAAGTCCTGCCAGCTGGTCAGCTCCCGGTCGATCTTCTTCGTGTTGTAGACGAATCCGGTGGTGCCCCACGCCTTGCAGATCGAGTACGTGTTGTCCGGGTCGAAGTACTGATGCGTGAAGTTCGGGTCCATGTGCTCGAAATTCGGGATCAGGCTGAGGTCGAGCTCCTGGAGCAGGTCATGTTCGAGCATCTGCGGAATGTTCGACCCCGTCGGCACAACCACGTCGTATCCGGACGTCCCGCGTGAGGTCGAGAGCTTCGCCACGAGCTCCTCGTTCGACCCGTAGGCGTCGACCTGAACGAGGATGTCGTTCTTGGATTTGAACGCGTCGAGGAGTTCGGGATTGTCGTAGTCGCCCCAGGAGTAGAGGTTGAGCTTCGATTCGAGCTCTCCGTCTGTCGGCGGCGACGCGGCCATCTTCGTGGTCTTCCCGCAGGCGCTCAGCGCACCGAGGCCGACCACTCCGAACCCGGCCAACAGCGCTCGCCGGCTCAACCTCGCCGAGGCGGCCCGCGGCGCCAGGAATGTCACATCGGGTCCCTGCCGGACCATTTCAGGCACCGTCTTCGACGGCGGCAGTGACCGCGCTCGGCTCATGGTCGTACACGGCGACGGCGTCGGCGTCCCAGCTCAGCCCCACCTCGGTGCCGGCGCTCATCGGCTCCCGCCCTGCGGCAGGCACGCGGGCGAGGATCTCGTCGTTGTCACCGACGACGATCATGTACTGGATGACATCGCCCAAGAACGAATACGAGATCACGGAGCCGCGGGCCGTGTTCGCCTCCCCGGAGTTCTCACCTGCCGGGGCGACGTGCATCCGTTCGGGGCGGATGGCTGCGCGCACTCGGTCGCCGACCTCGAGATTCCGGGGCTCACCGGCGGCGGTGGCCGGTTTGAGTGTCAGCGTCGGGGCGGTGAGCACGGCGTTGGCCGTGCGCAGGGTCGCGGCCGTCGAATCGGTGGACGCCACCTCGGCGGAGATGAAGTTCTGCTTGCCGATGAAGCCGGCGACGAAGCCGTTGTGCGGGTTCGCGTAGATGTCCTCACCGGAGCCGATCTGCTGGATGACGCCGTCGTACATGACGACGATGCGATCGCTCATCGCCAGCGCCTCATCCTGATCGTGGGTGACGAAGACGAAGGTCGTGTCGAGCTTCGTGTGGAGGCGTTTGAGCTCGAGCTGCATCTCCTCCCGCAGCTTCCTGTCGAGCGCCGACATCGGCTCGTCGAGAAGGAGGACCTGCGGCCGGTTGACCAGCGCCCGGGCCAGGGCGATGCGCTGCTGCTGACCGCCGGAGAGCTGTTCGGGCTTGCGCCCGGCGAAGTCCTCCATCTGCACAAGTGCGAGGGCCTCGCGGACGCGCTGCGCGATCTCCGGTTTCGGGACCTTCGCCTGCTTGAGTCCGTAGGCGATGTTGTCGGCGATGTTCATATGCGGGAACAGCAGGTAGGACTGGAAGACCGTGTTGACCGGTCGGCGGTGCGGCGGCAGGGACACGATGTCCTTGCCGGCGAGCAGGATCGCACCGTCGGTGGGGGTCTCGAAGCCGGCGATCATCCGCAGCAGGGTGGTCTTTCCGCAGCCGGAGGGGCCGAGCAGGGAGAGGAATTCGCCCTTGCGGACGCTCAGCTCAAGGCGTTCGATGGCGGTATTGTCGCCGAAGACCTTCTTCACACCTTGGATCTCGAGGTGGTCGAGTCCGGTCTGCGCAGAGGGCGCCGAGGTGGCTGTACTGGTCATGATGGCCTTTCGTCTTCAGCTGGCTGAGCCGGTGGTGGTCGGGGCGGACGGCGTGGTTGGTTCCGGTGTGCGAGGCGGCAGGGCGTCGTGGACGAGGCGTCCGTCGCAGATCGTCAGTTCGTTCGTGATCTCCGCGATATCGGTCGGCGGCAGTTTGAAGGGATTGGCGCCGGCCAAGGCGAGGTTGGCCGGCCGACCGGGGCGGATGTGGCCGTTGTCGGCCGAGCGCAGCAGGCGTGCCGAACCTGCGGTGTAGGCACGCAGCGCCGTCATCAGATCGATGGCCTCGTCGGGCAGCAGCGGCGACTCATCCGCGGCGGTCGGGTGCGAGCGGTTGAGCGCGACATGGATCGCGTCCCACGGGTTCGCCGTCGATACCGGCCAGTCCGAACCCATCGCCAGATGGGTGCCGGAGCGGTTGAGAGACCCGAAGGGATAGAGCCAGCCGCTGCGCTCGGCACCGAGGAACGGCAGGTTGAGGTCGATCATCTGCTCGTCATAGCAGGCCCACAGCGCCTGCAGGTTCGCGGTGACGCCGAGTTCGGCGAAGCGGGGGACATCGGCGGGATCGACGACCTGGACGTGGGCGATATGGTGACGGCGTTCGCCGGTGTCAGCTGCGCCGGTCGTCCCGGTGCCGGCCGTGCCCTGGCTGCGGACAGCCTCGAAAGCGTCGAGGGCGGCCTTGACTGCGGCATCGCCGATCGCGTGGCAGTGGATGTCGAAACCGGCCGCATCGAGGGCCGCGAACGAGGCCTCGAGGTGGGCGCGAGTGAAATAGCTCGTTCCGAAGCCGCCGCAGGTGCACGTGTATTCGGTCGTCATCGCCGCGGTCCGGGACTCGACGATCCCGTCGAGCATGAACTTCACCGAGGTGGCGCGGAAGCGTCCGTCGGAGCGTGCGAGATCAGTCAGTCGGGCCACTTCGGCGTCGATGTCCTCGACTCCGCGCCGCCACCACAGGCTGCCGACGACCTCGGACCGGAGCACGCCCGATTCCGCTGCCCCGACGTAGGTGTCGTACGGGTCGCGGTGGCCGCCGTAGTCGCCGACGATGGCGTCCATCCACGCGGTCACGCCGAGGGAGTTGAGGTAGCGCTGACCTTCGCGCAGACCGGCCAGGACCTCCTCATCGGAGGCGGCGGGAACGTGGGCTGAGACGAGGTCGATGGCCGATTCGTGCAGGCACCCGGTGGGACGGCCCGCGGAATCGGCGACGATGACGCCGCCGGCAGGTGCCGTGGACGTCTCGTCGAGTCCAGCTGCGGTCATCGCCTGCGTGTTCACCCATGCCGAATGGTGGTCGGCGCTGAGCAGGATCGCGGGCCTGTCGGGGCAGGCCTCGTCGAGGATGTCGGCGGTCGGGTCTCCTCCGGGAAAGTGGGCCATCGACCAGCCGCCGCCGATGACCCAGTCGTTCGCGGGGTCGGTCGCGCCGTCATCACGGGTCGTCTCGGCGACATAGTCGCGGATCATCTGCAATGCCGCTTCGAGGCTGTCCGCTCCGCTGATATCGCAGGCCAGGGCCTCCTGACCGCCGAAGGTCGTGTGCACATGCGCATCGACGAAGCCGGGAGTGAGCAGCTTGCCGTCGGCGTTGATCGTGCGCGACGCGGGCACAGCTGCGGGTCCGGTGCCGATCTCGGTGATGATCCCGTCGCGGATGCTCACACGATTCTCGGCGCGCAGAGCCTCACCGTCGAAGATCGTGACATCGAGGATATCGAGGTCCAAGGCTGCCTCCCGACTGCAGTGTCGTGGCAGAGGCGGATGGCCGAGCCCGCTCTCTGAGTGTGTTGTGGATCACTGTGAAGTCACCTTATCCGAACTTCCCCCGTGATTCCACTGATTTCGTGGCAGAAATATGCGGCAACTGAGGGAAACTGCAACACGGATCGCCAGTAGCGCTGATTCAGCGTCTCACACTGCGATATTCGCACAGGAGTCGTTGGCGGCAATGGTGAAGCCGCGGGGCACCGACTTGTCGTCGATGCCCCGCGGCTTCTGTGGGGTTGAGAACTGCGCGCTTCAGCCGGGGAAGGTCTCTCCGGTGAGCTTCTCGAAAGCCTCGATATAGCGGGCACGGGTCTTCTCGACCACCTCGGCGGGCAGCGCCGGGGGAGGAGTGTCCGATGCCTTGTCCCAGCCGGATTCTTCGGTCAGCCAATCGCGGACGAACTGCTTGTCGAAGCTCGACTGAGCCTTGCCTGCCTCATAGCCCTCGGCGTCCCAGAAGCGGGAGGAGTCCGGGGTGAGCACTTCGTCGCCGAGGACGACCGTGCCGTCGGGCAGGGTGCCGAACTCGAACTTCGTGTCGGCGAGGATGATCCCGCGTTCCCGGGCGATCTGCTCGGCACGCTGGTAGATCTCCACGGTCAGGTCGCGCAGCTTCTCTGCGGTCTCGGTCCCGACGGTCTCGGCGACGGCTTCGAAGCTGACGTTCTGATCGTGCTCGCCGAGCTCGGCCTTCGTTGCCGGAGTGAAGATCGGAGGCTCGAGGCGATCGGCCTCGACGAGTCCGGCCGGCAGCTGGATGCCGCACACGGACCCGGTGGCCCGGTAGTCCGACATTCCCGAACCGGTGAGGTAGCCGCGGGCCACGCACTCGACGGGGACCATGGAGAGGTTCTGCACGATCAGCCCGCGGCCGGCCACGGCTTCGGGCACGTCTGAGCTGATGACATGGTTGCCGATGACATCGGAGAGCTGGTCGAACCACCACAGGCTCAGTCCCGTGAGCACCTTGCCCTTGTCCGGGATCTCCGAGTCGAGGACCCAGTCATAGGCGGAGATCCGGTCCGAGGCGACCATGAGCAGCTGTTCGGCACTCGCTGCATCGGCGGCGTCGGCGGGAATGTAGAGGTCGCGGACCTTCCCCGAGTACACGTGCTTCCAGCCCGGCAGCACTGGGGCGACTGGTGCGGGGGCGGCGTATCCGGAGGCGAGCTCGATACGTCCGGCGGCGGCCGCCTCGGCGATATCGGTGCGGTGCTGCTCACCGTCCCACTTGATCTGGTCGACCGCTGCGTAGGCCCTCGCTCGCGCATCGTCGAGGTCGTCGCCGAGGGAGACGACGGAGAGCACGCGGCCGCCGGAGGTGACGATGTCACCGGTCTCGGCGATGTCCTTCGTGATCACGGCATCTTCGGGAGCGAATCCGCCGCTGGGACCGGTCGCGAGTTTCGTGCCCGCGTGCAGGACGCTGGTGTCGGGCAGGGTCGCGACGGTGCCGAGCCCGCGGATGATGTCGCCGGTGGTCGGAGTCCCCGGGTAGTTCTCGGCGGCCATGACCACTGTCACCGAGGAGCGCGGATCCCATTCGAGAGGCGCGGTCTCGTTCAGGCGTCCTTCGGCAGCGGCGAGCAGCGTCTGGCCCAGGGGGCTGGACAGGCGGGCGAGCACCGACTGGGTCTCCGGATCGCCGAAGCGGACGTTGAACTCGATGACGCGCAGACCCTTGCGCGTCAGCGCGAGGCCGCAGTAGAGGAGCCCGGTGAACGGGGTGCCGCGGCGGGCCATCTCATCGACGACGGGCTGGGCGACGGTGTCGATGATCTCGTCAACGGTGCCGGCAGGCAGCCACGGCAGCGGCGAATACGCGCCCATCCCGCCCGTGTTCGGGCCGGTGTCACCGTCTCCGATGCGTTTGAAGTCCTGAGCCGGGGCCAGGGGAACGGTGGTCGTGCCGTCGCAGAGGACGAACAGGGAGACCTCGGGGCCGTCGAGATAGTCTTCGATGACGACCCGGTCGGAGACTTCGAGGCAGGAGCTCGCATGCGTCATCGCGGCGTCGAAGTCATCGGTGACGACGACTCCCTTGCCGGCGGCCAGGCCGTCGGCCTTGACCACGTGCGGGGCGCCGAATTCGCGCAGCGCGGCCGCCGCCTCGTCGGTCGAATAGGCGACGACGGTGCGTGCAGTCGGCACGTTCGCGGACTCCATGACCTCCTTCGCGAACGCCTTCGAGCCTTCGAGGTGCGCGGCTTCCGCGCTGGGGCCGAAGACGGGGAAGGAGGCTTCGCGCAGAGCATCCGCAACTCCGGCGACCAGCGGGGCTTCGGGCCCGATGACGACGAGATCGACGTCGAGGGTCTCAGCCAGCGCGGTCACGGCGGCGGCATCCGAGGCATCGACTGCCTCGGTGTGGGCGATCTGCGCGATACCGGGATTGCCGGGAGCGGCGATGACGGCGTCGACCTGCGGGTCGCGCGAGAGAGCGAGGACAAGGGCGTGTTCACGGGCGCCCGAACCGATGACAAGAACCTTCACGCCACCAGCCTAAAGGGTCGTAGGCTTGAGTGCGTGACCTTCTCGACTTTCACCCCCGTGCAGGCCGCCGAGCTCGCAGTCGTCGAGCGCTCCGGCTTCATCGAATCCCGGCACATCGGGTCCGCCGTCGTCCTCGACCCGGACGGATCACCGCTGATCAGTCTGGGCGCCCCCGACGCTGCAGTGTTCACACGCTCGAGTCTCAAACCGCTGCAGGCGATCGCGGCGATGAGCCTCGGGGCGCAGCTGACCGGACCCGCCGCGGCCCTGGCCGCCGCCTCGCACAAGTCCGAAGCCGGGCACGTCGAGGTCGTCGAATCGATGCTGGAGGCCGCCGGGCTGAGCGTGCCCGATCTGCAGTGCCCGTCCGCCCACCCTGCCGACGGAGCCTTCCGCCGCGAACTGCAGGAACTCGCACGGACGCAGGGGGACGAGAACACCGACCCGCGCTCGCCCCTGTATTTCAACTGCTCCGGCAAGCACGCTGCGTTCCTCGCCGCCGCCCGCGCCATCGGCGCCGACACCTCCACCTATCTGTCCCCGGACCACCCCGTGCAGCAGAAGGTCGCCGAGGTGGTCGCCGACTTCGCCTCAGAGGAACCGTCCGCGGTCGGCATCGACGGTTGCGGAGCCCCCGTGTTCGCGCTCAGCCTCACCGGCCTCGCCCGCGCCATCGGCCGCGTCATCCGGTTGGGCAGCAGCGATGACACAGAGGATGACACAGAGAAGGAGGGAGCGTGGGCTGCCTATGAGAGCGAGGCTCGCACCCTCACCGAGGCGGTCTTCGCCGATCCGTGGACGATCGAAGGACACGGCCGACCGAATTCGACCGTCATCGACAAGCTCGGCGTCTTCGCCAAGGGCGGGGCCGAAGGAGTCATCGTCATGGCCACCCGCTCCGGGTATGCCGTCGCCGTGAAATGCCTCGACGGGTCCTCGCGGGCCACCGGGCTCGTCGCCCTCACCCTGCTCCAGTGGGCGGGAGCGTTCGACGTTGAGCCGGGAGCCGCCTCGGCGTCGGGGAAGGATACGGTCGACGCCGTGATCGCCGCGATCACGGATCCGGTCACCGGAGGCACGGATTCCGAGGGGCGGACGAACGTTGTCGGACGCCTGGAGCTCGGGGAAGATATTGCCACAATCGGTGAGAGGAAGAGGGACTGATGGCGATTCGCAGAAGGATCGACCCCGATCAGGGGCGCAGCGCACTCGAGATGTGGCTGACTCAGGCGAGGCTCGACGCAGCCCCGGCCGACCGGTCGACCATCGCCACCGCCGTGCGGTTCACCCTCGAGGAGCTCGCCTCCCGAGCCGAAGGCAACAGCGTCGAAGTCCGGGTCCCGCCGTTCGGCGTCACCCAATGCATCGCCGGACCCCGGCACACCCGCGGCACCCCGCCGAACGTCGTCGAGACCTCGGCCGAGGTGTGGCTGGGTCTGGTCACCGGACGCACCGACTTCCAGGCCGCGCTCGCCGCCGGCGACATCGAGGCCTCGGGGACCCGAGCCGACCTCGGCGACTTCCTGCCCCTCTTCACCACCGCAGAACTCGAGGCCCGAGCATGAGCGCACAGATCACGCAGACGACGTCGTTCATCGGCGGGCGGCATGTGCCGTCCCTGCTCACCTACGCCAATATCGACCCGGCCACCGGAGGCCAGCTCGGCGATATCGCCCGCGCCGGAGCCGATGAAGTCGACCGGGCGGTGCAGGCTGCGGCGAAAGCGCAGCGGGAATGGAAGCGCTCGAGCCCGGAACAGCGCTCCCGCCTGCTCATCGCCACCGCCGCCGTCATCACCGCCAACCGCGACGATCTGGCCCGCATCGAATCCGAGGACACGGGCAAACCGCTCACCCAGGCCTATGCCGACGTCGATGTGTGCGCCCGCTACTTCGAGTTCTACGGCCACACCATCGAGTCCTACTACGGTCACGCGATCCCGCTGGCCGAGGACATGCACGTCTACACGCGCCGGGAGCCCTTCGGCGTCACCGGACACATCGTGGCCTGGAACTATCCGCTCCAGCTCATCGGCCGTGCCGCCGCCACCTCGCTGGCCACCGGCAACTGCGCCGTGGCCAAACCCGCGGATGAGACCCCGCGCTCGACCGTGCGGTTGGCTGAACTCATCCACTCCGTCGGCTTCCCGGCCGGAGCCTTCAACGTCGTCACCGGCCTCGGCGCGGAGGCGGGAGCGGCACTGAGCGCCCACCCCGGAGTCGCACATCTGGGCTTCGTCGGGTCGACGCAGACCGGCTCGGCCATCGCCCGCGCCGCTGCCGATCGGGTCGTGCCCACGGTCCTCGAACTCGGCGGGAAGTCCGCGAACATCGTCTTCCCCGACGCCGATATCGAAGCGGCGATCCCGTCGCTGGTGCGCTCCATCATCCAGAACGCCGGGCAGACCTGCTCGGCCGGGTCCCGGCTCATCGTCCACCGTGACATCCACGCCGAGGTCGTCGAGAAGATGGCCGCCGCTATGGCGCAGGTGACCATCGGCTACGGTCTCGAGGACCCGATGCTCGGGCCCCTGATCTCGGCCAAGCAGCATGAGCGGGTGGACGGGTTCCTCTCCGAGGTCGGTTCCGGGCAGATCGTCACCGGCGGCACACGGCCCGACGGTCTGGCCGACGACCTTGCGGCCGGGGCGTTCATCACCCCGACCATCGTCGACTCCGTCGACCCGGCGTCCCGGATCGCCCAGGAAGAGGTCTTCGGCCCCGTCGTCGTGACCCTGCCGTTCGCCGACGACGATGAGGCCGTGGCGCTGGCCAACGGCACCGACTACGGTCTGGTCTCGGCCCTGTGGACGCAGAACATCTCTCGTGCCCACCGTCTGGCCGCCGAGGTCGACGCCGGTCAGATCTTCGTCAACACCTACGGTGCCGGCGGGGGAGTAGAACTGCCCTTCGGCGGGTTCAAGAAGTCCGGCTACGGACGCGAGAAGTCCATCGAAGCCCTCGACGAATACACGCAGACGAAGACCGTCGCCATCAAACTGTGACTGTGCCGAAGAGGGCGGTGCTGAGGTGACCTTCCCGGTCCTCGGGCTCGTCCTCATCGCCTCCGTCGCCCACGCCGTATGGAACCTCGCCGCGAAGTCCGTCACCGGTAAGGGGTACGCTTTCGTGCTCGCCTACCACGGGCTCTCGGCGATCCTGCTCGCTCCGCTGGCAATCGTCATCGTCCTCACCGGAACGCAGTCGCTGAACTGGGGTCTGGTCGGTGCGGCGGCGCTGAGCGCGGTCTTCCACATCGCCTACTCCGTGGCCCTGCAGTCCGGCTACGACCACGCCCCGCTCGGCGTCGTCTACCCGACGGCGCACGGCACCGGGCCCGTGGTCACGATCATCATCGCCGTGGCCTTCCTCGGTGAGCGTCCCACCTTCGCCGAGGCGGCCGGAGCCTTCACCGTCATCGCAGGGATCGCTGTCGTCACGATCCGTCCCCGCGGCGGGGACGGCCCCACCAGCAGTGACGGACTGCGCCGCGGGCTCGCTTGGGGCGGGCTGATCGGGGCGTTCATCGCCTCATACACGCTGTGGGACGACTTCGCCATCAATCATGTCAGCGACTCCCCGCTGCTCTACTTCGCCGTGTCCGAAGCCTGCGTCGGGTCGATCATGACCGCGGGAGCCTTCGCACTTCCCGGCGGGCGGGAGAAGCGCGCCGATTTCAGAGAGATCCTGACGAGCCACAAACGCGCGCTGGTGACCGTGGCGTTCCTCTCACCCTTGGCGTATGTGCTCGTCCTCTATGCGATGCAGCAGGCACCGGTGGCGCTCGTGGCCCCCGTACGGGAGACCTCGATCATCGTCGGCACACTGCTGGCCTGGTGGTTCTTCGGAGAGAGGAACGTGGTGCTCAAACTCGCCGGTGCCCTCCTCGTGGTCGCAGGTATCGGGCTCATCGCCCTCGGGTGAGAGGGGCGCGGCTCAGCGGCGGCGCCCGGGCTGACGGCGGTTGACCCGCACCACCCGCACTGGGCACACTGCGTGCGAGAGCACGCCCTGCGACGTCGACCCGAGGACGGTGGCGACGAATCCGCCGCGGCCGCGGGAGCCGATGGCCATGAGATCGGCGGTGTATGTGGCCGACACGAGTACCTCGGTGGCGGGAGCATCGAAGACCGAGTACCGCACCTCGAGATCGGGGAAGTCGCCCTCGAGGGAGTCGGCAGCGGCAGTGAAGGACTTCGCCGCTTCGTCGTACATCCGGATGAGGTGCTCCTCGCTGGGCATCCACTCGGGCGAGAGGATATGCGTGGCGGTGACCCCGACGAGGCGCAGCGGAACACCGTAGATCGCGGCCTGCGAGGCCGCGGCACGCAGCACCGGGGTGTCGGTCTCGAAGGGATCGACAGCGGCGACGACCTCCCCGGAGAAGTCGGGTCGGGTTCGTCGGTCCGCCTCGGCGGAGGGATCATCCGTCGTGCGGACGGGAGCGTCGACGGGCAGGGGAGTCGTCGGCATGACCCGGGTCGGCCACGTGCTCGGGACGACGACGGTCGGGCACTGCGAGTGCGCGGGCATCGCCAGGGCCACGGACCCGAGGAGACGACCGGCGAACCCGCCGCGACCGCGGGCGCCGACGACGGCGAGGGCGGCGTTCTTCGAATGCTCGACCATGACCCCGGAAGCGTCACCGGGCGCGATCGTCGTCGACACGGGAACTCCGGCCTTGGTGACGGTGGCGGCGGCCGCCTCGGCGATGTCTTCGACGGTCTTCTTCACGGCGCTGTCGAAGTCGGCGGGGTAGACGATGTCGGCCTGGCTCATATTGACGCCGGGGACGGTGTAGGCGGAGACGATGCGGATCTCGGAGGAGGTCTTCTGTGCATGCGTGATCGCCCACTGCAGGGCGCATTCGGCGTTGTCGGAGCCGTCGATGCCGACGATGATCGTGTGGGACATATCGCTAACCTCTGTCTTCAGTGACCGTCAATCTGGTTGAGTCCAGCTTAGATGTGTCCAGTTTATGGGAACTGGCATGAGACTGCCTGGGAGGAACCTCAGGCTGACTCGACTAGACTGTTCGCGACCTGTTGTTCCGGGGCATTCCCGGCGATCCATCGGCCTCGAGGCCACGTGTCCAAGGAGATCATGAAGGACCAGATCGACGTCTCCGTCCGTCGCAGCCCCAAGTACTCGGTGTTCATGGGCATCGGCGCGGTGCTCGGCATCGTCGCTGCGGGAATCCTCGCGGTCTTCGTCGACCCGGCCGATATGCCGATGGGCTACACGGTGGCCAAGGGACTGGGCCTGCTGCTGCTCGTCCTCGGGATCGGCGGACTGTTCCTCGGTGGGCTCGTCGCGCTCGTCCTCGACTGGCGGGGACGGAAGAAGTCGAAGGAGTTCCGGGTCGGTGCGCAGATCGACATGGTCGACGACCCGAAGGAGATCGCGCGCCGCCGCATCGCCGAAGCCCGCGGGGAGGACCCGGATGCCGACGCTGTCGAGGGCGGGACCGCCTCGGCGAGCCAGGACGCCGCACCAGCGGCAGACGATGTTGAGCCCACCGCGGACGATGCAGACGAGGCGGGAAAGGGTCGGAATACGGCCCCCGGTTCCACAGTCTGATCACCGAGTCAGAGCGCAGTTGCGGGTATGAGACAATTTCACTCGTGGCAAGAGGAGACGGGCAGCTGACGCACGAAATCGACCCCCAGGACCGCGGACCGCAGGACGAATGCGGTGTGTTCGGAGTCTGGGCCCGCGGCGAGGAAACCGCCAAACTCACCTACTTCGGGCTCTACGCTCTGCAGCACCGCGGACAGGAGTCCGCGGGAATCGCTGCCAGCAACGGCAAGCAGATCCTCATCTACCGTGACATGGGCCTGGTCTCTCAGGTCTTCCATGAGCGCGATCTCGAGCTTCTGCAGGGCCATATTGCCGTCGGGCACACGCGGTATTCGACGACCGGATCACCGTCGTTCGAGAACGCTCAGCCCACCCTGGGGCCGACTCCGTTCGGCACTGTGGCACTGGCGCACAACGGCAATCTGACGAACTTCGACGCGCTTGAGGCCATGGCCGATTCCCGTCGCGACGACGCGACGAAGGTCGTCGAGGAGGCCACGAAGAAGACGTCCCGCACCCGGCCCTTCCGTGACTCCTCGAACGACACCTCCCTGGTCACCGAGCTGTTCGCGACCGAAGACGGAGAGAACCTCACCGAGGCGGCGCTCAACCTGCTGCCCCATGTCGAGGGTGCGTTCTCGCTGGTCTACATGGACGAGCACACCCTCTACGCCGCCCGGGACCGGCACGGGGTGAGGCCCCTGTCGCTGGGCCGGTTGGAGAACGGCTGGGTCGTGGCCTCGGAGACCGCGGCACTCGATATCGTCGGTGCGAAGTTCGTCCGTGACGTCGAACCCGGAGAGCTCATCGCCATCGACGAGGACGGTCTGCGTTCGCACCGCTTCGCCGAATCGGACCAGGCCCGCTGCGTCTTCGAATACGTCTACCTCGCCCGTCCCGACAGCATGCTCGCCGGCAAGAACGTCCACGCCGCGCGCACCCAGATGGGCCGACAGCTGGCCGAGGAGTACCCGGTCGACGCCGACCTCGTCATCGCCACTCCCGAATCCGGAACCCCGGCGGCCGTCGGCTATGCCGAAGCTTCGGGCATCCCCTTCGGCCAGGGGCTGATGAAGAACGCCTATGTCGGACGCACGTTCATCCAGCCGTCACAGACTCTGCGGCAGCTGGGCATCCGCCTCAAGCTCAATCCGATCCGGGAGAACATCGAAGGCCGACGCCTCGTCGTCGTCGACGATTCGATCGTGCGCGGAAACACCCAGCGGGCGCTGGTGCGCATGCTGCGGGAGGCCGGAGCGGCAGAGGTCCATGTGCGCATCTCCTCCCCGCCGGTGAAGTGGCCGTGCTTCTACGGAATCGACTTCGCCACCCGGGCCGAGCTCATCGCCAACGGACTGACGACGAATGAGATCTGCGACAACCTCGGCGCGGATTCTCTGGGCTATATCTCTCTGGACGGCATGATCGCCGCCACCCAGCAGGAGCGCAGCCAGCTGTGCACCGCCTGCTTCTCGGGCGAATACCCGATTCCCGTCAACGACACCCCCGCCGACAAAGGATGCTGAGTTGAGTTCCGACGCGAACCCGAAGTCCACCACCTATGCCGCCGCAGGCGTCGACGTCGAGGCCGGAGACCGCGCCGTCGAACTCATGAAGGCGGCGGTCTCGGCCACTCACAACTCCTCGGTCGTCGGTGGGATGGGCGGATTCGCCGGACTCTTCGACGTCTCCGTGCTCAAGGATTTCGACCGTCCGCTGCTTGCCTCGTCGACCGACGGAGTGGGCACGAAGGTCGCCATCGCACAGGCTCTCGATAAGCACGACACCATCGGCTACGACCTCGTCGGTATGGTCGTCGACGACATCATCGTCTGTGGTGCCCGCCCTCTGTTCATGACCGACTACATCGCCTGTGGCAAGGTCGTGGCCGAACGCATCGCCGATATCGTGCGCGGAATCGCCGACGCCTGCGCCTCGGCCGGAGTCGCACTGGTCGGTGGGGAGACTGCCGAACACCCGGGTCTGCTCGGGGTCGATGAGTACGATGTCGCCGGTGCCGCCACCGGAGTCGTCGAGGCCTCGAAGCTTCTCGGCCCGGAGAAGGTCAAGGCCGGGGACGTGCTCATCGGTCTGCCGTCCTCTGGCATCCACTCCAACGGATACTCGCTGGTCCGCCACATCATCGCCGAGGCGGGTTGGGGCCTGGATACACATGTGTCGGAATTCGGGCGCACCCTCGGTGAGGAGCTGCTCGTTCCCACTCATGTCTACACCGGCGAGCTCGCCGCTCTCTTCGACGCACTGCCCGACGCGGTGCATTCGGTCTCGCACGTCACCGGCGGCGGACTCTCGGCCAATGTGGCCAGGGTGCTTCCGCAGGGCCTGGTCGCGAAGATGTCGCGTGCCTCGTGGGAGATCCCGGCCGTGTTCTCCGTGCTCGGCGACCTCGGCGGAGTGCCGCAGGACGACCGCGAACGCACGTGGAACCTCGGTGTCGGCATGGTTCTCGTCGTCGACGCAGCGTCGGTCGATGGTGTGCTCGAAGCGAGCCCCGGAGCCTGGGTGCTCGGCGAAGTCGCCGCCGATGACGGATCTCTGGCGACCGATCCCTACTATGTGCAGGGCGCCAAGGGCGTCGACGGCGGCGCCGCAATCCTGCAGTAGGTCTCGAGCGGCACACCAGATCTCGAGCGGCTGGCCTGGTCGCGGGGCATCCCTCACCGTTAGTCTCACAGCCTCGGCGCACAGGCTTCGCACACCGTTAGTCTCACACCCTCGTGTTCCTGCACGGGGGTGTGCCGCTTGCGGTGTGTGATGGCCGCGGGAGTGGAGGAATTGCACTCAACGGTGCGTGATGCTCCTCGGCCACAGCCGCCTCGGCGGGGGAATGCCCACGAGCGGAGGGACCGGCGGGCCCACGGCCGTCTGCGCGCACGACAGAGGGCGGGGACCGAAGTCCCCGCCCTCTGTGCGTGTCAGATCAGCCGTGTGCGGCTGGACTCATCCGAGCTCAGTTCTCGTACTCGTCGTCATCGTCGACATTGTACTTGTCGGCGTAAGCCGAGTAGTCGGGTTCATCGTCGTACGGATCGGACGGACCGGACTTGCTCGCGTCGGCGCCCAGCTCCTGCTGGAGTCTATTAAGGTCGGTATCCGGGCTGTAGTACTTCAGCTTCCGAGCTACCTTGATCTGCTTTGCCTTTGCGCGGCCGCGACCCACTGGCGTGACCCCCTCCGTCGTCAATGGGGCGAATGGCCCCGGACTAGATCTCTGCTATGCGCTTAAATCCTACCTGTTCATACTGGGAAGTTCCATTTTGTGAGTGGACCTTGGATAGGCTGAACCCATGGCCTACCGTCGCGATTATGTCGTCACCCTGCGGATCTTCGAACCCCTTGTGGTGCATTCCGAATTGCAAGACAGGCAGGTGGAGGACAGCCGGTCACGCATCGAGGAGCAGATTTCCCACGACGCTGACAAGCGCTTGATCTCCCTGCCTCCTTCGCCCGTGGCCGATTCCTTCCGGCGCACTCCGATCTATCTTCCAGCGTCTCAGACCGCGGACGGGGTGGACCGTTTCTGCCCTGCTCAGGAGGACATTCGCGGGTGGGAGGCGCTCGAATCACTGGCCGAGCACACCTCGAAGGCGACCTTGGACATCGTCGCTCCGAAGTCCGCTCGCCGACGTGCCGCCAGCCGTCGTGCGGAGTGGCTGCAGGATGCCAAGGACACACGGATCTTCACCCGGGTCTCGGCTTGGGACGTGCCGCCGTCGTGGTGGCTGTTCTTCTCCCTGACCGAGGATCAGATCATCACCGAGGAGACCGACGAGGGGCTCCGCGTACTCATCCGCACGGACATCCTGGCCGCCTCGGCGCGCATGGAATGGGCCTCGGAGACGATTGCGGACACCTCGAAGGTCGTCGATATGGTCGAGCAGACCTCGGTTCTGGCCGAATGGATCGACACCTTCGACATGAACTCGGTCCTCGAGCTCGACCTCGGCGGAATGTCCGATGTGCTGTGGCCGAGCGAAGCCGCCGAACTCGTCGACTCGTGGGTCACGGCACTGAGTAACAACGATTCCGAGTCCGCGGTCGCCGCCTTCCAGAAGTATGCGGCCGGCTGGGAGCAGCTCAACCTCTACGCCCGCAGCTCCTGAAGGGCGGATAGGATTGTCTGCGAACGAGCCGCACCCGAGAGGACGAGTCCCGCAAGCGTATGGAAGAGAAGAAGCGCCGTCTCCTGACGAGCCAGGATCCTGCCGCTCAGGGGCCTGATATTGCCGGCTCGTCCGCCTCACGCACAGGCGAGCCCGGCTCGGATAAGTCCGGCTCCGACGACCCCGCCGCCGGGCCGACCACCCGGCCGAAACCCTCGACCCGGGTCAAACCGCTGTCGAAGGTCTGCATCGGCTGGCGCATCGTCGTTCCCGCCATCGCGTTCGTCATCCTCACCTGCGGACAGTTCCTCAACACGAACGACTTCTTCCCGCTCGGATCGCTCACCCAGTACGCCACCGCCAAAGACCTCAACGGGACCGTGAACTCCACGTGCATCGAAGCCCAGTTCCCCGGCGAGGACGAACCGCGCCGCCTCGGGTTCAACGCCGCGACCGTCGGCATCGAACGCGGTGACGTCGAATCCCAGCTCGACCGGGTCATCGCCCACCCCGAACTCCTGCAGTCGATGGCCGACTCGTACATCCGGCTGCACCCGGACGAACCGAAACCCGAAACGATGATCCTCTGCCGCATCACCACACACCTGAAGAACGGCCTGGCCGTCGGCGAACCCGAACAGACGACGCTGGCGAAGTGGGAGGTCCGATGAGCAGCATCCCGACCCTGAGGTCGACCCCCACCGAGGCGGCCCCCACGAATCCGTTCCTCCGCTGGTTCATGCCCGAGGTCCCCCTGGCTCGGGTGGCCGTGTTCCGAGTGTTCCTCTACCTCTTCATCATCATCGATGTGCTCACGATCTCCGGCGACGTCATCGCCCACGGCTGGACGCCGGAGTTCTACCAGCCACTGTGGCTGGCCCGGTTCCTCCACATCCCGGCCGTCAGCGTCCTCGGCGCACAGATCTTGCTCGCCGCCATCATCGTCTTCTCGTTGCTCGCCGCCGCCGGAATCCTCCAGCGCCTCAGCGGCTGGGCCGTGGCGCTCAGCTTCGGTGCGTGGATGTTCTACACGCAGGGCTACGGTTACGTCGCTCATGATCATATGGCGCTCGTCATCGCCGCCTTCGTCCTGCCGACGGTCGGAACGGCGCGCTTTCGGGACCTCGGCACCGCCTCGGCGCGGGCAGGCTGGGCACTGCGCGTCGTGCAGATCGCGGTCGTGCTCACCTACTTCTACTCGGTGGTGATGAAGTGGATCGCCTCGGGCAACATCACCCGCTGGGCCAATGGTGCGGTCATCATCTGGGCGCTCATGCGGCGCGGCGCCGAATGGTCGAAGCCGTTCCTCGAGATGCCCGGCTTCCTCATCGCCGCACAGTGGGCGACACTCGTCTTCGAGTTCCTTTCGCCGGTTGTGCTGTTCCTCAAGGGCAAGTGGCTGTACGGGGCCGTCGCCTTCTTCTTCCTCTTCCACCTCATGACGTATCTCGCGCTGGGCATCCACTTCCTGCCGACCGTCATCTGCTGGGCGGCGTTCCTGCCCCTGGAGAAGCTCGTGCCCAAGCGCTTCACCAGCATGGGCACCGCCTAAACCGCGGCGTCGTCGACCCGGCTGAGCGCACTGATCACAGCACGCACCGCGACACGTTCGGCCGTGTCCGGACGCATCACGGCTACGATCCAGCGTGTCGTCGTCACCCCCGTCAGCGGCACCAGCGACAGTCCCGCATCGCGCGGCGTCGTGAACCGGGGGAGGAGCGCGACCTGGTCCGAGGAGGCGACGATCGCTTCGATGAGCCGGTTGTCCCGGATGCGTTGGACGACATCGAGGTCGCGACCGGTGAGATGCTCGATCGAGGTGAGAATCGTGTCGAAGGGGTATCCTCGGGGCACTCCGACCCAGCGACAATCGACGATATCGTCCGGGGTCAGCTCGGCGCGATCGGCAAGCGGATGGCCGATGGCGAGGGCCACGTCGATGGGTTCGCGGGCGAGCGGGACGACGGTGAGTCCGTCGGTGCCCAGGGGGCGTTCGGCGACGAGGCTGTGTGCGACGACGATATCGACATCTCGGGTCAGTCCCGCGAATTCGTGCTCGGCGAGGTCGACATCGTCCATGCGCAGGTCGATGTGCGGGTGGTCCTCCCGCAGCCTGCGCAGCGCATCAGGGAGGAGGTGGGTGAGCGCGCTCGGCAGTCCGGCCAGGGTGATCTCTCCGACAGCTTCGCCGAGGTGGCCCTCCCATTGGGCCTGCACCCGGGCGAGCGTGCGGGCCACGTCCCGACCACCGTGGGCGAGCAGCCGTCCCGCGGCGGTGAGCGTGAGTCCGCGACCGGCGGGTTCGACCAGAGCGTGGCCGATCTCGCTCCCGGCCTGCCTCAGCTGCTGAGAGACGGCCGAAGGGGAGCGATGGGTGACATCGGCGACAGCGGTGACGCTGCCGTATTCGTCGAACAGGCGCAGCAGCTCGAGATGCTTCGGATCGATGACCATGAAGTCATGCTACAGAGTCGATGAAGCACTCTGCGATTGTGCTTCATAATGGTTGCGGTTGAGAATGGGGCCATGTCCTTCAAGCACTGTCTGCTCGCCGCCTCGGTGGCGGTGATGTGGGGACTGAATTTCCTCGCCATCGATCTCTCTCTGGCCCAGTTCCCGCCCTTCTTCCTCGTCGCTCTGCGCTTCGCCCTGCTCGCGGTCCCCGCGCTGCTCTTCGTACCGAAGCCCGACGTCGGGCTCCGGTGGATCATCGGCTACGGACTCGGCTTCGGACTGCTGCAGTTCCTCTTCCTCTACTGGGCGATGGCCGCCGGCATGCCCGCGGGACTCGCGTCCCTCGTCCTCCAAGCCTCGGGCCCCTTCACGGTGCTGCTGGGCATGACATTCCTGCGCGAGAGGGTCCGCGGCTCGCAGATGACCTTTCTGCTCGTCGCGATGGCAGGGCTCGCCGTCGTCGGCTGGCAGCGCTTCGACTCGAACGCGAGCTTCCTGCCCTTCCTCCTCACCCTCGCCGGCGCCTTCGGCTGGGCGATCGGCAATATCTGCAACCGGCAGTCCCATTCGACCGAGCCGATCAAGCTGACGATGTGGATGTCGGTCATCCCACCCCTGCCGATGCTCGCCCTCTCCCTCGCGGTCGAAGGACCCAACCGGGTCGGGGCGTCGTTCACGGGGCTGACTACCCCGACCGGACTTCTTGCCCTCGCTGGGCTGATCTATACAGTGGTCATCGCGACGATCCTCGGTTCGGGCATCTGGTCGTGGCTGATGTCGCGCAACCCGGCCGGCGTCGTCGCACCGTTCTCGATGCTCGTTCCTGTGGTCGGGATGAGCGCGGCATTCGTCTTCTTCGGCGAGCGAGTGAGCCTCGGGGAGCTGTGCGGAGCAGCCCTCGTCATTATCGGTGTCCTCGGAGCGGGTCTCAAGGCTGCGAAGGGGGCCCGTATTCTCGCAGCCGCCGAGGTTGCCGTGCCGGTGAGCGCGCAAGCGGAGGATTCCGACGCAGGCGATTCCATCAAGGCCAGCTGACAGGTATTCGCGTAGCCTGAGGTCATGACCGCCGATGATGAGCCTCCGACCCTTCATGACGACCGCCTGTCCGTCGAGGATCTGCTCGCGTCCCCGCGGGGACGCTCGCTCGTGTTCGGGCTGGCCCTGAATGGACGCGACGACGAATTCGACGAGGAGGGCGAACCGCTCACCGAGGGGGCGCGTGCGCTTTCCGAGGCTCGCCACGATGTCTTCATCGCCGGCTTCCTTGCCGACAAGGAGCAGGGCGCTGCGGTGGCGATGTACCTCGGCGAGGGAGACTCCGAACCGGAATCCGGAGACGTCACTGCCCAGGACGTCGCGGCAACCCTGCGACGCGTCACACCGTTGAGGCCGACTCAAATTGACCTGGAGAACGAGATGGCCGAAGTCATCTCCGGCGCCATGTACTGGCAGCCTCCTCACGGTGCCGATCAGATCGCTGCTGCCCCAGAGGTGCGGGAAGCTCTGCGCCCCTTCGCGGAGATGCTCATATCCACTGGCCTGCTCGATGTCTGGACAGCGCCTCTGCACCCGGGCAATCAATGGGCTCTGGCTTGGGATGACGCAGATCATCGCAGTGGGCTGCCTGCAGTATTCGACCGGCCCCTAGGTCCTGTTGATTCGACAGCGGCGCCTGCGATCACGCTGACCGATCTCTATCCGCCTCTCGAGGGAGACGTCGCGAGGCTCTCGTGGGGGTTGGACGAGTGGCTCGCAGATGTCCTCACCACCGAAACCGAGTACCGTCACGACTTCGCCAAGAACCCCTACGAGGAGGTCAGCGGCGAATGGTGGTCGACTCCGCCAGACGGGCTCTGGTCGTCGACGGGGACCTGGCCGGACGGAACCCTGATCGGCGTCGAACTCGTCGAGGACGATTTCGGTCTCGAGCGTGCCCGAGCCTGTCGTCTGAAACTGCGCCCGGATGCCCGCATCGCCGAGATTCGCGGACCTGAGGATTGGGCGGATCTGTGCAGGCGCTATCCGCTCGACGTCACCGCGCAGCGCCGTCAGGTGTGGTTCGAGGCCACCAGTCGCAAGGGTCGGTGGGTCATTCCCGATTGGTCACGGGTGTCCGAGGAATTCGACGGTGTACACGTGGGTCTGGCCGGCTATCTGCGTACGGCCGGTGCGGTCATCGACGTGACGGAGGGCCGCCTCGGCGAGGAAGCGGAGACCGTCCCCACGGCAGGTAATACGGATGATCGGACGGCGAGTCTCGTGGCAGGGTGGCATCCGGATACGACGTTTTGGCTGAACAACGTCATCGAGGCCGTCACCGAGGTGGCCGAATGGCGCTATGACGGCGACGCTGATCGGTGGGTGCGGGGCTGAGTCAGCTGAATGAAAGTCAGTCGCCCGGGGACAGGCTGGGTGTCTCGTCGATGCCGAAACGGGTTTTGAGTGCCCGGCGGGCGGAGAACCAGCCGTTCATTCCGTGCACGCCCGGTGCCGGTGGGGTCGCCGCCGAGCACAGGAAGGCACCCGGCACGCCGAGGCTGTAGTTGTCCCAGCTCGTGCGCGGCCTGGCCATCATCCGATAGAAGGACACAACACCGGTGGCGATGTCCCCGCCGATGTAGTTCTGGTTGTGCTCGGCCATCTCGGAGGCGGGGATCGCGTTGTGCGCGACGATGCGGTCGCGGAAGCCCGGGGCGAAGCGTTCGATCTGCCGGGTGATGTACTCGGTCGGGTCGATCGGGCAGTCGAATGGGACGTGACAATACGTCCACAGTGGCCGCAGGCCGTTCACCTCGCGTGATGGGTCGAAGACGGTGGGGTCGGAGACGAGACACACGGGATCGGCCGGCATGCGTCCGTTCGTCACCTGCGCCTCGGCGGCGGCCATCTGCGCACGTGAGCCGCCCACGTGGATGGTTCCGGCACGCCCCACCTCGGGGTCGGACCAGGGCACGGGCCCGTCGAGGACGAAGTCGACCTTCGCCGCGGCATTGCCCTGTTTGAACCCCCGCAGGCTCTTGTCGACTTGGGCCGGCAGCAGGCCGGAGAAGATCTGCGCCGCACCCAACGCAGAGGTGTCGAGCAGATAGGCGCGGGCCTTGGGCAGGTCGGTGACGTGGGCGATCGGGGAGTTTGCGTGCACGCTCCCGCCGTGGGCCTCGAGATCGGCGACGAGGTGGTCGATGATCGCCTGGGATCCGCCTATGGGGGAGGGCCAGCCGCCCGCATGGGCGACGGTCGAGAGCATCGTGGCCGTGGCCGCGGTGCCCATGGCAGGCAGCCCGCCGATCGCGTGCGCGGCGACACCGGTGAACAGGGCCTGGGAGGATTCGTGGGAGAGCGGAATGTTCCACGCAGGGCTGGCCTGGGACAGGAGCCGAAGACCGAATTTCACGACGTTCGCGATGCCGGGAACGTCGCGCAGGGTCTCGGGCACGGAGCGTTTGTCACCGAGGGAGAGCCAGATCGCGTCATCGACACGCTCGAGGAGCGGGGCGAAGAATCGCCGCCATTCGGGTCCTGCTTCGCCGAGGCGGTCGACCGTTTCGTCGAGATCGTGGAAGGCCAGCGCGGCGGGCTTACCATCCAGCGGTTGGGCGTAGGAGATATCGGGAGTCGTCAGCTCCATGCCGCGAGCGCGCAGGTCGAAGTCGACGAAGAAGGGACTGGCGATGGCCAGTGGGTGGACGGCCGAGCAGATGTCGTGAGTGATGCCTGGGGCCAGTCCGAGGTCGAGGGTGCGGGCACCGCCGCCGATCGTCGGCTGAGCCTCGAACACTTCGACGCTCAGCCCGGCACGGGCCAGGGCGACCGCGGCGGCCATGCCGTTGGGACCACTTCCGACGACGACTGCATCAACACCTGTGCTCATGTGGCCAGTCTAGGTCAGTGAGATGGACGGCTGCGGTGTGCGTTCCCTGGCGGCTCAGTTGTCGTACACGTCGTCGAAGAAAGCGCATTCGAGGTCGACGGCCCGCTGCCAGACGTGGGTGAGGGTCTCGGCCTCTGAGCTCTGGTCTTCTTCCTCCGGGAACACGCGCTCGAGCTCGTCGACGAGGAACTGCACCCACCCGTGGAAGGCCTCGCCTCGGTGGAGGTCGATCCATCCTCGGTGGACCTGTCGCGGCGGCATGTCCTCACGAGACTCGGCCCAGCCGAGATAGAGCGATTCGGCGACGACGAGAGCGATGAGCATTCCCAGCTGTCGGGCGAATCGCAGCTTTGCGTCGAGTTCATCGGCGTGGGCCGCGCAGGCGCCGAGCATGGACAGGAACGACTCGAAGAACTGATAGTCCTGCACCAGATAGTCGCGCATCACCGTGTCGTCGATGCCGCCTGCGAAGAGCTCCCGGACGAATCTGTGGTCGACCGCCTCAGGTTCGGCCGGTCCAGGTCTCGATTGTCGAATACCCATGTTGCCTTCTCCCACGGGGACGCCTCAGAGAAATAGAGACGTTGACCGCCGACATAGCGAAGATTCGACGCGGCCTCGGGATCGGCATCGAAGGCTCCGGCAAACCGCTCGTTTCCTCGTGGGACCGAGACTTCAAACGGAACATCGACCCACACGCTCGCATCCCAGAGATCCACAAGCTCGGGACGGTGGAGGAAGATTCCGTCGATGAGGAGGACACAGTCGTTCGGCTGATTCCGAGGCACCGGCGCAATCGGTCGATCCGCGTCGACGTCCCACACGGCTGGAACGACCGAGTCGCCTCGTCGAAATGGTTCGACGACGGAATCGACGAATGCTCCGTAGTCATAGGAACGGCGATAGAAGGTGTCTGGCCCCGTGCCTTGGGCGTACCGGATCGCCCGAGAGTGGTGGAACCCGTCGATGCTGATGGCGGTGACCCGGCGGTCGGAATCATGTCCAGGAACGTCCGCAGCGGTCTTGGCCAAATTCACGAGCTCGTGAGCGAGCATCGTCTTCCCGGCCCCATCGACCCCGTCGAGGGCAATGAGCGCACGATGCCCCGGCCGGACTGCGCGGAGCTCAGCCAGCAGGTGTCGTAGGACCGTGTCCAGGGACCTCACCGGGCTGCGGGCCCGGCGGGGGATACCGACTGCGGGGCCGCCTCGGCGAGGGTGCCGGCGATGAAATCGGCGATACGGTCCGCGGCAGGCTGACGACCTGCTGACTTTTCGGCGGACTCGACGGACGGGTTGTAGTTCGTGTTCGTGTTGATGTCGTAGACGACCTGACGGCCGTCGACAGTGTCGATGAACTCGATGCCGGCGATCTCGATGCCGAGGTCGGTCAGCAGCGTTTCGAGGCGAGAGATCAGCGGTGTTCCGGCCGTGATCTCCTCACGGCGGGCGAACTGGGGGACCGCCTCGACGTCGGGATCAGCCCCGGCACCCGGAATCGTGCAGGCATCGGCCGGGCACAGCTCGAACGACCCACCTGAGACGTCGACGCGCACCGCATAGTGGAAGCGACCACCGATGAACTCGGCACGGGTGATGAACGGCTGGGCAGGCTGCACATACTCCTGGATGAGGGTGATGCCGTCGATCGGCGCATTCGCGCCACCGGGCGCGAACTCATCGGCGACCGCCTCGAGCTCGGCGTGGGAGTCGAAGCGACGCACACCGAGGCCCTTGCCGCCCTGATTGTGCTTCGTGATGAACGGGGGAGTGAAGCCGGCAGCGGCCTCGACGAGCGCCCGCGGTCCGAACGCGGCCGCGGTGCGCGGCACGTCGAAGCCCCGGCCGGCCAGCTCGCGATGCTGACGGATCTTGCTGACCTCGATCTCGTAGACGTCGCGACCGTTGATCATTCGGCGACCGGCGGCGGCGAGCCAGTCGAGGACCGCGCGCCCGTACTCCTTCACATGCGGATCGGTCCGGGTGTGCGCCGACGCAGACAGCCGCGACCAGAACAGTCCGGCAGGAGGTTTCGCGGCAAGATCGATCGTGGTCTCGGGCAGCAGCCATTCGACATGGGCGACGCCGAGGCGGTCGAGCGCATCCGTGAACGGGGCGATCCATTCCGGATTGTCGTGTATGACGTGCACCGCCGGACCGTCGCCGACGGGCAGCATGTGAGAACTCATCGCGCACCTTTGCTCGGGGTGCCGGCGCGATCGCTCGCCCGGCGGATCTGCTCAACGATCTTACGCCACCCCGCCCGTCGTTGGCCCCTTCGTCATGTCCGTGCTGCGGCGTAGACTCAGGTCATGGCTATCGCAAAGCAACCTGTGGTCGTACTCGATGCTCCCGACGCCGCCGAACTCGCAGAGTTCTACGGGCAGCTCCTCGATTGGAAGGTCGCGGTCGAGGAGGACGGCACCTGGGCGGAAGTCACCTCCGATTCTTGGCCCCCGCTGTGCATTCAGCAGGTCGAGGACTATCACGCGCCCAGCTGGCCCGGTCAGGCCCACCCGCAGCAGATGCACCTCGACGTCATCGTCGACGACCTCGATGTTGCTGAGGAGTCCGTGCTCGAGATCGGTGCGGGCAAGGCCCCAGAGCAGCCGGGAGAGACGTTCCGAGTGTTCCTCGACCCGGCCGGTCACCCGTTCTGTCTGTGCAAGGGATGACCACACCATCACCGAGGCGGCCCCACCCGTCCGTGGTGTGCTGAGTCATGCGCGCGCTCGCCTCGTTTGCCGACCGTAATCCTGTCCTGTGGGCCAATGGTGCCGGTCAGACCACTGAGCTCGTCTCCCTGGCTGACTCCGCGCAGCTGACTCCGGGGCTGCGTCCTTGGCGGTTGAGCATCGCTCGACTCGAACGCGTGGGCCCGTTCTCAGCGCTGCCCGGAATGGCGCGCACCTTCCTCCCCACCGCCGATGTGGTCCTGGAGATCGACAGAATCGTGCACCCGGTGCCGGCGTTGCGCCCGGAACATTTCCACGGAAGTCAGGACGTGAACCTCGTCGAACTGGCAGCGCCCTGTTTCGCCGTCAACCTCATGGTCGCCGACGACGGTATGGACGACTCCGCTCACGACACCGGCACGGGCGCGGGCAGCGAAACCGAATGTGCCTGCGGCGAGCTGCAGATGGGCATCGGCGAGCAGTTCCCGGCCAGCAGATTCCGGTTTGTGCTCACTCTCGAAGCGGGGTTGGATCTCCCGCGTTTTCAACTGCTGGAACTCGAACCGAACGAGACTGCTCCAGATGAGGTCTCGATGGCGTATCTTCACTCCGAAAGTGGCGACGCGCACATCTGAGAAGTCGGTGAGAACCTACTGTAGTGGGCGTCATATTCCCGCGTATCGTCCCAGGTGACGGTGCCGTTTCCGGGCATTTTCATCAGGCCTTTCTCAGCTTCGGACGGGTAGTGTCAGGATCCCCGAACGTGCATGTTCGAGAATGGTTCTCCACCGGAAATTGGAGGAACTTTGACGGTCGGCGACAGCGGCAAGAACAGACAGCACGAGCGCAACGACGAAACTCGTCTGCCCGAGCATTCCCAGACCCTGCCGCTGATCACCGAAGAGATCGTCAGCTCCCACCCGGCCCCGGCAGCCGAACCCACCGAACACGTCGTCACCGAGGTGATGCCGCCCAACCCGATCCGCCACGACGGCCAGACCACCCAACAGCAGACGAGGACATTGCCGGACACAGCCGCGGACTCACCTACGACTGCTGCGGCCACAGCTGCCTCCCCGACCGCCGTCGCCGAAGCGGCAGAGACGGCCGAGGACAAGAAAGAGGGGAAATCCTCAGAGGGCCGGATCTCGGCCACTCAGCTGCTGGCGGGCGCCGGCGCAGCTGCGACCTCCTCGGTCATCGGCGGTCAGCTCGGCGTCGCGGGCACAGTCGTCGGTGCCGGAGTCGCCAGCATCGTCACCGGCCTGGCCGTCACTCTCTACGGTCGCAGCCTCGACAAAGGCAAGGAGAAGATCCAGGAAGTCGGGTCCAAACTCGCTCCGGCCGTGAAGGCGAAGATCGCGAAGAATCCCAACGGGAAGACCACTGCAGTCGATCCCTCACTCGCCGAAGATTCGGCCTTTGCTCCACCGGAACCCGGCGGCGGCAATGCGACCGCGGCAGCCACCTCGGCGCCGGACGACAGAACAGACGAGGACGGCGACGGCAGTGAAACCGAGAGCGAGCCCCGCTCCTGGTGGCAGAAGCTGCGTCGCAAACGGGTCCTCTACCCGTTGACGATCGGCGTCGCAGCCTTCGGAATCGGACTCGGCGCGGTCGTGATGGCCGAGAACTTCACCGAAGCCGATATCTCACCAGGCACCTCGCAGATCTCGCGATCGGTGACCGGGCAGTCGACGAACGACCAACCCGTCATCGACGACGGGACTTCGAACTCCGGGACCAGCGGAGACGAATCGTCGAGCGGATCCGGGTCTGGCGCCGACGGCGGTCAGAGCTCATCGAACAGCGGATCGGGCACGCAGAACGGTCAGTCCACCTCGGCGGGGGAGACCGGCGCCGAAGGTGCGACCGAGGGGCAGAGCTCTCAGGGTACGGACACGACGACGGGCACGGGCGATTCCACCGGCAGTTCGACGAGCACCGACGGCACCGGTGCGAGCAGCGGTTCCACCTCGACCGATGGCGCCGGCAGCTCCGGGGACACCAGCGGCGGGGCAAGCAGCACAGGCTCCGGATCCGCCTCGGACGCCTCGGGCAGCGGCTCGTCGGGTTCGGGCGGATCCGGAACCGGCGGTTCGGGTGGTGGATCGGCCGCCTCCGCGGAGGGGTGAGTCTGACACGTCGAGCACGGGAATTTAGACAGCCCGCCCTTGGTTGTATGAAGTAGAGAACATCGCTAGATTGAAACTAACTTTGTCAGTGTTCTGCCGAAGTCGGGATATCGAGACTGGGCGAACGGCACTGAGCCGACCGATCAGCTGCACCGCTGGGAACCGCATCTCACCGGTGGCCGTGATCGCGGGCTGAGTGACGCCGCCTGAAATCAAACGGTTGAAGGAGATGTTATGACGCAACATACAGATCATGAATATGCTGGCCACGACAGTACGAAGGCAACGACCACCGAGTCCGGTGCGCCGCGGGAATCCGATGCTCACTCGCTGAGTGTGGGCGCGAACGGGCCGCTGATGCTCCACGACGTGGCTCTGGTCGAGAAGCTTGCTCGCTTCGACCGTGAGCGAGTTCCCGAGCGCAGCCCCCACGCAAAGGGATCCGGCGCATTCGGCGAGCTCGAAGTCACCGAAGACGTCTCCAAGTACACGAAGGCCGACTTCCTGCAGCCGGGCAAGAAGACCCCGATGCTCGCCCGCTTCTCCACCGTCGCCGGTGAACTAGGCTCGCCCGACTCCTGGCGCGACGTGCGCGGATTCGCGCTGAAATTCTACACCGAAGAGGGCAACTTCGACATGGTGGGCAACAACACCCCCGTGTTCTTCGTCCGCGATCCCATGAAGTTCCCCGACTTCATCCACTCGCAGAAGCGCCTGCCCGACTCCGGTCTGCGGAGCAACAATATGCAGTGGGACTTCTGGTCGCTCTCGCCTGAGTCGGCTCACCAGGTCTCCTACCTCATGGGACCCCGCGGCCTGCCCAAGAGCTGGCGCCACATGAACGGCTACTCCTCGCACACCTACATGTGGGTCAACGCCGAGGGCGAGAAGTTCTGGGTCCAGTACCATTTCCACACCGACCAGGGCGTGGAGAACATGAGCAACGAGGAAGCCGGTCGGATGGCGGGCGAGGATGCGGACATGCATCGCCGCGACCTGTTCGATGCCATCGAGCGCGGCGACTACCCGTCCTGGACCTTCAGCGTGCAGATCATGCCCTACGAAGACGCCAAGGACTACCGCTTCAACCCCTTCGACCTGACCAAGATCTGGTCGAAGAAGGACTACCCGCTCATCAAGGTCGGCAAGTTCACCCTCAACGAGAACCCCTCGAACCACTTCGCGCAGATCGAGCAGGCTGCCTTCAGCCCTTCGAACACCGTGCCGGGAACCGGGCTCTCGCCGGATAAGATGCTGTTGGGCCGCGTGTTCTCCTACCCGGATGCACAGCGCAACCGCATCGGCACGAACTTCAACCAGCTGCCGGTCAACGCCCCTGTCACGAAGACGAATTCGTACGACAAGGAAGGCCAGATGCAGTACCACCACTCGGGTAATGCGCCGGTCTACGCCCCGAACTCGTACGGACGTTCCTTCCGAGACGAGCAGGGTCCGGTCGACAACGGCTGGGAGGCCGATGGTGAGCTCGTTCGCAGCGCCTACAGCCTGCACGCCGAGGACGACGACTTCGGCCAGGCACACACCCTGGTCCGCGAGGTCTACAGCGAGGAAGAGCGCCAGGGTCTCATCGCGACTGTGGCCGGCGCACTCTCCGACGGAGTCGAAGAGCCGGTGCTGTCGAACGCGATCCAGTACTGGAAGAACATCGACGCCGAGGTCGGCGCGGCCATCGAAGCCAAGGTCAAGGGCTGACAGGCTCTGAGATCTTGAGCGCCTGACCGCTTGAGAGTTCGGCACGAGACGGCGGCCCGGAACTTCCACACCGCGGGAGTGTCCGGGCCGCCTTCTCTTTCCCAATTGCTACCTGACGGCGGCTCAGCAACCTCGCGCGAGGTTGCTGAGCCGCCGTCAGGTAGTTCGTGGAGTCAACTGAGGTTCGCGGCGCGCTGGGCGATGCGACCACCGGCGAGGACCATCTCGACCTGACGCGGCGACAGGCCATGGCGGAATTCGAACTTTCGGCCGGCCGCCTCGGCGGTGATCGTCATCCCCGCACCGAGCTCATCGCGCAGACCACGGAACTCAAGCACATCACCCTGGGACAGGGATTCGTAGTCGGAATCGTCCGTGAACTCGAGGGCGAGGACGCCGAAGTTCGCAAGGTTCTGCCAGTGGATCCGCGCCAACGACTTCGCCACCACTACCCGCAGTCCGAGATAGCGCGGAGCGATGACCGCATGCTCGCGAGAGGACCCCTGACCGTAGTTCTCCCCACCAACGATCGCGTGTCCGCCGTCGTGGTCGGCGGCACGGGTGGCATAGGTGCCATCGACCTGGATATAGACGAACTCGGAGATCTTCGGGATGTTCGACCGGTACGGCAGAACGCGGGATCCGGCGGGCATGATCTCGTCTGTAGAGACGTTGTCGCCGACCTTGAGCAGGATCTCCAGGTCGATGTCATCGGGCAGCGGGTCGAAATTCGGCAGGGTCGAAATGTTCGTTCCCTTGACGAGTTCGACGTTCCGGGCTTCCTCCGGTTCCAGAGGTGGAACAAGCATCTTGCGGTTTGCGGAGAACTTCTCCGGCAGCCGCACCTCGGGATAGTCCATGTCGAGGTCGCGGGGATCGGTGATCTTCCCGGTCAGCGCGGCGGCCGCGGCAGTCTCCGGAGAACACAGCCACACGGAATCCTCATCGGTGCCGGAGCGACCGGGGAAGTTGCGCGGCATGGTGCGCAGACTGTTGCGCCCGACCGCAGGAGCCTGGCCCATACCGATGCAGCCCATGCAGCCGGATTGGTGAATCCGGGCCCCGGAAGCTACCAGTGAGGTCAGCCATCCGCCGGCGATGAGGTCGGCAAGGACCTCACGTGAGGTGGGGTTGATGTCGAGCGAAATCTGCTGATCAATCTGGCGGTCGGCAAGTGTTTCGGCGACGACGGCGAAGTCCCGCAGCCCTGGGTTCGCCGAGGAGCCGACGACGACCTGGAAGACGTCCTCACCGGCGACCTCGCGCACCGGAGTGACGTTGCCCGGAGACGACGGCGCGGCGATGAGCGGTTCGAGCTGCGAGAGATCGATGCTGTCGGTGAGATCGTATTCGGCACCTTCGTCGGCCTCGATGCGGGTGAAGTCCTCGCCTCGGTCAACGGCTTCCAAGTAGTCGCGGACGGCATCATCGGCGGGGAAGACCGTGGCGGTGGCGCCGAGTTCGGCCCCCATATTCGCAATCACGTGACGGTCCATGGCCGTGAGGTTCCGCAACCCGTCCCCGTGATATTCGATGATCTTCCCGACTCCGCCTTTGACCCCATGACGACGCAGCATTTCGAGGATGACGTCCTTGGCTGAGACCCAGTCGGGCAAGGTGCCTGTGAGTTCGACGCCCATGATCTGCGGGGCGCTGATGAAGAGGGGTTCACCGGCCATGGCCATGGCGATCTCGAGTCCGCCGACGCCGATGGCGAGCATTCCCAAAGCGCCGGCGGCACAGGTGTGGGAGTCCGAGCCGATGAGAGTCGTCCCGGGCTTGCCGAAACGGGACTGGTGGACAGGGTGGGAGACGCCGTTGCCGGCAGGGGAGAACCACAGACCGAACCGTGCCGCGGCAGAGCGGAGGAATTCGTGGTCCTCCGGGTTCTTCTCATCGGTCTGCAGCAGGTTGTGATCGACGTACTGCACGGACAGATCCGTGCGGATCCGGTCGAGGCCGAGCGCCTCGAGTTCGAGCATGACCAGGGTGCCCGTCGCATCCTGGGTGAGCGTCTGGTCGATCCGGATCCCGAGTTCGTTTCCGGGAGTGAGCTCCCCGGACTCCAGATGCGATCGGATGAGCTTCTGAGCAACGTTCTCAGCCATTGTCCGCCTCCTTCGGCAGTCAGCGATCCACCGAAGCCACTCGGCTTCGGGTAGTCAATCCACGCTAGTCCTCGATCGATGGGTTCTCAAGGTCGGTCGCCTCCTGTGACCGGGTTTGCGCGTCTCAGAACTACCTGACGGCGGCTCGGCAACCTGGCGCGAGGTTGCTGAGCCGCCGTCAGGTAGCAATTGGGGGTGTTGGGATTGGGAGGGGAGGAGGATACTGGGACTATGCCGGAGTTGCCCGAGGTCAATGCGCTGATCGACTTCCTGCGTCCGCGGCTGATCGGGGACTTCGTCACCCGCGCGGACATCGCCGAACTCAGCCTGCTCAAGACCGTCGACCCGAGCATCGATGCGCTCGCCGGACTTGCTATCACCGAGGTGGCCCGCCGTGGGCGAGCCCTCGTCATCGGTTTCGACGGACTCAGTCTCGTCTGCCGGTTCGCCCGAATGGGCTGGCTGAACTGGCATGACACCGCACCGAGTGGTCCGACCCGGATGGGCAAGGGGCCGTTGGGAATGCGCGTAACCCTGGCATCGGGGGCCGCCTTCGACCTCATCGAACCCGGGTCGAAGAAGAACGCCGCCGTCTCCCTCGTCCGCGACCCCTCCGAGGTGCCCGCCCTCGCATCGCTCGGCACAGACGCCCTGAGCCTCACCATCGACGAACTCGCCGCGGCCCTGTCCGAATCGACTTCCCGGATCAAAACGGTCCTCGAAGATCAGAGAATCATCGCAGGCCTCGGCAATGCCTATACCGATGAGATCCTCCACGCCGCGAAGCTCTCCCCGTTCGCAACCGCGAAGACCGTCGACCCGCAGGCGCTGCACACCGCCACCCACGAGGTGCTCGATGCCGCCCGCAGCAGGCTCATCGGCCTGCCGCCGGGCAAGATCAAAACCGCGAAGAAACGCGGATTCTCCGTTCACGGCCGCACAGGTGAGACCTGTCATGTCTGCGGGGAGACCATCGCCGAGGTGTCCTTTGCCGACAAATCCTTCCAGTACTGCCCCGGCTGTCAGACCGGCGGAAGAAAGCTCTCCGACCGTCGAATGGACCGCCTCCTCAAGTAAGGCGCCGCCTCAAGTGACGCCTGACCGCCGGCATGGACGGCACCATCGACAGGATCTGTACCGCGCTCGCCGTACCCTCACGCTGGGCGGAGGCGGAAACGGCGGTCGGCGATGCCATGGGCGCCGGCTACGAGGACGCGGCGGTCACGACCTCCCGCGCGGGGCGCGGTCAGGGGTGGGTCGCCTCGGCGGAATAGTCCTCCAGATCTATCCGTTGTGCGGAAGTGCGGCCCGTTTGCGGCCGATCATTCGACGAATGGAGGAAAGCTTGACCACGCGGAAGCAGATTCCCGGCACCGACCTGTCCATCTTCCCGATCAATCTCGGCACGAACACCTTCGGGTGGACGGCCGATGAGGCGCAGTCTCATGCCGTCCTCGACGCCTTCGTGGCCGGCGGCGGCAATTTCCTCGATACCGCCGAGTCCTACCCTGCGTGGGTGCCCGGCAACACCGGCCGCGAATCCGAGACCATCATCGGCACCTGGCTGGCCTCGCGCGGCAACCGGGACGAGGTCGTCATCGCGACGAAGGTCGGCGACCATCCCGAGCACAAGACGCAGGATCCCGAATACATCCGCACTGCCATCGACGCCTCACTGGAGCGTCTGCAGACCGATCACGTCGACCTCTACTACGCCCACCGTGACGATGAGGTGACCCCCATCGCCGAGGTGGCCCGCGTCTTCGATGAGATCGTCCGTTCCGGTAAGGCCAAGCACATCGCGGTGTCGAACTATTCGCCGGCGCGTCTGGCCGGGTGGTTCGCAGCGGCCGAGGACGAAGGACTGGTCAAGCCGGTCGCGATCCAACCGCAGTACAGCCTCGTCTATCGGCGGGAGTTCGAGACCGACCTGCGCCCGGTCGCCGAGCGGCGCGATCTCGCGGTGTTCTCGTACTTCAGCCTTGCCGCCGGCTTCCTCACCGGCAAATACCGCACCGAAGCCGACCTCGAAGGCGCCGATCGGGGTGGCATGGTGCAGGGATATTTCAATGCCGAGGGGCTCAAGGTCGTCGACGATCTCGTCGCGATCGCTGATTCGCACAATGTCGCTCCGACGACTGTGGCGCTGTCCTGGCTGCTGGCGAAGGGCGTGACGGCACCGATCGCCTCGGCTCGCACCCCTGAGCAGCTCGAGGCGGTCATGGCCGCACCCGGGCTCGAGCTCAGCGCCGACGAAGTCGACCGTCTCGACCGGGCCTCCGCGCCGTTCGCGCAGGAGGACCCGTCCTGACCTTCCCTCCCAATTACTACCTGACGGCGGCTCAGCAACCTCGCACGAGGTAGCTGAGCCGCCGTCAGGTAGCTCTAGGGGTGTCTCAGGCGACGATTTCATCCTTGGGCTCGACCGCGTGGGCGATGGCGGCGCCGATGACCGTGCCGATGGCGATGGTGAAGAACGTGGTCGCAGCCGCCAGCATGCTGCCGGCAACCCCAGTGCCGTCACCGAACTCGATCTGCGAGGCGTTGAGGAGCCCGAACGACCCGGGAGCGACGACGAGGAACGCGGGCACGAAGCTGATCCGCCAGATCGGGCCTTTCGGTAGGCGCGAGAGCACGACGGCCACCACCGATGCGGTCAAAGCGCCGGCGAGGCCGCCGATGGCCGCACCGAATTCGGCACCGATGCCCAGTTGTGCCAGTGCGGCCGCAGCGATAGTGAGGACGATCGGCACCGTGTGCTCGAGCGGAGTGTGCAGATAGATGATGAGGCCCAGCGTCGCGGCGGCCACGCCCAGGGCGGAGAGCCACCATGTCGAGGCGGTGAGCTGGGAGTTCGCAAGCGCCTCGGCGCCGGTGCCAGTGACGACGGAGGCACCGGCGACTCCGGCGATGAACATCGCCAACTGGACGGTGGCCGAGACGAGCCGGGAACTGCCTGCCGAGAGGGCGCCGGCGGAGATCTCGGTCAGTCCGGTGACCACAGCGCTGCCGGGCAGCAGCAGCGCCAGGGTGGCGACGATCGTGCGCAGGGGACTGTCCAGCCAGTCGAGGCGGAAGCCGATGAGGATGAGCACCGCGACGATGAACGCCGAGGCGACCGGCAGCAGCGGTCCGAGGCTGGGGTGGCGGGCGTTGACGGCGAGCACACCCGCGACGATGAGCGAACCGAGAGCGGCGAAGGCGAGGTTGACCAGTCCCGGTTCGAGCAGCAGGCACAGCCCGACGCCGACAGGCACCGCGCCGAGGCGGGTCACCCATCCGGGCCAGCGCGGGGGAGCACCGTAGACCTCGGCCTCGATCATGCGGCGAGCGGCGTCGATGCCGAGCCGGCGCGACCGCACGGCGTCGACGATGTCGAGCAGCTTCGCGGTCTGGTCGAACCGCAGGTCAGGACCGATGCGTTCGAACCGGGTGGGACTGCCGGGGCCGATGGTGAGGAACAGGCCCTTAGGAAGAGCTGCGACGTTGATGGACTTCAGGCCGACCGCTGGTGCCAGCCCGGTCAGTGCGTCTTCGACATCGACCGAGGAGATCCCACCGGCGAGCAGCTCGGTCCCGATCGTCACCAGCAGCTCCTGCGCAGGGACGGTCTTTTCGCTTGCCTCGTGCACTCCCAGTCCCTCTCGTCTGCAGATCAGCCGACGAAGTAGAAGATACCAGCCTCTTACTACCTGACGGGGACCACTCCAGCGCCAGGTTGCTGGGCCCCCGTCAGGTAGTAATGGGGGAGGGGAAGAGTTCGCGGACGATGTCGAGTACCCTCGCCAGCGCCTCCGACGGGTTGTTCCGTCGCCAGCCGAGCGCGAGAGTGAACGAATCCCCGCCCTCGGCGAGGCGGACATAGCGCACTCCGTCGATGCGGATGTGATCCGAAGACTCGACAACGACGGCCATCCCGACCTGCGCGCCGACGAGTGCCAGAAGACTGTAGGGATCCGGTGCCTCCTGGACGACCTGCGGCAGGAAACCGGCGTCATCGGCCAGCCGCATCATCACCTCTCTGACCTGAGATCCGTGCGACGGGGCATAGGAGATGAACGGCTGACCGGCGAGCTCACCCATGCTCACCGACTCACGCTCGGCCAGCTCATGCCCCGAGGGCATGGCGATCATCACGCTCTCCTGCCGGATGACGTGGACCTCGACACCGGCCGGCACCGGCGGGCTGATGATCGCGAGATCCGTCTCGCCGTCGCGCAGCGCGATCGCGGCTTCACCGCAGTACATCTGTGGCTGCAGGTCAAGGCTGATGCCCGGGTGCCGCTCACCGACCTCGCGGGCCAGTCTGGAGAGGATGGAGTAGCCGCTCGTGCCGCCGAATCCGATGCGCACCCGTCCCGCCAGGCCCTGCTGTGCGGCCCGGGCGATGCGCCGGGCACCGTCCACCTGAGTCCCGATCGCGGCAGCGGGTTCGAGCAGCGCCTCGCCTGCCGGCGTCAGTCGGACCCGCCGCGTCGTCCGCTCGAACAGATCGACGTCGAGGTCCTTCTCGAGCGCGCGGATCATCTGGCTGAGCGCGGGCTGCGCGATGTGCAGACGTTCCGCGGCCCGCCCGAAATGCAGCTCCTCGGCGACGGCGAGGAACGCTGTGACCTGCCTGAACTCCATGTCATATCCCCGTTGCCCAGATTGATAAGAATTTACGCTTAATCACCATGATATTACCTCTTGGACTCTGAGTAGTTCCGGTGGCACTGTTGAAGACGAACTCAAGCCCATAGGAGACACCCATGACCACCGACACCATCAGCGACCCTTCCGACCTCCTCGACCTCGCCGGACTCCTCACCGACGACGAGCTGGCGCTGCGCGAGAAGGTCCGGACCTTCGTCGACAAGCGGATCCGCCCGAACATCGCCGAGTGGTACGAAGGCGCGGTCTTCCCGACCGAGATCGTCCGGGAGATGGGCGAACTCGGACTCCTCGGCATGCACCTGCAGGGCTACGGGTGCCCTGGACGCTCCGCCGTCGAATACGGTCTCGCCGCACTCGAACTCGAAGCCGGCGATTCGGGACTGCGCACCTTCGTCTCCGTCCAGGGATCGCTGGCGATGTCGGCCATCCACAAGTTCGGCTCCGAGGAGCAGAAGAACCGCTACCTGCCCGGGATGGCCGCCGGCGAGATCATCGGCTGCTTCGGATTGACCGAACCCACCGCCGGATCCGACCCCGCCTCGATGGCCACCACCGCCACCCGCAACGCCGACGGATCCTGGACGCTCAACGGTGCCAAACGTTGGATCGGTCTGGCCTCGATCGCCGATATCGCCGTCATCTGGGCGGCCACCGACGACGGCATCCGCGGCTTCCTCGTACCCACCGACATCCCCGGATTCACCGCCACCCCGATCACGCAGAAGCTGTCGATGCGGGCCTCCATCCAGTGCGATATCGACCTTGAGGACGTGAAATTGCCCGCCGAGGCGGTCCTGCCCGAGGTCACGGGACTGAAGGGGCCGTTCTCCTGCCTCAATGAGGCCCGGTACGGAATCATGTGGGGCGCCATGGGGGCCGCCCGCGACTCCTTCGAAGTCGCCCTCGACTACGCACAGAATCGCCTCCAGTTCGACAAGCCGCTCAGTGCCTACCAGATCACTCAGGAGAAGCTGGTGAACATGGCCCTCGAGATCCAGAAAGGCACCCTCCTGGCCATCCAGACAGGACGACTCAAAGACGCCGGGACTCTCGACCCCGTGCAGATCTCCGTCGGCAAGCTGAACAACTGCCGCGAAGCCATCGCCATCTGCAGGGAAGCCCGGACCGTGCTCGGCGGCAACGGCATCACCCTCGAATACTCACCGCTGCGGCACGCGAACAACCTCGAATCCGTGCGCACCTACGAAGGCACCGACGAGGTCCACACCCTCATCCTCGGCCGCCACATCACCGGCCAGCAGGCCTTCCGCTGATCCGTCGCCATCGCCCGACGGCGCCGCTCACAGTTCCGGGAACGTGACCCCGGTCAGCTCTTCGGACACCGCCCACAGTCGGCGGGCCACCTCGGTGTCGGTGGACTTCGTCGAACGGGATGCGAACCCAGGCTTTCCGCGGGTCTCGAACGGACCTGTCGGGCCGATATAGCTGCCGCCGGGCAGATCGGCGACAGCGGCACAGAGGATCGGCCGTGCTCCGTCCTGCTCGCGCTGCGCGAAAACGCGGGTGAACGTCCGGTTGATTCTGTCACTCAGACGGTGCTCGTCATCGGAGCCGAAGAGGTTCGTCGCCGCATACCCCGGATGCGCAGCGACCGCCGTGACCGGTGACGAGCTCTCCTCCAGTCGGCGTTGGAGTTCAGCGGTGAAGAGCAGGTTCGCCAGCTTCGACTGACCATAGGCGGCCATCGGCCGATACGATCGGCCGGTCCACTGGAGGTCGTCGAATTCGATCGTGCCGAACCGGTGGGCGATGGAGGCGACGGTGACGATGCGCTCGCGCACCTGCGGGAGCAGCAGATTCGTCAGGGCGAAGTGGCCGAGGTGGTTCGTCCCGAACTGCGATTCGAACCCGTCGACGGTCCGGTACAGGGGCGGGATCATGATCCCCGCATTGTTGATGAGGAGATCGATCGGATCGGTGAAGTCCGCAGCGAAGTCGTGCACCGAGGACAGGTCGGCGAGGTCGAGGTCGCGCACCTCCGTACTGCCGGGCATTGTCTTCGCGGCGGCTTCACCCTTCGCGCGGTTGCGGACGGCCAGGATGACGTGGGCACCGCGGCCCGCGAGAACCCGAGCAGTCACCCGGCCGAGTCCGCTGTTCGCGCCGGTGATGAGGACCGTGCGCCCTGTGAGATCGGGAATGCCGAAGTCGATCGGAGAAGTCATGAGGCCATCCTAGATTTCCGCCCTGGCAGTCAGCTGTCCAACCGAGCCGCCACCCCACCGCCGAATTTGTTAGGGTAGCCTTCGTGCCGAAGACCCCTGAAACCGGTGCGCAGATTCTGCGCCGAGCCGCCCGTCGGCGCATCCGTCCGCTGCTCGGTGGAGCAGGGGCCCTGTCGGTCTGGCAGGTCTGCGAAGCGCTCGTGCCGGTGGCGATCGGCTTCATCGTCGACCGGGCGATCATCCCGCTGTCGATCCCGGCTCTCGTCATCTCCATCATCGGCCTCGGCCTCCTCTTCACCGTGCTCAGCCTCGGCTACCGTTTCGGTGCACGTCTGTGCAACTCCGCCCGCGAGCACGAAGCCCACGCCCTGCGTGTTGAGATCACACATGCGGCACTGACCGCCCCGAGCCTTCCGGCCGACCGCACCTCGGGCGAGGTTCTGTCGATCGCGTCCGCCGAGGCCGACACCGCGGCCGCGTCGTTCCAGCAGGCTGGACGCGGCATCGCCTCGGTGCTGGGCATGATCACCGCCGCGGTCTTCCTCCTCATTGCCGACCCCGTGACCGGACTCGTCGTCCTCATCGCCGTGCCCATCGGACTGATCGTCGTCGCCCTGCCCGGCCGGTCCGTCTCCGCGCGTGCGACCGCGCAGCTCGAAGCCGTTGCCTCCGCCGGACGCTCGGCGTCTGACCTCATGCACGGACTGCGCGTGATCAAGGCGATGGGAGGCGAGCCGTGGGCGGTGCGGCGTTACCGCGCGACCTCCGATGCGGCCGCCGAAGCCGGCGTCGCCACAGGTGAGAGAACCGGACGCCTGGCCGGGCTCGGGGCACTCGTCATGTCCGCGGTGCTGGCGATTGTCCTCATCGTCGCGGGCCTGCGCCTCATCGACGGCCAGATGAGCGTCGGCGCGCTCATCGGCATCCTCGGCATGACCGCCTTCCTCACCGAGCCCATGCGCGCACTCGCCGACATCGTCGGCCTCTTCGCCCAATCCCACGGCGCCGCCGAACGGATCGCCCGCCTGCTGACCAGCATCGATGCTGAAGCAGGCACCGGCGATGCGACAGACACCAGCGCTGAGGCGGCCCCCACCACCCGTGATGCCGCCGATATCCGCCCGAGAGTGACCACCACCGAATCCGGAATCACCATCACCGGATGGCCGACGACCGCCGAGTCCCGGGCACTCACCACCGCCGGGGGAGCGCTGACCTGCATCGTCTCCGACGACGCCGAGGACGCAGCGAGGCTGCTGGCTGAGCTGACCTCCCACGCCCGGAGCCTCGGCCCCGCCCGGATGCTCGTCGCACCCCACGACGTCGATCTGTTCGAAGGCACCATCGGATCGAACATCACGATGGTCGTCGCCGACGACAGTGCAAACACCGACGACCGCACAGACACAGCCGACCACTCGCCGATCTCGGCCGAGGTGCTCACCGCCTCGGGAGTCGACGAGCTGCTCGACCTCGTCGATGGGGGACTCGGCTGCCGGATCCAGGAACTCGGCGGGAACCTCTCGGGCGGCCAGCGGCAGCGCGTCGCCCTGGCTCGAGCCCTGAACGCCGACCCGCAGATCCTCGTCCTCGCCGAACCCACCACCGCCGTCGACGCGGTCACCGAAGCGAGGATTGCTCACGGGCTCAGCCGACTGCGCAGCAGGAGAGGAGACCAGGTCACGATCATCCTCACCTCATCCCCGGCCTTCCTCGCAGCCGCCGACACCGTCGTCTATCGCCCCACGTCAGGCCCGCTGCTCCTCGGCCGCCATGCCGATCTCCTCGAGACAGACACCGACAGCGCCGAGGCCTACAGAGATGCGGTGACCCGATGACGGCACCGACGCACACCACCCTGACGATCGCCTCGCGGCGTCGCTCCTTCGCCCACCTGGCCCCGCTGTTGTGCCGCCGAGCCGGCTGGATCGTCATCCTCGTCGTCGCGGGACTGGCCAATGCCGGGGCAGGGCTCGTTGGGCCATGGGCGATCGGCCGTCTCGTCGACGAACTCCCCGCCGGAGCCGGCCCCGAACTCGTGTGGGCCTGCGCCATCGCCGTCGCGATCGCCGGCATCGTCATGGCCGCCGGTACATGGATCGGCGCCTGGGCGCTCGCCCGCATCGCGATGCCCGTCGTCGCCGAACTGCGCACCGAAGTCGTCAACTCAGCCCTGACACTCGAGTCCCAGCGGATCGAACGCACCGGCACCGGCGACCTCATCTCCCGCGTCGCCGACGACTCCCGCAAGATCGGCGAGGCCGCCGGCCAAGTGCTGCCGCTCGTCGTCGAATCCCTCCTCGTCGTCGTGGTCTCTGCCTTCGGTCTGGCCGCCATCGATTGGCGTCTCGGCCTCACCGGGCTCGTCGCCGTTCCGATGTACTGGCTCACTCTGCGCTGGTATCTGCCCAGATCAGAACCCATCTACAAGGAGGAACGCGCGGCCTTCGGACGGCGTGCCGGCCGGCTCCTCGGCGGGCTCACAGGCAGCGCGACCCTGCGCGCCTATCGTGCCGAGGCAGGGGAGATGCGACGCATCGACTCCGCCTCCGCGCATGCCCGCGACCTGTCGATCGACGTCTTCCGGTTCGTCACCCGCGCCTTCGGCCGCAACAACCGCGCCGAGGCGGTCGTCCTCTCCCTGCTCCTGGTCGCCGGCTTCGCCCTCGTCTGGTCCGGCGAGTCCACCGCCGGCGCCGTGACTACGGCGGCTCTGGTCTTCCACCGTCTCTTCAACCCCATCGGCGCCCTCGTCGGACTCTTCGACCAGGTCCAATCGGCCGGTGCCTCCCTGACCCGGATGGTCGGAGTCATCGACGAGGCCGCCACCGCGCCGAGGCGATCGACCCGGACCGCGCCTGCCGCCCCGAGCCTTGTGCTCGAGGATCTGTGGTTCTCCTACGACACGGACTTGGATACGGACAATCACGTGCTGCGCGGGGTGAACCTGAGCATCGCGCCGGGTGAGCACATCGCCGTCGTCGGCACCACCGGTGCCGGGAAGACGACGCTGGCGAAGATCGCCGCGGGACTGTCCGCACCCGCTCACGGACGGGCACGTCTCATGAACGGCGGGACCGCCTCGGCGAGCGGGGTGGACGTGGGTGCGATGGACGAAACCACGCTGCGCCGACATATCGCCATGGTCGCGCAGGAGGTCCACACGTTCTCCGGCAGCCTGCATGACAATGTCGCCCTGCCGCGTCCGGATGCGACCGCCGACGATGTGCGCACTGCCCTGGACGTGGTCGGCGCCGGGTGGGCGACCTCCCTGCCGAACGGCCTCGACACGCAGATCGGGGAGGGCGGGGTCCGCTTGTCCGCGGTTCAAGAGCAGACGATCGCGCTCGCCCGCCTCGTGCTCGCCGACCCGGACTTCGTGATCCTCGACGAAGCCACCGCCGAGGCGGGATCGGCCGGAGCCCATGTCCTCGAATCCTCCGCCGAGGCGGCCCTTGCCGGCCGTGGTGCGCTCATCGTCGCCCACCGGCTCAGCCAAGCGGAGAAAGCTGACCGGATCCTCGTCATGGAGCACGGGCAGGTCATCGAGGAAGGCACCCACGCCGAACTCGTCGGTGCGGGCGGCCGCTACGCCGAGTTGTGGGAGGCATGGTCGGGCTGAGGTCGTTGCCCAGCCCGCGTCATCAGCTCAGGCCGAGCACCGTCGTGGCGATCGTGAAGTAGAGGATGAGGCCCGTGGCATCGCAGAACGTGGAGATGAACGGGTTGGAGAACACCGCCGGATCCGCTCCGACCTTCTTCGCGATGATCGGCATCAGTCCTCCCACCGTCGCGGCCATGATGCACACCGACAGCAGCGTCAGCCCGATGACCAGGCCGATGGCCCAATCGTAGACGAGTCCGGCGACGACGAAACCCAATGTGCCGAGCACGGAACCGAGTACCGCGCCCACGCGCAGCTCTCTCCAGATGACTCGGCCGAGGTCGCGGACGCGCACCTCACCGACGGCCAGGGCGCGGGTGACGGTGGTGGCCGCCTGGTTGCCGGTGTTGCCGCCGGTGCCGGTGAGCAGCGGAATGAAGAGCGCGAGGACGACGACCTGATCAAGCCGGTCCTCATAGACTTCGAGGACCTGGACTGTGAGGATCGCGGAGACCGCGAGGACGAGCAGCCATACGATGCGGCTCTTGACCAGCCGGATGATGGTCGAAGACAGATAGGAGCGATCCAACGGTTCGGTACCTGAACCGCGAGCAAAGTCCTCCGCATCTTCCTCGTCGATGATGTCGAGGACGTCATCTATGGTGAGGATGCCGACGAGTCGTTCCTCCTGGTCGGTCACCGGCATCGCGATGAGCCGGTGGGAGAGGAACTCACGGGCCGCCTCCTCCCGGTCGCTGAGCGCATGGGTGCTGATCGAGTCGCGGACCATGTCTTCGACGATCGTGTCCTCATCGGCGGCGAGGAGGTTGCGCAGTGAAATCACGCCCCGCAGCACCCGGCCGGCTCCGACCACGGGCAGCAGGTAGACGGTCTCGGGCCCATCGATGCGGGCACGGACGACCTCCATGGCCTGGGCCGCCGTCCAATCCTCGTGGATGCCGAGGACCTCCGGAGACATGTACCGGCCGATCGCGGACTTCGGGTAGCCCAGCACCGCAGACGTCATCTCACGCTCGTCGGCGGTCAGCCCCTTCATCAGCCGACTGGCCACACTCGCGGGCAGTTCGCCGAGCAGCTCGGCTCGATCATCGGGGTCGAGGCCCTCGACGATGTCGGCGACCTCGGGTTCGCGGAGATTGCCGATGAGTTCGGCCTGATACGCCGGCGGCAGGTCCTCGAAGACGTCGAGGGCCTCGGCCTTGGTCAGCACCCGGAAGAGCATGGCCGACTGCAGAGGCGTTGAGGTGTGAACGAGGCGCCCGATCTCAGCGCGCGGCACCTGCCGGGCCAAAGCGGAGATCTCGTCGAGAGTGTGGGGATCGATTCTGCCGGTGAGTGCGGATTCGAGTCGGTCGGCCGCCTCGGTGCCCTCTGTCGTATTGGCCACGCATGCCCCCTCACCTCGAACGGAACTTCCGTCCTCAAGCCTAAGCCATGGATGAGCGGCGACGGGCCCCGCGGCGACACCTGCGCCGTGGCAGGAGTCTGCCGAGTCAGCGTCGGGTCGCGTCCCGGCGGACGGTGAGCACAGGGACGGGGGAGCGCAGAATGATTCGCTGAGCGACCGACCCGAGGATCAGCTTGCCCACGCGTGACCGGGCACGGACGCCGAGGACGAGGCGGTCGACCTCCGAGCGCTCGTTCAGTTCGTCGATGACAGCGGTGGCCGGGTCGCGATCCCCGCGTCCGGACCGGTTGATGACGGTGACCTCGAGCCCGGAGGGGGCCTCCGCCTCGGCGAAGTCATGGAGGGTGAGGTTGATGAGCAGCAGCCCGGTACCGAGCTTCTGCGCCTCGGCGACGGCCGATTCGAGGGCAAGCCGGCCCTCGGGACTGTCGGTGACGGCGACGGCGACTGACATGGAGGCTCCTTATCTGCGTCCGTACTCGGCTTTGAATTCGCGTTCGAATTCCGCGAGGTCCTTGTCCTTCGTCTCCGGCAGCATCAGTGCCAGGAAGACGAAGGCGATCACGGCGACGCCGGCGAACATGCCGAAGGTCGCCGTCATGCCCAAGGCCTCGATGAGCGGCGGGAAGAACTGGGCGACGATGGCGTTCATGATCCACAGCACGAACACGCAGATGCCCATTGCGAAGCTGCGGATCTTCATCGGGAAGATCTCCGAGAGCATCAGCCAGGTCAGCGGGCCGACCGTTCCCTGCATCGAGAAGACGAAGAGGACGAGGAACGCGAGCACCGTCCACGCCTGTGCCGGTCCGGACGGAACGATGACCGCGGTCAGGGCGATGAGCGTGTGGAAGACCGCGATGAGGGCATAGCCGGTGAGGAACATGACCCGTCGCGGCAGCTTATTCAGCAGATACATGCCCAAGGAGATGCCTGCCAGGGAGAACACGCCGTTGGCGATGTTGCCGATGATGGCGACACCGGAATCCAGGCCCGCGCTCGTGAGCAGCTGCGTGCCGTAGTACATGACCGAGTTGATTCCGGTCAGCTGCTGGAAGAAGCCGAGTCCGGCACCGATGATGACCAGTCGCAGCACCCACCGGGTGCCGAGGTCGGAGAATCCGCCCGTGGCCTCCTTAGCATCCTCGGCTGCGAGGTGGGTGACCTCGTCGATCTCGGCCTCGGCGCGTTCGGGGGAGCGAACCTGCTTGAGCACGGCCAGAGCCTCCTCGGTGCGCCCCTGCGAGATCAGCCAGCGCGGGCTCTCGGGCTGGAAGATCATGCCCACGAGGAGGGCGATCGCTGGCACCAGGGCAACCAGCAGCATCCAACGCCAGATCGAGTCGACGTGTCCGAAGAAGTTGAAGATCACGGCGTTGATGACGAACGCCGCAAGCTGACCGCCGACGATCATGAGCTCATTGCGGGTGACATAGCTGCCGCGCTTCTCCGACGGAGCGATCTCACCGAGGTAGACGGGCACCGTCGCCGAGGCGCCCCCGACGGCGATCCCGAGGACGAAGCGGGCGCCGATGAGGAACTCCGGACCCGGGGCGAGGACACACCCGAGCGTGCCGATGATGAAGACGCAGGCGAGCAGCAGGATCGTGCGCCGCCGACCGTGGGCATCGGCGACTCGACCGCCGAAAACCGCTCCGAAGGCGGCGCCGACCATGAGGGAGGCGACGACGAGGCCTTCGCTCAGCGCGGTCAGGCTGAAGTCCTCGCTCAGCGGTTCGAGGGCTCCGTTGACGACCCCGGTGTCATAGCCGAAGAGCAGACCGCCGAAGGTGGCGACCGTGGCGATGATGCCGAGGCGGTGAACGGGGCGACCTGTGCCGACGTGGGGGAGTTCGAAGTTCGTGCTTGCGGTGGACGTCGATCGCCGGCGCGGGGATCCGGGTGGCATTGGCGGCTCCTTTCCCCTTCAGTCCTAACACATGGGAGCCTGCCGCCGACGATCGGGGTGGAGCTCAGTCCTCCTGATACGAATCGTCGATGACCTCGGGCATTCCATCGATCACCGAGACCTCTTCGGTCCCGTCATCGGCCAGGGCATCGACATTGAGTTCGTCACCATTGAGCTCGGCGACTTCGAATTCGCCATCGTCGTCGGAGACCATCTCGTCGCCGACCCGATTGCCCTGTTCCGCGGCGGGTGACTGATCGGTGTTGAACTCGTCGGAGAGGCCGGGAGTCTCATTCTCGTCGTCCCCGCCGGCGTCGTCGACGAGGGCATCGTCGGCACCTTCGATCCCGGTGCCCTCCGGACCTTCGGCTCCGGGTTCGACGGGAGCCTCGGCGGGCTCGTCGCCGATGCCGGACTCGAGGTCGACCTGTTCGGCCTCGGCTTCAGCAGCCGCGAGCTCGGGATCGTCCAGTTCGTCTCCTGTCGGCTCGGCGAGATCGGGATCGCCGAGGATGGGGTCGTCTTCCAGTCGGTCGGCCGCGTCCGAATCGAACTCGCTCATGATCTCTCCTTCGCTCGTCGTCATTCTCCGGCCCTCATTCTTGCACGTCGTCGGCCTGCAGGCTACGGGTGCGCACCCACTTCCGATCGAAGTGCTCCTTCCACCGTGCCCAGCCCTAATCGGTCAGAAACTTCTCCCCCGGCACCTCGGCCCGCCGAGATGAGGCCGAGCTAGTCGGCAGTCGTCAGTGCGAACTCCGTGCTGCTGTAGCCGGTCGTGTCGACGAACACCGTACTTTCGGTCACCGACGATGGCCCCGGCCGAGGATCTGCCGCTTAGTGACGTGCCACGGAGACCGGCACGTCTCCTTCCGGTGACCTGTGCTTCTGGCCCGGCCTGGTCCGGCCGGTGAAGTGGTCCATCGTCTGGTTGACACCGAGGAAGTCCATGACCTTGTCGAAAGCTCGGATCGGCAGGAGACGAGCACCCGGAACCAAGCGGACGAGCGAGGGCATGACCAGCTGCTCACGACCGGATTCAACGGAATCGAGGACCCGCGTGGCCACTTCGTTCTCTTCGAGGATCGGGAGCAGGCGCGGGAATTTCGTCTGCACTCCCTTGAACATGCCGGTGTTGATATAGAAGGGGCACACAGCAAGCGTATTGACCCGGCTGCCGTCGGCGCGCAGCTCTCCGCGCAGTGACTCGGTGAAGCCCACCGCCGCCCATTTGCTCGCCGAGTAGTCGGTCTGTCGAGCGACTCCGGTCAGGCCGGCAGCGCTGGCGATTGTGACCACGGAGCCGCGGTCGCGCTCGATCATTCCGGGCAGGAAGGCCTGGGTCGTCCAGTACAGGGCGAAGGTGTTGACGTCGTAGAGGCGACGGACCGCCGGTTCCTCCATGTCGAGAAGCTTCTTGCCGGAGACGATGCCTGCGCAGTTGACGAGGACGTCGATCTGACCGGTCTGCTCGGCCATGGCGGCAACCTGGTCGGCATCACCGACATTGAGGGTGAAGGATCGGGCCCTGGTTCCTGCGGCCTCCACCTCGGCGCGCACCGCGTCTCCGCGTTCGTCCGAGAGGTCCCAGATGATGACCTCGGCTGCGCCGCGGGCCGCCGCGTCCAAAGCCATGAGTCTGCCGATTCCGCTTCCGGCCCCTGTGATGAGGATGCGGCTGCCGGCGATCTTCGTTCCACGCGTCATGTCTGTGCGTCCTTGCAGTTAGGCGTCAGTGCTGTCCCTCGCGAGCAGAACCCGCTCAAGCGGACCCCACGAGATGTTACTCAACAGTACATCTGTGTGCCGTGGGTCACACAAGAGCGGGTTTGCCAATCGCCTGTTGACCCGGGAAGTCAGCTCTCCTCTCGCCCTGCGCCGCCACGACGTGGGCGGGTCATCGAACTCGTCTTCAACCTACTCCAGGTGATTCGGATTTCAAGAGGTGCGCGCAGACGTGGAGAAGCCCCGCTTCCCCAGTTTTCACTGGGGAAGCGGGGCTTCCGTGTTGTGGCTCCGACCGGCGTCGATCCGGTGACCTTTCGATTTTCAGTCGAACGCTCTACCAACTGAGCTACAGAGCCGAGCCGCCGACATACTCAATAAGTATGTCGAGAGAAACAAAGGCTCTTCCGAAGAAGAGCCTTATGCTCCGCGACCCTGACGGGACTCGAACCCGCGACCTCCGCCGTGACAGGGCGGCGCGCTAACCAACTGCGCCACAGGGCCTTGCTGTTGTGATGGAAGACCTTACGATCCTACACCGTACCCCCAACGGGATTCGAACCCGTGTCGCCGCCGTGAAAGGGCGGTGTCCTAGGCCTCTAGACGATGGGGGCCCAGGTTGTCCTCGGATTCCCCGTGGGCAACGACGTTAAGCTTATCCCACCCGATTCGCGGAATGCAAAACGAAGAGCAGTGTCCTCGGTCACACGGCGAAAACGGTGCTTTTCGACGTTTCGCAGGGCCGCCTCGGCGAGGGGATCGGAGTCGCTAGAGTGGGGTGGCATGGAGGCCCTGAGTGATGAGGAGTTCGACGCGATCCTCGGCGAAGCCCTGGATCTGCTGCCCGCCGGAGTGACCGAACAGCTGGACAATGTCGCCCTGTTCGTCGAGGATCGGCCGGAGAACGGTGATCGGCACCTGCTCGGCCTCTATGAGGGCACGCCGATCGGGGAGCGGGGGATCGCTGGGTTCGAGATGCCCGACAACATCTTCATCTATCGAGACAACCTCATCGACTTCGCTGAGGATCGGGATCACCTGCGCGAGGAGATCGTCGTCACCATCGTCCATGAGATCGCCCATTTCTACGGTCTCGATGACGACCGGCTCCACGAACTCGGGTGGGGGTGAGCGTCCCCGGCCGAAGGGGCTGACGGGCTTACCGGCGAGTCACTTGACGTCACGGGAATTGGCGTCCGAAAGCCTACTTCGCCTATTGTGGGCGGGTACCTATCAGCACCGATACAACATTCCGTCCGTATCGATGCGGGGACACGGAGCCGTGAAAGCTGCGCCTCCTGGCCCCGCTGACCTGCGGGCAGGAGGCACTACCCCCTTATGACAGTTGCATCCAAGACTTCCAGTGCGGCGACCCCGGCCGTGCGAGTGCTCAACCTGGCAGGCATCGACTACAGCCTGCGCAGCTTCGACCACGACCCCGCCACCCGCCGTTACGGTTCGGAGGCCGCAGACAAGCTCGGAGTCAGCTCCGACCAGGTGTTCAAGACCTTGATGATCCAGGTCGACGGGCAACCCGTGACCGCGCTCGTCCCCGTCTCCGGTCAGCTCGACCTCAAGGCCCTGGCCTCCGCGCGCGGAGCGAAGAAGGCCCAGCTGTCCGGCGTCGCCGAGACCGAACGTCGCACCGGCTACCCCGTCGGCGGAGTCTCTCCGTTCGGACAGCGCCATGCCGTGCCGGTCGTCGTCGACCGCACAGCGCTCGACCATTCGACAGTGTTCGTCTCGGCCGGCCGTCGCGGTCTCGAGATCGAGATCCGCCCGGAGGATCTCGTCATGCTCACGAACGCCCAGGTCGCGAAGATCGCCGCGCTCGACTGATCAGCTCTCGCTGATCCGAGCGTCGATCCCCGGCCTCACACCCATTCGACCTCACCGACCTCGGGCTCTGCCCGACCGGCGGTGAGGTCGGCGTACATCGCCACGGCATCGGCCACCTCGGCGAGGGGAACCAGGACGTCGAGTCCGACCTCACCGCCGTAGTCGGACCGCGTTGCCCACCCCCGGTTCCCGGCCGCCCGTTCGAGGGCGTTGGCCTGGGCATAGTCGACGTGTGCGGACACAGGGACGCGCTCACGACGGGTGAGGATCCTCGCCTCATCCACGGCCGCCGAGGTGGCCTGACCGTAAGCGCGCACGAGCCCGCCTGCGCCCAGCAGGGTGCCCCCGAAATACCGGGTGACGACGGCGACGACGAAGGTCAGATCATGACCGGTGACGACATCGAGGATCGGAGCGCCCGCGGTGCCGGCCGGTTCCCCGTCGTCGCTGAAGCGCTGAGTGCGCGAATCGGTGTCGAGGACGAACGCCGAACAATGGTGGCGGGCCTTCGGATGCTCGGCGCGCGCCTCGGCGATGACGGACCGCGCCTCGGCCTCATCCGCGGCAGGGGAGAGACGGGCGAGGAAACGGGATCTCTTGATCTCGATCTCGGCCTCGACGGGGCTGACGATGGTCCGATAAGACATGCTCGTCACTGTAGTCGAATGTGTTCTACGATGACCCCACGGGCGCGGATTCCGCGCTCATCCCCGGTACTTCAGCGAAAGGGTGACAATGGTGCACCAACCAGGCGAGATCGACCTCGCAGCACTCAAGGACGAATCCGCAAGGGCCCGTGAACTCGACCGCGCGCACGTCTTCCACTCGTGGTCGGCACAGCGACTCATCGACCCGCCGACCGTTGCCCGCGCCCACGGGTCGACGGTCATCGACGGTGAGGGTCGGGAGTTCCTCGACTTCTCCTCGCAGCTGGTGAACACGAACATCGGCCACCAGCATCCGGCCGTCGTGCAGGCGATCAAGGACCAAGCCGATGTGCTGTGCACGATCAGCCCGGCCACCGTCAACGCGGCCCGTTCCGAAGCAGCTCGCCTCATCACCGAACGGACACCGGCCGGGCTCGACCACGTGTTCTTCACCAACGGCGGAGCGGACGCGAACGAACACGCCATCCGCATGGCGCGACTGCACACCGGGCGAACGAAGGTGCTCTCGCGCTACCGGTCCTACCACGGTGGAACCCAGACAGCCGTCAACGTCACCGGTGATCCGCGGCGGTGGGAGAACGAGACCGGAGAATCGGGCGTCGTCCACTTCTTCGGACCCTTCCTCTACCGTTCGGAATTCCACGCCACTACCGAGGCCGAAGAGGCCGAGCGGGCACTGCAGCACCTGCGTCGGACCATCGAGTTGGAGGGACCGGCGACGATCGCGGCGATCATCCTCGAATCCATTCCCGGCACCGCCGGCATCATGGTGCCCAGCCCTGAGTACATGCAGGGTGTGCGGGCGCTGTGCGACGAGCACGGGATCGTGCTCATCGCCGACGAGGTGATGGCCGGATTCGGTCGCTCTGGCAAGTGGTTCGCCTTCGAACACTTCGACATCGTCCCTGATCTCATCACCTTCGCCAAGGGCGTGAACTCCGGGTACGTGCCGTTGGGCGGAGTGATCCTCAGCGACGCGATCTTCGAGACCTTCGCAGAACGCGTCTACCCCGGCGGGCTGACCTACTCCGGGCATCCGCTGGCGTGCGCCGCGGCGGTCGCGACGATCAACGCAATGGCCGACGAGGGCATGATCGAACACGCCGCGCATCTCGGGGAGACGATCATCGGACCCCGTCTGCGGCAGATCGCGGAGAATTCGAAGCACGTCGGCGAGGTCCGCGGCATCGGAGCGTTCTGGGCGATCGAGCTCGTCTGGGACAAGGAGTCCAAGGAGCCGCTGGCGCCTTACGGCGGTGGCTCACCCGAGGTCGCCTCGGTGGTGGCGGCGCTGAAGGAACACGGCGTCATCCCGTTCAACAACTACCACCGGCTGCACGTGGTCCCGCCGATCAACATCAGCGAAGAGGACCTCGAACGCGGCCTCGGTGTCTTCGAGAAGGTCCTCACCGACTTAGACTTCCCCCGCTGACCCTCACCCTCCCAGGACTACCCGACAGCGGCCCAGCAACCTCGCGCGAGGTTGCTGGGCCGCCGTCAGGTAGTAATTAGGGGGTTTGGTGGGTGTAGTTGCCGCCGAGGATTGTCGCGCGGACCGGGATCTGTGCGATCTCGTCCGCCGCGACGTTGCGCGGGTGGGTCTCCAGGGCGACGAAGTCGGCGAGCTTGCCTCGGCTCAGCGTTCCCTTGTCCGCGCCCTGGCCTGAGGCCTTCGCCGCCTCGACCGTGTAGGCGGCGATCGCCTCATCGACGCTCAAGCATTCGGCCGCCGAACCCATGACGTCCCCGTCGCGGGTCTTCCGGGTGACATAGGCTTCGATTCCGCGCAGCACATTCCCGTCGGCACACGGTCGATCCGAGCTGCCGGCCATCGGCACACCCGCATCGACGAACGACTTCGCCCGGTAGATCAGGTGCCGGCGGTCCGGCCCGAGCGAAGCGTTCATCCCGTCCCCGATGCCGTCGGCGAACGCCGCCTGCGGAGTGACGACGATACCGTGCTCGGCCAGCGTCGCCAGATGCTCGTCATGGACCAATGCGGCATGCTCGATCCGGTTCGGCACCGCCCGCCGGCCATAGCGCTTCTGCGCTTCGACGATGTTGGCGATCGCAGCATCCACGGCGGCATCACCGATGGCGTGCACGGCCAACGACCAGCCGGAGGCATAGGTGTCGAGGATCTGCTGCCGCAGCACCTCGGCGTCGTCCTGCAGATAGCCGGGGTGGTCCTTTCCCGCGTAGTTCTCCCGCAGTGCCGCGGTTTCGCCGGACAGGGCCCCGTCCATGAAGAACTTCACGGGCCCGATCGAGATGAGATCATCGCCGAGGCCGGTGCGCAGTCCCGCATCCAGACCGATGCCGAACCCGTCGGCGGAGTTCGCCGCGATCGAGTGCAGCCCGTCGGCCTGGGGCATGAGCTGCGCTCGCGCCCGCAGCTTCCCCTCCTCCCGAGCCCGCAGATAGCCGCTGATCTCAATGGGGGAGTGGCCGATCCAGCCGTAGGCGATTCCGCATTCGCCGAAGGACGTGATTCCTTCCTTCGCGTAGTAGGCCGTCGCCAGATCGAGGGCGTCGACGACGGTGTCGAGCGAATACGGGCGGATGAGATCCTGCACCAGAGTCTGCGCGGTCTCTTCGATCAGCCCCGTCGGATGTCCGGCCGCGTCACGCACGACCTTCCCGCCGACCGGCTCCTCGAAACCGGGGTCCAGAATCCCCGCCCGACGCATCGCCTCGGTGTTGGCGATCGCGGCGTGACCGGACGTCTGCCGCATGAACAGCGGCCGGTCTCCGGTGATCTCGTCGAGTCTGGCCAGGTCCGGATACTGCCCGTCGTAGTCACGATGGGCATACCCCGTGGCTTCGATCCATTCCCCGGACGGAGTCGTCGCCGCGGCCTTCTGGAGTGCGGCATACACATCAGGCAGACCGCCGGGCAGCGCCGTGACATCGACCGAGGCCAGGGTGAGACCGAACCAGGTCGTGTGGCAGTGGACGTCGTTGAAGCCCGGCAGCACCGTCGCCCCGTCCAGGGACTCGACACGATCGGCTTCGATGCCGTCGAGCTCCTCGTCGAAGCCGATGATCCGGTTGCCCCACACCCCGATCTTCTGCGCCCGCGGGCGTGTCTGATCAAGGGTGAATGCGTCGAGGTCGGTGAAGATCGCGTCGATTCTCATACCGCCACCTTAGTCAGATTCGTTCGCCATCCGCCCCACCGTTCACAACAAACCGTTCACGGCAGGCCGCTGCTGAGTTCACGGCAGGCGCGCCCCGCGAACGGCCGGATCCGTGATGCAGTGCACGAGCGAGAGCCCCTTGTGTGCCAGAGCCTGTTCGAACGCGTCCCGGAAATCCAAGGTGCGTTCGACGCGGATGCCGAGCCCGCCGAAAGCCGTGGCCATGGCTGCGAAATCCGGGTTCTGCAGGGCCGTGGCCGTGGCCCGGCCCGGATATTCGCGGTCCTGATGACCGCGGATGGTGCCGTAGACCGAATTGTCGTTGAGCACGACGGTAAGGTCCGCGCCGTACTGGACGGCCGTGGCCATCTCCTGCCCGTTCATGAGGAAGTCCCCGTCGCCGGCGATGCAGAACACCGCCCGTTCCGGATGGACGAGCGCGGCGGCGACCGCAGCCGGCAGACCGAATCCCATCGATCCGTTGCGCGGGCCCAGCGCCGAGGGGAACCCGTGCGTGGGCAGGAACCTGGTCGCCCAGCCGGAGAAGTTCCCCGCCCCGTAGGTGATGATCGCGTCGTCCGGCAGCAGATCCTGCACATGGACGAATGCTTCGTCCATGTCGACGAATCCCGCCGAGGCGGCCGACCCCGAGCCTGCCACCTGCGGTTTCCGCCACGCCTCGAGCTCGGCCCGGGACTCGGCGACCCAGGCCGGCAGCGGCACGGCATCCCCGGCCGCCTCGGACAGGGCATCGCCGAGCGGCGGTTCGTCGATCGAGCCGTCGGAGGACACCGAATATGTGCGGGTTCCCTCCTCGGTGAACAGGGACTGGGCGAACCGGCCGACCGAGGTGACGATGTGCTGGTCGAGGCGACCGAAGTGGCCGTGCGCATCGGCATCGGGGCCGATGACGACGGTGCGCTGGTCGACTCCATTCGTGAAGCCGTCGGTGGCCACGTCAGTGCGGACACAGCCCAAGAAGATGTGCAGGTCCGCCTCGGCGAGGGTGCGCTTGGCCACGGGGGACGCACCATAGCCCAAGATGCCGAGGAAGTTCGGACTGTCGTGGTCGATGCCGTCATAGGCGCGGAAGGTGCCGAGCACCCCGAGGCCGCGGTCGCGTGACCATTGGGCGATGCGCCGCGAGGTCGACGGGGACCAGTCCTCGCCGCCGATGATGAGCACGGGGCGGTCGGCAGCGGTGATGCGGGCACGCAGCTCCGTGACGTCCCCGGCATACGGTGAGGCCGATCCATGCACGCGAGGGGGCAGCACCGTCCCCGAACTCGGGCGGACGAGGACCTCTTCGGGCAGACCGACGATGACGGGACCGGGCCGCCCGGTCACGGCGGTGTGCATGGCGTCGACGACCACCTCGGCGGCCTTATCGGGATCATCGAGGGTGAGCACCTTCTTCGCGGTCGAAGAGAACCAGCCGTCCAGGTCGAATTCCTGGAAGGATTCGCGGCTGCGATGATCGGTGGGGATGAGGCCGACGAAGACGACGAGAGGGGTCGCATCCTGGTACGCGGTGTGGACGCCGACCTTGACGTTCGCCGCACCGGGACCACGCGTAACCATGGCGATGCCGGGAACCCCGGTCATCCGCCCCTCGGCGACGGCCATGTATGCGGCCCCGCCCTCCTGGCGGCAGACGATCGGGGTGATAGCCGAATCGCGGAGACCATCGATGACATCGAGATACGACTCGCCGGGAACCAGATAAGTGCGAGTGACTCCGTGTGCTTCAAGTTCCTCGACGATGAGATGACCTGCAGAAAGAGACGCGGAGGTGTCCATACCCCATGCTTATCATCATTTCGCCTCCTGTGGTTGTCTCAACTGCCCACCACCCTGCCCATTCGAAACTGTGAGGTCGTATGATCGTGCAACAACGGAATCAGCACGGTCCGCCGACTGAGCCCGTGAGCAGGAAATCCACACCGGACCGGGGTGGGGACTGAGACTGACAGCCAGGAGGCTCTCGCATGACCGGAATCGACTCCGACCAGGCAACGGCGCAGGAGTTTGAGCCCGCCGACCTCGGCGGCGGCCGCAGGCACGGTCGCGTCGGAGCCCCCTCGACGCCGCGCCGGGCGCAGCTCGAACGGGACCCGGGGATGCCGGCGAGCACGTGGCGGCTGCGTTCGGACGCGTGGGAGTACCTGAAGTTCGCGATCAAACGCCTAGCCGTCAGCGGCGGGGACTTCTCGATGATCGCCGAAGACGGCGAGGTGTGGCGCTCGCTGCGTTCGCTGAAGACGATCGAGCTCTACTGGGCAGGTTTCGGCCAGCGCTATGTCGAGGAGATCACCGACCTGCTCTCGAACGGCGAATTCGACCGCGCGCACGACATGATCACACGTGCGGTCAATCGGCTCCGGGGCACCACCGTGCCCGACACCGGTGAAGACGACCTCACCGAGGATGAGCGCGCCGAGCTCAAGGACCGCCAGGACACCCGTCCCCGCTTTGAGGTCCTCATCGTCGACGAGACCACCGAGGGCGGCCGCGATGAGCTGCACACAGACCTGCTCAAACTTCGCAACGCCTCAGACCAGTTCATCTACGACTACGTCATCGTGCCCACTGCCGACGATGCGGTGGCGGCGGCCCTGACGAACCCGAACCTGCTCGCCTGCGTCCTCCGCCCCGGTTTCACCGACAACACCCGCGAGGTGCTCAGCCGCGACCTGCGCGATTCCATCGAGTTCGCGCACACCTCGACGAAGGAATCGCCGACGGCGCCGATGAGTCCGCTCAATTCGGTGCGCCGGGTGCTGCGGCTGGCCGACACCCTGGCGAATCTGCGCCCCGAACTCGACCTCTACCTCATGGCAGGCGCCCATATCGAAAGCCTCGCCGGTGCCCTGACGCACCGGTTCCGCCGCGTCTTCCGCCGCGAGGACCAGTTCGAACTCCACCTGTCCCTGCTGCGCCGCATCCAGCACCTCTACGACACTCCGTTCTTCGATGCGATCCGTGAGCACGCCCGCCGCCCCGCCGGTGTCTTCCATGCACTGCCCGTCTCCCGCGGCGGCTCCGTCGTCGGGTCCAAGTGGATCGGCGACTTCGTCGACTTCTACGGACTCAACCTGCTGCTCGCCGAATCCAGCGCCACCTCCGGTGAGCTCGATTCCCTGCTCGCACCGGTGCACACGCTGAAGAAGGCACAGTCGCTGGCCGCCCGCGCCTACGGTGCCAAGCGCACCTACTTCGTCACGAACGGGACGTCGACGGCGAACAAGATCGTCCACCAGGCCGTCGTCTCACCCGACGAGGTCGTCATGGTCGACCGCAACTGCCACAAGTCCCACCACCATGCGCTCATGCTCACCGGTGCCCGCACCGCCTACCTCGAGGCGTATCCGCTCAACGACGTCGCCTTCTACGGGGCGGTGCCGCTGAACAGGATCAAGCAGCTGCTGCTCGACTACCGGGCCGCCGGCCGCCTCGACGAGGTGCGGATGATCACCCTGACCAACTGCACCTTCGACGGCATCGTCTACGACCCCTACAAGGTCATGTCCGAATGCCTGGCGATCAAACCCGACCTCGTCTTCCTCTGGGACGAAGCCTGGTTCGCCTTCGCCCGATTCCATCCGGTCACCCGCAAGCGCACCGCCATGGTCGCCGCGGAGACCCTCGAGGAGAACCTGGCCACCAACGCCCATGCCGCGGCGTACCGGGAGCAGCAGAAGCGCCTGTTCGATCCCGAGACCGGTGCCCCCGCCCCCGATTCGGTGTGGCTGGAAGAGGACCTGCTGCCGCCGCCGGACGCGACGATCCGCGTGTACGCGACCCAGTCGACACACAAGACGCTGACCGCACTGCGCCAGGGATCGATGATCCACGTCTACGACCAGGAGTTCTCGACCGGCGCCGAGGAGGCCTTCCACGAGGCGTACATGACCCACACCTCGACGTCGCCGAACTACCAGATCCTCGCATCCCTCGACCTCGGTCGCAGGCAGGTGGAGATGGAGGGCTTCGCGCTGGTGCAGAAGCAGCTTGACCTGGCGATGAGTCTGTCTTCGGCGATCGCCAGGCATCCTCTGCTGAAGAAGACGTTCAAGGTGCTCACCGCCGCCGATCTCATTCCCGAGGAGTACCGGGTCACCGAGCGGACGATGCCGCTGCGCGATGGGCTCTCCACGATGTGGGACGCCTGGGTTCGCGACGAATTCGTCGTCGATCCCAGCCGCATCACCGTCGAGATCTCGGGCACGGGAGTCGACGGGGACACGTTCAAACACGAACATCTCATGGACCGCTACGGCATCCAGGTGAATAAGACGAGCCGGAACACCGTGCTGTTCATGACGAACATCGGCACCTCACGCTCGGCCATCGCCTACCTCATCGAGGTGCTGGTCAAACTGGCGGGGATGTTCAATGATCCGCACGAACTCCACGAACAGGACGCGCTGACCGAACCGGCCGCGGTGATGCCCCCGCTGCCGGACTTCTCGGCCTTCGCCCCCGACTACGCGGCCGAGGTGCCCGCCGACGACCCGTCGAAGCAGCTGCCCGACGGCGACCTGCGCACCGCCTACTATGCGGGTCTGCGTCGCCAGAACATCGAGCATGTGCTGCCGCATGAGCTGCGACGCAGGGTCGAGAACGGGGAACATCCGGTCTCGGCCGGATTCGTCACCCCGTACCCGCCCGGGTTCCCGGTGCTCGTGCCCGGACAGGTCATCACCGCCGAGGTGCTCGACTTCATGTCTGCGCTCGACACCCGTGAGATCCACGGCTACGACTCCCGCCTGGGCTACCGCGTCATCCTCAAAGAGGTCCTGGAGAACTGAGCGAGATCGACCATGCAGACCACCCGGCTTGCCGGGTCGGGGGAGGCTGTCATGCGATATCGGCTTCGGCGGGAACTTCTACGCCTTCTTCTCCGCCGCCGACGCCGGCATCCCGTTCGAGCGTGATCGTTCCGAGGACTTCATCGCCGCCGGTCGCGAGATCATGGCCGCCGTCAATGAGCAGCTCGACCGTTCACCAGGCGGAACCGGGACGAGTGCGCTCATGGCCGTCCGGCATGCTCGCGGTCAGTTGGGGACGCACACGGATTTCGTCAACGAGTGCTTCATCGGCACCTCGTTCACCGGACGACTGATCGAGAAGACGAGAGTCGACGAGCACGTGGCTGTGGTGCCGACGATCACCGGCAGGGCCTGGCTGACCTCGACCTCGCAATTCATGCTCGACCCCAGCGACCCGTTCCCCGCCGGTTTCACACTCTGAAGTAGGGCCGGAGGCTACCCTAGCTGGCCGGGGTGGAGCACGCGGGAGAGGAAGTCCTTCGTCCGCTGCTCCTGCGGGTTGCCGATGACGTCCTTGGCCGGTCCGGCTTCGACGACGACTCCGCCGTCCATGAAGACGACGCGGTCGGCGACCTGACGGGCGAACTCCATCTCGTGGGTGACGACGACCATTGTCATTCCCGCCTCGGCGAGGTTGCGCATGACCTGGAGGACGTCACCGACGGTCTCCGGGTCCAGCGCCGAGGTGGGCTCGTCGAACAGCATGACGTCGGGGTCCATGCTTAGGGCCCGGGCGATCGCCACGCGCTGCTGCTGACCGCCGGAGAGCGAACCGGGCTTGGCCTCCATCTTCTCGGACAGCCCGACCTTCGCGAGGTTCGCCTCGGCGACCTTGTTGGCCTCGGCCTTCGATCGCTTGAGGACCTTTGTCTGCGCGATTGTGAGGTTCTCGCGCACGGTGAGATGGGCGAAGAGGTTGAAGGACTGGAAGACCATGCCGATGCGAGTGCGGGCGGCGTCGATGTCGAGATCGAGGTCGGTCATATCCATGCCGTCGACGACGATCGAGCCTCCGGTGGGCGTCTCGAGCGTGTTGATGCATCGGAGCATCGTCGACTTACCCGAACCTGAGGGCCCGATGACGCAGACGACCTCACCTTTGTCGACGTCGAGGTTGATGTCGGTGAGGACCTGGTTCGTGCCGAAGCTCTTCTGCAGATTGCGGATCGCGATGATCGGGGTCTTGGTCGCTGCGGGCATCATTTCACTCCTGAATCGGCGGAACCGTATTTGCGCTCGAGCACCCGCGACAGATACGACAGCGGGATCGTGATGATGAGGTAGCACAGCGCGATGACGATGAACGGGGTGAGGTTCGCGGTGTTGACGATCTCGGCGCGGCCGAGCGCTGCGAGCTCACGTCCGTCGACCGAGGAGCCGAGGATGTAGGCGAGCGAGGAGTCCTTCGCGAGCAGGATGAGCTCATTCGTCAGCGGCGGCAGGATGATGCGCATCGCCTGCGGGAGGACGATCGTGAACATCGCGCGTGTCGATGACATTCCCAGCGACCGAGCTGCCTCGATCTGTCCCTTCGGCACGGCCTGGATGCCGGCGCGGATCGTCTCGGCCATATACGCCGATGACACGAGTCCGAGGGCGATCATGATGACGATCAGCTGTGGCAACCTGAACCCTGGGAAGGCGACTGGCAGCCCGAAGCCCATGACGAGGAAGACGACGAGAGCGGGCAGTCCGCGGAAGAACTCGATGTAGATCGTCGCGAGCCAGCGATAGACGCCGACCGAGGACAGACGCATGAGGGCGACGACAAGAGCGATCGCCAGGCCGAGGGCGAAGCCGAGGAACGTGTAGATCACGGTGTTCTTCAGCGCCATCGTGATGACGTCGGGGAACATGCCTGCGGCGACATCGACGCGAACGAATGTTTTGATGAAGGTCGGCCAGTCGGCGAAGATGGCGATGAGGATCGCGATGACGACGAGGATGGCGTATTGGATGCCGCGAGAGAGCTTCGCCTTCTGGCGTTTGCTCATCTTCGCTTTCGGAGTGGCGGTGGCGGCCGGGACGGCAGGGCCGGTCTGGCGGCCGTCCTCGTTCGCTGTGGGAACTGACATGGGTGTCCTTCGAAAAGCTGTGGCGGGGGTGTCCGCCGGGGGTGCGTGCCGTGAGTGTCGGTTGGGACTCCGGCAGGTCGGTCGAACTCAGCCGAACGGGCGGCCCGCTGCAACGACGAATTGCAGCCGGCCGCCCATTCGCGGGTGATCACTTCGGTGCTTCTCCGAACCACTTCTTGTAGATCTTGTCGTACTCGCCGTTGTCCTTGATCTCCTTGATCGTGTCGTCGACGGCCTTCTTCATCTCGGTGTTGCCCTTCTTCATCGAGATGCCGTAGTGCTCGTCGGTCTTGATGTCGAAGCCGACGGCGAAGCCCTTGTTCTCAGTGTTGTAGTTGTAGAGCACGCCGTTGTCATTGATCACGGCGTCGACCTGACCGGTCTTGAGCGCTTCGAGCGAGAGCGGCAGATCCTCATAGGTGATGACCTCGGAGTCCTTGAAGTTCTCCGTGGCGTAGTCGAGGCCCGTGGTGCCGGACTGGGCGGCGATCTTGAAGCCTTTGAGCGCTTTCTCGTCCTTCGCGGTCTTATCGGCCTTCGTCAGGATCGCCTGATTCGCATCGAAGTACGGTTCGGAGAAGTCCGTGGCCTCCTCGCGCTCAGGGGTGATCGTCGTCGCCGCGGCCGCGACATCGCACTTGCTCTGGTTGAACTCCGCGCCCGAGGTGATCGTCTCGAACGAGGTGTTGATGATTTCCTGCTCGACGCCGAGTTTCTTCGCCACGGCATCGACGATGTCGACGTCGAAGCCGACGACCTCGCCGTCCTTCTCGAACTGGAACGGCTGATAGGACAGGTGGGTGCAGGTGGTCAGCTTGCCTTCCTTGACCAGGGGGACTCCGCCTTCGGCGGTCGCTGCAGGTTCGGAATCGCCTCCGCCGCCGCAGGCGGACAGGGCGAGCATGGCGCCGGCGGCCACGATGGCCAGGCTCGAGCGTCGTTTCATGGTTCCTCCAGGGGATCGGTGACCGTGTCGTCACGCAAACGGATTGCCCGGACATCCGTATCTGGGCAATGTCTGAGAGGAATCCTACCGTGAACTGGGTCACACCAATGACGCTTTGATGAGCACCGAGGCGGTTGTGACGAAATCGTAGTCATTCCCGGTGACCGGGACGGTCGCTAGGTCTCCGGCCGCTGACGCGAAAGGGCCCGACCAACGAAAACGTCGGTCGGGCCCTGATCCAGGAGGCTCAGCTCAGCTGATCCTCCATATCGAGGTCAGAGGTGTCCTTGGCCAGCCACAGGGCGACGATCGTGACGATGGACGCGGCGATGATGTAGAGACCGCAGTAGAAGATCGACCCACCTTCGGCCTGCCACAGAGCGACCATAGCGAACGGTGCCGGACCAGCCCCGATGACGCTGGACATGTTGTACGAGATCGCCGAACCCGTATAGCGGACATTGGCGGGGAAGAGCTCCGGCAGGTACGCGGCCATCGGTCCGAAGGTCAGCCCCATGAGGATGAAGCCGACGATGAGACCGATGATGACTCCCGGGGTGCCGGCATTGAACAGGGCGTTGACGACGAGTCCGTAGGCGGCGATGAGCACGGTCACGCCCAGCAGCGTCTTCCGGCGTCCCAGCTTCTCGGCCAGGGGGCCGGAGACGACGGTGAAGATGCCGAAGAAGACGACTCCGATGATGAGGTAGGTGAGGAATTCGTTCTTCGTGTACCCCAGTCCCGCGACGAAGCCCGCGGGGTCGAAGGATTTCCCTGCCGCCTCGGCGGCGGTCTGGGCCTGCTCAGGGGTTGCCGGTGAGGTGCCGTAGGTGAGGGTGAACGCGGTCATGAAGTAGAAGATCACGTAGGTCGCGAGCATGATGAACGTGCCCAGGATGAGCGGCTTCCAGCTCGTAGCGAAGACCCGCCCGAGCGGGGCCTTCGAGATCTGCTGCTTCTGAGCGACGAGCTGGAATGCCGGGGTCTCCATGAGCGACATGCGGACATAGAGGCCGACGGCGACGAGCAGGGCCGAGAGCAGGAACGGAATGCGCCAGCCCCAGGCGAGGAACGCCTCGGGGGAGGTCCAGGTGCCGAGGGCGACGAAGAGCAGGTTCGCGATGATGAAGCCGACGGGCGCGCCGAGCTGTGGGAAGGTGCCCCAGATGGCGCGCTTGCCCTTCGGGGCATTCTCGGTGGCCAGCAGTGCCGCGCCCGACCATTCGCCGCCGAGGCCGACACCCTGGCAGAAGCGCAGGAGGACGAGGAGCAGCGGCGCGAGGACGACCCAGCCCGGGGTGCTGGCGGTCGGCAGCAGGCCGATGAGGAAGGTGCCGATGCCCATGATGAGCAGGGAGGCGATGAGCGTCTTCTTCCGGCCGATGCGGTCACCGAAGTGACCGAAGATGATCGAACCGAGGGGGCGGGCGACGAAGGCGACGCCGAAGATCGCGAACGAGCTCAGCAGCTGAGTCGTCGATGTCTGATTGGGGAAGAAGAGGGCCGGGAAGACCAGCGAGGAGGCCGTGGCGTAGGCGTAGAAATCGAAGAACTCGATCGTGGTGCCGACCATCGAGGCGGTCAGGACCTTGCCGCGGGTGTTGTTCTTCCGAGTCGCCGCGATCGCGTCGTCGACCCCGGGTGCCGAGGAGGGATTCTCCGGCTGTGTTTCGGTGGACATGGTGGTGCTCCGCTGTTTCGTGAAGTGCAGGCACGGGCGGGTGGTCCGTGCCAATGGAAAAGGCCGTCGGCGCTGTGTCAGCCACAGCGTCGACGGCGACGAATCGACATTACGCTCGTCTCACAAAACGTGATTTCCGAGTCTCACAGAATAAGATTACTAGGTGGTCGAAGTGTTCTGGACAACTCGGACGGGCGGTCAGTCCGCGGTGGTGACCTCGGTGATCGTCACCTTCGCTTTGGGTGCGCCGTCGCCGGCACCGGAGTCTGTGCCCTTGGCAGCGAGATCCGCGACGGTCTTCGTGCTCTTCTCATCCAACTGTCCGAACACGGTGTAGTCGGGCGGCAGCGAGCTGTCGTCGTAGACGACGAAGAACTGGGAGCCGTTCGTATCCGGGCCGGAGTTCGCCATGGCCAGAGTGCCGGCCGGGTAGGTCTCGGAGCCGTCGAGCTCATCGGCGAACGAGTAGCCTGGGCCGCCCGACCCGGTGCCCGTGGGATCGCCGCACTGGAGGACGAAGATGCCCTCGGTGGTCAGGCGGTGGCATTCAGTGTCGTCGAAGTACTTCTGCGCGGCCAGCGACCGGAAGCTGTTCACGGTGCACGGGGCGCGATCGGCATCAAGAGTCACCGCGAGTTCCCCGGCGCTCGTCGCCACGGTGGCGTCGACGCTGCCTTTTGCCTGCGGCTTCTCTTCAGGAGCGTCGACTTCCTTCGCGCCGGACTGCGAGTCAGCAGGGTAGGAGCAGGTTCCCGCAGCGGCCGAGGAGTCCGATCCTTCAGAGGACTCGCCGGAGTCCCCTTCGGAATCAGACGACCCGCATCCGCTCAGCAGCAGAAAAGCGAGGACAGCGAAGGCAGCGAGGGTCAGCAGAAGGGCCGACTTCGAGCGACGGGTCGATTCATCAGAGTGGCGGGTCAGGGCATGAGAGCGACTCTGCGCGAGGTGATCCATGCGTTCATCGTATCGGCACTCAAACGTAGGTCACCATCGGATACTTTCAGCGCCGAGAAGTATCCGATAACGACCTGGATTTGCCGCAAGGCCAACAGCCCAAGGACTCAGGTCTCGACGGAGGTGCGGGTGCTCGGGTCGGGGGAGCCGCCTCGGCGAAGGAAGATCGCAACGGAGATGACGATGAGCCCGGACACGCACAGGCCCACGCCCACCCACGCCGGTGCACGGTAGCCGAGGCCGGCGGTGATGACGATTCCGCCGAGCCACGCGCCGAGCGCATTGGCGAGGTTGAAGGCGGCATGGTTCATGGCCGCCGACAGGCTCGGGGCGTCATGGGATTCGCGGAACAGACGCATCTGCAGGGCCGTGGTGATCATCGACCCCGAGATGCCGATGAGGAAGAGCGCGATGATCGCAATGGCCGCGATGTGGGTGAAGGCACCGAACGCGGCGAGCACGAGAGCAGAGAGGATCATGCCGCCGGTGGCCGAGCGCTCGATGGACTTGTCGACCAGGGGTCCTGCAATCAGCGACCCGGCGGTCATGCCCAGGCCGTAGACAGCGAGCACCCACGGGATCGCGACGCTGGGGACGCCGGCGACGTCGGTCATCGTCGGGGTGATGTAGGTGTAGACGGCGAACATTCCGCCGAAACCCACGGAGCCGGCAACGAGGGTGAGGATGATCTGCACGCGTCCGAGTGCCTTGATCTCCCCGCGGGCCGAGGGCACCGCGCCGAGCTTCACGCGCGGAACGCCGACGGCGACCATGATGACGGTGAGCACTCCGAGCGCGGCGACGAGGGCGTAGGCGCTGCGCCATCCGAACATATTGCCGAGTGCCGCGGCGAAGGGAACGCCGAAGATGTTCGCGATCGTCAGGCCGAGCATCACTCGTGACATGGCTCGGCCGCGGCGGTTGGCCGGGACGAGGGAGGCGGCGACGACGGCTCCGATGCCCAGGTAGGCTCCGTGCGGCAGACCGGAGACGAAGCGCGCGATGTTGAACAGCCCGGCTGTCGGGGCGAGCATCGAGGCGAGGTTGCCCAGAGCGAAGAGACCCATCATGCACAGGAGCAGCAGCTTGCGATCCATGTGCGCGGCGATGGTCGTGATCAGGGGTGCGCCGACGACGACGCCGATCGCATAGAACGACACCGCGTGCCCGGCCTGGGGGACCGTGATGCCCAGCTCCTCGGCGATCATCGGCAGCAGGCCCATGGTCGCGAATTCGGTCACCCCGATGGCGAAGGCGCCGATCGCCAAGGCGAAGACGGCGAACTTGTAGACTCCGCGGGAGACCGGGGCATCACTCATGGGGCTCCTTCAAGGAAACGCGGGATCGGGGAGGCAGCCGCACCAGCCTATTGCCCACAGCGGTTCCTCGGAACCCCTCAGGTATCCAATGTGACGATTCGAACAGCCTCAGTCGGCGTTCTCCTCCGCCTCGTATTCGGCCAGGGCCTGCGAGGCGACGGAGAAGGCGGTGTTCGCACTCGGCACAGAGCAGTAGATGGCCGACTGGAGGAGGACCTCCTTGATCTCATTGCGGGTGAGCCCGTTGCGCAGCGCAGCTTTGACGTGCATCGCCAGCTCCGCCTCGTGGCCTCCGGCGATCATGGCCGTGAGCGTGATCGCCGAGCGCATCCTCCTCTCGAGTCCCGGCCGGGCCCAGATCTCTCCCCATGCGTAGCGGGTGATGAGGTCCTGGAAGTCGCTCGTGAAGTCGTCGACCTTCGCATTCGCGCGGTCGACGTGGGCGTCGGAGAGCACCTGCCGTCGCACGGTCATTCCGGCCTCGCGCACATCGTCACGACTGGCTTCCCTCGGTCCGGAAGCGGTCGGAAGTTCGGTCTCCGAAACTCCTGCGGCGGCCGCGCCGACCCCGCCCGTGCCGCCGGCACCGCCACCGAGTCCCTTGCCCTGCAGAAAGTCAGCGAGCAGACCCGCGGTCACGACCGGAGCCTCGGCCGGGACGAGGTGGGCGGCACCGTCGATGACCTCGAGGAGCGCGCCGGGGACCTCGCCTGCGATCTCGGCGAGCTTCGTCGCCGGAGTCGGCTGGTCCTGGGAACCCGCGACGGCTAGCAGCGGCCTCGTGATCTCGGGCAGGCGCGAGCGGACGTCGAAGTCGGCCAGCGCGTAGCAGAGAGCGGCATAGGAGAAGCGGTCGGCGTCCTGAAGAGAATGCAGGAGTGCGGCCGAGGCCTCCGGTTCCCGGTCCATGAACCCTTCACCGAACCAGCGCTGGGCCGAACCGATGACCTGAGTCGGGGTGCCCGAGGTCGCCACGGTCTGTGCCCGTTCCTCCCACGCCGAGGCCTCACCGATCTTCGCGCCCGTGCAGAAGACAGCGATGCGGCCGAAGCGGTCGCCGTGGTCGAGTGCCAGCTGCAGGGCGGTGGCGCCGCCGATCGAATCTCCGGCGAGGTCGACGGGAGCGCCGGGGGCGGCCACATCGGGAAGGACCCGGTCCAGGGTGCCCAGGACCGCCTCGGCGAGGTCGGACATCGTCACCCGTGGGGCAACCGACGTCCCCGCGGGGACATCGATCGGTGCCGAACGGCCGTGACCGGGCAGGTCGATGCCGATGACCGTCATCTCCGGGCTGAGTGCGGTCAGTTCGGTGGCGGCCTGCTGCCATAGGGCTGCCACGGAGGTGCCCAGCGAAGGCAGGACGACGAGTACTCGGGCATCGGCAGCGGGGGAAGCTGGTGCGGAAAGAACGGATGCGGTGAGGTCCATGGGTGTCACTTTCTTCGGTCGGTTCACAAGTCGAAAAAACGGGTCTCAGTCGAAGGACGGCAGGTCGATCTCCTGGGGTCCGGAGTTATCGATGGTCGCCAGGATGGTGCGGCGGATGTCCTCGGCCTCACCGAGGTAGGACTCGGGGGTGAAGAATTCCTCGATTCCATCCTCGTCGCCGATCTCCGCGCGAAGTGCTGCGACAGGGTCGGAGCCGGGGGCGATGATGGCTGCGCGGGTGTCTTTGTCGATCCGATCGCCGAAGACGATGCCGAGCTTCTCCCCATAGATCCCGGGGGAGGCGGCGTCGAGGTTCGCGCGCATGGCCTCGGCGTTGACCCGCAGGCCCGCGATCATCTCGTCGAGCATGATCAGCGAGGAGATCGCCAGGGTCATGAGCTCGGACAAGGCCGGCCACTCGGCATGCCAGGCACCGTCGGAGCGTTCTTCGATGGCTTCGGCGGCGGCCGTGGTCAGGGTGGACAGCGATCCGGGGACGCGCATTCCGTTGCGGTGGAGCAGCACCGCCGAGGTGGGATTCGACTTGTGCGGCATCGTCGAGGATCCGCCGGTGGAGGCCAGGGACAGCTCACCGATCTCGGGGCGCACGCCGATGAGGACGTCGCGGGCGATGGAGGCCCCGACGGTGACGCACTGGGCGAGGTGGGAGCCCCAAGACAGGATGCGTACGCGATCGGTGTGCCAAGGGACGGGGACCTGTGTGAGCGCCGCATCGGGACCGACCATCTGCACGTGGAATTCGCGCAGCAGGAACTCCGTGGAGTCTCCGGCGAACCAGTGGATCGCCGCACGGGTGCCGGCCGCGCCGCCGACCTGCACATAGTCGACATAAGGTGCCTGCCCTTGGACCTCGTTGACCTCGGCGGCCCAGGCGGCGGCTTTGAGGCCGAAGGTCGTCGGCAGTGCCGGCTGAGTGAGGGTGCGGGCCAGGCACAGCGTCTGGGCGTGGGCGTCGGAGAGTTCGACGAGGGAGGCGCCGATGACCTCGAGGCGCGCTTGCATCTGCCGCACGACGCGGGAGACGAGTAGGCCGATGGCCGTATCGATGACGTCTTGGCTGGTCAGCCCCCGGTGCAGGCATCGTGAGGCTTCCGGGGAGAGTTGGGAGCGGACGAGGGCGAGAAACGGGATGAGCGGGTTGCCGCCGGATTCGGCGGCCTCACCCAAAGACTCGAGTTCGGTGTGATCGTCCGTGAGCGTGCGGATCGTGGCATCGATGGCGGCGGCCACCTCGGCGCGGATCTCCGACGACACCAGCCCCACCCGCCCCTGCGCGACGATCCACGCGGTCTCGACTTGGCCGATCGCGGTGATGAACGAGGCGTCGTCGATTGCTTCGGATCCGCGCAGATCGCCGGGGGCGAAGAGGAACCGGGTGTGTGCGGTGTCGGTCATGTCGCGTCAGTCCTCGTGGCTGGGGAAACGGAGGAAGGGGGTTTCCTCCTCACCCTGCAACCGTATGTCGAAGTGCAGCGATCCGTCAGCCCCTCGAGTGGCGATGAGGCGGGAGCGCTCGTCTTCGTCGAGCGATGACAGGAGCGGGTCAGCGGCTAGGGCCGCGGTGTCCTCGGGCAGGTAGATGCGGGTGAACAGACGGTTGAGCAGACCGCGGGCGAAGATGACGACGCTGATGAAGGGTGCCTTGCCCGCCTCGGTGGGGCCGGGATCGACCGTGGAGAAGCTGAACTCACCTTCCGGGTCGACGGCGGCGCGGCCGAAGCCGGTGAAGGTGAAGCCGTTGCGGCGCAGCGATCCCGTCTCGCGGGGGACAGCGCCGTGCTCATCTGGCTGCCAGATTTCGAGGATGGCATCGGGGACCGGGTCACCTGCCCCGTCGAAGACGGTTCCCGTCAGCTGCACGGCGCGAGCCGAACCCGGAGGGACGAGTTCATTGTCGTGCTCGAAGGGCAGCGCATAGCCGTAGAACGGGCCGACGGTCTGGCCCGGGGTCGGCGTGAGATCAGGGGTCGTGGGGGTGTCAGTCATCGTCCTCTTCTTCCATCCAGGTCCGGTTGGAGCCGGTGAGCACGATGTCCCAGTTGAAGCCCATGAGGAATTCGTGCTCGGTGATGTTGTGGTCATAGGTCGCCACGAGGCGGTCGCGGGCCTTCTGGTCGGTGATCGACTGGTAGATCGGGTCGAGAGCGAAGAGCGGATCCCCGGGGAAGTACATCTGGGTGATCATCCGCTGTGTGAACTCGGACCCGAAGAGCGAGAAGTGGATGTGGGCCGGTCGCCAGGCGTTGTGGTGGTTCTTCCACGGGTACGGACCCGGTTTGATCGTTGTGAACGAGTAAGAGCCGTCGTCGCCGGTCAGGGTGCGGCCGACGCCGGTGAAGTTCGGGTCGATCGGAGCCGGGTGCTGGTCGCGTTTGTGGATATAGCGTCCGGCCGAGTTCGCCTGCCAGATCTCGACGAGCTGATTGCGCACGGGGCGGCCTTCCCCGTCGAGGACCCGACCGGTGACGCGGATGCGCTCGCCGATGGGTTCGCCGTCGGCCTGGATGGTGAGATCCGATTCGAGGGTGCCGATGTCCCGGTGCCCGAAAGCGGGGGAGAAGAGCTCGATGGTCTCCGGGTCGGTGTGGCGGGGGTCCTTCGTCGGATGACGCAGGATCGACGACCGGTAGGGCCGGTAGTCCAGGCGCGGCTGAGTCTCGGGCTTCTTGCCGCCGGCGATGTCCTGTGTGTACTGCGCTTCGATGCTCTCGATCTCGGCGGACAGGGTCGCCTGGGCTTCGGCTGCGTCGTCGGGCCCGAGGGCGGCCGCCTCGGGGGTGGGTGAGGTGTTCTGCGGACTCATCGTGGCACCTTTCTGCTTCGGTGGGAGTCGGTTGGGATCGGTGGGGTGCGGTTCAGCCGTGGGGCCAGCCGGTGTAGCACTCGGCGAGGTAGCGGCGACCGTGTTCGGAATCGAGGATGGACCGGAGTTCGCCGAGGCTGCGCTTCGTTTCGAAGTCATCCTGAGTCGGGTCGGTGTGGAGCATCCGGGTCATCTGGTACGAGAAGTTCTGCGCTTTCCACACGCGTTTGGTGGCGGTCTGCGAGTAGCCGGCCAGCGCCTCGGCGTCGGAGTCCTTGAACGCGGAGATGAGGGCTGGGGCGAGCACGGCCACGTCGGCGAAGGCGAGGTTGAGGCCCTTCGCTCCGGTCGGTGGGACGGTGTGGGCGCTGTCGCCGGCGAGGAACATCGAACCGTGCTGCATCGGCTCGGTCACGGCCGAACGGAAGGGGAGCACGGTCTTGTCGAAGATCGGCCCGGTCTTGAGTTCGAAGCCGTCGGGGCCGTCGACGCGGGCCTGGAGTTCGGTCCAGATCCGATCGTCGGACCATTCAGCGACGTCGGTGTCGGGGGAGGCCTGGAAATACATGCGCTGGACGCTGTCGGAGCGCTGAGAGATGAGGGCGAAGCCGCGTTCGGAGCGGGAGTAGATGAGGACTTCGTGGCTGGGCGGGGCTTCGCAGAGGATGCCGAACCAGGCGAAGGGGTACTCGTGGAAGAAGCGCTGCCGGGTGCCGTCGGGGATCATCGAGCGGCATGGTCCGCGGGAGCCGTCGGCGCCGACGACGTAGCGGGCGTCGATGCGCAGTTCGTCGCCGTCTTCAGTGGTGGCGGTGACCCAGGGACGTTCGGTTTCGACATCGCCTAGGCAGGTGTCCGTGACCGAGTAATAGGTGGGGCGGCCGGTCCGTTCTCGGGCGGCGGAGAGGTCGACGAAGATCTCGTTCTGGGGGTAGAGCCAGACGGATTCGCCGACGAGTTCGGGAAAGTCGAAGTGGTTCGAAGAGCCGTTGACTCGGATGTCGATTCCGTCGTGGCGGTGCCCGTCCGTGTGGACGCGCGATTCGACGCCTGCGGCCTCGAGCATGCGCACCGATCCTGCTTCGAGGATGCCGGCGCGGTGGGTGTGGGCGATGTCGTCGCGGCTGCGGTTGTCGATGACGACGGATTCGATGCCTGCGTTGTGCAGCAGGTGCGCGAGCATGAGCCCCGCGGGTCCGGCTCCGACGATTGCGACGTCTGTCTGAAGTTGTGCCACCTTGGCCTCCTTGCCTGTCTCGTCCCAACAGTGTGCGCCGAGTCACTGACACGACGCGATGGCGTTCTCAATGAATGGGAGAAGGGCGGTTCTTACGGTGTTCCCGCGGCTCTCCTCGTCGCTCTTGGTTGACTAGCATCTGATTGTTGAGCAAAATTGACCACTGTTGTGTTCGTCCGCGAACCTGCCGTGAACAGAAAGCAGCTCAATGATCATCACCGGACTCATCGTCGGCCTCGTCCTTGGATTCGTCTTCCAGCGCGGACGTTTCTGCGTGACCGGCGCCTTCCGCGACCTCACGCTGACGGGGAACACGCGCTGGTTCTCCGCACTCATCGTGCTCATCGCCGTGCACTCCATCGGCCTCTTCCTGCTCAACAGCTTGGGAGTCATCACCCTTGAGGCGACACCGTTCCCGTGGCTGGCCTCAATCGTCGGCGGACTGATCTTCGGCTGGGCCATGGTCTACGCCGGCGGCTGCGCGACGGGCACCTACTACCGTGCCGGTGAGGGACTCGTCGGCAGCTGGTTCGCTCTCATCTTCTACGCTCTCTTCTCTGCAGTCATGAAGCTCGGCCCGCTCGCCGGCTTCACCGAGGGCATCCGCGGGATCACGCTCGACAATGGCAGCCTGCAGGCAACCACGGGTCTGAGCCCGTGGGTCTTCGTCGCTGTTATCTCGGCGATCGCCATCTGGCTGACCGTTCACCACGCTCGCAAGCTCAAGACCCCGATGGCCACCCTGCCCCCGCGCAAGACCGGTCTTGCGCACCTGCTCACCGAGAAGCGCTGGAACCCCTTCGCCACTGCCGTGGTCATCGGCATCATCGCAACGATCGCCTGGCCGCTCTCTGCCGCCACGGGCCGCAACTCGGGTCTGGGCATCACCACCCCCTCGGCGAACCTCGTCGGATACCTCACCACCGGTGACACGCAGCTCGTCGACTGGGGTGTCATGCTCGTCATCGGCATCCTCGTCGGCTCCTTCATCGCAGCCAAGGCCTCCGGTGAGTTCCGGGTCCGCGTGCCGGACAAGGGCACGATCATCAAGTCGATCATCGGCGGAATCGGCATGGGCGTCGGCGCGGCCATCGCCGGCGGCTGCACCGTCGGCAACGCGATGGTCTCGACCGCACAGTTCGAATACCAGGGCTGGGTGTCGATGGTCTTCATGATCGTCGGCGCCGGAATCGCAGCCAAGGTCTCCATCAAACCGAAGAAGTCGCAGGCCGCAGCGCCCGCGGCGGAAAGCAGGACAGTATGAAGCAAGTACTCGAAACCGACGGTCAGGTCTGCCCCTTCCCTCTCGTCGAAGCGAAGGACGCGATGACCGGTCTGGAAGCCGGTGACGAACTCGTCATCAACTTCGACTGCACGCAGGCCACCGAGGCGATCCCGCAGTGGGCCGCCGAGAACGGCTACCCCGTCACCCACTTCGACCGAGTCACCGACGCCAGCTGGACCATCACCGTCCAGAAGGCCTGACTCGCGGGAGACACCAACCGCATCGGCCGGCGCAGCTGCAAAGCTGCGCCGGCCGATGCGCAATGTCAGTGCCGATGTCTAGACTCAAGACATGAAGATCACGGTTCTCGAAGGCGATATCACCGAGGTGGCCGTCGACGCGATCGTCAACGCCGCGAATTCGTCCCTGCTCGGTGGCGGCGGGGTCGACGGAGCCATCCATCGCGCGGCTGGTCCCGCGCTCCTCGAAGCCTGCCGCGAGATCCGGCAGACCACCCATGTGCGTGGTCTACCACCTGGTCAGGCTGTTGAGACGATTGCCGGTGACCTGCCTGCTCGGTGGGTCATCCACACGGTCGGACCGAACCGGAACGCGGGTGAGGCGGACCCGGAGATCCTCGAGTCCTGTTTCGAGTCGAGCCTCAACCTCGCCGAGGAGGTCGGAGCCTCCTCGATCGCGTTCCCCGCCATCGGCGGCGGAGTCTACGGCTGGTCGCCCAGAGATGTAGCCGAGGCGGCTCACTCAGTCATCGTCGACGGACGATCGCGCGGGCGCTGGGAATCTATCGACGAGGTGCAGTTCGTCCTCTTCAGCGATCAGATGACGAGCGTGTTCTGTCAGGTATTCGACCACGATCAGTGGTGATGTCATGAAGGTCAACAGGGTCACTCCGGACATCGCGGTCGACGACCTCGACGCCGCGCGGGGGTTCTATGCGAGCGAACGAGGAATGGGGAGTACGGCGGTTCTTCGTCCGAGCACCCGACGGCAACGTGTTCAATATCGTCGCGCACCCGGAGTGAACCCACGCGGGGCAGTGTTCACGCTGCCCTGTCCCGCACTCTGTGTACGACCGCCAGCGCCAGCGCCGTGAGGGCCCAACTGGCGGAGAGGAGCAGCGGGATTCCGGAGATGATGGCCTCGACGACGTATTCGGGACCTGTCTGCAGGACGGGGCCGACGATCTTGACGAGGAGGAATCCGAGGACTCCGATGAGGAGGAAGATTCCCGATCTCGTGCGAAGAACCACGTGCAGGGGCTTCTGCTGCTGGGTGATCAGATGGCACTCGGCTCGAGTCGTTCAACGAAACGTGCCTGTTCAAGAAACTTGAACAGGCACGAATCATTGAACACCCGATGAGGGCGCGGGGATGTCACACCGCGGTGTAGCCGCCGTCGATGAGGTAGTAGGCGCCGGTGACGAACGAAGCGTCATCGGAGAGCAGGAAGGACACGACCTTCGCGACCTCGTCGGCGGTGCCGAGGCGGCCGAGGGGATGCTTGGCCTTGAGGCCCTCGATGACCTCGGCGTCCAGGCTCGATTCGAGCAGGGGAGTCGTAATGTAGCCGGGGCCGACGGCGTTGATGCGCAGTCCCTCGGTGCCGTATTCAGCGGCGGCATTCTTCGTGATGCCGACGACGCCGTGCTTGGCTGCGGTGTAAGCGCCGTTGTTGATCGCGGCGACGGTTCCGTGGACCGAAGCCATGTTGACGATCGCCGAGTCCTTCGCGCCGGACTTGAGCATCGCCGGGATCTGGAAGCGCATGCCGTAGAGCACGCCATTGAGGTTGACGTCGATGACCTTGTCCCAGGAGTCGAGGTCGGTTTCGCCGACCGGGACCTGCTTGCCGCCGATGCCGGCATTGTTCACTGCGAAGTTGAGCCCGCCGTAGGTATCGACAGCGAACTGGACGGTCTTCTCCGAGTCTTCCTTCGAGGACGTGTCCTGCTTGATCGCCGAGGCGGTGCCTCCGGCCTCAGCGATCTCGCCGGCGACACGCTCGGCTGCCTCGAGATTGATGTCGGTGAGGACGACCTTCGCGCCCTTGGTGGCGAGGTCCTTGGAAATCGCCTCTCCGAGGCCCGATCCTCCTCCGGTGACGAGTGCAACTTTGCCGGTGAAATCTGCCATGGTGTGACCTTCTTTCTCGAAAATCTGTGGGACCCCGCTGATGTGGTCCTCACCAGGCGTAACGAGGAAGAGTCGGAGAACATTCCGCTGTAAGTCGGCCTGTTCGGTCACACGGGGCATTGATCGAGGCCGGCAACAATGGTTAACTGGTTGCAATCTGCAACTAGATTGATGATCGCTGCGGCGCGAGGGGGAGTGATGGGAAAAGTGGCATGGGGTTTCACCTGTTCGATCGACGGATTCATCGCCGGGCCAGGCCATGACATGTCGTGGCTCTCGGCCTCCGAACCGAACGCCGAAGGCACCACCGAGGGCATGGCGTCGAAGGTTGCCGTCATCATCTCCGGCCGCCGCGGCTACGACGCGGCCAAGACGCAGGCCGACGAACGCGATGAGCTGACGTCCGAGGCTTACGGCAGTGCGTGGTCGGGGACGGAGATCATCCTCACCCACCGCCCCGAGGAATTGGCTGAGGACGCCTCGGTGACCGCGATGAACTGCACCATCACCGAGGCGGTCGAGAAGGCCCAGGCCATCGCCGGCGACCGCGACATTCAGATCATCAGCGCCGATATCGCCCGGCAAGCGCTCGAGGTCGACCTCATCGACGAACTCCAGGTCTACGTCGCCCCAGTCTTCCTCGGCGACGGCACCCGGATCTTCGATGTTCCCGGCGGACGGCGGGTCGACTGGGAGCTCGAGACGATCGATACGGCGAACGCCCGCAGCTTCGGCCGGACGTACCGACCCAAGAGGTCTAGCCCTCCCGCCGACTGAGGTCCCAAAGGATCCGCAGGGCCTCCTCGTCGAACTCCTCGCCGGAATCGACATCCGGTGAACCGCTTCTGACCTCGGCGTGGAGGCGTTCCATCTTCCGGTCGAGTTCGCTGGCCGCGTCGGCCGCCTCGGTGAGTTCGCCAACGAGACGATCGGGAACGTCGCCGTCGAACTTGTAGTGGATCTTGTGTTCGAGGCTCGCCCAGAAGTCCATCGCGATCGTGCGGATCTGCACCTCGCAGATGACTGGGGTCGGCCCGCTGCGCAGGAACACCGGAACCTCGAGGATCGCGTGCAGGCTCCGGTAGCCGTTGGGCTTCGGCTCTGCGATGTAGTCCTTGACCTCGACGAGGCGGACGTCGTTCTGCGCGGTGAGCAGCTCGAGGACGTGGTAGGTGTCGGCGATGAAGCTGCAGGTGATGCGGATGCCCGCGATGTCGGTGATCTCCCGCCGGATGATCTCGGTGTCGAGCGGCAGGCCCCGACGATGGACCTTCTCCAGAAGGCTCCGCGGCGACTTCACGCGAGAGGAGATGTGCTCGATCGGGTTGTAGCTGCGCGTGTGGACGGACTCCTCGCGCAGGATCGAGATCTTCGTGAGCACCTCGTCGATGACGAATCGGTGGTGCATGATCAGCTGCGAGAAATCCAGGCGCAGCTGACGGACGCTCTCGATCTGCTGCGTTGTCAGGGCTGTCTCTGCTGGCGTCATCTCTCTCCCGATCTCCATTGTGGCCTCAGTGTATCGGCGGAACATCTGTTCTGCGTCAGTGCCGAGAGGTACCGTTTTGCGATGTGCAGAAACATCAGAACACTCCATAATTTCGAACCCGCCGCCACCTCCGACGAAGTCCACGCCGCCGCCCTGCAGTACGTGCGCAAGATCGCCGGGACGACGAAGCCCTCGCAGGCCAATGCCGAAGCCTTCGACGCCGCTGTCGAGGAGATCGCGCACACCACCCAGCACCTCCTCGATGCGCTGGTGACGAACGCGCCGCCGAAGAACCGAGAGGAGGAAGCGGAGAAGCGACGAGCGAGATTCGCAGGTCGCGCATGACGATCGCCGGACTCGTCGTCGCCGGCCTCGCCGCCGCCCTGCACGTCTTCATCTTCTACCTGGAGTCCATCGCCTGGACGAGTCCACGTGCCCGCGCCACATTCGGCACCACCGAGGCCGAGGCCGAGACGACGAAGTCCCTGGCCTTCAACCAGGGCTTCTACAACCTCTTCTTGGCACTCGCTGTGTTCATCGGCCTCATCGTCTTCGGTACAGGCTCTGCTGCGGTCGGTCTCACCCTCGTCTTCGTCGGGGCAGGATCGATGCTCGCTGCAGCACTGGTGCTCGCACTCTCAAGCCGTGAGCTGCTCGCCTCCGCGATCAAACAGGGCGCTCTGCCGCTGCTCGGTGTGCTCTGCCTGATCGTCGGAGTGCTGATCTGAGTCGCGGCGATCCGGTTCAGCCGGCGAATCGATGATCGGCTGTGAGATCCTGCGTGATCCTCGCCGAGGCGGTCCGTAGGACCCGCATGATCGCGGGCACACCTTTCCGGTGCTCCGAATCGATGACGACGCCAAGCCCGGCGATCGCCGCCCCGCCGGCGTCGAAGACCGGAACCGTGATGCCCGTCGTGCCCTCATCGATATGGCCGGACAGTTCGGCGAAATGGTGAGAGCGGATGGAAGTGAACATCTTGCGCAGAGTTGCAGGATCCGTTGTCGTCTTCTCCGTGATGGCAGACAGCGGCCCCCGCAGATACGCCTCACGAACATGTTTGGGCGCATAAGCCAAGAGCACGAGTCCACAGGACGATGCATGAGCCGGCAACCGACCGGCGGTCTTCGACCGGTGGATGACCGCATTCGGCGCCGACATGCGCTCGATGATGAGCACCTCTCGCCCCCGCAGGATGCCCAGCTGCGTGTTCTCACCGACAAACTCATGCACTGCCATCATGTGCGGTCTGGCCACCGAAGCCAGATCGACGGCATCGGAGGCGCGGTTCGACAGCTCCCACATTCCGACCCCGATCCGGATGCGCCCTGTGGGGTCGCGCTGGAGCAGATCATGCCGCATCATCTCGCCTACCAGGCGGTACGCCGTCGACTTCGGCAGCTCGGCACGCTCAGCGATCTCCTCGGTGCTCAGGCTCTGATGATCCGGGTTGAAGGATGCGAGCACGCGCACGAGCCGATCGATCATCGAGTCGCCGGAAGGAGAGTTCGCCATGCCTCGGATTCTAGCGGCTCTCCATCGAAATTCTCAATGAATGGGAGCGCTGTGGCTTCGGGTGGTGCGGGTCACTACTCTGACGAGAGGTGCACCACAGTCCCGCCCCGACAAAGAAGTGAGGACAGACAATGACTGATTTCCTGGGAACCGACTGGCACGAGAAGATCTTCACCGGCACCTGGACCGCCGGCTCCGGAGAGACCTACGACGTCATCGAACCGGCCACCGGTGAGACCCTCGGCCGCCTCGGTGCCGCCAGCGCCGACGACGTCACCGCCGCCGCAACGCGTGCCGCCGCAGCACAGAAGGAATGGGCGAAGGCCACTCCGGCCGAACGGGCCGCAGTGCTGCGACGTGCCGGCGCCCTGTGGGCCGAACACGCCGATGAGCTCTCCGGATGGATCATCCGCGAAGCCGGCTCCATCCCGCCGAAGGCCGCACTCGAGCTCTCCTCGGCCGAAGCCATCTGCTTCGAATCCTCCGCCCTGCCCAGCCACCCCAAGGGCCAGGTGCTCAGCTCGAACGAACCCCGCTGGTCCTTCGCCCGCCGAGTGCCCGCCGGAGTTGTCTCCGTCATCGCCCCGTTCAACTTCCCCCTCATCCTCGCCATGCGCTCCGTCGCCCCGGCCCTGGCCCTGGGCAACGCGGTCCTGCTCAAGCCGGACCCCCGCACCGCCGTGTGCGCCGGAGTGGCGATCGCGAAGGTCTTCGCCGAGGCGGGACTGCCCGAAGGACTGCTCCAGGTCCTGCCCGGCGGCCTCGACGCCGGTGAAGCCGTCGTCGCCGCACCCGAGGTCTCCGTCATCTCGTTCACCGGCTCCACGGCGGCCGGACGCAAGGTCGGCGAAGCCGCCGGTCGCCTCCTCAAGCGGTGCCACCTCGAACTCGGTGGAAACAATGCGCTCGTCGTCCTTCCCGGAGCCGAAGTCGGTCCGGCCACCTCCGCGGGGGCCTTCGGATCGTGGATGCACCAAGGCCAGATCTGCATGACCACAGGCCGCCACCTCGTCCACGAATCCATCTACGACGACTATGTCGAACAGCTGGCCGAACGCGCCCGCAATCTGCCGGTGGGCAACCCCGCCACCGAGGAGGTTGCGATCGGACCGATCATCGACGAGAAACAGCGCAGCCACGTTCGCGACATCCTCGACAAAGCCACCGCCGACGGCGCCACACTCGTCGCCGGAGGGCCGGGCGAAGGGGCCTTCGTCCCGCCCACAGTGCTCACGGATCTCAGCCCCTCGAACCCCGCCTGGGCGCAGGAGATCTTCGGACCCGTCGCCCCGGTGGCCCGCTTCTCCACCCTCGAAGAAGCCGCCGAGATGGTCAACGCCAGCGAATACGGGCTCTCGCTCGGCATCCTCGGCGATGTGGGTCTGGCCATGGACCTGGCCGACCTCGTTGACACCGGGAAGATCCACATCAACGAACAGACCGTCTCCGACGAGGCCAACGTCCCCTTCGGCGGGATGAAGGACTCCGGCAACGGATCCCGTTTCGGCGGGGCTGAGGCCAATATCGAAGCCTTCACCGAAACCCAGTGGGTGACGATGCGCTCGTCCATCGCGCCCTACCCGTTCTGACCTGCACGACAACACCCCGGAGACACCGATGCCCGCAACCACCCCATCCGCATCCATGACCGGTTCCACCTCGGCGGGCCGCTGGCCGGCCGTCCTATGTTGGCTGGCCGTCGCTTTGGAGGGCTTTGACCTCGTCGTCCTCGGCGCGGTAATCCCCGAACTGCTGGCCACCGAGGCCCTCGGATTCACCCCCGAGGCGGCCACCATGGTCGCCACCCTCAGTCTCGTCGGCGTCGGCCTGGGTGCGGTGTCCGTGGGTCCGGTCGTCGACCGGATCGGACGACGGTGGGCGATCATCGGCTGCGTCATCGGCTTCAGCGTCTTCACCCTGCTCGTCGCGTTCGCTCCGAACGTCGCACTGTTCACCATCTACCGGTTCATCGCCGGACTGTTCCTCGGTGCCGTGATGCCCAGCGCGCTCGCCTATATCAGCGAGTACAACAAGTCGGGCAAGACGGGTAAGGCCACGACCCTGACGATGACCGGCTACCACGCCGGCGCCGTCGCGATCTCCCTGCTCGCCGTCGCCTACTCCCACAACTGGCATCTGCTCTTCCTCGCCGGCGGAATCGCGGGCCTGGTCATGGTTCCCCTCCTGATCTGGAAGCTGCCAGAATCCGAGGTCTTCCTCATCGCTCAGGAACTCAAGCGCAACCCCGCCGCTGCGCAGGCGAAGGACGCAGACGCCGCCGATCCGGCAGGCACTGTCGACGCACAGGTGAAGACCGGAATGGCCGGACTCTTCTCAGGCAAGCTCGCGCTGGTGACCATCGGCGTGTGGGCGGCAAGCTTCATGGGACTCCTGCTGGTCTACGGACTCAACACCTGGCTGCCGAAGATCATGGCCGACGCCGGCTACGAGGTCTCTGATTCCCTCGTCATGCTCTTCGTCATGAACATCGGCGCCGTCGTCGGACTCGTCCTGGCTGGCTGGTTGGCCGATAAGCACGGAACGAAGAAGATCGTGCTCATGTGGTTCGTCCTCGCAGCGGTCTTCCTCGCCGCGCTCTCGATTCCGATGACCAGCCAGATCCTGCTCAACATCGCCGTGTTCATCACCGGAGTCTTCGTCTTCTCCGCCCAGGTGCTCGTCTACGCCTTCGTCTCCGCCATCTATCCGGCACAGGCGCGCGGAACCGCATTGGGCATGGCCTCGGGAATCGGCCGCATCGGCGCCATCGTCGGCCCCTTCATCACCGGTGCCCTCGTCACTGCCGGAATCGCCTACCCGTGGGGCTTCTACCTCTTCGCTGTCGTCGCCGTGCTCGGCTTCGCCGCCATGGCGATCGTGCCCAAATCAGTGAAGTGATGTCAGCGGGGTTGGCTACGCTGAGTCCATGACTCGGTGGATCGATGCCTCGTTCGTTCGCGGCGGCACAAGCAAGGGACTCTTCTTCAGCGAATCCGCGCTGCCGTCGCTGAACTCGGATGGGGACATGGCGGAGTGGGACAAGATCTTCTGCCAGGCGATGGGCTCGCCCGATCCGTTCGGCCGTCAGCTCGACGGAATGGGCGGGGGAATCTCCTCGCTGTCGAAGATCGTCGTCGTGGCCGCCTCGGCGAGGGACGGGGTCGACCTCGACTACACGTTCGGTCAGGTCTCCGTCACCGAGGCGACCGTCGACTACTCCGGCAACTGCGGAAATCTGTCCTCCGGGGTCGTGCCCTTCGCACTGTCGGAGGGGCTGATCTCCGCAGCCGATGGACGGCATGTCTTCCGGCTGTTCAACACGAACACGCAGAAACTCGTCGACGTCGGACTGGGCGTCGTCGATGGGCAGGCCGACGGTGCGGGCGATCTGGTGCTGCCCGGAGTCAGCGGAACGGACGCACCGGTCGAACTCATCTACCCCGATCCGGCCGGCAGCCGCACCGCCGGACTCCTGCCAACGGGTAAGGCAGCCGAGTCCATCACTGCTGGTGGGGCGATGTTCGAGGTCAGCCTCGTCGATGCCACCCTGCCCGTCGTCATCGTCCCGGGGGCTGCGATCGGACTCAAGAGCACCGAATCTCCGGAGGAGATCGACGCGAAAGAGCACGCGATGGGCATGATCGAGCAGCTGCGCCGCAACGCCGCCGTGCGCATGGGGCTGTGTGAGTCGCCGGAGGACGCACCGGACGTCGTGCCGAAGGTCGCCGTGGTCACCGCCACAGAGCCCACCCGACTGCTCGACGGAACGATCCTGGCCGCCGAGGAGGCCGACCTGCCCGTGCGAATGATCTCCATGGGGCAGACGCACAAAGCCGTGCCCGGAACCGGAGCCATGTGCCTGGCCGCGGCCGCGCAGATCCCGGACACGATCATCAACCGCATCATCCGGCGCTCCCGGCCCGGGGCAGTCGGGCCGGAAGTGCGGCTGGCTACCCCGTCGGGCGTGGTCACCGCCGGTGCCGTCTTCGACGCGGACACAGTGACGGCCACCTCCCTCTTCCGCACGGCACGAGTGCTCATGCGAGGGCAGGTGGCCGTCACCGACTAGGTGTCACCAACCGTTGTGGCGACCGTTCTTCCCTGCGTTCTTGCCTCCGGGGTGGTCGCCGTCGCGGCTGCCCCAGTGGTTGCCGTTCTTTCCGCCGTTCTTCCCCGCGTTCTTTCCGCCGGGGTGGTCGCTCGAACCGTCGGCGTTCGCATCATCGCCTGCGCCGTCGGCGGAACTTGCAGCATCCGAGTCGTCGGCAGCGCCGGCCTCACTGTTACCGTCGTCGTCCCCGCCCTCATCTGAGGAGTCGAAGAGACCGACGACGACCGGATCATGGTCGGAAGCCCGGAACTGGTCCGGCGCGTAGAGGTCGGCGATGTTGTAGTTGAAGCGGCTGTATTCGAGCGCCAGGGACTCGACCGAGTTGATGTTCCAGACATCGGCCCCGGTGACGGAGTCGAAGGCCGTCGCATCAGTGCCTGCACCGTGCGCTTCGTCCGAGGCGTCGAGAGCGAGGACGTGGTCGAGGCTGCCGGTGCGCGAGCCATAGACATACGTGGATTCGTCTGTCTTCTCCGCCGCGATGTCCTTGTATCCGGCCTCATAGAAGACCTGCATCGGGTCCTCCTGAGTGTAGGAATTGAAATCGCCGAGGAGGTAGACCAGGTCGCTGCTCGTTGCCTCCTGCTGATCGCCAGCGAACCCGACGAGCGCTTCGGCCTGCTTCACCCGGTCGGCGTTCGACGCGCCCTGACCGTCGCCGGAGTCCTCGTTGCCCGGACCTGAGCCCGACCCCTTGGATTTGAAGTGGTTGGTGATCGTCACGAAGGTCTTGTCCTTCTCGACCTCACCGGAGTCGTCCTTCGGAGCGAACGCCTGGGACAGGGGTTCGCGAGCGTTGGAGAACGCATCCTGATCGTCAAGGATCGTGGACTCGTTCTGCGGGGCCACCTCGGCGGGTTGGTAGATCAGGGCCGTGCGGATGACGTCCTCATCGGACGGGACCGCGGACGGGGATTCGACGAAGTCCCATTTCTGGGTCCCGGCCGCCTCGTTGAGGCGTTTGACCAGTGTCGCCAGCGCGTCATCGCGGTCCTTGCCGAAGGCAGCGGAATTCTCGATCTCCATGAGCGAGACGACCGAGGTGTCGAGCTTGTTGATCGCGGTGACGATCTTCGTCTCCTGCCGCTTGAGGCTTTCCGCGTTCGCGGCACCGCGGGCATCGCAGCCGCTGCGGACGGTGATGTGGTTGCCTTCGCGGTCGTCGTAGTACTGGCACCCTGAGAGCTGGTCGCCTGTGGTGGTGAAGTAGTTGAGCACGTTGAAACTGGCGAGGCTGACCTGCCCGCCGACGGCCTCGGGGGCGTCGGTGCGGGTGTCGGTGAACGTGGTCGGCTGCACCGCCTCGGCGTTGGTCCCGGTCAGACGAGTCGTCGGCTGGAACCGCCACTTCTCGTGATCGAAGCCGAGCACCACCGGGGAGGTGAAGGTCGCCTGAGCGCCGACGCGGACGGGTGCGTCCTGGCTCAGGTACGGCAGGGGAACGTCCTTGTCGTTCTTGACGAAGTTCACGGTCGAACCGTCGTCGAGGACGACCTCGCGTTCGAGGTTGTCGGCTTCGAGGGCCTTCGCCTCGGGGGTAGCGGGGCGGTGAACGTCGGTGGGCTGGGGCAGTGTGCCGTCACCGGTGGCGAGGACGACCTCACCGTACGTGTTCGTGTTGTAGTTGTCGGCCACGGTCAGCGATTCGCTGGGCTGGACGAGCATGCCTTCGAGCGATTCGCGCTTCTCATCTCCTGCAGGAAAGGCGTCTTCGACGGGTTTGACCGCCTCGGCGGGTTCGTCGACCGTTTCGAGACCGGACGCAGATACGGAGATCTGGGTCTGTCCGTAGTGTTCGGACACGGTGCCGGTGACCTCGACGTGGTCGTCGATGCTGATATCGGCCACAGTGTCGGGGGAGTAGACGAAGATGCCGTCGGAGGCGGCACCGTCTTCGCGGTCGGCTCCGCCGGTGCCGGGGGTCTGGATGTAGTAGCCGTTCAGTCCGCCCTCGGGGTAGGCGGCGGTGACGACGCCGCGGGTGGTCACGGTCTTGCCCTGCAGCGGGCTGGAGTCAGTGGTGCCTTGGATATCGGCGATCGGGGTGAGGCCCTCGGGATCCGGTCCGGGATCTTCACCACCGTCGCCATCGCCCTCGGGAAGGGCGTTCGGGGTCGGGGCCGCGGACTTCCAAGTTCCGTCGATGAGCTGGATCGACTGGCCGGACGCCGCGGTGGCTCCGGTCGGGGTGGCTTCCTGTCCGATGACGGCGGCCGGAGTGAAAGTGTTCTTCGCCCCGGTCACGCCCTTGCCGCCGATGACTCCGCCGATCTGTTCGAAGTCGATGAGCGTGCCGGTCTCATCGATGGCGAAGGCACTCGCTCCGTAGCTGCCGTCGGCTGCGGAGCCGGAGTTCACGGAGTTCGTGATCGGCACGTCGACGGCGAGTGCTCCGGAGTCGCCGACGGTGGAGTTCGCAGGCAGGGTGGTCGTGTACTCCTGTGCCTGGACGGAGCCGCCGCGGGTGACGGACCCGAAAGTCCAGCCGGAGACATCGGTGCCGGGATCGGCTGCGATTTCGATGAAGTCCGAATCGACGGTGTAGGCGATCTCGGAGATCTGAACGTCGTCGGCTGCTGCGTCTGGTGCCGGTGCTGCTGTGGCGGGAGCCAGCGGGAGGCTCAGCCCGGCGACGAGGCTGATCGCCGCCGCGGAGGACATTATGGTCGTGACTTTCATGGGGACCTTTCGAACGGATGAGCGACTGTGCACATCGTGACGATCCACGTGCGCGGTCCCTTACACACTAGCGGTCCTCATCTCGACATCGACGGCGAAGATGTGAACAGTTTGTGAACAGTCGGACAGTCCGCTGAACGTCACAGATGGGACCGATCCTACACGCTCACTTCCAACCCACCTTGCCTCCCAGAACTACCTGACGGCTGTGAGTCTTGGTAGTGGCTGGTCTGGGACCGGCTGGCAGAGTAGGTGTTGGCCTCTCCATCCCGTGATCGTGACTCAACCTGGCGGTGACCCACCCCCTTTTGGTGGTGTCTTCGGGCCGATTTGTCCGATCACATGGGTGGTGCGGCCGGCACCGACTCGGCCCACCTCGGTAACTTGATCAGAAGGCTGTCTGCCCCTTTGCCGGGGGCATGACTCATCACAGTGTTGTTCCGAAGTGACCTCATCCCGGACCGGTACCGGCCGCAAGCGGCCGCACAACCTATCGGTCAAACAGGGAGCTTCGAACCGCCATGTCCATTGTCGCGCACTTATACAACTTCTTCATCGGCGTCGATACACACGCCAGAAAACACGTCTACACGATCATTACCAACACCGGCATCCTCGTGGCTACCGGCAGCTTCCCGACATCTCGGGCCGGCATCAAACGGGCCCTGACCTGGGCCGGCCGGTGGACGAAAGGTGACCTCGACACTCTGTGGGTCGTGGAAGGAACAGCCTCCTATGGTGCGGTGCTGACCGGTCATATGGGACTGCTGAAGGTTTGGTTGACTCCTGGGTTTATGCCGCCAGGGCGACGGCCTTTTGGTGAACAAGCTCGTATTCAACCGGGGTCAGTTTACCCAAACGTCGCTGTCGACGCTTCCGGTGATAGGTCCGCTCGACCC
>NZ_FXYX01000011.1 GCF_900169265.1 Brevibacterium iodinum ATCC 49514
GTCTTGCCTTTGGCCGGCGGCGGTGTCGCGAACGCGTCTTCGCCCTTGTCCCGGTATTTCTTCGCCCAATCAACCACGGTGCGCGAGGAGGCCAGGCCAAGCTCCTTGGCTAAAACGACTTTGTGTTCGCCATCGAGATACCGTTTCGCAGTCGCGATCTTCGTCTCTGCCGGTATCCGGCGGCGCTGGTGCGGTTCCATGACCGATATTGTTCCACGCACCAGCCACCGGTCGTGGAGGGGCTTGAGTGAGGGTTTGTGGACGTTGAGGATCGTGGCTGTCGAGGCATAGCCGTGCCCTTGGTCGAAGAGTTCGATCGCGGCTTTGGCTTGTTCGTCTGTGATCAGACAGTCCTTACGCATGGAATGGTCCCTTCAAGTTGGCTTGTGTTGATCACAGTCCAACTTTTGGGGACCAGTCCACGCCAGGCAGCTGGGCCCCCGTCAGGTAGTAGTTAGGAGAGGAGAAGGGAAGGGATGGAGACGAAGACAATTGACGCTCTCAGAGCCGAGCTTACTCGCGACGGCGAAGTCGCGATCGGGTTCAATCGGGCGAAACAGTTTCTGCGGAACCCTGCAGGTTTTCTCGGGGTCCGCCGTTCCTCCCCGCCCTCACCACAGGTGATCGTCAACGAGTTCGGTCTGTGGGCCGCCGTGGACGGATTCCCCGAAGGCGGCGTGCCGTGGCCCCGCATCCTCGAAGTGCACATCACCAAGGTGAACGTCAGCTCATATCTCGACGTCAGCATCAGAACTCCCGATACCCCTGACCGCCGGCGAACGCTGCGTCTGCCGCATATGCTCACGGTCGATCCGGAAGATCTTGCCAAATGGATCGTCATGGAACTGATGGAACGCGGCAACCCGATCTGACTTTCATCACGACAGTCCAATGACGACCATCAAGTCGGTGTCCTACTGAGGGGATCCCTTCCGGATGGTAGGCGACGCGTTCTCGCACCGAAGCTCAAATGCTTGTCCATAGTTATGTTGCATGTCACGATGAAACTGTCCGCTGCGCCGGATGCAAGTGAATAGTGACATCCGAATAGACAGCAAGGGAGAGACCGCATGAACGTATCAACCATCATCTGGATCGTCGTCGCCATCGTCGTGGTCCTGATCATCGTCGGCATCATCATCGCAGTCAGCCGAAAGGCGGCAGCGAAGAAGCGCGAACACCAGCGGCAAGAGGCCGCGCAGATTCGGCAGGAGGCTGCCGAATCCGAACATGATGTTCGTGCTCGAGAGGCCGAAGTCGAGAAACAGAGGGCAGATGCAAAGCGCGCAAAGGCTGAGGCCGATGCTCGAGCTGCCGAGGCTGATCGTCAGGCGGCCGAGGCTGAACAGCTGGATACCCAGGCCGCGAAGCGCGAAGAAGCTGTGAAGGCCGAACGGCTCGAGCACGACCGCAGGCTGCAACATGCCGACGAACTTGACCCGGATACACAGCAGGATTCCGGTGACGCTCGTCGTGCAGACAACGCCGGTGCTGCTGGGGCGGCCGCGGCCGGGGCTCATGGGACGTCGACGGCCAGCCAGACTGATCACCGCCCCGACGAAACCGTACCGCAGGCCGGGCATCGGCCCGACGAACCAGTCCAGCGAAACGATGTCCGCCATGAACAGCCTGTTCGGCAGGATGCGCCGCGTCCGGACCAGCCTGGCCCTCAGGAACCCGTGCGCCGCGATCCGTACGCGGAGCAGGACATCCGCGCGGACCAACAACCGCCGGAAAACGGAGTCCGGCCCCACGCCGAGGAACCGCTTGCCGGGGAGTACGATCCTCGAGTCGACCAACGCGGCACTCAAGACCCATACGCTCGCGGCGATCGGAGGGTGGATCCGCTCGATGACGGAGGGGACCCCGAAGCTCCGAGGCACTGACACATCGTCGGCCTGAGTCAGATGAGACGGTGCCCGAACCACCCACGGTTCGGGCACCGTCTCGTTGGTCTCGGACCTCCGGGCACTGCAAACGATCGTGCTTCGCATGGGAAGGCCGCCTCCGCGCGGGTTCTCGCTCGAGCGCAGTGAGACGTATTCGTGACAAGCGGTTGCGTTGAAATCGATTGATGCTTCTGTAGTGTGTACGGCAAGATCCTAAGGAAGGCACCCTATGCTCGATAAGCTGCACGACGCACTTCGACTCCGCACCAACCCGGCCATCTTCTTCTCCTCAGCGGCCGTGATCATCATCTTCGTCCTCGGGACGATCTTCTTCACCGATCAGCTCGACGCAGGAGTCTCGGTCGCCTCGGATTGGCTGCTGACGAACCTCGGCTGGTTCTACATCCTCGGCGTCACCGTCTTCGTCGCGTTCCTCATCTACATCGCCGCCTCCCGCTACGGGCGAGCGAAACTCGGCCCCGACGACGAACCGCCGGAGCATTCCAACGGCGCCTGGTTCGCCATGCTCTTCGCCGCCGGCATCGGCTCGATCCTCATGTTCTGGGGCGTTGCCGAACCCGTCAGCCACTTCGGCGATCCACCGCGTGCTTCCCTCGGCATCGAACCGGGCACGCCTGCCGCCGCGGTCGATGCCATGAACTTCACGTATTATCACTTCACCCTGCACACCTGGGCGATCTTCACCCTGCCCGCGCTGTGCTTCGCCTACTTCATCCACAAGAGGAATCTGCCGCCGCGCGTGAGCTCGATCTTCCAGCCCATCCTCGGTGAGAAGATCCACGGTCCCATCGGCAAGACGATCGATGTCGTCGCCATCATCGGCACCGTCTTCGGCATCGCCGTTTCGATCGGTCTGGGCACGCTGCAGATCAACGGCGGTCTCGCCCAGGTCATCGGCGTTCCCGAGAACGCTCTGTGGCAGCTGATCATCATCGGCGTCGTCTGCGGACTGGCTACGATCTCGGTTTCGCTCGGCCTCGACAAAGGCATCAAGGTCCTGTCGAACCTCAACATCGTCGTGGCTGTGCTGCTGCTCGTCTTCATCGTCGCCTTAGGCCCGACCCTGTTCATGGCCAAGGGCGTCTTCGAATCCCTCGGCACCTATATCCAACAGCTGCCCGAACTCGCGCTGTGGAACGACACATTCGCCAACACCGGCTGGCAGAACACCTGGACGGTCTTCTATTGGGCGTGGACGATCACCTGGTCGCCGTTCGTCGGCATCTTCATCGCGCGCATCTCCCGCGGACGCACCATCCGTCAGTTCGTCATCGGCGTGCTCGCCATCCCCTCTGCCTTCTCGATTCTGTGGTTCGGCATCTTCGGCTACGCCTCATTCGACATCGAGCTCAACCAAGGCGGAGGACTGGTCGACCGAGTCGTCGACCAGGGCGACATCCCGGGAGCGCTGTTCGCGTTCCTCGACCACTACCCGCTGGCCGGTCCGACATCGGTGATCGCGATCATCCTCGTGGTCATCTTCTTCGTCACCTCGGTCGACTCCGCGGCGCTCGTCGTCGACACGATGAACAACGGTCACGAAGACTTCAACCCGCTGCCGCAGCGCATCTTCTGGGCCCTCGCCGTCGCCGTCGTCACGGCGGCACTGCTGGTGTTCTCCGGCTCGGGAGGGCTCGAAGCGCTGCAGTCGACGATCATCCTCGTCGGCCTGCCGTTCTTCATCATCGCCTACTTCCAGATCTACGCTCTCATGCGAGCCCTGCGCGAGGATGCGGGCGTTCTGCCCCGCGTTCGCATGCGCCGTTGGAAGAAGGTCCTGCCACCCGAGGAGGTCGCACGCCGACTAGGCGGAGACGAACAGTTCGGACACGAATACGACGACGATGAGGAAGTCGTCACCGAACCCGAAGCGGTCGAACCGGCACCGGAGTTCCGGGATCCGTATATCGAGGAATTTCGCGAGAAGAAGAGCCGGCGCGAGGGGACCTTGGCCAGCCGCACCGGCAGCCGTTCGAAGAGCTCGGGCCACGGTAAGGGCGGCGACCCAGGGCAGGACGACGGCGCCGACTGAGGCAGCTCACCGTGGCCAGCGGCGACAGTCTGATTCTCGCGACCCGGAGCGATCAGCCTGATCGGCGCGGCCGGGCATGACGAAGGGGGGCGCTGCGATCGCAGCGCCCCCTTTGTTTCGGGTCTGGGCCGAAGTTCCCACTCTGGTCATCGAGTCAGCGCAGGGCAGCCTCGGTGATCTGGGATTCAGACGATCGGGTCAGATCATTGACCGTTCTTGATCATCTCCGCGCACTTCTCACCCATCATCATCACGGTGATGTTGGGGTTGACCGTGGTGATCTCCGGCATCGCCGAGGCATCGACGACGCGCAGACGGTTGACGCCCTTGACCCGCAGCTGCGGATCCAGCGGCGACATCTCGTCATCGGCAGCACCCATGCGCACCGTGCCGACCGGGTGGTAGACGGTGTTGTGGGTGCGGGTGATGTAGTCGGCGATCTGCTCGTCGGTCTGGACGTCCTTGCCGGGGAACAGCTCCTCGCCGGCCCATTCGGACATGGCGTCCTGGGCGACGATCTCGCGGGCCTTCTTGATGCCGGCGACCATGACGCGCATGTCATGGCCTTCCGGATCGGTGAAGTAGCGGGGATCGACCTTCGGTTTGTCACGGAAGTCCTTCGAACGCAGGCGCACGGTGCCGCGCGACTTCGCATGAGTGACATTCGGGGTGAGGCAGAAGGAGTTCTCCGAGGTCTTAAACCCCTGCCGCAGGGTGTGCATATCGAAGGGCACCGAACCGTAGTGCATCATGAGGTCCGGACGATCGAGTCCCTCCTCGGTGGGGGAGAAGATGCCGATCTCCCACCACTGGGTGGAATCCTCGACCATCGGCTTCTTGGCCTCCCAGGAGATGACGCCCTCCGGGTGATCGCCGAGGTGCTCACCGACTCCCGGCGAATCCACGCGAGCTTCGATGCCGACCTCGGCGAGGTGGGCCTTCGGGCCGATGCCCGAGAGCATGAGCAGCTGCGGGGTGTTGATCGCGCCGGAGGAGACGATGACTTCCTTCTTCGCCTCGATCCGGTTGGTCTTGCCGAAGGCATTGTTGACCACGAGTACGGCCGTGCAGTTGTCGTCCTCGTCGAACTCGAGCTCCTTGGCTTGAGTGTCGGTGAGGATCGTGAGGTTCTCACGGTCGAGGATCGGGTGGAGGTAGGACACCGAGGAGGACGAACGGGTGCCGTCGTCCTTGCGGTTGACCTGGAAGAAGTTCGCACCGTTGATGACGGTCTGGCCTTCGTTGAACTGCACGCGAGGGATGCCGGCCTGCTCGCAGGCGTCGAGGAGCGCGACACCACAGGGATCGACCGGGGGCACGTTCATCAGACGGACGGGGCCGTCGTGGCCGTGGTGGTCGCCGGGCAGCTCATTGTTCTCGAGCTTCTTGTACAGGCCGAAAGTGTCCTTCGAACCCCATCCCGCCGCGCCGTGCTTCTCTTCCCACTCGTCGAGATCCTCGCGCGGAGCCCAGAAGGCGATGCACGAGTTGTGGGAGGAGCAGCCGCCGAGCACCTTGGCGCGAGCGTGGCGCATGTGCGAGTTGCCGTTCTCCTGCTCTTCGATCGGGTAGTCCCAGTCGTAGCCAGATTCGAGGAGCTCCATCCAGCGGTTGAGCTCAAGGACGACGTCCTTGTCCGTGTCGGTGGGGCCAGCTTCGAGGAGTCCGACGGTGACTTCCGGGTCCTCGCTCAGTCGGGCCGCGACCGCTGCGCCGGCGGAGCCGCCGCCGACGACGACGTAATCAAAGCTATGAGTAGTCTTCACTGTTCATCTCTCCTTAAACTGCGGTATTCGTCTACAGGCTGCGGCGGATCACTTAGTGTGATCGGGGAACCATCCGGTGACTGCCGGCTCGAGGTTCTGGTAGATGTGCTTGGCTTCCTGGTATTCGGCCAGCCCCGTCGGTCCGAGCTCGCGCCCGAAGCCGGACTGCTTGTAACCGCCCCATTCGGCCTGCGGCAGGTAGGGGTGGAAATCGTTGATCCAGATGGTGCCGTGGCGCAGACGCTGAGCGACCAGCTGGGTCTTGCCCGCATCCTGGCTCCACACTGCTCCGGCCAGACCGTAGTAGGTGTCATTGGCGATCTCGACAGCCTCATCGACAGTGGAGAAGGTCTCGACGGTGACGACGGGACCGAAAGCCTCGTCGGAGACGACGGACATTCCGCGCTTGACCTGGTCGAGCACGGTCGGCAGGTAGTAGAACCCGTTCTCCAGGTCACCTTCACCGAACTTGCCGCCGCAGCGCAGACGCGCACCTTCGGCGATGCCCTTCTCCACATAGGCGTGCACCTTATCGCGGTGTGCTGCGGAGATGAGGGGACCGGTCTCGGCGTTCTCATCGAAGGGACCGCCGAGGCGGATCTGCTCGGCACGCTCCACGAGGCGGTTGACGAATTCCTCCGCGATGGATTCCTCGACGATGAGTCGGGCACCGGCCGAGCACACCTGACCGGAGTGGACGAAGGCGCCGTTGAGCGCATTGTCCAGAGCCGCATCGAAGTCGGCATCGGCGAAGATGACGTTCGGGTTCTTGCCGCCGAGTTCAAGGGCGATCTTCTTGATCGAGTCGGCGGCGTTGCGGAACAGCAGGCGACCGGTGACGAGTCCACCGGTGAACGAGACCATGTCGATGTCCTCATGCGTCGACAGCGGGGCACCGGCATCGGCACCCGCACCGAGGATGAGGTTGCCGACTCCAGCCGGCAGACCGAGCTCTTCGAGCACCTGCATGGTGAGGATCGCGGTGTGCGGGGTGAGCTCGGCAGGCTTGAGGATGAAAGTGTTGCCGGCGGCGATGGCCGGGGCGATCTTCCACGCTGCCTGCAGCAGCGGGTAGTTCCACGGGGTGATGAGCGCACAGACGCCGACGGGCTCGTGCACGATCTTCGAGGCCACGGTGTCGGTGCCGGCGTCGACGACGCGACCGGCATCGTTTGCGGCGAGCTTGCCGAAGTAGTCGAAGCAGTTCGCGATGTCGTCCATGTCGATCTGCGATTCGACGAAGCGCTTGCCGGTGTCGAGGGACTCGGCACGCGCGAACTCGTCCTTGCGCTCACGCAGAACGGCAGCGAACTTCAGGAGCAGATCGCCGCGTTCGCTGGCGGGAACCGACGACCAGACGCCGGAGTCGAAGGCACGGCGAGCGGCCTTGATCGCCAGCTCGGTATCCTCAGGGCTGGCTTCGTCCACCTCGGCGACGAAGCTGCCGTCGGCCGGATTATGGATCTTTCGGGTTCCACCATTGACGGCTGAAACCCACTGTCCGTCGATGAAGAGTGTGTTTGGCACGATTTCTCCTATTCCTAGCGGGTGAACGGTTGTGCGATCTGAAGGGCCGAACGCGCAGCCGCGGCAGTGGAGCCTGAGGTGTCGGGGAGTTTCCGAACTGCCGCGGAACTGCCGTTTGACCTGCGACTCGAACTGCTCCGGCGGCACTCATGCACATGCTTCCGGCAATCACAATAAGCGAAGTCCGGGGCCGAATGCGCAATCCGATGATGCTGGTCACACCGGCAAGTGATCTTGGTCATCACGTGGCGGGGGACGGCGGCTGCACTGGGGGACAGGCAGGCGCTAGCCGCACTGGGGGACGGGCAGGCAATGGGGCCGGAAATTCTGATCGTGGAATCGCGGAGACATCCGTCATCCGCACGATGAGCTTCCACGTCAGGTGTCATTCGTCCCCTGGTGTCGAGGCGGCGCGGACATGCGCTGCCGCCGAACCTCTTCGATTGCCGTCGGCCGTTCCACTGGATTCGCCTTGATTCTAACAGAGCACTGAGGCGGTGACCTGGGCGTTGACCCAGAGAACAGCGGGCACGGTGCTGAGGGGAATCGAGGTGCTGACGTGTCGCCGCCCACACGGCGACGAGACGGTGAGTGGACTAGAATAGAGCGGAACACCGAAAAGACTTCATAGGGAGAATCGTGGCCCAAGGGGATTCGCGAGACAGCCAGGACAACCGCCGCGCAGATGGCGGTCACCGCTCAGATCGCGACAACAATCGCAACCGTCGACCGGACAACCGGGACGGTCGCGGGCCACGCCAGTCCGACCGCCGAGGCGGCTACCAGGGCAGTCGTCGCAACGACGATGATCGCCGTGGCGGCTTCAACCGCGATCGCCGTGACGGTGATGACCGCCGAGGTGGGTACCAAGGTAATCGTCGCAACGACGACGACCGTCGGGGCGGCTACCAGGGCAGTCGTCGCAATGACGATGATCGCCGAGGGTACGGTCAGAACCGCAGCAATGACGATGATCGTCGTGGTGGGTTCAACCGTGATCGTCGTGATGACGATCGCCGGGGCGGATTCAATCGAGACCGTCGCGATGACGACCGTCGCGGTGGGTACCAGGGCAACCGTCGCAACGACGACGATCGCCGAGGCGGCTACGGACAGAACCGCCGCAACGATGATGATCGTCGTGGTGGCTTCAACCGGGATCGCCGTGATGGTGATGACCGCCGAGGTGGGTACCAAGGTAATCGTCGCAACGACGACGGTCGCCGTGGCGGTTATCAGGGCAACCGCCGGAACGACGACGATCGCCGTGGTGGGTTCAATCGCGACCGTCGTGATGGAGATGACCGCCATGGCGGCTTCAACCGCGACCGTCGTGATGGTGACGATCGCCGGGGCGGATACGGCGGAAACCGACGGGACGACAACCGCGGAGGACGCGGCGGCTACGGCCGCAACGACAACGACCGCCGTGCATCCCGCAAGACCGACACCGGCGACTACGCACGCGAACAGCGCGCCCGCCGTCCGCGCATTCAGGAACCCGAGATTCCCGAAGGCGTCACCGGTCGTGAACTCGATAAAGAGATCTCGTCACAGCTGCGCTCCCTCGACAAAGAGAACGCCGACATGGTCGCCAAGCACCTCGTCGCCGCAGGCGGGCTGCTCGACCTCGACCCGGAGCGCGCCCACGAGCACGCCAAGGCCGCTATGGCCCGCGCCGGTCGTGTCGCCGTCGTCCGCGAAGCACTCGGCATCGCCGCGTACTACGTGGAGAACTACGACGAAGCCGTCCGCGAACTGCGCACCCACCGCCGCATCTCCGGCTCGAATGACAATATCGCGCTGATCGCCGACGCCGAACGCGGCCGCGGCAAGCCCGAGAAGGCCATTGAGCTGCTGAAGAACGCAGAAGAACTCGACCTCGACAATGACACCCGGACCGAACTCGTCATCGTCGCGGCCGGAGCCAAGTCGGACCTCGACGACATCGCCGGTGCGCGCCGACTCATCGAAGCCGAGGACTTCACCCAGAAGCCCGGCGGCGGACTGGTCCGTCTCATGGCCGCCTACGCCGAGGTGCTGCGCATCGACGGCGAAACCGAACTCGCCGACAAGTACGAAGAGCTCTCCCGCCGGACCGCCAAGGCGACCGGCACCCTGTTCGGCGACGAAGAGCCCGACCTCAACGCCGGCGTCGAAATCGAAACTGTCGAAGAAGTCGAGGATGACCCCGAGGCTACCGACACCGAGACCTCTGCGGGCGCCGACGCTGAGTCAGCCGAACGTGAGGCCGCCGATGACGGGACAACCGACTCTGAGCCTGCCGACGCTGAAACCGCTGAGACGGTCGAAGCCGCAGAAGGCTCGGCCAGCGAGCCCGAAGCTAAGACACCGCAGACGGAATCTGACGTTGCCGACGCTGTCGCCGCTTCCGCGGAGGGAGCAGAAGCTGGGGACGACACCGCCGGCCCAGCCGCAGCACCGAAGTCGAAGACACATGTCTCGGCGAAGGAACTGAAGTCGGTCAAGGTCACCGACGACGAGATCGAAGCCGAACTCGACGAGATCCTCGCCGACGCAGGCTCCGAGCCCGACACAACAGCACCCGAGGCCGACGGAGAGCAGTGACACTGACCGCCGAACAGCACAACTCAGCAGATGGGCGCCTGCCCGAATCAACGGGCACGCCCATCGACTGTGTCCTGTTCGACCTCGACGGAGTCGTCTACCACGGCACCCACGCCGTCGATGGCGCCGTCGACGGCATCAACTGGCTCCACTCCCAGTCGATCCCGGTCAACTACGTCACGAACAACGCCACTCGCACGGCCGCAGCCACCGCCGAGAAGATCACCGGAATGGGCGTCAACGCCTCCGCGGACGAAGTGACCACCTCGGCGCAGGTGCTCGCCGAACGCTTAGCCGAACGATTCGGGCCGGGCGCCCACGTCCACCTCCTCGGCACGACCGGACTGCGGGTCGCACTCGAAGAGGCGGGCCTCGAGATCACCGACTCACTCGACGCGTCACCCGTCGCCGTCGCTCAGGGACTCGACCCGGAGATCGACTACGCGAAGATCGTGCGCACCTGCGAAATCATCCGCTCGGGCGCCGAATGGTGGGCGAGCAACCCCGACTTCTCCCTCCTCACAGAAACCGGGAAAGTCCCCGGCAACGGTGCCTTCGTCGACCTCATCGCCCGACTCACCGACGCCACCCCCGTCATCGTCGGCAAACCTGCACCGCACATGATGGACTTCACAGCCGGACGCCTCGGCGCGCACCGGCCCCTCATGGTCGGCGACCGCCTCAACACCGATATCGAAGGCGGCTGTGCCGCCGGCATTGACACCGCCCTCGTTCTCACCGGAATCCATGACATCCACGATGCCCTGCGTGCTGGCCCGGAGCGTCGACCGGCGTTCATCCTGCCGAATCTGCGCGGACTCGAAGCGCTCATCACCGGTACCGACCGCGGCGAGTCCGCCCGGATCGAAGCCGAACTCCGCCGAGCCTGGGCAGCCATCGATGCGGGGGAGACCGACGCCGAGACGGTCCTGGCCGAAGGACACCTGCCCCACCGGACCGGAGGGGACGAGTGAGCGAGACCCCGACCCCCGGCCCTGCTTCTGCCCCGACACCCGCCTCGGTGAGCGGGGACGTTCCGATCGAGACCTGGCGGTCCAGCCTCGACGAGGCCAAAGAAGCACCGGCGGCCGAACGGCACGAACTTCTCAACTCCTTGCTGGGCGACCTCGACGCGCAGGTGGGCTCCTTGTGAGCAGACTCGACCGGGCACTCGTCGACCGCGGACTGCTGAACTCCCGCTCTCGCGCCGCCCGCGAAATCGCCGCCGGTCGCGTCAGCGTCAACGGCCGCACCGCGACCAAGGCCTCCCAAGATGTGCGAGACACCGACGACGTCTCCGTGACCGAACCCGACCCCTGGGTCGCCCGCAGCGCCCACAAACTCCTCGGCGCGCTCGAGGCTTTCGACCTCACCGACCGACTTAATGATCTGACGGCCCTCGATGCAGGCGCCTCCACCGGAGGCTTCACCCAAGTCCTCCTCCATCACGGGGTCGCACACGTCTGGGCCGTCGACGTCGGCCACGATCAACTCGCGGCCATCCTCCGCGACGACCCGCGCGTCCACGTCCGCGAAGGACTCAACCTCCGCGAACTGACCGACTCCGACGTGCCGACCGTCGACCTCGTCGTCGCCGACGTCTCCTTCATCTCCCTGCGCCTGCTCATCGGACCGCTGCTGGCCGCGACCGCCGCGACGGGGGAACTCCTCCTCATGGTCAAACCCCAATTCGAACTGGCACGAGCATCGCTGGACAAACACGGCGTCGTCACCAGCAGGGAGAAACGCCGCCGCGCCATCGACTCCGTCCTCGACGCCGTGAGAGAACGCGCCGGACGCGTCGTCGACATCACACCCTCACCGCTGCCGGGCCCCAGCGGGAATCGGGAGTACTTCCTGCGTGTTCGGCCAGGCCGAACACATGACCAGTCCGATAGGCTCGACCAAGCAGACATCCCCGCCCACCTGGACGAAATGATGAGAGGAGAGTCGTGACCAGACACATCATGGTGCTGCTGCACCCCCAACGTGATGAGTCGGCCGTGGCCGCCGTCAGCGTGTTCAAGGCCCTCCTCGACGACGGAGTCACCCCCGTTGTCCTCTCCGACGAGATCGTCGGCATCCGCGCCCGCCAGGCCGAAGCCGTCGACGACGAACCCATCCTCAACCACTGCGTCATCATCGACCCCTCCGAACTCGGTGAGTGGAAGAACGCCTGCGAACTCGTCATCGTCCTCGGCGGCGACGGCACGATCCTGCGCGCCGCCGAACGCTTTCACGGGTCCGGTGCCCCGCTCATGGGCATCAACTTGGGCCATGTCGGCTTCCTCGCCGAAAGCGAGAAGGAAGACCTCGCCGAGGCGGTCCACCGCGCCTCCCAACGTGACTATTCCGTCGAGGAGCGGCTCGCGCTCGACGTGTCCGTGTGGCACGAAGGCGAGAACATCTTCAACGCCTGGGCGCTCAACGAGGCGACCATCGAGAAGACCTCGAAATCCCGGATGATCGACGTCGTCCTCGGCGTCGACGCCCGCCCCGTGTCCTCCTTCGGCTGCGACGGCGTCATCCTCGCCACCCCCACCGGCTCGACCGCGTACTCGTTCTCCGCCGGCGGCCCCATCGTCTGGCCCGAAGTCGAAGCACTCATCCTCGTCCCGATCTCCGCCCACGCCCTGTTCTCCAAACCGCTCGTCGTCAACCCGACCTCCCGCCTCGGCGTGGAGATCTCCCAGATGAACCCCGAATTCTCCGCAGTGCTGTGGTGCGACGGCCGCCGCGCCCTCGAACTGCCGTCCGGGGCCCGCGTGGAAGCCACCCGCTCGAAATCACCGATCCGCCTCGCCCGCCTCCACACCGGCCCCTTCACCGACCGACTCGTCGCGAAGTTCCGCCTGCCCGTCTCCGGCTGGCGAGGACCGATCAGGGAGGCCTGAATGATCTCCGAACTGCGCATCTCCCACCTCGGCGTCATCGCCGAGGCCGCCGTCGAACTCGACACCGGCTTCACCGTCGTCACCGGTGAGACCGGTGCGGGAAAGACCATGTTCGTCTCCGCCCTGTCCCTGCTCATGGGCCGCAAGGTGGGCTCCGGAGTCGTGCGCAAAGGCGCAGAGAAGGCCGAAGTCGAAGGCATCTTCACCGATGTGGCCGAACCCGTGCGCGAACGCATCGAAGAGGCCGGCGGCAGCGCCGACGACGAAGCGATCATCTCCCGCACCGTGGCGCTCAAGGGCCGCGCTCGGGCTACCGCCGGCGGTCGCACCGTGCCGATCTCCGTGCTCACCGACATCTCCTCCGACCTCATCACCCTCCACGGCCAATCCGAACAGCTGCGCCTCAAAGGCGCCGCCCAACAGCGTCACCTCCTCGACGCCGCCGGTGGCACTGCTCTCGCCGAGGTGGCCGACCGCTACCGTGTCGCCTTCGAGAACTGGCGCGAGACGGAAGCCCGCGTCACTCGCATCAAAGACTCAACCGCCGCCCGCCGCGAACGCATCCTGTGGCTGCGCGGCTGCCTGGAGGCCATCGACAAGGTCCGTCCCGAACCCGGTGAGGACGAGACCCTGGCCGCGCAGGCGGCGAAGCTCGGGTCCGCCGCCGAGATCACTCGTGCCGTCGGCGCCGCCCATGATCTGCTGCTCGGTTCTGAGATCGACGATGCCGGGGCGGCCGTCGACCTCGTCCACCAAGCCATCAGCACGATCGCCGATGTCGAAGGCTCCGACAGGGAACTCGTCGCCATCCGCGAAGCCCTCGGCGACGCCGTGCTGCGCCTCTCCGACTCCGCCGCGGAACTGTCCTCCTACCTCTCCGGTTTCGACGAACTCGGCGAAACATCGCTGGAAGAGACCGAAGCACGCCGCGCGGAACTCGGCACCTTGGCCCCCTACGGCCAAGACGTCGCCGAAGTCCTCGACTTCGAAACCCGCTCGGCCGCGGAACTCGCCGAACTCGAAGCCGAGGACCGCGACCTCGACGGACTCGACGCCGAACTCGACTCAGCTCGCGAGACCATGGAGGCGGCCGCCTCGGCACTCACCGAGATCCGCAAGGCCACCGCGGACGAATTCTCCGCAGCGGTCAGCGAAGAGCTCACCGCCCTGTCGATGCCGAAAGCCACGGTCGCCTTCGAGATCTCCGAACGCGAACCCACCACCCACGGAGCCGACGAGGTCCGACTGACCTTCGCCGCCCACGAATCCTCCATCCCCGACGACATCGCGAAGATCGCCAGCGGCGGTGAGCTCTCCCGCGTCATGCTCGCCATCGAAGTCGTCCGAGCCGCCAGCGAATCCATCCCCACCTACGTCTTCGACGAAGTCGACGCCGGAGTCGGCGGCAAAGCGGCCGTGGAGATCGGCCGTCGGCTGGCCAAACTCGCCCAGGGCGCCCAGGTCATCGTCGTCACCCACCTGCCGCAGGTCGCCGCCTGGGCCGACACCCATGTGACCATCGTCAAGGACGACGACGCCGAGACCGTGCGCTCGGGAGTGCAGGAGCTGACCGACAAAGAACGCGTCGTCGAACTCTCACGCATGTTGGCGGGCATGGACGACTCCGCCTCGGCGAAGGCCCATGCAGCCGAACTGCTCGACAACGCTCGGCAGGTCAAGGAGGCCGGCGTTGGCAGCAGATGAGAGAATGGGCGGACCATGAAAGTGCGCAGACAGAACCTCACCGCACCGACCCGGTTCGGCCCCGCCCCTGCCCGCTTGGATCGACGCACGAAGAATCTGACGAAACGCCTCCAAGCAGGCGACATCGCCATCATCAAGCACTCCGATATCGACCGCATCTCCGCCGAAGCCCTCGTCGCCTGCCGGCCGGCCGCGGTGATCAACGCCGACAAGTCGATCTCCGGCCGCTACCCGAACCTCGGCCCGAGCATCATCGTCGACGCCGGCATCCCCCTCATCGACGCCGCCGGAGCCGAGATCTTCGATGCGGTCGACGAGAACGCCGCGATCTCCATCGAGGGCGCCACTGTGTACGCAGGCGCTGACGAAGTGGCCACAGGAGTCCGGCAGACGGCCGAGACGATCTCCGAGGACATGCACGCCGCCGAGGCCGGAATGAACTCTGTGCTCGTGGACTTCATCGACAACACGATCGAATACATCCGCAAGGACTCCGATCTGCTCTCGGCCGAGCTCGTCGTGCCGGAGGTGAAGACGAAGTTCACCGACCGGCATGTGCTCATCGTCGTCCGCGGGTACCACTACAAGGAGGACCTGGCGATGCTGGCCTCCTATATCCGCGAATACCGTCCGCTGCTCATCGGCGTCGACGGCGGAGCCGATGCCATCATCGAAGCCGGCTACCGACCGGACATGATCGTCGGGGACATGGACTCCGTGTCCGATACAGCTCTGACCTCGGGGGCCGAGATCGTCGTCCACGCCTACCGCGACGGCACCGCCCCGGGCACCGAACGGGTCGAAGCCCTCGGAGTCGAATGCGTGGCCTTCCCGGCCTCGGGCACGAGCGAAGACATCGCCATGCTGCTCGCCGATGACAAGGGTGCCGAACTCATCGTCGCCGTGGGCACCCACGACACCGTGATGGAATTCCTCGACAAGGGCCGCAAGGGCATGGCCTCGACCTTCATCACCCGACTGCGCGTGGGTTCGAAGCTCATCGACGCCAAGGGCGTGTCCCTGCTCTACCGGCAGCGCATCTCCAGCCTGCAGCTGGCCGTGCTCATCATCGCAGGACTCGTCGCCCTCGGTGTGGCGATGACCGCGACCTCGGCCGGACAGACCTTCCTCGGGCTCATCGGCGCCCAACTCGACGGCCTCTTCGGCTGGATCGGCTCCCTCTTCGGCGGCGACCCCGCAGCATCGACCGACTCCGCCGGCCTCATCCAAGGACTGACCAGTGATTGATTTCCGCTACCACCTCGTCTCCCTCGTCTCGGTGTTCCTCGCCCTCGCCGTCGGCATCGTCCTCGGCGCGGGACCGCTGAAGGAACCGATCGGGGAGTCCCTGCAGAGCCAGGTCGACGCCTTGCGCTCGGACCGCGACAACCTGCGCTCCGACCTCGACGCCGCCAAGGGCAATATCGACAAGCAGAACGAATTCGTCACCGCCGCGGCCCCTGAACTCATCGACGGCACCCTCGACGGGCAGGAAGTGAGCATCATCGCCGCCCCCGAGGCGGACTCCGAACAGGTCGAAGAGGTCAGCAACCGGGTCAAGGAAGCCGACGGCACCATCGCCGGCGACGTTTCGTTCGTGCCGAACACGCTCAGCCTCGAGGATTCCACCCAGTTCCTCAAGCGGCTGCGCACCGTCGTGCCGCACCTGCCGAAGGACGACTCGACCGCGATCCGCTCCGCTCTCGTCATCGCCCTGACCGGGGACGCCTCGATGCTCGAAGACGAAGACGATCAGGCCGATGCGGAGAAGCAGGCGGCGAAGCTCTACGACGTCTTCGTCGAAGCCGACCGTCTGCGCACCGACACGGACCACAAGACCACCTCGCTGTTCATCGTCATCGACGATGAGAACTCGACACTGGCCGAGGACACCGAACCCAGCCCGAAGGCCCCCGACGACAAGGGAACCCGCACCCTCGTCACCGACTTCATCACCGCGCTCACCGCCGAAGCCACCTCGGTGGTCGTCGCCGGCGACGCCGGATCGGCACAGAACGGACTCGTCAACGTGCTGCGGACGGAGAAGTCCCGCGCCAGCACCGTCGACGGCCTCGGCCTCGGCGCCGGTCCCGTCATCACCGTGCGGGCACTGGCCTCCGGCGAAGCCGGAAAGCACGGACATTTCGGATTCGCCGAGGACGCCGAAGGCATCCTGCCGGGCAAGATCGAAGAGAAGCCGTCCGACGACACTTCGAAGGGAGACGAGAAATGATCCGCTCCATCGTCAGCACCGCCGTCGCCGGACTCGCCGGCTTCGCCGCGACGAAAGCCGTGCTCAGATCGCGGCTGCGCACCCACGATTCCGTGGTGCGCACCAACCACGCCGGACACGACGTCTCGCTCGCCGAGGGCCCTGCCGTGGCAGTGGGACTGCTGGCCGGCAGCCTGCTCATCGAAGACCCTCGGCAGCGGTCGGCGGCCCTGCTGGCCACGGCGGCGGCGGGCAGCCTCGGTGCCGTCGATGACTTCTGCGAATCCGGAGCCTCCAAAGGACTGCGTGGTCATCTGTCGGCGCTGGCCCGCGGGGAGCTCACCACCGGGACGATCAAGGTCACCGGCATTCCGCTCGCCTCGATCGCGGCCGCCGCGATTCTGCGCAGCCGCACCCGGCCGTCCGGGCTCTTCGGCTCCACGCACTCGACAAGCGACCGGCCCTGGTACGCGGCCACCGCGGATGTCATCGTCACCGGGGGAGTGATCGCGGGCTCTGCGAACCTGTTCAACCTCCTCGACCTGCGGCCGGGCCGGGCACTCAAGGCCGGAGCACTGACCCTGGCCTTCACCGACCACGATCGCCGCGTGTCCTGGGCACCAGCCGGAGCGATCGTCGGAGCCACGGCCGCAGCCTGGCCCGACGACCTGGCCGGTGATGCGATGCTCGGCGACACCGGAGCCAATGCCCTGGGGGCGGCGATCGGCGTGATCCTCGCCGAAACCGCCGCCCCGGCACAGCGGCGCCTCATCCTCGCTGTTCTCGCCGGTCTCACCCTGGCCAGCGAGAAGGTCTCCTTCACCTCCGTCATCGAATCAACACCGGGCCTGAGGGAGATCGACTCGTTCGGCCGCGAGGATAAGTGAACAAGCTCGTTCGAGTCCTCGCCTCCACGGCGCTGCTCGTATCGATCATCACCCTGCTGACCCGACTGGTCGGCTTCTTACGCTGGCTGGTGTTCTCGGCAAACGTCGGCGCCGGCACCGTCGGCACCGCCTACCAGAGTGCCAACCAGGTCCCGAACATCCTCTTCGAAGTCGTCGCCGGAGGCGCACTGGCCGGAGCGGTCATCCCTCTGCTCGCCGTTCCCTTGGCCAGATCGGACCGGGAGACCGCCGGCCGCATCGCCTCCGGCCTGCTGACCTGGGCGATCAGCGTCACCCTGCCCCTGTCGATCCTGCTGGCCGTGTTCGCTCCGCAGATCGCGAGGATCCTCGTCGATGAGAAGACGAGCGCCGCGGGAGTGCAGGCGACCGTGGAGCTGCTGCTCATGTTCTCCCCGCAGCTCGTCCTCTACGGAATCGGTGCTGTACTCACCGGAGTGCTGCAGGCCCATCGGAAGTTCCTGTGGCCGGCGTTCGCCCCGCTGCTCTCCAGCCTCATCGTCATCGGCAGCTACATCGCCTACAGTTCCGTCGGCGGCAGCGATGATACCTGGCAGACCCACCTCGGTTGGCTCGGCTGGGGCACCACCGTCGGCGTCGCAGCCCTCGCGCTGCCGCTCGCCCTGCCGATGGCCACGACCGGGCTGAAGCTGCGCCCCACCTTCTCCTTCCCACCCGGAGTCGCCCGCCGTGCGCTGCGCCTGGCCGGAGCCGGAATGTCGGCCCTGCTGGCCCAGCAGGCCGCTGTGCTCGCAACCCTGAGCCTGGCCAACCATGCCGGTGGGGACGGCACGCTCGTCCTCTTCAGCTACATCAACGCCGTCTACCTGCTGCCCTACGCGGTGCTCGCCGTGACCGTGGCGACGGTGGTCTTCCCGACCTTGTCGACCTGGGTGGGACGATCCACCGACCCCGAGGCGACCGAGCACAGACGTGCGGAAGCCGGGGCGCGGATGCGGTCGGTGACCTCGACGACGACGGCCCTCATCATCGCCATCGGCGGACTCGGCGCCGTCATCCTGCTCTCGGCAGCGGGCCCCCTGCAGACCTTCTTCATCGCCATCGACGCCGAAAGCGAATCCGCTGCCCCCTTCGACTCGATGGCCACGGCGATCATGGTCATGGCCTTGGCCGTGCCCGGGTGGTCCTTCGTGGCGTGGGGCACTCGCGTCTTCTATGCGGTGGAACGCTCCCGCTATTCGGCGGTCGCCACGACGACGGGGTGGATCCTCGTCATCGTCGGCATGGTCGGAGCCATCCTCGTGACCGGCTCGAACGGCAATCCCGGACTGACCCTTGTCTGCATCTGCAGCGGATATGTGCTGGGCATGACCGTCGCCGGAGTGTTCCTGCTCGTGAACATGCGCCGCGTCCTCGGCCCCACCGGACTCGCCCTCGTCGGACGTCGATCGCTGCTCGCGCTCGGGGCCGCCATCGTCGCAGGCACCGCCGGAGTCGTGTCCTCGCAGTGGTTCGGGGGACTCCTCGACAACTCCGCAAGCTCCGCGGTCATCGCCGGAATCGTCGCAGCTCTCCTCGGCTGCATCGTCTTCGGACTCATCGTGCTCGTCGTCGACCGCGGGTTCCTCGGCGAGGTCCGCGGCCTGCTCGCCGACCGGAACCGGGTTGGCGTCAACGATGAAACGACCGTGCATGCCGCCGAAGCGCAGAACAGAGACCACGGACCCAGCGACACCGACAGGGAGGAAGACTCATGAGAATCGTCTTCACCATCGGCACCTCGACCGGGGGAGTCGGTACCCACGTGCATGCACTCGCCCGCGACCTCGCCGCCGCCGGCCATGAGATCGGCGTCATCGGACCGGCCGCCACCGACGAACACTTCGGCTTCTCACTGCTGCCCGGAGTCCGATTCGGCGTCCTCGAACTCGGCACCGGAGTCGGCCCCTCCGATGCCGCCCTCGTCCGCCGGCAGCGCACACTGCTGCGCAGCTTCTCCCCGCAGATCGTCCACGCCCACGGTTTCCGCGCCGGTCTCATCACCCTGCTGACCCTGCGCACGCTGAAGACCCGGCCGAAGTTCGTCCTCAGCCTCCACAACCAGGCCAGCGGGCAGGGACTGCGCGGACGAGTCGAAACCCGAGTCGAGACGATGCTCGCCCGCGGGGCCGACCTCGTCCTCGGTGCGAGCACCGACCTCGTCGACCGCGCCCGCGAACTCGGCGCGCAGGCCGCCCGGTTCCTCCCGGCCGCCGCCCCCGAGGTGACCCAAGTGTCCGCCGAGGCGGCCGCCGCCAAGCGTGCGGCACTGGCCGAGGAGTTCGACTTCGATCCCGGGGCACTCATCGTCCTTGCCGTCGGTCGCGTCGCCGAACAGAAGAACTACCCGATGCTCGTGCGCGGGCTCGCCCGCCTCGGCGAGGAGCGACCCGCCACGACGGACTCGTCCCAGAGCCGCGCCTCCTCAACCCGCCTCGGCGAGGAGAACCACCAGGGCGAGATCGTCGCCCTCATCGCCGGTGCCGCCGACGAGGAGGTGCTCGCTGATGTCCGCGCTCAGTACGACGCCGCCGCAGCCGCCTCGGCGATTCCGGCCCTGCATTTCCTCGGACCTCGCGATGACATCGCCGAACTCGCGGCGGCTGCGGACATCTACGCGCTCACCAGCGTGTGGGAGGCCCGGGCGCTCGTGCTCCAGGAGGCGCTCATCTCCGGCAAGGCGATCGTGGCCACCGCCACCGGCGGCAGCGCCGAACTCGTCGGCGATGCGGGGATACTGATCGACCATGACGACGATGCCGCCTTCGCCGCAGCCGTGGCCGAACTCGCCGTCGATCCTGCCCGCCGCGCAGAACTTGGAGCCAGGGCACGGGCACGCGGAGGGGAGCTTCCGGATGAGAGTGAAGTTGCCGAAGAACTCGCAGGTCTTTACACGGAACTCGTGCCTGCCCAGGTAGGCTAGAAGCAGCGTCGAACGAAAGTAGAGGATGAGGAAATGAGCGAATCCGGCGAGGTCAACCCACTGAGCGCAGACACGAGGATTCTGCACGTGCTCGCCGATACCACCGGTCCCGTCGTCGAAGTGGCGAAGCTCGCCGTGCTCGGTCACCTCCGGGCCGGTTTCAGGGTCGCCGTCGCCGCGCACCGGTCACTGCTGGGCACCTTCGGAGTTCCTGAGGAACTGGCCGGCGAATTCCGCGAGATCGAACTCACCGCCCGTCGCCGACTCACGACCGCTGACCCCGGCTCCGCCTTCACTCTTCACAAGTACTACCAGCACGTGGACATCGTCCACGCGCACGGACTGCATGCGGCGACGCTCGCCGGACTGGGCTTCACCGGTCTGCCCGCCCGCCTGCACCCGAAGGTCGTCGCCACCATCGAATCCTTCGACTCCGCCAACGTCATCGAGAAGACCGGAGCCGAGATCGTCGGCCGCACGGCCACCGCAGTGCTCGGCACGACCGAACCCGTCGTCGACTACTACGGCGGCCGCGTCCCGGTCGTCGAACGCGCCGAACTCGTCCACCCGGACATCGACGCCGACCTCACGGTCCGCACCCCGCGTGCAGAGGTCCGTCGCGAACTCGGCCTCGCGCAAGGCACCTGGATGGTCGCCAGCCCCATCGCGCTGCGTGACCACACCGCCCTGGCGACGGTCCTCGACGCCGCCGACCAGATCAACCAGCGTCGCCGCGACCGCAAAGTCGTCTTCGTCCTCACCGGCACAGGCAAGGACCGGTCGACGATCTCCCGCGAATTCTCCGACCGCGGAGTCCTTGTGGCACCGGCCGGAGACCTCGTCGATGTCGCGGCCGCCGCCGATGTCGTCATCGCCAGCGAGACGATGACGGGCCTGTCCCACGAAGACCTCATGCAGCTGTCGAAGCCCGCGGTCTTCATCGGCAGCGAACGCCGCGCCGGCATCTGGGGAGAGGCGGCGAAGGCCGTTCCCGCCGACGACACGGAGGCGCTGCTGCGTGAGATCAATCATCTTCTCGACGACCCTGCCGGACGCGGAACCTCCGCCGTGGCAGCAAAGAAGCGGGTCATCGACGTGAGCAACGGTGCGGCGATCTCCGAGACGCTGCTCGATCTGTACGCCGAGGTCGACGCTGTCTCGGATTCGTGAGCCGGACTTTGATAGAATCAAATCCCGTGGTGAATCGAACTGGCCCAGGCGGCACACATACGGCAAAGCACATCTTCGTCACGGGAGGCGTCGCCTCCTCGTTGGGCAAGGGTCTGACGGCATCGAGCCTCGGCCATCTGCTCACTCAGCGCGGCCTCACCGTGGCCATGCAGAAGCTGGATCCCTACCTCAACGTGGATCCCGGCACGATGAACCCCTTCCAGCACGGCGAAGTCTTCGTCACCGAGGATGGTGCCGAGACCGACCTCGACATCGGCCACTACGAGCGCTTCCTCGACAATGACCTCGACGGCGCAGCGAATGTGACTACGGGACAGATCTACTCCTCGGTGATCGCGAAGGAGCGCCGCGGCGCATACCTCGGCGACACCGTCCAGGTCATCCCGCACATCACCGATGAGATCAAGGCGCGGATGCGTGCCCAGGCCGAACGCCCCGAGGCGGACCGCCCCGACGTCATCATCACCGAGATCGGCGGCACCGTCGGCGATATCGAATCCCAGCCCTTCCTCGAGGCGGCCCGCCAGGTCCGTCACGACATCGGCCGGGACAACGTGTTCTTCATCCACGTCTCCCTCGTGCCCTACCTCGGGCCCTCAGGAGAGCTGAAGACGAAGCCGACCCAGCACTCGGTGGCCACCCTGCGCTCCATCGGCATCCAGCCCGATGCGATCGTGCTCCGCTCCGACCGCGAGCTGCCGGATTCGATCCGCGCGAAGATCGCCGGCGCCTGCGACGTCGAGACAGAAGCTGTCGTGTCCTGCGTCGACGCCCCGAGCATCTACGACATCCCGAAGGTCCTCCACGACGGCGGCCTCGACGTGTTCGTCATCCGCAACCTCAACCTGCCGTTCCGCGACGTCGACTGGACGAAGTGGGACTGGGTACTCGAACGCGTGCACAACCCGTCCCGGGAAGTCACCATCGGCATCGTCGGAAAGTACATCGACCTGCCCGACGCCTACCTCTCCGTCACCGAGGCGCTGCGCCACGGCGGCTTCGCCAACGATGCGAAGGTCATAATCAAGTGGATCCAGTCCGATGACTGCTCCACCGAAGCCGGAGCCGCGTCGGCACTGTCCGGCCTCGACGCGATCTGCGTGCCCGGCGGCTTCGGCATCCGGGGCATCGAAGGCAAGCTCGGCGCACTCGAATACACCCGCACCAACGGCATTCCGACCCTCGGCCTGTGCCTGGGTCTGCAGTGCATGGTCATCGAATACGCGCGCAACGTCGCCGGCATCGAGGCGGCCTCGTCGTCCGAATTCGACCCCGAGACCACGGTTCCGGTCATCGCGACCATGGCCGAGCAGCTCTCGATCGTCGAAGGCGAAGGCGACCTGGGCGGCACCATGCGTCTGGGCACCTACGAAGCCAAGCTCACCGAAGGCAGCGTCGTGGCCGGCGTGTATGGGGACACGACGATCAGTGAGCGTCACCGTCACCGCTACGAGGTCAACAACACCTACCGGGATCAGCTCGCCGAGGCGGGGCTCGAGTTCTCCGGAACCTCACCGAACGGTGAGCTCGTCGAATTCGTCGAACTTCCGCACGAGACGCACCCGTTCTACGTCTCCACTCAGGCGCACCCCGAGCTGAAGTCGCGTCCGACCTCTCCGCATCCGCTGTTCGCAGGTCTGGTCGCCGCCGCCCTCGAGCGTCAGTGACCATTGTCCATCTTCACAGCGAATGCCGTCGGCCAGAGCGCCGGCGGCATTCGCCGTTCCACCACCGTCGAGTTTCGAGAGGCAGCCGATGAGCACTCAGCACGATGAGATCCTGCAGGACGATCCGGTGATCCCGCCGATCACCTCCTCCGAGGTCGTCTACGAAGGCGCAGTGTGGGATATCCGCAAGGAGACCTTCGACCTGCCCGAGGCGTCCGGGCTCGTCCGCGATCTCATGGCGCACACCGGTGCCGTCGGCGTGGCCGTCGTCGATGACGAGCAGCGGATCCTCCTGGCCCAGCAGTACCGGCATCCAGTCCGAGCCAGGCTGTGGGAGGTCCCGGCCGGTCTGCTCGACGTCCCAGGAGAGGACCCGCTCGAAGCGGCAAAGAGGGAACTTATCGAGGAAGCCGACCTCACGGCCGACCACTGGGACGTCCTCAGCGACTCCTGCCTGACACCGGGCGGCAGCTCGGAGACGATGCGTCTCTACCTGGCACGCGGGCTGTCCTCCGTTCCCGAGGCCGACCGTCACGAACGCGGCGCAGAAGAGGCAGGATTCCGTTACGCCTGGGTCGGCATCGACGAAGCACTCGCGGCCGTGACCGATGGACGGATCACCAACGCGATCGCCCAGCTCGCGATCTTCCATGTCGACCGGGTGCTGCGCGCCGAAGCTGCGGGAGCACCGGTGGAGTTTCGTCCCGTCGATTCGCCGAGGCGACTCGTCGACGGCCGCCCCGAATTCGGCCGTGGTGCACAGGTCGAGACGACCGATTCGGGCGAGGACTGAGACCCTGTGGCTCGGCACGGCGCCGAACTCCTGCCGGAGAACCTGCCCGGAGACCTGCGGCGCGCCTTCGAGTCCTATCTCGCGTCCCTGCGGTTCGAACGCGGACTGTCGATGAACTCGATCGACGCCTACGCTCGTGACCTCGCCCGGTACGGAACCTGGCTGACCGATGACGGGGTAAGCCGCCCCGGCGAGGTCGATCGACAGAAGGTGGAGAACTTTGCGCTCCACCTGCTCGATTCGGGACTGGCACCGCGGAGTCGGGCACGCGCACTCGTCGCGGTGCGACGATTCCATACCTTCGCACTGGGGGAGAACCTCGCGCCCACGGACCCCGCCTCCGAGGTCAGCCCACCGCAGGAAGGACTGCGGCTGCCCAAAGCCTTGGCACTCGACGAGATCGAAGCGATGATCGCCACCACCGAAGGTGAGGAACCCGTGCAGATCCGGGCCGCGGCCCTGCTCGAACTCCTCTACGCCACGGGGGCGCGCATCTCCGAGGCCGTGGGCGTCGACCTCGACGATCTCGACCTCGACTCAGGGCTCGTCCGGCTCTACGGCAAGGGCGGGAAGGAGCGAATCGTGCCCTTCGGATCCCACGCCGCCCGCGCCCTGGGGGCGTGGGTGTCACGCGTGCGTCCGTCGATGGCGGCGAAGGCGAGATCCTCGGCCCCGGCCGGGGCACTGTTCCTCAACGCACGCGGAACCCGGCTCTCCCGGGTCTCGGCGTGGCAGATCGTCAAGGATGCCGGAGAGGCGGCGGGAATCGACGCCGAGGTGTCTCCACATACGTTCCGACACTCGTTCGCCACGCACCTCCTCGAGGGCGGTGCGGACATCCGCGTCGTCCAGGAGCTGCTCGGCCATGCCTCGGTGACGACGACGCAGATCTATACGAAAGTCTCCGAGGAGACACTGCGGGAAGTGTACGCGACCTCGCACCCCCGAGCGCGGTAGGGTTGGACGTAGAGCAACGAAAGGTGGACATCCGAGAGATGAATACGCAAGAGGCGTTGGAGATTCCCCAGCAGCGGACCGCAAACGAGCCGCAGGACTTCCCGGAGCCGGCACCCCTGGCTTCGCACGGACCCGCCCGCATCATCGCGATGGTCAACCAGAAGGGCGGGGTCGGCAAGACGACCTCGTCGATCAACCTCGGTGCGGCTCTTGCCGCCTACGGACGCAAGATGCTGCTCGTCGACTTCGACCCGCAGGGAGCACTGTCCGTCGGTCTGGGACTCAACCCCTATGAGCTCGACATCAGCATCTACAACCTGTTGATGAACCCGCGACTGGACCCGCACGAGGTCATCGTCGAAACGGAATTCGACAACATCGACATCCTGCCGGCCAATATCGACCTCTCCGCCGCCGAAGTCCAGCTCGTCGGCGAGGTCGCCCGCGAGCAGGTGCTCGCCCGTGCCCTGTCGAAGGTCGCCGACGAATACGATGTCATCCTCATCGACTGCCAGCCCTCGCTGGGACTGCTCACCGTCAATGCTCTGACCGCCGCCCATGGTGTCGTCATCCCGCTCGAGACCGAGTTCTTCGCCCTGCGCGGCGTCGCCCTGCTCGTCGAGACGATCGAGAAGGTCCAGGACCGGCTCAATCCCTCGCTCGAGGTCGACGGAATCCTCGCCACGATGTTCGACTCGCGGACCCTGCACTCGAAGGAAGTCATGTCGCGAGTCACCGAAGCCTTCGGCGACAAGGTCTTCGAAACCGTCATCAACCGCACCGTGAAGTTCCCCGACGCCTCCGTGGCGGCCGAACCGATCACGAGCTTCGCCCCGAAGCACGCCGGCTCCGAAGCCTACCGCCGACTCGCTCGGGAGCTCATCGCCCGCGGAGGCGCACCCTGAGCGACTCCGTAACAGACGTGGAGGAAGCGGCGTCTGCCTCGAGTGCTGGCGTCGCCTCGGGTGACGCCTCCGAGAATAACGCCGCACGGGGATTCCAGGTGCGGTTGGACAACTTCACCGGCCCCTTCGACCTGCTGCTCGGTCTGATCTCGAAACGACGCCTCGACGTCACAGAGATCGCACTCGCCGAGGTGACCGATGAGTTCATCGCCTACACCACAGAGCTGAAGGACCAGGCGAACCTCGCCGAGATCTCCCAGTTCCTCCTTGTCGCAGCGACCCTGCTCGATCTCAAGACGGCCCGGCTGCTGCCGCACGAAGACGGTGAAGAGGTCCTCGACCTCGAGCTGCTCGAGGCCCGAGACCTCCTCTTCGCCCGGCTGCTGCAGTACAAGGCATACAAGTCCGTGTCCGGTTACCTGGCCGAGGCGATGGCCGCTGGCTCCATCCGCGCCCCACGCGATGTCGCCCTCGAACCGGAGTTCCAAGACGTGCTGCCGCCGCTGAAGCTGAACATCGGACCCGGCGAACTGGCCGGAATCTTCGCCACCGTGCTCCAACGCGATCACACCCCGCCCAGCGTCGCCGTCGACCATATCCACTTACCGCTCGTGAGCGTCTCCGAGCAGCGCGGGCACATCCTGTCCCTGCTGCGCGCCGGAGACGTCGACTTCCAGGACCTGCTCGAAACGGCCGAGAACACCCTGGTCGTCGTCGCGAGATTCCTCGCCCTGCTCGAACTGTTCAAGGTCGGCCTCTGCGACTTCGACCAGCCCGAACCCCTGGGTCGGCTGCTCATCCACCGGACCGAGATGAACGAAGACGGAGTCGACCTGCGCACCGAAGGCGACTGGAGCGGCGACGAAGAAGGGGAACACTCATGATCGATGACGAGATCCTCGCCGGCATCGAGGCCGTGCTCATGATCACCGATTCGGCCGTGACCGCCGACGACCTCGCAGGCTCCCTCGGCCTCGACGAAGACACCGTCCTCGAAGCCATCCGCATCCTCAAGGCCGACTACGACGGGGATGAGGACCACCGCCAGCGCGGGTTCGAGATCCGTCACGTCGCCGGCGGTTTCCGCATCTTCTCCCGCGGCGACTACCACGAAGTCGTCAAGGACTTCCTCACCGCCGGGCAGAGTGCGAAACTCTCCCAAGCCGCACTCGAGACCCTTGCGGTCATCGCCTACCGGCAGCCGATCTCCCGGCCCCGCATCGCTGCCATCCGCGGAGTCAGCGTCGACGGCGTCATCCGCACCCTGCTGCTGCGGGGACTCATCGTCGAAGCCGGCAAGGAGGCGACCACCTCGGCGCTGCTCTATGCCACCACGCCGCAGTTCCTCGACACGATGGGCATGAACGCGATCGACGACCTGCCCGATATCGCCCCCTACCTGCCCGAAGACGCCGACGTCGCCGAACTCGGCTCGCAGGACACCGAAGTGCTCGCCGAGATCGACGGCGCCCTCGACGACGATCTTGACGACGATTCCGATTCGACCGCCGAGATGTCACGAGTCGCTGATTGATTTGAGAGAATGGATGTATGAGTCCCTACCGTGATCACCGCGCCCCCGGCGGGCGCCAGAACCGACCCAGCCGAAAACAGCGCGCAGCGACGGCGAATCAGGCCTCGAACAAGGGCGGTTCGGGAGCCGGTCAGACATCAGACGCCCACGTCAGCGGGGGTGTGCGACTGCAGAAGGTGCTCGCCGAGGCGGGACTGGGATCACGCCGTTCCTGTGAGCAGCTCATCGCCGATGGCCGCGTCGAGGTCGACGGGTCCATCGTCACCGAACTCGGCACCCGGATCGACCCCGAAACACAGTCCGTGTACGTGGACACAGTGAGAATTTCGACACAGACCAAGAAGGTCTACCTCGTGCTCAACAAACCCGCGGGAGTCGTGTCGACCATGAGCGACCCCGAGGGCCGTCCCTGCCTGGCCGACTACGTGCGGAACAACAACGAACGCCTCTTCCACGTCGGCCGTCTCGACACCGAGACCGAGGGCATCATCCTGCTCACCAACGACGGGGAGCTGAGCAACCGCCTGGCCCACCCGCGCTACGAGATCCCGAAGACCTACCTCGCGAAGGTCAAGGGGCAGTTGGCGAAGGATGCCGGTGCCATCCTCAAGGCCGGAATCGACCTCGAAGACGGGTTCGTCAAGGTCGACGACTTCAAGCTCGTCGATTCGACCCCGGGCAAGTCCGTCGTCGAACTCACCCTCCATTCCGGCCGCAACCGCATCGTGCGCCGCCTGCTCGCCGAGATCGGCCACCCGGTGGAGCGCCTCGTGCGGCTGAAGTTCGGACCGATCGTCCTCGACGAGCAGAAGCAGGGCAAGATCCGCCCGCTGCGCTCCGATGAGGTCGGTGCGCTGTTCGAGGCCGTCGGTCTGTGAGAGTCCACATCATCGGCACCGGCCTGCTCGGTGCCAGCCTGGGGTTGGCGCTGGGCGCAAAGGGCCATCAGGTGACCCTCGAAGACACCTCACCGACCGCTCAGCAGCTCGCCGCGGATCTCGGTGCCGGTCAGGTCGTCAATCCCACCGAAGAACTCGCCGAGGCGGCCGACCCGACCGTCGCCGCCGACGCGACATCGCCTGCCGCGCACCCGGACATCGTCGTCGTGGCAACCCCGCCCGACGTCGCCGCACGGGTCATCGCCTCGGCGCTCGAGGACTACCCGAACGCAACGGTCACCGACGTCGCCAGCGTGAAGACGCGCCTCCTCGAAGCGGTGCGCGAATTGGTCACAGAACCTCAGCTCGATCGCTATATCGGCTGCCATCCGATGGCCGGACGCGAGAAGTCCGGAGCGATCGCCGCCCAGTCGGACCTGTTCACGGCCCGTCCCTGGGTGATCTGCTCGGATGAGCAAACCCCGGCCGACCGCCTCGGCGAGGTCATCGCCATGGCCGAAGATACGGGTGCCTCGGTGCTCCACCTGGATCCGCGCATCCACGATGCCGCGGTCGCGAAGGTCTCGCACGTGCCGCAGATCGTGTCATCCCTCGTCGCCTCCCAACTGCGTCACGCGCCTCTGGAGGAGATCTCGCTGGCCGGGCAGGGACTGCGCGATGTCACCCGCATCGCCGCTTCGGACCCGGGACTGTGGACGCAGATCCTGACCGGAAACGCCGAAGAGGTCCGCTCCGTGCTCATCGATCTGCGCACCGAGCTCGACGAGGTCATCGGCGCACTCGAACTCGGACCCGGGTCGACGGGACTGCTCGCCAAGGCGATCGCTTTGGGCAACGAGGGACACGACCGGATTCCCGGAAAGCACGGGCAGCCGCCGACCACCTATGCTGTTGTCACGATCCTGGTTCCGGATACGCCCGGAATGCTGGCCCGGCTGTTCAAGGACATCGGCGACCTCGGCGTCAATGTCGAGGACTTCCGGATGGATCACGCCTCCGGTCGGAAACTGGGCATGGTCGACGTGTCCGTGGTCCCGGCCATCCAGCAGGAGCTGGAGATCGGATTGCTGTCGAAGGGATGGCAGATCCCCGAATCCGCCATCGAGAAAGAAGGAACTGCATGAGCGTCGTAGCCATTGACGGACCGTCCGGAGTGGGCAAGTCGAGCACCGCCAAGGAGGTGGCGCGGCGACTGGGGTACCAGTACCTGGACACCGGTGCGATGTACCGGGCGATGGCGTGGCTGTGCCTCAACCGCGGAGTCACCGACCCCGTCGACGTGCTCGAGCAGGTACGCGGAGCAGATCTGGAGATCTCGCTCAGCCCCGACGAATTCTTCGTCTCCGTCGACGACATCGACGTCACCGAGGACATCCGCGGTGAGGACGTGTCGGCGAACGTGCAGACGGTCTCCGGTGTCATCGACGCCCGCGAGGAGCTCATCGAGATGCAGCGGGCCTATATCGCCGCCGCACCCGAAGGCATCGTCGTCGAGGGCCGGGACATCACCACCGTGGTGGCCCCCGATGCCGATGTGCGCATCCTCATGACCGCCCGCGACGAGGTCCGCGTGGCCCGCCGGGCCAAGGAAGTGCACGGCAATGCCGACGCCGAGGCGATCGCCGCCACCCAAGACCTCGTCACGGGCCGTGACGCCAAGGACTCCGCCACGACGAGCTTCCTCGAGGCCGCCGACGGAGTGTTCACACTCGATACCAGTGACATCGACTTCGACCAGGTGGTCGAGACGGTGCTGCAGCTGGTGAAGGACGCACAATGAGCGAATCCGAATTCCACGAGACACCCGACGAAGACCTCGTCGATCGTGTCGAAAGCATCAGCGACGAGGAGGCCGAGCAGCGGGCGACCGCGCTCGAGGCCGGACTCGAAAGCTATGAGCTCGAAGACGAGGACCGTGCGCTGCTGCGCGCCTACGGCTTCGACGAAGACGAAGACGAAGCGCTCGGTGCCGCACCGGTGCTGGCCGTCGTCGGTCGCCCCAACGTCGGCAAGTCGACGCTGGTCAACCGCATCCTCGGTCGCCGCGAAGCCGTCGTCGAGGACGTTCCGGGCGTCACTCGTGACCGCGTGAGCTACCGGGCGGAATGGAACACGAAGGAATTCACCCTCGTCGACACCGGCGGCTGGGACCAGGACTCGAAGGGCATGGCCTCGCGCATCGCGATCCAGTCCGAGGTCGCCGTGGACATGGCCGATGCCGTGCTCCTCGTCGTCGATGCCACGACCGGCCCGACCTCGACCGATGAGATGGTCGTGAAGATGCTGCGCCGGAAGAAGAAGCCGGTCCTCCTCGCTGCGAACAAGGTCGACGACGAGCGCGGCGAGCTCATGGCCGCCGAACTCTGGGGCTTGGGCCTCGGCCAGCCGTGGACCGTCTCGGCTCTGCACGGTCGGGGAGTCGCCGACCTGCTCGACGAAGTGCTCACGATCCTGCCGGAGGTCTCGGCCGTCGACACCCGCGTCGAGGAGGGCGGACCGCGTCGTGTGGCCCTCGTCGGCCGTCCGAACGTCGGCAAGTCGTCCCTGCTCAACCAGCTCATCGGTTCCGACCGCGTGCTCGTGGACAATGTCGCAGGCACCACTCGTGACCCTGTCGATGAGCTCATCGAGCTCGGCGGTAAGCAGTGGCGCTTCGTCGACACTGCCGGTATCCGCCGTCGCGCCCATCAGGCCAGCGGTGCCGACTTCTATGCGGCGCTGCGCACGCAGACTGCGCTCGAACGCGCCGAGGTGGCTCTCGTCCTCATGGAGGTCCAGGATCCCCTGAGCGAGCAGGACGTCCGCATCGTCACGACCGCCGTTGAGGCGGGACGTGCCGTGGTGCTGGCGTTCAACAAGTGGGATCTGCTCGATGACGAACGTCGCTTCTATCTGGAGCGGGAGATCGAACGGGATCTCGGCCATGTGGCGTGGGCGCCGCGCGTGAACATCTCGGCGAAGACCGGACGTCATGCGGAGAAGCTCGTACCGGCGATGGAGACCGCTCTCGAAGGCTGGGACACCCGTATTCCGACGGGACGACTCAACGCGTTCCTCGGTGAGCTGGTCGCGGCCAACCCGCACCCGGTGCGCGGCGGTAAGCAGCCGCGCATCCTCTTCGGCACTCAGGCGCAGTCGCGTCCGCCGAAGTTCGTGCTCTTCACCACCGGCTTCCTCGATCCCGGTTACCGCCGTTTCATCATCCGCCGCCTGCGCGAGACCTTCGGATTCAAGGGCACCCCCATCGAGGTGTCGATGCGCATCCGCGAGAAGCGTCGGAGACGCTGAATGGACGAGGACGAGCAGGCGACGGCGTCGGGCGTCGCTGACGGTGCGGCCGGATCAGCCGGCGATGCCGCGCGCCCGGCCGAGCCTGCACCGTCCTCACAAACGGCGGGGGAGACGTCCCAGGCTTTCTTCTCAGCGGGGGATTGGTCCGGTACTGCCGCCTCGGCGACAGTGGGTTCCACTACTTCAGATACAACGGCGGGCACAGCTTCTGGAACTTCGGCGGGCGCGGCGGCCGATGAAGCATCCGGTGCCGACTCCGGCACAGCGGGCGAGGCACGCCCCTGGCACGCGCGGCCGCCTGCACGAGCGCTGATGATCGCGGTGACGCTGGCGGGGCTGGCGTACGCGCTGATGTTCTTCCGCGGACTCCAGGACATCGTGGCTCCGGTGTTCCTCGCGCTCAACTTCTACATCGTCGTCTACCCGGTCCAGCGGCTGCTCACCAGGATCAAGGTGCCGCGGGCGATCGGGGCGTGCATCTCGGTCGTGCTCGTGCTGTGCATGATCTTCGCGTTCTTCGGCCTCACGGCTTGGTCTGTCGCCGAGCTCGTCATCCTCATCCCCAGCTACAGCAACGAACTCGTGGCCACCTACCAGAGCACTCTGGCGCTGCTGTCGGACATCGGGGTGACATCCTCGGTGATCCAGCAGCAGCTCTCGGCCTTCGACGTCCGCTCAGTCCTCGACGCCGTCTACCCGCTGCTGACGAATCTGTCGTCGGTTGCGGGCCTGCTGACCACGGTGATCATGGCGGTGTTCTTCGTGGCGATGGATTCGATGGGCATCGACAAGCGGATGGCGATGCTGCTCGATGTGAAGCCCTCGCTGTCGGCGTCGATCGGCGACTTCGCCAGCGGTGTCCGCCGCTACTGGGTGGTGGCGACGGTCTTCGGCCTCATCGTCGCATTCCTCGACGTCATCGCCTTGGCGATCATCGACGTTCCGCTCATCTGGGTGTGGGGAGTCCTCGCATTCCTGACGAACTACATTCCGAACATCGGCTTCGTCATTGGCCTGATCCCACCGGCACTGCTGGCGCTGGTCGACAGCGGTTGGCAGTCGGCCCTGTGGGTGGTCATCGCCTACAGCGTGCTCAACTTCGTCATCCAGGCGATCATCCAGCCGAAGTTCACCGGTGAATCGGTGGGTGTGACTCCGCTGATCTCGTTCCTGTCTCTGCTGTTCTGGGTGTGGATCCTCGGCTGGCTCGGCGCTCTGCTGGCGTTGCCGGCTACACTGCTCATCAAGGCTCTGCTGGTCGACGCGGATCCAAGAGCCAGGTGGGTCAATATCCTGCTCGCCTCCGATCCGCATACGGGCCGAGCCGAACTGGTCAAAGGGCTGAAGAAGCCAGTCACCTCTGCCTGACGAGTCCCGCGGGCCTGGTCAGAACGCCTGGCGTTTCGCCTGGTCATGCTCGACTTTACGGCCGGATGAGTCCTGCCATCCTGCGCTTTAGGGTCGGTTGTCCGTGAACCCCTCGCACTGTGGCGGCAGAGTGGTTAGCATGAAGTATGGCGACTCTACTGAATATCCATCCGGAGAACCCGCAGGACCGACTGATCGAGAAGGCCGCTGAGTCACTCAGGAACGGTGGCCTGATCGCCTATCCCACGGATTCCTGTTATGCCCTCGGCTGTGCCTTGGACAACAAAGAAGGCATCGAACGGATCACCCGCATCCGCCACCTCGGTTCGAAGCACCACTTCACGCTGATGTGCCATGACTTCGCTCAGCTGGGTCAGTTCGTCATCGTAGACAATTCCGATTTCCGAGCTATCAAGTCGATGACGCCGGGGCCGTACACGTTCATCATGAAGGCGACGAAGGAAGTCCCGCGCCGAATGATGCACCCGAAGAAGCATTCGGTCGGTGCTCGGATTCCGCAGAACGTCACGGCACTCGCCCTCGTCGAGGCGATGGGGGAGCCGATCCTGTCCTCGACGCTGCTGCTGCCCGGCGATGAGGATCCACTGACTCACGCCGAGGATGTCATGGACCAGCTCGGCAACGACCTCGACATCGTCATCGAATCCGGGGTCCCCGGAGTCGTGCCGACCTCGGTCATCGACTTCACCGGACGGTACCCCGAGGTAGCTCGCGTCGGAGCCGGGGACGTCTCCCGGTTCCAAGACGAGTGAGACGGCCGGGCACGCCCAACCGAATTGAACGAGTGTGACTGATCGTTCTGAGCGGTCGGACCGATCAACTCAGCGAAATCTCGCCGAGGTGGCCAGGCCGCCTCGGCGAGATTTCAGTTCGGCCATTGGAATTCCAGAACGGAAAGAAGATCGTCGTGTGTTCGTCAGAGACCGAGGTAGGCCGCCTGCACTTCGGGGTTGTCGAGCAGCCGGGAGGCATCATCAGCGAGGACGATCCGCCCCTCCGCAAGGACGTATCCTCTGTGGGCGATCGCCAGTGATGCCTTCGCGTTCTGCTCGCTGAGAAGGACGCCGATGCCGTTTCGATTGATCTGAGCGACTGACTCGAGGACCTGCTCCACGACGATGGGAGCCAGGCCCATCGACGGCTCATCCAGGATCAGCAGGCTCGGGTCTGACATCAATGCTCGTCCGATTGCGACCATCTGCTGCTGTCCGCCGGACAGGGAGCCTGCCGGCTGCTTCGCCTTCTCTTTGAGGATCGGAAACATATCGAGCACCTCAGCGTAGACCTCTTCTGTTCGCGATCTGTTCCGGTGAGGATAAGACCCCAGACGCAGATTCTTCTCCACCGACATCTTGCCGAACAGGTGGCGACCTTCGGGGCAGTGCGCGATACCGGCCTTGACGACGGCATTCGGGCGAGCTCGATGAAGCTGACGTCCCTCATAGGTGATCGACCCGGCACGAACACGCATCAGTCCGCTGACGGTTCTGAAGAGTGTCGTCTTGCCTGACCCGTTCGCTCCGAGGACCACGGTGAGCTCACCTGGATTCGCTTTGATGCTCACCCCGTGGAGAACGTTCGTGGCGTCGTACCCGGTGCTGACATTGTCGAGCGTGAGCATCAGTTCTCCTCCTGTGCTGTCGAACCGAGATAGGCACGGATGACATCCGGATTCGATTGGATCTCCGCAGGTGCGCCGAGCGCCAGCTTCTGCCCGTGGTCGAGGACGAGGATCGTGTCCGCGAGGTCCATGATCATCGTCATCTTGTGTTCGACGAGGAGGACTGAGACGCCTCGCTGCGGCAACGACCGAATGAGGTTGCCGAAATCGACGGTCTCCTCTTCGGGGATGCCGCCGGCGGGTTCGTCGAGCAGCAGCAACTCGGGCTCGGTGGCCAGCGCCATGGCCACTGCGGTGCGCTTCTGCACCTCCTGCGGAACATTGGACGCGAGATCGTGCCGATATTCCACGACCCCGCAGAACTCAAGAGCTTCCATCGCCTTGTCTTCGTTGATGCGTGATTCACGACGATGGCGAGGCGTGTGGAAGACCGCGTCGAAGACGTTGGACTTCGAACGGACGATTCGACCGGCCAAGACGTTTTCCAACAGAGTGCTGTCATCGAACAGGTTCGTTGTCTGGAATGTGCGGGCAATGCCGCCGGCGACAGTCCGGTGTGGGGACGAATGTGTGATGTCCTCACCCTTGAAGCTGATGGTCCCGGCTGTGGGCCGATAGAAACCATGGACAAGGTTGAACAGCGTTGACTTGCCTGCTCCATTGGGACCGATGACTGCGGTGATCTGACCTGCCTCGACGTCCAGACTGACGTCCTTGACCGCATCGAGCCCGCCGAAGCGCTTACCGAGGTCTCGTATTTCAAGCATTGTCATTTCGTCTCCTCGGAAGAGGGGGTGTCTCCGGTCCGGCCGGCACCCGATTCGGTCCCGTCGGCGATGTTCCGTGCGTGGTGGTCGCCTGTTCCGCCGGAGGTCGAAGCACCTGTCGAATCGAGATCGTCGTCGGGACCACGGGCTTCCTCCGCCCTGCGCCGTCGATTGCGTTTGTCGACGAACCCGCCGAGGTACCCGACGATACCCCGCGGTGCGAAGATCACGAGGGCGACGATGATGGGACCCAGCACGATGAATCGATAGGCCTGGAAGTCCTGGAAGAGTTCGAACAGGAATGTCACGATCATGCTTCCGAGCAGAGGACCTGCGACAGTGCCCATGCCTCCGACGAGAATGAACATGAGGAATTCGAAAGTCTTGTCGATCGATGCCGCATCGGGTCCGATGAAGCCGACGACAGTTGCGTAGAGACCACCGCCGACGCCTCCGAAGACCGCCGAGGCGGCGAATGCGAGCTGTTTGCTGAATCCGACGCGCACACCGATCGCATCCGCCAGGTCTTCGCTCGTCCTGATAGTCAGCAGTGTGCGGCCGACGCTGGAGCGCCGAATCGCGTAGGTCGTGTAGACGCAGATGAGCAGGATTGCGAATACCAGGTAAAATATGGCGACCGGAGATTCGAAGTCGATGAGCCCTCCGCCTTCGGGGAATTTCACATTGTTGACTCCGGAATGGGCATGGGTGACAGGCTCCCAGCGGCTGATGACGAGGAAGATGATGAAGCCGATTGCCATTGTGAAGATGGCGAAGTACTCATCCTTGGTCCGCAGGGCAATCAGCCCGCAGAGGTAGCCGATCACCGCAGTCCCGATGACGGACACGACGAACGCTGCCCAGAAGCTCCAGTCGTAATCGGTAGTGAGCAGCCCGACTCCATAGGCACCGATTCCGAAGAACCCGCCTTGGGCCAGGTTCAACTGTCCCGTGAAACCGAGGATGATGTTGAGGCCGTAGACAGCGATCGCCGCACACATACCCACGGTGATCACTCGCATCGCGTAGTTCTCCTGTGCAAAAGCCAGAGGCGTCAGGCCGAGCAGGATGATGACGGCGATGGTGCCGATGATTCGAGGATTCTTCATTGAGCTCATCGCTGCACCGCCTTCGTGAACAGTCCGTTCGGCTTGATGGCCAGCACAGCGACGAGAACGATGAATGCCACGGCCTCTCCGACAGCTGAGGAGATGTAGGTCGCCGTCATCGTCTCTGCGATAGCGAGTGCGAAACCGCCGACGATGGCGCCGGGAAGCGACCCCAGGCCACCGAGGATGATAATTGCGAATACCTTGAGATTGAGCGCGTCGCCCATCGTCGGGGACAGGAGATTGATCGGTGCGACGAGGCCGGCCGCGATGGTGGCCAGGAGGGCGGACAGCCCCAGCGTCAGCATCGATACCATCGACGGGTTGATGCCGACCAGCGATGCACCGACGCGGTCCTGTTCGATCGCTTCGATCGTCTGGCCATGGATGGACCGCTTGATGAACAGCGCCAACAGCGCCAAGACGATCACCGCTGTGACGATGATGACGATTCGCTGCGCAGAGATCTCGGCGCCGAGAATGCGGAGCTCGCCGGTGATCGGTGTGTCCATGCGGCGGAAGTCAGCGCCCCAGATCGCTTGAGCCAGTGCTTGGAAGAAGAACATCGCACCGACGGCCGCGATCATGTGGTGAGTATGCGGGGAGTTGCGCAAGGGGTGGAAAACGAGGCGCTCGAGACCGACTCCGACAACGAACAGCATGATCGCAGCGATGCCGATTGCGGCAATATAGGGAACGCCGACTGTTGTCAGGAAGAAATAGGTGATGTAGGCGCCGAGCATATACAGCGCACCGTGTGCCAGATTGGGAATGCGCAGCACTCCGAACACCAATGTCAGACCGATGGCGGCAAGACAGTAGACACCGCCCAGTGCAAGGCCATTGAAGAGTTGCTGGATGAAGAGGGTCATGATTTTCGGGTCCTCTGCAGGCATAAGAGCGGCCCGGTGAGGCGCACCGAAGCGCATCACCTTCAGACCAGCCGCTGACGGAGATTACTTGTCGTCGGATACCTGTTCGATCGGCACCTTGGTGTACTTGCCGTCCTCGTTGAGGAAGGTTGCTTCCAGGTTGGGATTGAGGAGGTGACCCTGTTCCGTGATCTCGTCGGGGAAGCCATTGACCTTGTACTTGCCATCGACCTCAGGCAGTGCCTCACTGATGGCTTCGCGAATCTTCTCGGGGTCGTCGGTTGTCCCAGCGGTTTCCATCGCCTTCGCGATGATCGCAATTCCCTGGTAGTTCAGGGCAGTTTCGCTGGTCGGGACCTTCTTCTCTCCGGCCTTCTCAGCAAATTTCTTCAGGAAGTCCTCGGTACCGGGATCCTCATATTCGGAGACCGGCAGGACGCCGACCGAATTCTTGAGATTGTCGAGCTTCGTCACCGTGGCCATTTCATCCAGTTTCGCCTGGTCCATGACGAGGAAGCTGCCCTTGAAGCCCTGCTTTCGAGCTTCTTCCATGATCAGCGCGGTCGGTTGGGACGGTCCGCCGACGAAGATGGCGTCGGGCTTCTCTGACAGAGCTTTCGAGACGGGGCCCGCAAAGTCGGAAACGGTGGCGTAGTCGACGCTGTTGTCGCCGCCGATCTTCCCGCCGGCCTCACTCCACGCATCCGTGATCGACTCGGTCCACTGTTGTCCGTACTCACTCTGAGTTCCGAGTAGAGCGAGCTTCTTGCCTCCGTGCTCCATGGCAGTTTCGGAGAATTCCTCGGCATAGGACTCGAAGTTCGGCGGAATCATCATCGTCAGAGGGTTGTCGGCCTGCACGATTGCCGGGTCAGAGGTGTAGGCGGAGATGAGGAAGTTCGACCTGCCGCTGTTGATCTGCTGAATCGCCTTGATGGCTCCGGCGTTCGGGGAGACGACGACCGGAGCCTTGTCCTGATCTGCTAATCGTTGAGCATTGCTAGCGGCAGTGGATGGTGCGTATTTGTCGTCGAGGGACTTCAACTCCAGAGTCACGGGATTGCCGTCGACCTCTACGCCGTCTGCGTTGAGGTCGTCGATGGCCATTTCGAGACCGATCTTCACGTTCTCGCCGTACGCAGCGCCGCCTCCGCTGAGCGGTCCGGTATAGCCGATGACAACCGTGTCGCCCTCACCCGAGCCACCACCGCCTCCGCAGGCTGTGGCAGTCAATGCGATTGCTCCCAAAACTGCGGCTGCCGAGAGTCTGCGGCGGCGACTTCGCGAGACAGAGTTCATCTTTTCTCCTTTGAAAAGCTCTTGGAACACGTTTGCTCCACACGGTGTCCGAGACGTCGTCAATGACAGTTCTCAGAGTCGTCGTCAATACGTAATGGACTTCGACTGATGTGAACAATTCCAAATCACTCTGGTGAAGTCAATGGTTTTGAGCTAGATTTTTGAACGTTCGATAATCTTCGGGGTCGGACCTGGCTTGGAGAACATAAGGCGAGGTCGGGCGACATGCGCGCAGAATCGTCAAGAGCTGTTTCGGGTCGCTGACATGTTCGAAGCGGCTATCTGTCTGAAAGGTGAGCAAACAATCGTTCAGTGACGGAATTGGTCTAGAGTGGCCTTAGCTGCATGGGAGAGCTGTGTCACATCGGTTCCGGTGCAGACGCGAACCGCAGTCGAACACTCGGTTCCGCAGGGCAATGACGCAATATCATCTTTAGGAGCTTGTTCATGACTCGTACAGCAATCGTCACCGGTGGAGGCCGCGGCATCGGAGCCGCCATCGCCAAGCGACTCGGAGCCGACGGACTCAAGGTCGCCGTTCTTGATATGGGCCCCACCGATGAGACCGTTGCCGCCATCAAGGAAGCCGGCGGCGAAGCGCTCGGCCTCGAAGCCGATGTCTCTGACGAAGACTCGGTCAACGCTGCGGTCAAGCAGGTCGCCGAGACCCTCGGCGCGCCGACCGTTCTGGTCAACAACGCAGGGATCCTGCGTGACAACCTCCTGTTCAAAATGACTCACGAGGAGTTCAACAAGGTTCTCTCCGTCCACCTCGGGGGAGCGTTCCTCATGGCTCGGGCGGTGCAGTCGTACATGGTCGAAGAGAAGTTCGGCCGCATCATCTCGATGTCCTCCACCTCGGCTCAGGGCAATCGCGGACAGACGAACTACTCCGCTGCCAAGGCCGGTATCCAGGGAATCACGAAGACCTGGGCGATCGAGCTCGGCAAGTTCGGCATCACCGCGAATGCCATTGCTCCCGGCTTCATCGAAACTGATATGACCAGGGCCACCGCTGAGCGCGTGGGTATGGGCTTCGAGGAGTTCGTCGAAGCTTCGGTCAAGCAGATCCCCGTGGCGCGGTCGGGCAAGCCCGAGGACATCGCCCACACCGCATCGTTCCTCGCCTCCGAGGGCGCCGGGTTCGTCTCCGGTCAGGTCATCTACGTCGCCGGCGGTCCGAAGGACTGATCGCCACCGTCCTCACGACGAGTTCAACAACATCTTCGAAAGGTGAGACCCATGAGAGAAGCAGTGATTGTGTCGACGGCTCGCACGCCGATCGGCAAGGCCTACCGTGGTGCCTTCAACGACACCCAGGCTCAGGAGTTGGCCGGCCATGCGATCAAGCATGCTGTGGAGCGCGCCGGTCTGGAAGGCGGTGAGGTCGAGGACGTCGTCTTCGGTGCCGCTCTGCAGCAGGGCAGCCAAGGGACGAATGTCGCTCGGCAGGCGGCACTGCGAGCCGGGCTTCCTGTGACGGTTCCGGGAATGTCGATCGACCGGCAGTGCGCTTCCGGGCTGATGGGCATTACGACCGCGGCGAAGCAGGTCCTCTTCGACGGCCAGGAGATCGCCGTCGGCGGTGGCGTGGAGTCGGTGTCGCTGGTCCAGAATGACAAGATGAACACGTTCCGGGCCAAGGATCCGTGGCTCGTGGAGCGCATCCCGGGCATCTACTACCCGATGCTGGCCACGGCCGAGGTAGTGGCCGAACGCTACGGCGTCAGCAGAGAAGCTCAGGACGAGTACTCCCTGTCTTCGCAGCAGCGTACCGCCGCCGCTCAGGAGGCCGGACGGTTCGATGACGAGATCGTGCCTCTGCCGACGACGAAGGTCGTCGTCGACAAGGAGACGAAGGAGACCACGCGTCAGGATGTGCTGCTCGAAGCCGACGAGGGCAATCGCCCGTCGACGACTCTGGAGAGCCTGGCCGGACTCAACCCGGTGCTCGAGCCCGGTGTGGCGTCGAAGGTTCCGAGCATCACCGCCGGCAACGCCTCTCAGCTCTCCGACGGAGCATCCGCTTCGGTGGTCATGTCGAGCGATGAGGCCAGCCGACGCGGACTCGAACCGCTGGGCATCTACCGCGGTATGGCCGTGGCCGGCTGTGAGCCGGACGAAATGGGCATCGGGCCCGTCTTCGCCATTCCGAAGCTGCTGAAGACCCATGGGCTGTCGATCGACGACATCGGCCTGTGGGAGCTCAACGAAGCGTTCGCTGTGCAGGCACTGTACTGCCGTGATCGGCTTGGCATCGATCCGGAGAAATACAACGTCGACGGCGGCGGCATCTCCGTCGGACATCCTTATGGGATGACCGGCGCTCGTCTTGTCGGACACGCCCTCATCGAGGGGCGTCGCCGCGGAGTGAAGTACGTCGTCGTCACGATGTGCATCGGCGGCGGACAGGGCGCTGCCGGACTGTTCGAAGTCTGCTGAGGCTTTCAATCAACCGTTCAGCCGGAACAGTGAAACTCTGCCGCTGAGCGGCAAAGGCCGACGAGATCCGGATCGTTTCTGATCCGAGTGTCGTCGGCCTTTCTGCGTTGTCGAACGGTGTGGAGTCCGACCTCTCGCCGGTGGCCTGCCGACAGTGAGCCGTCAGCGGTAGTGAAGTCGTCGTAGTCGGACGTCAACGGAGGGCCCACCGCGCAGGATGCCTCTCAGAATGGTGGAGGTTCGCCGGAGTCCCAGAACCAATCGCGCAGCTCCGAGCCGTCCTCATCTTCTGGCAGGGCGCCGGACGGTTCGCCGGTTCTGCTCGGCGCAGATACCGGTATGAATGCGCAGAGATCCCCGGCAACGAGTTCCCTCCAGCCGGGGGTGCCTTCGGCCGCCGCTGGTTCAGGGCATTCCCGCGCTCGTTTCCGATCGCCGGGAGCCGGGTGCTTCGCATCTGCACCGCTGCTCTGGGCCGTCGACGCCTCGGTGTCAGATCCCCGCTCAATGACAGAGTCACGCTCAGCGACAGATTCACTTTCGGGCGTTGGCGCATGGTCGTGGGCAGATGGATCCTCTGTGCTCGACTGCTCCACTGTGACCGCTCGGCACTGTCGTGCGGTGCCACTGCCGAATCGTTCGAGGAACAGCCGGGCATGCTCGACGCTGATGGGGTTGTCCGGTGCGACGCCCTCCACGGTTACACCTTTGCGGAAGACATACTCGAGGTGGCCGGGTTCGGTCATCCGCACGTCGAAATTGCCGTTTGTCTTCTGCAGGTGGTGCGCCTTGCAGAGGCAATGGAGGTTGCCGAACCGAGTGAGTCCGCCCTGGGTAGGGTCGGAGTGATTGAACGGGTCAATGTGGTCGACCTCTGTCACCTCAGCTGGTTGAGTGCAACCGGGGAATGTGCACGTAACGAATTGGGCGACGAGTGTCTTGCGCACGCTGTTGGGAATCGCGTAGGACGTTGCCTTCGCGTCGACAGGTGTTCCGGACGCCGGGTCGGTGAGCAGCCTGGTCCACGTGGTGGAGTAGCCGGCGACTCGTCGTGCCATGTCGGCAGGGATCGGCGACCCGTTTGGAAGCATGCCCGCCAGATCACACACCTCACTTGAGGTTAGCGGTACGTCAGGGCCTGTGGGCTGCGCTGTTGGGGTGATCGGGGGTGTTGGTGACTCGGTGGGAAGTGGGGGAGCTGAGGCGTCCGTCGGCGGCGGCGGTGCACCTGAGGGTTCGCTGCTCGCCGGTGGTGCACCCGGGGGATCCGTGGGCGGCAGCGGAGGACTGCCGTCTTCCGACTGGAATTGGCTGAGCAGCGTCAGCAGAGGAACAGTGATAAATGTGCTCGCCTGATTCGCCAGCCAATACTCGCTGGTCGGCATATCCAGGAGGAATTCGAAGCTGATGCGGCGCTCGCCGGCATCGAGGATGGGCTTGCCGAACGCGTCGACAGCGCCGGCTGCTGCAGCAGCGGTGCCCTCGGCGGCGGGGCGGGCTCCGTCCGCACGCGAGCCGATGAGGGCCGAGAGCGAATCGGCCGTGTTGTGATTGGTCGTGCTGTTGCTGCTGAGGATGGCCTCGAGCAGCCGGGACTCGAAAGTGCGTCCTGCCGGAGTGATCGGCGCCTTGGGGCTGGGTTCGCTCTGTGCTGTGGCTCCCGAATCGGCCGACGCAGTTTGCGTCGGTGCCTCGTAACCGTTCTTGTCCATGTCGTCGAATACCCGCTCGATGTAGTCGAGCAGGGCCTCGCCTTCGTGCATCGGGATGCCGTCGGGGCCGGCGAAGAGGCCGTCGAGAGAGAAATCGGAGCTCGTCGATGAGCCGTCTGCGTCATTGGTGCTGATGATGCGCAGCTTCAGCTGAGGACGCGTGCGCGTGAGGATGTCGAACATCAGGGCAGAGATCGACCGTTCCTCATCAAAGCAGTCGCCTGCCTTGAGCTGGCTCGTGAACGCACTCGTATTGTTCTTATGCACTGCCCGGCAGAAGGCGTCGAGCCTCCTGAAACAGGCCTGAAGTTCCGGGGCGGGACCGGTCAGCGTGAGGTAGGCAGTTCCGTCGTCGCCGGTGCTGAAGTCGACCCGACGCCGCAGCGATACGCTCTTCACCGTATCCTCGGCCGGCTGAAGCGCGGCTATCTTCAGCGCGACCGAACGTTTGAACGTCTCGATCGTGATGTCGGCGCGCCTGTGGGCCAGATAGTCGTCGAGCGCCGGCAGATGCTCGAAGTGCAGGTCTCGGCATGCACGAGTCACACAATCGACATGCTCGATCGTGAAGTCTCCACCCAGGCAGCGTTTGAGGAATCGCGGGAGCCCGTGCGCCAGCGTCATCGACGACGTCATGTGCTGGAGCGATCTGCTCGTGGTAGCGCCGAGCAGGCTAGAATACACGCCCGCCTCAGTCGGCTCGATATTGCTGCGCAGCCATGCGAAGAAAGTCATTTCCGGGTCAAAGCCTGGAAAGTCAGGCAACAGAGCAGGATCGGACAGGAACTCCTCGGCCAACTTCCGGACTTGACGGAGACGGCGACCGGCGGCACGATCCTTCTTCGGCCCAGCGCTGATGCCGATCTTCGTTCCCGATTCGGCTTCGACCTGAGCCACAGCTCGTGTCCACGCCAGATTCTCTCGGTTGGTCCAGGTCCTGCGCGTGGAGAAGAGGTCGTCGGAAGGGAGGTCGACTGCGCAGATCTTCTGGTCGATGGCGTCGTAGTCGTGGCTTCGGTGCGAACCGACGGCACCGTCGGCTGCTTGGGGCTGAGCCTTCTTCTCGCCGAGGGCAGCAGATGTTCTGCCGGTTTCAGGCGAGGAGTAACGGGTACAGGTCTCGGTGAATGATGCGAACTCATAGGCCGCGTCGGGATGGCATCCCAAGAGGCCGAGGGCATAGGCAACATCCTGTGCAACGGCACGGCTGGTGGCGACCATGGAGTGGAGCTGCGCGAGGCTGCTCTGCATATAGGCATCCAGCAGATCGACGAGGTCACTGTCTTCGGCCTCTTCCATGCGCCGCCCGTGCGCACGACGGAACTGGGACAGGGTCCGACTGTCCGCCTCTGCTGGGGGAGCGGCAGGCAGGAGCGACGTCAGTCCGTCGTTGTCTCCGATGTTCTTCATCGGTGTCTCACCTCTCCACGCCTCTGTGGAAGTCGCTCGTCGGGAAGTCGCCTATCTCAATTATATGATCTGCAGGCACATATAAATATTACAATACGATTACAAATAGAACAAAAGATGATTATTGATCGGTCATGACTTATTCGTTCTCATCCTCGGTGATGCTGCTCTGTTTGTCCTCCGACTCTACGGTTCGGCACTGACGCGACAGTGCGATCGAGGTGAGCCCACCTTCGCACAGGGGCGCTCCTCGGTACCTGTCGGCCCACCTTCGCGCAGGGACGATCCGCGGCACTCGGGCCCAGCGAGACCGGTTCGCTAGAATCGGGGCGTGGCAGAGATCGACAAAGACATTCTCCGTTTGGCCCTTCCCGCACTCGGAGCCCTGATCGCCGAACCCATTTTCCTGCTCACGGACACGGCCATGGTGGGCCACCTCGGTGCCGGTGCTCTGGGATCGCTGGCGATCGCCTCGACGATCCTGCAGACGGTGCTCGGTCTGATGATCTTCCTCGCCTATGCCACCACACCGCGAGTAGCCAAACGGATGGGAGCGGGGGACGGGCCGGGTGCGATCACGGCCGGGTTCGACGGAATCTGGCTGGCGCTGGGCACGTCCGTCCTGCTCATCATCATCGGTCTGCCGCTGCTGAATACTGCGATCGAGGCTTTCGACCCGGACCCGGCGATCACCGAGGGCGCACACTCCTATCTGGCGATCTCATGGTGGGGGCTGCCGTTCATGCTCATGGTCATCGCGGCCACCGGACTGCTGCGCGGGCTGCAGGATACGAAGACTCCGCTGATCGTCGCGGCCGCCGGATGCATCGCCAATATCGGCCTCAACGCCGTCTTCATCTACGGGCTCGATATGGGCGTCGCGGGATCGGCGATGGGCACGGTCATCGCGCAGGCCGGAATGTGCGCGGTCTACCTCACCATCTCCATCCGCGCCGCCCGCCGCCTCCATGCCAGCATCCGCCCGGATTGGACGGGCGTGTTCACCTCGGCGAAGACCTCCGGGTGGCTGCTGGTGCGCAACGCCTCGCTGCGTGCGGCCCTCATCCTCCTCGTCTTCCTGGCGACGGCGATGGGCACGACGGACCTCGCTGCGATCCAGGTCGCTCAGAGCATCTTCTTCGCTCTCGCGCTCGCCCTCGACTCGCTGGCCATTGCGGGCCAGGCGATGATCGGACTTGAGCTGGGTGCGAAGAACACCGAGGCGGTCGCCGCGATCAACCGCCGCCTGTGCCTGTGGGGGATCGTCTTCGGCATCGTCGTCGGCGTCGTCCTGTTCGCCGGCTCCGGAATCATCCCCCGTGCCTTCGCGTCGGACCCGGCCGTGGTGTCGGCACTGGCCGCCCTCGTGCCGGTCCTCGCCTTGAGCATGCCGATCGCAGGCTTTGTCTTCGTCCTCGACGGAGTGCTCATGGGAGCTGAGGACGCGAAATATCTGGCTCTGGCACAATTGGTCGCTGTGATCGGATACGCAATTCTGCTCATCCCGATCGTCAACATCTGGCCGGGAGCACCCGGGCTCTGGGCCGGCTTCTGCATCGGATTCGTCGGTTTCCGCGCCCTGACACTGGGCTGGCGAGTACGCAACCGGGCGTGGATCGAACGCGCCGTCGAGAAAGGAATCTCATGAATGCTGCACACACTGACGCTCATGATCCGCAGAACACCTCCGCTGATTCGCAGGACACCTCCGCCGAGGCGGCCGCCGCCTCCCTGCGCGGACGGATCCGTCCGCTCCCGGCCGAGACCGATGACGAGATCTTCCTGCCCTTCCTCGATCTGTGCTTCAACTGGTCGATGGACAGGCCCCGGATCGAAATCGAGGACCTCCGATTCCGCAGCGATGCCGTATTCTACTACCGCGGCTGGGGACGAGAGGGAGATATCGCCGTTGCCGCGCACGCCGAAGCCGATGCGCAGTCACCGATCGTCGGACTCGCCTGGGTGCGCCTGGCCGATATCGACGACGTCGTCGGGAGGGCCGACGAAAAGGTGGGCGGCGACTTCGCTTCTGCCCTGGACAAGACCGGCACCGAGGTGGTCCGCAGCGAGGTCGTGCCCGAAAGTGACGCGGAGGCGGGGGCCGACTCCGAGACCGACGCGGAGTCTGGGGCTGACTCAGCTTCAGATGCACCGGCCGGCACCGACACCGACGAGTCCGCTGACGCAGACAACGCAGCCACTGAGCCGGCAGCAACTGAGCCGGCAGCAACTGAGTCGGCGGCCGCTGGGTCAGCGGCCGCCGATCTGACGCCGTCGGATGAGCAGACGCCCTTCACCGGGTACGGTTGGGTCGCAGCCGATATTCCTGAACTCTCGATGGCAGTGCTGCCCGACCACCAGGGGCAGGGAATCGGCGGAGCCCTTCTCGACACGGTCTGTGCGCTGGCGCGGATGAGCGGCTTTCCCGCCGTCAGCCTGTCCGTCGAGGACGGCAACGGGGCGGCGAAACTCTACGCCGACCACGGATTCGTGTCCGTCGGACGCAACGGCGACTCGGACGTGCTCGTCCGCAAGCTCGGCTGAGGCGCAACCAGGCCGTTACCGAAGTTCCGGAAGTTCCGGAAGTTCGAGCTCCTCGAGCCATGGCCGGACCACCTCGGCGATGTCACGGTCTGCCACCTCGGATACGCAGCGGATGAACTCCTCGGTGCTCACCGACGAATGACGGTACCGCTTCGTCCACTCGCCGACCGCGGTGAAGAAATCCGCATCGTCGAGTTCGAGGCGCAGGGCATGCAGACACAGAGCACCGCGCTTGTACACGCGGTCGTCGAACATGTCCGGCCCTCCCGGATCACCGAGCATGATGTCCTGCGGCTGAGAGGACAGCTCCTTCCACCACTGCCGTGCACGTTCATCGGCACTCGCACGCCCGGACTCCTCCGACCACAGCCACTCCGCGTAGCAGGCGAAGCCCTCGTTGAGCCAGATGTCCTTCCACCGGGACGGCGTGAGCGAGTTCCCGAACCACTGGTGGGCCATCTCGTGGGCGACGAGACGTTCGGCCTCCCACTCGGGCCCAAGATGATTGGGCCCGAGCACGGACAGCGGCTGCGACTCGAGCGGGATCTCGAGCACGTCATCGGTCACGACCACGTCGTAGACATCGAACGGATAGGGTCCGAAGCGGTCGATGAACAGGTTCATCATTCCGTGTTGGACACCGAGGCGTTCGACTGCCACATCCCAATGATCATCGGCATAGACGCCGAGGGCAACAGGGGACTCGGTCCGGCTGTGCCTTGTACGCTTGCCCGACGAATCGTGAACAGACACGTCCTTGCCGGCAGGGCCGGTGACTCCTCGGACAGCGCTGGAGAGGGCATCTCTGGCGGAACCGGCAACGGCATCCTTCGCCGCCCCGCGCATCGCGGCGCCGAACCTCGTCGCACTGGAGCTCAACGGGATCTGCCCGTACTTGTAGCGTCCGATCTGCACCGTCGCCAAGTAAGTCGCCAGGGGAGTCGTCGACTCATACGTCCAGCGGGTCCGCCCGGCCTTGCGGGTCTTCTTCGTCAGCGACCCATTGGACACCACCGTGTACTCGGACTCGACGAGCACGGAGATCCTGTACTGGGATTTGTTCGAGGGATGGTCATTGCAGGGGAACCAGGTCGAGGCGCCGACGGGCTGACCGGCCACGAGCACTCCGTCTTCGAGCTCCTCCCAACCGATGTCTCCCCAGGTGCCGATCGCCGGTTCCGGATTGCCCGTGTAGCTGATGTCGATGACCACCGGCTGGTCGCTCTTCAGCACCGGGGTCGTCAGCCGCAGCTTCTTCCCTCGTGCGGAGAAGCGGACCTTCTTGCCGTTGACGCTGGCCTTCGTCACCCGCAGACCCGTGAGATCGAGGACGATCGACGAAGCTTCCGTAAGGATGCGTCCCTTGAGCACCGCCCTGGCGGAGAGCCGATTCGGCCCGATCCGATAGTCGAGGTCGAGATCGTAGTGGTCGATGTGAAGGTCCGCATTGCCGACGCCCTGGGTATAGGAATCAAGCATGCGATCGGCTCGATCGGTCTTCGTCTCGGTCTTCTTCGAGTGAGGGAAGTTCTGGGGCATCTACCCAGGGTATGACAGGATTGCCGCTGAAGTAGGCATGGGCCGGCACGAACTCGCCGCGCATGACCAGTGACGTCGCCCCGACAGTGGCGTTCTCACCCAGGGTGGAGGCCGGGAGGATGACGCTGTTGGGTCCCAAAGTGGCACCGGGATCGAGCTGAACGGTATCAAGGCTCATCACCCGATCGTGGAACAGGTGAGTCTGGACCACACAGCCGCGATTGACTGTCGAGTTGTCCCCGAGATCGACGAGGTCGGCCTCCGGCAGCCAGTAGGACTCGCACCACACGCCGTGACCGATCTTCGCACCCATCGCCCGCAGGTACCACACGATGGCAGGAGTGCCCACGGCATTCCGGGCGAACCAGGGGGCGGCCACGAGTTCGACGAAGCAGTCGGCGACCTCGTTGCGCCAGATGAATGACGACCACAGCGGATGCTCCCCGGGCCGGATCGGACCGGCGAGGATCCATTTCGCAGCCACGGCCAGTCCCGCCGCCACGGCACCGGCGGCCATCATCACGATCCCCGAGGTGAGCAGGGCCAGCAGCACGGAGGCGAGGAACGTCGTCGACTGAGCGGCCACCCCGCCCGGCAGACCGAGGAAGAACCAGATGGTGAGCACGACAGCGGTGATGAGCACACCGCCGGCGATGATCGATGAGATCCGCAGCGTCTCCCAGAAGGCACGGGCGGCCTTGACCCCGAAAGTCGGAGCGTAGGTGAGCGACTCGTCGGATTCCACGGCGGCGCGGCGCAGCTGCACCGGGGGAGAACCGAGCCACGACGATCCCTTCTTCGCCTTCGCCGGTGCAGCAGAGAGCACCGCCACGAGGGAGTTCTTCGGCACCCTGCGACCGGGGGAGGCGATTCCCGAGTTGCCGAGGAAGGCACGTTTGCCGACCTTTGCGCGGCCGGCTCGCATCCAGCCGTGGCCGAGCTCGTAGCTGGCAACCATCGTGTCATCGGCAAGGAAGGCACCGGCCGCGATCGTCGTCATCTTCGGAACGAAGACGACCGTCGAGATCTCAGTGCCCGGCCCCACCTTCGCACCGAGGAGGCGCAGCCACCAAGGGGTGAGCATCGACGCGTAGAGCGGGAACAGCAGGTCCCGCGCCATGTCGAGCAGCCGCTCAGTCGCCCACACCCGGTAGCCGCGGGCCGAGCGGACGGGGAACTCTCCCTCTTCCATGCCGATCGCCAGGATCCGCACCGCGATGAGGATGAACAGTGCAGTGGTGAAGAACCACAGACAGGCCACGACCGGTGACCATGCAACCAGCAGCCAGGGCGACTCGACGACCTCGACCCCGGAGACTCCGAGCATGAGCGCGACGCCCGGCACCACGGCGAGATACGGCAGGAGCGCATTGATCTGGGAGCCCACGGCGTAGAACAGGAACGGCAGACGTCGCCTGGGCGGGGGAGCAGGCCAGGACTTCTTCGCCTTCCCGACGCGAACGGCCGGCGAACCCGAGTAGATGTGATTCTTCCGCACCCGACCGGTCACCGCGGATCCGGCTTCGACGAGGGCCCCGACCCCCACCTCGGCGCCGGGCATGAGCGTCGACCGGGCGCCGATCGTGGCATTGCGACTGATGTCGATTCGTCCGATGCGCAGCAGATCGCCGTCGACCCACCAGCCCTTGAGATCGACCTCGGGTTCGACCGCCGCACCCTCGCCGAGGGTGAGGAAACCGGTCACCGGCGGCACCGAGTGCAGATCGGCATCGGGCCCGATGCGGTTGCCCAGCAGCTTCGCATACCAGGTCACCCACGGTGCGCTCGCCACCGATACCGCCGCAGCAAGATCGGCGATGTGCTCGGCCAGCCACAGCCGCTTGTGCACCCAGCCCGATCGCGGATAGTCCCCGGGCCGGATCCCGATCATGAGCAGACGCGCTGCTCCGGCTGAGATGAGCATCCGCCCCCAGGCGGTGACGAAGACGAGGAAGAGGACGGCGACGACCGGCCACGGAGTCAGCGGCAGATCCGCGCCGAGTCCGACACCGATATTGGCCGCCAGCATCGCCAGCACCACCCACCGGACCCCGCCGAGGATGTGCACCGGGATCCCGAGCAGAACCTGGAAAGCCTGCATTCCCCGGGAAGTCCGTGTGATCGTGCGCTTGGGTCCCGTCGGTCCGATGCCGGACCCTTCTTCGCCGAGGCAGAGCCTGGACAGGGCGCCGAAGCGCGGGTGGGCGTAGATATCGCCGACCGTGACGCTGGGATGGCGGGTGCGCAGCCGGGACACGAGCTGGGCTGCTCCCAGGGAACCGCCGCCGGCGGTGAAGAAGTCCGTATCGCTGCCGGGTCGGGCACCGAGGACCGCGGCCCACTGCTCGGCGACCCACTCCGTGTCCTCGTCGAAGACTTCGTCGGTCCCGGCCGTTTCGGCACCATCGTCGAGCGGCCACGGCAGAGCATTGCGGTCGACCTTGCCGGAGGTCTTCGTGGGCAGATCCTCGACGAGGGCCAGGCGCGGCACGAGTGCGGCGGGCAGCTCCTCACGCAGAGTCGACTCCCAGGCGGGAAGGTCGGCCTTGCCGGAACCGGCACCGGGGGCGAGATAGCCGATGAGGACGTCCGTGCCGGCCGCGGTCTTCTTCACTGCCGCGGCAGCGCCTTCGACACCGGGCAGGGCCTGCAGTGCAGCATCGATCTCGCCGAGCTCGATGCGCCTGCCTCCGAGCTTGATCTGCTCGTCGGCGCGACCGACGAAGATCAGCCCGGCCCGATCGTTGACGACGAGGTCGCCCGACCGGTACGCCCGCTCCCAGCCGAGGCTCGGCATGGGAGCGAACTTCTCGGCGTCCTTCGCCGGATCGAGGTAGCGGGCCAGGCCGACTCCGCCGATGATGAGCTCACCGGTCTCGCCTGCGGCGACGGGCACGCCCTCGGCATCGACGACGGCTAGGTCCCAGCCCTTGAGCGGCAGGCCGATGCGCACCGGCTCGGATCCGTCGAGCATGGCGGCGCAGGCGACGACGGTCGCCTCGGTGGGACCGTAGGTGTTCCACACTTCGCGGTCGTCATCGCTGAGCCGGCGCCCCAGCTCGGGCGGACACGCCTCGCCGCCGAAGATGAGGAGGCGGACATTGTCGAGACTCTCCGCCGGCCACAGCGCGGCCAGGGTCGGCACGGTCGAGACGACGGTGATCTGCCGCGACGACAGCCACGGCCCCAGATCCATACCGGACTTCACCAGTGCACGCGGGGCCGGGACCAGGCATGCGCCGTGCCGCCATGCCAACCACATCTCCTCGCAGCTGGCGTCGAAGGCTACGGAGAGTCCGGCGAGAACGCGATCGCCTGGACCCAGCGGCTCCTCGACGCAGAAAAGGGCCGCCTCGGCGTCGACGAAGGCCGCGGCCGAACGGTGGGTGACGGCAACGCCCTTCGGGGTGCCCGTCGACCCGGAGGTGAAGATCACCCAGCAGTCGTCATCGGGCGTGGGAGACCGCAGCTCGGAACGGTCGAGGGGGCCGCGGTCGGTGCGGGATTCGATGTGCGGTCCGGCGGTGATCACTCCGGTCACGGCCGCCTCGGCGAACACGGTGCGTGCCCGCTCATCCGGATCGTCGACGTCGACGGGAACGTAGGCCGCGCCGAGCATGAGCGTGGCGAGGATCGCCAGGTACAGATCCACCGACCCCGAAGGGACACGGACGCCGACCTTGTCACCGGGGCCGATCCCGGTCTCGGCCATCTCCAGTGCGAGATCGCGGATCGCGGTGATGAGCTCCGAATAGCTGAGCACCCGCGTGCCGTCGTCGAGGGCCGGCTGATCGGGATGCGCGGCGGCCGACTCGAGGAGGACGTCGATGAGGGTGCGGTCCTCACGGGGCCGTACAGGGGACGGGAACTGCGGTGCGTATTCTCTCACGTGTCTTCCGGGTCGTTCGGGAGCTGATCGGCGCCGGGCCGACCGGTGCCGCCCGTGACCATAACCCAGGAAGGTGTCGCGGACGTGAACACGGGTCGGGGCGCGAACAGTGCGCATTCCGGTTCCGATGTCTGATCTTAAGTCACCGTTCTTCGCGACACCGCCCTGATCGTCGCGGAGCGGTCGCTCTCGTCACAGCGCGGAGCGGTCCCTCTCGTCACAGAGCAAGCGTCCGTGATAGATGTGAGGAGCCGGCCGTCGACGGTCGTCCAGCTGATTTTGAACGATGAGGAGCACGCCCATGGTCACAGTTCTCACCCATGCCACGGTCTTCGACGGAACCCGCTTCCTGCCCGCCACCCGGGACGTCGTCATCGACGACGGACGGATCGCCTCGGTGGCGGAAGGAGGGCAGGGTCCGCACAACGCAGGTGACGACTACGTGGACTGCACGGGGAGGACGATCATCCCCGGAGTCATCGACTGCCACGTCCATCTCACGAGCACCGGCGCGGCAGCCACCTCGAACTTCCACGACCCGTTCTCGCTCCAATTCTTCAACTCCGTGAAGAATATGGAAGCCACCCTCAAAGGCGGAGTCACGACCGTGCGCGACGCCGGAGGAACAGACCTCGGTGCGAAGGTCGCCGTGGAGACCGGTGTGGTGCGCGGTCCGCGGCTGACGATCGCCGTCAACATCATGTCCCAGACCGGAGGCCACGGAGACTTCCACCTCGTCTCCGGGGCGGAGTCTCCTTTCCTGGCCCCGCACCCCGGCCGGCCCTCGGGCGTCGCCGACGGACTCGAAGAGGTGCAGAAGAAGACCCGCGAACTGCTGCGAGCCGGGGCCGACCACATCAAGATCTGCTCGACCGGGGGAGTGCTCTCCCCACGCGACGATCCGCGTCACTCCCAGTTCACCGAAGCCGAGATCGCCGTCATCGTCGCCGAAGCGGCCGCCCAAGGCGCGCACGTGATGTCCCACGCGCAGGGCGCACCGGGAATCAAGAACGCCGTCCGCGCCGGGGTGCGCTCGATCGAACACGGAATCTACCTCGACGACGAAGCCATCGACCTCATGCTCGAGCACGGCACATTCCTCGTCCCGACCCTGCAGGCCCCGCAGGCCGTCATCAAGGCCGCCGACGCCGGTGCCGGACTGCCCGCCTCCGTCGTGGACAAGGCCCGACGCGTCGTCGACGCCCACCAGGAGTCGATCAGCCGGGCCCACGAAGCAGGAGTCCCGATCGCTCTGGGCACCGATGCCGGTGTCGGACCGCACGGGGCGAACCTCGAAGAGATCAGCCTGCTGGCCGAGGTGGGACTGTCCACGACGGAGGCGCTCGCCGCCGGAACCTCCGTGGCCGCCCGGCTGCTCGATGACGATCGGGTCGGCCGAATCAGCGAGGGCGGACTGGCCGACCTCGTCGTCGTGGACGGCGACCTGCGCACCGCCGACGTCCGTGGAATCGAGGACCGGGTCAACTCGGTCTACCTCGACGGCGGGCTCGTCTGAGCGGTTCATTTGAGAGGGACCTCGCCGAGGCGGTGCCCGGCATTCTCCGGCACTGCCTCGGGCGTTCCGACTGCACTGTCTCGTGGGCGCTCCGACTGCATCGCCTCGGTGGGTGAGATCGGTCTCGACCGGCCGCTCTGTGAGGGCAACCTAACCTAACGGGGCTATGATGAGAGAGACCGATCCGTGAAGCCGCAGTGCGTCCGCGCAGCGGAATGCCCAGAGAGAGGAGTGCGCCGCACCGATGAATCCGCTCGACTGGTCGTTTCCGATCGCAGTGACATGGCTGATCATGTTCGGCATCATCGTCGTCCGCGCCGGCGGCACCTTCGTCCTCGGCCGTTTCGCCCGCAAGGGAATCCGCAAGTTCCACCGAGTCGAGAAGATCATGGCCGGACCCAAATACCGCCGCGCCGAGGACACCATCGACCGCTTCGGGGCACCCGTCGTGGCCCTGAGCTTCCTCACCGTCGGGCTGCAGACCGTGGTCAACCTCGCTGCCGGAACCACGGGGATGCGCTACCGCCGCTACGTCCCGGCGCTCGCCGTCGGCGGATCGTTGTGGGCGCTCGTCTACTCAACCGTCGGGTTCCTCGGCTTCAAGGCGGTGGCCAAGGCCTACCAAGCCGAACCGGGGCTGACCGTCGGGCTCGGCCTCGTCTTCATCGTCGCGATCGGCGGTCTGCTCATCGGACTGCGCAAGGATCGCACTCCCGCCGAGGAGTCGGCCCCCGCCTCGGCGAACTGAACGGCACCCCTGCTGACTCACCGGGCGTTTCGGCGAACTCGACGATCTTCGCCCACGGTTCTCTGTGTCCATGCGGCAAGCTGCGTCCGTGTGGCAGACCGTGGTCCGGTGCGCCGTACGAGTTCAGTAGAGTAAGACAGCGTCAACGTCGACTGGACGAGCCTGCTCGTCGACAGTGAGTAAGGGAGTCCCCGGATGGTCGTGGCCTGGTGGAGCATCATTCCGTTCGTTCTGCTGCTCGGATGCATCGCGGTGCTCCCGCTCATTCCGGCCACGGAGAAGATCTGGGATCGCAACCTCGTCAAGCTCATCGTCGCGCTCATCCTCGGTGTGCCGATCGCCGTGTGGTTCCTGCTCAGCGGAGAGTCGACGACCGTCATCCACGCGCTGCTCGAGTACTTCCAATTCATCATGCTCATCGGCAGCCTCTTCGTCGCCTCGGGTGGAATCTTCCTCGTCGGCGACATCAAGGCGACACCTCGGAGCAACACGATCTTCCTCGCCGTCGGCGGTGTGCTCGCCTCGTTCATCGGCACCACGGGTGCGGCGATGCTGCTCATCCGCCCGATCCTCAACACGAACCAGGACCGCAAGCACCGCACCCACACCGTCATCTATACGATCTTCATCGTCGCGAACTGCGGCGGCCTGCTCACACCGCTGGGCGACCCGCCGCTGTTCCTCGGAATGCTGCGCGGAGTGCCCTTCGAATGGACATTCGGGCTCTGGCCGTACTGGCTGTTCGTCAACGCCCTGCTGCTCATCAGCTACTTCGCCCTCGATAAGAAGATGTATGCGAAGGAACCGGCCGAGGCGCTGGCCAAAGATGCCGAGTATGCGACGAAACTCGGCCTGCGCGGCGCCAGCGGTCTGCTGTTCCTCGCGATCATCATCGTGGCCGTTGCTTTCATCCCGTCGGTCGACATGCATGCGATCGAAACAGGACATGCGAGCGCCTCGGACTTCGTGCCGTGGCGTGAGCTCGTCATGCTCGTCTCCGCGGCGACGTCATTCCTCGTCGGTGATCGCGGTGCCCGGTTCAACCTCAACAAGTTCACCTGGACGCCGATCCTCGAGGTGGGGTCGCTCTTCATCGGCATCTTCCTCACGATGATGCCGGCCCTGCAGTACTTGGGGCAGATCGCCCACAAGATCCCGCTGGGCGAGATCTCCCTGTTCATCTTCACCGGCGGTCTGTCCTCCGTGCTCGACAATGCTCCGACCTATGTCACCTTCTTCGAGATGGCCGCCCAGGTGCCTGGCGAACCGAAGGTGGCGGGAGTGCCCGAGACGCTGCTCATCGCGGTCTCGCTCGGCGCCGTCATGGGTGGTGCCATCACCTACATCGGCAACGGACCGAACTTCATGGTCAAGTCCGTCGCAGATTCGGCGAATGTGGCGATGCCGAGCTTCGGCGGCTACGTGTGGTGGTCGCTGCGCCGTCTGGTGCCGATCCTCGCCTCGATGGTGCTCATCTTCATGACCGGCTCACTGTGGTGGATTCTGCTCGGAGTCCTGGTGGCGCTCGTGATCCTCGGGCAGGCCGGACGCGACCTGCGCGCGGCGAAAGTCGTCAAGGCAGAGTGAGGGCCGCAGCCGGGGTCGGCCTCTACTTCACCGGCAATGGTGCCGTCTTCGCCGCTCTCCTGCCGTGGTATCCGCTGCTCGTCGACCGACTCGGATTGAGCTCCTGGCAGTTCGGTCTCGTCGTCGCCTGCTTCGCTGTCGGGTCGCTGTTGTCCTCGGCCCTGCCCGCCGCCCTCATCGCCCGATTCGGAGCGCACCGGGTCGTCATCGTTGGGACGGTGATGCTCGGTGTGGCCGCCTCGGCGACGGCGTGGTCGGTCAACGGCGTGATGATGGCGATCTGCCTGCTCCTGTTGGGGTGCTGCGATGCGATCGTCGATGTCGCGCAGAACGTCGTCGGCATCTCCGTCCAGGAGCGGGCCGGTCGCACGATCCTGTCGTCGATGCATGCGCTGTGGAGCCTCGGCGGTCTGCTCAGCGGAGCCGCCGCAACCGCTGCCGCCAGCTCCGGTGCCGACATGCGAATGTGGCTGGGGCTCATCGGAGTCGCCGCGGCGGTCATCACGATCGTTGGACGCCGCCTCATCGGAGACTATGCCTCGCCGAGGCGGGTCGCCGATTCCGACGCCGAGCCTGAAGGCCGTAGCGGAGATGGGGCCGTGGGGCGATCGAAACGGATGGTCCTCTGCGCGGCGCTGCCCTTGGCGATCGTCGCGATCTGCGGTGCCGCGGTCGAGGACATCGCAAACAATTGGGCGGGGCTGGCCGCGGTCGAATTCGCAGGAGTTCCGGCCGCCTCGGCGGGGATCGCCTTCAGCGTCGTCATCGGCAGCCAATGCCTCGGACGATTCAGCGGGGACGTGCTCGTGACGTGGTTCGGGGCCGGCCGGATCGCGGGCTTCGGTGGCGGTCTCATCGCATGCGGCGGAATCGGCGTCATCGCAGCCCAGGAGCCCGTTCTGCTGCTCGTCTCGATGGGAGCGCTCGGATTCGGGTCAGCGACGCTCGTGCCCGGAGCACTGGGAGCGGCCGCTCGTCTGCCCGGGGTTGGGCGTGCAGGGGGAGTGACGGTGGTGAATTGGCTGATGCGGGTGGGGTACCTCGGGACCAGTCCGCTGGTCGGGGTTGTCGCCACCGGAGGGGGACTGCGGTGGGGACTCGGCATCATCGTGCTCGTCGGCCTCGTGACGGTGGTCTTCGCGAACCGCTTGGACGTCCGTCGGACCTGACGAGTGTGGGAACGAAAAATGTGCCGCTCCTTCGTCTCAGCGAAGTGGCGACACATTCTATTGAAAGCGGGTGATGACCCGGATGGTCGGGCTAGCGGGATTTGAACCCACGACCTCTTCACCCCCAGTGAAGCGCGCTACCAAGCTGCGCCATAGCCCGTTACCGTACTCCCTCGTGGGCAACGAGAACTAGCTTATACCGAGCGGAGGCCAACTGCCAAAACCGCGTTCCGTGACCTTCGAAAAACAGGTATCATCCCAGGTAGATACCGAAGAAGCGGGTCGTGCAGATGCCTGACAGGGTGACTCAGTAACATTTCCGTTTCGTGATTGTTATGAAAGTGGCCCAGGCGGCTATGCTTGGTACACCGACAAACTAGAGGAGTCGACATGGCAGATCTGGATTATCCAGTGTCTTTGCGGTACTCGCGCGACCACGAGTGGGTTGCGACCACGGAAGACAACGCAGTAGTCCGTGTGGGTATCACTGATTTCGCCCAGGAACAGCTGGGTGACGTCGTCTATGTCGACCTGCCTGAAACCGGGGATTCGGTCACCGCAGGGGAGTCCTGCGGCGAAGTCGAGAGCACGAAGAGTGTCTCCGACCTGATCGCACCCGTGTCGGGGACCGTCACAGAGGTCAACGACTCACTCGACGATTCACCGGAGACCGTGAACTCGTCTCCCTTCGAAGACGGGTGGATGTATCTCGTCGAACTCAGTGACCCCGCACAGCTCGAATCGCTGATGGACAGCGAGGCGTACAAAGAGCTCATTCAGAGCGAGGAGGCGTAATGTCGCAGAACCACGATCAGAATCGTCCGACCCCCTCGCAGCCCTGGTATGACAACGGACAGGTCCCGCAGTCGAAGAAGTTCCCGTTCGGGGCCGGAAACGGCAATGGCGCTGACGAGTCGGCGACTCGGATGAACCCTCAGGTCGACCAGAACGGTCATGGGAACACCCCTCCCTACGGTCAGCAGCCTGCCGACGGTGCCCCGCAGGCACCGCAGTACGGCAATGGCCAGAATCACGGGGGCACGCCGCAGGGCGACCAGAGCTATGGCAACGGCCAGCAGTTCGGCGGCACCCCGCAGGGCGGACAGAACTATGGTGCGTCGCAGCCGGCGAGTCAGCCGTATGCCGGACAGGGGCAGGGCAGCCAGGGGCAGCCGCAGTATCAGCCTCAGCAGAATCAGTATCCGCCGCAGAACTACGGCCAGCCGCAGAACTACGGCCAGCCTCAGGGCGGCCAGAGCCAGCAGCAGTACGGCTCCAATGGTGCCGGCCAGTTTGCGCAGCCTCAGGGCAGCCAAGCTCAGCCGCAGTACGGGAACCATCCGCAGCAGGGCGGACAGGAACAGTACGGTTCGAACGGGGCCGGCCAGTACGGCCAGTTCGATCCGAACCAGCAGCAAGGCAGCCAGCCCGGCCCCGGCCAGTATGGTCAGCCGCAGTCCGGCCAACCCCAGGGTGGCCAGCCACAGGGCGCTCCGAGGAACGGCGGACAGGGCCCGATGAACGAATCGGGCAGCCAGCAGTTCCAGGGAATCCTGGATCCGCACACCGGCGAGATCCACCCGGTGCCCGACCTCGAAGGTCTGCAGGACGCCGATGCTCTGCTCGTCGTCGTCTCCGGACCGGACTCCGGTTCTCAGATCCTGCTCGACACCGATGTGGTCACGGTGGGTCGCAGCCCGAATGCCGACATCTTCCTCGATGACGTCACGGTCTCGCGTAAGCATGCCGAGTTCATCCGCACTCCCAGCGGGTTCACTCTGCGCGACACGGGTTCGCTCAACGGCACCTATGTGGGCCGTCAGCTCATCGACTCCATCGAACTGCAGAACGGAGCCGATGTGCAGATCGGCAAGTTCCGAATGATCTTCCAGCAGCGTCCGCGCTCCTGACCGAGGGATAATGTCAAAAGTCGAAGTCGAGGTTGTCGGCGTCCGCATCGAAATGCCCGCTAACCAACCGATTCTGCTGCTCAAGGCCAGCGAACCTGCTTACTATCTGCCGATCTGGGTCGGTGCGATCGAGGCCAATGCGCTCTCGATCGCGCAGCGGGGACTGACCCCGCCGCGCCCCATGTCACATGCTCTGCTGCTCGACGTCCTCGAGAAGTACGGGGCCGAGCTGCAGGACGTGACGATCACCGGCAAGGACGGTCAGATCTTCCTGGCAGAGCTGCACACGAATGACGGGAAGTCGATCTCCGCGCGCCCTTCGGACGCGGTGACTCTGGCGCTGACAGCCGACTGCCCCGTGTTCGTCGAAACACAATTGCTTGAAGAGTCCGGAATCGAAGCCCCCGAGGCCGATGAAGAGGAAGTCGCACAGTTCAGAGACTTCCTCGACAATGTCTCGGCCGAGGACTTCGAGACCGGTACCGAAAACCCATGAAAGTGAAACATTGAGTCTCCACACCGATCCGGTCCTGTCCAACAGAGAAATCGCCGCTGCCGGCCACGACAATCTCCGCGGTCTCGACGACTGGCGAGAGATGGATCCGAAGCAGCAGCCGACGTATCTCGACAGTGCTGCGCTCGACGAGGTGCTCACCGATCTGCGCAACTCACCCCCGTTGGTCTTCGCCGGTGAAGCCGATGTGCTCAAGCAGCGGATCGCCGCCGCCTCGCGCGGAGAAGCCTTCGTCCTGGCGGGCGGCGACTGCGCCGAATCCTTCGAAGGAGCCCAGGCGGACAAGATCCGGGCTCGTGTGCAGACGGTTCTGCAGATGGCGGCCGTGCTGACCTACGGCGGATCGATGCCCGTGGTGAAGATCGGCCGCATGGCCGGTCAGTTCGCGAAGCCGCGTTCGGCCGATATGGAGACTCGTGACGGAGTCACCCTGCCGTCGTTCCGCGGAGACATCGTCAACGGCTACGAGTTCACCGAGGAATCCCGCCGCCACGATCCGGAACGTCTGCTCAAGGCGTACCACATCTCCGCTTCCACGCTGAACCTCATCCGTGCGTTCACCCAGGGCGGCTTCGCCGATCTGCGATTCGTCCACGACTGGAACCGCGGTTTCCTCGCATCGAACCCCGGCTACCAGCGCTACGAGCAGACCGCTGCCGAGATCGACCGTGCCATCCGCTTCATGGATGCCTGCGGAGCCGACTTCGATGCGCTCAAGACCACCGAGTTCTACGCCGCCCACGAGGCGCTGCTGCTCGAATACGAACGTGCACTGACTCGCATCGACTCACGCACCGGTGAAGCCTACGACGTGTCCGGACACTTCCTGTGGATCGGCGAACGCACCCGCGAGATCGACGGCGCCCATGTTGACTTCCTGTCCAAGGTGCGCAACCCCATCGGCGTCAAGCTCGGACCCACTGCCACGGCTGATGACGCCTTGGCCCTGGCCGAGAAACTCGACCCGGACGCCGAGCCCGGCCGCCTGACCTTCGTCACCCGCATGGGTGCCGGTCAGATCGGTGAGTCGCTGCCGGCTCTGCTGTCGGGAATCGGCGACCGTCTGCCGCATGTGACCTGGGTCTGCGACCCGATGCACGGCAACACGATCACTTCGAACACCGGGTACAAGACCCGCCGCTTCGAAGACGTCATGGCCGAGGTCGAAGGATTCTTCAACGCGCACCGCGATGCAGGCACGATCCCCGGTGGACTGCACATCGAACTCACCGGCGATGACGTCACCGAGATCATGGGCGGGGCCACCGAGATCGACGACGAAGGCCTGCGTCGCCGCTACGAGACCCTCGTCGACCCGCGCCTCAACCACGATCAGTCGCTGGAGATGGCGTTCCAGGTCGCCGAGTACCTCACCCGTCGGCAGTAACCGCCACAACTGACAAAGCCGGGGGCTCCGCAGAATCTCTGCGAGCCCCCGGCTTTGTCGTCTGACCGACGGGAATCATCTTCGCCCGACCGACCCGTCGTGCCTGTCCGACTGTCGTGCCTGATCGACCGTCGTGCCTGACCGACGAGTCCTATTTGTCTTTGTCGTCGTCCTTCTTGTCGTCAGACTTCTTGTCCTTGGAATCGCTCTTCTCGTCCTTCTTGTCATCCTTCGAGTCGGAGTCTTCTTTCTTCTCCTTGCCCTTGGACACGCGGACAATGATGAGAGAGTTCGCGGGCTTCGCCTCGGTGCTCTTCGGGAACTGCGAGACGACCTTGCCCTTGGGCACGTCGTCGGAGAACACCTCGTCCTTGCCGACGCGGAATCCGCGCTTGGCCAGGGTCGCATAGGCGGCGTCGAAGGTCAGCCCCTCGACGTTGGGAACCGGGATCGGCGCGACGCCCTTGGACACGACGAGATCGATCTTCTCGCCCTTCGACAGCTTGGTTCCGGCCTTCTGCGATGCCGAGATGACGGAGTCCTTGGCGACAGTGTCGCTGTACTTCTCCTCTACCTTGCCGACCTCGAGGTTGACCTTCTTCAGCGCGGCCTCGGCTTCGTCGCGGGTCGTGCCCTCGAGCTTCGGAACCGCGAACTTCTCCTCACCCTTGGACACGACGACCGTGACGGAAGAGTCGGGGGCCAGCTCCGCACCACTGACGGGTTCGGTGCCGATGACAGTCCCGGCGGGAACCTTGTCGTCGAAGACCTCTTTGGGCTCGGCCTTGAGATCGTTGTCCTCCAGCTGCGAGGTGACTTCACCGACGGGCTTACCCGCCAACTCACCGGGAACGATGGATTTCGGTGTAGGCAGGTTCGCCACCACGAACCAGGCGACGAGAGCGAGCACGGCAACCACGGCGACGAGTCCCGTGAGGACACGACGGCGGCGACGTCGAACGGGAGATGCCCCCGCCGAGGCGGCCGCAGAGCCGGCGACCACCGCAGCCTTATCGTTGCGGTCGGAATCCGAATCCTTCGACACCGGTTCGTCGTCGGAGTCCTCTCGATCAGCGGAACCTTCCGAAGCGTCAGAATCAGCTGAATCGGCGGCAGCGCCTGCGGCTTCCGCACCCGTCGTGTCTGCGTCGGGGGATTCCGAGGCGGCACCGGCACCGGCAACCGCGGCACCGGCTACTCCGACTCCGGCCGCAGCGACGGCGGCCGCGCCGTCAGCACTGTCCGCGTGGTCGTGATCACCACGATCGGCGTCATCGGAGTCGGCGTCATCGTCAGGATCAGAGTCGTCCGATTCGGTACTGTCGACCCCGTCGGCATCGTCGCGGGAAGCTTCTGCGGCAGCCGCCTCGGCGGAGGACTCGTCGTCATCGGCATCGTCGGGACCGGCCGCACCTGCGTCCGTCTCGGTGTCGTCCTCTTCGCCTTCGAGATACGGGATCTCGTCGGTGCGGGAGCGCTTCTCCTTCGGCACCTCTTCGCCGAGGTCGATGCTCACGGTGAGCACGGGGGAGTGCTCACCGGTGGCGATCTGCGGATCTCCGAGGTCGAGCTCGGCCTCGGACATCTCCGCACGCGCTTCCGCCAACGCTGAGCGGAATTCGGCGGCATCGGCAGGTCGGTCCTCGGGGTCCTTCGACGTCGCCCACAGCACGAGCGCGTCCAGGCGCGGACTCAGGCGGGTGACGATGTCCGACGGCGGCGGAACCGTGTCGTGGACGTGACGGTACGCGACTTGGATCGGGACGTCGTCGGTATACGGCTGGGCACCGGTGAGCATCTCGTAGAACATGATGCCGACCGTGTACAGATCGGTGCGGGCATCGGCTCCGGCTCGGGTGACGAGTTCGGGAGCAACATAGCCGACCGTGCCTATAAGGGTCTTGGTCGTCGTTGCCGTGGTCACGGCACGGGCCAGACCGAAGTCGGCGAGCTTGACCTGACCGTCGGTTCCCAGCAGCACATTGTCGGGTTTGAGATCGCGATGGATGATCCCGGTCGAGTGCACGGCCTCGAGCGCGGCGAGGATCGCATCGAGGACGACGATCGCCTGTCTGGGCGTGAAGGTTCCGCGGTGCTTGAGCTCGCGGCGCAGCGTCACCGACGGCAGGTACTCCATGACGAGGTAGACGATGTCGCCGTCGCGCGCCTGATCGTGGATGGCCACGAGGTTCGGGTGGGTGAGCCGACCGGCGTTGATGGCCTCCCGGCGGAAGCGTTCGACGAAGGTGTCATCGGAGATGAGGTGCTCATGCATGACCTTGATCGCGATCTCTCGGTCGAGTCTCAGGTCGGTGCCGCGGTAGACCATGGCCATGCCGCCGCGGGCGATCTTGGCATCGATGCGGTAGCGGTCATTGAGCACCGTGCCGATGAGGGGATCTCGGCGGGCGGTCACAGGGCCTCCTCCAAACGCGCACGCTGCAGCTGGACGGCGCGGACGAAGGCCTTCGTCTCCGGCAGCAGTCCGTCGGCCCGAACCGAGCGCAGGTCCTGGTAGTAGCCGGCGATGGCTTCGTTCTCCGATTCGGCGGTTTCGATGAGCCAGCCGAGGATGACGGTGCCGGCGACGATATTGTCCTCGATGTCGAGCAGGTCGAGTCCGCGACCGACGATATCGGACGCCCAGCGACCGGATCGGGGAGTGATCTGCATGATCCCGATCGCGTTGCCGGCCGAGACCGTCGTGTGCTGGAAACCGGATTCGGCAGCGGCGACGGCCTGCATGAGGGCGGGATCGGCACCGAGCTCGACAGCCAGCGAGGCGACGAGCAGCTTCGCCTGAGCCGGGGCCGGATGGCGGCGGTGCAGCAGAGTGTATTTGTTCAGTCGCGCCGCGTGGAGCACCGAGGGGCGGATGCCCTCGACCTGCGCGCTGGCGGCAACGCGGGGGACGTCGCTCGGCGGTTCGGCCGGGGTGCGACGCGGGCGGGCCATCGACGGACGCAGCAGGAGGAGTTCGCCGACCGTGATGAACGAGTCATCGCCCATGGCGTTGGCCTGCCGCAGGGTCGCCGGCGAGATTCCGTGCCGCGCCGCGATCCCCTGCAGGGTGTCACCGGGGGCGACGACATGCGAAGGGTCATCATCGGGCAGATCGTTCTTCTCCGGCAGGGACAGGACCTGCCCCTGGTGGAGGTTCTGACGCGGCGAGATGCGGTTGAGTTCGGCTAACGCGGGCACTGAGACGCCGTGTTTGCTGGCCACACCGTAGAGGGTGTCGCCCTGCTTGACCTTGTATGTGCGGCCGCCATGGGTGACGGGAACGGTGGCACTCGCGGTGCCCGAGATCCACTGTGGAGCGGTGCTCGAGGTGGCTGCGTCCTCGTCAGCGGAGCGACGGTCGGATGTGTCCTCAGCGCCGTCATCGGACTGATCGTCGGGGGATTCGGTGGTGGGGGCCACCTCGGTGGGGGAGTCGTTTTCGGGGTCGACCCGTTCGGCTCCTGGGATCGGACCGGTCGAATTCACCTTCGATGCGGCGCGGATGTCAGGAGCGGCGGTGACGGGCCTGTGCCGTCGCGGTCGTGTCATCTGTCACCTGTTGACTTCATGTCGAGTGGGGAAGCTACGGTCTCCAGCCTAACGAGTAGCCGGGCTCGACCCGAGCATTCGGCACCGCATGGCGGGGTGTTTCTGCCGAATATTGCTACGCTTGGGGGCGTGAATACCGAAGAACTCGTCCAGGACTGGGCCCCGCTGCCCGACATCGCAGAGCTCACCGGGCTCGGCATCTCCCAGGTGCGGAGGCTGCTCGAAGACGGCGCCATCTGCGGAATCAAGATCGGCAATCCGAAGGTTCTGCGGGTTCCGTTGGCCTTCTTCGTCGACGGCGAGGTCGTCAAACCTCTCAAAGGCACCCTGCACACCCTCTATGACGCCGGATTCGACTACGAAGAAGCCATCGTGTGGCTCTTCACCCATGATGAGTCGCTGCCCGGCCGACCCATCGACCTGCTTCGCTCGGGTAACAAAAAGGAAGTGCGCCGCCGCGCTCAGGCTCTCGCGTTCTGATCTGCGCGGGCTCGAGGAGAGCAGCGCAGCATCCTTGAGGTGAGCAGCGTTTGACGTGGTCAACGCGGCACCCTCGAAGGGAGCAGACATGCTCGCCGGCCTCAGCTGGAGCGGTAGCTCAGGGCTTTCGCGAATCCCTTGAGTCGCTCCTGTGCGGCCGATCCGATGCGCACCTGCGCCGAGGCGGTCGACCCTGCCGCTGAACCTGCATCGGCATCGGCTTCTGCCCATGTATCGACCATCGTCGCTGCGTGGGCATGCTTGTCCGCGATGAAGGATTCGACGGCGGCGAGACCGCCCGAGTCCGTGATCATGTCAACGCATTCGGCCACCTCGGCGTCGCTGAGATCCGGATCGCCCAATCGCGCGGCGAGGATCTCGAGCCGGTCCGCCGAGATCCGGGCCGCGGTCTCGGCGATGAGCACGGTCCGCTTGCCCTCCCGAATATCGTCGCCGGCGGGTTTGCCTGTGGCCTCGGGGTCACCGGCGATTCCGAGCACATCGTCGCGCAGCTGGAACGCCTGTCCGAGGGGAAGGCCGAAAGCGGAGATCTCCTGCAGCTGCGCACCATCCGCTCCGGCCAGGGCCGCGCCGAGGAGGAGCGGCTGCTCGACCGAATACTTCGCCGACTTGAAGCTCAGCACCTCCCATGCGCGTTCGGCGATCCGATCGTCGCCGAGGGGGATCACCTCGGCGAGTACGTCGAGGTACTGGCCGACCATGACGTCTCGGCGCACGGTTGCACGCAGTTCGAGGGCGGCGCGGCTGTTGCCCAAGGCCTCCTGCGAGCGTTCGAAGAGCTCCTCGCTCAGCGCCAGGCAGATATCGCCGATGACGATGGAAGCGGAGACGCCGAAGGACGCGCCGTCGCCATGGAAGCCGGAGCGCTGATGGCGGGCCTCGAACTGTCGGTGCAGGGCCGGCCGGCCGCGACGGGTGTCCGAATTGTCGATGACATCATCATGGATGAGCGCGGCGGCGTGGAGGAGCTCGAGCGAACCGGCCGCCTGCGCCAGACCCGCGGTGACGTCGGCTGCGGAGCCGGCTGTCCGGTCGGCTGTGGGCCCGCCTGCCTCGCCGGCGCGGACGTCACCGCCGGCGAGCTGGAAGCCCCACCACAGCAGGACGGGGCGGATCCTCTTGCCGCCGCGGGTGAACTCGATGAGCGCCTCGCCGATCGCTGTCGCATCGAGTGAGATCGCCTCGAACTCGGCAGCCTTCTCAGCGAGGAAGGCCTCCAGTTGGGCGGACACCTCGGCAGCGATGGACTCGGGAGAGGAGAGGGACTCGACGAGGGTGGGAAGGGCATCGGCCGAGCTGGGCGCGGTGGACGGGACGGGAGTGTCGGACGGGGCGGGCTCAGGGGCGTCGCCGGTCATCCCTGATCTGTGCGAGGTCATGAACCGATGTTTCCGCCGACGGTCACGATCGAATTCGCCTTGTCCTCCGAATCCTCGGCGACCGTGACGACGAGGACGCTGTCATTGTCCTTGTGCTTGAAGTTGACCACGCGGGCGCTCTTCGTCTTCACCTCTTCGCCGAGGCGTTCGAAGTCCGCCTTGCCGAGCTCCTTCTCGTAGAACTCGAAGATGTCCCTGGCATCGGCCTTCGCCTTGACGACGAGGCTGACCTGCTCGGGCAGCTTCTTGTCCTTGTCGTTGTGAGCCTTCACGCTCGACGCCGAGAGCACCGCGGAATCCGGGTACGGCTTGATGTACTCGGGCAGATCCTTCACATCGTTCGATGTATCGGGGTCCGAGCCTGTGGCCTCGGTCGATGCTTCGGCCGAGGCGGACTCGGACTCGGCCGGGGACGCGGAGGCCGAGGCCTCCTGAGAAGCCGAAGGGGTCGATTCGGCCTTGTCTCCACCGTTTCCCGAGCAGCCCGCGAGAGCGAGCGCGGCAAGGATGGGCAGTGTCATGACAGCGGTGCGCGATACCATGCTTCAAGAGTACCTGGACAGTTCGGCGGAGCCGAAAGGAACAAGCGCGAGGGGCAGGCGATGAGTCGGAAGCAGCTGGCACGATCCGGAGGTGATCTGAGCCGCCTGGGCACGGACGACACCGGTGCCACCATGCTCCACCTCGATATGGACTCGTTCTTCGTCTCCGTCGAGCTGCTCAGTCGCCCGCATCTCGTCGGCCGCCCCGTCATCGTCGGCGGACGCAGCGGTCGCGGAGTCGTCGTCTCGGCCAGCTATGAAGCCCGCGAGTTCGGAGTGCATGCCGCGATGCCGATGTCGCGGGCCATGAACCTGTGCCCGGTCGCCGAGGTGATCCCACCTTCCCACGGCCTGTATTCCTCGTACTCCCGCCAAGTCTTCGATCTCGTCGCCGAGGTGACCCCCGACGTACGGCAGGTCAGCGTCGACGAAGCCTATATCGACGTCTCCGGAGCCGTGCGCCGACTCGGCTCCCCGGTGGAGATCACCAGGCAGCTGCGCGCCCAGATCCGGGAGCGCACCGGTCTGAGCGCCTCGGTCGGCATCGCCGTCAGCCGCGTCGTGGCCAAACTCGCCTCGACGAGAGCGAAGCCGAACGGCCAACTGCTCGTGCCCGCGGCCGCGACCCAGCAGTTCCTCGACCCGATGCCGATCGAAGCCCTGCCCGGGGTGGGGGAGAAGACGCAGGAGGGCTTCTTCCGCTATGGAATCCGCCTCATCGGCGACCTCGCCGCAGTCGACGAGGATTGGGCCGCCCGCGTCTTCGGTGCGCACGGCCATCAGCTGTGGCGGGCTGCCCACGGTCAGGACTCGTCCGGTTTCGACCATCAGGCCAAGGAACACTCGATCAGTGCTGAGAACACCTTCGGCGAGGACATCTGGGACGTCGCCGTTCTCGAACACGAACTGCTGCGCCTCGCCGACAAGGTCGCCTACCGTGTCCGTGCAGAAGGAAAGGTCGCCACAAGCCTCGGACTGAAGTACCGCCTCGGCGATTTCACGACTCTGTCGAGATCTGTGACTCTGTCGGCGCCGACGGATCTGGCCCGGGAGATGTACGAGGCGCTGCGCCCGGCTCTGCGCAAGCTGCGCGAGCAGCGCTCCCAGGGAGTCAGGCTGCTCGGCGTCCGAGCCGCCGGCCTCAGCGATTTCGCCGTCACCGGACGGCAAGCCACCTTGGACGAACCAGTTCATTCCGGACGCGAAGCCGAGGTCGCCCTCGATGAGGTGAGGCGGCGATTCGGCAGCGAAGCGATCTCCCAGGCCTCGCTTCTGCGCAAGCGCCCCGAGGCCTGAGAGCGGGTGAGCGGGAGCACAGTCTGAAGACCCCGTGGGAATCCGGCTCCTGACGGCCCCCGGAGATGTTTTTTCGGCCCTCAGAGACTATGATTGGGAGAAAGACCTGGGAAGCGAAACGGGGGTTCGAGATGCCACTCTCCGATCACGAACAGCAGCTGTTGGATCAACTTGAGAAGCAGCTGCGCAGTGAAGACCCTCGTTTTGCCCGGAATATCTCGGAAACCCAGGCCGCTGCCACGGGTCCCGGGTTCTCGGCGAAGCGCTTCGTCCTCGGCATCCTGATCGCCCTCGCCGGGCTGGCCGCGACGATCCTCGCGATCTCGCTCGTCTCCAGCTCCGCCTGGTGGATCGCTCTCGGCGTCGTCGGCTTCGGCCTCATGGTCACCGGAATGTACTGGGCGTTCAGCCGTCCCGGCCAGGTGCACACCACTCAGACGGACTCCCGGAACTCCGGAGCGAAGACCGGTGCCAAGGGCAACTCCGGATTCATGAGCCGAATGGAAGACCGGTGGGAGAAGCGCCAGCGCGGCGAATGATCCTGCTCAGGGCGATCAAGGCACTCTCGACATAAGGGTGCCTTTTTCAATGCCGGTCCGCGTACTCGCCGGTACTGTCCTTGGCGTTTTTGCCGGCGTCTTCGTCTTCGCCGAGGCGGCCCACTGTCGATCGGGCCGTCGTCGGCTGGGAGACTGTGATGCCTCTGGTGGCCGGCGATCACGGAGCGTTCGACGGTCGAGTCCAGGCGTTCGGGCCCCGGCCGCGGCAGGCAGAGACGAGAACACAGCCGACAGCGACCAGATCATCATCGTCCTCGGATATGCCAACCGCGGTCAGCGACCGAACGGAATCAACCGGTTTAGGGTCCGCGCGGGTCTGCGGTCGATCGATCCGGCAGCCCGGTCGACTCTCCTCATCTTCTGCGGAGGGGCCGTCACAGGACGAACACCGGAGGCCCTCATCCTCGAACGCTTCGCCCGGGACGAACTCGGCTTCACCGGCCGAACTGTGCTGGAAGGGCAGAGCACAACGACGTGGGAGAACATCGCCAACGCGATCCCCATCATCGACCGCGAACTCACCCCGGCCACAACGATCAGCATCGTCTCGAACTCCCATCATGCCGAGAAAGCCCGTGACCACCTGTGGCAGATGCGCCCGGACCTGGCCCGACGACTGGTCCGCGGGGGAGACTACCGGTTCGGAGAACATCCGCTGGTGAAGCCCATCGCCGCCGTGCGCGGCCTGCTCGCCCTGCGTGCACTCGATCAAGAGAACGCGAAACACGCGGCAGGGCACTAAGGTCCCAGACTCTCGCACTGAGCGCCCAGACTCTCCGAGACAGCGAAGAGTCTGGGCGCTCAGGACCGCCTCTTCGCACATCGACCAGGGTCGACAGGTATCGACCAGAGTCGTCAGCTCATCGTCATTTCGGACGATTGAACAGGCTGGCAGGCCAGATCTTCGCAGAGATCCGGCTGCCCGGCGTGGCCCGCTCCGACAAGTCCGTACTGACCTCGTCGACGAGCGCCTGCACCTCCGAGTCATCGAGCGACTCGGGAGCGGCACCGTAGCGCTGAGCTTCGAGAGCATCGACGAACGCTCCCAGCGCAGAATCATCATGACCCGACTCGGAAGGACGTGACGGGGCCGGGCTGCTCAGACGCCGCAGCCGTTCATCCGAACGATCGAACGTCGAGGAACCGGCGGCTTCTGCGCTCTGTGCGGTGGCACCGGAGCCGGCTGCCGCCTCGGCGGCGGACCTGCGCAACGGTTCGCCGGACTCCGGATCGATCTCGGGTGCCGTGGAGCCGGCATCCGCACCGGTAGAGCTCGAGGCATCCTCAGTCTCGGTCCCGCCGCCGGCAGCACCGGCAGCTCCGGCCGCGGGGGCGGCACCGGCGAGCACGAGCTCGTTGAAGCGCAGCGTCCGGCTCGAATCCAGGCTCTGCCCGTAGTCGGTGGCCAGAGCTCGGACCTCGGTCCATACCGCTTCGAGATTCTGCGGATCCTTCGTCCGGCGGGAGCGCAGGATCGACCGCCAGATCGCGGGCAGGGCAGCGAGCAGCAGCAGGACGAGCACGATGGCTGCGATGCCGAAGACAGTGCCGAAGTTCGAACCGGCCGGCTCTGCGGCCTGAGTGCTCGTCTCCTCCTCGGTGAGCTCCTCGGAGCCACCGGTCGGCGAAGCAGATTCGCTCGGCTCTTCGCTCGGGCTCGCAGACTCCGACTCGTCGCCCTCCTCCTGCTGGTCGGCGCCATCGGCGAGGGTCCACTTCGGCGGATCTCCGGCGGGACCGCCGGGGGTGGGTTCGAAGCGCACCCAGCCGGCACCTTCGAAGTAGAGTTCCGGCCAGGCATGCGAATCCTGCATGCTCACATCGACGCCGTTCTCGGATTCGTCCCCGCCGGCGTATCCGACGCCGATGCGGGCCGGAATTCCCATCGTCCGGGCCATGATCGTCATGGCCGAGGAGAACTGGACGCAGTAGCCCTGCTTATCGGCCAGGAAGTCCGAGATCGCGTCGCCGCTGGCCCGTTCGGGAGCATCGAGCGAATACTCGAAATCGCCGCCGCGGAAGTACGCCTGCAGCATGACTGCGGCCTCCCACTGGTTATCCGCATCGGCGGTGACCCGCTCTGCGGTCTCCTTCACGCTGGTCGGCAGGGAATCGGGGACGGCGAGTTCGGTCTCGAAGTCGCTCTCGGACACTGGAGTCGCCGACTGCAGATCCTCGACGTCGGGATTCGGGGACAGATAGTCCATCGAATACTGCAGTCCACCGGTCTTCTCACCGTTGCCGACGACCGTCAAGGTCTTCTCGTCGAAGATCCACCGACGACTCAGATCCTTCGGCTGCTGCGGAGCATACGGAGACGGCAGATACTGCTGGTCGTAGCTGTCGCCGACGGCGACGCTGATCGTCTGCTCCTTGAAGTTCTTGTCCCGCGGCATTCCCGCGGGCCATGGCATTCCGTCGGCGGCGATCGCGAACGGATCGAGGCTGAACGGGCTGGGTGCCCAGTTCTCACCGTCGAAGTCATCGATCGAGGTCAACCGGATCGGATCCGCGTCTGCGTCCGTCGTCTGGTAGCTGAACAGCGTCTTGTCATCCCGGTCGCCGAGGTTCTGGCGCAGGTTGAGGAATGGGTTCGTCACCGTCAGGTCGCCCTGGCCCTTCGAGGCCCGGTCGGGCAGGCTGGGCACCGGGGGCAGCAGAAGGGGCAGGCCGATGCCGATCGCCAGAGCCAGAGCTCCGGCGAGGATCGCCGTCATTCCTCCGCGCCACCGGGTCGCGGGCAGATAGGGGCTGAGCATGAGCAGCAGGAACGCCGCGAGGATCGCGACGATGTGCCACCACTTCACCTCCTGCGCGGCGAAGTAGACGGGGATCATCCACAGCACGAGCAGCAGCACACCGCCGACCTTCGGTGCCCGCAGATCCGAGACGAGGCCGTCGATGAGGATCGTGATGAGGGTGAAGGCGATCGTGAGCATCGCGATGAAGCCCGGTGTGCTCGCCGCCGGGGGAGCGGTCGCGTAGAGGTCGCTGACCCCCTCGGAGAGCAGATTGAGCACCGTTCCGAAGGACTCACCAGTCGGGATGAACCCGAGCAGAAGCGAATCCGCGGCGCAGACGATGAAGACCGCGATGAGACCGGCCACGCACTGGGCGATGACCGCGGTTCCGGTCGAGCGCAGTGCCGGAACGGTGCGGAACACGGCGCCGACGATGACGACGACGGCGACGGCGACCAGCACTGGCGAGACCCAGGCGAAGTCCTTGAACACTGCCGAGACGGCGACAGCGGTCAGGGCCATGGCGACGAAGACGACTATCGCCTCGAGCCAACCCGTGCTCGGACGCTCATCGCCCGTCGACACGGGTGCCGAATAGTCATTCGCCGGAGACTCGGAATCGACCCCGCGCGGACGTGCGTCAGGAGTATTCAGACTCATCGGCGCACCCCCTGCGGAGTCGAGCTCGCACCACCCGGAGCCGCAGACACGCTGCCGGCACCGACGGTTCCCGGTCCGGGCTCAGCCGAGGTCCGACCGGTGCCGCTGCGAGAGCGCTTGGACTCGAACGTCGTCCAGGACTCCGGCAGGTCCTCGCTGAGACCGAGCATCGTCAGATCGTCGATCTCGCTGAGAGTGCGCAGAGTCACCGGCACACGGCGGGAGAAGTGCGAGGCGAGTTCCTGCCCGCGCTGATCGCCGACGGAGCAGATGACGATGTGGTTCGGGTTGTCGTGCGCGGGCAGTTCGACCCTGCCCGGGCGCACAAGGGCGGAGAGCAGACGCAGCTTGTCGATCTCGCGGGCTCCTTTGAATCTGATCTGGTGTCCGGGAGCGACGACATTGACTTCGTAATCGGCCTTGAGGAACGCGGTTCCGGCCGCGGTCGCCGCGGCCAGCAGGAACTCGATCTCGAGGTCGCTCGGCTCCTCGGCGCCCTCATCGGCGACGAGGTCGATGAGGATGAGCGAATGGAGCGTCTCCTCATCGGCTTCGTGCCGGACCATGAGCTCGCCGGACTTCGCCGTCGAGGGCCAATGCACATGTCGGAGGTCATCGCCGGGCACGTACTCACGTGTGTGGAAGTCCCGGGTGGTGTGTCCGGTGCGGACCTTGCCGTCGTCGAGGCGGGAGGGCCGGATCGACGAATCCTGCGGGATGCGTGCAGGCAGGATCGGCACGGACACGGCCACGTGGAAGGCCCCGTGGACCTTCTTCTTCATCTTCACCAGGCCGAAGGGGCCGAACACGGTGATGAGGACCGCATCGATGCCGGAGACACCGCGGCGATTGGGGGTGAACGACGTCAGCACCGTCTGCGATGCCCCATGGGCCAGAGCCGGGACATCACCGGAGGTGGAGTCGCCGAATCCCTCGGCCGGAGTGAAATCGATCGTCGCGGCGGGAATCGCGAGCTGGCCGACATTGGTCACGCGCGCCTGGACTTCGACCTCTTTGCCTTCGGCGGCCAGCGGGTAGCGGTCTCCCGAAGGAGACAGCGCCACCTCCTGGAGGTTCGTGCTCATCGCGATCGACACCCGACGGGTGCCCCACAGGATGAGCAGCGCCGAGAGCAGGACCAGGCCGAGCAGCAGCAGACCGGCCGGCAGCAGGCCGGGCAGCGCGAAGCGGTAGGCCGTGATGATCAGGGCCGCCCCGGCCAGGACGAAGATGATGCCCGAAGTGCTCAGTCGCATGCGGTCACTGGTTCGCTGAGACGGGCACGCGGGACAGCACCCGACCGATGAGATCGGCAGCCAGGTCTGCGTCGTCTCCGTCGCGGGGGATGATGCGGTGGGCGAGGATGTACGGGGCCAGAGCCTGCACATCGTCGGGGGTGACGAAGGTGCGCCCCGACAGTGCCGCTCGGGCCTTCGCCGCCCGCAGCAGATGGACGCCGCCGCGCGGGGAGCTGCCGAGCAGGATCGCCTGATCGTTGCGGGTGGCATGGAGGATCGCCACGATGTACTCGCGCAGCTGCCGGCTCGCGGAGACATGGCGGACGATGGTGCGGGCCTGAGTGATCTGCTCGAGGTTCGTCACCGCGGCAGCGGTCTCGAGGGGATCGTTCTGGATCTGGTTGTCCAGCAGATCGACCTCATCGGACGTCGCCGGATATCCCAGGGAGATGCGGGTGAGGAAGCGGTCGCGCTGCGCCTCGGGCAGAGCGTAGGTGCCCTCCATGTCGATCGGATTCTGAGTGGCGACGACGATGAATGGCGTGGGCATCGGATAGGTCTGCCCGTCGATCGTCGCCTGACCCTCGGCCATGCACTCGAGCATCGCCGACTGCGTCTTCGGGGACGCGCGATTGATCTCGTCGGCGATGACGATGTTCGCGAACACCGGTCCCTGTCGGAACTCGAAGTGACGAGTCTCCTGGTTGAACAGGTTCACACCCACGACGTCGGTGGGCAGCAGGTCCGGAGTGAACTGGATACGGCGCACGGAACCGTCGACGACCTTGCCCATGGCACGGGCCAACAGGGTCTTGCCGACGCCGGGGACGTCTTCGAGGAGGACATGTCCGCCGGCGAGCAGTGCGATGAGCGAGAGCCCGACGGCCTCATCCTTGCCCTCGAGCACCGAGTTCATCGCGGTACGTGCCCGCGAGGTCAGATTCTGCACCCACTCGATGTGTTCGGCGCCGATCACGGAATTGGTCTGTGTACCTTCTTGGCTGGTCGACATACCCTCCATTGTCCCTTAAAGCCCGCACCCCAGCCACACGAGTTTCTTTCAGCTTCGTCACTCCCTTCTCCTCCCCACTCCCACTCCCTCCCCGAGGCGCCCCACCCCACTCCCCACCACCCTCCCCACTTTCCTCCACGCGGACCCTCCACTTTCCTCCCCACTCGCCTCCACTCCGGTGCGGGGAATCGCCTGCGATCCCTGGATTCTCGCGGATCTGCGCCGTTCTCATCGTCCTCGCCGAGGCGGCCCACCGCCTTCGCAGGCCCGCCGTTCTTCCCTCATCCGACACTCCCGCGACGCGGCTTCGAGAAAGTTTACCCACTTTCCTCCACCTATCTGACCTGGGAAAACAATGAGTCAGGAGCATCAGTGGGGCGAAAAGCTGGAATATGTGGAGGGAAGTGGAGTACTGTGGTTGCTATCGGAGCCGATGGGTTTCGAAAGGGGTGAGACGACATGTTCTTGGGCACTCATATGCAGAAGCTCGACGACAAAGGTCGCCTCATCCTGCCCGCAAAGTTCCGCGAGGAGCTGTCGCCCGGACTCGTTCTTACCCGTGGCCAGGAGAACTGCCTCACCCTGTTCCCCACCACGGAGTTCGAAGCCGAGCACGCGCGAATCCAGAACGCGCCGAAGACGAATAAGGAAGCCCGCGATTACCAGCGTGTGTTCCTGTCGGCGGCATTTGCGGACCAGCCGGACAAACAGGGACGCATCACGGTCCCGAACATATTGCGGCAGTACGCATCACTCGATCGGGAAGTCGCAGTGATCGGCATGGGCAACCGAGTCGAGATCTGGGATGCACCGACCTGGGAGGACTACCTCGTCGGCGCTCAGCAGGCCTTCGCCGAACGCGAAGAGGAGGTGATCCCCGGAGTGATCTGATTCTGCTCGGGTTTGATCCTTGCCCGCCGTGCTCGAGTTTCGGGGAACTTCCCCGTTTCCGAAGCTCGGACGTCCTGACACACTTCCCCGGTGGCAGGGCCACGGCGGTCAAGGTTCTGGCTCCAGCAGCGCACCTCCGACCACCCCCGTATGAAGGACCCACGAATGACAGCTCAGCACGTACCGGTGCTCCTGACGCGCGTGGTCGAACTCATCGGCGTCGGAGTCGAAGCCGCCAGGGAGGCCGGACTCACCCCGGTCGTCGTCGACGGCACACTCGGAATGGGCGGGCACGCCGAAGCAGTCCTCACGGCCTTCGACGATGTCCACCTCGTCGGCATCGACCGTGATCTGCAGGCCATCGACATCGCCACGAAACGCCTGGCCCCCTTCGCCGACCGAATCGATATCGTCCACGCAGTCGACGACGAGCTGCCCGATGTGCTGGCCGACCTCGGCATCGCAGAGATCAGCGCGATCCTGCTCGACCTGGGAGTGTCCTCGCTGCAGCTCGACGAGGACGAACGCGGATTCTCCTACTCCCGGCCGGCGCCCCTGGACATGCGCATGGACCGCACCCAGGAGCTCACCGCCGAGAAGGTGCTGGCCACCTACTCGGAATCCGAACTGCGCCGCATCCTCCGCGAATACGGCGAGGAGAAGCTCGCCGGCAAGATCGCGAAGATCATCGTCACCGACAGGGTCGACACCCCGTGGGAGACATCGGATCAGCTCGCGGCCATGCTCTCCCGAGTGATCCCGCAGACGAAGAAGAAGTCGCATCCCGCTAAACGCACCTTCCAGGCCCTGCGCATCGAGGTCAACGACGAGCTCGGGGTGCTGCGCACCGCACTGCCGGCGGCATTGGAAGCGCTGCACATCGGGGGAGTGGCCGTCATCGAGTCCTACCAGTCGCTGGAGGACACGATCGTGAAGAAGACCTTCCGAGCGGCCACGATCTCCTCGGCACCGCCGGATCTGCCGGTCGTGCCCGAAGAGCACCAGCCCTGGCTGACCGAGATCATCCGGGGCGCCGAAATGGCTGATGAACAAGAAGCAGAGACGAACCCGCGGGCGGCAAGCGTCCGACTGCGGGCAGTGCAGAAGATCAGGGAGGCACGATCGTGAGCAATTCCTCGGCAAGAGCTGGTCAGCATAACTTCCCCGAACGTCCTCGCCGGCTCGAAGAGGCCGGTGGTCAACAGGGCGGTGCGAAGCTGCGGCTGCTCAAATTCGAACTGCCGAAGTCCCGTCTGCCCTTCTCCATGCTGTGCGTGGGGATCCTGCTGGCCACCCTCGTGGCCGTGCTGCTGCTCAACATATTCGTCGCCAACACCTCCTACAAGGTCGACCAGCTGACGAGTGAGAAGGAAGCCCTGGCCGAGCAGAAAGACCGCCTCGTCGAGGACAACTCGTACCGCGAATCCCCGCAGAACATCTCCCTGGCCGCCGAAGAGCTCGGTCTCGTCCGTGATTCCTCACCCGAGTTCCTCGATGCGAAGACCGGGAAGATGATCGACGCCCCCGGAATCGACGTCAGCGGTGAGAAAGAGCCCACAGTCGTGCCCGGCCCGCGCGCCGATACACGAGATGACATCCGACCCAATCTACGATCGGATGAGAAGCTCCCGGTCGTCGGGGGCAGCCCGAGCCAGGACGTGGCGGCTCCGAGCCAGGAGGCGCCGAAGTAGTCCGAGCTCACCGGGACCAGGGAACGGCCTGACCGAAACATTCGCCGACCACGTCAAGGACCGAGGACTCCAGCTATGGGCTCAGCCAAGACCCGACTGAAGAAGAAGCGCGAGGGCGGTGGCCCCAATCTGCGGTGGCGGATGGGCTTCATCGCCGCGGTGTCGGTCCTCGTCCTCCTCATCACCTCCGTGCGCCTCGTATCCATCCAGGGTATGGACTCGATGAAGCTGGCTGAGAAGGCGCTGTCGAACCGACTCGTCACCCGGACCCTGCCTGCCGATCGCGGACAGATTCTGGCCGCCGACGGCACCGTGCTCGCTGACAGCGTCTCCCGCTACCAACTCGTCGTCGATCAGCAGAACGTCGCCCAGTACGAAGTCGACGGCAAACTCGTCGGAGCCTGGGGCGCAGCCGAAGCACTGTCGAAGCCGCTGAAGACCGACCCTGGTGTGCTCTATCCGAAACTCGTCGGCGACAAACGCTGGAACCCCGTCGCCAAGGGACTGACCTCGGAAACTTGGAGCGCGGTGAAGAAACTCGAGGTCCTCGGCATCTCCGCCGAGGAGTACTCGGTGCGCTCTTACCCTGCCGGGGGAGTCGCCGGAAACCTCGTCGGGTTCCTCAGCTCCGATGGCACGGCTCAGGCCGGTCTCGAATCGGCCTATGACGAACAGCTGTCGGGCAAGGACGGCCAGCAGCAGTACGAACGCGGAGCACGCGGAGAGATCATCCCGCTCGGCGACAACAACATGAAGGACGCCGTTGACGGCCAGGGGCTGCAGACGACGATCGACCCGGCGATGCAGTACTACGCTCAGCAGGCCATCGAAGAGCAGCGGAAGAAGCACGAAGCCGAATCCGCCTCGATCGTCATCAAAGAGATCAAGACGGGACGCATCATCACCGCCGCGGATGCTCCCACCGTCGACCCGAACTCTCCGGGCAAGGTCGACGGGCCCGACCGCGGTTCGCGCATCTTCACCGACATGTTCGAGCCCGGTTCGACCGCGAAGATGGTCACCGCCGCAGCACTGCTGGACCAGGGTCTCGTCACTCCCGAACAGGAGTTCACCGTCCCGGACAAGTGGAAGGCACCGAACGACGAGGAGTTCCGCGACTCCCACGAACACCCCGATGAGAAGCTCACATTCGCGGGCATCCTCGCCGAATCCTCGAACACCGGCACCGTGCTGGCAGGCAAGGAACTCACCGAGGCCCAGCGCTACGAATACATGAAGAAGTTCGGCTTCGGCACCAGTTCGGGAATCGACTTCCCGGCCGAGACCTCGGGCATTCTGCATCCGTACGAGGAGTGGGACGGACGCACGAAGTACACCGTGATGTTCGGTCAGGGCGTGGCCGCGAACGCGATCCAGACCACCGATGTCATCTCCACCATCGCCAACGGGGGAGTCCACGTGCCCTCCCGCCTCGTCGACGGAATGATCTCCCCGAACGGACGCACCATCTCCACCCCCGCAGGAGAGAAGGAACGCGTCGTCAGCAAGAAAGCCGCCGACGAGACCCTGCGGATGCTCGAAGGCGTCGTGGCCGAAGGCACGGGCAAGTCCGCCCAGGTCTCCGGCTACAGGGTCGCAGGAAAGACCGGCACCGCGCAGGCGCCGGCAGCCGAGGGCGGAGGCTATGACGGATACACCGCCTCCTTCGTCGGCGTCCTGCCCGCCGAAGATCCCGAACTCGCGATCTCCGTGACTTTGCAACGTCCTCGGAACGGCTACTACGGTGGACAGGCCGCAGCCCCCGTGTTCTCCGATGTCGCGGGCTTCGCCATGCGGCATCTCAAGATCCCACCGTCGACGCAGAAGCCCGACCTGCCCGCCCGAGAATGGAAATGATGCGCTTTTCACAGCTGCTGCCGATCGCACCCGGCACCCTCCACGGTGACCCCGAGACAGAGGTCACCGGAGTCTCCCATGACTCGCGTGCGGTCTCACCCGGTCAGCTCTACGCCGCCCTGCCGGGAGCGAACGTCCACGGTGCGAAGTTCGCCCCCGAGCTGATCCGATCCGGGGTCGACGCCATCCTCACCGACGACGCCGGCTGGCAGCTCATCACCGAAGCGCTGAGCACGGACGAGGCGGACCGGGGCCTGCTCGCCGGTGTCACCGCTCTCATCGTCGAAGCGCCCCGCGCCGTGCTCGGGTTCGTCTCCGCCGCCGTCTACGGGACCACCTCGGTGCCGGAGCTCATCGGAGTCACGGGAACGAACGGGAAGACGACGACGACCTACCTGGCCGACGGGATGCTCGCGGCACTGGGCCATCGCACCGCCGTCATCGGCACGGTCGCCATCCTCATCGCCGGTGACACCGTGCCCAGCGTGCGCACCACGCCGGAGGCCCCCGAGCTGCATGCCCTGTTCAAGAAGATGCGCGCGGCCGAGGTCGACACCTGTGCGATGGAGGTCTCCTCCCACGCGCTCATCCAGCACCGCGTGGACGGGGCTCACTTCAGCGTCGCAGGGTTCACGAACCTGTCCCAGGACCACCTCGACTTCCACAACACGATGGAGGAGTACTTCGAGGCCAAGGCCCAGCTGTTCACCCGCACATTCTCCGATAAGGCCGTCATCGTCGTCGAAGACGAATGGGGCGAGCGGATGACGGAGGCCGCGCAGGTGCCCGTGCGCACTCTGGGACGCGACGACCGCAGCCAGTGGCGCATCGAACACACCCCGGGCGAATCGGACTTCGTGCTCCACCTCGACGACGGGGAGAGCATCCGGCTCCGCTCACCGCTGCCCGGCGATTTCAACGTCACGAATACGGCCCTGGCAGCCTCGATGCTCATCGAGGCCGGCGTCAGCGCCGAAGAGATCGATGCGATCGGTCGCAGCTTCGCGGCCACGGTGCCCGGACGGATGGAGATCATCGACGTCTCCGGTCCGCGGGCGCTGAGCGAATCCCACCCGGAGATCCTGCCGCGCGCCATCGTCGACTATTCGCACACCCCCGACGCGATCGCGAAGGCACTGGCGACGCTCCACGCCGACTCCGATGAGCTCATCATCGTCTTCGGCGCCGGAGGAGACCGTGATCGCGGCAAGCGCTTCGGCATGGGGCAGGCGGCGGCACGTGAAGCCGATGTGATCGTTCTCACCGACGATAACCCGCGCACCGAGGATCCCGACACGATCCGCGCTGCCGTCAGGCAGGGAATCGACGCCGAGGTGGATGCGGGACGGGCCCGTGTGAAAAAGATCATCGAGGTCCCCGACCGCGGTGCCGCCATCGACGAGGCGATTGCCGAAGCAGACGCCTCGGCGACCGTGCTCATCGCGGGCAAGGGCCATGAGACAGGCCAGACCGTGGGCACCACGGTCACCGATTTCGACGACCGGGCCAGGACACGCTCAGCGCTGTCCATGCGACTGGGCGGCGCACAACCAGGTAAAGTTCACAGATGATATGAAGCGACTGACTGCAGCCGAAATCGCAACCGCCCTGAGCGGCGAGTTGTACGGCATCGACCCCGAGACCCCATTGACCACCGGTGTGGTGACCGACTCGAGAGAAGTCGGACCCGGCGATATCTACGTCGCCCGCCGAGGCGAGAGCTTCGACGGCATCGAATTCGCCGCCGCCGCCGTCGAGGCGGGAGCGGCCCTGATCATCGGCGAATCCGTCCCCACCATCGACGACGAACCGCTGCCGGTCGTCGTCGTCGCCGATGCCACCGAAGCGCTCGGCCAGCTGGCCAAGCACAGCATCGAAGGCCTGCGCACAGACGGCGAACTCACCGTCATCGCGATCACCGGATCCGTCGGCAAGACCACGGTGAAGGACCTCGCCGCGGATCTGCTCTCGGGTGAGGCGGAGACCGTGTGGCCGCCGAACTCCTATAACAACGAGGTCGGAGTCCCGCTGACGGCTCTGCGGGCGGTCGAATCCACCCGTTTCCTCGTCCTCGAGATGGGGGCTCGGTCGATCGGCAACCTCGCCTATCTGACCAGCCTCATCCGCCCCGATATCGCCGTCGAGCTGGCCGTGGGCACCGCCCACTCCGGAGTCTTCGGTTCGATCGAGAACACCGCGCGGGCGAAGGCCGAACTCGTCGAGTCCCTGACGGCCGGATCCACCGCCGTGCTCAACGCCGACGACACCCGCGTGTCGGCGATGCGTGAGGTGCTCGCTTCGGACGTGACGACCTTGTGGTTCTCACAGCGTGAGTCCCTGCCCGAATGGGTCGGCGCCGACGATCTGATCGTGCGCGGCACCTCGGTGTCCACGGATTCCTCCGGTCATCCGACGTTCACCCTTACCCTGCCCGGTGAGGAGCCCCGCGATGTGCGCCTGGCGCTCATCGGCGAACACCATGTCGGCAACGCTCTGGCGGCAGCCGCCATCGCCCACGCCTGCGGCGTCGCGGCCAGGTCGATCGTCACCACCCTGTCGACCTCCTCGGCGGCCAGCCGCTGGCGCATGGAGCTCATCGATTCGCCGTCGGGCGTGACAGTGCTCAACGACGCCTACAATGCGAACCCCGAATCCATGCGGGCTTCGCTGAAGACCCTGGCCTCGATGGGCCGCGGTGATGAGGAGACCAGCCCGCGTCGCACCTTCGCCGTGCTCGGCGAGATGCTCGAACTCGGGTCCGATTCGGTGTCCGCGCACTCGGACATCGGCGAACTCGTCGTGCGCCTCAACATCACTCGCACCATCGTCGTGGGAGAAGGCGCGAAGCCGATCTTCAACGCTGCGAACCTCGAAGGCTCCTGGGGCAACGAGGCGGCCTGGGTCGCCACCGCGGCTGAGGCGAAAGATCTTCTCAACGCCGAACTCGCTCCCGGCGACATCGTTCTGTTCAAATCCTCCCGCGATGCCGGTCTGCGCTACCTGGGAGACGAAATCGCCGGAGTATCGGGGGCCCAATGATTGCCGTACTGCTCGCAGCCTGCCTGGCTCTCATCTTCGCCCTCGTCGGGACCCCGCTGTTCATCCGGGTGCTCGTCAAGAAGGGGTACGGCCAGTTCGTCCGTGACGACGGTCCAACCTCGCACGCGACGAAGCGCGGAACCCCGACCATGGGCGGAGTCGTCATCATCGGCGCCGCTGTGCTCGCCTACCTGCTCGGACACCTGTTCACCGGTTCCGTGCCCACGGCGTCCGGCCTGCTCGTGCTGTGGCTGGCTGCGGGACTGGCGGTCGTCGGATTCCTCGACGACTTCATCAAGATCAAGAAGCAGCGGTCTCTGGGCCTGCGCCCGATGCCGAAGCTCATCGGCCAGGCCTTCGTCGGAATCTCGTTCGCCGTGCTCGCGCTGCAGTTCCCGAACTCCTTCGGCGAGACCCCGGCGTCGACGAAGGTGTCGTTCATCCGCGACACGAACCTCGATCTCGCATTCGGCTCGGCGGTCCTCGGCCTCATCCTGTTCGTCATCTGGGCGAACCTCATCGTCACCGCAGTCTCGAACGCGGTGAACCTCACCGACGGCCTCGACGGTCTCGCCGCCGGCGCCTCGGTGGTCGTCTTCGCCGCCTATGTCGTCATCGGCACCTGGCAGTCGACCCAGAACTGCAACCTCATGTCCGAGGCCACGAACGCCTGCTACTACATGCGCGACCCGCGCGACCTCGCCATGGTCGCCGGCGCCATGGCCGCGGCCTGCTTCGGCTTCCTGTGGTTCAACACCTCGCCGGCGAAGATCTTCATGGGCGACACCGGTTCGCTGGCCATCGGCGGTGCCTTCGCCGGACTGGCGATCATGTCGCGCACCGAGCTGCTGCTCATCGTCCTCGGCGGACTCTTCGTCATCATCACCCTGTCGGTGATCATCCAGGTCGCTTCCTTCAAGACCACCGGCAAACGCGTGTTCCGCATGGCGCCCCTGCAGCACCACTTCGAACTCAAGGGCTGGGCCGAAGTGACGATCGTGGTGAGGTTCTGGATCATCGCGGCCCTCTTCGTCATCGCCGGAATCTGCCTGTTCTACGCCGATTGGGTGGCGCGCATTGGCTGATGAACCGACCACCAAGGAGATCCCGGCCGCACTGCACGGACCGAGATCATCCCTGGCAGGACTGCGCATCCTCGTCACCGGTCTCGGGGTGACGGGATTCCCCGCTGCCGTCCACCTCGGCGAACGCGGAGCCGATGTCATCGTCATCGACGGCGACGCCACCGCAGATGTGAGCGAGAAGGCGCAGATCCTCGAGGTCTTCGACGTCGACATCCGACGGGGGCCCGACCACGTCGAAGCCCTGCCCGAGGGCGAACTCGACCTCGTCGTCACCTCACCAGGATGGCGCCCGGACCAGCCCGTGCTCGCGGCCGCAGCGAAGGCCGGCATCCCGGTCATCGGCGAAGTCGAACTCGCGTGGCGGATCCGCGGCACCAACGATGCCAAATGGCTCGCCATCACCGGCACCAACGGCAAGACGACGACTACGACGATGCTCGAATCGATGCTGCTGGCCGCCGGGCTCAAAGCCAAGGCCTGCGGCAATATCGGCACCCCGCTGCTCGAAGCCGTGCTCGAACCCGGACTCGAGGTCCTCGCGATCGAACTCTCGAGCTTCCAGCTGCACTGGCAGGAGTCGATGAGCGCCGACGCCGCAGCCGTGCTCAACATCGCCCCCGATCACCTCGACTGGCACGGGAGCGCCGAAGCCTATGCGGCAGACAAAGCGAAGATCTTCCACAATGCGAAGCTCGCCTGCGTATACAACTGCGCCGACGAGGTGACACTGCACTTGGTCGAAGACGCCGACGTCATCGAAGGAGCCAAGGCCATCGGCTTCACCACCGGTGTGCCTCGCCCCGGCGAGCTCGGCGTCGTCGAGGACCTGCTGGTCGACCGAGCCTTCATTCCGCAGCGCTACTCATCGGCCGCCGAACTCGCCTCCCTCGACGACGTGGCGACGGCCACCGGCGTCGTGGGTTCGCGGCCCGCCCCGCACCAGGTTGCCAATGCTCTGGCCGCAGCCTGTCTGGCCCGCGCCATCGACGTGCCCGGTCAGGCGATCGCCGCGGGACTGCAGAACCATTCGCTCGGCGCCCACCGCATGGTCACCGTCGCCGAGGCGGACGACATCCGCTGGGTCGACGATTCCAAAGCGACGAACACCCACGCAGCGAATGCCTCGCTGGCCGCCTTCGACTCGATCATCTGGATCGCCGGAGGACTGCCCAAGGGCGCCGACTTCACCTCGCTGTTCGCCGACCACCGCGAACGGCTGAAGGCACTCGTGCTCATCGGCTCGGACGATTCGGCCTACCGCGAGGCGATCGCCGCGACCATCCCCGACCTCGAAGTCGTCCGGATCGAACCGGCCCTGGCCGTGGACTCCGGAGTCCCGAAGCGCCGCGGAGAGGCCGTCGTCGCGGCCGCCGTCGACGCGGCCGCGCGGTTGGCCGAAGCCGGAGACACCGTTCTCCTGGCACCGGCGGCCGCGAGCATGGACCAGTTCCTCAACTACAACACTCGCGGCGATCTCTTCGCCGAGGCCGTCAACTCGCACCTGGAGCGCTGAGATGGGACGGCAGACCACCGCGAAGGCGGATGAACGCCGCCGCCGCAAGCTTGCGAAGACGTTTGTCTCGGCATCCGCTCCGACGACGCCGCCGACTGCGCGGTCGACGGCCGGGACGCAGCAGACGGGTGTCAAGACCGCCCCGAAGGCGCGGTCCGCGAAGTCTGCCGGCGCAGCGTCTGCCTCGAAGACAGCGCCGACGACGACCGCAGGCAGGCGCTCGTCAGGAACCATCAGGTCGACATCTGCCGCACGCGACTCCAGACCGAAGGCGGGGGCCGCGAAGAAGCCTGCGAAGACCGCTGGGAAGAGTGCCGCGAAGGCTGCTTCGAAGAAGCCGGCGGAGTCTGCAGGGAAGAACAAGACCGCCTCGGTGCTCAAGAAGGCATGGACCCACCTGCGCGGTGACATCTCCAGCCTCTCCGCACACCCGCTGACGACCTACTTCCTCATCCTCGCCTCCGTCGTCCTGCTCACGGGACTCGGCCTGGTCATGGTGCTCTCCGCCTCATCGATCACCTCCTACGACGGGGGAGCGGGCTCCTCATTCGCCTACTTCAACAAGCAGGCGATGTTCGCCGGGGTCGGTCTCGTCCTCATGTACATCGCGAGCAGGATGCCGCTGCAGTTCTGGAAGCGGATCGCCTGGTTCGCCATCATCGGCGGACTCCTCATGCAGGCGGCGGTATTCGTCCCCGGGCTCGGCAAAGAGACGAAGGGCAATGCGAACTGGATCGGGTTCGGCGGATTCCAGATCCAGCCCTCGGAGTTCCTCAAGGTCGCCCTCGCCCTGTGGCTCGGCTTCATCCTCGCCCAGAAGGCCGGGAAGATGACCACCTTCGGCCACGCCATGATCCCCGTCGTGCCCGGAGTCCTCGGCGCCGCCGGACTCGTCGTGGCCGGCAACGACCTCGGCACCGGCCTGGTCATCATGGCCATGGCCGTCGTCTGCCTGTTCGTCGGCGGATTCCCGATGAAGTACTTCATCCTCCTGGGCGGCGTGCTCGCCGCGGCGGTCACCTTCTTCGTCCTCAGCTCCCAGAACCGTCTCGACCGCATCCAGGCGATGCTCACCGGTCACGCGGATCAGAGCGCCGCGGCCACCATGGGCCAAGCCTGGCAGTCCAACCACGGACTGTTCTCGCTGGCCTCCGGCGGATGGCTCGGGGTCGGGCTCGGCGCCAGCCGTGAGAAATGGTCCTGGCTGCCCGAAGCCCACAACGACTTCATCTTCGCCATCATCGGAGAGGAGCTGGGCCTCGTCGGCACCCTCGTCGTCATTCTCATCTTCGCCGTCCTCGGCTTCGCCATGGTCCGCGTGGTGATGCGTTCGAACAGTCTCATGGTCCAGGTCGCCACTGCCGGCTTCTTCGCCCTCATCATCGGGCAGGCCGGAATCAATATCGGCGTCGTCACCGGACTGCTGCCGGTCATCGGTCTGCCGCTGCCGTTCGTGTCCTACGGCGGCTCCTCGATCATCGCCTCTCTCCTCGCCGTGGGAGTGGTGCTGTCGTTCGCTCGCACCGAACCGGGCGCCGAGGCGGCCATCGCCGCCAACAAGGATCGACTGCGATCCTCACTCGCCGTGCTTGCCCGCAAGAAAAGGAAATGAGATGACGAGTATCCTCCTCGCCGGTGGAGGCACCACCGGCCATATCTCGCCGATGCTGGCGATCGGCCGTGAGCTGCGCCGGCAGCACCCCGACTGGGACGTCGTGGCGTTGGGCACTCCCGACGGACTTGAAGCCGAGATCGTTCCACGCGCCGGGTTCGAACTGCTCACCATCGACAAGGTGCCCATGCCGCGGTCGATCAGTCCCGCCCTGCTGAAATTCCCGGGACGCTTCCGCGGCAACATCTCCGCCGTCAAGCAGATCATCGCCTCCCGCAGCGTCGATGCCGTCGTCGGCGTCGGCGGCTACGTCTGCCCGCCGGCTTTCCTCGCCGCCAAACAGGCGAAGATCCCGCTGATCGTCCACGAAGCCAACGCGAAGCCGGGAATGGCCAACCGCCTCGGCGCCCGACTGACCACCACCGGGCGCGTCGGGATCACGTTCCCGGACACCGAGCTGCGCAATTCGACCCTCGTCGGCATGCCCATGCCCACAGAGATCACTGATCTCGACCGCAGCGATTCGGGTCAGCGCGCGGCGTTCCGTGCCGATCTCGGGCTGCGCGACGACCGTCCGGTCCTCGTCGTGACCGGCGGATCCTCCGGTGCGCAGAAGATCAACGAAGCGTTCCTGGCCACCGCGACCGCGTGTCAGGAGGCCGGCATCCAAGTCCTCCACATCACGGGAGCCGGGAAGGGCGAGGCCCTGCGGGAGGCGGCGGCCGAACTGCCCGACTACCACGTCGCGGACTACGTCGACGGAATGCATCGGGCCTATGCGGTCGCCGATCTGCTCGTCGCCCGCTCCGGTGCCGCCACGGTCTCCGAAGCCACGGTCGCCGGAGTCCCGGCTGTCTACGTGCCCCTGGCCATCGGCAACGGAGAACAGCGCCTCAACGCCTCCGGAAGCGTCTCCGCCGGTGCCTCACTCATGGTCGACAATGCCGAATTCTCACCGTCGACGGTCATCGACACCATTCTGCCGCTGCTGGCCGACGAGTCCCGTCTGACGCAGATGAGCCGGGCGGCTCTGCGTCTCAACTACCCCACCGATGCCGCGGCCCGCATGGCCGGCATCGTCAACCGCGCGCTGGAAGGCTGATCATGACCTCTGCGAACACGAGCCCCGCGAACATCGTTCCCGTCGGCGAACTCGGAGCCGTCCACTTCATCGGCATCGGCGGATCGGGAATGTCCGGAATCGCCCGGATCATGGTCATGAACGGAGTCACCGTCTCCGGTTCGGATGCGAAAGAATCCAACGTCGTCGACGTTCTCCGGACCCTGGGCGCCACGGTCACGATCGGACATTCGGCCGACAATCTCGGCGAGGCCGATACCCTCGTCATCTCCTCGGCCATCCGCAAGGACAACTCCGAACTCGTCGAAGCACAGCGCCGGGGACTGCGCATCCTCCACCGCTCCGGAGCACTCGCGTCCCTCATGGTCGACCGGCGGGCCGTGGCCGTGGCGGGCACCCACGGCAAGACCACGACCACGTCGATGACCACCGTGGCGCTGCAGGCCTGCGGAGTCGACCCGTCGTTCGTCATCGGGGGAGTGCTGTCGACGACGGGCACGAACGCCCATCTGGGCACCGGAGACGTCTTCGTCGCCGAAGCAGACGAATCCGACGGATCGTTCCTCCTCTACGAACCGGCCATCGGCATCCTCACGAACGTCGAAGCCGACCACCTCGACCACTACGGAACCCCGGAGAAGGTGCGCGAAGCCTTCATCGAGTTCTGCGACGGCATCCAGACCCGGGGCGGAACGATCATCGCCTGCGCCGACGATCCCGGCTCCCACGACGTCGCCCTGCACTCCCGCAGCCAGGGAGCTGATGTCGTCCTCTACGGCACGTCCGAGGATGCCGATATCGTGCTGCGCGACCTCGACTCCGGAATCGGCTCGAGCTTCGTCCTCGACCTGCCCGGACGGGAAGGCGAGCTGCGAGTCGAACTGCGGCAGCCGGGAATGCACAATGCGCTCAACGCCACTGCCGCCATCGCCGTGGCACACAGCCTCGGCGCCGATCTCGAGCGCGCGGCCACGGGACTCGCCGGCTACGGAGGCACCCGCCGCCGCTTCGAAGAACGCGGAATCGCCGCCGGCGTGCGCGTCATCGACGACTACGCCCATCACCCGACCGAGGTGCGCGCGGTGCTCAGCGCCGCCCGCGGAGTCGTCACCGACGGGGGACGGGTCTGGGCCGTCTTCCAACCCCACCTGTACTCGCGGACGATGGAATTCCGCGAGGAGTTCGGACAGGCCCTCGGTCTGGCCGACGAGGTCGTCGTCCTCGACGTCTTCCCCGCGCGCGAAGACCCCGTGCCCGGAGTCACCGGCGCGCTCATCGCCGACCGGGTCCCGCACGAGAACGTGACCTTCCTGGAGTCCTTCGCCGAGGCGGTCCCCTTCGTCGCCGCTCGAGTGAAGCCCGGAGATCTCGTGCTCACTGTCGGTGCCGGTGACGTGACCATCCTCGGGCCCGAGCTGCTGAGCGCGCTGGAGGGCTGACGCCCATGGTGCCGCTTCCCCCGGCTCAGGCCGGTGACAACTCCACCGCGGACCTCACCGGAGTCATCCGGGCCCGTCGCCTCAAGACCTGGCGACGACGCCTCATCGCCATCGGCATCGTGGCCGCCCTCATCGCCCTCGTCGCCGTTGCCTGGTTCTCGCCGCTGCTGTCCCTGCAGAAGGTGCAGGTGAGCGGCAGTCGCCTGCTCGACACCGATAAGGTCAGCAATTTCGTGCTCGACGACCAGGGTGGCCGACCGCTGCCGCAGGTGCGCCCCGGCCGAGTCGAGGACGCGGTGCTGAAGGAATTCCCGAAAGCCGAGGCGGCCTCCGTCCACTACGCGGGCCCCCGAGCGCTGAAGATCGAGATCACCGATCGCACCCCCGTCATCGCCATCAGAGGCGAATCCGGCTATCGCCTCTACGACTCCGAAGCCGTCGACCTCGGCACTGTCGACACACCACTGAAGAAGCTCACGGTGCTCAGCGGCGGCGGACACCAGCCGGACAGAGAGACCGTCTCCGCGGTCATCCGGTTCATGGGCGAACTGCGACCGGAGCTGAGGCGACAGCTGGTGACGATCGAGGCCAAGGATGCCATGAGCCTCAAGGGACGTCTCGACACCGGAAAGCAGAAGGCCACGGTCGTCTTCGGTGATTCCTCGGACTCCAGCCTCAAGGTGCGCACCGCTGCCCAGCTGGCCGCCGAGGGCCGCACCGAGATCGATGTCTCCGTGCCCTCGGTGCCCGTGACCGACTGAGTCCCGCTCGGCCGGTCGTCGGCCAGAACCGATGTCGAACACTCCGCCGCGGCCGGTCCGGGCCCCCGTGCGCTGCCACGTATGCGCCAGTCGCTGCGATTGCCTCCGTTTGGCCCCGACACACCGGGTGTGAAGTTTGGCCGAACCCCGACACTCCGGCGAGAATGGTTGCAGTGAGATTGCCCCGCCCAATAGCCTCAGGGCAGAGAACACAGACCGAATGCGCACGCAGACCCTGCGGAGCGCAAGCGCTTGAGACGAGGAACCGACTTGGCTGAATTCCCACAATCCGGAGCGGACATCAAAGTTGCCGGAACCGGCGGCGGCGGTGTCAACGCTGTACAGAGGATGATCGACGTCGGCCTGCGCGGCGTGGAGTTCATCGCGATCAACACCGACGCCCAGGCTCTCGTCCTCTCCGACGCCGATGTCAAGCTCGAGATCGGCCGTGACCAGACCCGAGGCCTCGGCGCCGGCGCAGACCCGGAGATCGGCAAGAAAGCCGCCGAATCCTCCGAAGACGCCATCCGCGACGCTCTCGAGGGCGCGGACATGGTCTTCGTCACCGCCGGCGAAGGCGGCGGCACGGGAACCGGCGCAGCCCCGGTCGTGGCCCGCGTGGCCCGGTCGCTCGGCGCTCTGACCATCGGCGTCGTCACTCGCCCCTTCACCTTCGAGGGACGCCGTCGTTCCGCGCAGGCAGAAGCCGGAATCGCCGCGCTGCGCGAAGAGGTCGACACCCTCATCGTCATCCCCAACGACCGTCTGCTCTCGATTTCCGATCGCAGCGTCTCCGTCGTCGAAGCATTCCGCTCCGCCGACGAGGTCCTGCGCTCCGGTGTCCAGGGCATCACCGACCTCATCTCGGTCCCGGGTCTGATCAACCTCGACTTCGCCGACGTCAAGTCGGTCATGCAGGATGCCGGGACCGCGCTCATGGGCATCGGTGCGGCAACCGGCGACGACCGTGCCGTGCAGGCGGCCGAATCCGCGATCGCGTCCCCGCTGCTGGAAGCCAGCATCGACGGCGCCCACGGAGTGCTCTTCTGCATCACCGGCGGCGGCGACCTCGGACTCTTCGAGGTCAACGAGGCCGCACGCCTGGTCCAGGAGGCCGCGCACCCCGAGGCGAACATCATCTTCGGCGCCGTCATCGATGACAACATCGGCGACGAATGCCGAGTGACCGTCATCGCCGCCGGATTCGACAACACCTCCCCGAACGCGGAGGTCGCCGGATCCGACCAGATCCCCGCGCCGATCCCGGCCGCTGCTCCGGCCGAGACCGAATCCGAGTCGCCCGTCATCGCCGAGTCCGGGCCCGAGGCCCCAGAAGCCGATGAGCCTGCACCTGCGCCGCGCCGCAGCGAGGAACACCAGATTCCCGCTTCGCTGCCGGGCGAACGCAGCAGCTCGAACTTCGACTCCGACCTCGATATCCCGGACTTCCTCAAGTAATATGCTGCGCTCGAGGTTCGTCGTCCCGGGCGGGCGCGCCGCCCACGTCGCCTTCACCGACCGGCACGGCGGGTACTCGAGCGGGGACTTCTCCTCGTTCAACCTCGCCCGCCACGTCGGAGACGATGACGAGCTCGTCGCGGCCAACCGAGCCGCTCTCGCTCAGGTCATCGGCCTGAGCGGGGAGCGGCTCTCGTTCGTCTCCCAAGTCCACGGCACCGATGTGCACATCATCGGCGACGAAGCACAGCTGCGGCAGACTCCGGTGGAGGCCGACGCCCAACTGACGACCGTCCCGGGGATCGGACTGGCGATCATGGTCGCCGACTGCACCCCTGTCATGCTCGCCGATGCCGACGCCGGTGTCATCGCGGCCGTCCACGCGGGCCGCCCGGGAATGTCCGCAGGAATCGTCGACAGAACGGTGGCCGCGATGCACGACGCCGGTGCACGGGACATCCACGCGGTCATCGGTCCCTCGGTGTGTCCGCGCTGCTACGAAGTCCCTGCCGAGCTGAGGAGCGAGGTCGCGGCGATCGAGCCGACAGCCGCCTCGGTGTCAGTGACCGGAACACCGGCACTCGACGTCGCCGGGGCCATGGCCGAACAGCTGCGCCGGGCGGATGTGACCATCGATCATTTCTCGCGCACCTGCACAAAGGAATCCGAGGACCTCTTCTCCTACCGCAGGCAGAAGCGCACGGGCCGTTTCGCAGGGATCATCTGGCTGCAGGAAGAAAACACCGCGACACACCCATAGGACTCACCGGCCCGGATGCTCGCGTGCGATAGTTTGGGCGACAGGTGAGCAAGTGCCGAAGTCCGAGGAGCTTTAGACATGTCAGCAATCAAGAAGACGCTGGAATACCTGGGTTTCGTCGAAGAAGAGGACGAGACCACCCAGCACACCGATCGCCGTGAACCCGCCCGCCGGGACCGCGAGGTCGTCGAGACCTTCGACGAGGACGACCAGTACGACGAACCGGCCGCAGCCGAAGAACGGACTCCGGCTCCGGTGACACCGATCCACCCGTCACCGATTCGTCCCGTAGACACCCCGGCGCCAGGAACCTCAATGAACCGCATCAGGACCATCCACCCCCGCAGCTACAACGACGCCATGGTCATCGGTGCCGCCTTCCGTGAGGGCACCCCTGTGATCATGAACCTCTCGGAGATGGACGAGAACAACTCCAAGCGCCTTGTCGACTTCTCCGCGGGTCTCATCTTCGGCCTCCACGGGTCGATCGAGCGCGTGACGAACAAGGTCTTTCTGCTCACCCCCGAGAACATCGAAGTCGCCGGCGAGAGCGAAGCCGATTCGGACACTCAGGCCAGCTTCTTCAACCAGAGCTGAGCACGCTGGAGAATCTCTCAACTCGTCCTCAGCTGGAGCCGATAGGCTGAAGCCTCAGAACTCAAGCAACAACGAAAGGCGCGGGCGACCCACGTGGCCATCATCTTCTACATCCTCGGTACTGCACTGAGCCTCTACGTCTACGTGCTCCTGGCGCGAGTCGTGCTCGATCTGGTCCAGGTGTTCTCCCGCGATTGGAGGCCCACCGGGTTCCTCCTCGTCCTCGCCGAGATCGTGTACACGCTCACCGATCCGCCGCTGAAGCTGCTGCGCAAGATCATTCCGCCGCTGCGGCTGGGTCAGGTGTCTCTCGACCTGGGATTCATCGTCCTGCTCATCGGCATCCAGATCATCGCGTCGGTGTTCTTCAACCTTTCGCACACCTCCGCCTGAAGCCCGCCATCACAGTGTGCTCCGCTGAAGAACCACTGTGAATGGATATGGGGAGGGGAACGGAGTGAAGAATATGCCGGTCGATGAAGGGCATTCGATTGATCGAAAACCGGATAAATGGTGAATATGCTCACCGGAATTGGCTGTCTGTGTGCTCGAGTTGTTAGCCTCGAATGCGGAAGACTTCGTCATTGAATGCGAGACACGCCATTACTGCGGGACAAAACTGCAGGTGTTACGCTAATGTGACGTTGAAGCCGTCCTTCTGGGCGGCAGCGTAATGAATGTAGATCGACCGAAGGTGACCTCATGGCGCTCACGCCTGAAGACGTAGTAAACAAGCGGTTCCAGCATGTGAAGTTCCGCGACGGGTACGACCAGGACGAAGTCGACGATTTCCTTGATGAGGTCGTCGTTGAAATTCGCCGTCTCTACCAGGAGAACGACGAACTGCGTCAGAAGCTCTCCACCGCCGAACAGCGGGTGAAGGAACTCGAAGCCGGCGGCGCCTCCGCCGCACCGGCACAGGACATCGACGCCACACAGGCGATGCCCGCCGCTGTTCCTGCTCCCGAAGAGAAGGAAGAGGCTCCGGCTCCGGCCGAGGCACCTGCCGCTCCCGCCCCGGTCGAAGAGACCCCGGCCCCGGTCGTCAAGGAAGCCGCTCCCGCACCACAGGACGACTCCGCCGCACCAGCGATGGCCGCCGGTGCTGCCGGTGGAGCTGCTGGTGCCGGTCTCGGTGCTGCCGCGGTCGGCGGCGACGGAGACGCTCATGGTCTCATCGCTCTGGCTCAGCGCGTCCACGACGAGCATGTTGCCGAAGGTGAGCGCAAGCGCGACGAGCTCATCAAGGGCGCTGAGAAGGAAGCCGCCGACATCGTTCGCAAGGCCGAAGCCAAGCGCGACGAAACGCTGTCGACCCTCGAATCGCAGAAGTCGACCCTCGAGCGCTCGATCGACCAGCTCTCGAACTTCGAGCGCCAGTACCGCACTCGACTCAAGAGCTACCTCAACGATCAGCTGCGTGACCTCGAGAACTCCACGAGCCTGGCTCCGGAGACCCTCGACGGAAACGGCCCACTGGGCGGTTCCTCGAACCACAAGCTCTGATCTCAGCGCATCACCGACCGAGGTCCGGGAACTCCGCGGAGTACCCGGGCCTCCGTCGTGTTCGCACACTGCACCGTCATGCGGCTGAATCCCGCAGCCTCGGCGGTGGTCTAGAATGAACCAAATGAACGATCCTGCCTCACGGTTGAAACGACCTCGCGCCGCCATGATGGCCCTGCTGTTCACAATCGCGGCAGTCGTGCTCGTGATCGATCAGTTCACCAAATTCCTCGCCGTCAGTCTCCTCGAAGACCAACCACCGGTGCCTGTGATCGGATCGCTGGCCGGATTCACCTTCTACCGCAATCCCGGAGCCGCGCTCGGCCTCGGCTCGAGCGTGACGTGGATCTTCCCGATCATCGCCATCGGCGTCTTCGCAGCGATCCTCGTGATCTCGCGCAAGCTCGGCTCGAGAGCCTGGGCGATCGGTCTCGGTCTGCTCCTGGGCGGACTCTTCGGCAACCTCGTCGACAGGCTCTTCCGCGAACCCGCATTCCTGCACGGAGCCGTCGTCGACTTCATCGATCTGTCGCTGTTCATCTGCAACGTCGCGGACATCGCGATCTCCGCTGCCGCGGTGACGTTGGTCATCGTCAGCCTCAGAGGCATCGACATCGACGGATCGGACTCCACCCGCGTGAAAGAGGACTCTCATGACTGAACGCTCCATCCTCGTCCCCGAGGGACTCGACGGTCAGCGCGTGGACGCTGCGATGTCGAAGCTGCTCGGCCTTTCCCGGACAGCCGCCGCCGATATCTGCGCCGACGGGGGAGTGGAGATGTCCGGTCGTCCGGTCATCAAGTCCGATCGTGTCATCGCCGGGGAACGGCTCGACATCATGATGCCCGAACCGAAGAAGCCCCTCGAGGTCGTGCCCGATCCAGTGCCGGGAATGCGCATCGTCCACGATGAAGACGCATTCGTCGTCGTCGACAAGCCCGTCGGTGTGGCAGCACACCCGGCTCTCGGCTGGACCGGACGCACCGTCGTCGGCGGGCTCGCCGCCGCGGGATTCCGCATCGCGACTTCCGGCGCCCCCGAACGTCAGGGCATCGTGCAGCGACTCGACGTCGGAACCTCGGGGCTCATGGTCGTGGCGAAGAGCGAATACGCCTACAGCGTGCTCAAACGCGCCTTCAAGGAACGCACGGTGGAGAAGACCTACCATGCGGTCGTACAGGGACTGCCAGATCCAGTGCTCGGCACCATCGATGCCCCGATCGCCCGACACCCCAAGCACGACGGACTCTACGCAGTGCGCACCGAAGGCAAGAACGCGATCACCCACTACGAGGTGATCGAAGCCCACCGCCGTGCCGCGCTCGTCGAGGTCCACCTGGAGACCGGACGCACCCACCAGATCCGCGTCCACTTCTCCGCCACCAAACACCCCTGCGTCGGCGACCTGCCCTATGGCGCCGATCCGGTGCTGGCGAAGGAACTCGGTCTCGAACGCCAATGGCTGCATGCCGTCAAACTCGGCTTCCACCACCCCGACACGCAGAAGTGGGTCGAATTCGAAAGCGGTTATCCCGAGGACCTGCAGACTGCGCTCGGCCGCATCCGGCCGAACTGACGCCGCGGGCACGCGTTGCCGCTTTCCGGACTGTGTCGGAGACTGACTGCTGAGCGACGCGCCGACGGGACCCGGACTAACCGGAGCCTCGTCGTGAAGTGCCCGGAACAACAGTCGCGGGAACCCGACCCGCGGGTGCCGATGGACTAAGCTGGAACGGCAACACCGGCAACTTCAGGAAGGCGGCGCCCAGTGCCGAACGAGGACTTCGTCCACCTCCACGTCCATACCGAATACTCCATGTTGGACGGTGCGGCCCGCCTCGCCGATCTGATGGCGGCGACGAAGGCATCGGGAATGTCCGCGATCGCCACGACCGACCACGGATACCTGTTCGGCGCCTTCGACTTCTGGTCGCAGGCGACAGCCGCCGGAATCAAACCCATCATCGGCGTCGAGGCCTATGTCACCCCCGGCACGGACCGTCGGGACAAGACCCGCGTGAAGTGGCGCACCGACGAATCGCAGAAGAGCGACGACCTCTCCGGCGGCGGTCTCTACACGCACATGACCCTGCTGTCTCGGAACAACACAGGCATGCGCAACCTGTTCAAGGCATCGTCGTATGCCTCACTGGACTCGGTGACGGCGAAATGGCCCCGACTGGACCAGGAACTGCTCGAGAGCTACTCCGACGGACTCCTCGCCACCACCGGCTGCCCGTCGGGAGAGGTGCAGGTGCGGCTGCGCCTGGGACAGTACGAAGAGGCCAAGGCGGCCGCCGGAAAGTACCGTGAGATCTTCGGCAAGGACAACTACTACGTCGAACTCATGGACCACGGTCTGTCCATCGAGAAGCGAGTGACGAAGGACCTCATCCGGCTGTCGAAGGAACTCGACATTCCGCTGGTCGCCACCAACGACCTCCACTACACGCACGAATCGGATGCGAAGGCGCACGAGGCGCTGCTGGCCATTCAGTCCGGATCCAAGCTCATCGAACCCACCTACGATCAGGGCGGTTCGCGATTCGCCTTCTCCGGCTCCGGCTACTACCTCAAGACCCCCGCAGAGATGCGGGCCCTGTTCAAGGAATTCCCCGAGGCCTGCGACAACACTCTCGAAATCGCCGAGAAGTGCGAAGTCTCCTTCGACACCTCGGCGAACTACATGCCGAAGTTCCCGTGCCCTCCCGGCGAGGACGAGACCTCGTGGCTGATCAAGGAAGTCGCGAAGGGTCTCGACTACCGGTACCCGAACGGCGTTCCCGACGAGGTCCGCCGGCAGGCCGACTACGAGCTCGACATCATCATCTCGATGGGCTTCCCCGGCTACTTCCTCGTCGTCGCCGACTTCATCAACTGGTCGAAGGACAACGGGATCCGCGTCGGGCCCGGCCGTGGTTCGGGAGCCGGCTCCATGGTCGCCTACGCCATGCGCATCACCGACCTCGATCCGCTGCAGCACGGGCTGTTCTTCGAGCGCTTCCTCAACCCGGACCGAGTGTCCATGCCCGACTTCGACGTCGACTTCGATGATCGTCGCCGCAGCGAGGTGATCGACTATGTGACCGAGAAGTACGGCGACGAGCGTGTGGCGATGATCGTCACCTACGGCACGATCAAGACGAAGATGGCGCTGAAGGACTCCGCGCGTGTGCTCGGCAAGCCCTTCTCGATGGGTGAGCGCCTGACGAAGGCGCTGCCGCCGGCGGAGATGGCCAAGGACATCCCGCTCAAGGACATCGAGGATCCGGGGTCCAAGCGGTACAAGGAAGCCGGCGAGTTCCGCGAACTCGTCGACACCGATCCGGAGGCTCGAGAGACCTTCGAGACCGCGAAGGGCCTGGAAGGGCTGAAGCGTCAGTGGGGTGTCCATGCCGCCGGTGTGATCATGTCCTCGGATCCGATCATCGACGTCATCCCGATCATGCGTCGGTTCCAGGACGGTCAGGTCATCACCCAGTTCGACTACCCGACATCTGAGGGCCTCGGGCTCATCAAGATGGACTTCCTGGGGCTGCGGAACCTCACGATCATCTCCGATGCGGTGGAGAACATCAAAGCCAACCGGGACTTCGATCTCGACCTCGAGCACCTCGCCCTCGACGATCCGGCGGCGTACGAGCTGCTGACCCGCGGTGACACCCTCGGCGTGTTCCAGCTCGACGGCGGCGGTCTGCGTGCCCTGCTGCGGATGATGAAGCCGGATAACTTCGAGGATATCTCCGCGACCCTGGCGCTCTACCGCCCCGGCCCGATGGGTGCGGATTCGCATACGAACTATGCCCTGCGCAAGAACGGTCTGCAGGAGGTCACCCCGATCCACCCGGAGCTCGAGGAGCCGCTCAAGGAGATCCTCGATACGACCTACGGTCTCATCATCTACCAGGAGCAGGTGATGGCGATCGCGCAGAAGGTCGCCGGCTACTCGCTGGGCCAGGCCGATATCCTCCGCCGCGCGATGGGCAAGAAGAAGAAGTCCGAGCTCGACAAGCAGCAGGTCGGATTCTTCGGCGGAATGAAGGAACGCGGCTTCTCCGAAGCCGCCGCCCAGGCCCTGTGGGACATCCTGCTGCCGTTCTCGGACTACGCGTTCAACAAGGCGCACTCGGCCGCCTACGGCGTCGTGTCCTACTGGACCGCCTATCTCAAGGCGCATTACACGGCCGAATACATGGCGGCCCTGCTGACCTCGGTCGGCGACAACAAGGACAAGCTCGCGATCTACCTCAACGAGTGCCGCCGCCTCGGAATCACCGTGCTGCCTCCGGACGTCAACGATTCCGCTCTCCACTTCACCCCTGTCGGTACGGACATCCGCTTCGGCATGGGAGCGGTGCGCAACGTCGGTGCCCACGTCGTCGAGGGCATCGTCGAGGCCCGTGGAGAGAAGGGCTCCTACACCTCGTTCACGGACTTCCTCGACAAGGTGCCCAGCCATGTGTGCAACAAGCGCACGATCGAATCACTCATCAAGGCCGGCGGCTTCGACTCGCTCGGCCACAGCCGCCGCTCACTCGTCGAAGTCCACGAGGAGGCCGTCGACTCGGTCATCGGCGTCAAGAGGCAGGAAGCCAACGGTCAGTTCGATCTCTTCGCCGGGCTCGGCGGGGGAGACGACTCACCGGGTTTCTCCGTGACAATTCCCGATCGTCCCGAGTGGGAGAAGAAGGAGAAGCTGTCCTTCGAACGCGACATGATCGGCCTCTACGTCTCCGATCACCCGCTCAACGGGCTCGAAGGCGTGCTGGCCGCCGAATCCGATGCCTCCATCGCCGAGGTGGTCGATCCCGAGTCGCACCGTCATGACGGATCCCAGATCAAGGTCTGCGGAATGATCACGCAGGTCACCCGCAAGGTGTCGAAGAACTCCGGGCGTCCCTATGCGATCGTGACCTTGGAGGACCTCGAAGCAGAGATCGAAGTGATGTTCTTCGGCGACACCTACGAGCCCGTGGCGAGCCTCCTGGCGACCGACCTCGTGATCTCCCTGACCGGGCGCATCCGCACCTCCGATGACCGTCCGACCTCGTTGATGGCGATGTCGATGACGATTCCCGATGTCACCGATCCCAACGATCGGCCGCTCAACCTCATCATGCCGATGGAGAAGGCGACCGAGGAGATGGCGACGAAACTCAAGCAGATCCTCGAATCCAACAAGGGACAGACCGATGTCCACATCACCTTGTCCCAGCCGGGACGGCAGACGGTGATGCGCCTCGACCGATCGATCCGAGTCGACCCGAACCCGAGCCTCTACGGAGACCTCAAGGCGCTGCTGGGATCCCGCTGTCTGAGCGTCTGAGTCGCGAGCGCCGAGCCCGCCCTCGTCCGCACTTCGGGCGGGAGGAGAGCGGTGCTGCTGTGGAGACTAGAATGGTGCGGGTGAACATTCTGGACTTCCGTGGTGAGACCCTCAACAGGCGATTCCTGGCGCAGAAGCTGCCTCGGGCCGCCGAGACCCATGCCGATATCGAACGACGGGTGGCTGAACTCCTCGACACCGTCGCCGGTGGGGGAGCGGCCGCGGTGAAGGACTTCACCGAACGCTTCGACGGAGTGCGCCCCGAAACGCTGCGGGTACCGGAATCCGCGCTGGCCGAAGCAGCGGCAGAACTCGATCCCGCAGTCAGGGCCGCGCTCGACGAATCGATCGCCCGCGCCCGGAAGGTCGCCGCCGATCAGCGCCCCGTCGATGTCCGCACCGAACTGGCCTCCGGTGCCTTCGTCACCACCCGTCACCTGCCGGTCGATCGGGTCGGACTCTATGTGCCCGGCGGACTGGCCGTCTACCCGTCGACGGTGATCATGAACGTCGTGCCAGCACAGACGGCCGGCGCACGCTCGCTGGCGATCGCCAGCCCACCGCAGAGCAATGGTCTGCCGCACCCGATCGTGCTCGCCACCGCACACATCCTCGGCGTGGACGAGGTCTGGGCGATGGGTGGGGCACAGGCGATCGGTGCTCTGGCATATGGCTTCGACGACGGTGAGGAACTCGAGCCCGTCGACCTCATCACCGGTCCCGGAAACGCCTATGTGGCTGCGGCGAAGTCGCTCGTCCGCACCAGAGTCGGCATCGACGCAGTCGCCGGCCCTACAGAGATCATCATCCTCGCCGACGAACAGGCGGATCCGCGCTTCGTCGCCGCCGACCTCATCAGTCAGGCCGAACACGACGAACTGGCCGCCTCGGTGCTGGTCACCGACTCCGTCGATCTCGCCGACGCGGTGCAGAAGGAGTTGGACGTGCAGGTGCCGGAGGCGATGCACACCGAGCGGATCGGGACGGCTCTGGCCGGAAGGCAGTCGGCGATCGTGCTCGTCGACGACCTCGATGCCGGGATCACCGTCGTCAACGGCTATGCCGGTGAGCACGTCGAGGTCCACACGGTCGATGCGGAAGCGGTCGGGGCCCGGATCACGAACGGGGGCGCTGTCTTCCTCGGCGATTGGGCTCCGGTGTCACTCGGTGACTACTGTGCCGGGTCGAACCACGTGCTGCCCACGATGGGCACCGCCGCTCACGGCTCCGGGCTGGGTGTGCACTCATTCATCAAGGTCAGCCAGGTCATCGACTATGACCGTCAGGCACTGTCCGCGGTGGCAGAGCACATCGGTGTTCTCGCCGACGGCGAACAGCTGCCGGCCCACGGCCGGGCTGTCGACATCAGGTTCGAGGAGTAGAGATGCGCTGTCCGTTCTGCCGAGAGTCCGATTCGCGGGTCGTCGATTCGAGGACCAGCGAGGACGGCGCTGCGATCCGCCGGCGCCGTCAGTGCCGTCATTGCGGTCGCCGCTTCACCACGATGGAGGCCACGAGCCTGTCGGTGATCAAACGCTCCGGAGTCACCGAGGAGTTCTCCCGTCAGAAGATCATGTCGGGTGTGCGCAAGGCCTGCCAGGGACGTCCGGTCAGCGACGATGATCTCGCGAAGCTCGCTCAGCGGGTGGAGGAGAATATCCGGTCGCGCGGCATCGCCGAGATCGACGCCGACGAGGTGGGACTGTCGATCCTCGAACCGCTGCGCGAACTCGACCAGGTCGCCTACCTGCGATTCGCCAGCGTCTACCAGGGATTCGACTCGCTCGAGGACTTCGAGGCGGCGATCGATTCGCTGCGCGCCGACGCGTTGCTGCAGTCCGGTCAGACTCGGGAACCCACCCCCGACGACTTCGCCGACTGAGCTGCTCGGGGTCCCGGCCGACCGGATCCTGAGACTGCTGAGATTTCTGTCAGAAATCTTCGTTTCGAGTACCGCGGTACAGAAATAGTTGTGTAGTATTGAACGTGCGCGCTACGGCGCGCGGCCGCTTGCGGTTCGGAGGGGAAGCCGAACCCAAGCGGCCTTTCACATTCACCCCCAATTGCTACCTGACGGCGGCCCAGCAACCTCGCGCTGTGAGTATTGACAGTGGCTGGTCTGGGACTGGCTGGCAGAGTAGGTGTTGGCCTCTCCGTCCAGTGATCGTGACTCCACCTCGCGCTGACCCACACCGTGGTGTCTTGCCCT
>NZ_FXYX01000007.1 GCF_900169265.1 Brevibacterium iodinum ATCC 49514
AGATCCCGACGAGGACATCGTTCGAGTCAGTAGTTCTGAGGGTCATGATGATCGATGGGACGGTCAGTTCCTACTCTGCCAGCCAGTCCCAGACCAGCCACCATCAATACTCACAGTAGTTCTGGGACGCTGAGCCGAGCGGTCGGCAGGAATCGGCTCAAAAAGGTCGGTTGGAAAAGGGATTGAATGAGAAGAACCCCCAGCCAGTTGAACTGACTGAGGGCTCTGCCGCTATCGTGGCGGGGGAGGGATTTGAACCCCCGACCTCCGGGTTATGAGCCCGGCGAGCTACCGAACTGCTCCACCCCGCGGCGTGTTCTTAACTCTACACGAGGGGTCACCTGACGGCCAAACCGAATACAGGTGACCTCCGCCACATGGTCACTTGCCGTTCACCTGCGGAGTCTGAGGCCGCATGCCAGCGCTTCGCCTGCAGGGCCTGATGCCGCATGGCAGTGCTTCCTGACGGGAAGCGCGAGGGGCTTGCATATGATTGAAAGTTGAACTAGAGTCATTCTTGTACTTCAAATTTCAAGCAAAAGGAGAAATCATGACTGCTCTGCCTCAGGGACTCACCGCCGGAAGCTGGAACATCGACCCCATCCACTCGGAGTTCACCTTCACCGCTCGGCACGCCGGCGTCTCGAAGGTCCGCGGTCACTTCGAAGAGATCGCCGGCAGCGTGAACGTCGGTGAGACCCTCGAAGACAGCGCCGTGTCCGCTGAGGCCTCAGCGAACTCGATCAACACCCGCAACGAACAGCGCGACGGTCACCTGAAGAGCGGTGACTTCTTCCTGGCCGAGGAACACCCGAAGCTGAGCTTCAAGTCGACCGCGATCAAGGCCGACAGCGCCGATGAGTTCGAGACCGTCGGTGAGCTGACGATGCGCGGCGTGACCAAGGAAGTCGCCTTCGCCACCGAATTCGCAGGAGTTGCCACCGACCCGAACGGCAACCAGGTCGCCGGCCTCTCGGCCACCACCACGGTCAACCGCAAGGACTTCGGAATGTCCTTCGAAGCCGTCCTCGGCGGAGGAGAGCTTCTCGTCTCCGACAAGATCAAGATCGAACTCGAACTCGAGCTCGTCAAGGCCTGATGTGCCCTGAGCTGGGCTGCTGATCGGCGCGTGCGCCGACACGGAGCCAGACTCAGCGGGTAGCGTCGCTGCCCGATGCAGAAGGGGCGAACCGCCTTTGCGGTTCGCCCCTTCTGGCGTCTTTGGGCGCGGCGACTTATGTCCCTCGGCGCGGCGATTCCCGTGCCGTCCCTCGTATCAGGAACTCATTCTGCCTCGGCCACGGAAGCTAGTGATATTCAGTTGTTCCGACGCAGCGCGTCCGGGTGCTCCCGCAGATGGCCTCCGAGTGCGATGAACAGTTGTGCGCCCTTGTCGACATCGGCAACGGACTTGCAGAACGAATATCGGATCGAGGACCTATAGGCCTCGTACGCCGGGCTGCCCGGCCTGCACAGAGCCGGTACGGGAATTCCGACCAAGGAGAATTCTCTGGCCAGCAGCTCATTGAGCTCGAAGGCGTCGCGATCCGTCAGCGCAGAGAAGTCAACCACTGTGAAATAGCCGGCGCGCGGAGTGGACACTTCAGCGCCCGGCACTGAGCTACAGGCGGGCACGAGGACCTCGGCGCGTGCCCGCAGCGAAGCTCGGTTCTCGGCGACAAACTGCGAATCGCCGACCAACATATCGGCCATTCCGATCTGCATCGGACCGCCGGCCGTGAACGACAGGAACTGCTTGACGGTCTGAATGGCCTGGCGAACCTCGGGAGAGGCGATGACCCAGCCGATCTTCCACCCTGTCGTGTTCCACGATTTGCCCGCCGAGGAGACCGTGACGACGCGTGCAGAATCCTCGATGGCAACGGCGGGAGGGACATGCCCCAGATCAGTGAGGACTAGCTGCTCGTAGACCTCATCGGAGAGCACCCAGGCGTCGACCGCCTCGGCGGCTCGTCCGATCCGGGCGAGATCAGCGGCAGAGAAGATGAACCCGGTGGGATTGTGCGGAGTGTTGACGAGGATGATTGCCGGATCGACTTCGGCGATCACTCGGTCGAAAGCCTCCCAGTCCGGGGCGAAGTCACCACGGCCATCGGGGAGGATCGGCACCGTGTGCAGAGTTCCGCCGGCGGCAGCGATCGCCGCCGGATAGGAGTCGTAGAACGGTTCGAAGGCGACGAGGGAGCCGCCGCGCGGCAGCAGTGCGAGGATCGCGGCGGTCAGGCCCTCCGTGGCGCCCGCAGTGTAGAGCACCTCGTCCGGATCGACGTGCTGTCCGAAATCGCGTTCGCGTTGAGCGGCCACGGCATCGAGCAGCTGCGGGTATCCCTGACCGGGGGCGTACTGATTGAAACCGGCCCGCATCGCCTCTTCCGTAGCGGCGATGAGCTCGTCCGGGGGCTCCGTGCCCGGAGCGCCCTGCCCCAGGTTGACGGCTCCGACCTCGGCGGCGAACTTCGTCATCTGCCCGTAGATCGTCTCACCGATCGACCCATCCGGATTCGTGAGCCCTGCGGCCCCGGCCATCTCATGCCACAGCGAGGCTCCCATGATGTCCGGCATCAGGAGACCTCCGCGGGAGCGACCCGACCGAGTCGATCGAGTGCGGCTTCATGGAGGCGAGAATTGCTGGCCAGCGCATTGCCGCCGAACGGCCCCGGAACACCGCCCGTGTTCGTGAAGGTGCCTCCGGCTTCGAGGACGATGGGTACGAGCGCTCCCATATCGTAGAGCGCGAGCTCGGGCTCGCAGGCGAGGTCGACAGCCCCCTCGGCGAGCAGCATATAGGAGTAGAAGTCGCCGTATCCGCGAGTGCGCCACAGCGAATCGCAGAGATCGAGGAACTCACCGAGGATGCCGAGTTCCTTCCAGCCCGACAGCGACGAATACGACAGGGACGCGTCGGCGAGAGAATCGACGGATGACACAGCGATGCGTTCGGCCGGGGACCCGAGCTCGGTCGCGTAGGCGCCCTGGCCCGTCTCCGCCCACCATCGGCGACCGAGCGCGGGAGCGGAGACGACTCCCAGCAGCGGCTGATCACCGTCGTAGAGGGAGATCAGCGTCGCCCACACCGGGACCCCGCGCACGAAGTTCTTCGTTCCGTCGATGGGATCGATGATCCACCGTCGCGATGACTGCCCGTGTGCACCGAATTCCTCACCGAGCACGCTGTCATCGGGTCGAACCTCTGTGAGGCGATCCATGATCGCCTTCTCCACCGCACGGTCGCATTCGGTGACCGGAGTGAGATCGGGTTTGGTTTCGACGGCGAAGTCCTGTGCCCGGAAGTGCGGGTGGCTGATGGCATCGGCGAGATCGGCGAGTTCGATCGCCAGGTCGAGGTCGTTCATGCCTCCAGCCTATCCAGTCGAGGGCAGCAGCCGGCGCAGAGACTCCAGCCGTGAGACTCCTCCCGGTCCGGCCTTGCCGTCGGCCACCCATTCATCGAGTCGGCAGCCGGGAGAGTCCGCGAGGTGAGTGCATCCGCGGGGGCAATCGGCCGTGGCCTCGACGAGTTCGGGGAAGGCGGAGAGCAGGGTCTCCCGGTCCACATGGGCCAGGCCGAAGCTGCGCACTCCCGGGGTGTCGATGAGCCATCCGCCGCGTTCCAACGGCAGGCACACGGCCGAGGACGAAGTGTGACGTCCGCGTCCGGTCACGTCGTTGACATGGCCCGTCGCGCGATCGGCGGCGGGAACGAGAACGTTGGTGAGCGTGGATTTGCCCACCCCGGAATGGCCGACGAGGACGCTGATGCGTCCACGGAGACGCTCGGCCACCTCGGCGTGGGGTTCTGTCTCGTCGCGGGCCGCAGCGTTCGCGACGATTGTCGTATCGGTCGGCTCAGCAGCGGGATCGATGGAGGATTCGACGATGTCGATCCCGGACGCGGAGAAGCGTTCCTTCAGCTCCGTCGCCGGGCGCAGATCGGTCTTCGTGACGATGAGCAGGGGAGTGATCCCTGAGTCGAAGGCCGCGACGAGCGCGCGATCGATGAGGCCCAACGAGGGTTCCGGGTCCACGGTGGCCGTGACGATGCCCATGACGTCGACGTTGGCGACGAGGACGCGCTCGGTTGGGTCGGTGTCATCGGCGCTGCGGCGCAGCAGGGTCTGCCGCTCGGTGATCTCCACGAGCCTGGCCAAGGTGCCCTCGGCCCCCGAGATGTCGCCGACGAGGCGGACGACGTCTCCGGGAACGATCGCCTGCTTGCGCAGGTGCGAAGCGCGCACCGCCGTCACCGAGGTGGCCCCCCGTGACCGTTTGCCCTTCTTCCGAATCGAGGGGCTCGACGGGAAGTTCCCGTCGTCGTCAGCGAGGATGACTCGGTACCGGCCCCGATCGACCGCGGTGACCAGACCCGAAACAGCATCCTTGTGGTCGGGGCGGTTCTTCGTCCGCGGTCGTGAACCGCGTCGGTTCGGCCGGGGGCGGTAGTCCTCATCGCGAAAGATCTTCGCCATATCAGGCTCCGGGGGTGAGCATGGCTTCCCACATCTGAGTGAAGGCAGGCAGGGTCTTGGCCACAGTGCCGGCGTTCTCGATGACCATACCGTCATTGCGCAGGGCGAGGACGGCACCGGCCATGACCATGCGGTGGTCGTGGTAGGTATGCCACAGCGCCGGGCGCAGGTGCGTGGTGCCGGTGATCGTCAGCGCCTCGGCATGTTCGACGACATCGACGCCGATGGCACCGTACTCTCTGGTCAGAGACGCCAGACGGTCGGTCTCGTGCCCACGCAGATGCCCGATACCGCGCAGCTGCGACGTTCCCTCGGCCAAAGCTGCGAGAGCCGAGACCACTGGGGTGAGTTCGCCGACGGCCGACAGGTCGAGATCGACCGGGGTGAGCCTGTCCGGGCCCTGCACATGCAGTCCTTCCCTATCGAGGCGCACCGTGGCTCCGAAAGCCTCGGCGATCTCCCGGAAACCGTCACCTGCCTGCGTCGTGTGCACGGGCCAGTCGGCGATGGTCACGGATCCGGCGGTCGCCACGGCCGCCGCTGCGAAGGCTGCGGCATTGGACAGATCGGGTTCGACCTGCACGTCGAGACCGCGCGGAAGTCCTGGTTCGACGATCCAGCGCTCGGGTTCGGGCTCGCTGATGTCGACGCCCGCGTCGCGGAGGACTTCGATCGTCATATCCACATGCGTTCGGCTGGGCACCGAGTCCGCAGTGTTGGTGAGTTCGAGTCCCAACGGCATGACGGGAGCGGCGAGGAGCAGACCAGAGACGAATTGGCTGGAGGCGCTGGCGTCGATGCCGAGGTGGCCGCCGCGCAGCTGAGAGTCGGCGTGGATCGTCATCGGCAATGTGCTCGCGGCGGAGGTGATCGACGCACCGAGCTCCCGCAGCGACTCGATCGTCACCGACATCGGCCGCACCCGGGCCTGTTCGTCGCCGTCGAGGACGACCTCCCGGCCTGTGAGCGCGGCAAGTGGGGGGATGAAGCGCATCACGGTTCCTGCGAGACCACAGTCGATGGTGATCGGTGCGGAATCCTGCGCAGCTGCGTCTGTAGGCGCGTGTCCGCCTGGGAAAGGGATCGGTTCGATGCGGAGCTCATCGCCGTCTTCGTCGATCACGGCGCCGAGGCGACGCAGGGCGTCGACCATGAGAAGGGTGTCGCGGCTGCGCAGCCATCCTTTGAGATCGGATCCGGAACGGGCGAGAGCTGCAAGGATGAGATAGCGGTTCGTCAGGGACTTGGAACCGGGGACGGTCACAGTGGCAGAGACGGCGGAACCGGCGACCGGCGGCTGCCAGTCGCCGGTCGCCGGGGGAGTGTGCATGGAGATGTCAGTCAACTCCGAGTGCGCTCAGAGCCTGCTTCGAGGTGTCTTCCACGCTCGACCACAGGTCTTCGGCCGCGTGCTGGGTCCGCCACCACAGGCCGGGGCGTCCAGCAGTGTCGACGGCGGCGAGCAGGGCACCGCCGAGCATCGAGGTGCGCAGCAGACTGCGTTCGTTGCGAGCCTTCTTCTCCTCCTTCGACGTCGTCTTGTCAGCAGACAGACGCTCACCGACGGTGTCGAGCAGGTAGGTGCCGACGAGGATCGATGCGCTGAGGCGGGGGAAGCGTCCGATGGCGAGCATCGAACCGGCAGCGACCTGTGCAACACCGGTGGCTCGGGCGAGAGTCACTGCGTCGACGGGGACGTCGACCTGCTTGCGAGCCTGATTGAGAAGCGGGCCGACCGATGCGGCCGCTGCCTCCGGCTTGCGCAGTCGTTCGACGCCGTTGAGTATGTAGCCGGCGGCCAGCATGGGCCGTGCGATAAGACGAATGGGAGACACAGTGGTCCTTCCTACGTGGCGGTCATCTCACTGGCAAGCATAACTGCTGAGGTGGGAATAGTGGGACGTCGGTCCGATGTTGTACGGGGTGAAGCCATTCGACGGGTGCACCCGTCGGGAAGTCGACAGGCAGAAGGAGAAGTCTATGAGCGCCACTGCCGTCCTGGAGAGAACGGGCGTACCATTGACTGCGATGACCGAATCAGTCAAAGAAGCCCCCGAAACCGACGCCGAGAGGTCGGCGCGTTTCGAACGGGATGCTCTGGAATATGTCAACCAGCTCTACGCAGCTGCTCTGCGTATGACCCGAAATCCGGCCGACGCCGAAGACCTCGTCCAGGAAGCCTATGCGAAGGCGTATGCCGCCTTCCACCAGTACAAGCCCGGAACCAACCTCAAAGCCTGGCTGTATCGGATCCTGACGAACACCTTTATCAACAACTACCGCAAGAAGCAGCGTCAGCCGCAGGAACACGGCAGCGAAGACATCGAGGACTGGCAGATCGCACAGGCGAACAGCCACTCGTCCTCCGGCGGTCGTTCCGCCGAACTCGAAGTCCTCGACCACCTTCCCGACTCCGACGTCAAGGAAGCGCTCTCGGCACTGCCCGAAGACTTCCGCATGGTCGTCTACTATGCCGATGTCGAAGGACTGCCGTACAAGGAGATCGCCGAGATCATGGAGACGCCGATCGGCACTGTGATGTCCCGATTGCACCGCGGTCGCCGACAGCTGCGGGAGATGCTGGCCGACTACGCCGCCGAGCGCGGTTTCGTGAGTCATGAGAGAGGTGCGAAATGAGCGACGAAGGATGCTGCGAAAGCGTCAGGACCGAGTCACTGATGCGCATCTACCACTACCTGGACGGAGAACTGACGACGACGGAGATCCGCGAGATCTCGATCCACCTCGAACAGTGCCCGTCGTGTCATGACGAGTACGAGATCGAAGCGCTGCTCAAAGAGCTCGTGCGTCGTTCGTGCAGCCACGATCGTGCCCCGATGGGACTGCGAGAGAAGATCCGCCAGCGGATCGCGCTCGAACAGAACTCCTGACCGGCGCCCAGACACAGGGGAGTCCACGGACACAGCGAAGGCGGGAAGAGAAACGAATCTCTTCCCGCCTTCGTCATTCACCGAACGTATCAGCGAATCATGCGTTTGGACGCTTGCCGTGGTTAGCTTTCTTACGGCGGCGATCGCGACGCTTACGGCCACGCTTGCTCATTGTGCCCTCCTTTGATAGACGCTCAATTGTCTCATGATCACCCGAGCAGAGCAAAGTCGGACCAGGTCACTCTCTTTGCCGAATCGGTCTGGCAAGAAGATGCGACTGTCACCGCTGAGCTCTTCGTCGGCCGGGCACCGCAGAGATCTTCGGTCGGGCACCCCACCTATGGCTCAGCTGTCGCCGAGGACGTCTTGAACTCCCAGCCAGTTGAACCAGCCGCGATGGAGAACCAGCCAGGCCAGCAGACCGTATCCTTCCTGCGCCGGCAGATGGTCCCGCGACGATGCGACCTCGCGCTGCCATACGGGATGGCCGAGGAGGGGCGTGAAGGTGTCGACATAGGTGATGCCGCGCCGCTTGGCCACATCGGAGAAGCTGGCATTGAGCTCGGCGATGCGACGGTTGCGGTCACCGTCGTGTTCAGGCGGTGGACCCAGCACGAACGTCGAGACCTTCCGAGCCAACGCCTCGTCGAGGATGTTGGCGACATCGAGGCGGGCCCTGGCCACCGAACGCCCCGAATCGAGATCCCCGGAACCCAGAGCCAACACCAGACGGTTGTCCCCTTCCCGAGTGAACCGCAGGGACGCCTCGGCGATGGTCCGGGCTTGAAGACCGGCAGAATCCTCGGTCGGAACTGCCAGAGGATACACCTTGAGTGCAGGCAGACTCGGCAGAGTCCTCGCCGTCACCCGACCGACCCACCCGAGGCCACGCCCATCGCCGTGTCCGGCGACCAAAGGGCCTCCGACCACGGCGATGGTTGTGGTGACGTCGCTGCTCACCGGCTGAAGATCCGGTCGACGAGTTCCCTCTGCTGAGCTTCGTGGAAGTGCTTCAGCCCAGTTGAGGTGGCTGCAGAAGCGGCACGAGAGATGACCTTGACCTCACGTCCGCCGAGGAGCTCCGGCAGGTGCAGTGCCATGAACGGCCATGCACCCTGGTTCTCCGGTTCTTCCTGGGCCCAGACGATCTCGGCATCGGCCGGGAAGCGGTCGAGCACAGCGGTGATGGCCGCCTCGTCGAGCGGGTAGAGCTGCTCGAGGCGGACGAGCGCCATCTTCGTGTCGTTGTCCTTCTCCCGCTTGGCCTTGAGCTCCCAATAGAGCTTGCCGGAGACGAGGACGACGCGCTCGACCTGCGAGGCATCGACACCCGTATCGTCGATGACGGCCTGGAACTTGCCTGAGGTGAAGTCCTCCGGCGAGTTCGCTGCAGCCTTGAGGCGCAGCATCGACTTCGGGGTGAAGACGATGAGCGGACGCTTGTTCGTCGTCGAGGCGTGGCGACGCAACAGGTGGAAGTACGAGGCACCCGAGGACGGGTAGGCCACCGTCATGTTGTTCTCCGCGCACAGCTGGAGGTAACGCTCGATGCGGCCCGAGGAATGGTCGGGTCCCTGACCCTCGTAGCCGTGGGGCAGGAGCATGACGACACCGGAGTTCTGCTGCCACTTCTGCTCAGAGGAGGAGATGAACTCGTCGATGACGGTCTGCGCACCCTGTGCGAAGTCACCGAACTGAGCCTCCCAAGCCACGAGGGCGTCCTTGCGTTCGACGGAGTAGCCGTATTCGAAGCCGACGGCGGCGTACTCGCTGAGCAGGGAGTCGTAGACCCAGAATCGAGCCTGCTCCTCGGTGAGGTTCTGCAGCGGCGTCCATTCATTGCCGTTGACCGAGTCGATGAGCACCGAGTGGCGCTGGACGAAGGTCCCGCGACGGGAGTCCTGGCCCGCCAGCCGCACCGGCACGCCGTCCATGAGCAGCGAACCGAAGGCCAGCAGCTCGGCGAAGCCCCAGTCGATTCCGCCCGACAGCGACATCTCCTTGCGCTTCTCGAGCAGCGCCCGCAGCTTCTTGTGAACCGTGAAGCCCTCGGGGATCTCGGTGAAGGCCTCGCCGATGCGCTGCAGCGTCTCGGGACTGATGGCCGTCTCGGCATCGTTGAAGGTCTCGATGTCACTCGGCTCGTAGGGAGCGTTGAACGCTTCTCCGTCGTAGGAACCGGTCTCGGCTTCCTTGGTCTCGGCGAAGGCCGATTCCAGCTTGGACTGGTAGTCCTTGAGCGCCTCGGCGGCCTCTTCGTCGGTGATGCACTTCCTGCCGACGAGGGATTCGGTGTAGAGCTTGCGCACCGAGCCCTTCTTCTCGATGAGGGAGTACATCGTCGGCTGGGTCATCGACGGATCGTCGCCCTCGTTGTGGCCGCGACGGCGGTAGCACACGAGGTCGATGACGACGTCCCGGTTGAATTCCTGGCGGTATTCGAAGGCTAGGCGGGCCGCCCGGACGACGGCTTCGGGGTCATCGCCGTTGACGTGGAAGATCGGGGCGTTGATCGACTTGGCGACATCCGTGCAGTAGAACGAGGACCGCGCCGAGGCGGGGGGCGTGGTGAACCCGACCTGGTTGTTGATGATGACGTGGACCGTTCCGCCGGTGCGGTAGCCCCGCAGCTCGGAGAGGTTGAGCGTTTCGGTGACCACGCCCTGTCCGGCGAATGCGGCATCGCCGTGGACGAGGACCGGCAGCACGGTGAAACCGGACTCGCCCTGGTCGACGAGATCCTGCTTGGCGCGCACGATGCCTTCGAGGACCGGATCGACGGTCTCGAGGTGGCTGGGGTTGGCCGCGACGTAGACGCCGGTGGTGTTGCCTGCCGGAGAGGTGAACGAACCCTTGGTGCCCAGGTGGTACTTCACATCGCCGGAGCCCTGGACGCTGTCCGGGGACATGGTTCCGTCGAACTCACGGAAGATCTGCGCATAGGACTTGCCGGCGATGTTCGTCAGCACATTGAGGCGACCACGGTGGGCCATGCCGATGGCGACCTCATCGAGGCCGGTGTCGGCGGACTGGTTGAGGATCTCGTCGAGCAGGACGATCGCGGACTCTCCGCCTTCGAGGCTGAAGCGCTTCTGTCCGATGTACTTCGTCTGGAGGAAGGTCTCGAAGGCCTCGGCGGCGTTGAGACGGCCGAGGATGTGTCCCTGCTCCGAACGGGTGAGCTCCTGATGCGGGATCTCGATCTTCGACTGGAACCAACGGCGCTGGACCGGGTCGGCGATGTGCATGTATTCGAAGCCGGTGGTCCGACAGTAGCTCTCACGCAGCAGTCCGAGGATGTTGCGGAAGGGCATCATCGGCTTCGATCCGAACCCGCCGGTGGGGAACTCGCGTTCGAGATCCCACAGGGTCAGACCGTGCTGATTGATATCGAGATCCGGGTGGGACCGCTGACGATAGACCAGAGGATCGATATTGGCCATGAGGTGACCGCGCGTGCGGTAGGCATCGATGAGTTCGATGACGCGTGCGGTCTTATTGACGTCGTCCTGGTCTTCGGCCGAGACGTCGGGAACCCAGCGCACCGGCTCATAGGGCAGGCGCAGGGATTCGAAGACATCGTCGTAGAAGCCGTCTTCGCCGAGCAGGTAGCTGTGGACGAGCTTGAGGAACTCGCCCGAACCGGCTCCCTGGATCACGCGGTGATCGTAGGTCGAGGTCATGGTCAGCACCTTGGACACGGCCAGAGAGTTGATGGTCTGCTGGCTGGCACCCTGGAACTCGGCGGGGTAGTCGAGCGCGCCGACGCCGATGATGCAGCCCTGGCCCTTGGTCAGACGCGGAACGGAGTGGACCGTGCCGATCCCGCCTGGGTTCGTCAGCGAGACGGTCGTGCCGGCGAAGTCGTCGGCGGTGAGCTTGCCCTGCCGTGCCTTGTCGACGAGGCCGTCGTAGGCGTCGACGAACTGGCGGAAGGTCAGCGTCTCGGCCTTCTTGACGTTGGGCACCAGCAGGGTGCGTGATCCGTCTTTCTTCGGCACGTCGATGGCGAGACCGAAGTTGATGTGGGCGGGGGAGACCATCACGGGCTTGCCGTCGCGTACGTCGTAGGAGACGTTCTGCGAGGGGAAGTTCCGAAGGGCGCGGATCACGGCGAAGCCGATGAGGTGGGTGAAGGAGACCTTCCCGCCTCGGGTGCGCTTGAGGTGCGAGTTGATGACGATCCGGTTGTCGATGAGCGCCTTGGCAGGCAGGGCCCGGACCGAGGTGGCGGTCGGGACTTCGAGCGACTCATCCATGTTCTTGGCGATGAGCTTCGCGGGGCCGCGCAGGGGAGTGATCGTCTCCTCCGGTGCGGGCTTCGGTGCGGCGTCCTTCGCGGTGACCTTCGGCACGGACTTGGTCTCTGCCTTCAGCGTCTCGGACTCAGCCGAAGACGGAGAGACGCCGCGAGAGGTCTCGCGGGAGGTCGACGGGGATGCAGCTGAGGCAGGGGCCTTGGCATCCGACTTATTCGCGGCCGGCTTCGCCTCCTGCTTGGCGGCGGGCTCGGCAGCGGACTGAGCGCCTCCGCCGTTCTTTTCGTACTTGTCGAAGAAGGGCCACCAGGACTGGTCGACCGAATTCTTATCTGACTTGTACTGCTCATACAATTCCTCGACCAGCCACTCATTCGACCCGAAGTCTTCAACGGTGCGGTTCGGAGTATTGACGGACACGGCGTTGATCGCCTACTTCCTGATTCAAGACTTGCTGCTTAACGACATCTCCAAGCCTAACGTGATGTGCCATCGAATGTGCAGTTAAGGGACAATAGTGTTATGCGTTTCATCTCAAATGACCCGAACACCGATCTCACCTACTCCGATGTCTTCCTCGTGCCGAACTCGTCGGCGCTGACATCGCGCTTCGAAGTCGACCTCAAGACGACCGATCCGACCGGGTCGACGACGCCGCTCGTGGCAGCGAATATGACCGCCGTGTCCGGTCGACGGATGGCGGAGACGATGGCACGTCGCGGGGGACTGGCGGTGCTGCCCCAGGACATTCCGCTGACCGCCGCGCAGGAGACCATCGCATGGGTCAAGAGCCGCGACAGGATCTTCGAATCCGCGCTGCGTTTCTCACCCGAGGACACAGTGCTCAATGCCCTGCACGTGCTGGCCAAGCGTCCGCACGGCTTCGGCGTCGTCGTCGACGACGCGGGAAAGCTCGAGGGCATCATCAATGCCGCGGATCTGCGCGGAGTCGATCGCTTCACCACGGTGTCGGAGCTGTTGGACTCCTCACCGCATGTCATCCGCGCCTCCGAGGTCGACTGGGAGGACGCTGCGCAGCTGGAGTCCCTCTTCGAGTCGATGACGGAGTCGCGTGCCGAGTTCGCCGCCGTCGTCGACGATGAGAACACGGTGCTCGGCAGCCTGACTCCGAAGTCGCTGCTGCGCTCGTCCATCTACACGCCCAATGTCGACGATCGGGGACGGCTGAAGATCGCCGTGGCCATCGGCGTCAACGGTGCCGCGGTCGAACGTGCCGCTGCGCTGGTCGAAGCCGGTGCGGACGTCCTCGTCGTCGACACCGCCCATGGCCACCAGGTGAAGATGCTCGACACGCTGTCGGCGATCGCCGATGCCGAGCTCGGGGTGCCGATCGTGGCGGGAAACGTCGTCACCGCCGAAGGGGTCCGCGACCTCGTCGCTGCTGGCGCCGACATCGTCAAGGTCGGAGTCGGCCCGGGCGCCATGTGCACGACCCGGATGATGACCGCGGTCGGTCGTCCACAGTTCTCCGCAGTGCTCGAATGCGCCGAGGCGGCTCGCGAGCTGGGTGCCCATGTGTGGGCCGACGGCGGAGTCCGCTACCCCCGCGATGTCGCTCTGGCCCTGGCGGCCGGAGCCTCTCAGGTGATGGTCGGATCCTGGTTCGCCGGGACCCACGAGTCGCCCGGCGACCTGCTCGTCGACGGAGAGGGTCGGAAGTACAAGGAGAGCTTCGGCATGGCTTCGGCTCGGGCCGTGGCCAACCGGACCAGAGCGGAATCGGCCTTTGCGCGCGCTCGGAAGGGACTGTTCGAAGAGGGCATCTCTTCGTCAACCATGTACATCGACCCTGAATCTCCTGGGGTCGAGGACCTGCTCGACGGCATCACTTCAGGCGTCCGCAGCTCCTGCACCTACGCCGGGGCCGGTGATCTCGGAGAATTCGCGCGTCTGGCCGCGGTCGGTGTCCAGAGCGCCGCCGGCTACGAAGAGGGCCGACCGCTGTCGGGAAGTTGGTAAGATCTCCTCATGCACAGTGACAGTCCCGGCCGGCGGGAAGCCGGCGCCCCAGATGACGACCCTCACCCCGCGAGGGTCTCACACCTCAACTGCTCTGCTGAGCAGATAGCGAACTGCGGGGGCAGTCACTGATGGAATGGATACTCCTCGCCCTCGCACTGCTGCTCATCCTCGGCACCGGAGTCTTCGTCGCAGCCGAATTCTCGCTGCTGACTCTCGACCGCCACACAGCCGATAAGGCGGTTGAAGAAGGTGTCGTCGGCGCGAAGACGCTGCGGCGTTCGATGACCCACCTGTCCACCCAGCTCTCGGCAGCGCAGGTGGGCATCACGATCACCACTCTGCTCACCGGTTACCTCATGGAACCGTCCTTGGGCAGGCTGCTGGCGCCGCTGTTCGAGGCCTGGGGCGTCGGCCCCGGCCTCGCGGCCCCGCTGGCGCTGACCATCGCCCTCATCGTGTCCACCGTGGGATCGATGATCTTCGGAGAGCTCGTGCCGAAGAACCTCGCTATCGCTGTGCCGCTGGCGACCGGTCGCATCGCGGCACCGATGCAGTACGTCTTCTCGATCGTCTTCAAGCCCGTCATCGCCGTCCTCAACGGCACGGCGAACAAGATCCTCATGTCGATGGGCATCGAGCCGCAGGAAGAAGGTTCGGTGGGGCGTTCCCCGGAGGAGCTGACCTCACTCGTGCGGCACTCCGCCGAAGAGGGCGTGCTCGATGAGCAGACCGCAGGTCTGCTGGAGAGGACTCTGAGCTTCTCCGAGCGCACCGCGGAAGACGTGATGACTCCGCGCACGCGCATGTCCACGGTGGACAAGGACACCACGGCTCGACAGATCATCGAACAGGCCCGGGACACCGGATTCTCCCGGTTCCCCGTGGCTGACGAGGACAAGGACCACATCGTCGGAGTCGTTCACGTCAAACAGGCCTTCGCCGTGCCTCCGAGCAACCGCGACGACGCCTACGCAGGAGGTCTGATGACCGAGGTCCGTGAGATCCCGGAGACGCAGCGCCTCGACCCGCTGCTCTTGGAGCTGCGCGCCACCGGTCTGCAGATGGCTGTGGTCGTCGACGAGTTCGGCGGCACAGCTGGAGTGGTCACCCTCGAGGATGTCGTCGAGGAGCTCGTGGGCGAGGTCGCCGATGAGCACGATCGAATGCGCGTCGCGGCACGACCGGCTCGCGACGGCTCCTGGATCGTGCCCGGTCAGCTGCGGCCCGATGAGATCTCGTCGACGATAGGGGTCACGATCCCGGAGGACTCCGACTACGAGACTCTGGCCGGATTCGTCCTCAAGGAGCTCGGGCGGATTCCCGAACCGGGTGACGAGGTCTGCATGGAGGATGCCCGCATCGTGGTCGAACGGATGCACGGACGACGCATCGAACGCCTCCGTGTGGTGCTGCGCGCCGCCGACGCAGGGGCTTTCGAAACCGGAGGTGAGACTCGATGAGCGCCGACTGGTTCGGACTGGTCTGGCTGGTCGTTCTCCTGCTGGGCAACTCCTTCTTCGTCGCCGCTGAATTCGCGATTGTCGCTGCCAAGCGATCACAGATCGAACCGCGAGCGGCCGAAGGCTCGGCGGCGGCCAAGACCGCTCTCTATGCGATGGAGCACGTGTCACTGATGCTGGCGATCTGCCAGCTCGGCATCACCGTGTGCTCCCTGCTTCTGGGCAATGTGGCCGAACCGGCCATCCACCACCTGCTCGCCGGTCCCCTCGAGGGCCTGGGCATTCCCGCCGGACTGTCCTCGACGATCTCCTTCGTCCTGGCGCTCGGCGTCGTGACCTACCTGCACGTGGTCATCGGTGAGATGGTGCCGAAGAACCTGGCGCTGGCCGCCTCCGGCCAGGCCGTGATGCTGCTCGCGACACCGCTGGTGTTCCTGGCGCGGGTCTTCGGTTTCGTCATCCGTCCCCTCAACGGCCTGGCCAACGGGGTCCTCCACCTGTTCAAGATCGAGGCCCGTGACGAGGTCAACGAGGCTTATACGATCGAGCAGGTCGAATCGATCGTGGCCGAGTCGAAGCGCGAGGGACTGCTCAGTGATGACACTGGGCTGCTCAAGGGTGCCATCGAGTTCAGCGACAAGACTGCGTCCGACATCATGGTCCCGATGTCCGAACTCATCACGATCTCGGACAAAGTGACCCCGAACGAGCTTGTGACCTTGGTCGGCAAGACAGGCTTCTCCCGATACTTCGTCGTCGGTGACGACGGGTATCCGCAGGACTACCTCCACATCAAGGATGTCCTCTACGCAGACACCGAAGAGGCCTTCGACGCTCCAGTGCAGAGCAAGCGCTTCCGCCCCCTGTTCACGGTCACAGCCGATGACGAGGTCGAAGAGGCGCTGGCGCAGATGCAGAAGGCGGGAATCCATGTCGCCCGCGTCATCGACTCGCAGGCGCAGGTCCTCGGCCTGCTGTTCCTCGAAGACGTGCTCGAAGAGCTCGTCGGCGAAGTCCAGGACGCGATGCAGCGGGGACGATTCGACTTCCGCCGCTGAGCATTCTGCGCCGGCCGATCCGCCCGGCTCACCCTTTCGCCTCGACGGCGGTCTCCTGATTGCGGGGAGGCCACCGTCGAGGCGTTTCGTCCGCTCTCGGCGCTGTGCCGGTGCGCGGGGCCACGTGTTCGGCTGTCGGACAGTGTCTGTGCTTGTGGGAAGTGCCGTTCGACGCTTGTGGGAAGTGCCGTTCGATGCGGACTCCCAAACGTGAGCGACTGTGTAACGGTTCGTAACGAAACAGTGATTCAGGACACCTGGAGTAGGGCGCCTGTAGTGAACTGTGACCATGCATCGTCAGGAAATGACCTGGTCACACGCTGTATTTGAACTGAAGGTGACATTCTGTAACGATGTCGTTATAGTGTTGTGACATCAGCTTTCGGGCGCCCGGCAGAGGGCTTCCACCGCACAATCTTCACCAACAGTATGGAGCACTATGTCGAGTGAGCTCTCGACCGTCGAGGCGCCGCCGGTCCGCCGACGTGATCTGCGGAAGCAGAACGCCTCTTCGCAGGTTTCGACGATCAAGTCTTCGCATCCCGTGACATCGCAGTCGCGGCACAGCGCAACCGCAGCCCTCTCACCTCGTCGCGCGGCGATGGCCGCCGAGGCCCGCGCGGCAGCGGGCTCACCGCGACGGGCTGCGATGGCCAAAGAGGCTTCTCGACCGATGACCCCTGCAGGGCATACGTCGACGCTGGCCGCAGCTCAGCTCGGCAACCGCGGTTCCGACGGTTCGCTGCTGCGCTCGGTCCGCCGCCGTCAGGTCACCACCTTCTCCGCTCTGGCCACCGTCTCGGTTACCGGTACCGCCATCGCTGCCGTGATGGTTGCCGGCAACATGAGCGGCAACCAGGAAGTCAAGGTCGACGACACGGCCGCACAGTCCCAGCCACGTGCGATCAACGCCGAATCGGTCTCCGCCGACATCAAGGTCGACGACGATGACAAGACCTCGATGACCATCGGCGCCCCGAGCGCCAAGCAGACCAAGGTCGACGCGGCATCTCGCGCGATCACGAAGACCGTTCTGCCCGGCTGTGACGAAGCAGCGCCGAAGGGCGAGGCGAGCAACGGCGAGCTGCCCGACGGATGGCTGTGTGAGATCGGCGTGGGCAACCACAAGCTGCGCTCCGATGCGGCCGTGTCGTTCGCGAAGATGAACGCTGCCTTCAAGAAGGACACCGGCAAAGACCTCGCAGTCACCGACTCCTACCGGTCGCTGGAATCGCAGGTCTCCGTCGCCGCGCGCAAGCCCGGCTTCGCAGCTCGTCCCGGAACCTCCAACCACGGTTGGGGCCTTGCGCTGGACCTCGGCGCGGGAACGCAGAACGGAACCGGGCAGCAGTACGAATGGCTCGTCGCCAACGCTGAGAAGTTCGGGTGGGAGAATCCGGACTGGGCCAAGCGCAATTCCTATGAACTCTGGCACTGGGAATACGTGCCCGGCCGCAAGGCTATGAAGGGTGCCTGATCTGCCCGAACATCGCTGATCACAGCCCCACGACACCGCGGGCAGTCCTCGAGGACTGCCCGCGGTGTCGTTTTGGGAGGTGGTGCCCAACGGTGATAGAGTTGCATGCGTTGCCCGCGTAGCTCAGTGGATAGAGCGTCTGCCTCCGGAGCAGAAGGTCGTAGGTTCGAATCCTGTCGCGGGCACCACGATGCCGCCCATCTCAACTTCTGAGGTGGGCGGTTCTGCATAGGCGGTCCGAGTGGTCGGTGGTGCAGCCAGGATCTAAGGTAGTCGGAGACGAGACCCGGACCGCGATGTGAGGCATACGATGTCGGAACCTGCTGAAGAGCCCGTCCAGACCAGCGCGGGGGACGATGAGATCGTCCTCCGAGCGCAGGGACTGCGCAAGAGCTTCGGCCGCGGTGATACGGCAGTCGACGCTCTCGACGACATCAGCGTCGACTTCGAATCGGGACGCTTCACCGCCATCATGGGGCCCTCCGGATCCGGAAAATCGACGTTCATGCACGTGCTTGCCGGGCTCGACCGTGTCGATTCGGGTTCGATCATCATGCGCGGCCAGGACATCACCCGTCTCAACGACCGGCAGCTGACTCAGCTGCGGCGTGACCGCGTCGGCTTCATCTTCCAGGCCTTCAACCTCGTCCCGACGCTGAGCGCTGAACAGAACATCGAACTGCCGGTCTCGCTGGCCCGGAAGAAGATCGATCGCGAGTGGAAGGCCGAAGTGGTCGAACGCCTCGAACTCGGCGATCGTCTGCAGCATCGTCCGCACGAGCTCTCCGGCGGTCAGCAGCAGAGGGTCGCCGTGGCCCGGGCTCTGCTGACGCGGCCGGATGTCATCTTCGCTGATGAGCCCACGGGAAACCTCGACTCCCATGCCGGAGCGGAGGTCCTGTCCCTGCTCGGTCGGGCCACGACCCTGTACGGGCAGACGATCATCATGGTCACCAACGACCCCGTCGCCGCATCGCACGCCGGCCGGGTCGTCCTGCTCAAGGACGGGCGAGCCACGGGTGAAGTTCGTCAGCCGACGCGAGAGAGCGTGGTCACGGCGCTGAGTGAGCTGAGCTCTCTGTGATCGCAGTCGCCCTCGCGCAGATTCGGATCCACTGGGCCCGATTCCTCGCAATCGGCCTCGGCATCGCATTGGCTTCCGGATTCGTCGCAACAACCCTGATCATCAACTCCTCGCTGCAGGACAGCCTCGAACACGCGGTCGGCCGATCTTTCGAGAACGCCGACCTCACCGTCGTCCCGGACAGAGACGTCTTCGTCGGGGGAGACGAGGCGTCTCCGCTGCTGCGCCCCTTGGCCGATGTCGACGGGGTGGCTACCGCGTCGTTGTCGGCCCGCACAGTGACCACGGGCCGAGGATCCGCATTCTCCGAAAGCTCCTTTGCGCTGTCTCCGGTGCCTGCCGACGAACGGCTCGACACGTTCGAAATGGTCTCCGGTCAGCGACCGGAAGCAACGACGGACCTCGTGCTCGACACTCGCACGGCCAGCGATCTCAACCTCGGAGTCGGCGATGAGATTCGCTTCACCGTCGATGCGGTCCCGGTGGAGAGCGGAAACGATGACATGCCGATCTACCGGGGCCCGAGTCAGAGCAGCGTCACCTTCTCCGTCGTGGGCATCGCCGAAATGGGGCAGGACCCGGCGCTGCCCGGCGCCACTCGAGCGCTGACGACAGCATCGGGCTATCAGGAGTATTTCGCCCAGCAGGGCGATGTCATCGCCATTCAGATCGCCCTCGAGAGCGGCGCGGACCCAGAGGCTGTGCGTACTCAGCTGCAGAGGGTCATCGACGGTTCGGAACTGAGCGGCAGCCTCGGAGCGCTCTCCGTGGACGATGCCGTAAAAGCGAAGACCGACCGCCTCTCCGGCGGCAACGCCGTCGTAACCGGTCTTTTGCTCGTCTTCGCTGGAATCTCCGTCATCGTCGCCATCCTCGTCGTCTCCAACACCTTCTCCGTCATCGTCGCCGGACGCCGTCGGGAATTCGCTCTGCTGCGCTGCCTCGGCGCCACCCGCCTGCAGATGTACGGTTCGGTCGTGGCCGAAGGGCTCTTCGTCGGACTGCTCGGGTCGATCTTCGGTGTGCTCGCCGGGGTCGTCGGCAGTCGCGGACTGATGGCTGTGGCGGTGCGCTACTGGCCGCAGGAGTTCCCCTACGACACTCTCAGCGTTCCCGTCTCCGCCCTGGTCAGCGGTGTCGTCGTCGGTGCCCTGCTGACGATTGTGGCCACCATCCGACCGGCTCGCAGTGCCATCGCTGTGACACCTCTCGAAGCACTCCAGCCCTTCGACGCTTCCATCTCGCCGAGCACCCGCGCACGTCCGCGGCACCTCGTGGGTTTCGGCTGCATCGGGCTGGGTGTGGTTCTCGTCATCGTCTCGGTCTATGCGGTGTCGGCCTCTCAGCTCTGGATCCTCGGCGGAGCGCTGGGTGGGGGACTCGTGGTCACGGGGCTGGTCATCAGCGCGGCGAAGATCATCCCGCCCGTCGTCGCGTGGACGGGGGAGGTGCTCTTCAGCCCTTGGGGCGTTCCCGGTCAGCTGGCGACCCTGAACACATTGCGCAATCCGCGTCGCACCGCGGCCACAGCCACGGCGCTCATCATCGGTGTGACCTTGGTGGCGACGATCCTCGTGGGCGGCATGTCGACGAAGGCGACGCTCAGCCACGGACTCGACCAGCGTTATCCCGTCGACATCTCCGTGCCGCTGTCGGGCCTCGTCGATGATGACCAACTCGAAGATGTGCGCGGGATCCCCGGCGTGTCCACCGCGGTCCTCGCCCACCGCGCCGAGGCGGTCGAAGACTTCAAGGGCTCCCGTCCCGAGATCTTCGTCATCGACCCGGACAGCGCCGAGACCGTACTCGGAGGCGCGGCCGCGAATATCGTGTCCGGACGGGTCACGGTCCCCGAAGACTATCCTTCACCGACAGTGCGGGTGAAAGGGCTCAACGAGATGAGCGTGCCCGTGCACAGGGACGGCCTCTCCAGCCTCGCTTTCTTCACCGCCCCCGACGTCGGCAACGATCTCGGCATCTCGGCGACGACGACGGCCGTGCTCGTCCGCCTCGACGAGGATGTCGACGTCGACGAGATCACCCGCATCCGCCAGTCCGTGGCCGAGACGCTCGACGTCTCGAGCGACGAGGTCGGCGGCTCGGCCGTCGCCCGGGGCGCCTATTCCGAACTCATCGATGTCATGCTCGCCGGGGCCGTGGCTCTGCTCTTCGTCTCTGTGGTCATCGCGCTCATCGGCGTCTCGAACACGGTCAGCCTCTCCGTCATCGAGCGCCGCCGGGAGAACGCGCTGATGCGGGCGCTGGGGCTGAGCATCGCGCAGCTGCGGACTCTTCTGGCGCTCGAGGCGGTGCTCATCTCATCGGTGGCTGCACTGCTGGGACTCGTGCTCGGCGGTGCCCTGGGCATCGTCGGCACACGGTTGGTCACCCACGACTACTCCACCGACCTCATCGTCGACTTCTCTGCCCCGTCCTTCCTCGGCATCCTCGGCGTGGCGGTCGTCGCCGGCATCCTCTCCGCTCTGGCACCGGCCAGGCGAGCGTCCCGACTCTCACCGGTCGAAGGTCTCAAACTCGACTTCTGATGGGCCCCGGCCACCGAACCGGACGTCGGTGTCTGATAGGAAAGAGCTCATGAACTCCGCGCGCATCCGCTTTCTGATCGTCCTCGGAATCGTCTTCGCTGCCTTCAATCTGCGCCCCGGAGTCACCGGGCTCTCGCCTCTGCTCGACACCATGGGCGAAGAGATCGAACTGAGCGCGGTGTTCCTGGCCGTCATCGGCATGCTGCCGCCGCTGCTCTACGGCATCAGCGGCTTCATCACCCCGCGGCTCTATGCCCGCTTCTCCGGACTCGGCCTGACCTTGGCCGCCATGGTGATGGTGATGATCGGACTGGGTGTCCGCGCGGTCATCGATTCGCCGTCGCTGTTCCTGGCGCTGAGCGTGGTGGCCCTGCTGGGAATGGGCATCGGCAACGTCATCCTCCCGCCCCTGGTGAAATCGTATTTCCCCGACAGGGTGGCCCTCATGTCGACCGTGCACGTCGGGCTCCTTCAGTTCGGGACGTTCATTCCGCCGCTCGTGGCGGTTCCCCTCGCCTCCGGTGTCGGTTGGAGAGGCTCACTGCTCGTCTGGGCCGGTTTCGCGGCTCTGGGCGCGGTCGTGTGGATCGTCATCCGCATCGTCAGGCCCGCACCCGCCGCCGAGGTGGCCGTCGCCGTCGTCGGCGGCAGTGAGCTCTCCCGCCTCCTGCGCAGCCCTCGGGCCTGGGCGCTGATGACGATGACGGGTCTGACGTCGTTCAACAACTTCATCCTCTTCACCTGGCTGCCGGGCCTGCTCACCCGCTCCGGGTTCGATGCTGCCTTCGGTGGGGCGATGCTCGCGCTGGTCACCGCCATCCCTCTCGTCCTCGGATTCGTCCTGCCGACCCTGGCTCAGAAGATGACCTCGGCCTATCTCATCGTCGTCGGCTTCTGCCTCAGCCTGGCCGTGGGGTACCTGGGTCTGTGGCTGCTGCCGACAGCGGCTCCCGTGCTGTGGACAGTGCTGCTGGGCATCGGCATCTCCACGTTCCCACTCGCTCTGACACTCATCACCCTCCGGGCGCGAAACGCCGAGGCGGCGGCTTCCCTGTCCGGCTTCGTCCAGGGCGGCGGGTATCTCCTCGCGGCCACCGGCCCGCTGATCTTCGCCTTTCTCCTCCAGAGCTTCGACAGCATGTGGCCGGCATTCGTCGTGGTGCTCGCCTCGGTGGCCGTCAAATTCTTCGTCAGCCACGCCGCCTGCCGACCCGGCGCCATCTGAGGCCCGGCGGGCCTCCGTCTCGTCATGAGAGCGAAGATGACATCGGATTCGTCCTCGCCGTCCGGGCCCGAGTACTCTGTTCGAGTGACCCCGGAAGACTTGCAGACTGCACTCGTGCGCGCCTTGGCGACGGCCGAGGCAGGCCTCGTCGAACCGGGGTTCGCCATGCAGATCGACGTCCTGGCTCCGAACCGTTCCGAGCTCGGTGACTGGACGACGCCCGTGGCCCTGCGCGCCGCCGCTGCACCCGAGCAGCGGACCGAGCTCGCCGCACATCTGTGCACCGAACTGCGCGCCCTGACCGGGGTGGCGGATGCCGTCGTCGCCGGGCCCGGCTTCGTCAACGTGACCCTCACTCCCGCCGGCAGAGCACATGTGCTCAGCGAGATCATCACCGCAGCGGGGGAGACCGATTCGATCAAGAGAGTGGAACAGGACGGGTCGCCGCTGCGCACGCTGCTCGCCGCTGCGGACCGGGAATCGGCACAGGCGCCTGTCGTCGGCGACCACGACCGTGACGTCGACCCGGTCGCGGTGAACAGCCTGCAACGCGGCCATGCCGCCGCCTGCCGGGAGCAGCGGCGGGCGCACCGGGCGGGAATCCCGTCCGAGGCCGTCGACGCGGCGAGACTCGAGGATCCGAGCGAGACGCGAATGCTCAATGCCGTGGCGGGACTGCCGTCAGCGCTGGAACGCTCGCGCCGCCGCGGCGAGAACGATCTGTTCGTCAACGCTCTTATCGACCTCGGCGATGCCGTCGAGGACTGGATCCGCCGCTGTCCGGTCACTCCGACGGTCGATGAGGACATCACCGTCACCCATGCCTCCCGGCTCTTCGCTCTGAGAGCCGTCATCATCGTCCTCGCCGCAGGACTACGACAATTGGGCGCTTCGGCCCCGGAGAGGATCTGATGCCCGCACATATCGCAGGGACCCTGCACGCGACACCGGCCCCGGTGTGGCTGCCCTATCCCGATGACGTCAATGCGCTGCTGCCGAGTCTGTGGTCGGACAACGTCACGAAGACCGACGACGGTGTGCTCACGATCGCCGGTCATTCCGTGACGGACCTGGCCGAACGCTACGGAACCCCCACTCTCGTCATGGACGTCGCTGACTTCCGCAGCCGTGCCGAAGCCTACCTGAGCACGTTCTCCAACGCCTTCTCAGTAGAGAAAGGACTGGCCGGAGCTGATGTGTTCTACGCCGGGAAGGCCTTCCTGTGCACAGCTGTGGCCCGCTGGGTGCACGAGGCGGGGCTCGGCCTCGACACCTGCTCCCTGGGCGAGATGATGATCGCCCGCGCCGCCGGTGTCCCCGGCGACCGCGTCGGGCTGCACGGAAACAGCAAATCGACGGCGGAGCTCGAATACGCCCTCGACTACGGGGTGGCCAGGATCTTCGTCGACAGTCTCGATGAGGTCGCACGTCTGGAATCCATCGCTGCGGCCAGAGGAACGGTCGCCCCGGTCATGCTGCGAGTCACGGTCGGCGTCGAAGCGCACACCCACGACTTCATCGCCACGGCTCACGAAGACCAGAAGTTCGGGCTCTCTCTCGCCGACGGCACCGCCGCCCGGGCCGCTCGTCTGGTCGCCGAATCCGAACATCTGCGTCTCGACGGTCTCCACTCCCACATCGGTTCGCAGATCTTCGACATCTCCGGATTCCAGGTCGCCGCCGCCCGCGTACTCGCCTTCCGAGCCGAGATCATGGGCGAACACGGCATCGACCTGCCTGATGTCGACCTCGGCGGCGGCTTCGGCATCCGCTACACCTCCCAGGACACCCCGATCCCGGTCGCGGAGATGGCCGCAGAGCTCGCTGCCGTCGTGGCCAAGGAATGCCGGGGCCTGGGCACGAGCGTCCCCAGGATCTCCATCGAACCCGGTCGCGCCATCGTCTCCCCGGCGGTGTTCACTCTCTATGAGGTCGGCACCGTCAAACAGGTGAGCACGGACAGCGGCACTCGCACATATGTCGCTGTCAACGGGGGAATGAGCGACAACATCCGCACGGCACTCTACGACGCGGACTATTCGTGCACCCTGGCCAACCGGAACTCGAACGCCGAGCCTGCGATCGTGCGGGTCGTCGGCAAGCACTGCGAATCCGGTGACATCATCGTCCGCGACGAATACATGGGTGCAGACGTCACCGCAGGCGATCTCGTCGCGGTCCCCACCACCGGGGCGTACTGCCGCTCGCTGGCCAACAACTACAACCATCTGCCCCGGCCGGGCGTGCTGGCCGTCGAGGCCGATAGAGTTGAGTGGATCGTGACCCCCGAAGACCACACGCAGATGTTCGCCACGGACCCGGGAATGGCCGGGGGAGAGACGTCGAACTGATGAGTGTGAGAGACAAGAGCGGAAAAGGTGAGGAAATGCAGGCACTGAAGGTTGCCATGCTCGGATGCGGAGTCGTCGGCACGGAGGTCGCCGCCCGAATCCAGGATCGCGCGGAGGGCCTGGCCGAGCGCATCGGCGCTCCGCTGGAGCTGAGCGCCATCGTCGTCCGCGATGCCTCGAAGGTTCGTCCGGGAATCGACGAGAAGCTGTTGACGACCGACGCCGAGGCGGCCATCGCCGGAGCCGATATCGTCGTCGAGCTGATGGGCGGCATCGAACCCGCCCGCTCGCTCATCACCGCAGCGCTGCGCCAGGGTTCATCGGTCGTGACCGCGAACAAGGCTCTGCTGGCCGCCAGCTACGGCGAGCTCATGTCCGCTGCCGACGCCGCTGGTGTACGTCTCGAGCACGAAGCGGCGGTGGCAGGGGCCATCCCGATCATCCGACCCGTCGGCGATTCGCTGGCCGGCGACCGGATCGAACGCATCATGGGCATCGTCAACGGCACGACGAACTACATCCTCGACCAGATGGACTCCGAGGGCTGGGATTTCGGCCAAGCGCTCACCGCCGCCCAAGAGCTCGGATACGCAGAGGCCGATCCGACCGCCGACATCGGCGGACATGATGCGGCGGCGAAGGCTGCGATCCTGTCCTCTCTGGCATTCCACGCACCCGTGTCGATCGCCGACGTCCACGTCGAAGGCATCGAAGGCGTCACCGCCGAGATGGTCGAGACCGCCCGGGACCAGGGCTTCGTCATCAAACTCCTCGCCGTGTGCGAACGTGTGGCCTCATCACCGGCAGGCGCCGGACTCTCGGCGCGAGTCTATCCGGCGCTTCTCGACCGAGGACACGCACTGGCATCCGTGCGCGGTGCCTTCAACGCCGTGTTCATCGAGGCCGAAGCCGCCGGCGAGCTGATGTTCTACGGACAGGGAGCCGGGGGAGCACCGACCGCATCCGCGGTGCTCGGCGACCTCGTGTCCGTGGCCAGGCGCAAGGTGCTCGGCGGACGCGGACAGTACGAACGCCCCTTCCACGAGGACTACCCGATCCTGCCGATCTCGGCGATCACGACCAGGTACCACATCACCCTCGACGTGGTCGACCGTCCCGGTGTGCTCGCCGCGGTCTCCGAGGTCTTCGCCGATGAAGGGGCATCCATCGAACTGATGCGACAGACGATCGGGGACATCGACGACAACGGCGTCCAGCACGCGAAGCTCGTGCTGGCCACCCACTCGAACACCGACTCGACTCTGCAGAAGACGGTCGATCGACTCGTCGATCTGTCTGTCGTCCACACCGTCAAATCCGTGATCCGCGTAGAAGGACAGTGACTATGAACTACCCCAGACACCAGTGGCAGGGCGTCGTCGAGGAATACCGCAGCCTGCTCGACATCTCCGCTGACACTCCTGCCGTCACACTCGGTGAGGGCGGGACCCCTCTGATCAGGGCGGAGAAGCTCAGCGCACGCACCGGTGCCCAGGTGTGGGTGAAGTACGAGGGCCTCAATCCGACTGCGTCGTTCAAAGACCGCGGTATGACGATGGCGATCACCAAGGCTGTGGCCCATGGTGCCAAAGCCGTCATCTGCGCCTCGACGGGCAACACCTCGGCCTCTGCCGCCGCCTATGCCACGAAGGCCGGACTGACCTGCGCTGTGCTCGTGCCCACCGGCAAGATCGCGCCGGGGAAGATGAGCCAGGCCATCGCCCACGGAGCGACCCTGCTCGAAGTCGACGGAAACTTCGACGACTGCCTGACGCTGTGCCGCAAGCTCTCGGAGTCCTACCCGGTCCACCTCGTCAACTCGGTCAATCCCGATCGCATCGAAGGTCAGAAGACCGCGGCCTTCGAAATCGTCGACGTCCTCGGCGACGCCCCCGACATCCATGTTCTGCCCGTCGGCAACGCCGGCAACATCACGGCGTACTGGAAGGGCTACAACGAATACCGCGAACACGGGATCTCCAAGCAGCTGCCGCAGATGTGGGGCTTCCAAGCAGCCGGTGCCGCACCGCTGGTACTCGGCCACCCCGTCGACGAACCTGACACGGTGGCGACCGCCATCCGCATCGGCAACCCCGCCAGCTGGACGCAGGCCGAAGCGGCGCGTGACGACTCGGGCGGTCTCATCGATTCGGTCACCGACGACGAGATCCTCGCCGCCCACAAGATCCTGTCCAGCGAAGAGGGCATCTTCGTCGAGCCCGGTTCGGCCGCCTCGGTGGCGGGTCTGCTGAAGATGGCCGACGCCGGTCGTGTCCCTGCTGATGCGACGATCGCGGTGACCGTGACCGGTCACGGTCTCAAGGACCCCAGCTGGGCCCTGCACACCGCAGACGGATCCGATATCGAGACCCAGCGGGTCTCCGTCGACGCCGTCAGCGCCGCACGCGCGCTGGGACTCGAGGACAGCTGAGCGTGCGCGTGAGACTCGAGGTCCCGGCCACCTCGGCGAATCTGGGGCCCGGCTACGACTCGTACGGGCTGGCGCTCGACATCGTCGACACCCTCAGCCTCACCGTCGAAGCCGCAGCGGTCGACCCTCACCGCTGCGTCGAGGTGACGGGGGAGGGCGCAGAGGTGCTGCCGCGGGACCGTTCGCACCTGATCATGCGGATCATCGGTGAGGTGCTCGAGGCGGAATTCCCCGACGTCGCGGCCGATCTGTGTCCGCGGCTGTCGCTCGAGTGCGTCAACCGGATCCCTCATTCCCGCGGCATGGGCTCCTCGGCGGCCGCAGTCGTGGCAGGGATCGGCCTCGCGGCGGAACTCGGAGCCTGGTCGACCGGAGCGGAGATGAGTCGCGACCGGATCCTCGAGATCGCCACCGCAATCGAAGGCCATCCGGACAATGCCGCCCCCGCGATCTTCGGCGGTCTCACCGTCTCCCTGTCTGCGCCGGTCAAGTCGTGGCAGGTGCCCGTGCGCACGCTCGAGTACGTCACCGTGCTCGTTCCCTCCGCCCGCCTCGACACCGAGGTCGCCCGTGGACTCATTCCCGCAGGCATCGATCACGCGATCGCGGCGGACAACTCGGCTCGGGCCGGACTGCTCGTCCACGGACTGAGCAACGACGCGCAGGTGCTCTTCGACGCCACTCGTGACCAGCTCCATCAGGAATTTCGCCGCAGCGCCTATCCGGAGTCGATGGCGCTTGTCGACTCCCTGCGTGCCGGGGGATTCCCGGCCGTCATCTCCGGAGCCGGGCCGACGGTGCTCGTTCTCGCCGAGGCGGTGCCCGACACCCTCGTGCCGGCAGGCATCGTCGCTCGGCGCACCGCGATTGACCTCGGCGGTTATCGGGTGAGCCGAGAAAATTGAGGAAACGATTCGCCAGATCGACTCCGAACAAGTAGACTGTGGGTGTTCCGACAGGGCACGGCTTCCCGCTGTTCTTCACAGATCCGTCGCCGATGTCATAGATTCTGGAACATCTCCTGCTCATTCTTTAGCAGGTTTTCTTTCACAACGCACCGTCAATGGTGTTTCCGTCGCCGTGAGCAAACGGCACATGCCGCACGGCCGAAAGAGGGAGAAAGACCTTCGTGTCTGAAACCACCACTCAGGATTCCACCCCGCGCACTGGCAGCCTCACAGCGCTGCGGCTGCCTCAGCTCCAGGAAATGGCTGCCGGGCTGGGAATCAAGGGTTACCGTCGCCTTCGCAAGAGCGAACTGATCGACGCCATCAACAGCCACTCGGGCGGATCCGCTGAACAGAAGTCCGCCCCCACCGAGAAGAAGCCCGCGGCAGAACCGGCCGCCAAGGCCGAGAAGCAGGACGAGAAGAAGCAGGAGTCGGCGAACCGTCGCTCCTCGCGTCGCTCCGCCGCTTCCGCTTCCGCATCCGAGGACGCTCCGGCGCTCATCATCGAACCGAACTCCGAGGCCTCGTCGTCTTCGACGGCGAACGAGTCCGGTGCGGATCAATCGGGAGGAGCACCCTCCGAGGAGAACAGCGGCGACCAGGATCGTCAGCGCTCTCGCCGCAGCCGTTCTCGCTCCCGGGGCTCTGAGCCCCAGACTGAGGGCCGCGACAGCAGCGGTGAGGAATCGGCCGACCACGGCGACCAGGAGAGCTCCGGCGACCAGGACCGCTCAGACCGAGACCACCGCGGAGGGCGCGACAACGACCGTCGCAGCCGGAACAACGACCGCTCCGGCGACAACCGAGGCGGCAATGACCGGGTCGGCGGCAACGGCCGGGGCAACAACGACCGGGACGGCGGCAACGATCGCGGCCACCGGAACGACAGGGGCAGCAACAACGACCGCAACGATCGTCGCAACCGCAGCAACGACGATGACGATCGCGGCAACAGCCGCCGCGGACGGGGTCGTGACCGGAAGCGCCGCGGCCGCGGCAACGACGAGCCGGACATCCGCAACGACGATGTGCTCATCCCAGTCGGCGGCATCCTCGACGTCCACGACAACTACGCCTTCCTCCGCACCTCCGGCTACCTGCCAGGGCCGAACGACGTCTACCTTTCGGCATCCATGGTGCGCAAGAACGATCTGCGCAAGGGCGACGCCGTCGCCGGCGCGATCCGTCAGCCGCGTGAGAACGAACAGCGGAACAACAAGCGCGAGAAGTTCGATGCCCTCGTCCGCCTCGATTCCGTCAACGGACTCACCGTCGACGATGCCCGCAGCCGTGTCGAGTTCTCCAAGCTGACTCCGCTCTACCCTCAGGATCGTCTGCGCCTCGAGACCACCTCGAAGCTGCACTCGACCCGTCTCATCGATCTCATCACCCCCATCGGCAAGGGCCAGCGCGGACTCATCGTCGCGCCTCCGAAGGCCGGCAAGACGACGATCATGCAGCAGATCGCCAACGCGATCACCGAGAACAACCCCGAAGCGCACCTCATGGTCGTCCTCGTCGACGAACGTCCCGAGGAAGTCACGGACATGCAGCGTGCGGTCAAGGGCGAAGTCATCGCCTCGACCTTCGACCGTCCGGCCGACGACCACACCACAATCGCCGAACTCGCCATCGAACGCGCCAAGCGTCTCGTCGAGATGGGTTCCGATGTCGTCGTGCTGCTTGACAACATCACCCGCCTGGGACGTGCCTACAACATAGCCCAGCCGGCATCCGGACGTATCCTCTCCGGCGGTGTCGACGCCAATGCGCTCTACCCGCCGAAGAAGTTCTTCGGTGCTGCACGCAACATCGAAGGCGGCGGCTCGCTGACCATCATCGCCACCGCTCTCGTCGAGACCGGCTCCAAGATGGACGAAGTCATCTTCGAAGAGTTCAAGGGCACTGGCAACATGGAGCTGCGTCTGAGCCGTCAGCTTGCCGACAAGCGCATCTTCCCGGCCATCGACGTCAACTCCTCGAGCACCCGCCGCGAAGAGATGCTCATGACCCAGGAAGAGACGAAGGTCATGTGGCAGCTGCGCAGACTGCTCTCGGGACTCGAGCAGCAGCAGGCAGTCGAACTGCTCATGTCGAAGCTCAAGGAGACCGGCTCGAACGTCGAGTTCCTCATGCAGGTGCAGAAGACGACCCCGCTGCCGAAGTCGTCGACCGACAACAGCTGAGATGGTCGACGACACCCTCACGGCCAGCGTCAGCGCACTGCTCGATGAGCACGCCCGGGTGCAGGAGGAACTCTCCGATCCCGCGGTCCACGCTGACGCCGGCCGGGCCAAGAAGCTGACCCGGCGGTACGCGGAACTCGACAAGGTCGCCGCGGCCGCCCGTCACTTCGCCCAACTCGAAGCCGACCACGCAGCCGCCGTGGAACTGGCCGAGGACGACGCCGATTTCGCCGCCGAGGCCAAGCGTCTGTCCGCAGAGATGGACACGGCCGAGGGTGAGCTCAAGGATCTCCTGGTACCCGGCGACCCGGATGACTCCCGAGACGCCATCATCGAGATCAAAGCCGGCGAAGGCGGAGACGAATCCGCGCTGTTCGCCGGGGACCTGCTGCGGATGTACCAGCGATGGATCGACTCGCGCGGCTGGTCGAGCCAGATCCTCGACGCCACGCATTCGGATCTCGGCGGATACAAGGACGTCACCATGGCCGTCAAGGCGAAGAACGACGGTGCCTACGGCTGGGTGAAGTTCGAAGGTGGAGTGCACCGTGTCCAAAGGGTGCCGGTCACCGAATCGCAGGGACGCATTCACACCTCCGCGGCCGGTGTGCTCGTCTTCCCCGAGGTCGATGAACCCGAAGAGATCCAGCTGGACGAACACGATCTGCGCATCGACGTCTACCGCTCGTCCGGACCCGGCGGCCAGTCAGTGAACACCACGGACTCGGCTGTGCGCATCACGCACCTGCCGACCGGAATCACAGCGAGCTGCCAGAACGAGAAGTCCCAGCTGCAGAACAAAGACGCAGCGATGCGCATGCTCCGTGCTCGGATCTTGGCCAAGCAGGCCGAAGAGGCCGCAGCGGAAGCCGCCGACATCCGTCGTTCGCAGGTGCGCACTGTCGATCGCTCGGAACGCATCCGCACCTACAATTTTCCGGAGAACCGGATCACCGATCACCGCACCGGATACAAGGCCTACAATCTCGATCAGGTGCTCGCTGGAGACCTCGATCCGGTCATCGGGTCCTGCCGGGACGCCGACAAGGCCGCACGCCTCGACGCACTGGGGGACTGACCTGGACACCGTCCGGCCGACTCTCGTCTCCGACCTCCTTCGCGGGGCGACCACCCTCTTCACAGAAGCAGGCATAGCGAGTCCCGAAGCCGATGCGCTCGAACTGCTCGCCCACGCATGGTCGATCGACAGCGCAGCTCTGAGCCGCCGCCGTCTCTTCGACGAACCCGTGCCGGAGTCGGTGAGCACTCGATTCGCCGAACTCTGTGACCAGCGGCGGCGGCGGACACCGCTGCAGCATCTCACCGGCATCGCCCACTTCCGGCATCTGCAGCTGCAGGTGGGCCGCGGAGTCTTCGTGCCCCGTCCGGAGACGGAGCTGCTTGCCGGAGCCGTTCTGACCGAACTGTCCGAACTCGCCGACACTGACTCGACGACGAAGAACGACAAGGCTCGGCGTCCCTTCGTCATCGACCTGTGTTCCGGTTCGGGAGCGATCTCCCTCTCCGTTGCCACCGAATTCGATCGCGTCGACGTCCTCGGCGTCGAACGCGAATCCGCGGCCCTGCAATGGTCGCTGAAGAACCTCGAGCAGTGCCGCCTCGGCGAGTCGACGGTCGAGTTCATCTCCGGGGATGCGACGACGATCGCGAAGGCTCGGCCCGATCTGTGCGGGCTTGCCGACATCGTGGTGACGAACCCGCCCTATGTTCCCGATTCCGCCGTGCCGCGGGACCCGGAGGTCGCCGAACACGATCCCGCGGCCGCGCTCTACGGCGGGGACTCAGGCTTGGAGATTCCGGGGCTCATCATCAGTCAAGCCGAGCGGCTGCTGCGGCCAGGCGGACTTTTCCTCATGGAACACAGTGAGGAACAGGGCGAAGGGGCACGGGAACTGCTGGCGGCCACGGCCAGTCTGAGACACGCCGCCACATTCCAGGACTACACTGGACGCGACCGCTATACGGCGGCACGCCGTGAGGCGTAGGGGATCTCGGAGACGAATTCCCGCCGTGTACGGCCCAGTACCGAGACCACACCGAACATTCGAAACGGAGAACTCGTGTCGAGACGATTCGACGTCAGCCAAGAAGAGATCCGTGAACTCGTCTTCGACGAGTGCGCGCGAGTCGTCGACACAGGCAACCTGCTCGTCATCCCCACCGATACGGTCTATGGGATCGCCGCCGATGCCTTCAGTGCCTCGGCCGTTGCGACTCTGCTCGCGGCCAAAGGCCGGGGTCGGGACATGCCGCCTCCGGTTCTCGTCCCACGCGCGGAGACCATCTTCGGCCTCGTCGACGGGGTCGATGAGACCGTGCTGGCATTGACCGCGAAATTCTGGCCCGGACCGCTGACGATCATCGCGAACGCTCAGCCCTCCCTCGATTGGGACCTCGGCGACACCCACGGAACCGTGGCCGTGCGCATGCCCGACGACGAATCGGCGCTGGCCCTGCTCGGCCGCACCGGGCCGCTGGCCGTGTCGAGTGCGAACATCTCCGGACAGCCCGCCGCCCGGACCGCGGACGAGGCGCAGGAGATGCTCGGCGACGATGTCGACATCTACGTCGATGGGGGGGTGCGGGAGTCGGGGATGTCCTCGACGATCATCGACCTCAGCGGCGACGTGCCCCGCATCCTGCGCCGCGGGCCGATCACCGCCGAGGACCTGCGCGAAATCGTCCCCGAACTCATCGACCTGGACGGCTGAGTGCGCGCCTACCTCTTCATCCTCGTCGTCTCCGCCCTCGTGGCGTACCTGCTGACCCCCATGGTCAAGCGGGTGGCCGAACGAGGAAAGATCTTCTCACCGCTGCGTGACCGCGACGTCCATTCTGTTCCGACGCCGAGGCTGGGCGGAGTCGCGATGTTCGGCGGGCTTCTGTCCGGCCTCATCTTCGCCTCCCAGATGCCCTTCCTCAATCGGATCTTCGTCGAATTGGGCCCGATCATCGGAATCGCCGGAGCCGCCGGCCTGCTGTGTCTGCTCGGAGTCATCGACGACATCTGGGACCTGCATTGGATGGCGAAGCTCGCCGGTCAGGCTCTCGCCGCGGGGTTCATGGCGATCAAGGGAGTGGCGCTGCTGTCGATTCCCTTCGGCGGAGTCATCATCGGCTCCCCGCGGATGTCGATCATCGTCACGGTCCTCGTCGTGCTCGTGACCATCAACGCGGTGAACTTCGTCGACGGACTCGACGGTCTCGCCGCGGGCGTCGTCGCCATCGGCGGGAGCGCCTTCTTCATCTACTCCTACTGGCTCGCTCGTGACGCTTCACCGGAGTCGTATGCGAACCTCGCCTCGCTCATCATCGCGATCCTCGTCGGCGCCTGCCTCGGTTTCCTCCCGCACAATTTCAATCCGGCGAGGATCTTCATGGGCGACTCCGGGTCGATGCTCATCGGCCTGCTGCTCGCCGCCTCGACGATCAGGGTCACCGGCCAGGTTGACCCGGCGCTGATCGGCCAGGAGCGAGCGTTCGCCACATTCATGCCAATCATCCTGCCGGTGGCCGTGATGTTCCTGCCGCTGCTCGACCTCGGACTGGCCGTGGTGCGCAGGCTGCGTGCCGGACAGTCTCCGTTCTCCGCCGATGCCAAACACCTCCACCACCGGATGCTGCGTCTGGGACATTCCCATGCGCGTGCGGTGCTCATCCTCTATACCTGGACAGCGCTCATCGCATTCGGATCGGTGCTGCTCCTGTTCAAGGGCTGGCTGTTCTCGGCCTGCGTCATCGGCGGCCTCGCTGCCATCACACTGATCTTCACCTTCTATCCCCTTCGCATGCGTCAGAAAGCCAGAGAGGAAATCTCGTGACCGACCCGACACCGCGCCGAGAGACCGAAGTCGAAGCAGCCTGGGCCCGCGTCTGGAGGACGCTGCTCATCCGGGGCATCATCCTCGTCCTCGTCGTCGCGGTCCTCGGCATGGGCATCGGCTGTCTGGTCTCGGGGATGACTGGACTCGTCGGTGGGGCCGTCGGCGGAGGACTGGCCGCGGTCTTCATCATCATCACCCTAGTCGTCATGTACGTCGGACGGAACATGGGGCTGACCGCGATCGCCGGGTTCCTCGGCATCGGTTTCCTGTTCAAGGCCTTCATCTTCATGATCGTCATCTGGCGCATCAAAGACGCAACCTGGCTCGACGGAACGGTCGCATTCTTCACGATCGTCGTCGCCGTGATCGGCTCGTCTCTCGTCGAAGCGATCACCGTGGTCAAAGGGCGCGTGCCCTACGTCGATCCGGAAGCGCGATAGACGAGCAGAAGTTCTTTTGCGCACCCATCCGAGACACGTCATGGGGCGTCGCACCAGGGGAATGACGTGTCGTATAAAATCGTTGACAGAAATTGCACAGAGAAGCCTGATGAATTTGTCGGTCGCTCTCTACAGTTGGTAGAGTAGACGCGGTGCTTGGGCGGATCTTCGCCCTTTGTCGCTCCTGAACCTCAAGCCTCGCCATCAGCGCGGGGCCAAGGCCAGGCCATCAGGGCCCTTGACCATGGGAGAGTAGTAAAAACGTGGGAACACTCAACGCCGCGAACACAACAGTCAGTGCTGCAGAAGGCGGCTTCCACGCACCGTCGATGGCTGAATTCTTTCCAGCCTCGTTCCTGTTTGAGGGCACACCGTTCGAAATGAACCGCGTGATGCTCATCCGCATCATTGCCACCGTCGCCGTCGTTGTGCTGCTGGCTGTCTGGGCCAAGCGCATGAAGCTCATTCCGTCCCGCTTCCAGTCGAGCATGGAGCTCGCCATGGAATTCGTGACCGTCGGCATCGCCGAGGACACGATGGGCAAGGAGAAGGCCAAGAAGTTCATGCCGCTCATTGTGGCGATCTTCTTCGGCATCCTCTTCTGGAACGTCACGAAGCTCATCCCGTTCCTCAACATGCCGGGCACCGGTGTCATCGGCATGCCGATCGTGCTGACGCTCGTTGTCTATGTGACCTACCACTGGGCCGGCATCGCAGAGAAGGGCCTCGGCCGCTACCTCAAGGATTCGCTCATCCTGCCCGGCGTCCCGCCGGCGATGCACATCCTGCTCATCCCGATCGAGTTCATCACGAAGTTCGTCACCCAGCCGTTCACTCTGGCGATCCGACTCTTCGCGAACATGATGGTCGGCCACCTCCTGCTCGTCCTCTGCTTCTCCGCTACGAGCTTCTTCCTCTTCGACGCTGCGAACGGATTCCAGTTCTTCGGCATCGTCACCTTCGCCGGCGGCATGTTCGTCTTCATCCTGGAGATGCTCATCGTCGTGCTGCAGGCCTACATCTTCGCTCTTCTGTCCTGTGTGTACATCAATGCCGCGATCTCGGACGAACACTGAGATCGCACCCCTAGATCCGTAACTCACGAGTTGCACGGTCGGGCCAACCACCCGACTTCATTATGAAAGGAAAAGCATCCTATGGATATGCTCGCCGAAGTCTCAGGTAGCGTTTCGACGATCGGTTACGGCCTCGCCGCAATCGGCCCCGGTGTCGGTGTCGGCATCGTCATCGGCAAGACCATCGAAGGAACCGCTCGTCAGCCCGAAATGGCCGGCGCCCTGCGCGGAAACATGTTCCTCGGTATCGCTCTGATCGAGGCCCTGGCCCTCATCGGTATCGCCACCCCGTTCTTCCTGCCCTGATCTCGAAGAGGACTGAAAGATGACTCCGGTAAACATCGTCGCCTCCGCGGAGAACCCGCTTCTCCCGGCGCTGTACGACATCGTCTGGAGTGCCGTCTGCCTGCTGATCGTCTTCCTGGTCGTCTGGAAGTACGTCCTCCCGGCTTTCAATAAGACTCTGGACGAGCGCGCCGAGCGCATCCAGGGTGGCATCGAGAAGGCCGAGAAGGTGCAAGCCGAAGCCGATCAGGCTCTGGCCGAATATCAGAAGCAGCTCGCCGACGGTCGTGCAGAGGCTGCACGACTGCGCGCCGAGGCTCAGGAAGAAGGCGCTCAGATCATCGCCGATATGAAGGCGCAGGCTCACTCCGAGGCTGACCGCATTATCGCATCGGCTCAGAACCAGATCGACGCCGAACGCCAGGCCGCCATGGTGCAGCTGCGTTCGGAGGTCGGTTCGCTGGCCACGGATCTGGCTTCGCGCATCGTCGGCGAGTCCCTCACCGATGATCAGCGTTCGGCCAATGTGGTCGATCGCTTCATCTCCGATCTCGAGTCCGAATCGTCCGGCCAGCCGGTCAAGGGGGCGTGATGCTCCAGTCGAGCAGATTGTCCCTGCAGGCCGTCCTGGAGACCGCGAACTCCGAGATCTCCGGGGGAGACCCGCGAGAGATCGGCGAAGGCACTCTGGCTGTGGTCGGAGTTCTCGCTGAGAACGTCGCACTGCGCAAGGCCCTGGCGGATTCGTCCGAATCGGCCGAGAGGAAGCAGCAGCTGCTGCGGACTCTGTTCTCGACTCGGATCACGGACGCGGTCCTCCGGATCAGCGACGAGGCCATCGGCCGACGCTGGGCGCGGACTCAGGACCTGGTCACCAGCTTGGAGGTCGCCGGAGTCACGGCGATCGCCGCGGCCGCTCAGAGCAGCGGCCAGCTCGGCCAGGTCGAAGAGGAGATCTTCCGCTTCGCGCGTCTGCTGGAATCCAACCACGAGCTGTCCCGGGCACTCGATTCTCAGGCTGACGCCGAGAGCAAACGCGCTCTCATCTCCGACCTGTTGTCGGGCAAGGCTCAGCCTGACACCATCCGACTGGTCGAGCAGGCCGCACTGCACCCGCGCGGACTCCGCGTGGCGAAGGCTCTCGACCAGTACAGCGACATCCTCGCAGCCCGGCAGCAACGCTCGGTTGCAGACGTCACCGTGGCCAAGCCGCTGAGCGAGTCCCAGACCGAACGGCTGCAGGCAGCACTGTCGGCCAGCTACGGCCGTGAACTCGTCCTCAATGTCCAGGTCGATCCCGAGGTCATCGGGGGAGTCCGGGTGCAGGTCGGCGACGAGATGATGAACTCGACCGTGGCCGATCGACTGGCCGATGTGCAGCGCAAGCTCGCAGGTTGACACTAGTGGCCGGCTTCTCCGGCATAGGCGGCCCACCGGTCGTCGGACGCAAGATTTGAGAAAAGGAAGCAGGGAAACCAGATGGCGGAACTGACAATTCGCCCGGAAGAGATCCGGGACGCTCTCGGGAAGTTCGTTGACTCGTACAACCCCGAGAGCTCGGAAAAGGCCGAGGTCGGCAAGGTCGTCACCGCTGGTGACGGAATTGCCCACGTCTCGGGTCTGCCCGGCACCATGGCCAATGAGCTCCTGCGGTTCGAAGACGGAACCCTGGGCCTCGCACAGAACCTCGACGAGCGCGAAATCGGCGTCGTCATCCTCGGTGAGTTCTCCGGAATCGCCGAGGAGCAGAACGTCTACCGCACCGGTGAGGTCCTCTCCATCCCCGTCGGCGATGGCTACCTCGGCCGCGTCGTCGATCCGCTGGGTCGTCCCGTGGACGGACTCGGCGACATCGAGACCGTCGGCCGTCGTGAGCTCGAGCTCCAGGCCGCAGGTGTGATGGACCGCCAGGAGGTGCGCGAGCCCCTTCAGACCGGCTACAAGAGCATCGACGCGATGATCCCCGTCGGCCGTGGACAGCGTCAGCTGGTCATCGGCGACCGCAAGACCGGTAAGACCGCTCTGGCGATCGACACGATCATCAACCAGAAGGCCAACTGGGAGACCGGCGACCCGAAGAAGCAGGTCCGCTGCATCTACGTCGCCGTCGGCCAGAAGGGCTCGACCATCGCGGGTGTCCGCCGCTCGCTGGAAGAGGCCGGTGCTCTCGAATACACGACCATCGTGTCTTCACCCGCTTCCGATCCCGCCGGCTACAAGTACCTGGCCCCCTACTCGGGTTCCGCCATCGGTCAGCACTGGATGTACGACGGCAAGCACGTCCTCATCGTGTTCGACGATCTGTCGAAGCAGGCCGAGGCCTACCGTGCGGTTTCGCTGCTGCTGCGTCGCCCGCCGGGCCGTGAAGCCTACCCGGGTGACGTCTTCTACCTCCACTCGCGTCTCCTCGAGCGCTGTGCGAAGCTCTCCGATGAGCTCGGCGGCGGTTCGATGACCGGTCTGCCCATCATTGAGACCAAGGCGAACGACGTCGGTGCCTTCATTCCGACCAACGTCATCTCGATCACCGACGGTCAGATCTTCCTGCAGTCGGATCTCTTCAACGCCGGTCAGCGCCCCGCTGTCGACGTCGGTGTGTCCGTGTCGCGAGTCGGTGGTGCCGCTCAGACGAAGGCTCTCAAGGGAGTCTCGGGCACGCTGAAGATCTCGCTGGCTCAGTATCGTTCACTCGAGGCGTTCGCGATGTTCGCCTCCGACCTCGACGATGCGACGAAGCGCGATCTGGCCCGTGGCGCACGCCTGACCGAGCTGCTCAAGCAGGGTCAGTACACGCCGATGCCGTTCGAGAAGCAGACCGTTTCGATCTTCGCCGGCACCAACGGCTACCTCGACGAGATCCCGGTCGAGGACGTGCTGCGCTTCGAGTCCGAGCTGCATGACCACATCGAACGCAAGACGGGCATCTTCACAACCATCCGTGAGACGCTCAAGCTCGACGACGACACCAGTGCAGAGCTGAAGAACGTGCTCGACGAGTTCTCGCGCAACTTCGCCAGCTCTGACCACGGCGGATCGAAGGCCGGCAGCGAAGACACAGCCACCGCCTCCTCTGACGAGGTCGAGCAGGAGCAGATCGTTCGGCAGAAGCGTTGAACCTGTTCCGTAACGGCGAAAGGAAGAACTGATGGGAGCCCAGCAGAGGGTCTTCAAACAGAAGATCCGCTCGACTCAGTCCTTGAGGAAGATCTTCAAGGCGATGGAACTCATCGCTGCTTCGCGGATTCAGAAGGCCATTGCCCGCTCGCAGGCCGCCAGCCCGTACGCGAACGCCCTCACCCGGGCCGTGTCGGCGGTGGCCAGCGAGTCGAACGTCGACCACGTGCTCACCACCGAGTCGGACAACGTCAAGCGAGCCGCAGTGCTCGTGATCGGTCCGGACCGCGGCTTCGCCGGTGCCTACTCGGCGAACCTGCTGCGTGAGGCCGAGGAGCTCGTTCGGCTCCTGAAGGGCGAAGGCAAGCAGGTGGAGCTCTTTACGGTCGGAGGCAAGGCCAAGAACTACTACACCTTCCGCGATCGCAAGATCGAGAAGTCTTGGACAGGAATCTCCGAGAATCCGACGGCTGAGGTCGCCCGCGAGATCGGCGAAGCTCTGTTGGAGAACTTCGATCCGGAGTCCGAGGACTCGGGTGTCGATGAGATCTACATCGTGTTCACGAAGTTCGTCTCCAGCGTCACACACGATCCGGAATACCGGAGACTGCTGCCGCTGGAGGTCGTCGACGCCGATGAGGCGACGACAGGCGGACAGTCCGCAGGCTCGACCGATGCGTCCGCGTTCCCTCTCTATGAGTTCGAACCGAGTGCAGAGGCTGTCCTCGACGCACTGCTGCCGCGGTACATCGATTCGCGCATCCTGTCGGCCCTGCTGAGCGCTTCGGCCTCGGAGCAGGCATCACGTCAGGCAGCGATGAAGACGGCCACGGACAACGCGGATGATCTCATCAAGACCTACACCCGGTTGGCCAACACGGCTCGCCAGGCGGAAATCACCCAGGAACTCACCGAGATCGTCGGTGGGGCGGATGCCCTCGCGGCATCGGCAGCCGGCGACTGACCGGCGAGAGCAGAGAGAAAGAGACCATGACTGCCACAGCAACGGAAACCTCTCCGGCACAGGGCACTGCCCTCGGCCGGATTTCCCGAGTCATCGGCCCGGTTGTCGACATCGAGTTCCCGCTCGACTCCGTGCCCCAGATCTACAACGCACTGACCACGTCAGTGGACCTGTCCGAGGGAACCAGGAAGCTGACCTTCGAGGTCGGACTGCACCTGGGCAACGGACTCGTCCGCGCCGTGTCGCTGCAGCCCACCGACGGACTCGTCCGCGGCCAGGAAGTCGTCGACACCGGCGCACCGATCTCCGTTCCCGTCGGAGACGTGACCAAGCACCACGTGTGGAACACCACCGGTGACTGCCTCAACCTCGCCGACGGCGAGGAGCTGGAGATCTCCGAGCGGTGGCCCATCCACCGTCAGGCTCCGGCCTTCGACGAACTCGAGTCCAAGACCGAGATCCTCGAAGTCGGCATCAAGAGCATCGACCTCTTGACCCCCTATGTTCAGGGTGGAAAGATCGGTCTGTTCGGTGGCGCCGGTGTCGGTAAGACCGTCCTCATCCAGGAGATGATCTTCCGTATCGCGCACAACCACTCGGGAACCTCGGTGTTCGCCGGTGTGGGCGAGCGGACCCGTGAGGGCAACGACCTCATCATGGAGATGGACGAGGCCGGCGTCTTCAAGGACACCGCGCTCGTGTTCGGTCAGATGGATGAGCCGCCAGGCACCCGTCTGCGCGTGGCGCTGTCGGCGCTGACCATGGCGGAGTACTTCCGCGATGTGCAGAACCAGGACGTGCTGCTGTTCATCGACAACATCTTCCGCTTCACCCAGGCGGGTTCCGAGGTCTCGACCCTGTTGGGTCGCATGCCCTCGGCCGTGGGCTACCAGCCCAACCTGGCTGACGAGATGGGTCTGCTGCAGGAACGCATCACCTCGACTCGTGGTCACTCGATCACGTCGATGCAGGCGATCTACGTTCCGGCCGATGACTACACCGACCCGGCTCCGGCGACGACCTTCGCCCACCTCGACGCGACCACCGAGCTCAGCCGCGACATCGCCTCGCGCGGTCTCTACCCGGCTATCGACCCGCTGGCCTCGTCCTCGCGCATCCTCGATCCGCTGATCGTCGGTGACGAGCACTACCGCGTCGCCAACGAGGTCAAGGCGATTCTGCAGAAGAACAAGGAGCTGCAGGACATCATCGCGATCCTCGGCGTCGACGAACTCGGTGAAGAGGACAAGCTCGTCGTTCACCGTGCTCGCCGCATCGAGCAGTTCCTCTCGCAGAACACCTACACCGCTGAGAAGTTCACTCAGGTTCCCGGTTCGACCGTGCCGCTGGCCGACACGATCGAAGGCTTCTCGAAGATCTGCTCCGGTGAGGTCGATCACATTCCGGAACAGGCGTTCTTCAACGTCGGCGGTCTTGACGATGTCATGCGCAACTACGAAGAGATGCAGAAGTAAGCCATGGCGACACTCGAAGTGAATGTCGTGGCTGCCGATCGCGAGGTATGGGTCGGTGAGGCCAAGCGCGTCATCGCCCGTACCCTCGACGGCGAGATCGGCATCCTGCCGGGCCACGAGCCCGTGCTGGGTGTCGTCGCCGACGGCGAAGCACGGATTCTCACCCCTGGAGAGGACACCATCAGGGTCAAAGCCGATGGCGGATTCCTCTCGGTGGAGAACAACCGTGTGATCATTGCCGCTGATCAGGCCGAACTTCTCTGATCCGCAGGTTACACTGGCAACCGTGAACCCTTCTGTCCTGCTGATCGTTCTGCTCTCGTTGGTAGGACTTGCGCTTGCTCTGATCGTGGTCGTCACGATCCGACGCAGGTCGATCTCGAAGCTCTCGGGTGCCTTTGACTGTTCCATCAACGTGGGCGAGGAGTATTCTTCTCGCCCACGTTGGCGTTTGGGCGTGGCCGTGTTCTCGGTCACTTCCCTGGACTGGTATCCGGTCTTCGCGCTGACACGGCGTGCGGCGTTCCGATTGCCGCGTGCGGATCTGGACATCCTCGTCCGGCGCAAGCCCACATCCGGAGAGCAGTATTCGGTACTGCCCGAAGCAGTCGTCGTCGACTGCTCCTATGGCAAGGCGGACGGTCGTCCGCGTTCCGTGTCCCTGGCAATGGACACCGAATCCTTGTCCACGATGGCTTCGTGGCTCGAATCATCACCCCCTGGCTTCAACCCGTCGATGGGACGTTTCACTTAATGGATGTCTTCCGCTTGACCGGCCCCTCACAGTTGGCGGGAACCATCGATGTCAGAGGCGCCAAGAACAGCGTCCTCAAACTCATGGCCGCAAGTCTGCTGGCCGTGGGGCGTAGCACCATCACCAATGTGCCGGCCATCCTCGACGTGCGGATCATGGTCGCACTCCTCGTCCGGCTCGGATGCGAGGTCGACTACGATGCCGCCGACGGCATCGTGAGCATCGACGTCCCCGCCGAGGTCGGCATCCAAGCCGATTACGAACTGGTCCGCGCCATGCGGGCATCGATCTCCGTCCTCGGGCCCCTGACCGCACGGATGCGATCTGCACATGTGGCTCTCCCCGGTGGAGACGCCATCGGCTCCCGCGGGCTCGATATGCACCAGGCCGGGCTCGAAGCGCTGGGCGCCGTCGTGCATCTCGACCACGGCTACTTCGTCGCAGAGGCCCCGAACGGACTTCGCGGCACCGAGATCGTCCTCGAGTTCCCATCCGTGGGTGCCACCGAGAACCTCGTCATGGCGGCCACCCTCGCCCATGGCACCACCACCATCGCCAACGCCGCGCGTGAACCGGAAATCGTCGACATCTGCACGATGCTCGTCGAGATGGGTGCGCAGATCGAGGGTATCGGCACCTCCGACCTCACCATCACGGGCGTCGAGTCGCTGCAGCCGGTCACCCACCGCACCGTCGGCGACCGCATCGTCGCCGGAACCTTCGCCTTCGGTGCCGCGCTGAGCGCGGGCGATGTGACCATACGCGGAGTCGGACTCGACATCATGCCCAATATCGGAATGAAGCTTCGGGATTCGGGCGCCACGGTGGAAGATCTTGGTGAGATCATCCTCGGTGACGGAACGCAGGGCAAGGGATTCCGCGTCATCGGCGCGCCGCGTCCTCATGCCATCCGGGTGGCCACCATGCCGTTCCCGGGCTTCCCGACGGATCTGCAGCCGTTCGTCATCGCATTGAACTCGGTGTCCGACGGTATCGGTCTGCTGTCTGAGAATCTGTTCGAAGCGCGCTGGCGCTTCGTGCAGGAGATCGCCCGCCTCGGTGCGAAGGTCCGCATCGACGGTAACCATGCACTCGTCACCGGCAGCGAGAGTCTTTCCGGTGCTGAGGTCGAAGCCTCCGACATCCGCGCGGGAGCGGGCTTGGTCATGGCCGCCCTCCGGGCCGGGGGAGTCACCGAGGTATCGGGAATCGATCACATCGAACGCGGCTACGAGAACTTCGTCGACAACCTTCGCGCCCTCGGTATCGACATCGAACGCGTCGAGAAGCGCGACGTCCTCAGCTTCGACTAGATCTCTCTCGACGAACTTCGCGGACTCCGGCTGTCAGGAGTTGCCTGGTTCGTACAAGTCGGCCCTCGGTTCTCGGTCGACATCGCGCTCGTTAAATCGGTAGCCATTGCGCTCGTTCAAGCCGGCCCCCGTCTGTCCGAGGTCCGCTCTCTCGTTCAAGGCCACCTTCGTCTATCCGAGGTTCCTACTCTCGTTCAAAGCCACCCTCGTCTGTCGATAGGTAGACGGCGCGGAACTCGCGCTTCGCCTTGAACGGCGACTGTGACCGAACGCCGTTCGAGGGCCTGCGCGGTGTTTCCGCGGACCAGCATATCGGCCGATCCTCATGAGGATGCGGTCTGTGTGGAGGAGTCGAGGGTTGTCCACAGCCCGACTTCTCATCCTGGTTCTCCCGCGTCTCGTCACGCATGCTTGAAGGCATGTATGGATGTCTGTCGACTGCCGCACTGCTCGCGGCCGGGTGGGACTGTCATCGGATCAGAGCCGCCGAACGATGCTGTCTGCGACGATTGGAACGAGGGCGATATGTTGTCACCGCAGAATGTTCTGATCCGGCGCACAGTTTCGTCAGTGCGATAGCTGCGGCGCCCACGACCACACTGCCGATAGAGTCGACGGGGCTGCGCAAACGCGTGGAGGATTTGAGAATCCTCGTCCGGTCGTACGTCGATCGCCTACCTCCGGACGCAGTATTCTCTCACCGCAGCGCACTGATCGTTCACGGCCTACCAATTCCATACGTCGAGCGGGACGACGTCTTCGCCGAATCGGTGAGTCCGCGCAGCGGAGTTCGTCTGGCGAGGATGCTTGTGCGGCGACGCGTCTCAGATCGTGCAGAGAAAGAGTTCGTCGATGGGATCCCGGTGACGACGGTCCTGCAGACGCTGCTCGACATTGCTCGGGACTGTCCGCTCGCGTTCTCTGTCGCGGCGCTCGATGCAGCGGTGCGCAGCTCGGTCGTGACCGTCGATCAGATGCGTTCCTTCAGTGAAGCGCATCCTGTTCGCACAGGCACACGGAAGATCGTCAAGGTATTGGAGAATGTCGATGCACGCCGCGAGAGCGTCGCTGAGTCGATCTGCGCGGTGCGGTTCGTCGAGCATTCGATTCCGGGGTTCGAGCCGCAGGTCGACATTCGCGATGGAGGCGGCAAGCACTTGGGCCGTACCGATTTCGCCAATAGACGTGCGAAGGTCATCGCAGAGTTCGATGGTGCAGGAAAGTACCACCTCGACGGAGCGGATCCGCAACTGACTTTCGAACGTGAACGGCGCCGCGAGTATGCGCTGCGCAACGAGGGCTGGTTGGTCTTCCGCGTCCGGTGGAGCGATCTCTTCTCCGCCGATCTCTTCCTGCGTATCGGAGAGTCAGTGCGACGACGACTGGTCGTGGACGACAGCCGTCGCGAAGCATGATCCTGACGCTCGATCAAGGCGGACAGCGTAAGACGGCTCGTAAACGGGGCGATAAACGCTATCCGCCTTGATCGACGGCGTGGGCCCACGCTGAGGAGCTACGGACGCTGCACGAGGGAAGCGACACGGCTCGGCTTGATCGGCGACGCTGGAGTGGGTAGCCGGCCATCCCGCAGGTTGACCGTGGGCCCATCCGCCGATTGACCCTGGGTGATCAGAAGAGGCGCGTCTCGGGGTCGTCCATTCCGCGGAGAGCATCGTAGTCGAGAACGACGCAGCGTATGCCGCGGTCCTCGGCGAGCGTGCGTGCCTGCGGTTTGATCTCCTGAGCAGCGAAGACTCCGTTGACTGGGCTCAGCAGTGGATCGCGATTCATGAGCTCGAGATAGCGGGTCAGCTGTTCGACACCGTCGATATCGCCGCGGCGTTTGATCTCCACTGCCACAGACTTCTGTCCGTCGTCACGAGCCAAGATGTCCACCGGACCGATCGCGGTCATGTACTCGCGGCGCACCAGACTGTAGCCCTCGCCGAGGGTCTCGATATGTTCGGCGAGCAGTTCCTGCAGATGCGCTTCGACCCCGTCCTTGACCAGCCCGGGATCGACACCGAACTCATAGGAGTCGTCAGCGAGAACCTCGGCGATGGAGATGACGAGACGGTCTCCGGTCTTCGTCTGCGAAACCTCCCACAGCTCCGTCAGACCGGCCTCTTCCTGCTCGGTGTCGGGCTCGATATGCCGAACCGTGCACGGGGGAGTCATCCAGTTCAGCGGCTTATAGGAACCGCCGTCGGAATGGATGAGCACCGAGCCGTCAGACTTGAGCATAATGAGGCGGGTGGCCATCGGAAGGTGGGCGGTCAGACGACCGGCATAATCAACGGAGCATTGGGCAATGACTAGACGCACGCGCTTCAGCCTACGTGAGACAATGACTCAATGCCACGATCTTCATCCTCGCGTCGAAAGAACAAATGGCAGCAGGCTCCCCGAGATCTGTCCGACTCTGTGGCCGGCATTCGGACAAGCCGTTCATTGCCGGACGGAACCTGGTCCGTGCAGACCGTGAAGGGAAACGAATCCGGCAAGGTCTATGTCTGCCCTGGATGTGGCCGCGATGTCAGTGCCGCCACGAGCCATGTCGTTGCGTGGCGTCAGGATGCTCCCCACGGAATCGAGATCGGGGTCGAGAGCAGGCGGCACTGGCACCAGCACTGCTTCGACCGCTTCCGGTGAGGGACGGGGGAGATCAGATGATCTCCAGGCTGTCGTCAACTGGGCTGGAGTCGACTGAAGTTAGCCAACGTGCCTCACAATGACGAAGGGACCCGCATCAGCAGGTCCCTTCGTCATAGTCGATTCGGGCGGTCTCAGATCAATCGGTCTCGACCCAGCCGGACTCGACTCAATCGGTCTCAGCGCAGCGAGTTGCGCGAGCGCGAGGTCTTCGAGTTGTCCTTCGAGCCGGAGACCTGAGCGTTGATCGAGATCGTGTCCTCGTCGGTGGCGCCGTTGGGCAGATCTTCGCCTGCCGTGTCCTTCTCATCAGCGGCAGAGTCAGCGGTCGACTGCGCATCGTTCTTCGAAGCCGGAGCCGACTTCGAGCTTTCGGCCGACTCGTCGGATGCCTTCGCCGGGCTTTTGCCCTTGGCTCCGGCACTATCGCTCTTGGCTGGCCCGGTCGACTTCGAACCCCCGCCCGAGGCGGACCCGGACTTCGAGGAGTCGGCATCGGAGTCGTTCGACGCAGCATCATCGGTCGACTTCGCGGAGTCCTCGGACTTCGGTGAATCCTCCGACGAGTCATCGCCGGCCAGCAGGTCTTCGAGCTCCTGTCCGTCGGCGATCTGCTCGGTGGCGTGAGACGCCGATTCGGCCTTCGCCGGATCAACTGAGTCGCCGCCCATGACCCCGGGCATAGCGAACAGCGAACGGAGCTGGTCGAGCTGAGCAGTGATCGTCTTGCGCTGCTTCGTGAGCAGATCGACCTGCGACTGTGCGGAGGCGACATTGCGCTTGGCCTCTGCCGCGGATTCCTCGATGGTCGCCTCGGCGGTGGCGCGAGCTTCCGCAATGAGCGTCTGTGCGCGGGACTTTCCGTCGGCGATGATCTCGTCGGCCTTCTTCACCGCGTCGGTGCGAGTCTGCTCCGCACGCTCGGCAGCTTCTTTGGCCTCGGTGTCGGCCTTCGCCGCACGTGCCTGAGCCTCTTCGACGAGCTTCTTGTTCTCGACCTGCGCCTCTTCGTAGCGCTTCTTGCGTTCGGTCTCGGCTTCCTTGCGCTTGTTTGCGAGCTCGACGTCGAAGTCGTTTCCGGCCTTCTTCGATGCCTCGTCGCGAGCCTTCGCGGACTTGAGCAGCTCGTCGGCCTGTGCCTGAGCAGCCGCCACCGTCTCCTCTGCCTCGGTCTTGGCCTCGGCACGCAGATCCGCGGCTTCCTTCTCAGCGGTCGCCCGCAGTTCGGAGAGCTCGAGATCAAGGCTCTCGCGAGCCTCCTTTGCGGAAGCGGCATTCGCTTCCTTGGCCTGCTTGGTCTCGCGTTCGGTGGTTGCGCTGAGCTCGGCTGCGCGCTTCTCAGCGGCTTTGATCGTCTCTTCGGCGCGCAGCTCGGCCGAGGAGGTGATCGCATCGGCTTCCGAGCGCGCATTGGACAGTGTGTCGTTGCTCTCGGTGTGCATCCGAGCGCGAGCGGATGCCGCCTCGGCGCGGGCCTTGTTCCGGATCGTCTCGGCATCGGAATTGGCCTGAGCCAGGGTCTCGCGAGCCTGCGACTCGGCGATCTTGAGAAGATGGTCGATGCGGCTTCCGGGAGGCCCTGCCGCCTCTGCGTTGTCGTTGGCAGCCTTCTTCAGCTGTGCCTTGGCCTCGGAGAGCTCACCTGCGATCTGCAGCTTCGCCCGATCTGCATTGATGACTTGACTGCGTGCATCGGCCAGGGCCTTGCGGACCGACTCGACCTCGGTGCGCAGCTGCTGCAGTCGCGAATCGACTTCACTCTTCTCGTAGCCGCGCATCGCTGTGCGGAATTCTTCGGTGGGCGTCACTGAAACGAACTCCTGTCATCTTGGAAAGGGGGTGTTCTTAGGCTGTCTTCGTCCTACTCTAACGGAGACTCCATGAGTGTTGGGTGCGAATGCGGGAGTGTGGACGAGGGGTTGATCCATGGCTGCGCGGACCCCGTGATGCAGGCCACATGGGCCTCGACTAGGCTGGTGGATGTCGAAATGCATACGTGTTGCGGACCCGAGTCCGCAACGCGGATATCCGAGGAGGAAATATGGCTGATGCAGTGATCGTCGCCGGAGCGCGCACACCGTTCGGGCGACTGCAGGGAGAGTTGTCGAAACTCAGTGCCGTCGAGCTCGGCGCCGAAGCCATCGCCGGTGCACTCGATCGCGCCGGCATTCAGGGCTCCGACGTCGACTATGTGATCATGGGCCAGGTTCTGCAGGCCGGCAACAGTCAGGGTCCCGGTCGTCAGGCGGCGGTCAAAGCCGGCATCCCAATGTCCGTTCCGGCCGTGTCGGTCAACAAGCTGTGCCTGTCGGGCATCAACACGATCACCCAGGCAGCCCAGCTGATCCGGGCCGGCGAGTACGACGTCGTCGTGGCTGGCGGTCAGGAATCGATGAGCCAGGCGCCGCACATGCTCATGAAGTCACGTTCGGGGTACAAGTACGGCGATGTCGTCGCCAAGGACCATATGGACTACGACGGTCTCTGGGACGCATTCACCGATCAGGCTATGGGCGGACTGACCGAAGAAGCCAATGCCGGTGACCGCGAGTTCTCCCGCGCCGATCAGGATGAGTTCTCCGCTCGTTCGCACCAGCGCGCTGCGGCGGCACAGAAGTCCGGTGCCTTCGACAATGAGATCGTGCCAGTGACCATCAGCTCGCGCAAGGGCGATGTCACCATCTCCGCAGACGAGGGTGTGCGTCCTGACACGACGGCGGGGTCCCTGTCCAAGCTGCGCCCGTCCTTCCGGAAGGACGGAACGATCACCGCCGGCAACGCTTCGCAGATCTCCGACGGAGCCTGTGCTGTCGTCGTCATGTCGCGTGAGAAGGCCGAAGAGCTCGGCGCTCCGATCCTCGCCGAGATCCGCTCGCATGCCTGGACCGCCGGACCGGATTCGACTCTCCAGCACCAGCCGTCACAGGCGATCAAGGTCGCTGCCGAGCGTGAAGGCGTCGCAGCGGACTCCTTCGATCTCTATGAGATCAACGAAGCCTTCGCCGCCGTCGGCCTGGCCAGCGCCAAAGACCTCGGCATCGACGAGGACAAGGTCAACGTCAACGGCGGCGCCGTCGCACTGGGCCACCCGATCGGTGCCTCGGGAGCCCGGGTCGTCCTCACCCTTGCCCTCGAACTCCAGCGCCGAGGCGGCGGCACGGGTATCGCCGCACTCTGCGGAGGCGGCGGCCAGGGTGACTCGCTCATCGTGACAGTGCCTGCTCAGGCCTGAGCCGAGTCGTTCGACCGCAAGAAAGACAGTTCAACCGGTGGGGAGCCGATCGGCTCCCCACCGGACCGGACAGAAGGGACCACCATCATGCTCGCAGCTTTCTCAGTCGCTCCCAGTGGGGGAGAAGGGACCGACGCCTCGGTCCACGATGCCGTGGCAGCGGCTGTCGAGATCGTCCGCAATTCCGGCCTGCCGCACCGGACGGACTCGATGTTCACGACCATCGAAGGGGAATGGGACGAGGTCTTCGCGGTGATCAAAGAGGCCACCGAGGCTGTCGGCGAGTTCGGCACTCGAGTGTCCCTGGTGGTCAAGGCCGATATCCGCCCTGGTTACTCCGGCGAGATCGACGGCAAACTCGAGCGTCTGGAGAAAGCGATCGACGCTCGAGGCGAAGGCTGAGACGAATTCTACTGAAATTCTCAGTGACGTGAGTCTCGTCTGGCGTTAGTCTTTCTCCATCGGATGCATCGATCGAAGGAGATGGACAATGAGTGGTGCAAAGCTCTTCTCAGTTGCCACAGCACTCACGCTTGTCGCGCTGCTGGGCTTCATGCTCGCAGGATTCTTCCCGATCATCGTCGACTTCGCCTTCGGGATCGAAGCCGTGGCAGTCATTCTTGCGATGACGGGAGTGGTGGCCGTGTCATTCGTGACGGTGATGAAGTCGATGGAGAACGCAGCCCGTCACTACTGAGATGTTCCTGCCGTGCTTTCACGGCAGCGCGTTGGCCCCGGTTCGAGGCGACGGATGGGACAGTCCGCACCGACCCGGGGCCGCTTTCTGTTCTCATCCGGGCATCGGTTACGATATTTGAGCCTCCGTAGCTCAGTCGGATAGAGCAACCGCCTTCTAAGCGGTAGGTCGCGGGTTCGAGCCCCGCCGGGGGCGCTCTCATACCCGCACCCGTTGAACGGGCAGGTCCGTCTGATCCCTGCTGTCGCTGAGCAATTCCGCGCCGATACGGCGTGGCAGTTGGTGCCGAGCTGGGAAAACATAGAGAGTGGAGGCGTGATGACTGAGAGCAAGAGCGCCGTGACGCCGCCGGTCGGCCAAGCGTTGAACGATATCGTCAAGCGAGTTTCGGAGACGCGCTTCACCCTGCGCAGCGAAGACTTCGCCGACGCTCGCACAGCACACTCGACACTGACTGCGGAACTCAACGACTACGTGCTGCCGCGGATCAATCGTTCGCGGACTCCGTTCCTCATCGCCGTGGGCGGGTCGACAGGTGCCGGCAAATCGACACTGGTCAACTCCCTCGTAGGGCGCAGCGTCAGTCCTGCCGGCGTGCGTCGACCGACGACGGGCAACCCGGTCGTCATCTTCAACCCCGCCGATGCGAAGTTCTTCGAATCAGAGCATTACCTGCCTGACCTGCCGCGCAGCTCCGACCCTCAGTCGGCCATGCCCGGAGTCGTGCTCATCGCCGATGAGAACATCGAAGCGGGCACGGCCATTCTCGATTGTCCGGACATCGACTCCATCTCGGAGACGAACCGTGCGCTCTCGCGCAGGGTGCTGCTCAGCGCCGACCTGTGGCTCTTCGTAACGACGGCGAACCGGTACGCCGATGCCGCACCGTGGGCCCTGTTGAAGACGGCCGCTGCGCGAAGCACTTCGGTGGCCATCGTCCTCGATCGGGTTCCGCCGGAAGCCAACCGCGAGGTCAGGCATCACCTGTCGAGTCTGCTCGCCGATGCAGGACTTGCGAACTCACCGATCTTCTCCGTCGCAGAGCTCGAGCTGGAAGACGGTCTGCTGCCTCATGCAGCGATCTACCCTATTCGCTCCTGGATCTCTCAAGTCGGCACGGAGGGCACCTCACTCGAGCGCATTCGCAATCGCACGCTGACGGGTGCGATCGCTGCGCTGCCCGCACGGGTCAGGGAGCTCGCCGACTTCGCCGAAACTCAGGAACAGGCTCACATCGCCCTGGTCGGCTCAGTGGATAAGAGCTTCCGATCAGCTCAATCCGGGCTCGGCGAAGTCTTCTCCGACGGACGAGTCCTGCACGGCGAGGTCAATGCTCGCTGGCAGGACTTCGTGGGCACAGGCCAGCTCTTCCGCGGACTGGAGCCGACGATGGCTCGAATGCGAGATCGCATCTCCGCTGCGGTGACCGGCAAACATGACGCGGCCACACCATTGCATGTCGCCATCCTGCGCAGCGCGGCCGTGTCCCTGCGCGAACAGGCCATCGACGTGCTCGATGAAGTCAATGCCGAGTGGCGAAACACCGCTGCCGGTGCGGCCCTCATCGAAGATCAGCCTGAACTGCGCACGGTCGGAGCGGGGCTCGAGGACTCAGTGAAGTCGGCGGTGAGCACCTGGTCGGACGAAGTCAACGCGCTTGTGCGCGATATCGGTCAGGGAAAGAAGTCCAAGGCCCGAATCCTCTCCTTCGGCGTTGCCGGAGTCTGCGCTGTCGTCGAATACGCGGCCTTCTGGGATCCGCGGACCTCCCGCGATGGCGGGCAGAACACCCGACAAGGTGCAGGAGTCGCACTCAATCTCGCGGAGACGATCTTCGGAGCCGACGAGGCGGCCAGGCTCATCGCATCGATCCGACAGCGCTTCCTCGACGCGGCTGTGGGCATCGTGGCGGGCTGCCGTACTCCTTTCGACAACGCATTGAGACTATCCGCGGTACCGGCGCGGCAAGCGGGCGCCCTGCGCGCCTCCGGTGAACGACTTGAGGTGGCATTGTGAACAGTTCCGCACAGACCGAGATCCGGCGCCTCGCCGAGGGTATCCGACATGCCCTGTCGCTGAGTGAGGACAAGCTCGGTGGAGACGTTCGCACCGATGCGCAGAATCTGCTCGATCGGGCGGAAGACCGTCTGGGCCTGGGAGAGGACTTCACCGTCGTGGCATTCGCCGGGTCGACGGGCTCCGGCAAATCATCACTGTTCAACGCAGTGGCCGGCCTCGAAATCGCCCGTGTCGGTGTGCGCAGGCCGACGACTTCACGACCGACCGCATGCGTCTGGGGCGAGGGCGGAAACGATGTCCTCGACTGGCTGCATGTGCCCGAACGCAGCCGCACCTGGCGCGAGTCCGCGCTCGATGGCGACGATCAGAGACGCCTGCACGGTCTGATCCTGCTGGATCTGCCCGACCACGACTCCACGGCAGTCGAACACCGTGTCGAGTCGGATCGTCTGGTGGGACTCGTCGATGTCGTGTTCTGGGTCGTCGACCCACAGAAATACGCCGACTTCTCACTGCACTCCGAGTACCTGACCAAACTCGCCGAGAACAGCGGGAACATGGTCGTCGTCCTCAACCAGATCGACAAACTCAGCCCGGAGGAGCGGAGGGCCGCAACCGACCATCTGCGCCAGCTGCTCAACGAGGATGGGCTGAGCGAGACGAATGTGCGCATCTCCTCGGCCGTGACCCGAGAGGGCATCCCGGAGATCCGCAGCATCCTCGCCGACACCGTCGACTCGAACGACGCCGCGGCCGAGAGGCTGTTGGCCGATATGCAGGCGATGGCCAATCGGATCCGGAAGGAACTCGGAGAACCGGTCTCCTCGCCGGACGAATTGGCCGGCGCATCCCGACTGGTCGAGACGATGTCGGAAGCCGCCGGTGTCGAAGCCGTGGCACAGACCGTGCACGATGATTACATCCGCCGTTCCTACCGCAAGACCGGGTATCCCATCCTCGCATGGGCCCAGCGCAATGCGCCCGATCCGCTGGGCGCCAAGCACGGTCAGGACAGAGACGAGCTCGTCCGCGCTTCGGTGCCGGCGACGACGAAGGCGCAGAGCTCCCACGTCCGGCTCATGGCGCACGAACTCATCGCAGAATCCGTGTCGACCATGCCGCAGGCATGGCAGAACGAGGCCGCGGAAGCAGAGAAGAAGAGCACCGACGAGCTGTCGGAGAATCTCGACTCGGCCGTCACGGCTGTGGATATCACTCGCCAGAGCCCCGGTTGGTGGTCGCTGGCACACACCCTGCAGATCATCTTCTTCGTCGCTTCGATCATCGGTCTCCTCGGCATCATCGTCTCCGCCCTCGTCGCCGTAATCGGTTCGGGAGCCCTGCCGACGTGGTGTTGGATCGTCAGCATCGGGCTGTTCGTGATCGGCTGCATCGGTTCATTCGTGACTTCTCTGGTGGCGAAGTCGGCACGGGCCAGAGGCGCGAAGGAGGCGGCATCCGAGGTCGACGGCAAGCTGCGAGATGCGGTCGGCCGCGTCGCGCAGAGCTCGTATCTCAACTCGGTGAAGAGCGTCATCGGAGAGCACCGACGGGCATACGAGATGCTCGGCTGAGACGCAGACGCGCATCTCCGACTCGAACACACCCCGTGGGCGACTCGGACAGTGAAGCCCTGTGGACGGAGAACCTCTGTCCACAGGGCATTTCATGATTCTGGACACTGGAGCGAAGGACCGGGCTGACTGGAGTTCCATGCGGACGCAGACGACCGTATGGTTTCATCACACCGATTTGGAGACACCGATGTCCGCAATCCCGATCACCGTCACCGGCACCATCGCCACCGAGCCGAGCGCACGAACGCTGCCGTCCGGGCGAGCCTGCGCCTCGTTCAGGTTGGCCGTCAACCACTGGAGAGTCGACAAGAACACCGGTGAGTTCGTCCCAGACGGCACCTCGTGGTTCGGAGTCGACTGCTACGGCGACCTGGCGAGCAATTCCGCGATGTCGCTCAACACCGGCGCCGCGGTGATCGTATCGGGCAACCTGAGGAATCGAGAATGGGCCACCGAGGAGCGCAGCGGAATCTCGCCGACGGTGGTCGCCGAGCATATCGGCCCCGACCTGAGGTACGGAACCGCTCATTACAAGCGTGCCAAATCAGCCGACCGCTCACAGTCGACGGCCGGAGAGTCGAACTCTGAGCCATCCGGATCGAACGATTCGGGGTGGAGCGCCTTGGGCCGCGCCGAAACGCCGCCGGACTCCGAATCCGACGGCGACACCGATCATGGCGACATCGTCGATACCGCGAGCGGCGACGATGCCGACATCGACACCGGTGCCGAAGATGATCCGATCGCCCAGGAGACCGCAAAAGCCGCGGCGCCCTTCTGATCGCGCGAATTCCTTGCAGCCTTGTCGAATCGATGCGCCTCGCGGCTCGTGTCATCCGCTAGAGTGAGACTGTCAATCGTCCCCTCCCGCCGAGGTTGCAGATGCGTCTTGTTCCTGTGCTGAGTGCTGCGGCACTGACTCTGGCATTGTCGGGCTGTTCGCTTCTCGGCTTCGGTGCCGATGATTCGCAGCCGCAGCCGAAACAGACCGAGGCGAAGCCCGTTGCCGAAGTCGACAAGGTGCTCAAGGCACTCAAACCGCTGACGGGTAACAAGGAATCGGTGCCGTCGACGAAGAAGTTCTTCTCCACGATGCTCGACGCCGGCTATGAGCCCGAACAGCTCGAGGCGACGATCGACGAATCGCCGCTCGGCAATGAAGTCCCTTCGAAGATGTTCGGAGTCAAGACCGACAAGGGCTGCGTCGTCGGCGAGATCCGGAAAGGCAAAGCCACGGCCGACCTCGTCCAGCCCACCGAATCGACGGGCTCCTGCCTGTTCGGCGAAGTGGAACGGCCGAAAGGTGTCAAAGCACCGAAGGGCGAGAAGCGCGACGAAGACGGTGACTCGAACGGTGCCGGCCACCTGCCCGGTGAGGACATCAACGGCAAGGACGGTGAAACCGAGAGCCCCGCGCCGAGTGAAGACGACTCCGCGTCGGCAAGCACCGGGGGAGCGGAAGGGACTGCGGGCTCAGAAGGCACCGACAGTGCCCAAGGCACCGACGGTTCTCAGGGCACCGATGGGTCCTCCGGTGAGGGCAGATCCGAGGAGACCTCGAGCGACGGTGGCACTTCGGGTGAAGCCCCGTCTCTCGGCGGAGGCTGAGCACTCCCCAACGCAGGTCGGACCGCCTCGGCGGAAGTTCGGTTATCCTCGGCGGATGCCGAGCGTCAAGTGGCGCTGGGGTGCGCCGAACCGATAGCCTGAGTACACTATGGCCGAATTCATCTACACCATGCACAAGGCGCGCAAAGCGCACGGTGACAAAGTCATCCTCGACGACGTATCGATGTCGTTCTACCCCGGAGCGAAGATCGGTATGGTCGGCCCCAACGGCGCCGGCAAATCAACCATTCTGAAGATCATGGCGGGTATCGAGCAGCCCTCTAACGGTGAAGCTCGACTCAGCCCCGGGTACTCGGTGGGCATCCTCATGCAGGAGCCGCCCCTGAATGAAGAGAAGACCGTCCTCGGCAACGTCGAAGAAGGCGTCGGCGAGATCAAAGCAAAGGTCGACCGTTTCAATGCCATCTCCGAGGAGATGGCCGATCCCGATGCGGACTTCGACTCCCTCATGGAAGAGATGGGCAAGCTGCAGGAGGCCATCGACGCCGCTGACGCTTGGGATCTCGACTCCCAGCTCGAACAGGCGATGGACGCTCTGCGGTGCCCGCCGCCGGACGCGGACGTCTCTGTGCTCTCCGGTGGTGAACGACGCCGTGTGGCACTGTGCAAGCTTCTGCTCGAGAAGCCCGATCTGCTGCTCCTCGACGAGCCGACGAACCACCTCGATGCGGAATCGGTGCTGTGGCTCGAGCAGCACCTGAAGACCTACCCGGGCGCTGTCATCGCGATCACCCACGATAGGTATTTCCTCGACCACGTGGCAGAATGGATCGCCGAAGTCGACCGTGGGCATCTCTACCCCTATGAGGGCAACTACTCGACTTACCTCGAGAAGAAGCAGGAGCGCCTTCAGGTCCAGGGCAAGAAGGACGCGAAACTCGCCAAGCGGCTGAAAGACGAACTCGAATGGGTGCGTTCGAACCCGAAGGCGAAGCAGACGAAGTCGAAGGCACGTCTGGCCCGTTACGAGGAGATGGCGGCCGAGGCGGAGAAGACGCAGAAGCTCGACTTCGAAGAGATTCAGATTCCAGCCGGCCCCCGCCTCGGTGATGTCGTCATCGAAGCGGACAAGATCGAAAAGGGCTTCGATGGGCGCAAACTCATCGACGGCCTGAGCTTCTCCCTGCCGCGCAACGGCATCGTCGGCGTCATCGGACCCAACGGCGTCGGAAAGTCGACGCTGTTCAAGACGATCGTTGGTATGGAAGAGCTCGACGGCGGAGATCTCAAGGTCGGAGAGACCGTGAAGATCTCCTATGTCGACCAGTCCCGCGGCGGAATCGATCCGGACAAGAACCTGTGGGAGGTCGTCTCCGACGGACTCGACTTCATCCAGGTGGGCAAGGTGGAGATGCCCTCCCGTGCCTATGTCTCCGCGTTCGGATTCAAAGGCCCGGACCAGCAGAAGAAGGCCGGAGTCCTCTCCGGCGGTGAGCGCAACCGCCTCAACCTCGCACTCACCCTCAAACAGGGCGGAAACCTGCTCCTGCTTGATGAGCCGACGAACGACCTCGATGTCGAAACCCTCGGCTCGCTGGAGAACGCCCTGCTCGAGTTCCCCGGCTGCGCCGTGGTCGTCTCGCACGATCGCTGGTTCCTCGACCGTGTGGCCACGCACATCCTCGCGTGGGAAGGCACAGAGGAGAACCCTGCGAACTGGTACTGGTTCGAAGGCAACTTCGAAGCCTATGAGAAGAACAAGGTCGAGCGACTCGGCGAAGATGCGGCCCGCCCGCACCGAGTCACCCACCGTCGTCTCACCCGAGACTGAGCTCAGTTCGGTCTGAGCCGAACCGGTTCCGACTCTTCTTTCGCATCTTTTGGATACAGTGATGCCCCAGTCATAGAGACCGGGGCATCACTCTATCCGTGCGGAACAGGTGGACGATGAACGCGCCCGCACAGAATCGGCGGGAGACGTGCGCTGCGTCCGCTGGCGGACCGTCCAAAACGAGCCGGCCCGAAGCCTCGACCGAATGAGGAGAAGAGTCAGTCCTCTGAGCGGCGGGTTAGTCCGCCGAGGTTCGCGATCCCTCTGAACAGCAGACGGACGAGAATCGTACCGATGACTCCACATACGACTGCCAACAGCCCGCAGACCGCCACATGCAGATCCGTGCGTCCCATGAACGCCACGAGGCTGAGCAACCCGATGACGAGGAAAAGCGCCACGTTGACCAGCCGGCTGAGGATGGTGCCGATGATGTCCATCATCGTCGGGTCCTTACTCGTCACTGAACCTCCTTGACCCGGACCATGCCTTCCTGGGCAACAGTGGCCAGCAGGGTCCCGTCCTGAGCGAAGATACGGCCGTAGCCGAGACCGCGCCCGCCCTGTGCGGCAGGAGACTCCTGCACATAGAGCATCCAGTCGTCGACGCGCACCCGGTGGTGCCACCACATCGCATGGTCGAGGCTGGCTACCCGCAGCCCCGGGGTTCGCCACGTCAGTTCGTGATGACGAAGGACAGGTTCGAGCAGGTTGAAGTCACTGGCATAGGCCAGAGCCGCGGCATTGAGCACTGGATCGTCGCCGAATCTCGAACTGGCTCGGAACCAGGAATGCTGTTCGGCGATCGAGGGATCCGAGACGCCCGAGGTGTGCAGAGACGGCTCGACAGGACGGACTTCGAAGGGACGCTTCCTCAGCCAGTCGCTGACGACCGGAGAATCCTCGTCACCGATATAGTCAAGCAGTTCCGGGCAGTCCTCGGGAGCAGGCAGACCGGTCGGCATCTGCTCGGCATGGCTGAGACCCGGCTGGTCGTCCTGGAACGAAGCGCTCAATGACAGGATCGGCGCGCCCTTCTGATATGCGTGGACGCGGCGGGCAGAGAACGAACGGCCGTCGCGCAGCCGCTCGACGCCGAATTCGATGGGCTCACTGACATCGCCGGCGCGCAGGAAATATCCGTGGAGCGAATGGATCAGGCGGTCACTGGGGAGTGTGGCGGCCGCTGCGATGACACACTGCGCGAGCACCTGCCCGCCGAAGACTCGACCGTCGGGTTTGTACTGACTGTGCCCGATGAAGAAGTCCGTTTCGCTGGACGCCGCAGTGAACTCGAGCCGACGCAGATCGAGGATCTCGTGCAGCCGAGCTACGTTCGCCTCCGCTTCGGAGGATGCTTCGTCGGTCATGGGCTTCTCCCTCGGATGACTGGGCCAATCGTGCGTACGAGTCACGATCCTATCGCGTGCGGCACCGTCGTGAGGAAGGTGGCATGATGGGAGGCATGCACTCTGGCGCCACCAACCCCCTTCTCGACGAATTCACCCGCGTACTGTTGGAACTGAGATGGGGTGATATGGACGTCTACGGCCACGTGAACAACGTCACCCAGCTCAAACTGCTGGAAGAGGCTCGCGTCCGTGCCCTCGGCTCTCCTACCCACAGCTCCGATGCACCGACCACGCCGGGAGAGCACGGGGTGACCGAGACGGTCAGCGGGGTCGAGATACCGACGGTCTTCGCCGACGCCTCTGCCACCACCGAGCTGCTCGTGGCCTCCCACGCCATCGAATACCGTGCCCCGATTCCCTATCGGACCGGACCCATCGCCGTCGATCTCGTCATCAGCGAAGTCCGACCCGCCTCGGTGACGGTGGGCTATGTCATCTGCGAACCGGACGGTTCGCGGACCTACACGGTCGCCGAGACCGTCATCGTCTTCATCGACATCGACAGCGGTCGGCCACGGCGCCTCAGGGAAGCCGAGACCGTCGCCATGGAATCGGTGCTCGGTACACCGGTGCCGCTGCGGAGGGCCCGACGATGACGGATCTGCATATCAGCGACCCGCTGGCGATGCGGGATCTCTCCGCCTTCGCTTCTCTGGCGCACAGGGCAGATGCTGACGGAGCGATGCGACTGCAGGTCGCCTCCGACGTCCTGGCCGCCACCGTGGCACCGCTGTTCCCGCACGGACTCGGCGATTCGACACCGCTGGTGCTGGCCATGCGTATGCTGCGCCTGGACGATCACGAACAGGACGGATTCGACGAGGCGGTGCCGCTGTCGAATCTGCTCGACCGCTTCGCCCGAGACGAGAATGGAACCACTCTGCCGGTGCCGCCGAACTCGGTGCTCGTGTCGTGGACCGGGATCGCGCCTCCGCGCGGAGGCTGGTCCGAGTACGACACGATCAGCGTCGGGCGGCTCCACGAGACTGCGGAGTCAGGGATCGCCGAGATCAGCACCGGTGCGCCCGAGGGTTCTGGGGGACACGCGGTCAAGGCTCTGCGTTCACGGGTGTGGTCACGTCCGATGGCGGGCGAGCAGGGAACCGGGATGCCAGGAGGATTGGCCTTCGCCGCCGCTGCGCTGCGCTTCATTCCACCCGCGGGACGCGACGACGACCGTCAGCTGCGCATCATGGAAGCCGGAGGCTGGCTGCGTCTTGTGGCCCCAGGCGGTCACCTTCTCACGCGTGCCCGCGGACTGTGATCAGCGGTCTATGCTCACCGGACTGTGATCACCGGATGTTCGGGTTAGTATTCACCATCGCGGTCGCTGCCCGCTGGAAGTAGTCCCAGAGCATCTCGTCGTACAGCGGCGGCAGGCTCACGTCGTCAAGAGCCGCACGCATGCACCGCAGCCAGCGGTCCCGGGCATCGAAATCGATCGGATAGTCGAAATGCCGCATCCGCAGTCGCGGGTGACCTCGCTGCTCCTGGTAGGTCGACGGACCCCCGAAGTACTGCTCGAGGAACATCTGCAGACGTTGCTTCGCCCCCTCCAGCTCATGGCCGTCGGGATACATCGCAATGAGCTGAGCATCCGCATCGACATGCTGGTAGAACACGTCGACGAGGCGGGTGAACGTGTCATGCCCGCCGACAGCCTCGAAGATGGAACCGTCAGTTGTCTGCGACATCGCTCGATCCTTCACTGGGGGAGTCCTCCTGCACGGTGCTGCGGATCTCCTGGTCACCGGGCAGAGGCGAGGGATTCTCGGAATCCTCGGCGACGGCCGGAGCCATCGCCTTCTCCTGGGCGGGCAGGGTGCGCAGAACCGTCTCCTGCACCATACCGATCTGTCCGCCGCGCTTGGCCAGCTGGGTCATCAGTTCGGCACGGAAGGCACGCTCGACCATCCACTGCAGGTTCGGCTTGGTCTTGACCATGGTGCGGATGACCCGGTGGGAGCCCGACAGCGACTGGACGCCGGCGATCTCGGGATCCTCCAACATCGCATTGACCAGCTCGGGATCCTTCCGCAGAGAGCGCGTGATGTCCGCGGTCATCTCGCGGTACTCATCCATCGAGGTCCGGTAGTCGAGCGGGATGTCGAGCACGGCACGAGCCCAACCCTGAGACAGGTTGCCCACACGCAGGATCTCGCCGTTGCGCACATGCCACAGGGTGCCGGTGAGGTCACGGATCTGGGTGCGGCGCAGGCCGACGTCCTCGACTTCGCCGACGGCTTCGCCGAGGTCGACGGTGTCACCGATTCCATACTGGTCTTCGATGACGATGAAGAATCCCGACAGGTAGTCGCGGACGAGCTCCTGAGCACCGAAGGCGATGGCAACACCGGCGATACCGGCAGAAGCGAGAATCGGGGCGATGTTGAAGCTCAGCGCATCGAGGATCATGAGGACCGCGATGACACTGACGAGGATCGTAGTCACCGACGACAGCATGCGCCCCACGGTCTTCGCCCGCCGGGCTCGACGCTGCTTGATCGTCTGCTCATCGATCCCGGCCCGCTGGGCCTCCATCGCGGTGGCGGAGAACTTCGCTCGGCCCGCGCTTTCGGCCTTCTCGCTGCCGACCGTGCCCTTGGCCACAGCGGTGGTGAACCGGCGGAGGAAGAGCCGGAGGATGAGGTTGACGACGATGGCGCCGATGATGATCACGGTGATCTTCAGCGGAGCGCCGAGGAGAAACATTGCCCAGTCGAAGTCACTTGCGTTCTGAACAGCGGAATCTATTGCTTCGGTTGTCATGATCTTTCGAGACTAACTGTGAAGGTTCAATGATCCCTTGGAAGCGCTGGATACACGCTGAACCTGCAGCGCCCGCTTCGCATCGGCGAGGTTCTCCCGCATCAGCCGCACCAGGCCCTTCGGCGCTGACGGGTGATCGTCGAGCCACTGTGACGTGGCGTCGACTGTGGCAGAACTCACCGGTGGGTACAGCCGCAGAGTCATCGTCTGCGCCATCTCCAGTGTGCGCGTCTCCCACCAGCCTGCCACCCGTGCGAAGTATTCGTCGGCGAACGTCCGCAGCGGTGACTCTGCGGCGATGGAATCCCCGGAGGTCGTCTGCAGCCCGGTTCCGAAGCCGAGAGCGAGCGCCCCGAGTTCCGAGTTCGGCAGATCTGCATCGTCGACCATTCGTGTGAAGGTCTGCGATTTCGACTCCGAGGTGGGGCGGCTGGCCCGTGCTGTCGCGGCGTGGCGGACGCCGGTGGCGCTGGGATCTCTGCGGCTCATCTCCCCGACGATCGAATCGTCGACGGCGTCGTTCGAACACAGACCGATGATGATCTCCCATGTGAGATCGGTGTCCAGGGCGATCCCGTAGACGCGTTCGGTCTCCGGTCGCAGCCACGACTTCAGCCGATCCAACTGAACGGAGGTGGTCGCGTGACGGATGAATCCGCGCACGAACTGGAAGGCCTGGTCCGATCCTTCCTCGGTCGCCTCGAGGACCTCGATGAAACGGTCAGCCACCTCGGCGTGCATCGCCTCGCGCTCCTGCGGCGGCAGGTACGAGCTGACCGCGGTGTCGAGCTGGCGCATCTGTGTGAGCAGTCCGGAGGAATGGGTGATGGCGCCCAGGTGGGTGAGCACAGTGTTGATGTAGTCGTGGACGGGCCGTTCGCCGTCCCGGACCTCATCCCACAGCGTTGCCAGTACGAGGAGCTGGGTGAGCGAATCGTCGAAGTCGCCCAGTCTGTTCGCCGCCGTGTCCATGCTGCGGGCGTCGAAGCGGACCTTCGCATAGCTGAGATCGGCGTCGTTGACGACGACGACATCGGGCAGAGCCAGGCCTCGGGCCTCGTCCACCTCTGCGGATTCTCCGTCGATGTCGAGGGGGAACGAATAGGTGCGTTGCAGACGTCCCTGTCCGTTGTCCGAATAGAATCCGACGGCCAACCGGTGCGGACGCAGCGATGGGGTCGGCTGACCCGGAATCGACCAAGGCTTCTGAGTCACGCGCAGGCTCGAGATCGTCTGCTCGTCCGTTCCCGATGCCTCTGCCGTGCCGTCACCGGCTTCGGTGGTGACGACGGCTTCGAGGAGGTTGACCCCGGATTCCTCAAGCCACAGCTTCGACCAGCTCTCCAGATCCCTGCCCGAGGTGGCCTCGAGCTCGTTGAGGAGATCGGAGAGTTCGGTGTTCGACCACGCATGTTTGTCGAAGTAGCTCTTGAGGCCGGAGAAGAACTCCTCGCGACCGACCCAGGCCACGAGCTGTTTGAGCACGGAAGCGCCCTTGGCGTAGGTGATCCCATCGAAGTTGACCTCGACATCGGCAAGGTCGTCGATCGGGGCGACGATCGGATGCGTGCTCGGCAGCTGATCCTGCCGGTAGGCCCACGACTTCTCGATCGTGGCGAAGGTCGTCCACGCATCAGCGAATTCGGTGGCCTCGGCCGTCGCCAGCGTCGACATGAACTCGGCGAAGGACTCGTTGAGCCACAGATCGTTCCACCAGCGCATGGTGACGAGATCACCGAACCACATATGGGCGAGCTCGTGGAGGATCGTGACGGTCCGGCGTTCGACAAGAGCCTCGGTGGGACGTGACCGGAACACATAGTTCTCGAGGATCGTCACGGCACCGGCGTTCTCCATCGCTCCGGCATTGAACTCGGGCACGAAGAGCTGATCGTACTTCTCGAACGAGTAGGAGACACCGAATTCGCGTTCGAAGAACTCGAAGCCGGCCTTCGTGATCCGGAACAGCTTCGTCGCATCGAGGTGTTCGAGCAAAGACGCGCGGCAGTACAGTCCCAGAGGAACAATCGAACCGTCGGAGGATGTCAGCTGCGAATGCACGGACTCGTACGGGCCGGCGATGATCGCGGTGATATACGACGAGATCGGCGTGGTCGGGGCGAACTGCCACACCGCCATGCCCTCCTGCGGTTCCTCTCCTAGCTCGGCGAAGGTCTCCTTCGGATCGCTCGGAGTCGGAGTGGGGGAGTTCGAGACGACGGTCCACTTCTCCGGTGCGATCACGGTGAAGGAGTACGGAGATTTGATATCGGGCTGCTCGAACACGGGGAAGACCCGGCGTGCGTCAGGGACTTCGAACTGAGAGTAGAGGTAGACCTCGTCATCGATCGGGTCGACGAATCGGTGCAGACCCTCTCCGGTGTTCATATAGGTGAAATGTGCATCGACGATGAGTTCGTTCTCAGCGGCGAGGCCGGGAAGGGTGATGCGGGCCGGTGCGACCACCTCGGCGAGGTCGAGGTCGGTGCCGTTGAGGCGGACGCGCTCGACACTGGAGGTGATGGCGTCGATGAACGTCGTCGAGTCCGCTGTCGCAGTGAACCGGATACGTGAACGGACGCGGAAACTCTCACCAACTCCTGTGAGGATCAGGGTGTGCTCGTAGCTCGAGACGTCCACGATGGATGAACGTTCGCGTGCTTCGTCGCGGGTGAGATTGTATTGCGGCACAGTGAGGTGACCTTCGCTTCGGGAACCGGGTGTACTCGATCATTCTTTCATGGACACGCTTCACTGCGGCGGTGTCGGGGCGACTGATCGCGACTCGGCCACCGTCACCGAGGATGGCGGGTCTTGATAGATTGAGCACTGACACGGTGGGTGCCCGGCACGGGACCCGCAAACGTTTGACGGAGGAGAGACAGTGAGCAAGGAAACACTCGATCTGTGGTTCGACACGGCCTGTCCGTGGGCATGGATGACTTCACGCTGGGGACTCGAAGTGGCGAAGGTCCGCGACGTCGAGGTGAAGTTCCACCCGATGAGCCTGAACTTCCTCAACCGTGACAAGGACATTCCCGAGGACTACCGCGCACTGATGAACCGGGCCCTGGCCCCGATGCGCATCGTCACCGCTGCGATCGCCGAGCACGGTGAGGAGATCGCCGAACCGCTCTACACCGCGATCGGCACAAGGATCCATCCGGGTGGAGAGAAGGACTTCGAGAAGGCAGTGTCTGAGGCTCTTGCCGAACTGCAGCTGCCCGCCGATCTCATGAAGTACGGTGAAACAGATCACTACGATGCTCAGCTCCAGGCCTCCCACGACGAGGCTCTGAGCCTGGTCGGCGACGATGTCGGCACACCGATCTGCCGCGTCGCCGGAACCGCGTTCTTCGGCCCTGTCGTCACCCCCGCTCCGAAGGGGGAGGACGCCGGACGCCTCTTCGACGGAGTCCTCGCGGTCGCCTCGACGCCGGGATTCTTCGAGCTCAAGCGCACCCGCGACCAGGGGCCGAACTTCGACTGAGCTATTCGCGCCGAACCAGCGGCCGCGACTGAACAGTCCGTTCCCGCAGCGGGCTCAACTGATACGGATTCCACCGAAAGGCAGACAAATGAAGGTTCACCTCGGCACCGACCACGCCGGATTCGAATTCAAGGAGGTGCTCAAGGCGCACCTCGAGTCAGCCGGGCACGACGTCGTCGACCACGGCGCCCACGAGTACGACGCTCTTGATGACTACCCGGCATTCTGCATCGCCGCGGCACAGGGCGCCGTCGATGACCAGGCAGCCGGCGTCGACGCTCTCGGAGTCGTGATCGGCGGATCGGGCAACGGCGAACAGATGGCCGCCAACCTCGTCAAGGGTGCACGCACCGCTCTGGCCTGGAACCCGGAGATCTCGAAGCTGGCCCGTCAGCACAACAATGCTCAGATCGTCGCCGTCGGTGCCCGCCAGCACCCGGAAGCCGAGGCCATCGCCATCGTCGACGCCTTCTTGGCCGAGCCGTTCTCCGGCGATGAGCGCCACGAACGCCGCATCAGCATCATGTCGAAGTATGAGGAGCAGGGCCAGCAGGCTCTGTAAGAGGGAGAACACTGTGAAGATCCACGGCGCTGTGCTGCGCGAGAAGGAACGGCCTCGGCCATTTGCGCAGTCGAAACCGATTGCGTTAGAGAGCCTCGAACTCGATGAGCCGAGGCCCGGTGAGGTGCTCATCCGAATGACGGCTGCCGGAGTCTGCCATTCGGACCTCTCCGTCGTCGACGGCAACCGTCCCCGGCCTCTGCCGATGCTGCTCGGTCACGAAGGGGCAGGAGTCGTCGAGAAACTCGGCGACGGCGTCGATGATCTCGAGATCGGGCAGCAGGTCGTCACAGTGTTCCTGCCTCGCTGCGGGGAATGCGCGAACTGCCGCACTGACGGCAAACTGCCCTGCACTCCAGGCAGTGCGACGAACGGAGCCGGAACGCTGCCGTTCGACGGTCACAAGGTGCGTCTCCACGACGACACCGGCGCAGAGGTGCTCCACCACCTCGGTGCCTCAGTGTTCGCCTCGCATGCGGTTCTCAACCGCGCCTCCGTGGTTCCCGTCGACGACGACGTTCCCGCCTCCATCGCGGCTGTGCTCGGCTGCGCCGTGCTCACCGGCGGGGGAGCGGTGCTCAACGCGGGACGGCCGGAACCGGATGACGAGGTGATGATCGTCGGCCTCGGCGGAGTCGGAATGGCCGCACTCATCACCGCGCTGTCCATCGAGTCGGCCGGAGTCATCGGCGTCGACGCGAACCCCGACAAGCTCGTGCGGGCGAAGGAACTCGGCGCCGTCGAGGTCTTCACTCCCGAGCAGCTGGGGGAGCGGAAGGCACCGATCGTTATCGAGTGCGTGGGCCATCCTCGAGCCTTCGAGACCGCGTTCTCAGCCACCGCCGTCGGCGGGACGACCGTGACGGTCGGGCTCCCCGCTCCGGATGCGCAGTCACATATCACCCCGGTGACCCTGACTGCGGAGGCCCGGACCGTGATCGGCTCCTATCTGGGGTCGGCAGTGCCGAGTCGGGATATCCCCGTCTATGCCCAGCTGTGGAGGGAAGGCAAGCTGCCCGTCGAGGAGCTCATCTCCGACACGATCGGCCTGAACGAGCTCAACGAGGCCTTCGACGCGCTCTCCGACGGGACGGTCGTCAGGCAGGTCATCGACTTCGAGGCGTGAGCCTCACCTGAGATGTCTCCTTTGGTACTACCTGACGGCGGCTGAGCAACCTAGCGCCAGGTATCTGGGCCGCCCTCAGGTAGTAATTGGGGGCCAGCGTAGTTGGGCACGAGAAAGCCGCCCGGACCGATCGGTCCGGGCGGCTGAAGTCTGTCGGGATGACAGGATTTGAACCTGCGACCCTCTGTTCCCAAAACAGATGCGCTACCAAGCTGCGCCACATCCCGCGACGGCTCCTATCTAACCACAGGCGGGTCGCGACGTGCACCTTGCGAATCGCGCAAACCCGTCAATGCGACACACCTCACAGTGAGATAGCAGGGGTGACGCAGGTCACCGAATGTCGATTTGGCGCTCGACGAAGTTCTCGACTATAGTCGAACTCGCAACACGGGGATGTAGCTCAATGGTAGAGCCTCAGTCTTCCAAACTGATGGTGCGGGTTCGATTCCCGTCATCCCCTCCACAAGCCGGTCTGACCTGATGGTTAGGCCGGTTTCTTCGTTCCCGGGTGGGTAAGATTCTCAGATGACCACAGTCGATCAGTCGCCGCAGAGCACGCCCCTGCGCGATGAAAGGGACACTGCGTCGGCGATCGCCCGGCCCAGCCGGCGAGCGATGCTCACCGGAGCGGTCGCCGGGATCGGTGCGATCGGTCTCGGTTCGGCGATCACCGCAGCCCTCGCCGAGGCGGCCCAACCGGATCCCGTCCGCTCGGTCACCGCCGCCTACGCCGGATCAGGTCGGCGCGAGGCCCTCGACGCCGTCGCCGCGCGACGCCTGCCCGCACAGTCACGAGTCATGCCGGATCTGGCCGATCCGGGCCCGGCCCGGAGGCAGCGGGAATTCCTCGACAGCTGCGAATCGTGGCTGGGATCTCTGCCTGCCCACCGCCGCGACCTCGCTGTCTCCGCCCTGCTCGACCTATGGGTCCTCAGCGATGAACTGCCCGCGCCGGTCGCCGGATGGGCCGATGCCTGGCGCTATGTCTGGCCGCGGGACACGGCCTTCTCTGCAGTGGCTCTGGCGCGGGTCGGGCTGCCGGAACTGTCATGGAGCCATCTGCGCTGCCTGCAGTCCGTGCAGGCGGTCGACGGTTCGTTCGCCGCCCGCGTCGACCCGTTGACCGGACTGGCGCCGGACGATCGCGATTCGCAGTTCGACTCCCTCGGTCTCGTGCTCTGGGCGGTCTCCGAAGTGCATGCCGTCTCCACGGAGACGACTGGCCCGTCCGACCTCGGGGAACTCGATGTCCTGCTGCGACGGACCAGTCGGCGCCTGTTCTCCCTCACCGACCGCGGTCGCAGCCTGCCTCCGGTCGGCCCGGACTATTGGGAGGTCGGAGAATCACAGGTCACCCTCGGCTTGGCCGGACCGACTCTGGTCGGGATGAACTCACTCACCGCACTGACCAAGGCTGATGGCGAACTGTGGAGCCGCCTCGGCGAGGATTCGGCAGCAGTCCTGCGCGCAGCGGATGATTTTCGTGCGACCTTCACGCGAACCTTCGGTGCCAATGGGATGCAGCGGTACCCCACCTCAGGCGGATCGGATTCGGCCATCGCCTATCTGCCGGCGGCCGGGCTCGTGCCGAAGCGGTCAGAGGGGATCTACGCGCTCGAGCCCGAGCTTCTCGCAGGCGTCTGGGACCGCCTCGAACAGCCGGCCGGAGGGATCAAGCCCGGACACGGCTGGATCATCGACCGCTCCAGCTGGACGCCGTCGACCTCGCTCATGGGGCTCGGCTTCGCGCGCCTCGGGCTCAGCGAGCGGGCCGAATCGATCCTCGACTGGCTGGCAGAACACCGCACGAGCGCGGGGTCTCTGCCGGAGAAGATCAGCGGGGACGGCGATCCGGTCTCCGTGGCGCCGCTGTCATGGACTGCGGCCAACGTCATCATCACCCTCGACGAACTCTACGGGCACCGAGGTGGTGCGAGCTCGTGAAATCACCCCGGTTTCGCGTACCGGGCGGGGTTTCGCGTAACATAGGGGATTGCGTCTTGCGGACGTGCGCGAACTATTCGTGGACTTTCGCTCCCTCTAAGGTCACGAGATGACCGATCAGGCTGTGAGATGGCCGTTTGCGGTCACGAACCCGGATGATCAGGTCGGAGATGACCGAAAATGCATGACTGTCGAATTTGAAAGGTCACACTGTGAAGAGCTCCGTCGAGCAACTCGACCCCACCCGGGTCAAGATCAGCGTGGAAGTCCCATACGCCGAACTCAAACCGAGCGTCGACGAGGCATACAAGACCATCGGGGATCAGGTCACCGTCCCCGGGTTCCGTAAGGGCAAGGTCCCCGCGCGCATCATCGATCAGCGCATCGGCCGTCCTGCTGTGATCCAGGAAGCCATCAACAACGGACTTGACGACTTCTACCGCAACGCGGTCGAAGAGCATGACCTCAAGCCGATGGGCCAGCCCGAGGTCGAGATCTCCGAGGTTCCCGGTCTCGACGGAACCGAAGACGGCGAACTCGGCTTCACAGTCGAGGTCGACGTGCGCCCCGAGGTCGAACTGCCTGCCTACGACACGATCTCCATCGAGGTCGACCCCATCGAGGTCACCGACGCCGATGTTGATGCAGAGCTCGAGCAGCTGCGCACCCGCTTCGGAACCCTCGTCGCCGTGGACCGCCCCGCGGCCAGGGACGACTTCGTCACCCTCGACCTCGTCGCCACCATCGGCGACGGAGAGATCGACACCGCCTCCGACATCTCCTACCAGGTCGGTGCCGGAACGATGCTCGAAGGCATGGACGAAGCGCTCGACGGCCTCTCCGCCGGAGAGACCACGACCTTCGAGACCACCTTCGCGGGCGGCGAGCACGCCGGCGAACAGGGCACTGTGAAGATCACCCTGGGCGCTGTGAAAGAACGTGAACTGCCCGAGGCCGACGACGACTTCGCTCAGCTGGCCAGCGAGTTCGACACGATCGACGAACTGCGGGAGGACCTGCGCGTCCAGGCCGGCAAAGCCAAGGAGACCGAGCAGGGCGTCCAGGCACGGGACAAGGTCCTCGAACATCTCATCGAGACCCTCGACGTCCCGGTCCCGGCTAAGATCGTCACCGACGAGGTCGAGCGTCACCTCGAGTCCGAGAACCGTTCGGACGACGACGAGCACCGCAAGGAGGTCACCGAGGAGACCGAGCGCAACCTGCGCACGCAGTTCATCCTCGATGCGGTCTCCGAAGCCGAGAACGTCGAGGTCAGCCAGCCAGAACTCATCGAGTACCTGATCTCCGCTTCGCAGCAGTACGGAATGAACCCCAACGAGTTCGCCCAGATGCTCGACAGCTCCGGCCAGGTCAATGCGCTGGTCGGCGAAGTCTCGCGCCGCAAGGCCCTGGCCGCCGTCCTCGCCGGCGCCACGGTCAAGGACACCGCCGGAAACGTCGTCGACATGGAGGCCTTCACCTCCGCCGGTGACGACGCCGAGGAAGCCGGCGCGACCGCGCAGAGCGCGGAAGCCGCGGACGAAGCACCTGCAGAGGCCGCCGAAGAGAACTGAGGACGAGCCGCCTCGGCGGTGGAATCCTGATGAGACGGTGGGTACGGATCGTGATCCGTACCCGCCGTCTTCGCATCTGCGCAGGTCCCGATCACGCTGAGGGCGAACACAGGCCTCGCCGCGGACTAAAACCCGGGGGAGAGCGGTTAGAGTCCATAACAAGCCATCCACAGAACACAGGAGTGAAACGTGAGCGCATACGACATGACAGCTCCCGTCGGCCTCGACGCCGGTGGGGGAATGGGTCTGGATGACCACATCTTCAATCGTCTTCTCAAAGAGCGCATCATCTGGCTCGGTTCGGAAGTGCGTGACGACAACGCCAACGCCATCTGCGCGCAGATGATGCTGCTGGCCGCCGAAGATCCCGAAGCGGACATCTCGCTCTACATCAACTCGCCCGGCGGCTCCGTCACCGCCGGAATGGCCATCTACGACACGATGCAGTACATCAAGCCCGATGTCTCCACTGTGGCCATGGGAATGGCTGCCTCGATGGGACAGTTCCTGCTCTCCTCGGGCACCCCGGGCAAGCGCTACGCCACCCCGCACGCCCGCATCCTCATGCACCAGCCGCTGGGCGGCATCGGGGGAACCGCCACGGACATCAAGATCCAGGCCGAACTGATCCTGCACATGAAGAAGCAGATGGCCGAACTGACTGCTCAGCAGACCGGGAAGTCGCTCGAGCAGATCCTCCAGGACAACGACCGCGACCACTGGTTCACCGCCGAAGAGGCGCTCGAATACGGATTCATCGACAAGATGGTCACCCGCGCGTCCGACGTCGAGAACAACTGAGCAGGAGTGAGGGAAGAATGAATTCAATGAACTTAATGCCGGGTTCGACGGCGTCGAACATGCCGCAGTCGCGTTATGTCATGCCGCAGTTCGAAGAGCGCACACCCTATGGCTTCAAGCGCCAGGATCCCTACACGAAGCTCTTCGACGACCGTGTCGTGTTCCTCGGCGCACAGGTCGATGACACCTCCGCGGACGATGTCATGGCTCAGCTGCTCGTCCTCGAATCGCAGGATCCCGACCGCGACATCACTCTCTACATCAACTCGCCGGGTGGGTCGTTCACGGCGATGACGGCCATCTACGACACGATGCAGTACATCAAGCCGGAGATCCAGACCGTCTGCCTCGGTCAGGCTGCCTCCGCAGCCGCAGTGCTGCTGGCCGCCGGCACTCCCGGCAAGCGGCTGGCACTGCCCAACGCGCGAGTGCTCATCCACCAGCCCGCGATGCAGGGACAGGGACAGGGGCAGGCGTCTGACCTCGAGATCCAGGCCGCTGAGGTGCTGCGGATGCGCGAATGGCTCGAGGGAACTCTGGCCAAGCACTCGAACAAGGAGGCCGCTCAGGTCTCGAACGACATCGAACGCGACCTCTTCCTCACGGCCGAGCAGGCCAAGGACTACGGTCTCGTCGACCAGGTGCTCTCTTCGCGCAAGAACGCGAGCTGATCACCTGTCGGAGGACAGGGAAACACTGAGAACGGGTTCGTGCGATTGCAATCGGACGGACCCATTCTCAGTTCCTTCCGCCGACACACCGAGTCGTGGCTGGGGGCTCGTGTCAGCCACGTATGGGAAGCTATTGAGGTACAGGAAACACGAGCGGTAGAGTTGGGGCCAAGCGTCCTGGCGAAAGGTTGTGACAGTGGCTCGCAGTGCGGACGGAGCAGACCTGCTCAAATGCAACTTCTGTGGGAAGTCTCAGAAGCAGGTTCGGAAACTCATCGCCGGACCTGGTGTTTACATCTGCGATGAATGCATCGGATTGTGCAATGAGATCATCGAAGAGGAGCTCAGCGAATCCAGTCCGGAGCAGGCCGAACTCGAGTTGCCCAAACCTCGTGAGATCTTCGACTTCCTCCAGGAGTACGTAGTCGGTCAGGAACCGGCGAAGAAGGCACTGTCGGTAGCTGTGTACAACCACTACAAGCGCATCCGATCGCTGCAGTCCGGTGATGAGAAGACCCTCGGCTCGAACGACTCCGAGGTTGAGATCGCGAAGTCGAACATCCTGCTCGTTGGTCCCACCGGCTCGGGAAAGACCTACCTCGCCCAGTCGCTGGCCAAGCGTCTCAATGTCCCATTCGCGGTCGCCGATGCCACCGCGCTGACCGAAGCCGGCTACGTCGGCGAAGACGTCGAGAACATCCTGCTCAAACTCATTCAGGCCGCGGATTTCGACATCCAGCGTGCCGAGCACGGAATCATCTATATCGACGAGATCGATAAGATCGCTCGCAAGTCGGAGAACCCGTCGATCACCCGCGACGTGTCCGGTGAGGGCGTGCAGCAGGCACTGCTGAAGATCCTCGAAGGCACTCAGGCGTCGGTGCCGCCGCAGGGCGGGCGCAAACACCCGCACCAGGACTTCCTGCAGATCGACACGACCAATGTGCTCTTCATCGTCGCCGGCGCTTTCGCCGGGATGGAGGAGATCGTCGCCGGCCGCAAGGGCAAGCACGGCATCGGCTTCGGCGCCCTGCTGCAGTCGAAGAACGACGAAGAGGACCTCTACGCGGACATCCTTCCCGAAGATCTGCTCAAGTTCGGCCTCATCCCGGAGTTCATCGGCCGCCTGCCGGTGCTGGCCACCGTGTCCAACCTCGACCGGGCCGCGCTGATGTCGATCCTCACAGAACCGAAGAACGCCTTGGTCAAGCAGTACCAGCGGATGTTCGAGTTCGACAATGTCTCCCTGACATTCGAGACCGACGCACTTGAGGCCATCGCCGATCTCGCTCTGCTGCGCGGCACGGGCGCTCGAGGCCTGCGCTCGATAATGGAAGAGGTCCTGCAGCCGGTCATGTTCGATGTGCCTTCACGCGAAGACATCGCCGAGGTGGTCGTGACCAAGGACGTCGTCGAATCCAATGTCGCCCCGACCCTCGTGCCGAAGTCACGGAACAGGACGAGTAAGAAGTCTGCCTGAGTCTCTTTTCGCATGAGACTCCTGGCCGACACACGCCCACTGCGCTACGCGTCGTTCCGACGCCTGTGGGTGGCCAATATCGTCACCGTCATCGGTGCGCAGATGACTGTTGTGGCGATCCCCGCACAGATCTTCCATATCACCGGGTGGTCCGGGTACGTCGGGCTCGCCGGTGCGTTCGGGCTGGTTCCACTCATCGTCTTCGGACTGTGGGGCGGGTCGTTGGCCGATGTCATCGATCGACGCAGACTGCTCGTGATCTCGACGGTCGGTCTGATCGTCACGAGCGCGATACTCGCCCTCATCGCGGTGCTCAGCAGCGACAATGTCTGGCTGCTGCTGTCGGTGTTTTCGATGCAGCAGGCATTCTTCGGCCTGAACCAACCCGCGAGGGGAGCTCTGCTGCCGTCGATCATCCCGCTCGGCCTGCTGCCCGCGGCGAACTCGCTGAACATGACCGTGATGACATTGGGCGCTGTCGTCGGCCCTGTCGTCGGCGGAGCGCTGATCCCTCTGTTCGGGTACCAGCTGCTCTACGTCATCGACGCCATGTTTTTGTTCGCTACGCTCTACGCAGTGATCCGATTGCCGTCGCTGCCGCCGCAGAAACAGCCCGATACTCGGGCGGGATTCAAAGGCATCGTCGACGGGTTCCGATATTTGCGGACGAACACCGTCGTCATGGTCTCTCTGCTGGTGGACATCATTGCGATGGTCTTCGGAATGCCGCGGGCACTGTTCCCGCAGATCGCCGCTGAGACCTTCGACGGTCCGCCCGAGGGCGGCATCGTCTTCTCGCTGCTCTTCGCTGCGCTGGCCGGCGGAAGTGCATTGGCGGGGATCTTCTCCGGGTGGGTCTCACGTGTGGAGCGCCAGGGACTGGCCGTCATCGTCGCCATCGTCGTCTGGGGTGCGGCAATGACGGTGTTCGGACTGTCGCTTGAACTGGCGGCAGGGTTCTGGCTGACCGCGCTCGTCGTCGCATTGGCTGCGATGGCGGTCGGCGGAGGAGCCGATATCGTGTCCGGCGCTTTTCGCCAGACGATGCTCCAGGAAGCCGCAACCGATGCGATGCGCGGTCGGATGCAGGGAGTGTTCATCGTGGTTGTCGCAGGCGGACCTCGTATCGCGGACGTCCTCCACGGCTCCGTCGCGGCCGTCACAGACACCACGGTCGCCTCGGCGGGTGGCGGCGTCGCCGTCATCGTTCTTGTGCTCGCCTGTGCGGTGGCCTTTCCGACCTTCCGGAAATACCGGGTCGAACGGGGCGGGCACGAGCACACTGTCGCCATTGCCTGATCCATCGAGCAGGCCTGACGTTCGACCGTGCTCGCACCACCATGCGTCGTCCCCGAATCAGCGCGAGTCTTAGTTCTGGAGGGTCTGCTCCATTCCGGCCAGCATTCCCGGCCACCCCGAACCCATGCCCTTGAGCGCCTGACGCTCCAGCGGCGTGTCGACGTCGAGCCCGAATGAGCCAAGCAGAGTCGGTTTCTCCGACATGTCAATAGAATCCGACATATCCGCGTATTCGGGTATTGTCGCTCAGTTTGCTTCGTGGCTCTCACCCCGGACTGCAAGCGGCATGACGTCCCGGTACATTCGCATCCCTCACCGTTGCCCTTACTCCACCGCTCCAGTGTCATAACGCCCCGGTGCTGGCGCATTCCTCACGCGCCCTGCCGAAACACCGTTGTGCACCAAGTTGTTGAGTGACGACGGGTGAGGGGCGCCCGATGCGGCGACATCGGGGAGATGCGCGGGAGAGACGACGACACCCCCGACTCGCTGCCGAAGCAGCAGATCAGGAGTGCGTCAGCGTGGTGATGCTGCGGACGGCCCCCAGGTGCGTCAGCTGGTGGTGGCCGAGTAGACTTCGTTCTCTGCGGGCTGGACGACGACGAAGCCGGGGCCGTGGAATGCCAGCTGCACGGACTCACCGGAGCCGCGACCGAAGAAGGTGCCGACGCTGACGTCGGTCTTGATCTGCGGGGCCAGCGCCGACGACCAGCAGACGGCGGCCTGCGGGTCGACGAAGGTCGGCTGCTGCGAGCAGTCGAGGACCATGGGCTCACCCTTGCAGCAGATGGCGGCAGTGCCCTGGCCGGCAAGTTCGAGGTTGAATAGTCCCGAACCGCTGACCATCGCACCGACACCGCCCTTGATGCGTTTGATCTCCCAGCTGAGCGCGTCGTCGAAGGCGAGCAGATTCGCGGTGTTGACGGTCAGTGCGTCCTGCGGACCTTCGAGCGCCATCATGAAGATGTTCGAGGCCTCCCTGGCGAAGAACACCTCTCCGTGCCCCTCGACGCGCATGACGTTTCCGCCCTCCCCGGTGGCTGCCTTCTTCATGAACTGGCCGACCGACTTCGACCCCTGGTGGGTGAAACGGACATCGCCCTGATAGGCGACCATCGCGCCCTTGGTGGCGATCATCGGCGCGTTCGGCGTGACCACCGAACGCAGCATCTTGTTCGACTGGAGCGTCCACCGCTCTTGGTTCTGGACCTCGGCATTGCGCTTGGAAAAGAGTTCGCTTCTCACGGTTCTGGGGTCCTTTCGTTCAGGGAGGACTTCGGTGCTTCTTCAGTGGTCGATAACCATAGTACGGCGGAGAGAACGCAGACCCCGGTCATTTCGTGTATCCGTTCCGGAACATGAACAGAGCCCCACGGCATCCGCTGCTCCGACTCTGCGGAGGAACGAATGTCGCGGGGCTCTGCGGGACCAGTTCGGGTCACAGTTCAGCCGGCGGGGCCGGAGGGTGCGCCGGCTGACCGTCAGGGCCGGCTGGTGTTCGGCTCAGTCCTGGTCGACGAAGTCGATCGAGGCAATGGTGATCTCCTCGCCGGCTTCCTCGGTGTTCAGGGACTTGATACGGCCCGCGGCCCTGAGATCGCCTTCTGCCGCCTTGATGGCGGAGACGACGGTGGCCGGCGCCTGAATGGTCACGGAAGCGACCTCGGTCTTCTGCGACACCTTGGCCTCGGTCTTCGTGCGGCGGATCTCGGTCAGTGCGGCTGCCACCGAGGCCAGCAGCTCGGGAGCGACGGACGATTCCGGATGGCTCAGCACCTCATCTGCCGGCCACGGCGCACGGTGGACCGAACCGGTGCGCCACCAGGACCAGACCTCTTCGGTGACGAACGGAGTGAACGGAGCGAACAGACGCAGCAGGACATCCAGAGCAGTGGCCAAGGTGACGTGCGCCGACAGCTGATCGTCAGATCCCGACGAGCCGTAGGAACGGTCCTTGACGAGCTCGACATAGTCATCGGTGAACTCCCAGAAGAAGCTCTCGGTCACACGCAGTGCATGAGCATAGTCGTAAGCGGCCATATGCTTCCCGGCCTGCTCCACGACCTCGGCAAGCTTCGCCAGCAGGGCCCGATCGAGATCGTGGGTGACGGCGCCGAGCTGACCGATGAGACCGGCGTGCACTCCCTGTGCCAGAGCGAACTTCGAGGCGTTGAGCAGCTTCATCGCCAGCCGGCGGCCGATCTGCATCTGCGTGACGTCATAGGCGGTGTCCGCGCCGAGTTTCGCGCTGGCCGCCCAGTAGCGGACCGCGTCAGGACCGAATCCCGGCTTCGCCTCGCCGAGGATGTCCGACGGAACCACGACATTGCCCTTGGACTTCGACATCTTCTTCCGGTCCGGATCGAGGATCCACCCCGACAGGCCGGCATGCTTCCACGGTGCCGCATCGTTGAGCGAGTTTGCCCGGACCACGGTGGAGAACAGCCAAGTGCGGATGATGTCGTGTCCCTGTGGACGCAGGTCGAAGGGGAATACCTTGTCGAAGAACTCCTCGTCACGCGACCAGCCGCCGAGCAGCTGCGGCGTCAGCGACGACGTCGCCCAGGTATCGAGGACATCCGGGTCTGCGGTGAACCCGCCGGGCACATCACGCTGGTCGTCGGTGAAGCCGGCAGGAGCCTCGGCGATGGGGTCGCACGGAAGCGACTCGGGCACGATCGGGTCATCGTAATCGGGCTGGCCTTCAGCGTCGAGGCGGTACCACAGCGGAATCGGGACACCGAAGAACCGCTGCCTGGAGACCAGCCAGTCGCCGTTGAGGTTCTCCACCCAGTTCTCGTAGCGGGAGCGCATGTACGCCGGGTGCCATTCGATCTCGCGACCGCGGGCGATGAGCGCATCCCGCAGCTCGGCCGACCGTCCACCGTTGCGGATGTACCACTGACGGCTGGTGACGACCTCGAGCGGCTTGTCGCCCTTTTCGTAGAACGGGACCGGATGCGTGATCGGCTCGATCTCACCGATGAGGTCACCGGAGTCGATGAGCATCTGCGCAATGTCCTTGCGCGCAGAGAACGTCGTCTTTCCTGCCAGTGCCTCATAGTTGGCCACAGCATCGGACTTCGATGAGTTCGCGATCCACTCGGGCACCTCGAGGCTGAGGCGGCCGCCGCGGTTGATCACCGCGCGGGTCGGCAGATCGAGTTCACGCCACCACGTGACGTCGGTGAGGTCGCCGAAGGTGCAGACCATGGCGATGCCTGTGCCCTTGTCGGACTTAGCAAGCTCATGGGCGCGGATCTCGACGCTGACACCGAAGAGCGGCGAAACGACGTTCGTGCCGAACAGGGAGGCGTAGCGTTCGTCATCGGGATGAGCGACGAGTGCCACGACGGCGGGAATGAGCTCCGGACGCGAGGTGAGGATGATGATCGGTTCCGCCGAGGTGTCGGCCTGGCCATCAGCGCCCTCGGGGAAGAACTTCACCTTGTGGTACGCGCCTTCGCGCTCACGATCCTCGAGTTCGGCCTGAGCCACAGCAGTGCCGAAGGTGACGTCCCACATGGTCGGGGCGTCCTGCGAATAGGCATGCCCGTTCTTCAGATCGGTGAGGAAGGCCCGCTGGCTCACCGCACGCGAATCGTCATCGATCGTGCGGTAGGTGTACTTCCAATCCACGGACAGTCCGGTGGAGCGGAAGAGGTCTTCGAACACTTTCTCGTCCTCGGCGGAGAGCTTCTCGCACAGTTCGATGAAGTTCTGGCGAGAGACCTTGACGAAGTCACGCGAATTCTTCGGTGCCTTCTCCGGCGGCTGGAAGTCCGGGTCGTAGGGCTGGCCGGGATCGCAGGTGACTCCGTAGTGGTTCTGCACGCGACGTTCGGTCGGAAGGCCGTTGTCGTCCCAGCCGAGGGGATAGAACACGTTCTTGCCGGTCATCCGCTGATAGCGGGCGATGATGTCGGTCTGGGTGTAGGAGAACACGTGTCCGACATGCAGCGACCCCGAGGCGGTCGGCGGGGGAGTGTCGATCGAGTAGACCTGCTCACGATCGGTGTCGACGTCGAACGCGTAGACGTTCTGCTCGCTCCACGCGGCGTCCCATTTGTCCCGCAGCCCCTCGAGGGCCGGCTTGTCAGGAAGGTTCACTGACTCGTGCGTCGAGTCCGAAAAGGCAGGTGTGTTCATAATTGCTGATTTTCTCACCCGGTTCGCGATCGGCCAAACCGGTTCGCGCTCGTGGCCGCGCCAAGCCCCACCGGTGCTCGAGTGCAGCACTCGCACCTCGGCCGCCCCAGTCCGACGGTGTGGGAGGGCTCACACCCTGAAGGCGCAGTGAGTCGCCTGCGCCGCGGGCAATGCCATCATGGACACATGGCGTTCTTGGACCGAATTCCGACAGAGAATCCGCCGCCCACGTCGACCGCGTGGATGAATCCGGCACGTGCGATCGCGATCATCGCCGTCGTAGCCATCCATTCCCTGGGCACCGTCGTCGAAGAGAACTTCGCGAGTTCGGGGCCCGACTGGTGGCTGGCCAACACCATCGACTCCGCTTGCCGGTGGTCGGTGCCCGTGTTCATCATGATCTCCGGGGCTCTGGCCCTCGACCCCGACCGGGGCAGCAAACCGCGGAAGTTCCTGTCCAAACGTGTCTGGCGAATCGGCATCCCCCTCGTGTTCTGGACAGTCGTGTACGTTCTGTTCCGCCGCTACTACCTGCAGCCCGACGATGACACCTGGAACCCGGGCATCGCGATCCTCACCGGATCGCCCTTCGTCCAGCTCTACTTCCTCTACGTCCTTGCCGGTCTGACCCTGCTCACACCGTTCTTCCGCCTCCTCAGTGTGCACGGCTCCCGCCGTCTGCAGTGGGGGACCGGTCTGATCTTCCTCGGCGTCGGCATGACTGACCAGTGGGTGTCGATGGTCTTCGACGTCGGCGAAGCCAATATCGCCACTCGGTTCCTGCCGATGGCTGGTTTCTACATCCTCGGCTGGGTGCTGCGCGATATCGTGCTCTCGGTCAGAGGTGCAGTCCTGGCGTGGGTCAGCCTCATCATCGCGGTCACCGGAACTGCGGTCTGGGCCGGTCTGGGTCCCGGTGAGAAGCCGTGGATGTTCCCGTACGAATACCTCGCCCCCGGAGTCGTCCTCGCCTCCATGGCCGCCTACCTCCTCCTGCATTTCCATCTGCGCGAAGGCTTCGGACTGCTGCACCGGTTCTATCCGTATTCCTTCGGTGTGTTCCTCCTCCATCCGCTGCTGCTCTACCCTGTCCGAAATGCCATGGGCCTGCCTGACACCGTGCCAGGCGTCCTCCTCCACGCCGTGATCATGCCGATCGCCTATGCGATCGTCTGCGCCGCCATCACCTGGGTGGCAGTGAAGATCCCCGGCCTCCGTGCCGTCTTCGGCGAAACCCGACCCCGCAACCCGCACACCCGACCAAGAGTGAAGAAACTCCGACCGGGCGCGAAGGGCCCCCACCTGTCGCGTCGACGACCCCGGAAGAAACGACGCCACCCGAGCCGGCCGGGAGCAGCGCTTTCGAGACCGATCTCGGCTCAGAAGACACCGCACGCGGCCGAGAGCCGAGTCCGTAGACTGAATCTGAACAGGAGAGCCCCGCTTCCGGAATCCAGACTCAAACCCGCCGACAGATCCGACGAAGGAGAACACAGATGGAAAAGCTCAGAGCAGTAGTCACAGGAGCCAGTTCCGGAATCGGTGCGGCCACGGTCCGACAGCTGCGCGAGCAAGGCTGGGACGTCATCGCCGTGGCCCGCCGAGAGGACAAGCTCAAAGTCCTCGCCGAGCAGACCGGAGCCGACTACATCGTCGCCGACCTCACCGATGACGCCGCCGTGGCGTCCATGGCCGAACAGGTGCTCGCCGGGGGAGCCGTCCATTCCCTCGTGGCCAATGCCGGCGCCGCGTTCGGAACCGACACCGTCGCCGAGGCATCGGTCGACGGGTGGCGGGACATGTTCGACATCAACGTCCTCGGCGTCCTGCGCGTCGTCAAAGCACTGCTGCCGGCCCTCATCGATTCCGGTCGCGGGGACATCGTCGTCATGTCCTCGACCGCCGGCCATCAGGCCTATGAAGGCGGCGGTGGCTACGTCGCCGCGAAGCACGGCACCCACTCGATGGCCGCGACCCTGCGCCTCGAGCTCGCCGGCGAACCCGTGCGCGTCATCGAGATCGCACCAGGAATGGTCGCCACCGACGAATTCACCTTCAAACGCGTCGGCGGTGATGAGGCGAAGGCCGCGAAGGTCTACGAAGGAGTCGAGAACCCGCTGACCGCGGACGACGTCGCCGACGCCGTCGTCTACACCCTCACCCGGCCCCACCACTTCAACGTCGATCTCATGGTCATCCGACCGATCGCCCAGGCCGCTCAGCACAAGGTCGCCCGCAACCGGGGACTGTGAGCACCCACGGCTCCAGCCCGGGGCCGCCTCGGCGAGGGAGAAACTCCGCGCCGCCGAGTGGTCTCGGGCGGAGTCGACGGTATACGATTGTCTTGCGTCGATCCGGCTATCACCGGGGAGCATCCGGAAGAACGGAACCAGCGTTCCAAACGCTGCGTTCTCAGTAGACCCGGACGGGTGGACCCGTCATCGTCTGAGTGAATGAGCGATCCGCTGACCGACCTGCACCGGTGGGACGGCGGATAAGCGAGGTGGTACCGCGGCAGACTGTCGTCCTCGTGACAGTGACCGCAGTGACCCAGAAGGACGCTCATGACTCAGCCTCTCTATCCCAAGGTATCGACCTCAACCTTCGGACTCTCGTCGTCCCCGAACTTCCCTGCCATCGAAGACGCTGTGCTGCGCTACTGGCAGGAGGACGACACCTTCAAGGCATCGATCGCCCAGCGCGATGCCGGCGAGAACGGCGAGAACGAATTCGTCTTCTACGACGGCCCTCCCTTCGCCAACGGGCTGCCCCACTACGGTCACCTGCTCACCGGCTACGTCAAGGACGTCGTCCCGCGTTTCCAGACGATGCGCGGCAAGAAGGTCGACCGCCGCTTCGGCTGGGACACCCACGGGCTGCCTGCCGAACTCGAAGCCGAACGTCAGCTGGGCATCACCGACAAATCCGAGATCGGCCGCATGGGACTGGCCGCATTCAACGACGCCTGCCGCTCCTCGGTGCTGCGCTACACCCAGGAATGGGAAGAATATGTGACCCGTCAGGGACGGTGGGTCGACTTCGACAACGACTACAAGACGCTCAACGTCGAATACATGGAAAGCGTCATCTGGGCGTTCAAGCAGCTCTGGGACAAAGGTCTCGTCTACGAGGGCTACCGCGTGCTCCCGTACTGCTGGAAGGACGAGACGCCGCTGTCGAACCATGAGCTGCGCATGGACGACGACGTGTACAAGATGCGTCAGGATCCGGCCGTGACCCTCGGTTACAAGCTCAAGGACTCCGACGAATGGGTCCTCATCTGGACGACGACTCCGTGGACGGTTCCGTCGAACCAGGCCGTGGCAGTCAACCCGGAGATCCCGCTCGTCGCAGTGATCCCCGGTGAAGACGGTGCCGAAGAACTTCAGGGCAAGACCCTCATCCTCGCCGAGGCGCGCCTGGGAGCCTATTCTCGTGAACTCGGTGCCGACCCGCAGGTTGTGCGCACCTTCCCCGGCAGCGAACTCGTCGGCGCCTCCTACGAACCTCCGTTCCCGTACTTCGAAGGCCGCCAGGAGGAGTTCGGCGAGAACCTGCACACGATCCTCGCCGCGGATTTCGTCACCGTCGAAGACGGCACCGGAATCGTCCACCAGTCACCCGCCTTCGGTGAAGAGGACAAGGAACTCACCGACTCCTTTGGAATCACCGCAGCCCGTCCCGTCGACGACGCAGGTCGTTTCGATACGACCGTTCCCGACTACGCCGGCCAGCAGGTCTTCGACGCCAACAAGGCGATCATCAAGGACCTGCGCAACCACACGGGTCCGATGGAATCGCGCGGTGCTCTGCTGGTCCGCCACGAATCCTACGAGCACTCCTACCCGCACTGCTGGCGCTGCAGGAACCCGCTGATCTACCGTGCGGTGTCCTCCTGGTTCGTCCGCGTCACCGAGTTCAAGGACCGCATGGTCGAACTCAACGAGCAGATCAACTGGGTGCCCGACAACATCAAGCACGGACAGTTCGGCAAATGGCTCGAAAACGCCCGCGACTGGTCGATCTCCCGCAATCGCTTCTGGGGCTCGCCGATCCCCGTGTGGATCTCCTCCGATCCGGCCTACCCGCGCACCGACGTCTACGGCTCCCTGGCAGAGATCGAAGCCGACTTCGGACGTCTGCCGCGCAACGACTCGGGAGAAATCGACCTCCACCGCCCATGGGTCGATGACCTCACCCGCCCGAACCCGGACGATCCGACCGGCAATTCCGTGATGCAGCGCATCCCGGAGATCTTCGACGTCTGGTTCGACTCCGGTTCGATGAGCTACGCCCAGGTGCACTATCCGTTCGAGAACTCCGAATGGTTCGACAACCACTTCCCGGCCGACTTCATCGTCGAATACGTGGGACAGACCCGCGGCTGGTTCTACCTGCTGCACGTTCTGGCCACAGCGATCTTCGACCGACCCGCATTCACGAACTGCATCTCCCACGGCATCGTGCTCGGTTCCGACGGGCAGAAGATGTCGAAGTCCCTGCGCAACTACCCCGATGTCAACGAGGTCTTCAACCGCGACGGCTCGGACGCCATGCGCTGGTTCCTCATGGCTTCGTCCATCCTGCGCGGCGGCAACCTCGTCGTCACCGAACAGGGCATCCGCGACGGTGTCCGCCAGGTCGTGCTCCCGCTGTGGAACGCCTGGCAGTTCTTCGCCACCTACTCCAACGCGGCCGACGGTCCGGCGGGGGAGAAGACCGGCTACCAGGCACAGTCCCGCTACGACTCGTCCCAGGTCCTCGACCGGTACCTCCTGGCCAAGACGCACGACCTCATCACCGAGTTCGCCGAGGCAATGGAAGGCCTCGACATCTGGGCGGCATGTGAACTCGTGCGCAGCTACCTCGATATGCTCACGAACTGGTATGTGCGTCGTTCGCGTCGCCGGTTCTGGGACGGCGGCACCGACACGCATGAGTCCTTCGACGTGTTCTATACCTGCCTGGAGGCATTCTGCCGTGTGGCCGCGCCCCTGCTGCCGTTCACGGTCGAAGAGATCTATCGCGGACTGACCGGGCAGCGGTCGGTGCACCTGGCCGACTACCCGGACGCCGAGGCATTCCCTGCCGACGCCGACCTCGTCGCGGCGATGGACCTCACCCGCGATATCTGCTCAACGGCCTCCTCGGTGCGCAAGGCCAACCAACTGCGGGTGCGCCTGCCGCTGTCGCAGCTGACCGTCGCCACCGACACGGACCTGAGCTCTGACTTCACCGAGATCATCGCCGATGAGCTCAATGTGCGTACCGTCGAGGTCCTCGACGTCGCCGAGGCGGAGGCCGCCGGATTCTCCCTGTCACAGAATCTCGTCGTCAACGCCCGTGCCGCCGGACCCCGTCTGGGCAAACAGGTCCAGCAGGTCATCAAGGCTTCGAAGTCCGGCGACTGGTCCGTCACCGACGGCACCGTCGTCAGCGGCGGAATCGAACTCGTCGACGGCGAGTACACGCTCGAATCCGTGGCCGAATCCGGTACCGAGGGCATGGAGCTCGCGGCTCTCGACTCCGGCTTCCTCGCCCTCGACACGCGGGTCACACCCGAGCTCGAGGCCGAAGGCATGGCACGTGATGCCGTGCGCGCCATCCAGGGCATCCGCAAGCAGCTCGATCTCGACATCTCCGACCGGATCGCCGTCACCATCGAAGCCGGCACCGAGGTGGTCGCCGCGCTCGAGCCTCACGTCGACCTCATCGCCGGTGAGACCCTGACGACCACTCTGGACTTCGGCCCGGTCGACGCCGGTGCCGAGGTCTTCAGCCCCGAAGAGCTGCCCGGCGGCACCCGTCTGGCGGTGAAGCGGGCATGAGCGAGGACAACAGCCCAGCCGAGGATCCGGTGGCAGCAGCCGAGGAACTGCTTGCCGCTGTCGAAGATCCGCAGACCGCAGAACAAGACGCGGATTCGGAACCTCTGCCCGAACCGGTCGTCGATGAGGCCACTCGGGCCGAGCTCGCTCGGGTCTATGCCCTGCTGCTGGCCCGGGCGGGGGAGACGCAGGTCGAGCTGCGCCTCGATGCGACTCGGCGGGCGTGTGAGATCCTCGGCGATATCCACACTGCGGCCCCGACGATCACGATCACGGGCACGAATGGGAAGACGTCGACGGCACGGATGATCGATTCGCTCATCTCCGCTCATGAGCTCCGGGTCGGCCGGTTCACCAGTCCGCACCTGCATTCGGTGACCGAGCGGATCTCCGTGGACGGCGCCCCCGTGTCCGCTCACACCTTCGTGCGCATCTATGACGAGATCGCCCCGTACCTCGAGATCGTCGATGCCCAGCTCGAGGCCGAAGGACGCGCGAAGCTCACCTACTTCGAAGCGCTGACCGTGTTGGCCTTCGCCGTGTTCGCCGATGCTCCGGTCGATGTCGTCGTCACCGAGGTCGGCATGGGCGGACAATGGGATTCGACGAACGTCGCCGATGCCCAGGTGTGCGTGTTCACGAAGATCGGTCTCGATCATCAGGCGTTCCTCGGCGACACCATCGAGGAGATCGCCGCGACCAAAGCTGGGATCCTCGACCGCAGCGTCGAGGACAGCCCGGCGCCCGAACCTGTTGCCGTGTCTGCTGTCCAGGACGCGGCGGCCCAGGCGGTCCTCGACGAGGAAGCTGCCCGTCGTGAAGTTCCGCTGGCCGCTGAGGAGCGGGACTTCCGTCTCCTCGACCGGCAGCGGGCCGTCGACGGTCAGCTCATCACGGTCCAGGGCCGCAGAGACGTCTATTCCGACCTGTTCCTGCCGCTGCACGGAAATCACCAGGCCCACAATGCCGCGGTCGCGATCGTCGCGGCCGAGGCCTTCCTGGGAGCCGAAGACAAGCCGCTCAATCAGGAGACGGTGGCCGAGGGGCTGGCCCGGGTGACCTCACCGGGCCGCGCGGAACTCCTGCGCACGGGACCGAGCGTCGTCGTCGACGGCGCCCATAACCCGGATGCCGCGCGTGTGCTGGCCGACACCCTCGCCGAGGCGTTCGACTTCGACTATGTCGTCATCGTGCTGGCGATGCTGGCGGACAAGGACAGCGACGGTGTCATCGAAGAGCTCCATCGCAGTGCGGATGTGTTCGTCGTCAGCGAGAATCTCAACTCCCGTGCGCTGCCGGCAGGCGACCTCGCCGAGGCGGCGCGGGAATGGGTCGACGAGGATTCCGTCATCGTCGCCTCCGATCTCAATGCCGCTCTGATGAAGGGCATCGACCTGGCCAACAGCGTCGATGCGAAGAGCCCGGGAATCGTCGTCACAGGCTCCATCTACACAGTGGCCGAAGCGCGTCTGCTGCTCGGACGTGGGGAGGAGGGATGAAATCGAAGTACCCCGTGCTCTGCGGATCGATCCTCATCTGCGAGCTCGTCGTCGTCTACTTCGCCGTGCTCACGACATTCGGCTTGTCGGTGAAGTCAGCGCAGACCCTGACCCTGGCGCAGCTGCTCATCGGCGCCTCGGTCATCGCAGTGCTGGCCATCATCGCAGTCATCCTGCTGCCGCGGCAGATCGGTGCGAAACGTCCCGGTGTGATCATCGGGTGGGCGGTGCAGGGGCTGCTGCTGGCCTCCGGCTTCGTGCTCACCTCGATGTTCTTCGTCGCAGCGCTGTTCATCGCCCTGTGGGCCGTGGCCGTGTACTGGTCGGCTCGCATCGATCGTGAGGTCGCCGCGCGCGGCTGAACTGTGAGAACGCCGAGGCGGGAGCGCCTCGGTGCCCGGGTAGACTGTGGACCGACGTCCACACGACATTGGAAGGACCGGAATGGAACGTACGCTCATCCTCATCAAGCCCGACGGAGTCGCTCGCGGACTCGTCGGACAGATCGTGGCCCGAATCGAAGCCAAGGGCTATGCGATCGACGCCTTGGATCTCCGTTCGGCCACCGCCGCCGAACTGGCAGCCCATTATGCCGAGCACGAAGGCAAGCCCTTCTACCAGCCGCTGGTCGACTTCATGTCCGAAGGGCCGATCGTCTCGATCATCGCCTCCGGTCAGGGCGTCATCCCCGGCTTCCGGTCCTTGGCCGGTGCCACCGACCCGACGGCAGCTGCTCCGGGTACGATCCGCGGCGATCTCGGTCGCGACTGGGGTGAGAAGGTGCAGAAGAACCTCGTCCATGGTTCCGATTCCACCGAATCGGCTGAACGGGAGATCGGAATCTGGTACCCGGCCGAAGGCTGATGACAGGCAGAGGACCGAACGTGGCCGACGTCTGAGCCGAGCCGGTCGAAATCATGAGGGCGCCCCACCAAGCGGCGGGGCGCCCTCACTGCATTCGATTCGCGGTCAGAGAAGATTGGAGAAGAATGCCCAGAACTGCACGACGATGCAGGCGAAGATGATGAGCATCCACAGCACCGACAGGGCGATGTTCTCCTTCGCCAGGACCCTCAGCACGGCGTTTTCGGCGGCGCGCCGACCGAAGGCGCCGGTGAGCAGATTGCGGGCGGTGACGGCCATGAACATCGGAATCGTCACGGTCCACACGATGATGCACCACGGGCAGCCGACTCCGATCTTGTAGATCGAGACGTAGAACAGGAACATCACCAACGCCACGCCGCAGGCCAGTCCGATGTTCAGTCCCACCATCACCCAGCGGGGCAGCCGGGTGCCGGACAGGATGAGCACGCCGAGCAGCAGCGGGATGATGAAGGCCGCCACGCCCATGAGCTGATTGGGGAAGCCCAGCAGCTCGGCCTCGGCGTGTTCCATGACCGAACCGCACGAGAAGAACGGGTTGAGGTCGCACGAGAGGACGACGTCCGGGTTCGCCAGCTTCTCGTACTTCTCCGCCGCCAGGGAGAACGAGGCGAGGAAGCCGATGGCAGAGGCGATGATGAGGAAGATCCCGAACGGCACCGATCTGAGCACCCACGACGAGGTGGTATCGGCGGACTCGGGATCATCGGATTGAGTCAGTATGGTGTTCACTCCTCAAGAATGCCTGGCGATGGCCCGTGCGGCAAACCCCGTCCCCATCGAAACCACAGCGCAGAGACACTTCTGTGACATAATGGTCGGACGGATACCTGCTCTCACACCGAGCAGGAGAAGTGCCTCCACCGAGTCGAGGGTATGACCTCGCAGGTCGACAACAAGATGAGGCAGCACGGAAGGCCTACGCGCTGAGCGCGAGCCGGATGTGCCATCCACAGGTTTCGGTCCATTGCGGACCATGCAAGGATCCGAAGATCCGTACGGTGTGGACGGCGTCTTCGGACTGGGAGATACGATGAACGATACGTCGAACGACGGCACAGAGTCGACAGATCCGACCGAAGGCATTCTCGCGGACCTCGCGAATCTGCAGCACTCGGCGGGTGCCAAGAACGCCGAACACGAGGATGTCGACGACAGCGTGCGTGCGCGCCTCGATGACATCGCCGAGGCGGCCGAATCGTTGCGTATCGGCGATGCCGATGACAACGACGATGATGAGGGCGAAGAGCCGACTCCTCGCCGAGGCGGGCAGAAGTCCGCACGCGATGCCGTGGCCAACCGGGGACTCGTCTTCGAGGAATTCGTCCGCGGAGACACGGACGACGATGACGATGATCACGACGACGCCGACGATGCCGATGGCGACGACGAGGACGATGCTGCGTCGCAGACATCGCCGAGCTTCGACCCGCGCAATCCCTTCGCGGCCCCGGCCGCTCCGGCTGCCGCACCCGAACCCCGCACCACTCCAGCCGTGCCCTATGACGGCGGCCTGATCTTCCAGGTGCCGAAGGCCGAACATGCCGAGGTCATCACGATCGACGACGATGACTCCGACGATGACAGGGATGATTCCCACGACTCCGATGACGACACGTCGTCCTCACAGGAGAACCGCCAGAACGACCGCGGTGAGGACGATTCCTCCAGCGGTCCGCGCCGGCGGCGAGGCGGCCGCGGGCGCCGATCGCGGGGTCGCGATGACTCCCACGACGATTTCCCTGACTCCGACGACGACTCGAAGGACTCCGACGACGACTCGAAGGACTCCGAGGACGATTCCTCGGACTCTGCCGGCAAGCAGGACGCGAAGTCGTCGAAGCGGGGATCTCGGTCGAGCAATCGCGGTTCGAAGCGCTCCGATGCGGACGCCGAGGACTCACAATCGAAGTCGGATCATCACGACTCCGATCACAAGGAGGCCGACCACAGTGACTCCGACGATTCGGATTCGGACGATGGCGATGACGACTCCGACGGCGGCTCGCGCCGTCGCCGCCGTCGCCGGTCTCGCACCCGCAGCACCGACCGCGACGAAGTCACCTCGCTCAAGGGTTCGACCCGCCTCGAGGCAAAGCGACAGCGTCGTAAGGAGGGCCGCGAAGCCGGACGTCGCCGCCCCATCATCACCGAAGCCGAATTCCTCGCTCGACGTGAATCCGTCGACCGGACCATGCTGGTGCGGGAGAGCGGCGACCAGACTCAACTCGTCGTCGTCGAAGACGGGATCGCTGTCGAGCACTACCTCAAGGAGAACCGTCAGCAGTCCTCGCTCATCGGCAACGTCTACCTGGGCAAGGTCCAGAACGTGCTGCCGAGCATGGAGGCGGCTTTCATCGACATCGGCAAGGGCCGCAACGCTGTGCTCTACGCCGGCGAAGTCAACTGGGACGCCCTCGGCATGGACGGCAAGGCGCGCCGCATCGAAACCGCGCTGAGTCCCGGCGATGCCGTGCTCGTGCAGGTGACGAAGGACCCGATCGGACACAAGGGCGCCCGCCTGACCAGCCAGATCTCCCTGCCCGGGCGGTTCCTGGTCTACGTTCCGGGCAATTCGATGACCGGAATCTCGCGGAAGCTGCCCGACAACGAACGCGCACGTCTGAAGAAGCTGCTCAAACAGCTCGTCGGCGATTCGAACGGCGTCATCGTGCGCACCGCTGCCGAGGGCGCCACCGACTCCGATCTCTCACGTGATGTCGAACGTCTCGCCAAACGGTGGGAGACGATCGAGAAGAAGTCGAAGTCGACGAAGGTGCTGGCCCCGCAGCTGCTCTACAGCGAGCCGGACATGATCGTGCGCATCATCCGTGATGTCTTCAACGAGGACTTCAGCTCGCTCGTCATCGACGGCGACGGCGCATGGAACACCATCCACGAGTATGTCGAATCCGTCGCCCCGGACCTGCTCGATCGCGTCCACAGCTACAACGAGGACGAGGACATCTTCGACCACTACCGGATCGAAGAGCAGGTCCAGAAGGCCCTGCAGCGCACCGTGAATCTGCCCTCGGGGGGTTCACTCGTCATCGACCGCACCGAAGCGATGACGGTCGTCGACGTCAACACCGGCAAGTTCACCGGCTCCGGAGGCAACCTCGAGGAGACGGTGACCCGCAACAACCTCGAAGCCGCCGAGGAAGTCATTCGGCAGATCCGCCTGCGCGACATCGGCGGAATCATCGTCGTCGACTTCATCGACATGGTGCTCGAGTCCAACCGCGACCTCGTGGTGCGCCGCCTCGTCGAGTGCCTCGGTCGCGACCGGACGAAGCATCAGGTCGCCGAGGTGACATCGCTGGGACTCGTGCAGATGACGCGCAAGCGCATCGGCACCGGACTCGCCGAATCCCTGGTCAGCGCCGGCGAGGACCTCACCGGGCGGGGACTGCTGCTGCCGGGTTCGGAAGAAGACGGTTCGAAGGCCCATCGCGGCGGCCGCTCGTCGAACCACGACAACCGTCGTGACCGCAAGCGGCGGGGCGACTCAGGCTCGAAGTCCAAGCACAATGAGTCCGAATCGACTGATGAGACAGTGTCCTCGGATGCTTCTCGGTCGGCTGTCGCCGCGATTGCCAAAGCCACCCTGAAGAAGGATGACGCCGATTCGACCGAATCGACATCCGACGCTCAGACTCAGTCCGATGCCTCGTCGAATGACGGCGAGAACGGAAAGCCCCGCTCGCGTTCGCGCAACGGACGGCGTCGTTCTCGCTCGAACCGCGGAGACGACTCGCAGACCGAGACGCCCGACGAGAAGTCGGATGGGAAGGAGAAATCGAGCGGCGACGAGCAGGCGCCGGCAGAAGCGAAGACCGCAGCCGAACAGAAGCCTGCAGCCGAGCAGCAGCCTGCAGCCGACGAGCCGAAGGATCTGCCGCTGATGATCGGCGCGGACAGCGAGACGAAGGTCGCCGCCGCCGAACCGGTCAAGAGCACTCCGGCGAAGAAGCGCGAACCGGCGAAGAAGGCCCCTGCCCCCAAGCAGGAGCAGCTGCCCACCTCGTTCGTCATCATCGGTGAGGACTGAGCGCCTGTCCTGAGTTGAGGCAGAAGACAGCGCCCCGCCGACGGATGACGTCGACGGGGCGCGGTCGCGTACGGTGAACTCCGGGTCCTGGCGGTCAGCCTGCCGACTGCTGATTGCGGGTGGTGCTGATCGTCGGCTGTGCGGCCTGGTCACCGCAGAGGACGATCATCAGGTTCGATACGAGGTCGCTGCGTTCGGTCTGCCCGAGCCTGACGATCTGCCGTCCTTCGATCTCCTCGATCGCCGTCTCGACCATGCCCACAGCTCCTTCGACGATGAGCTGACGGGCGGCGACGACGGCCGTGGCCTGTTGGCGCTGGAGCATGGCACGGGCGATCTCAGGGGCGTAGGCCAATTGGGTGATGCGCGATTCGATGATCGTGACGCCCGCAGCCATGACGCGGGCGGCGACCTCATCGGAGAGCCGCGAGGTGATCTCGTCGGCGTTGTCGCGCAACGACATGCGGCTGGGATCCGACGTATCGTAGGCATAGGAGTTGGCGATGTGCCGAACCGCGGTCTCCGCCTGGATGGCGACGAACTCCTCGAAGTCATCGACCTCGAACATCGCCTGTGCGGTGTCGCGGACCTGCCAGACGACCACAGCGCCGATCTCGATCGGATTGCCGTCGAGGTCATTGACCTTCAGCGTCGAGGTCTCATGGTTGCGGATGCGAGTCGAGATCTGATCCTTCGTGTAGAAGGGATTGACGAATCGCAGACCCGACTGCCTGACCGTTCCGACGTACTTGCCGTAGAGCTGGAGGACGACGGCATGTCCTGGCGCCACCGAAGTGCAGCCCTTGAACAGGAACATCGAAGCGATGAAGCCGAGGACGGCGACGATGAAGAGGACGACACCGACGACGACTTGGGCGAAGGTCATGACGAACCCGATGATGCCCAGGAGCACAGCGAGGAGCAGCAGGACGATGGCGCCGACGATGGCGAAGTAGCCCGAAACCCCGCCTGCCGGCTTCTCTCGGACACGTTCGCCGTCGGGGGAGACGATGCGCGTCGGTGCAGAATTCCCCTGACCCGAGGCAGATGGGCCGCGGTGGGAATTCGGAGTCTGCACAGTCGACCGTCCGGTCCCAGGGGGAGAGGACTGTGACGAGACAGGCCCGGACCCGGCGACCAGACCCGGACCTGAATCGGCGGGCTGTCCGTCTGAGCGTCGTCTCTGTGGTGCCGGTGGCAGCGGTGCGCCTTCACGGTGGTGCGGCGGCGCGCCCGTGTTCGCCTGGGCGCCGGCGGGCGGACCATACGATGCGGTCGTCCCCGCGCCGCCGATCGAACCGGACTGAGCACCCTGCGAACCATAGTGGCCATTGGGATTCGTCACCGCCTCCGCCCCGGGATAGGCCGCGGGCTGACTGTGCCCTGCCTGGATATGTGTGCTCGGATCTCCGCTGGGGACGGGGCCGCGATCAGTGGTCGGGTTCGACGCTCGAATGGGTCGCTGATCTGGCTGCTGGGGGTTCTGAGTCATGCTCCCAGTCTAGGCCAGGTAATGAGACGGGAATCTCAAACAGCCGTGGAACGGCCAGTTTCGTAACGGTTCGATAACTGAAACCGTCCCACAACTTGGAACGCTTGAATGTGACTCAAGTCTCAGTAGGTTGTCACACTATGAATGATCTTCAGATTTCAGCAGCGCCGGTGTCCCCGGTCGACGGTGCCATCAATTCCTGGTTCGATCCGATCGCGACATGGTTCGGCAGTATCATCTTCTTTCCGATCTCCATCGGAGAGATCTCTTTTCCATTCGTCGTCCTGTGGCTGATCTCTGCGGCGGCGGTCTTCACGGTCTACTTCGGCTTCATCCAAGCTCGAGGAGCCAAGCTGTCGCTCGAGATCATCCGTGGAAAATTCTCCTCGAAGTCCGATCCGGGTGAGGTCAGCCACTTCCAGGCACTGGCCTCTGCGCTGTCGGGCACCGTCGGTCTCGGCAATATCGCCGGTGTCGGAGTGGCCATCGCACTCGGCGGACCTGGAGCGACCTTCTGGATGATCGTGGCCGGACTTCTGGGTATGTGCACGAAGTTCGTCGAATGCACTCTCGGAGTGAAGTACCGCGAGATCGACGAGAACGGTGTGGTTCACGGTGGCCCGTTCAAGTACCTCCCCGTTGCCTTCCGCCGTTTCTCCAAGCCGGTGGCAACGGTGCTCACCGGACTGTTCGCCATCGCCATCCTCATCTTCGGCGTCGTCGGCGGCGGAATGTTCCAGGCCAACCAGACCTTCGCCCAGGTCCGCACCGCCACCGGCGGCGATGACGGATTCCTGGCCGGCCCCTTCGCCTCGCTCGTCTTCGGAATCATCTTCGCGGCTCTCGTCGCCCTGGTCATCCTCGGCGGCATCCGCTCCATCGCCAAGGTCACCGACAAACTCGTACCCGGAATGGCCATCTTCTATGTCATCTCGTGCCTCCTCGTGTTGGGGCTCAACTTCTCGAACATCCCCAATGCGATCGGCGAGATCTTCGCCGGCGCGTTCAACCCGCAGGGTGTGGCCGGCGGCATCGTCGGAGTCATGATCATCGGCTTCCAGCGTTCGGCCTTCTCCAACGAGGCTGGAATCGGGTCCGCGCCGATCGCTCACTCGGCGGTCAAGACGCGTCGTCCGATCTCCGAGGGATTCGTGGCACTCCTCGAACCCGGTCATCGTCTGCACCATGACGGCGCTGACGATCATCGTGGCCAACCAGGCGTCGTACCGGGAGGATCTGGGTGCCGGTGAGATCGGTGGAGTGGCACTGACTTCGGATGCCTTCTCCACGGTCGCCTCGTGGTACCCGATCCTGCTGGCCATCGCTGTCGCGCTGTTCGCCTTCTCGACCCTCATCACTTGGGCGTACTACGGTGAGCAGGCATGGAGCTACCTGTTCGGCAATGCGAAGGCCAGTGTCACCGTCTTCCGCACGCTGGTCTGCCTCTTCGTCGTCGTCGGCTGTGTGGCGACCTTCTCCAAGGTCGTGGAGTTCGCGGATGCGGCCCTGTTCATGTGTGCCTTCATCAACATCCTCGGCCTCTACATGCTGATGCCGGTGGTCAAGAAGGAGATGAAGAAGTACCTCGCCGACCGCAAGGCCGGCACGCTCAACGATCCGGACACCGCCGACGCTGTCCCGGTCGACCAGCCCGCCTGATTGCCGACCTCCATGTCTGACGGAGGAGGACTCAACCGACTTAGGTTGCCTGTTCGCCGCGCCCATTCGGACGCGGCGCACAGGCATGTCCGGGCATCGATAGACTGGGGGCGTGGATGAGAACAGAGACGACAGGATACGCGCAGTCGAACGGCTGCAGGAGCTGCGAGGCAGCATCGACAACATCGATGCCTCCCTCGTTCACCTCCTCGCCGAGCGCTTCAAACTCACCGAGCGAGTCGGCGAACTCAAAGCCGACCATGGTCTGCCCCCGGCCGACGAGTCTCGGGAAGCCAGGCAGGTGGCCCGGCTGCGAGAACTCGCCGAGGAGTCCCATCTCGATCCGGAGTTCGCAGAAAAGTTCTTGGCATTCATCGTCGCCGAGGTCATCCGCCGGCACGAGCGCATCGCGGAGTCGCGCGAAAGCTGAGTCGAAGTGCCGGGAGAGTCGCCTGCCTCCGGGCGTGGACGAGAGATGGCTCACATTGGGCGGGTCGTCCGCTCGAGCATGGGCTGCGGGTTTGCCGTCGCCGTGCACTCTCGACTAGAATTGTTCGTCGGTGCGCGTGACGCACCACGGCTGGTGATTCCTCTCAATGGGATGTCTGCAGGACTCGTTCTGCGGCAGCCAAGGGACAACCGCCGTTCGTTTGTTTTCAACAGAAAGAGGGTTCGACCATGGTCTATGCCATCGTCCGCGCCGGAGGCCACCAGGAAAAGGTGAGCGTCGGCGATATCATCACAGTCAATCGAATGAAGGCGAAGGCTGGAGACAGCGTCGAACTCGATGCCGTACTTCTTGTCGACGGTGAGACGGTCACGACCGATCCCGACGCTCTGGCGAAGGTCTCGGTCAGCGCTGAGGTCGCCGGTGAACTCCGCGGTCCCAAGATTGTGATCCAGAAGTACAAGAACAAGACCGGGTACAAGAAGCGTCAGGGCCACCGCCAGGACCTCACCCGTCTGAAGATCACGAACATCAAGTAAGAGGAGACTTCTCACATGGCAAGCAAAAAGGGAGTCAGCTCGACCCGCAACGGTCGCGACTCGAACCCACAGTACCTCGGCGTGAAGCGCTTCGGCGGCCAGGCCGTCAAGGCCGGCGAGATCATCGTCCGCCAGCGCGGAACCAAGTTCCACCCCGGAGCGAATGTCGGCCGTGGAGGAGACGATACCCTCTTCGCACTGACCGCCGGTGCCGTGGAATTCGGAACCCGCAACGGTCGCAAGATCGTCAACATCGTCGGAGCCTGATCTTTCCCGGATCCGTTCCGTCGTCAATATGATCTCTCCCTGAAAAGGGAGCATGAAGGGTGAGTCGAACGACTCACCCTTCATCTGATATAAGGACATTATGGCCACCGAGTTCGTAGACCGTGTCACCGTTCACCTCGCCGCAGGCGCAGGTGGGAACGGATGTGCGTCGATCAGGCGCGAGAAGTTCAAACCGCTCGGCGGGCCAGACGGCGCCGACGGCGGCAACGGCGGCAACATCATCTTCCGCGTCGACCGCCAGACCACCACTCTGCTTCCTCTGCACCACCGTCCGCACGTGCGCGCCGACGACGGCGGGATCGGCAAGGGCGATCTGCGCCACGGTGCCGACGGCAGAGACCTCATCGTCGATGTCCCCGAGGGCACCGTGGTGAAGAACACCAACGGCGACGTCATTGCCGACCTGGTCGACGACGGAACTGAATTCACCGCAGCCGCCGGTGGCCGCGGCGGGCTCGGCAACGCCGCTCTGGCCTCGACGAAGCGCAAGGCCCCCGGCTTCGCGCTCCTCGGAGAGCCCGGGCAGACGCTCAGCCTCGTGCTCGAACTCAAGACGATCGCCGACATCGCTCTCGTGGGATACCCGTCGGCGGGCAAATCGAGCCTGATCGCTGCGCTGTCAGCCGCCAAGCCGAAGATCGCCGACTACCCGTTCACGACACTCGTGCCCAACCTCGGGGTCGTCCAGGCCGGCGACACCCGCTACACGGTCGCCGACGTTCCAGGACTCATCCCCGGCGCATCGGAGGGCAAGGGGCTCGGCCTCGAGTTCCTCCGCCACGTCGAACGATGCGCCGGCCTCGTCCATGTCATCGACATGGCCACTTGGGAGCCCGGACGCGATCCCGTTTCCGACCTCACGATCATCGAATCCGAACTCGCCGCCTATGCCGTCGACCTCGACGACGGGAGCGGACTACTTCCGCTCTCACAGCGTCCGAAGCTCGTGGCGCTCAACAAGGTCGACATCCCCGACGGTCGCGACCTCGCCGATATCGTGCGGCCCGATCTCGAAGCTGCCGGATACCGGGTCTTCGAGATCTCGGCAGTCAGTCATGCGGGTCTGCGGGAACTCTCGTTCGCCATGGCCGAGCTCGTGCTCGCCGAACGGGAACGTCGCGCCGAGATAGAAGCGACACCGCAGCGTGTGGTCATCCGGCCGAAAGCCGTCGACGATCGCGGATTCGAAGTCCGTTCCGAACGCACCTCCGACGGACCGCTGTTCCGCGTCCTCGGTGACAAGCCTCGTCGCTGGGTGCAGCAGACGGACTTCGGAAACGACGAGGCCGTCGGCTACCTCGCCGACCGCCTCGAGCACCTCGGCGTCGAAGAGGCTCTCTTCAAGGCTGGAGCGAAACCCGGCGACACCATCGTCGTCGGCGGAGACGACGGCGTCGTCTTCGACTGGGATCCCACAACCGTCGGCGGGGCCGAACTGCTCGGCTCTCGCGGATCGGACGCCCGGCTCGACGAGGAAACGCGCTCCACACGCAAGGAGCGCAAGGCCGCCTATCACGAGAAGATGGACGCGAAGGCCGCCACACGGGCCGAGTTCGAACAGGAGCGGCTGGCCGAACGCGCCCAGCGTGAGAGCCGCCTCGGTGCACCTGCGACGGAGTCTGCTGAGGGAGCCGGCGAGGAGTGAGCGCCGCAGCTCAGGTGGATTCTTCCGCAGGATCGTTCCGGGACGACATCGCCCGAGCCCGTCGCATCGTCGTCAAGGTCGGATCGTCGTCGCTGACGACGATCGACGGCGGACTCGACGAAGCAAAACTCATCGCCCTGACCGATGTCATCGGTTCTCACCGATCGGCCGGTCATGAGGTCATCCTCGTCTCCTCCGGCGCGATCGCAGCCGGACTGGAGCCGATGGGCCTGAAGAAGCGACCTCGCGACCTTGCCAGCCAGCAGGCTGCTGCCGGGGTCGGCCAAGGACTGCTCATGGCCGCATACACACGGGCGCTGGGACGCTACGACCTCGTTCCCGGCCAGGTGCTGCTCACCGCCGATGACCTGATCCGACGCACCCAGTACAAGAACGCCCAGCGCGCCATCGACAAGCTCCTCGCATTGGGCACGCTGCCCATCGTCAACGAGAACGATGCCGTGGCCACCGAGGAGATCCGCTTCGGAGACAACGACCGGCTGGCAGCGCTCGTCGCTCACCTGGCTCACGCTGATGCGCTCGTGCTGCTCTCCGACGTCGACGCGCTCTACTCGGGACCCCCGGACCAGCCCGGCTCCCGCCTGATCGGCCGCGTGCACGGACCCAGCGACCTCGACGACCTCGCCATCGGCGGTGTCGGGACGGCCGGCACCGGTACGGGCGGAATGGCCACGAAGGTCGACGCCGCCATCATGGTCGCCGATTCGGGGATCCCGGCCGTGCTGACCTCAGCACCGCAGGCCGCCTCAGCGCTGGCGGGGCAGCCCGTGGGCACATACTTCGCGGTCACCCACAGACGACGGGGTACCCGCCTGCTGTGGCTGCGCCACCTCGCCCGGACCTTCGGCTCGGTCACGATCGACAGAGGAGCCGAAACGGCGTTGCTCTCGAGGGGCACGTCCCTGCTCGCTGCGGGCGTCACCTCGTGCAGCGGGGACTTCGAAGCAGGGGATCCGGTCGAGATCCGCAATCTCGACGACGAGGTCATCGCCCGCGGTATGTCGAACTTCTCCTCGGACGAGCTCCCGCTGATGTTCCGGTCCACAACCGAGGAACTTGGCACCCGTCTGGGAAATGATTACCGTAAAGAGGTCATCCATCGAAACGATCTCGTTCTCACACAGGTGAGCGGGGGGAGATAGCCCATGACAGCAGCAGCCGAGATCCACCCGAAGACCGTGCGCGGAGTGACCCGCATCGTGCGCAACGCCAAGATCGCCTCGACCCTGTTGGCGACGACCTCGACCGCCGAGAAGAATGCCGCTCTCAGCGCCATCGCCGAGGCGCTGCGCAGCAGCACCGACCGCATCGTGAAAGCCAACGACGCCGACATCGCCGCAGGCACCGAGAACGGAATGAGCGAGGCTCTGCTCGACCGTCTGCGCCTCGACGCCGATCGCATCGCAGCGATCGCGGACTCCGTCGAGGACGTCATCGACCTCGCGGATCCCGTCGGCGAGGTCGTCGTCGGACGCACCCTGCCCAACGGCATCCGACTCACCCAGAACCGTGTGCCTATGGGTGTCATCGGCGCGATCTACGAAGCCCGCCCGAACGTCACCGTCGACATCGCCGTCCTCGCACTCAAGTCCGGAAACGCCTCGGTCCTGCGCGGAGGATCGGCTGCACAGAACTCGAACACTGAGATCATCTCCATCCTCCGCCGCGCCGTCGAATCGGCAGGACTGCCGGCCGACTCGATCAGCGGCATCGACCAGTACGGGCGCGAGGGCGCGCACGTGCTCATGCACGCGCGCGACTACGTCGATCTGCTCATTCCCCGAGGCGGAGCCGACCTCATCAACATGGTCGTGCAGGAATCGATCGTGCCCGTCATCGAAACAGGCGTGGGCAATGTGCACATGTTCATCGACTCCACCGCCACGGTGAAGACCTCCGTCGACCTCGTCCTCAACTCGAAGACGCATCGACCCAGCGTGTGCAACTCGCTGGAGACCCTGCTCGTGCATGAGAAGGCCGCGAAGCGAGTGCTGCCGAAGATCCTCGAACGCCTCGACGGCGCCGGGGTCATCGTCCACGCCGATTCGGACGTCTCGGCATTGGCGCCGGCCGGGATGAAGGTCCGACGCGTGTCGAGACGCGACTGGGCCAAGGAGTACCTGGGGCTGGAGATCGCGATCAAGATCGTCTCCGGCATCGAAGAGGCCATCGACCATATCCGTGCCTACAGCTCCGGCCACACCGAGGTGATCGTGACGAAGGACCTCGACAACGCGGACACCTTCGTCACCGCCATCGACGCAGCGGCGGTCGGAGTCAACGTCTCCACGCGATTCACTGACGGGGGAGAGCTCGGCTTCGGTGCGGAGGTGGGCATCTCCACCCAGAAGCTACATGCTCGCGGCCCCATGGGACTCGAGCAGCTGACGACCACGAAATGGGTGATGATGGGCAACGGCCAGGTCCGTTCCTGAGCCCCAATCGACTCCGACACTCCGCGATCAGGGTCCTCACCGCCCGACCAGGGGAGACATCGGAGGGGGAAGAAGTCATGTCGATGCCGGATTCCCCGATGGTTCATGAGAAACTGAGAAGGTAACGACCCCGAAGCGCTCTGCGCGCGACGGATCACTGAGTAAGGAGAAATGACGTGAACGCAGCCATTATGGCCGCCGCGGCCGAAGGTGGGGAGCACGCAGCTCACGTGGAGCTGCCGATGGATCCGATCTGGTACGGACTCATCACCCTGGCGATCTTCATCACGATGGGCATTGTGTCCCGGTCGTGGAAGGGCATCTCGCACCGCCACTGATATGGCAGAGCACAGACGCAGAGTCGGTGTCATGGGCGGCACCTTCGACCCCGTCCACAACGGCCACCTCGTCGCGGCAAGTGAGGTCCAGGCGACCTTCGACCTCGACGAGGTGGTTTTCGTCCCCACGGGACGGCCGTATCAGAAGGAAGTCGAAGAGGTCAGCAGCGCCGAGCACCGATACCTGATGACCGTCATCGCCACGGCATCGAATCCGCGGTTCACCGTCTCCCGGGCCGATGTCGACAGACCGGGTCCGACCTACACGATCGACACGCTGCGCGACCTCGCCAGCAGCTACGGTCCCGATACCGAGTTGTTCTTCATCACCGGCGCGGACGCTTTGGCTCAGATCTTGACGTGGAAGAATGTGGATGAGCTGTTTTCCCTGGCACACTTCGTCGGGGTCAGCCGGCCCGGGCACGAACTCCACGGTGAGGGACTGCCGGTCGACCGGCTGAGTCTCGTGCAGATCCCTGCGCTGGCGATATCGTCCACGGATTGCAGACAACGGGTGATGGATGGTGCACCCGTCTGGTACCTCGTACCGGACGGCGTAGTGCAGTACATCGCGAAATACGAGTTGTACAGGAGTGAGAATGGCTGAGGAGCAGTTCACGTCACGTCGAGCACGGCGCGAAGCCGAAAGGCTGGCGGCGGAACAGGCGTTCGAAGCACGAGAGGTTCCTGAGCAGCCGAAGGAGGCTCCGAACTCTCGCGCCGGACTCCTCAGCCCGCTGCCCCCGAAGAAGCCCGGTGCGAAACCCGCCGCTGAGACCCGCGACGACGCCGCCTCGCGCATCGACCCCGACCCCTCGCCGCGGACCAGCCACGAACGCGGCGCCCTGGCCTCGGACCATCCGCAGGAGTCCCGGCCGCCGGTACATGCCGAAGACCGTCTCGACCCGACACGGACCCCGTTGCCGCACTTCCAATCGCGTGCCGAGAAGAAGCGATACCTGCGCGAACACGGACTTTCGCAGTACGGCGATCTGTCCACCGGCGCGATGCCGGTTGTGGCCGACGAGCAGGAACTGGCCGAACGCCAGGCCGCTGCCGAGGGTCGCTTGACCGGTCCGATCCCGGAGGTCCCGGAACCGGAGGCGACACAGTCGGAAGCCACCGGCTCGGACGCCCTCGAGCCAGACGCAGCCGACACGGACGCCGCAGCCGACCCTGCAGATGCCTCGTCCGTGTCGAGCCCGGATGCGAATGCCGCGGGCACCGAGCACGAATCCTATGACACCGCCGGTTTCGGGGGAGCAGCTGATGAGGTCGCCGCCCGCGACTTCGAAGCCCCTGTCACTTCTGCCTCGGCTCCGAGGCCGACGACCGTGGCGAGCGAACCCTACGACGCGCTGTCGATGCCGTATTCGGCTCTCGACCGCGACGCTCCTGCACTCGGCACCGAGGACGAGGGCGAGAAGCCTGCCGAGACCTCGGACGAGCCGGACTCAGAGGATCAGAACGCCTCAACCGACAAGCGAGCCACGGGTGTTGCCGCTGCAGCAGTTCCCGCAGATGAGCCTGCCACCGAAGACAAGTCGGCGGCGGAGCCCGAGGCCGATGGCGAGGACGAGTCCGAGCCTTCGTCTCGGTCGCGACGGATGCCGATCGTGCAGCCGCCTTCGACCTCCGGAGTCCGCGTCGTCACAGCCGCCTCGGCGCAGATCCCCGAGGTCGATGAACCCCGCAAGAGCGATGCTCGCGGACCGCAGACGCCGGTGCCCGGTCGGGCCGACGAATCGGCCGGTGACGCAGGCTCCGATGACGCGGCACGCGCCCTGGCGGCCAATCCGGAGACCCGGCCGATGGACGCTGTGCCCGAAGCCTGGTCGCTGCCGAATGCCGACTACGAAGACGAAGAGACCGTCAACCCTCCCGGCTCACGCATCCGTGCCAGCTCGGTGACCGGGCAGGACGGTCAGATCCTCATGGGCGAAGAGCCTTCGAAGATGCCCTATATCGTCCTCGGCGTGGCCGCCTTCTTCGCGCTGGCACTCATCGTCATCGCCCTCGTCATGTTCCTCTGAGCAACACCCGGGACACACCACCTCGATAACCGCATCCATGCGAAAGGATCTTGTGAGCGAGATCGCCGAATCCACCCAGCTGCTTCGAACCGCGGCCAAAGCCGCGGACGAGAAGCTCGGAACCGACATCATCGGCCTCGATGTGAGCTCCACGCTCTACATCACCGACGCGTTCCTCATCGTCTCCGCCGACAACGAACGCCAGATCGGTGCGGTCATCGACGCGATCGAACAGGAAGTGCAGCTCGTCCACGACCGCACCCCGCTGCGCCGTGAAGGCCGGGGAGGGGACTGGGTGCTGCTCGACTTCGGCGAGATCGTCGTCCATGTTTTCTCAGCCGAACAGCGCGAATACTACGCGCTCGAGCGGTTGTGGAAGGACGTTCCGGTCATTGATCTGCAGCTGCCGGAACCCGGCTCGGACACATGACGAAGACCGTTCTGTTCTGGCGTCATGGACAGACGGACTTCAACGTCGCCGGTCGGTTCCAGGGGCAGTCCGACGTCCCCCTCAACGACACCGGCCGAGCGCAGGCCGATCAGGTCGCCGGGCGGCTCGCCGAACTTGGACCGGAGCTCATCGTCTCCTCCGATCTCTCGCGCGCCGCTGCGACCGCCGACAGCTTGGCGTCACTCGTCGCTCTCGAACCCGTTCGCGATGAGCGGCTGCGCGAGACCGCCTTCGGCGAATGGGAAGGCTCCACCCGCGCCGAGGTGGCGGAGACCTGGCCGGACGAACTCGCCGAATGGGCCTCCGGCGCCGATATCGCGCCTCCCGGAGGAGAATCGCGTACCCAGTCGGGCCGCCGCGTTGCCGACGCCATCACCGAAATCGCGCAGTCCGCTGAAGCCTCGACGATCGCTGTCGTCGCCCACGGTGCTGTGCTGCGCGCCGCCGCCGAAATCCTCCTGGAGATGAACGGGACCGGTCGGCTCGGGGTGCTCCGAAACTGCGGTCACGGAGAGTTCGGGTACTCCGGCGACCAATGGGTTCTGCGCAGTTGGGGCACGGTCTCCCACTGAGTCGTTCGGTCGCACCGCGGCGGGCTCGGCCATCGGCTGCTGCGCCATTGCCGAACCAGAGGCTGTCATCCTTGCATCAGTGCCCGCGCGGACTCAGCCCTCTGTCTTGCGGTTGGCAGCGACTGATCTGATGAGGTCGACCAGTGAGTCTGCCGACTTTTCCCAATCGAAGACCTGGGACTGACGCCTGCCGGCCGCGGACTGCTCCGCCCACCTGCCTGCATCGGTGAGCCGGTCGATCGCGTTCGCGATCGACTGCGGGTCTTCCGGGTCGAAGTATTCGGCCGCCTCGGCGGCGATCTCCCGGAAGATCGGAATATCCGACACGGCCACGGGCACTCCTTTGGCCATCGCCTCGATCACGGGCAGGCCGAAGCCCTCCTCCCGCGAAGCCGTGACCAGGGCAGTCGACTCGTCGAGCAGATGCGCATACTCCTCATCGCTGATTCCCCGATGGAAGACGACCCTCGCCCGGTCGGGAATGAGGGCTCGCAGCTGAGCTTCCCTCCGGCCATCGATGCGGCTGGCAATGTGCAGGGTCCACCCCGGCAGGTGCTCGAGCGCGCGGATGAGGGATTCGACGTTCTTGTACGGCAGGAACGCACCCATGTAGATAAGCGTCTTCGCATCGTGTCGGTTCACTGTCCGAGCCGGCATAGCGACCGCCTCGGCGGCATTGGACACCACCTGCACCGGACGATCCGTCAGCCGGTGGGCGGCGATGAGATCTTTCGTCGTCTCTGAGACGGCCGCCACGGCATCGGCACGATTGAGCAGCAGCCGCTGCGGGAGGAAGCTCAAGTGATACGCCCGCCACAGCAGCCTCACTGGCAGCGGCAGGTCACCCGGCGGTTTGGGATGCGAGTAGTAGATGAGGTCGTGGATGGTCAGGATGAGGCCGTAGCGGCGTCCGAACGATCCCATCGTCTGCATCGTCGAGAACACGACATCGGCGCCCAGTGCATTGAGCTTTCCGGCGATGGCCACCTCGGCGGGGGAGGTGGGATCGCTCAGCTGCACCCATGAGCATTCGGGAAGCAGAGCCAACTGAGCCTCATCGCTGATGATCACGGTCACCTCGATCTCCGTGCCCTCGACGGCCGACAGCAGGGCCGAAAGCAGACACGAACCGTACCGGGAGATCCCGTCGTGATGAGTCGTGCGGGTGAAGCGCGCGTCGAAGTAGACCGACAGCCGCGGGGAAGGGTCGAGGCTCTTTGTGCTTTTGCTCATGGAACTCCGAGTCGATAGTCTGAATCTTCGAAAGTCTGTGTTCTGCAGAACGCGCACCTTGCGATGAAGGATCAGTGAGTGAACGAACGATCACCTGTGCCTGCGGCCTTTGAGGCCCGGTCATGATCCTAACGCTAATCGCTCTGGCAGCCCTCGTGGTGCTCACTCCCGTCCTCACCCGTTTCGCGGGACGCGAGAGCGGCTGGCCGTTGGCGATCGGCTATCTCGGCGTGGCAGCCCTGTTCACTCCCACCGCCGCCGAGGTGATGGCCGGGCGGAATCCGGAAGTGTTCTACCCCTGGATTCCCAGCTTCGGGGTGGACCTGGCGCTGCGCGCCGACGGAATCGGTGTCGTGTTCACCTATATCGCACTGATCATCGGTGCGGTCGTGTTCATCTATTCGACGCGCTACCTCAGCCCTGGACGTAATACGAGCTTCTATTGGCTGATGGTGATCTTCACTTTCTCCATGGTCGCCCTTGTGCTCACCAACGATGTGCTCGTGCTGTTCGTGTGCTGGGAGCTGACGTCCCTGGCGTCGTTCTTCCTCATCGCCCGGTCCGGACCCCCCGGGCAGGCACCGGCCCTGCGGACGATGTTCTTCACCTTCATCGGCGGCCTCAGCCTGCTGGTGGCCACCGGAGTGATCATCGCCGTGACGGGGACGACGAACCTCGCCGAGGCGATCAGCTCCCCGGTGTGGGCGGGCCAGCCCGAAGTCACGACGCTCGTGGCTCTGCTCGTAGGCGTCGCAGCCATGACGAAGTCCGCTCAGTTCCCGTTCCATCCGTGGCTGCCCGACGCGATGGCCGCGGCCACCCCTGTTTCGGCCTATCTGCATGCCGCTGCCGTCGTCAAAGCCGGCATCTTCCTCATGCTTCGGTTCTCACCGACCTTCCACGCCACACCGGCATGGAATATCCTGCTCGTGACAGCAGGTCTCGTCACCGCTTGCCTGGGCGGCTGGTTCGCGCTCAACCAACATGACGTGAAGAAGCTCATGGCCTATTCGACCGTGTCCCAACTCGGTCTCATCACCGCGGTCATCGGGGTCGGCACCGAGGCAGCGATCGCAGCCGCCACCCTCCACGTCATCGCTCATGCACTGTTCAAGTCCGGCCTGTTCATGATGGTCGGCGTGGTCGACCACCTCGCAGGCACCAGAGACCTCGCACGGATTCCGAAACTCATGCGCACCGCCCCGGCGGCATTCACGGTGATGATCATCGGCTGTGCGTCCATGGCCGGGATTCCGCCGCTGTTGGGATTCGTGTCCAAGGAGGCTCTGTTCACTGCGCTGGGGGAGACCCCGGGCGGGCCCTGGGCCGGTTGGGTGGCTCTGCTCGTCGCCGTGGGGGCTTCGGTGCTCACCTTCGCCTACTGCGCGAAGACAGTCTGGGGCAGCTTCATCGACGGCCGCGAACCCGAGGAGCGTCGCATCCAGCGCGGTTCACCCGTCATGCTCATCGCAGCGGCCCTGCCGATCCTGGCGTCGGTGCCGCTGAGCTTTGTCCTCTACCTCCTCGACACCCCGCTCGACCAGGTGGTGCGGGCTGCGGTGCCGACAGCCTCTGAACACGTGCACCTGGCGCTGTGGCACGGATTCAACATCGAACTGCTCGCCTCCGGGCTCATCATCGTCATCGGCGTGTTCATCATCCTCCGCCGGTCACGCGTCTTCGTCTTCTTCCACAAGGCCACGCTGCCCTTCGACGGAGCCGATGTCATCGATTCGCTGACAAATACTCTCAAACGCCTGGGATATGGGCTCTCCGCCTTCGTCCGTCCCATGAACTCGGGCCCCTATCTCGCTCTGTCGCTGGGCGGACTGAGCGTGCTCGCCATCGGGGCCATCCCCGTCGTCTTCGCCGATTTGCCGCCGCTCCAAGCCAACCTCAGCCGTCCTGTCGACGTGATTCTGCTCATCCTCATTACCGTGGCGGTGCTCGTCCTGTGCACCTCGCATTCGCGACTGACCACCGTCGTGGCGCTGTCTGCCATCGGAATCCTCGCCACCGTGCAGATCCTGGCTCTCGGGGCCCCCGACGTCACCCTGACCCAGCTGCTCGTCGAAGCGATGACGATCATCGTCATCATGCTCGTGCTGCAGAAGCTGCCCCGGTCGTTCTGGAAGTACCCGAAGCGCAAGCAGACACCGCGGCTGATCCTCGCGATCATCGTCGGGGCAAGCGTGGCCGGACTCACTCTGGCGCTCAACGGTCGTCGGGAACGGTCCGACCTCGGCCTGTACTACCTCGACAAAGCCCCGGAGATCAGCGGTGGTAAGAACATCGTCAACACGATCCTCGTCGAGTTCCGTGCCCTTGATACCCTCGGTGAGCTGACCGTCCTCGGCATGGCCGGAATCGCGATCGTCGCGGTGATGTCGACGGTCAAGGACAAGTTCATCGACCCGCCGGCCGAGAACATCCCGGAGCCGCCGCGGCCGCCGTGGGTGTCGATCCGCCCCAAGGGCACCACTGCATACCGTGCCGTCCACGAGGCCTGGCCGAACGTCATCCCTCTGCAGCTGACCCTGAAGATCCTCGGCCCGCTGCTGGCGGTGAGCTCGCTGCTGATCTTCTGGCGCGGCCACAATTCCCCGGGAGGCGGATTCATCGCCGCCCTCGTCGGGTCTGCCGTCATCGGCCTGGCCTACCTGTCCACGCCGAAGGACCGGGCGATCGGTCCGCCGCGTGCGCCCCTGTACCTCATCGGCTCCGGAGTCGCCACAGCAGTGGTCACGGGAATCATCGGCCTCCTCTTCGCCGGTTCGTTCCTGCAGCCGATGCACACCGAATTCGCCGGTCAGCACTGGACGACATCGATGCTCTTCGACGTCGGAGTCTACTTAGCGGTACTCGGCCTCATGCTGCTCTCGTTCAACCTCCTCGGCGTCTCGGACTCCGCGGCCACACCGGCCGGGGACGATGTGCTCACCAACGGCATCATCCGCCGAGACGTCGAACGCACACGCGAACGTGCCGATGAGCTGCTCTACGGTGAGCTGAGCGGTCCGATGGAGGCCATCCGCGGAGAACGCCCCGAACGCAGCCGACGCCGCGGTGTCGAAGAGTCCGGAGAGGCGAAGGTGCGCGCGAATTCGACGCATATCCTCCACGGGGACCCACCAACCGACGGAGATGAGGAGGAAGCATGATCCTGGCACCGACGATCGGCGTCCTCACCACAGGCGGCGTCTACCTCATGATGCAGCGCTCCATGGTCCGGGGAGTCTTCGGTCTCACCCTCATCTCCCATGCCGCGAACTTCATCCTGCTCTCGGCCGGCGTCGGCGCGTGGAGAGGGGAACCTCTGGCCGGGCGCGGTGACCTCGCCGAGGCAGCCGATCCGCTGCCTCAGGCCTTCGTCCTCACTGCCATCGTCATCACCCTGGCAGTGACGATCTTCATGCTCGCCCTGGCTGTGCTCGGCCACGACGACGACCAGAAACGCAATCCTGAGACAGGGGAGGAGCGCGACTCATGAACTCCGCACTGCTTCTGCTGCTCATCGGCATCCCGCTTCTGGCCTCCGCGCTGAGCGTGCTCATCACCTCACGCACCTTCGACCGGCTGCTCCTGCTCGCCGTTCCTGTGCTCGTCGGCGGCAGCGGCATCGTCCTGCTCGGGGTGCACGCCTCGACCCCGGTGATCGCCCATTCGGTCGGCGACTATGTGCCCGGCCTGGCGATCGTGTTCGTCTCGGACACGTTCACCGCGCTCATGCTGGTGCTCACCTCGCTGGTCGCGTTCGTCAGCAGCCTGTTCCTGGTCTCCACCGGTGAGGACCAGTACAGATTCGTTCCGGCGCTCATCCTGATGATGCTCACCGGTGTCTACGGTGCGCTGCTGACCGGTGATCTGTTCAACTTCTTCGTCTTCGTCGAGGTGATGATGCTGCCCGCCTACGCACTCATCGCCGTCACCGGCACCTGGCGCAGGCTCGGCATCGGACGTCTCTACGTCATGGTCAACCTGCTGACCTCGACGATGCTGCTCATCGGCGTCGGGTTCGTCTACGGCGCCACCGGCACCGTCAACCTCGCCGTCCTGGCAGATCAGGGACGTCCGACCGGCCAAGCCGCGGTCGCTCTGGGCGTGGTGTTGCTCTCTCTGCTCATCAAGGCCGGCGGCGCACCCTTCCACGGGTGGCTCGTCCGCAGCTATCCGAACACCTCGGCGGGCATGATGTCGCTGTTCTCCGGACTGCACTCCAAAGTCGGGCTGTATGCGATCTACCGCATCTACACCACTGTCTACGGTGAGCCTGCACCGTGGGCGACCGCCATTCTCATCGTCGCGGTGGCGAGCATCCTCATCGGTGCGATCTCCGGATTCGGGCAGGTGCGGGTGCGCAATGTGCTCGGGTTCCAGATGACCGCAGGCGTGGGCCACATTCTCATCGGCGCCACCCTGCTGACCTCGGCGGCCCTCGGTGCCGGCGCCTTCTACATGATGCACCACATGATCACGATGGCAGGCCTGCTGCTCGTCATGGGCGCCGTCGAACAGACCTACGGCACCGGTTCCTTCCGCAAGCTCTCAGGACTCGCCTCACGGGAGCGGTGGGCGACCGTCCTCATGGTCCTCGGCCTCTTCTCCCTCGTCGGTCTGCCGCCGACCTCCGGGTTGTGGGGCAAGGTCGGCCTCGTCAGGGCCTCCACGGACGCCGGCGGCGGCTTCGGATGGGTCCTGGTCACCGTCATCGTCGTGGGCGCACTGATCAGTCTGCTGGCGCTTCAGCGCACCTGGCGCAACACTTTCTGGGGATCGCCGATGCAGACGTACCGTCCGGACTCGGCGGAGACCGGGCGTGCTCCGGCCGAACCGATCACGCGCAGCGTGCGCATCCCGGGCCGACTGCTGGTGCCCGCCACGATCATGATCGGGCTGTCCGTTGCGCTCTTCTGCTTCCCGGAGCCTCTGCTCGCCCTCACGCATCGGGCAGCCGAAGGTCTGCTCGACCACAGTGACTACATCGAGGCGGTGATGGCACCGTGATGCGACTCATCCACGGCATCTCCTACGTCGGCTTCATCGTCTGGGCGATCATCACGGGCTCGGCGACCATCATCTCCCGACTCTTCCGCAGCGACTACGCCCAGCCGATGATCGTCGAACTGCCGATGCGCTGCGCCACCGACCTCGAAGTCACCCTCTTCGCATCGTCGATCACCATCACTCCCGGCACCCTGGTGACAGCGATCGCCGCCGGCACGTCGACGACCCCGCCGGTGATCTTCGTCCACGCCCTGTTCGAGGAGTCGGAGGAATCCGCCCTCAATGGCCTCATCGATATGGAATCGCGACTGCTGGCCATGACCCGTGGACGGGCACCGGGACCACACGCCGATCCGCAGGGAGGACGCCCATGATCGTCATCGCAAGCATCTGTGCGGTCATCCTCGCCGCCGCCATCGTCATCGGGCTCATCCGCGTGCTCACTGCTCGCGACCAGGGCTCACGCGCGGTGGTCTCGGACCTCATCTACTTCTCGGCGATCGCCATCGTCACCATGCTCGGCATCACGGTGTCTTCATCGATCGTCCTCGATGTGATCTTCCTGTCGTCCATGGTGGGCATCCTCGCCACGATCGCTCTCTCCCGAATCCTCACGAGGGGGCACCGCTGATGAATGAAGCACTCGCCACGACCCTCGTCGGGATCTTCGGGATCACCGGCTCCCTGCTGCTGCTCGGCTCCGCTCTGGCGATGTTCAGGGTCCGTGATGCCCTGTCTCGGATCAATGTGTTCTCTCCGGCCACAGGTCTGGGCATGCCGTTCATCGTCATCGCGGCCTTCATCTACGACCTCTACGCGTCCGGGTTCTCCTGGAGTTCGCTGATCATGGCGGTCATCGCCGTGCTGTGCCTGATCATCGTGTCCTCGGTTGCGAGCAACACCCTGGCCAGGTCGGCGGTGCTGTCCGGACAGCCGGTGTTCCGGAAGACGTCACCGAATCGGCTGGCAGCGCCGCCTGAAGGGGTTGTCGACATCGACCCCGACGCGAAGGACTCCTGAGTCCGTCGTTCCCTGAGGGCGCCGATCGCTCGATACGTTCGCCTGCTCGTGTCCGTTGTTGTCGCAGTGGTGGGTCGCTCAGCCACGTGATCGCGTCGTTCAGTCCCGACCGGTCGTGCGTATCGTGATGTTGATCCTGCCCCCGCCGAGGTGGTCCAGCCGTCCCGCATCCGGTGCGGTTCCCGCTTGGATCGATCGGACCCCGTGATAGGCGAAGCGGGCAGGTCCGCCGAAGACGAAGGCGTCGCCCGACGCCAGGCGCAGATCGTCAAAGGGGCGGTTGCGAGACTCGGTGTTCCCGAACCGAAAAAGGCACGTATCGCCGAGTGACAGGGAGACGACGGGCGCGGGATCGAACTCGTCTTTGTCCTGGTGCATGCCCATCTTCGCGTGCTCGTCGTAGTAGTTCACAAGTGCCACATCCGGGTGGTAGCAGGCAGGATCGAAACCCCACGCGGCAGCGGATCCCGGGGCGAAATCCGCGGAGTCCTCGACGACCGTGACTGCCGACTGCAGAACCTGCCGACCCAGCCGGGTCATCCAATCGGGGAAAGGCAGCACCACCTTGTCGTTGACGTCGACGGCACGCCGGTGGTAGCCCCCGGGCTGCCAATGCCAACCCAGACCGATCGTCGTCACACTCATCGGATGGCCCGCGATCGTCGTGGCATGGGGTGGAACCGGACCGGACTGCCATTCGGCGTAGCGGGCGATGATCCACTGCTGCGCCTCGGAGGACAGGAAGCCTGGCACCCAGACCGCGCCGGGTACGACGATTGTCGGTCGGCGGTCGAAAGCCTCATCGGCGAAGAGCGAATCCATGCCTACCAGGATGCCAGAGACGGCAAGGAAACCGCGGGGTCGGGGACTGTCTGTCACCGACCCCGCGGAGTCATCAAGCGAGAGCTGAGCGGTCCGACTCAGTGGCGGTCGGACTCAGAGGCAGACCGATTCAGAGTTCGCCGACGGGCACCTGTTCGTCGGCGAGTCGATCGGCGGTGACGTTGTTGCCGATGAGTGCGCGGAGTTCGTCGCCATAGTCCCAGACATTGACGTTCATGGCTGCGGTGACCGTTCCGTCACGGTGCCAGAAGACGATGAACTCGCCGCTGGACTTGTCACCGCGGATGACGACGTCGTCCTCGGTTGCGCCGCGGCCGACGTATTCCATACCGAGGTCGAACTGGTCGGTGTAGAAGTACGGCTGCCAGTCGTAGGACTTGGTCCCTCCGCTGATCGTCGAGGCTGCGACCTCGGCCTGGCGCACCGCGTTGTCCCAGTGCTCGACGCGCAGACGTTCACCGCGCAGAGTGTTCTGCGCATTCGCAATATCGCCGATCGCCAGCACGTTGCCGTCCGACGTGCGCATCTGTTCGTCGACGATCACTCCGTTCTCGGTCGACAACCCTGCCGAGGATGCCAGGTCGATGGCGGGATCGGCGCCGATTCCGACCACCACGAGATCGGCCGGGACGCTTCCGGCGGACGTTTCGACGGCCTCGACCGCGGAGTCACCGGTGAACGCGGTCGTATCCGCGTTCTTGAGGAAGTTGACTCCGTTCTTCCGGTGCAGGTCCTCGAAGTATTCTCCAAGCTCCTGTCCGAGGACGGAGGAGAGCGGGGGAGCGTCGGTACGGAGGACGACCGTGACATCGCTGCCGTGGGACTTCGCCGCTGCCGCGACTTCCAGGCCGATCCAGCCGCCGCCGATGACCGCGACCTTCTTGCCGTCGCCGAACTGCGAGCGGATGGCCACTGCATCCCCGGCATCGCGGAGAGTGTGGATATTGCCCAGCTGGACGCCCGGGACGTCGAGTGTGCGGGGCACCGCTCCGGTCGCGAGGATCACCTGACCATAGGACAGTTCTCGTCCGTCCTCTAGGTCGACCGTCTGGGCATCCGTGTCGATGGAGGTCGCCGAGGTGCCGAAGAACGTCGACACGTTGTGAGCGGGATACCAGTCTTCGCCTCGGAGCGCCGAATCGGCAGGATCCGACCCTTCGATCATCACCTTCTTCGACAGGTCCGGCCGGTAGTACGGAGCCGCAGGATCGGCGCCGACAAGAGCGATCTGCGCCGTGTAGCCGGCGTCGCGCAGTGATTCGACCACGGTGCCTCCTGCGAGGCCTGCGCCGATGACGACTGTTCCGAATTCTTCTGCCATTGTCGGTCCTTTCGTAGAGGGGACTCTCTTTCGACTCTACTCGCCGGGATCAAGGGGCTCCACCGGATCCGCCCCAGGTGACAGGCCGTGCCGGTCGATCCCCGTTTGGGGCCGCGCGATTTTGGTCGAACGCCGGGAGCAGGCGTAAACTGAAACCGGAAGAGGGGCTTTAGCTCAGTTGGTAGAGCGTTTCGTTCGCAATGAAAAGGTCAGGGGTTCGATTCCCCTAAGCTCCACAAGAACGGATTCGGAATGACGATGAAGACGACGATCATGACCGGCATCCTCGGCCTGGCCGGCGTTGCCCACTTCTCCCGGCCCGCCCTTTTCGACTCCATCGTGCCGCCTCAGTTGGGCAACCCGCGCTTCTGGACCTATGCCAGCGGCATCGCTGAACTCGGCTGCGCGGGACTGATGGCGAACGCGGGGACACGTCGCCTCGGCGGCGCGGCATCCGCGGCGCTCATGGTCGGCGTCTTCCCTGCCAACATCTACACTGTGGTCAAACACTGGGACGATCCCAGGGGCCGGGCCATTGCTTTGGCGAGACTGCCGCTGCAGATCCCGCTCATCTGGGCTTCGGCCGCGATTGCCGCAGACACCGACTGAATCCTGCACCGCGATCAGATGCCTGCTACGCATGCCGATGAGGCGCGTGCCGGGTCAGGACAGCCCGAGCAGCTTTCCGCTCTTCGACAGTTCCGGATCCGTGCAGGAGGACAGGTCGAAACAGCAGGGACGACGTTTGCCCGACTCGAGCTTCGAGATCGCGACGTCGACACGACGAGCACGCGTATCCGCGTTCTTCGTCGCCTTGATCCAGCGCACCCATTCCCACCGTGCCATCGGAGTCAGGCCGGACCACACATCGTCGAGACCGCCGGCAGAATCGAGCGCGGTGCGGAGGTCCGCGGGAACCGTGACCTCCGGCCAGTCCTTCGTCGGCGTCAGGCCGACCTCGACCGCCGTTCCCTCTTTCGCACCGAGCTTCTTCCACTGGTCCTCATCAAGACTGATCCAATGGCCGCGAAGGCCATCGGGTTCGACGACAGTGCTGAATTCCGTGCCGTCGAGGGTGCCGGTGACGGCCACCTGCCCGCGGGAGGGCAGCTGATCGCTGGCGTCCTGGGGCAGGCGCAGAATCGGACGGTCGGCCAGCAGCTCGGCGGTCGCAGTGAACGTGACGTCGGCAGTCGTGGTGGTCATGATGACTCCTCATGGAACGGATTCGGGTCCGGATAGTCGGCTTCGACTGAAGCGATGACTTTAAGAATAGCGGCCCGAGTCCGGGCTGACTTCTCGATTCCTGACGAGTCAGTCGATCGAGCGACCTACCCACTCCGGACGCTCCGCGACGACCTGAGAGATCCGCTCGGCCACGGTGTCCGGGAAGGGCACGACGCGATCCGTGGTCTGATCGACGTGGAGGGCCATGATCTCCTCGGTGGACACGAGCCGGTCCCCGACATACATCTCATAGGCCAGGTGCAGCTTCTTCTCTGCGGCACTGACGAGGCGCGGGACGACGGTGAGTCGGTCGCCGAGAGCCGCCTCGTCGAGGTAGCGGATATGGGATTCGACCGTATACAGGGACGCCTTCTGGGATTCTCGGTAGGCGGCATCGAGGCCGAGCTGATCCATCACCTGGTCGGTCGCGAATCCGAAGACGAGGACATAGAAGGCCTCGGACATGTGACCGTTGTAATCGATCCACTTGGGCACGACCTCAGTGCTGTACGTGCTCAGCTTCGACGCCGAGGCGGTCGCCGCCGTCGGTGCGGAGGACGGGGGAGCAGAAACCGCGGCGGGGGATGCCGGGTGCCCCGAAGTGCCGTCCGCCGACTGGGCTTTGCTGGAGTCTGGCGTGGCGTCCAACTGCGCCGTGAGTCGACGCAGGGCGATGATTCCGGCATCACGATGAGCCACGAGGTCGGCAATGGAGCGTTCACCGGCTTCGATATCGCAGCCGGCCACGACATCATCTCGCAGCTGCTGGCTGAGCTCGGGAGCGGTCAGGCGCGTCCACGGGGACTTCAGCGACGGACCGAAATGGTCGAGCATATGCGCCATACCGCCCTCACCGCCGGCGAGGTGGAACGTGAGCATCGGCCCCTGGAACGGCCAACGGAGACCCGGACCATCGGTGATCGAGCGGTCGATCTGCTCGACCGTGGCCTCGCCCTGCTCGACCATGTACAGGGCCTCCCGCCACTGTGCCTCCTGCAGTCGGTTGGCGATGAAGCCGGGGACTTCGCGGTCCATGCGGATGACGGACTTGCCGATGTGGGTGAAGAAGTCTGCGGCCCAGTCGACAGCGGCGGCCGACGTGGACTTTCCGCCGACGACCTCGACCAAAGGGAGGAGGTAGGGCGGATTGAACGGATGGCCGACGACGAGCCGTTCGGGGTGGGCCGCCTCGGTGGCCATCTCGGTCATGCTGTAGCCCGAAGTCGACGAACTGATGACGATGTTCGGTGGGCAGACCTCGTCGATCTGGGCGAGGAGACCACGCTTGAGTGCGAGATCTTCGGGAGCGGACTCCTGGACGAACCCGGTGCCCGCGACCGCCTCGGCGAGGTCGGTGTGGATCGACCACGCGGTTCGGTCGGCGCCTGCGACCATGTCGAGTTCGGCCAGGGCCGGCCAAGCCGCGTCGAGGAGTCGATTGAACTTCTCGCCGGCATCCGGAGCCGGATCCCAGATCTTCACCCGGTACCCCTGGGCGAGGAAGTACGCGGCCCATCCACCGCCGATCGTTCCGGCGCCGATGCAGGTGATGGAGCCGATCGCATCGAAGTCGGGGAAGACCGGCGAGCTGGGGGCGGGCGCGGCGTGGGTGGAATCGTTCACAGATCGTCTCCTGTGATGGTCGGTGTCTGCACGCGCAGATCGAGGATCTCGCGGGCCTCATCGGGGGTGGCCACGGACGAGCCGAGGCTTGTGATGATCTCGACGGCGCGAGCGGTGAGATCGGCGTTCGTGGCTTTCACTCCCTTGGACAGATAGAGGTTGTCCTCGAGTCCGACGCGGGCGTGACCGCCGGCGAGCACGGAGTGGGCCACCCACGGCAGTTGGTTGGCGCCGATGGCGAAGGACGTGAACTGCGCACCCTTCGGCAGCATGTTCACCATCGCCGCCAGCAGTCCCGGATCGGCAGGGGCACCATAGGGGATGCCCATGCACAGCTGGTACAGCGGCGGGCCGTCGATGAGTCCCTCTTCGACGAGGACGTTGGCGAACCACAGATTTCCGGTGTCGAAGATCTCCAGCTCGGGACGCACGCCAAGGGTCTGGATGCGTTTCGAGCCTTCGCGGAGCATGTCGGGGGTCGAGACGTAGAGGTTCGATCCGTCGCCGAAGTTGAGGCTGCCGCAGTCGATCGTGCAGATCTCGGGCAGCAGCTCCTCGACGTGGGGGAGACGGTCGAGGGCGTTGACGAGGTCCGTGCCGGGCATCGTGGTCAGCGGATCCTGTGGGTCGATGACGAGGTCGCCGCCCATTCCGGCGGTGAGGTTGATGACCGGGTCGACATCGGAGGCGCGGATGCGGCGGACGACTTCGCGGTAGTAGGCGACCTCCCGTGAACCCTGTTTGGTCTCGAGGTCGCGGACGTGGATGTGGACGACCGATGCTCCGGCGCGGGCCGCCGCGATGGCATCGTTCGCGATCTCCTCGGGGCTGACGGGAACGTGTTCGCTCCTGCCGGTGGTGTCTCCGGCTCCTGTGACAGCACAGGTGAGGATGACCTTGCGGTTCATGATGACTCCTTCAGTCGATCGGTGGATGTATCGGTTGTGTGTTCTGTTGTGGTCGGGAGCAGGATGGCGCGGCCGAGGTAGGACCGCAGCCGCAGCGAGAGGGTGTCGGTGTCCATCACTCCGGTGAGCACCTTGACGCCGAGGCCGTCGAGCAGGGAGGTCAGCTCATCGGTCATGGCGCGCGGATCACCGGCTCGGAAGCAGCCGGTCCGCTGACCGTCCTCGATCGTGGACTGGACGGTGCGCGACCAGCGTTCGTAGCTGGGCGGATAGTTCGTCAGTGTCGAACCTTCCAAGGCCATTCGGGCCCAGGCCTGCAGCCAGATCGACCATTCGCCGCGTTCCGTTCGCCCCAGCGGGGACTGCAGCTTCAGCAGGCGTTCGAGCCTCTGTGCCGGGTCCGCAATTTCATCAAGCCACGCGATCTGACGGTCGAAGGCGAGTTTGACCGAATAGTCGAGAGCGGCGTCGAAGAGGTCGGATTTGTTTGCGAAGTAGTAGTGGATGCTCGGGGCTGAGACTCCGGAGGCGGCCGCGATATCGGCGATGCGCACGGCGTCGAAGCCGTGCCGGCCGAACAGCGTCCATGCCGCTTCGGCGATGCTGCGCTTGGGAGTCGCATCCTCGTCGCTGTCTGGAACGGTCGCCGTGTTCGGGGGAGGAGCGGAGACCTGTGACTCGTCCCCGAGCAGCCACCGGACGGTCACGCCGGTGGCGGTGGCCACGCCGAGGAGCTCATCGGCGGTGAACCGGCGGCGACCGGACAGCGCCTTGGACAGTTTCGTCTCGTCGATGCCGATGGCCGCGGCGATCTTGCGCTGTTTGAGCCCCGATCGCCGGATGGCCTCCCGGACACGGAGTCCGGTGGCCTCGGAGCTCCGGCTGTGCTCGGAGCTCTGGTCGTCCTCGCGATGGGGATTATCCTCGGTGTCGGACGTCTGCGCACCATTCATGAGGTCGAACCTACCTCAGCATCGAGACCTGTCGCAAGGAAATATGAATAATAGTCAGAACTTGCGATTTGCGGTCCGGGCGAGGAATTCGTGTTGATCCGCACCGTCCGACCCATCACAAACCGGTTCTCTGCGGATAGTCTCGTTATCGGTGGGCGATCCCCACCCCCATCGACCGCCCCGAGGAGCACCCATGACCGACAGTCTTCATTCCCGCATGCACGTCGTCTCCGATGAGACCCGAAACCTCGTGAATCTCGTGCTCGAGTACTCGCGCCGTCGGACTCTGGCCGAGGACACCCCGCTCGACCATCCGACTTCAGAGACCGAGCTGCGTCGACTGGCCGGGCCCACCGTCACCGAGGAGGGGCTGGGGTCGGCTCGAGCGCTGGCGATCTTCGAGCACATCTTCGCCCCCGCCTGCATCTCCACCGACCATCCGAAGTATCTGTCGTTCATCCCCAGCGCCCCCACGAAGGCGGCGGTGGCCTTCGACCTCGTCGTGTCCGCCAGTGCCCTCTACGGTGGTTCGTGGCTCGAAGGTGCCGGAGTCGTTCACGCCGAGAACGAGGTCCTGCGCTGGCTGGCCGGAGAGTTCGGGCTGCCTGCAGGCGCCGGAGGGGTGTTCGTCCAGGGCGGGACGATCGGCAACCTGTCTGCCCTCGTCGCCGCCCGCAACGCACAGAAGGAGAAGCTCGGTGAGACTCGGCCGGGACGTTGGGTGATTGTGTGCAGCGCCGAGGCGCACTCCTCGGTCGCCTCTGCGGCCGAGGTCATGGATGTCGATATCGCACCGGTGGCCACCGGCGACGACGGGATCCTGCGCCCGGAGGGGGTGCGCGAGGCTCTGGTCGAACACGGGGATGCCGTGATTGCGGTGGTGGCCACCTCGGGGACGACGAACTTCGGCACCATCGACGACATCGCCGGCATCGCCGCACTCAAGCACGAGTTCGACTTCTGGCTCCACATCGACGGCGCCTACGGTCTGGCCGCGATGCTCTCACCTCAGGCACGTCACAAGTTCGCCGGAGTGGAGATGGCCGATTCGCTCATCGTCGACCCCCACAAATGGCTCTTCGCCCCCTTCGACGCCTGTGCGCTCATTTACCGCGACCCGAATTCGGGACGGCGAGCGCACACGCAGAAGGCCGAGTACCTCGACACGCTCACCGATGCTCAGGACTGGAGTCCGTCGGACTTCGCCATCCAGCTGACGCGTCGGCCGCGCGGTCTGCCGCTGTGGTATTCGCTGGCCAGCTATGGTGCCGAAACCTACCGGGAGGCGATCGGCCATTCGATCGATCTGGCCCGTGAGATCGCCACGGAGATCAAACACCGCGAGCATCTCCGGCTCGTGCGCGAACCCGAGCTCTCGGTCGTCGTGTTCGAACGCGACGGGTGGCGGCGTTCGGATTATGACGCATGGTCGGATCGTCTGCTCGAGGACCAGCGGGCCTTCGTGGTGCCGAGCTCGCATCAGGGGCGGCCGAATGCCAGGTTCGCGATCGTCAATCCGCTGACCACGTTCGACGACCTCACCGACATCCTCGATTCGATGGAGTGAGTGTCGCGGTCGACGTTGGGTTTCTCTGACCTGACGGCCGCGCAGGGGTGACGGTCGCTCAGTCTTCGGGGGCATGCTCGGTGGTGGTCGTCGGCTTCGATCGGGGGCGGAGTTCGACGATGAAGGCCGGAAGGAGCGCTTGGGTGATCGGACCGATCCCCAGCGCATAGAGGACCGTGCCGACGCCGACGACTCCGCCGAGCAGCCAGCCGATGGCGACGACGCTGACTTCGATGAGGGTGCGCACCAGCCGGATCGATCGACCGGTCACGCGGGAGAGGCCTGTCATCAGTCCATCGCGCGGGCCCGGCCCGAATTGGGTTCCGATGTACATCGCCGAGGCGGCCCCATTGAGGACGACGCCTGTGACCATGAGCGCGATGTTCCATCCGAGTTCCTCCGGTCGGGGCAGGAACAGGCGGGTGAGGTCGAGCGCGGGGCCGACGAGGAGCGCGTTGAGGATCGTGCCGATGCCCGGCTGCTGGCGCAGGGGGATCCAGATGAGCAGTACGAGGAACGCCAGAATGGTGACGATGGTCCCGAAGGTCAGCGGCACTTGGTTCTGGATGCCGGAGTGGAGGACGTCCCACGGCATCATGCCCAAACCGGCATTGACCATCATCGCCATCGAGGCACCGAAGAGGTAGAGGCCGAGAATCAGCTGGGGGAGGCGCCGCCACAGCCGTCCGCCGCGCAGCTGTGCGATGGGACCGACGTTGGCCAGCTGACGTTTCGGTGCTCTCATCTTCGTCATCCGGGGGCTTTCTGAGGAGTGCGATCACAGGGACAGATCCATCTTGACCCAAATTGGTATTGTGCGAAATAGCCACTTGCTGGAAAGTGGCCCTATGAGGTCAGAATCATGAGCACACCGGTCCTGGGAGCGAAACGACTCGTCGGCATCATCGGAGACGGTCCGTGGAAGGCGCCGGCTTTCGAATCGCTGGCCGCCGCGGTGACCGCTGCCATCACCGACGGCCGGCTTCCGGTGGGAGTACGGCTGCCGAGCGAACGCGAACTCGCAGCCGCGATCGGTCTGTCGCGGACGACGACTGGTCGCGCCTACGCCCAGCTGCGGGAACAGGAGTTCATCCTCACCCGCCGCGGTTCCGGCAGCGTCGTCCAGCTTCCCAGCGTCCCCGGCGGCCGCATCGACCACCTGCTCTCACCTGCCGGCGCCGACGAGGCGGAGATCGACCTCACCTGCACGGCACCGGTCGCGGCGCCGGACATCCTCGGCGCCTACGACCGGGCACTGTCACGTCTGGGTGCCTACCTCCCGGGCACCGGTTACTATCCGTCCGGGCTTCCGGTGCTGCGCGAGATCATCGCCGACCGCTACACCAGGCGGGGCGCACCGACCGACCCCGACCAGATCCTCATCACCTCCGGGGCCCTCGGCGGGGCGGCCATCGCCGTCCGCGCCCTCCTCGACGGGGCCGCGCGCCTCGGCGGGACTCGGTCGACGTCGCGAGTGCTCGTCGAAAGCCCCACTTACCCGAATGCGATCGCCACACTCGAAGGCGCGGGTGCGAGTCTCGTGACCTACCCTGTCGAGTTCGGGCCCCAGGGGCACCATTGGGACATCGACGCCATGGACCAGCTCATGGGGCAGATGCGTCCGCGCAGCGCCTATCTCATCCCCGACTTCCACAATCCGACCGGCGCCCTGCTGCGCGAAGCTCAACGCAGCGATCTCGCGGAGGCTCTGAGGCGGCATCGAGTCGTGCCCGTCTTCGACGAATCCCTCGTCGAACTGGGGCTGGAGGAGGGGCCGACGCCCACTCCGATGTCCGCCCTGATCTCCGACTCGGTGACGGTGGGCAGCGTGAGCAAGATCTATTGGGGAGGGCTGCGCATCGGATGGATGCGCATTCCCCGCCACAGGGTGGACCACTTCGCGTCCTCCCGACTCGGGCTCGATCTGGGAGCGCCGGTTCTCGAACAGCTCGTCACGGTCGAACTCATGGCCGACCACGAGGCGGTCGTCGCCGAGTGCCGCACTCGGCTCAGAGCCGCCCGTGACATGCTCGCCGCGCAGGTGAGGTCATGGGTGCCCGAGTGGAAGCTCATCGTCCCCTCCGGTGGTATGGCGCTGTGGGCCGAACTGCCGGAGGCGCGGTCCGGGGTGCTCTCGATCGCTGCCAGGAACCACGGACTCCGCCTCGTCGCCGGGCCGAACTTCGCTCCGGCCGGTGGACTCGATCGTTGGGTGCGCCTGCCCTATACGGTGACGAAGACCGAACTGGAACAGGTCGGGCCCAGGTTGGCCGCCGCCTGGGAGGAGGCGAAGTCGATGGCTGGACGGGGACCGACCAGTCGGGCCCGCATCGTGGCGTGAACACCACGTGCAGGGGCGGAGAACCTGAGTACGATGAAAATATGGGAGACGACAGCGGACTCAGTCATGATGAACAGTATTCGACGGCGACGACCGTTGAGGAGTTCCGAGCCAATATCGCCGAGGTGGAGCGCCGGATCGCCGCTGCCGCCGAACGCGCCGGCCGGGAACGGACCGAGGTCGAACTGCTGCCCGTGAGCAAAACCGTTCCCCAGGAGCGCATCCGCCTGGCCGTGGCCGCCGGCTGTGCGAAATTGGGCGAGAACAAAGTGCAGGAAGCCCACCGCAAATCCGAGGAGATGGCCGATCTCGACATCAATTGGGCCGTGATCGGGCACCTCCAGTCCAACAAAGCCAAGGACGTGGCGAAGTTCGCCGGCGAATTCCAAGCTCTCGACCGGCTCAAGGTTGCCCGAGCACTCGATCGCCGGCTCCAGGCGGAAGGCCGCAGCCTCGACGTTTACGTCCAGGTCAACACCTCCTCCGAAGACTCCAAATTCGGCATGCCGCCGGAAGAGCTTCTCGGCTTCCTCGGAGAACTGCGATCGTTCGACTCCCTCAAGGTCCAGGGCCTGATGACCTTGGCCATCTTCTCCTCGGACATCGACCGCGTCCGTCCCTGCTTCGAGCTGCTGCGCGGTCTGCGCGACCAGGTCCGCGAGGCCGATCCGGATCTCCTCGGCCCGGGCCGGCTGTCGATGGGCATGTCCGGTGACTTCGAGGTCGCCATCGAAGAGGGAGCAGACTGCGTGCGCGTCGGTCAGGCCATCTTCGGCAGACGGGCGCTGCCGGATTCCCACTACTGGCCCGAAGCTGACTGATAGGGCGATTCGTCGTGCCTGCTCCTCCTCGTCCGCAGTCCGGACGTGACACACCCCGTGTGCAGAAGAGTGCGGACGCCATCCGCAGCTCCTCGGTGCAGACGCTCTGGTGGTTCGGCGGCGCTGTACTCGGGGTTATCCTCGGTGTCGGTGTCTCCGGTTTCGCCGCACTGGCCGAAGTAGCACTGACCCCGTGCCTCATCGGCCTGCTCTTTCTCACGTTCCTCGACATCCCCTTCGATTCGGGGCTGCGCGCGGTGCGCGACCTGCCTCTTCTCGCCGTGACGGCAGCTGTGAACTTCCTCATCGTCCCACTGGTCGTCGCCGGTCTCATCGCCGTCTTCGACATCGCCGATCCGCTGCTGCCTGCCGTGCTCATTGTGCTGCTGTGCCCGTGCATCGACTATGTCATCGCGTTCACGCGCGCTGCCGGGGGTGCCGCAGATCGGCTTCTGATGCTCACTCCCGTGCTCATGATCGCCCAACTGGTGTTGCTGCCGGTGATGCTGTGGGCGGTCTCCGGAGGTCGGCTCAGCATCGATCTGCCCGTTCGCCCGCTGGTCGGCGCGCTGGTGCTGTTCATCATCATTCCGCTCACCGCCGCAGTCATCGTTCGTCTTCTTGCCCGCCGTGCTCCACGACTGGGACGGCCTCTCGCCGTGACCACACGTCTGATGGACCCGGTCATGGCGCTGACCCTGCTCGTCATCACCGCCTCCGTCACCCCGCTGATCGCCGGATCTGCCGGACACTTGGGGACCGCGGCCATCGTCTTCGCGCTCTTCGCCGTCGTCATGATCATCATCGGTTGGATCGTCACCCGAGTTTCCCGCCTCGGTCCCCAGCGATCTCGTGCCGTGATTCTGTCCGGCGTCACCCGCAATTCCCTGGTCATGCTTCCGATCGTGCGTGCGATCACCGGTGAGGAGATCGGTCCGGCAGGCGTCGTGACACAGACCCTCATCGAACTGCTCGTGGTCATCGTCCTCGTCCGCGTGCTGCCTCGTCTGGTGCCCGATATTGCCGTGACCGAAAACCGCTAGTAATCGGTCTTCTCTGCGCGGACAATAGAACTATGTTCACGTCCGACCAGTGCTATCAGGCAGTCACCTCCCGGGACCGACGCTTCGACGGGATGTTCTTCACCGCGGTGCGCACGACCGGGATCTTCTGCCGGCCGTCCTGTCCGGCGCGGACGCCGCGGCGGGAGAATGTGGACTTCTTCGTCACGGCCGCGGCCGCGGCAGACGCCGGATTCCGGGCCTGCCGCCGGTGCCGTCCCGACGCCAGTCCGAATTCCCCGCAATGGGACACCCGCGGAGACATCGTAGCGCGAGCCATGCGCCTCATCCGCGACGGTGTCGTCGATCGCGGGGGAGTCGACACCCTCGCCGCGGAACTCGGCTACAGCACTCGTCAGCTTGGGCGCCTCATCCATGCCGAACTCGGCGCCGGACCCCTGGCGTTGGCGCGCACGGAACGGGTCCGGACCGCACGGACGCTCATCGAAGCCACCTCGATGCCGATGAGCGACATCGCCTTCGCCGCCGGCTTCTCCAGCATCCGCCAGTTCAACGACACCTTCCGCGCGATGTACTCGATCAGCCCACGGCAGCTGCGAAGAGCGGGTGCCGAGCAATCGGTGACCGAGGAACTCGTCCTCAGACTGGCCTACCGGCCGCCGTTCGACTTCGCCCATCTGCTCGAGTACCACGCTGTGAGAGCCGTGGAGGGGATCGAGCACATCTCGGACGGCGCATATACCCGATCGATGCGGTTGGCTCACGGTCCCGCAGTGATCACGGTGCGGCAAGGGGAGGGGGACTTCGTCGACTGTCGTCTCCGGCTGGCCGATACTCGTGACCTCGGAAGCGCGGTCGCTCGGGTCCGGCGCCTCCTCGATCTCGATGCCGACCCCGAGGCGATCGCCGAGACCTTGAGATCCGCGGGCCTGGAGCGTCTGGTCGACGAGTATCCGGGAATCCGTTCGCCGGGCCACAGCGACCCCGTCGAACTCGCGTTACGGACCGTGCTCGGGCAGCAGATCTCTCTGGCCGCAGCCCGAACTCATTTGGAACGCCTCGTCGCAGGAGCCGGAGAATCGCTGCCGAAGGAGCTCAGCCTCGTCGGGGTCGATCGGGTCTTTCCCACGGCCGAGACGATCGCTGGACTCCCCGCATCCGACTGGGCTCTGCCGGCCAGCCGGATCCGGACCATCCACGCCCTGTCGGTCGCTTTGGCCGACGGCAGTGTGGAACTCGGCGCCGGCAGCGACCGCGAGGACGCGAGCCGGAATCTCCTGGCACTGCCAGGAATCGGGCCGTGGAGCAACGGCTATATCCGCATACGTGCGCTCGGCGATCCCGATGTCTTCATGGACACCGACCTCGGCGTGAAGAAGGCTCTCGCCGATCTCGATGACGCCTCAGGAGTCGCCTGTGGTTGGAAGGAGATCGCGATGAACTGCAGCCCCTGGCGCTCGTATCTCACACACCTCCTGTGGGCTCATCACGCTCGCAGCGCAGAAACCTGACCGCGACACCGAACGCAACAGACGACCGTTGACTCACCTATACGAAGGACACACAGACATGACCACGTCGACTCAGACAAAGACCCCATCCGACGCCACACCGGAACTCAACGCCACGATCGAGCTGCCGGACGCCTCGGCGCCGGTGTACACGACGATCCTCGACACGGAACCGGGGCCGATCCTGCTCACCTCGGACGGCGCCCACCTCACGGGGCTCTACCTGGAGGTCTCCGAAGCGATCGATGCCCGGCTCGACAGAGCGTTCGGCGTCGAAGCGACTCCGGAACACGATCTGGAGATCTTCCACCGCACCGAGGCGCAGCTGGGGGAGTACTTCGCAGGCAAGCGCACCCAGTTCGACCTGCCGTTGGCAGCGAAGGGAACCGAATTCCAGCGCTCCGTGTGGCAGGCACTGACCCAGATCCCGTACGGCAGCACCGCCGGCTACGGAGAACTGGCCGAAATGCTGGGACGGCCGGGTGCGGCACGTGCCGTGGGCGCTGCCAACGGAAAGAACCCCATCAGCATCATCGTTCCCTGCCACCGAGTCATCGGCGCGGACGGATCTATGACCGGATACGCATGGGGAGAGGAGAAGAAACGCACCTTACTCACCCTCGAATCCCCCTAATTGCTACCTGACGGGGGCCTAGATACCTGGAGTGGAGTGGTCCCCAAAAGTTGGACTGTGATCAACACAAGCCAACTTGAAGGGACCATTCCATGCGTAAGGACTGTCTGATCACAGACGAACAAGCCAAAGCCGCGATCGAACTCTTCGACCAAGGGCACGGCTATGCCTCGACAGCCACGATCCTCAACGTCCACAAACCCTCACTCAAGCCCCTCCACGACCGGTGGCTGGTGCGTGGAACAATATCGGTCATGGAACCGCACCAGCGCCGCCGGATACCGGCAGAGACGAAGATCGCGACTGCGAAACGGTATCTCGATGGCGAACACAAAGTCGTTTTAGCCAAGGAGCTTGGCCTGGCCTCCTCGCGCACCGTGGTTGATTGGGCGAAGAAATACCGGGACAAGGGCGAAGACGCGTTCGCGACACCGCCGCCGGCCAAAGGCAAGACGGGACTGCTGAAGGTTTGGTTGACTTCACGACTGGATAAATTCCAGGAAGGATAGAAGTCATGCCAAAGATCTACACCGATGAGTTCAAGCAATCAGCGCTCGAGCTCTTGGACGATGGAATGACCCAGAAGCAGGTGTGTGCCGACCTCGGTATCTCGAAGTCAGCTCTCCAGGCCTGGGTGCGTGACTCGCGGCTACGCGAGCACGGACTCGAGCCCTCCCGTGGTGTCGAGGAGTCACGCGCCCAGGCGGCAGCGCTGAAACGCATTCGCGAGCTCGAGCGTGAGAACAAGATCCTCCGCGAGGCCGCAGCGTACCTCTCGCAAGCGAACTTGAAGCTCGGTGGCCATCACCCAAAATGATGTACCCGCTGGTCCTTGACCTTGCTGCCACCGGGGTGCCGGTGGCAGTGACCTGTCGGGTGCTCGGCTTTACCAAGCAGGGGTTCTACAAGTGGTGCGCTCATCCGGTCTCAGCTCGGGACTGGGACGAGGCACATCTGATCAATGCCGCCTACGACGTTCATACGGACGATCCTGAGTTCGGGCACCGGTTCATCGCCGATGAACTCCACGCCGCGGGTCTGCAGACGTCAGAGCGTCGTGTGTGGCGATTGTGCTCGCAGCAG
>NZ_FXYX01000049.1 GCF_900169265.1 Brevibacterium iodinum ATCC 49514
GAAACTGATACCCCCAGTGAACATGCTGCGTATTTGTGTGGTGTGGTGATGGGTGTGTGTTTGTGGTTTGAGAATCCAATAGCGTGTTTGTTTGAACAAGTTGTGATGCCAGAACATTTTATTTTCTGGTAAGACAATCACCTGACCAAACAGTGGTTCACCCGTGGTGGGTGGTTCTTCGCCGAACCTCCCGCATCACATTGGGGTGGCTTTCGTGTTTGGTCAGTATTTTTGGTCAACCTTCTCACCCCGTGAGGGGTTGGCTGTCTTGCTGGGATTCATTCGTAACATAAAGTTTTTTATGGAGAGTTTGATCCTGGCTCAGGACGAACGCTGGCTGCGTGCTTAACACATGCAAGTCGAACGCTGAAGCCAGAAGCTTGCTTCTGGTGGATGAGTGGCGAACGGGTGAGTAACACGTGAGTAACCTGCCCCTGATTTCGGGATAAGCCTGGGAAACTGGGTCTAATACCGGATACGACCAACCCTCGCATGAGGGTTGGTGGAAAGTTTTTCGATCAGGGATGGGCTCGCGGCCTATCAGCTTGTTGGTGGGGTAATGGCCCACCAAGGCGACGACGGGTAGCCGGCCTGAGAGGGCGACCGGCCACACTGGGACTGAGACACGGCCCAGACTCCTACGGGAGGCAGCAGTGGGGAATATTGCACAATGGGGGAAACCCTGATGCAGCGACGCAGCGTGCGGGATGACGGCCTTCGGGTTGTAAACCGCTTTCAGCAGGGAAGAAGCGAAAGTGACGGTACCTGCAGAAGAAGTACCGGCTAACTACGTGCCAGCAGCCGCGGTAATACGTAGGGTACGAGCGTTGTCCGGAATTATTGGGCGTAAAGAGCTCGTAGGTGGTTGGTCACGTCTGCTGTGGAAACGCAACGCTTAACGTTGCGCGTGCAGTGGGTACGGGCTGACTAGAGTGCAGTAGGGGAGTCTGGAATTCCTGGTGTAGCGGTGAAATGCGCAGATATCAGGAGGAACACCGGTGGCGAAGGCGGGACTCTGGGCTGTAACTGACACTGAGGAGCGAAAGCATGGGGAGCGAACAGGATTAGATACCCTGGTAGTCCATGCCGTAAACGTTGGGCACTAGGTGTGGGGGACATTCCACGTTCTCCGCGCCGTAGCTAACGCATTAAGTGCCCCGCCTGGGGAGTACGGTCGCAAGGCTAAAACTCAAAGGAATTGACGGGGGCCCGCACAAGCGGCGGAGCATGCGGATTAATTCGATGCAACGCGAAGAACCTTACCAAGGCTTGACATACACTGGACCGTTCTGGAAACAGTTCTTCTCTTTGGAGCTGGTGTACAGGTGGTGCATGGTTGTCGTCAGCTCGTGTCGTGAGATGTTGGGTTAAGTCCCGCAACGAGCGCAACCCTCGTTCTATGTTGCCAGCACGTGATGGTGGGAACTCATAGGAGACTGCCGGGGTCAACTCGGAGGAAGGTGGGGATGACGTCAAATCATCATGCCCTTTATGTCTTGGGCTTCACGCATGCTACAATGGCTGGTACAGAGAGAGGCGAACCCGTGAGGGTAAGCGAATCCCTTAAAGCCAGTCTCAGTTCGGATCGTAGTCTGCAATTCGACTACGTGAAGTCGGAGTCGCTAGTAATCGCAGATCAGCAACGCTGCGGTGAATACGTTCCCGGGCCTTGTACACACCGCCCGTCAAGTCACGAAAGTCGGTAACACCCGAAGCCGGTGTCCCAACCCCTTTTTTGGGGAGGGGGCCGTCTAAGGTGGGACTGGTGATTGGGACTAAGTCGTAACAAGGTAGCCGTACCGGAAGGTGCGGCTGGATCACCTCCTTTCTAAGGAGCACACATTAAGATCCTCATGGCATGACCCGCATGTGGTCATCATGAGAGCTCAAGGGTGGAACATCACAACTCTCGCTCGCCCATACAGCCCGGCTGGGGTCAATGCCCCGGGTGCGGTTGGTGATCTGGGTGGGCTAGGACGAACACGTTATTGGGTCCTGGAATCACAAACCCCAACGGTTGTTGGGTGTGGTTTCAACCAACAGGACCAACCCGTCCACCAAGCAGCAGAGACTTCTGGTGTGTGGTGGTGGGTGTTTGGTAGTGGTTTGAGAATCGTATAGTGGACGCGAGCATCAAACACCATGAGAGTGGTGTTTATGTAATGTGATTTTTCTTGTCATCATCTAGTTGAGGTGAATGAAACAATTTTTCGCGCACACGAAGCCGATCCCTTTTGGGGGTTGGGTGAGTGTGTAAGAGCGCATGGTGGATGCCTTGGCATCAGGAGCCGATGAAGGACGTGGAAATCTGCGATAAGCCTCGGGGAGCCGATAAACAGGCGTTGATCCGAGGGTCTCCGAATGGGGAAACCCCGCCACTCGTGAGGGTGGTGACCCGTGTCTGAATATATAGGGCATGTGGAGGGAACGCGGGGAAGTGAAACATCTCAGTACCCGCAGGAAGAGAAAATAACAATGATTCCGGGAGTAGTGGCGAGCGAAACTGGATGAGCCTAAACCTTGTCAGTGTCAAGCGTGCTGGTTTTGCTGGCAGGGTGTTGTGGGGTGTACATGGTCCGGTCCAGCATGGCCGGTCTGTGAGTGTGTTGGTGTAGTCGAACCTGGTGGGAAACAGGACCGGAGTGGGTGAGAGTCCCGTAGACGAAACGTCAACTGTTCGCAGTGTGTGCGTTGCCCGAGTAGCACGGAACTCGTGGAATTTCGTGTGAATCTGCCAGGACCACCTGGTAAGGCTAAATACTTCCTGATGACCGATAGCGGAATAGTACCGTGAGGGAATGGTGAAAAGTACCCCGGGAGGGGAGTGAAAGAGTACCTGAAACCATGTGCTTACAATCCGTCAGAGCAGTATCTTGATGACTGTGATGGCGTGCCTTTTGAAGAATGAGCCTGCGAGTTAGCGGTGCGTGGCGAGGTTAACCCGTGTGGGGTAGCCGTAGCGAAAGCGAGTCCGAATAGGGCGAATTGAGTCGCGTGTCCTAGACCCGAAGCGGAGTGATCTAGCCATGGGCAGGGTGAAGCGTGTGTAAGAGCGCGTGGAGGCCCGCACCCACTTCAGTTGAAAATGGAGGGGATGACCTGTGGTTAGGGGTGAAAGGCCAATCAAACTCTGTGATAGCTGGTTCTCCCCGAAATGCATTTAGGTGCAGCGTTGCGTGGTTCTTGCTGGAGGTAGAGCTACTGGATGGCTGATGGGCCCTACCGGGTTACTGACGTCAACTAAACTCCGAATGCCAGTCAAGGTTCAGCGTGGCAGTGAGACAGTGGGGGATAAGCTTCATTGTCGAGAGGGAAACAGCCCAGACCATCAACTAAGGCCCCTAAGCGTGTGCTCAGTGGGAAAGGATGTTCAGTTGCGAAGACAACCAGGAGGTTGGCTTAGAAGCAGCCACCCTTGAAAGAGTGCGTAATAGCTCACTGGTCAAGTGATTGAGCGCCGATAATGTAGCGGGGCTAAGTACACCGCCGAAGTTGTGGCAGCACCACTGTTAAGCCGTAATGGTGTGGTGTTGGGTAGGGGAGCGTCGAGTTGCCGGAGAAGCTGCCGTGTGAACGAGTGGTGGAGGCGATTCGAGTGAGAATGCAGGCATGAGTAGCGAAAGACGGGTGAGAAACCCGTCCACCGGATGACCAAGGGTTCCAGGGCTAGGCTAATCCCCCCTGGGTAAGTCGGGACCTAAGGCGAGGCCGACAGGCGTAGTCGATGGACAACCAGTTGATATTCTGGTACCGACACACAACCGACAGTACCAAAACACATGATACTAACCCCGTGATGACCCCGTGGTGCCTTCGGGTACCTGGTTGGGTTTGAGTGGGGGACCTGAGTGTGGAGTCGGTAAGCGTGAGGTGTGACGCAGAAAGGTAGCCAGGCCGTGCGATGGTAGTCACGGTCTAAGGTTGTAGCACGTGGGGGTAGGTAAATCCGTCCCCGCATTGAGTGTGAGAGCTGATGGGCGCCCCACATTGGTGGGGTGATCTGGTGATCCTCTGCTGCCGAGAAAAGCATCGACGTGAGGGTGTGTGTTGCCCGTACCCTATAACCGACACAGGTGGTCGAGTAGAGAATACTAAGGTGATCGAGAGAATCGTGGTTAAGGAACTCGGCAAAATGCCCCCGTAACTTCGGGAGAAGGGGGACCATCCCGGTGAACCACACTTTGCTGTGGGATGTGCTGGTGGTGGTCGCAGAGGCCAGAGAGAAGCGACTGTTTATTAAAAACACAGGTCCGTGCGAAGATGTAAGTCGATGTATACGGACTGACGCCTGCCCGGTGCTGGAAGGTTAAGAGGACCTGTTAACCCACTTTGTGGGTGAAGCGGAGAATTTAAGCCCCAGTAAACGGCGGTGGTAACTATAACCATCCTAAGGTAGCGAAATTCCTTGTCGGGTAAGTTCCGACCTGCACGAATGGCGTAACGACTTCTCTGCTGTCTCAACCACGAACTCGGCGAAATTGCATTACGAGTAAAGATGCTCGTTACGCGCAGCAGGACGGAAAGACCCCGAGACCTTCACTATAGTTTGGTATTGGGATTCGGTGTGGTTTGTGTAGGATAGGTGGAAGACTGGGAAGCCCTGACGCTAGTTGGGGTGGAGTCGATCGGTGAAATACCACTCTGACCATAGTGGATTCCTTAACTTCGGACCCTGATCGGGTTCAGGGACAGTGCCTGATGGGTAGTTTAACTGGGGCGGTTGCCTCCTAAAGAGTAACGGAGGCGCCCAAAGGTTCCCTCAGCCTGGTTGGCAATCAGGTGTCGAGTGTAAGTGCACAAGGGAGCTTGACTGTGAGACGGACGTGTCGAGCAGGAGCGAAAGCTGGGACTAGTGACCCGGCCATGGCTTGTGGAAGCGTGGTCGCTCAACGGATAAAAGGTACCTCGGGGATAACAGGCTGATCTTGCCCAAGAGTCCATATCGACGGCATGGTTTGGCACCTCGATGTCGGCTCGTCGCATCCTGGGGCTGGAGTCGGTCCCAAGGGTTGGGCTGTTCGCCCATTAAAGCGGTACGCGAGCTGGGTTTAGAACGTCGTGAGACAGTTCGGTCCCTATCCGCTGCGTGCGTAGGAAATTTGTGGAGGTCTGTCCTTAGTACGAGAGGACCGGGACGGACGAACCTCTGGTGTGCCAGTTGTTCCGCCAGGAGCATGGCTGGTTGGCTACGTTCGGGATGGATAACCGCTGAAAGCATCTAAGCGGGAAGCCGGCTCCGAGATGAGATTTCCAACTGACCTTGAGTCAGGGGAGGTGTCCTATAGATGATGGGGTTGATAGGCCGGGTATGGAAGCACTGTGAGGTGTGGAGTTGACTGGTACTAATACACCGATCACTCACTTAACCATCCTTTTTGGGGTTGGTGTGTGTGAGAGATTGTTTCTGTGAGTAGTCTTTTCTGGTTGTGATGAGAGAATGCGCCTCTTTTGTGGGGTGCGCATTATGTAAGTTTTTGGTGTTCGCGTTCGCTGTGCGGTTCTTGGACCACTACCGCTGATAACTCTGTGTGGGTTGTGGTGGTGGTTTGTTGGTTTTGCGGTGGTGATAGTGGTGGGGAAACGCCCGGTTAACCGTTCCGATCCCGGTAGCTAAGCCCATTCGCGCTGATGGTACTGCAACTTGGTGGTTGTGGGAGAGTAAGTGACTGCCGCAATATTTTTTGAAGGTGATGGCCTCGTCCAACTGTGTTGGGTGGGGCCATTACTGTATTCACGAAC
>NZ_FXYX01000025.1 GCF_900169265.1 Brevibacterium iodinum ATCC 49514
TGGTCTGGACGACGCGGATGACGTCGTCGCGGAATTCTTTCGGGTAGGGCTGTGGCATGGTGTCTATCCTTCCAGGCTTGCCTATGAACAAGCCAGATTAGATGTCACCTAACCCTGCATCAGTCCCTACAGCTTGCCCTCACTGGTGTGATGCTCGGTGATATCGGTCAGCCACAACTCGTTGACTGCCTTTGCTGTGAAGTCGCGTTCGACGAGGTCATCACACACTGGCGGGCCGGGCTTCTTACCGTGCTTCCGGGCCCGTTTGATCGTGTGGGAGAACAACTCCTGCTGCGAGCACAATCGCCACACACGACGCTCTGACGTCTGCAGACCCGCGGCGTGGAGTTCATCGGCGATGAACCGGTGCCCGAACTCAGGATCGTCCGTATGAACGTCGTAGGCGGCATTGATCAGATGTGCCTCGTCCCAGTCCCGAGCTGAGACCGGATGAGCGCACCACTTGTAGAACCCCTGCTTGGTAAAGCCGAGCACCCGACAGGCCACTGCCACCGGCACCCCGGTGGCAGAAAGGTCACGGTACCGGCGGGTACATCATTTTGGGTGATGACCACCGAGCTTCAAGTTCGCTTGCGAGAGGTACGCTGCGGCCTCGCGGAGGATCTTGTTCTCACGCTCGAGCTCGCGAATGCGTTTCAGCGCTGCCGCCTGGGCGCGAGACTCCTCGACATCACGAGAGGGCTCGAGTCCGTGCTCGCGTAGCCGTGAGTCACGCACCCAGGCCTGGAGAGCTGACTTCGACATGCCGAGGTCGGCGCAGACCTGCTTCTGGGTCATCCCCTCGCCCAGGAGCTCGAGCGCTGATTGCTTGAACTCATCGGTGTAGATCTTTGGCATGACTTCCATCCTTCCTGGAACTTATCCAGTCGTGAAGTCAACCAAACCCTCAGCAGTCCCGGTGTTCGAGATAGTCAGGTCTCCAAGGGCCAACGAAGTATTCGTCGCATCGCCTCGGGGCTCGTGAGCCAAACCTCCAATTTCAAAGACCTCAAAGGATTGGGCCCATCGAGGACTCACGACCAGGCAAGTCGTAGACGCGGAATCAGCTGGCAGCTTCATCTGCGCACCCAGGCCCCGAAAGATCCGTCGTCCTTCGTTACGCCAGGCAAGGAAAGTGGCTCGTCGGGCACCCGTGCTGGCAAAGCCAGAGGACTGGGCGGGAAGAAACGAATCGCCTCTACGACACAAGGTTCAGCGTCGAGGACGATAACGGAATCCAGAAAGGCTACGGCCGTAGGCCGCGCTGAGTACCGCCATCAACATTCCCCAGCCATACACACTTTTGGCCTAACACCCCTGACAGTGGACACATTTTGGGCACATATCTCCGGGAATCCTGAGGAATCTGGGGGAAATTCAATGTGAGCATGAAGGCTGCTTCGGCCCGAGAAATAGCGGAAGGCCCCGGTTTCCCGGGGCCTTCACTCTGCGGAGGATAGGGGATTCGAACCCCTGAGGGCGTTAACCCAACCCGCGTTCCAGGCGAGCGCCATAGGCCACTAGGCGAATCCTCCGCGAATCAGCTTATCCGAGTCATGACGACAATGCGAAATCGCGGTGGCCGAGTGTGAAGCATCCCACTTCCCGCAGGTGAACACACGACCTCATCGCCCGACGGCACGCGGTTCAATCGGCGACGGCGCGGAGATGCCGTTCTGCCGACGGCTGCACTCCGTCCTCCCGTCTGGGCTCGATGCTTCCGTCATTCCTTAGGGATGGGAAACGAGGATGCGTCCACACTATCCAGTGAATGTCCCGCTCAGATGATGTTTCTGTCACGAGTGGATAACAGTGTCCTTGTCGCAATCTTGTGGCCCCGCCCACTCGTTTTGTTCACCGAGGCCGCTCTCGACTAGACTGATTCACGGCTCCCCGTGCGGCGTCATCTTGTGAACTCCCCCAGGGCCGGAAGGCAGCAAGGGTAAGCGAGCTCTGTCGGGTGCACGGGGAGTCCTCTATTCCCCAACATCACAATTCCACAACTCCCCCTCTCCCCCATCTGCCCAGGTCAGCTTTGCCTCCACGACCTTTCGGGCGCCGGAATCGGGGCGAAGAAGCGAAATCGGTAATACTTTCGTGATTTTGCTTCATTACCATTATTCGCAGTTCTCATCCCTGTTCTCTAACGAGGTTCCCTGTTGTCATCGAAGATCCAAGGGGCTATTGCCGCCCTTTCGGCACTGGCTCTGCTCACGGCGTGCACGCCGTCGAGCTCCGATCCGAACGCGACCCGCAAAGACGCAAACAAGACCGCCAAGGCGGCCGCTGATCCCGTGTTCCGCGTCGGAGCCATCCCCTCCGAGGCAGCAGAATCCGCGTCCGAATCGACGCCGTCTTCGCAGCCCAGCGATGCGACCTCCTCAGCCCAGCCGAGCGAGTCCGCCGATGCGGCGGCCGCGATGCCCGGCGCCGCGGACTTCGGCGAGGTGACCGAATCCGGTGACGACATCGACCTCGAGGCCGGCCAGCGGATCGGCATCTCCGTCGAGAACGCCGACCTCAGTGACATCTCCGTCACCGAGGAGGCCCACCCCCGGATCGCGCACGATCCCGGCATGTTCTTCGACGCTTCGGGCACGGCGCTCGAGACAGATGACGACGCCCAAGCTGGTTCGTCGACAACGAGCTCCACCGAGTCCGAGACCGCCGACGATGGTTCGAAGGACGCCCAAGCAGACAACAAGGACACCGCCGAGGCGGTCGACGCCCCGGACGAATCCGCCGCCTGGATCTCGACTTACGGCCTCGTCGCCGACAGCGAATACACCCTGAAAGTCACCGCCACCACTGCCGACGGAGACGAGGTCGACCTCGACGCAACGATCACCGTCGGCGCCAGCGACGGCGCTCCGATGTCGGTGCGCACAACGCTCGCCGATGATCAGACGGTCGGCGTCGCCGCCCCCATCATGCTCAACTTCGGCTCCACCGTGTCCAAGGACTTCCGCGACGATGTCGAACGCCGCCTCTCGGTCAAGGTCACCGATGAAGACGGCAAGGAGCGAGAGGTCGAGGGCTCCTGGGGTTGGCTCTACGACGATCCGCAGTCCCGACTGCATTTCCGCCCAAAGGAATTCTGGCCCGCTCATTCGAAGGTCTCCGTCGACGTACCGCTCAAGGATGTGCCGACGGGTGAGAACAGCGTGGGTCAGAATGACCTCACCCTCGATTTCGAGATCGGGCGCAAGCAGGTCGTCAAGGCCGATGCGAAGTCCCATCGCATGACCGTCACTCGTGACGGCAAGACCGTCATGGACTTCCCGGCCTCGCTCGGCGCACCGAAGTCCCCGTCCTTCAACGGCACGCATGTGGTCATGTCGAAGGCCGCCGACTATACGATGACCTCCGAACAATGGGACTACGAGACAGATGTGCAGTGGGCGGTGCGCATCCACAACAACGGAGAATTCATCCACGCCGCCCCGTGGTCGGCAGGCGTCCAAGGCTCGCAGAACGTCTCCCACGGCTGCATCAATCTCACCACCGAACGGGCCAAGGAGTACTACGACTCCGCCATCTTCGGCGATCCCGTCGAGGTCACCGGTTCCCAAGTGAGCCTGTCGACCAATGACAGCGACATCTCTGATTGGGTGTACTCGTGGGATGAATGGAAGAAGCTGAGCGCCCTCGAATGAGAGCGCCCAGCTTGCTTGCCTGACTGATGCGGCAGGCTCCTCGCCGACGACTTACTTGTCGAGCTTCTTCACCGCTTTGTCGATCATCGGCACATAGCGCTCGAGCGTCCAGGGGACGGTGAGCGGGTTGATGATCGAGGATCCGGTGACGAAGGGCTGATCATCCGGAGCCACGACGGCCCCGGCTCTGATCGCCGGAATGTTCGCATACAGTCCCTGCGATTCGATCTCTTTCCTGTTCTTCTCATCGGAGTAGAAGGTGAAGATGAGGTCCGAATCGTTGAGCTTGTCCGCGTTCTCCAGACCGATGAGCGCGGAATCCGTTCCCGGCTCGTCGTAGTCCTTCTTCAGCTCGTCGATGATCGGATCCGGGGTCAGCCCGAGTGCCGAGACCATCGCCACCCGCTGCTCGTTGGGGTAGAAGACGCCGAGGGTGCCGGGACCCGAGTTGTAGATGAAGGAGAAGGTGAAGTCCTTGTATTCCTCCCGCTTCGCCTCTTTCAACTGCGTCTTGATGTCGTCGACGAGGCCTTCTGATTCCTCTTCCTGACCGAGCGCCTTGCCGATCGTGGTGATCTGCTCATCCCACTTGATCGTCCACGGCTGCTTCGGGTACGCCACGGTCGGGGCGATGTCATCGAGCTGCTTGTACTGCTCGGCAGTGATTCCCGACCAGGGGGCGAGGATGACATCCGGTTCGAGTTCGGCGATGGCCTCGACGTCGAGTTCCGTATCGCCCTGGAACTGTTCGGGCAGCTTCTCACCCTTGTCCTTCACAGCCTCGTAGATCCACGGCATGTAGCCGGTGTCATCGGATCCCCAGGCATATTCCTCCATTCCGACCGGTGTCTTGCCCAAAGCGATCGCAGTCTCCGTCGATCCCTGGCCGAGGGTGACGACGCGTTCGGGCTCGGTTTCGATGACCGCTTCGCCGAGTGCGTGCTTGATCGTCACGGTCTCGAAATTCGCGGACCCGGATTCCTCCGCGGCCTGCGATCCCTGCCCGCAGGCGGTGGCGGTGAACGAGAGCGCGACGAGCGCTCCGGAGATGACGGCCCGGCGGCTGTGAGGAACTGACATTCCTGTCCTTTCGACAGTGGTCGGAGCCTGAAACGGCCCCTCGACATTAACATAGGCCAGCCTAACTTAACCTACCGCCGTTTCCGCAACACCTGTCAGCCACTTCACTTCAGTCATCCTCATTCCGTTCTGACCTCGCAGGTCGGACTGGGAGTCGATGACGCGATCGATGAGTCCGTACTCGATCGCCTCCTCGGCGGTGAACCACCGGTCACGCAGGGAGTCGTCGAAGATGCGGTCGTAGGTCTTTCCGGTCGCCTCGGCGATCCGATGCAGGACGGTGTCTCTGACCGATCGGAGGTCGTCGCCCTGGCTGTTCCCACGCTGAGGACGAACTGTCCCGCCGAGGCGGCCCACCCCAAGGCGATGGTGACCACGTCGTTGGGGATCGCGGCGATGGTGTCGGCGATCGCGTGCATCATCGACGGGCACCGGCGGCTGAGGCTCCGGTGGCCCTTGACTCTTCGACCGGGCCCGGACATAGGATCGGCCGCATGAGCACACAGCGAGAACACGCCGCTCGACTCATCGATGCGCACGGGCGCACCTTCGCCGCGGAGGCTGCGATCACTCTCCGGGACAAGCCGGCCCCACTGTGGCAGCTGCTCGTCCTCAGCCTGCTCCTGTCCACGCGCATCAGCTCCGACATCGCCCTCGCGAGCGCGCGCGAGCTGTTCTCGGCGAAGTGGAGGACGCCGCAGCGTCTGCGCGCGAGCACGTGGCAGCAACGGGTCGATGCGCTCGGTCGAGGCGGATATCGGCGCTACGACGAGAGCACCGCCACGCGTCTGGCCGAGGCCGCCGATCTGCTCATCGACCGCTGGGACGGGGACCTGCGGAAGCTGCGCGATGAGGCCGAGGGGCAGCCTGGTCGGATTGTGAGGCTGCTGCAGGAATTCACCGGCATCGGTCCGACCGGAGCGTCGATCTTCCTCCGAGAGGTCCAGCAGGTTTGGCCCTCGGTGAGGCCCGCGTTTGACCCGCTCGTCCGCAAGGGCGCGAAGACGGCCGGGCTGCCGGAGCAGGACGAGAAGCTGACCGCATTGGTCGCTGACGACGACCTCGCCGGCCTCGCGGCCGCGCTCGTGCGTCTCGCTCGTGATCCGGACCTCGCCGCCGACGCAGAGGACTGAGACCTCCGCGCAGGCCCGCGTGTTAGCATCGACGCACCGGGAAGGGGACGAGATAATGGCGAATATGTGGCTGACTCTGCAGCTGCTCGTCGTCGTGCTCTCTTCCGACCTCGAATCGGTCGTGCCCCAGTCCCCCACTCATCTCATCGTCCTGGCTCTCCTCGGTGCAGCGCTGCTGACACCGATCGCCGCATGGGCGAGCATGGCTCTGCTGCGTGTGCTCTCGCTGTCGGCACGCCCGCCGTCTCTGCCGGGCACGCGCCGAAGCGTCCGCGAATTCCATATGCCGGAGGAACCCGGCACTCCGGGTACGGCTCTGCCCAGAGCCCCCTCTTCCGTCGTTCACGCCATCGCCTGAACGACCTCGATCAAGTTCCGTACGGAACGTCTCCCCGCCTCGGCGCGGGCAATTGTCATCAAACGTCACGGTGATGGCCTGCAACGGCCTAATCAACCGCGCCGCAGTGCGCCCTGTCCGAAGGACACTCACTCGTGAACATCTACGAATTCCTGCCCATCCGTCTGCTCGTCGAGGCCGCCTACACGGTGGTCACGGGGATCAGCGACATTCTCGAACCACTCGCCGGCTGCTTCAGCGCCGCCCTGGCCGTCATCGTGCTCACCGTCCTAGTCCGCGCCGTGCTCATCCCCGTCGGGGTGTCCCAGGTCAAGGCAGGCATCACTCGGAAACGACTGGCGCCGAAGATCAGCGAGCTGCAGAAGAAATACAAGAAGCAGCCCGAACTCATGCAGCAGAAGCTCACGGAGCTGTACAAGAAGGAGAACGCGTCCCCTTTCGCCGGGTGCCTTCCGTTGCTCGCGCAGATGCCCGTGCTCATGGCGGTCTACGGTCTTTTCATCAATGCGACGATCGACGGACACGTCAATGAGCTGCTCGGGCATACGCTCTTCGGCCTGCCGCTGGGCACGAGCTTCGTCAAACTGCTCGGCGCCGGCGATCTGACCGGCACCGCGATCACGGTCTACCTCATTCTCGTCGTCCTCATCGCCGTCGTCGCGGGGTTCTCCCGACACCTGCTCACCCCGGCCACACCCGAGACTCCGACCGCTCCCCCGGCGAAGAACGGGGCAGATGCTCCGGCGATGCCGGATCTCTCAGGAGTGATGAAGACCCTGAGCTTCATGCCGTTCCTCACGGCGATCTTCGCGCTCTTCGTCCCCTTGGCCGCTGCGCTCTATCTGGCGACGACGACCACGTGGACCCTCGGCGAACGGCTCGTCCTCAACAAGCTCCTCGGTGCGAACGAACCGCGGTCCGAGGCGACCACCCCGGTGTCCGGCTGAGTCCAGACAACGACAGAGCCCGGGGCGGAGGATTCCCATCCTCCGCCCCGGGCTCTGTGGGCGACGGCCGGTGCAGGGCCGCCTCGGTGATCAGGCGATGATCGGCTCCGGGCGGGTGCTGGCCACGACCTTGAGTGCGCCGTCTTCGACAGTGGCACGCACGGTGCCACCCTCATCGACCGCCTCGGTGACGAGGAGATCGGCGATGCGGTCGTCGAGCTCGCGCTGGATCGTGCGACGCAGCGGACGGGCGCCGAACTCGGGTTCGTATCCTTCATCGGCCAGCCAGTCGAGAGCCTCTGCGGAGACATCGAGGGCGATGCCCTGGGCCTCGAGGCGCTGCTTCGACGCGGCCAGCTCCTGATCGACGATGGACCGCAGCTGCTCGCGATCGAGCCGCGAGAACATCACGGTGTCATCGATGCGGTTGATGAACTCCGGCCGCATGAACTCCTTGAGACGCCCCATGACCTTGGCCTTGAGATCCTTCTCCGCATCTCCCGCGGCCCCGGAGGCGAAGCCCAGCGGAGTGCCGGACATGAACTCGGAACCGAGGTTCGAGGTCATGATGACCACGGTGTTGCGGAAGTCGACCGTGCGGCCCTGGCCGTCGGTGAGCCGTCCGTCGTCGAGGACCTGCAGCAGCAGGTTGAACGCATCCGGGTGGGCCTTCTCGACCTCGTCGAGGAGGATGACCGAATACGGGCGACGCCGGACCTTCTCAGTCAGCTGCCCCGCCTCGTCGTAGCCGACGTAGCCGGGAGGAGCACCAACGAGGCGGGACACCGTGTGGCGTTCGCCGAACTCGCTCATATCGAAGCGGATCATGGCCGACTCGTCGTCGAACAGGGTCTGCGCCAGAGCCTTCGCCAGCTCAGTCTTGCCGACACCGGTGGGGCCGAGGAAGAGGAAGCTGCCGATGGGCCGATTGGGATCGGCCATACCGGTCTGGCTGCGGCGGATCGCGCGCGACACGGCGGTCACGGCTTCGTCCTGTCCGACCACCCGGTCGTGGAGGACCTCCTCCATATTCGCCAGTCGTGCCTTCTGGCTCTGCGTCATCCGTGCTGCCGGGATTCCGGTGGCCCGAGAGACCACATGCGCGATCTCCTGTTCACCGATGATCGCCTCGGCTGCAGCGGTCTTCGCGGCCTCCGCGTCCGGATTCTCGGCGGATTCGATCCGGGCGGTCACCTCGTTGATCTCATCGCGGACACGGCCGGCACGCTCGTAGTCCTCCACCTCGATAGCGGACTTCTTCTCCGCTTCGAGTTCGGAGAGATTGAGCTTGAGCGCGTCGATATCGACCGCGGGTCCGCGCCTGAGCGACATCCGGGCGCCGGCCTGGTCGATGAGGTCGATGGCCTTGTCCGGCAGGAAGCGGTCGGTGATGTAGCGGTTCGACAGCTCCACGGCCGCACGGACCGCCTCAGCAGTGTAGGTGACCTCGTGGAAATCCGCGTAGCGATCCTTCAGCCCGTCGATGATCGTCACCGCATCTTCGACGCTCGGCTCACCCACGGTCACCGGCTGGAAGCGACGCTCGAGAGCCGAATCCTTCTCGATGGTGCGGTACTCCTTGAGCGTGGTCGCGCCGATCATGTGCAGATCGCCGCGGGCCAGGCGCGGTTTGAGGATGTTGCCGGCGTCCATCGAGTTCGCTTCGCCGTTGCCGCCGGCACCGACGAGGGTGTGGAGTTCGTCGACGAAGACGATCATGTCTCCGTCGTCGGCGATCTCGCTCAGAGCTCCGGTCAGGCGCTCTTCGAAGTCACCGCGGTAACGGGTGCCGGCGAGCATTCCAGGCATATCGAGAGCGACGATGCGCTTGCCCTGCAGCTGCTTGGGAACTTCCCCCGAATGGATGGCCTGGGCGAGTCCCTCGGCGACCGCAGTCTTGCCGACACCGGCCTCACCGAGGAGAACCGGGTTATTCTTCGTCCTGCGGGCGAGGATCTCGATCGTCTGCTCGATCTCCTCCGAGCGGCCGATGACGGGATCGAGCTTGCCTTCGGCTGCGAGTTCGGTGAGGTCCGTGCCGAACTTCTCCAGCACGGATTCCTGGCCGCCCTCACCTTCGGCCTCCTGGCCGGGGTGCAAGCCTGCGGCTTCGGCTGCCTCGGCACCGGCCTGCAGTGCTGCCTGGGTGACGCCTGCCTGGGCGAGGATCCGACCGGCGGGCATCTCCTGGTTGAGCACGAAGGCGAAGAACATGTGTTCGGGATCGATGTACGTCGACCCGAAGGCTCGCGCCACCTGGTAGGCGTCGAGCAGGGCACGCTGGGCGGAACCGGTCAGTGTGGGCGTGGAATCCGCCTCGGTGTCGGTGCTGGCCGGGAGGCGCTCTTCGATCGCATGGGCGATGGCCTCGGGGTCGGCGCCGGCCTGGCGCACGGCGGAGATTCCGGGTTCGGAATCGACCATGGTGCGCAGGATGTGGAGCGCGTCGACCTCGGACTGACCGTGTCGCCCTGCGAACTCCGCTGCCGCTTCGATGACCTCGTGGCTGCGCTTGCTCAGCAGTCGGTTGATGTCGACGGAACGGCCTCGGCGGGCTCCGGTCTGTCCCTGGAGGAAACGAGCGAGGAACTCGTCGAACGAGTCTCCGCCTGAGCCTGCGGGTCCGAAGAATGTGGCCAAAGCTGACCTCCTCTTTCAAAGTTGAGCGTATACGACTCAATCAACAGGTGCATGCGGACTTATATTCCCACCTGTCGCCCGCCCGACGACGGAGTATGACTAACATCACGCTCGAGAAATGCATCGCATGCATTTCTTCATTTGGTGCAAATTTGCAAGAGGTGCATACTTTTCTGGTGAACTCCGAACCGACCGAAACCCTGCGCGAACGTCAGACCCGTGAGCGCCGCGCGTCCATCCACGCCGCGGCCGTCGATCTCGTCTTCGATCATGGCCTCGACGAGGTGACCGTGGCTCGGATCGCGGAAGCTGCGGAGGTCTCGACGCGCACGTTCTTCAACTATTTCCCCACTAAGGAGATGGCGATCGTCGGACTGACGGCCTCGGACGACATCGCAGCCGCACTGCAGCGATTCATCGAGGACTTCGAGCCCCGGCGCGAGCGTCTGGCGGAGGATCTCTCCTTCACCATCCGCGCCGCGTTCGAATTCCTGCTGCCGCGGTCGGCGAACAAGCAGAAGCTGCGCGCAATCCAGGCTCGGCATCCGCACCTCGGCATGCTCAGCATGGAGACGAAGCGGCACTACTCCGAGCAGATCATCACCGGCATCCGCCGGCGGATCGAACGTCGCGGAATCACCTTTGCCGATGACGACACCGCCGCAAGGGCCGCGCGGATGCTCGCGCAGCTATGCAGCATCCCGCTCGAGCATGCTTTCGCCTCCGCGCGTTTCGACACCGAACACGAATTGGACGACGAACGGGTGGACCAGGCGTTCACCTCCTCGATCGAACTGTTCCTGACCCTCTTAGAAAGGCTGAAATGACCACTACCGCCCCCCAGCCCGCTGCCGAGAGGCAGCACAGCGCCGAGGAGGAGCCGGAGATCGAGACCTCGTCGGTCCTCCTGCTGTTCACCGGCCTGATGCTGGCAATGTTCATGTTCTCGCTCAACCAGACCATGTTGGCCACGGCCCTGCCGACCATCGTCGGCGACCTCAACGGCGTCGACCAGATGCTGTGGGTCTCGACGGCGTTCATGTTGGCGTCGACGATCATGATGCCGATCTACGGCAAGTTGGGCGATTCGTTCAACCGGAAGAAGATCTTCATCTTCGCCATCTGCATGTTCATCCTCGGTTCGATCGTCGGCTTCCTGGCCCACAACATGGCCGTCCTCATCACCGCACGCGTCGTTCAGGGCCTCGGCGGCGGCGGTCTCATCATCCTCTCGCAGGCTCTCATCGCCGCGGTTGTGCCGGCGCGCAAACGCGGCCCGTATATGGGCATCATGGGGGCGAACTTCGCGGTCACCTCGGTGGCGGGACCGCTGATCGGAGGCTGGATCACCGAGGGTCCGGGCTGGCGCTGGACATTCGCTCTCAATCTTCCGTTCGGCGTTCTCGCGCTCATCGCCGCCATCCTCTTCCTCAAGGTCCCCAAGTCGGATCGGTCGGTCAAACGCCATGTCGATGTCGCGGGCATGATCCTCATCGCCGAATTCACCTCGGCACTCATCCTCACGACTTCGTGGGGCGGGCATCAGTACGACTGGGACGATCCGATCATCATCGGACTCATCGCCATCGCCGTCATCAGCGCCGTCGTCTTCGTCTTCGTCGAACAGGCTGTGCCCGAACCCGTCATCCCGATGTTCGTATTCAAGGACACGAACTTCGTCCTCTGCACGATCGCCGGTATGTGCATCGCCATCGGCATGTTCGGCGTCCTTTCGTACATGCCCACGTTCCTGCAGATGGCCCACGGGATCGAAGCGACGAAGGCCGGGCTCCTCATGGTGCCCATGATGGCCGTGATGCTGCCGAGCTCGGTCATCATCGGCTTCGTCGTCTCGAAGACGGGACGGTACAAGTGGTACCCGGTGCTCGGCAGCGCGATCGTCGGCGTCGCCCTCTTCCTCATGGGGACCTTCGTCACGGCCGATCAGAACGTTCTCGTCGTCATCGGCTGCCTATGTGTGCTGGGCCTCGGCCTGGGACTGTCGATGCAGATGCTCGTGCTCATCGTCCAGAACTCGTTCCCGGTGGCGATGGTCGGCACGGCGACGGCGTCGAACAACTTCTTCCGGCAGATCGGCGGCACGCTGGGTATGTCACTGATCGGTTCGCTCTTCACCTCGCGGCTGGCATCCAACCTCGAGGACGGCATCAAGTCCCTGGGACCCCAGGTCGCCCAGGCGATGAAGGGCACGGGGTCGAACTCACTGACCCCCGAGGTGGTCAAGTCGCTGCCCGATCCGATCCACTCGATCATCGTCAATGCGTACAGCGATGCGCTGGTGCCGATCTTCCTGTGGGTCTGCCCGCTGGGAATCATCGCGGCAGTCATCCTCATGTTCGTTCGTGAGAAGGCTCTCGCCACGAAGATCGATGCGGGCGCCCCGACGGACCATCAGCGTGAGGTCGTCGCGACCGACAGCATCGCTGTCGTCGAACAGCCTGTTTCGCTGACTCCCTCGGGCACGAGCTCCGTCAGCGATGAGATCGCGTACGAGAAGGCCAAGCAGGGTGCCGGAGAATACTCTCTGCGGCCCCGCTCGCCCAAGCACTGATACGCACGTCTACGCAATGACAGCGCAGGCCCCGCAATTGCGGGGCCTGCTCTCTATCGCGGCCGGAGTCTGTCCGCGACTGCCGCGGAACTAGCCTTTCGAGGGCCATCCGTTCGGCTCACATCCCTGCAGGCCCTTCGTCTGCTGCTGCATGAGCGGTGCGATCTTACCTGGTCCGGGGCAGGATTCGTGGCCGTGGCCGAGAGCGTGACCGACCTCGTGGTTGATGAGGTACTGCCGGTACTGGACGATGTCGTCGAACTCTTCGGTGGCGGAGACCCAGCGTTTCGCGTTGAGGATGACGTTGGGTCCGTTGCGGCACGACAGCTTGCCCAGGGTCCGCAGCGGCAGGCACATCTCGTCGACGGTATCGGGGCTGGCGATGGAGATCATCGTGTCCTGGCCTTCATCGACGAGCTCGATGGAGACGTCGTCCAGGCCCTGCCAACCGCGTTCGTCCTGCAGGGTCTTGATGATGAAGTCGCCGGCCTCATCGACGTCGATGGGCAGGTTGTCCTCGACGCGCAGGGCCACCTTGAACGTTTTGCCCTCGTCGCGGTTGGGACCGGTCACCTCTTTCGGCCGGTCCCATTTCCCACTGCCATGATCGTCGATATCGTCTTCGCTGACTCCGGCCGCTCCTGCATCCTCGACGTTCGCGGTCTCGGTGGGCGTGGGCGACTCACTCGGCTTGGCCTCGGCTGAGTCGCTCGGGTCCGACGAGGCGGCCTGCGTTTCGGCCGCCTTCGGAGTCGGCCGCGTCTCTTCGTCTGCGGCGGGCGCGCAGGCGCTCAGTCCGACGACCAGCGAGACAGCGACAAGCGAGGTCAGGGTGCGGAGGCGTGGACGGGAGGCGAGACGGGTTTGACTGAGCACGCCTGTGAGTCTATCTCCTGCCGATTCATCGAGAAACGGGTTGTGTGTCGAGAAACGTGCGCACACACCCGTGTCTCGACACTCAGCCTGTTTTTCGGCGAAGTCAGAACTCGAGCACGCCGCCGGGTCCGCGCAGCCTGGCCCGCAGACGGCAGTCCGACCCCGCGACCACTGCGGTGTCACCGGCCCCGAGCACCTCGAGCACCTGCTGCGCCGCCTCGGGCTCGGGCGATTCCACGCGGAAGTCGAGCAGTTCGAGGGCGGGCAGGGCCGCCTCGGCGGGATGGACGGATTCGCCCCAGTCGATGAGGAACGGCTGCGCACCACCATGCGGCAATGGAGATCGGGTGGTCAGTCGCCATTCGAGGCGGTCGCCCTCGGCGGTGTCCCGAGCCATGTCCTGGACCTCGCCGAAGTCGATGCCCGCGGTGTTCGCGGCCGCGATCTTCGCGAGGAACGCCGGCGGATGGATGGCCCAGGTCTGCAGGGTCGGCTCGGCGGCCAGATGAGCGTCGAGCGGCAGGGTGCCGTCGGCGGGCGGCTCCTGCTGCGGGTCGGGGCCGAGGATCTCGAGGTAGGTGTGGGCTCCCTCCGGCCAACCATTCGGGGTGAGCCCGAGCAGATAGTTCGCGGTCCCTCGCCCCGGGTGCGAACCGCCGGGAACCGCGCGCAGCCCGGTGGCCTCTTCCACGGCGGCGACCCCGGCGTCGAGGTCGGGCACCGTGATGATGAGGTGGTCGAGCTGCGCGGGAATGGTGTTCAGAGAGTCCATGATCCACCCGGACCTTTCAGATGAGCGTGTAGGCCCTCAGTCTCCCCTTCTTCGACATCGAGGGCAATGATGTCGAGTCCGATGCCGAAGAGGTCAAGGACCGAACCTACCGCATCCGGGTCCTCGCTCGTGCCCCACAGGCTCTCGAGTCGGACCGACGGCATCTCCTGCATCGCGGGATGCTCGGTGTCCTTCCAATCGATGAGGAACGGCTGGATTCCCGACCACGGCAGCGGGGTGCGCCTGGTCAGGCGCCAGTCGAGGACGGTTCCGTCCGGTCTGCGGCGGGTCATGCCATGGACCTCGCCGAGGCGGACGCGCGGTTCCCGTGGCTGCGCAGCGGCCGTGACGAAGCCGTCGAAATCGTCCGGACGGATCGCCCACCTCTGCACGGTCGGTGCGGTGACCCCGGCCAACCGCGTGGCCGCCAGCACCGGGTCCTGCTCGGGGTCGGGACCGAGGATCTCGAGGTACGTCAGCGGTTTCGGGCCGCTCTGACGTGTGAGTCCCAGCGAATCGGAGAGTTCATCGCTGAGCTCGAGTCCGAGCAGCGCATTGGCCGTGCCCAAGCCCGGATGGGCTCCACCATCGACGGGCCTCACCCCCAGGCGACCCTCACATTGCTCAACATATTCCTGCAGATCTGGGACGGCGATGACGAGATGATCGAATTCCGCACTGTTCAACATGTCTCAATATTAAGCCCCGGATTGACGGCGATTGCACGGATGCGCTTAACTCAATGCATGCACATCCACTTCGGGCTCCATGCCGGACACCGCCTCTGTCTGCCGTCAGCGGCACCTGCGATGTCCGCATATTGTTGAACTATCACTTAGCTCTCTCTGTTCCATCCCACTTGCCCGAAGGACCTCTTCCATGCCGGACCGTCTCTCCGCCTCCGCGAGTCTGACCGACCGCCGCCTCGACCGCCGCTCGATACTGAGCCTCGGTCTCGGTTTCGGCACTCTGCTCACCCTCACCGCCTGCACTCCCCACGACTCCGGTTCCTTGGCCGAGGGCGAACCCGTCCGCGGCGGAGTGCTCACCTACTTCGAACCCCAGACCTGGACCCTGCTCTACCCGCCGTCGGTCGGCTTCTACCCGAACGGCGGAATCATGAACAACATCTCGGCACGCCTGCTGTGGCAGGATCCCGAGACCCTCGAGCTCCATCCGTGGCTGGCCACCGACCTGCCGGAGACCGACGCCGAGGCCACGACCTACACCTTCACCATCCGCAAGGGCGTGACCTACTCGGACGGTTCACCGCTGACACCGGAGAATGTGGCGAAGAACTTCGACCTCTTCGGCCGCGGCGACGAATCACGCACACTGCCGGTGTCCGAACAGATCTCGAACTACGAACGCAGCGAAGTCCTCGACGGGAATCGGGTCCGGTTCCACTTCTCGGCACCCTCCCCCGGTTTCGCCCAGGCGACCTCGACGATGAACGCAGGGCTGCTCGCCGATTCCACTCTCGACCTCGACGCCGAAGGCTTCGGCCCTGGCGGAGCCACGCAGATCCACACCTGCGGGCCCTTCCACATCACTGCCGAGACCATCGGCACAAAGCTCTCCGTCCGTGCCCGCGAAGACTACGACTGGGCGCCCCCGCACCTGAAGCATCAGGGCCGGGCCCACCTCGACGGCATCGACTACCTGACGAACAACGAATACTCCGTGCGCATCGGGGCCGTGCTCTCCGGACAGGCAGACGGCGTTCGCGACGTCCAGGCCCCCGATGAGTCCCGCGTGACCGAACAGGGCCTACGCCTCTATGCGAAGGCGACGAACGGAATCAACAACAGCATCAACTTCCGGTTCCGCCACCACCTGCTTGCCGATATCGACGTCCGGCGAGCGCTCATCGCCGCCATCGACCGGCAGGAGATCGTCGACAAGCTCTTCACCCCGAACTACCCGCTGGCCACCGGCCTGCTGGCCAAGGGCGCCATGGGCTACACCGACCAGTCCGGATCATGGGACTTCGACCCGGACAAGGCGAACCGCCTCCTCGACCAGGCCGGCTGGAGCGAGCGCAACGGGCAGGGCTACCGCGTCAAGGACGGAACTCCGCTGGCGCTGACGGTGAATATCGCACTGCCGCAGCCGCGGTCGAACGAGGTCCAGACCCTCATCCAGCAGCAGCTGCGCCGCGTGGGGGTGCGCCTGTCGATCAACCCCGGGGACCAGTCGAAGCAGACGCTCGACGCTCTCGAACTCGACACCGTGCAGATCTACCACTCGATGGTCGCCCGCGCCGACTTCGACAATCTGCGCTCGAACTACTCCTCGGTCAATCGCGACGTCTTCCTCAACGGAGTCGACCGCGCGGACGCCGACGACGATTCGGTCGACCCGAAGATCGACGAACTCCTCGAAACGCTGGCGTCCGAACCCAACGAGAAGAAGCGCCAGAAGGCCGCCGAGGCGGTCCAGAACTACCTCGTCGACCAGGCCTATGTGCTGCCGTTCTTCGAAGAACCGCAGGTCTTCGCCTTCCGCCGCCGCGTCCACGGCTTCACCACCGAACCCGTGGGACGCCCCGACTTCTACAGCACCTGGCTGGCAGGAGAGAAATGATCCTCGACACCCGCTACCTCATCCTGCGCCTGGGCCAAGCCGTCCTCGTGCTGCTGCTCGCGTTCACAGCGGCGTTCATCCTGCTCAGCCTCATCCCGGGCGACGGCGTCACCGCCCGCTTCGCCGATCCCGCCCTGGGCCTGTCCCCCGACCAGATCGCTGAGATCCGGGAGTCCACCGGTGCCGACGAATCCTGGTTCGGCAAGTACCTCACCAGCCTCACCGGGTTCCTCACAGGCGACTTCGGCTATTCCGTGCAGACGGGTGCGGCCGTTTCGACGATCATCGCGGCGGCTCTGCCGTCGACCGCGGTGCTCGCGGCCTCCGGGTTCGTCACTGCCCTCGTCCTCGCGGTCGTCATCGCCGTTTTCGCGACCTTCGGCCCGGCCACCGGCCCGACGGCCCGCGTCCGCCGGGTCCTCGACTCGGTGCCCAGTCTCTTCATCTCCATCCCGGTGTTCTGGCTCGGAATCCTGCTCATCCAGGTCTTCTCCTTCCAGCTCGGTCTCGTGTCCGTCGTCGACCCCGGCCCCGCCGAGGCGCTCGTGCTGCCGACTCTGACCGTGGCGGTTCCGCTGTCGGCACCGATCGCCCAAGTGCTCATCCGTTCCATCACCGAGGTGCAGGCCTCCGGGTTCGTCAAGGTCACCACCGCGAAGGGCGCCTCCGAACTGTGGATCCTCGTCCATACCGTCGCCCGCAATGCGGTGCTGCCGGGTCTGACGATCATCGGCCTCGTATTCGGCGAACTCGTCGCCGGCGCTGTCGTCACCGAGACCGTGTTCGGACGCAACGGCATCGGACTCATCACCGCCCAAGCGGTCACCCACCGGGACAATCCGATCCTGCTGGCCGTCGTGGTTATCGCCACTTTCGGCTACGTCATCATCAACCTCGCAGTCGACCTCCTCTACCCCGTCATCGACGTCCGACTGCGCACGAAACGCAGCTCCGCCTCGGCGGGCAGGCCACTGCGCAGCCACGACGAACCCTCACGTCGCGCCCTGACGGCGACCGCGGCCAGCGTCGGCGTCGACCTCGACTGGGACGACGAGGCGAAGGAGAAGGACTCATGAGCATCGTCTTCACACGCGGCCAAGGCACCGGCACCGACACCCGCCGAGTTCGCGGCGGCCGGGCACGCGCCGCGATCACCCCGGCCACCATCGCCTCCGGGCTGGTGCTGCTCATCGCCATCGCCTGGGCGCTGTTCCCCGGTCTCTTCACCCACTTCGATCCCAACGACGGCGGAGACACCCCTGCCCTTCTGGCCCCGAGCCTCGAGCATTGGTTCGGCACCGACCAGACCGGCCGCGATGCCTTCACCCGCGTCGTCTACGGCGCGTCACAGTCATTGCTCGCAGCACTCGTGGCTGTCGGTGTCGGACTCATCGTGGGCACGGCCATCGGGCTCATCGCCGGCACCCGCCGCGGCTGGGTCGACGATGTGCTCATGCGCTTGATCGACGTGCTGCTCTCGATCCCGGCGATCCTGCTCAGCCTCTCGATCGTCGTCGTCTTGGGCTTCGGCACCATCAACGCGGCCATCGCCGTCGGCGTCACGGCCATCGCCCAGTTCGCACGACTGTCGAGGTCAGAGGCGGTGCGCATCAACACCAGCGACTTCGTGGCCGCGGCCTACGGTTCGGGCGGCACCTTCTTCTCCGTCCTCGTCCGCCATATCCTGCCCAACTCGATCTCGCCCGTGCTGTCCCTGGCCGTCCTCCAGATCGGATCCGCGATCCTCCAGATCTCGACGCTGGGCTTCCTGGGCTACGGGACTCCCCCGCCGACACCGGAATGGGGCCTCATCATCGCCGAGGGCCGCAACTTCGTCGCCACCGCATGGTGGCTGACCGTGCTGCCCGGCTTCGTCGTCATGGCCATCGTCCTGGCCACCCACCAAATCGGCAACACCCTGAGAAAGGTGACATCATGACCGAGTCCGCACCCCTGCTGTCCGTGCAGGATCTCAGTGTCGCCTACTTCCAGTCCTCGGCCCCGGCCGTCGACGGCGTGACCTTCGCCGTGCGCGCCGGGTCGATGACCGCGGTCGTCGGCGAGTCCGGGTCCGGCAAGTCCACGACCGCGAATGCTGCCATCGGCCTCCTCCCGGAGTCCGCGCAGATCACGACCGGGCACATCCACTTAGGTGAGGTCGATCTCGGTGGCTTGGGAACCAGCGGCTGGCGTGGGATCCGCGGCAGTCAGATCGGCTACGTCCCCCAGGACCCCGGCAGTTCACTCAATCCGCTGCAGACCATCGGCAAATCCGTCGCCGAGGCGCTGCGGATCCACAAGCGCGCCGATCGGAAGTCTGCCCGTGCCCAGGTCATCGAACTGCTGACCAGAGTCGGCATCGATCGGCCGCAGATGCGCGCCGATCAGTTCCCGCATGAGCTCTCCGGGGGAATGCGCCAGCGAGTCCTCATCGCCTCCGCGATCGCACTGCGCCCACGACTGCTCATCGCCGACGAGCCGACCTCGGCCCTCGACGTGACCGTGCAGAAGCAGGTCCTCGATCTCCTCGATGAGCTGCGCGCAGAGACCGAGATGGGCGTCCTCTTCATCACCCACGACCTCGCCGTCGCCGGTGAACGCGCCGATGAGGTCGTCGTCATGCAGTCCGGACGCGTCGTCGAGGCCGGACCGGCGGCTCAGATCTTCTCCCGGCCTGCCACCGACTACACCTCGCGGCTGCTTGCCGACGCCCCGGCGCTGAAGACGAAGTCCCACCGACAGGCCACAACCACCGCCGCACTCGCCGAGGCGCAGGCCCCCTTCGTCTCGGTCGAGGGCCTGACTCAGGTCTATGCCCGCAACGATGATCAGGTCATCGGCATCGACGACGTGTCACTGCACGTCGAACGCGGCACCACCCACGGCATCGTGGGCGAATCCGGTTCAGGGAAGACGACGACGGGCAAGGCCCTGGCCGGGTTCCTCACCCCACAGTCCGGTCGCATCCGCGTCGGCAATTTCGACACCGATGACTCTTTGCGCGGTCGTGCGGAGCGGGCCCGCCTGCGCGACTTCCGCCGCACGGTCCAGCTCGTGCACCAGAACCCGTACTCGGCACTGGATCCCAAGCACACCATCGGCCAGATACTCACCGAACCGCTGCGCAACTTCCGCATCGGTTCCCGGAATTCGCGACCGACCCTCGTCGCCGAGGCCCTGGAGAGGGTTGCCCTGCCTACCGAGTTCGGCGAGCGTCGACCGGCCGAGCTCTCCGGCGGTCAGCTGCAGCGGGTGGCGATCGCGCGGGCCCTCATCGCCGGCCCCGAGCTCGTCGTCTTCGATGAGGCCGTCTCGGCCCTCGACGTGACCGTGCAGGCCCAGATTCTGACCCTCCTCGACGATCTCCAATCTGACCTGGGACTGACCTATGTCTTCATCTCCCACGATCTCGCTGTCGTGCGACAGATCGCTGATACCGTGTCGGTGATGTCGCAGGGACGACTGGTGGAGAACGGACCGACGGAGGACCTCTTCGCTCGCCCGCAGACTCAGTACACGCGCACCCTCCTCGATGCGATCCCCCGCCCCGTGATGCTCCACGGCAACGGAGACAGCGCCGCTTCGACACCCACATTGCTCACCGCAGCAGAAAGTTGAGACTGACACGATGACGAACAGTTCCACCGGTCCCCGGCTCGGATTCTTCACCCGCCTGCTCGAGGACGCCCCGGCAGCTCAGCGCTACCGGTTCGCACTCGAACAGATCCAGGCGGCCGAGGCCCACGGCTTCGACTCCGCGTGGGTGGCCCAGCACCACTTCTCTGCGACCGAGGGCGGCCTGCCCTCCCCACTCGTGTTCCTCGCCCATGCGGCAGCCCAGACCTCGCGGATCCGCTTGGGCACGGCGATCATCACCCTGCCCATGGAGAACGGCGTGCGTGTGGCCGAAGACGCTGCGGTCACCGACGTGCTCTCCGGGGGACGCCTGGAGATCGGGCTCGGTTCGGGCGGAAACCCGAAGTCCTTCCCCGCCTTCGGCACCAGCTTCGATCAACGACGTGAGGTCTTCGCCGACAACCTCGCGGCACTGAAGACTCTGCTGGCAGGTCAGTCCCTGGAGACCGGGCATGCGCTCTATCCGGAACCGACCCGGCTCTCCGAGCGCCTCTGGCAGGCCACCTTCTCCTCCGGCGGATCCGGAGCTGCCGGTGCCGCCGGTGATGGCCTCATGCTCTCGCGCACCCAACCCCGCTCCCAGGACAAGCCCGAAGCAACCCTCGACGAGGTGCAGCTGCCGGTCATCGACACCTACCTGGCGAACCTTCCCTCCGGTGTGGAGCCCCGAATCCTGGCATCGCGCACGGCCGTCGTCGCCGATGCCGCAGCGCTGCCCGAACTCCGCGCCCGGACCGAACCGGCGCTGCGGGCCGAGGCAGATCGCCTCGTCGGCTATGACACCTCGGGGCTGAGCCTGGACGAGCTGCTCATCGCCACCGACACCTACCTCGGCACCCCCGAGCAGGTCATCGAACGCCTGGCGACAGACCGTGTGCTGAACCGGGCCACCGACGTCAGCTTCCAGGTACACTCGGTGCCGGCGACGAATGAGACGACGCTGCGGTCCATCGAACTCCTGGCCACCGAGGTGGCCCCGGCCCTGGGACTGACGCTCACGACGGAACAGGCGGCCTGACATGACCGACATCATCAACACCCTCGCCGGAATCGCCGCACAGGACCCCCTCGACAAGCTGCGCGATCACCGTGCACAGGCCAAGGACAACGCCCAGCTCAGCTTCGAAGCGCTGCTCGAACCAGCTGAGACCGGTGGGTTCTCCCACCGTGACCGCTATGCCGTCGCCGCATTCACGGCCGGCCTCCTCGGCGCGCCCGCGGCCGAGGAGTTCTACCGTGACCTCCTCCGTGACGAAGACGAGGTCGCCTCCTGGGAGATCGCCGAACTCCTCGATGAGGTGCTGCTCGAACTCGACTCCCGTTCGACCGTGCGCGGCCCCTACGGAACCTTCGAATCGGCTGCCCTGGCGGCCGAGAACGTCCCGGGACCCTGGCTGAGTGTGGAGAAGAAGTCGAGCGAGGTGCTGGGCGCACAGCTGGCCGCCGGCCTCGAATTCGCCCATCTCCTAGTTCTGCATCCCCGCGACTCACGTCCCGAACACATGGCGCTGCTCCTCGACGCCGGCTGGGACGAAGACTCGATCGTCACGCTCGCGCAGCTCGTGTCATTCCTCAACTTCCAGATCCGCATCAGCACCGGACTCACTGCCCTGGTCCACGCACCGGCGACGACCCTGCCCCCGGTCTCGGACGAACCGCCCGAAGCGGGCGACGGTGACGGCGAGGCCACCTCTGCGAGGGACTCTGCCGCTTCGTCGAACGGCAGCGAGGCTCTGGCCCGGGTCGGCGAGCGCGTCAGCACCTATCCCGGGCTCACCCGTCCGGAGCTGTTCCAGCAGTCCGGGCTGGGCTGGGTGCCCTGGATCTCCCCCGTCGCCGAGGCGGACCTGACCGATGTCCAGCGCGAGGCACTCATCGAGGCGGGGCGGGCGAAGAACCCCTACTTCCGGCTCCTGGCCAGGGATCCGGCGGCCCTGCGGGCACGAACACTGACCGACCTCGACATCTTCTTCAACACCACCGACGGGCTCGGCCGGGCCGAACGTGAGCTGGCCGCGACCGTGGCCTCACGTCTCAACGGGTGCCTGTTCTGCGCCTCGATCCACTCGGACCGGGCCACGGAGGAGTCGGGTCGCCGGGACCTGGTGCAGACGCTGCTCGACACGGGTGTGGAAACGCCGTCGAACCTCGGCGATGCTGTCTGGGACGCTGTCGTCGACGCTTCCGCGGCTCTCACGCTGACCCCGCAGGCGTTCGGTCCTGCGCATGTCAATGCACTGCGCGAGGCCGGCCTCGACGATGGCGACATCATCGACGTACTCAACTGCGCAGCCTTCTTCAACTGGGCCAACCGCCTCATGCTCTCCCTCGGCGAACCCGAGGTGCTCGCACCCGGAAAGTGACGCGGCTCAGCGGCTGCGCACTGCCCTCACCACGACGTCGTCGATGGTGATTGTGCGGCCACCGGGTCCTGCCATGGTGCGCTGGGATTCCTCGGCGGTGACGACGGTCCAGACGACTCGATCGAGACGCTCAGTGATCGAGTCGGCAGTCGCTGAGGCTACTGCCGGCGGGTGAGAATCGCCGTGAGAGTCGCCATGGCCGTGGTGGAGGTGGCCGACGATGAGGAGTGTTCCCCCGGGTGCCACCCAATCCGCGATGCGCCCGTAGAAGTCCAGCTGAGGCATTGCCGGATGCGCGTAGTGGGTGGTGACCAGGTCGTACTGCGTCTCCGGCGCCCAGCTGGAGAGATCGGCCTGGATCCAGCGCACCCGGTCACTGACTCCGGCGACCGCAGCGCGGTCCTTCGCGTGGTCAAGTGCTGCATTCGCAACGTCGGCTCCGGTGACATCCCAGCCCTGAGCTGCCAGCCAGATGGCCTCTGCTCCGGCACCGCAGCCGGCGTCGAGTGCGGTTCCGGATTCGAGTCCGCTGACCTCCTTGATCAGGTGGGGGTTCGGATCGCCTGAGCTCATCGCTGGGGCGCGTTCACCGGTCCAGGTCTGATCCCAGTAGGTCTTGTCGAATGAGTGTGTCATCAGCTTGCCTCCTGTGCCTGCTCGGTCTCGTGCTGCGCCACTGCGCGATCGAGGTCGGTGAAGATGAGGTCGGTGTTGATGTGCTGTGCGGCGAGCGCACCGGCCGCTGCCGCACCACTGACCTGCGCTCCGATGTCGGTAGCATTGCCGGCCACCCAGACGCCGGGGACCGCGGTCTGCCCGAAGGCTTCGGTTTCGATGAAAGCCCCAGCAGGACGGGCCGTGGGCTCGAGCCCGATCCCTGCGAAGAGTTCGGTGCGGGCAACCATCGGCGTAGCGACGACTGCAGCATCCACGGCAATGACCTGTCCATCACCCAGACGCACACCCGTGAGCGTGTCATCGGTGATCTCCAGGCTGTCGATGTCCCCGTCGATGACTGGGATGTCGAGCGCGCGAAGTTTGACCTGATCTTCCTCGCTCAGCTGTTGGTCTCCGGAGAAGAGCATCACATGAGGGCTCCACTGCTTGAACAGAAAGGCCTTGTGGATGGCCATCGGACTGGTGGCGAGGATGCCGATGTGACTGTCGCGGACCTCCCATCCGTGGCAGTAGGGGCAGTGAAGGACGCCACGACCCCACTGTTCGCGCACGCCCGGGATCTCGGGCAGTTCGTCGACGAGGCCGGTCGCCATGAGCAGCCGTCTGCCGACGATCTCTTCGCCGTTGTCCACGGTGATTGTGAACCTGTCGACTTCGCCGCTGATTTCGGTGACCTGGCCGTCGATGATCTCGCCGCCGTAGCTCTGCACTTCGTCTCGGCCTCGGGTCAACAGCTCTGCGGGGCTGATGCCTTCGAGTCCGAGGAGCCCATGGACCCCGTCGGCCGGAGCATTGCGCGGGTGGCCGGCATCGATGACTGTCACCCTCCGGCGTGCGCGGGCCAGGGTCAGGCCAGCGCTGAGTCCGGCCGCACCGGCTCCGACGATCACGACGTCTCGAATCGCGCTCTGCTTCTCTGCCATGTCCTGGTCCTCTCAAAGTATGTGGAGTCGCCGCTGCGGCGCTCCGATACTTCGATGGTGACAACCCATTCGCAGTATTGCAAACAGTTTTGCCGAATGGCAAAATAAGGGGCATGGATGAACTCATGGACCGCACTCTCGATGCTGTTGGGCCACGGCTGAAGCAGCTACGGCAGCGCCGCGACATCACTCTCACCGATCTGTCCGAAGAGACCGGCATCTCGATCAGCACGCTCTCGCGCCTTGAGGCCGGGCACCGCCGTCCCAGTCTCGAACAGCTCCTGCCCTTGGCGCGAGCGTTCGGGGCCACTCTCGACGAACTCGTCGACGCGCCCCCGACCGGGGATCCGCGCATCAATCTGCGGCCCCTGCCCACTCGCGACGGCCGGACGATCCTGCCGCTGACGTGTCGGGCAGGGGGCATCCAGGCCTATAAATTCGTGCTGCCGACAGGCTCGGATGAGGCCACGCCAGAGCTGCGCAGCCATGAGGGCTACGACTGGGTCTTCGTCCTCATCGGCAGCCTTCGCCTCGTCCTCGGCGAGCACGATCTCATCATGGAACCCGGCGAGGCAGCCGAGTTCGACACCCGCACCCCGCACTGGTTCGGCGCCACCAGTGCAGGGCCCGTCGAGTTCCTCAGCCTCGTCGGCAAGCAGGGCGAGAGAGCCCACGTCCGTGCGGCACCGAAGCGCCACCTCGGCGAGGGTTAGCGGTATCTCAGCCGACGTCCATGAGGGTGGACCGGATGATGAAGCGGTTGCCTGTCGGTGACTCGACGCTGAAGCCGCTGCCTCGTCCGGGGACCACATCGATCGTGAGGTGGGTGTGCTTCCAGTACTCGAACTGCTCGACCGACATCCAGAAGTCGAGGCCCGCCTTCTCTGCGTCATCGACGGGCAGTTCGAAGTGGCCGAGGAGAACGTCGGCCTCCGAGGTCAGGAAGTCGCCTTCGGGGAAGCACATCGGCGAGGACCCGTCGCAGCAGCCACCCGATTGGTGGAACATCAGTTGGCCGTGTTTGGCGACCAGATCGCCGAGGAGGTCGACGGCGGCCTGTGTCATGGCCACTCTCGATTTCTCCTCCCCGTCGATGGTCGGTGCTGATTCCAGCGCCGCGGTCTGTGTAGATTCACTCATCAGAAAAATCCTTGTGCGTTCTCCGAGTAGCTGACCAGCAGGTTCTTCGTCTGCTGGTAGTGGTCGAGCATCATCAGGTGGTTCTCTCGGCCGATTCCCGATGACTTGTATCTGCCGAAGGCAGCGTGTGCCGGATAGGCGTGGTAGTTGTTGACCCAGACGCGACCGGCCTGGATGTCTCGGCCTGCCCGGTAGGCGGTGTTGCCGGTCCGGGCCCAGACGCCGGCGCCGAGTCCGTAGAGCGTGTCATTGGCCGTGGTGATGGCGTCGTCGTAGTCCTTGAACGAGGTCAGGGCGACGACGGGGCCGAAGATCTCCTCCTGGAAGATCCGCATATTGTTCGAGCCCTTGAAGATGGTCGGCTGGACGTAGAAGCCTCCTGAGAGGTCGCCCTCGAGTTCGGCCTTGTCACCGCCGATGAGCACCTCGGCGCCTTCGTCCTTGCCGATCTTCAGGTAGGACATGATCTTCTCGTACTGATCGTTCGAGGCTTGCGCGCCGACCTGGGTGTCGGTGTCGAGCGGGTTGCCCTGCTTGATCGCGCGGACACGTTCGACTCCGGCGGCGACGAAGTCATCGAAGATCGACTCCTGGACGAGTGCACGCGACGGGCAGGTGCAGACCTCGCCCTGATTGAGAGCGAACATTGCGAAGCCCTCGAGTGCCTTGTCGCGGTAGCTGTCATCAGCGGCGAGCACGTCTTCGAAGAAGATGTTCGGGGACTTACCGCCGAGTTCCAGAGTCACCGGGATGATGTTCTGCGAGGCGTACTGCATGATGAGTCGGCCGGTCGTCGTCTCACCGGTGAAGGCGATCTTCTTGATCCGTTTGTTCGAGGCCAGGGGCTTGCCCGCCTCGACTCCGAAGCCGTTGACGATGTTGAGCACACCGGCTGGCAGCAGATCGCCGACGAGTTCGGCGAGGATGAGGATCGATGCCGGGGTCTGCTCGGCGGGTTTGAGGACGACGCAGTTGCCTGCCGCCAGTGCCGGTGCCAGCTTCCACGTGGCCATGAGGATGGGGAAGTTCCACGGGATGATCTGTCCGACGACGCCGAGTGGCTCGTGGAAGTGATAGGCGACCGTATCGTCGTCGATCTGGGAGAGTCCGCCTTGCTGAGCCCGGATCGCCGAGGCGAAATAGCGGAAGTGGTCGATGGCCAGTGGAATGTCGGCGGCCAGTGGTTCGCGGATGCCTTTGCCGTTGTCCCAGGTCTCGGCGACCGCGATCATCTCGAGGTTGGCTTCAATGCGATCAGCGATCTTGAGCAGGATGTTCGAGCGCTCGGTCACCGAGGTCTTTCCCCAGGCCGGTGCTGCTGCCCAGGCCGCGTCGAGGGCGGTTTCGATGTCTTCGGCGGTGGAGCTGGGAATCTCTGTGAAGGCCTGACCTGTGACGGGAGTGATGTTGTCGAAGTAGTTGCCGTTCTTCGGCGGCACCCACTCTCCTCCGATGTAGTTCTCGTAGCGTGGCTTGAACGTGACGAGGGAACCTTCGGTACCGGGTGCTGAGTAGACTGCCATGACACTCCTTCGTGTGAGTCCATCCGCTCGCCTCGCACGCACTGTTTCGCGTGCTGCGCATGTTCGTGGTCGACTGCGCGAAGCGGATGTGTCCGTATCCTCTCACCATAGGTCTCAGAGTGCGAGGGGACAATAGGTGTCATGGGTTCGCCGCAGTGCTCGACCGAAAGTTCAGCGGCTGTTGAGAACGTTTCGCCGAAGGAGTTCCAGGCTGAAGTCCCAGCCGTCAGAGAAGAAGTCGCGTGCCTCGCCTCGGCGGTCGACGGGAATGTCGGCGAAGGTGTGCGTGATACTCACCTTCGTGTCCCTGCCATGAGGCTCCAGAACGATTTCAATTCGGTCGGTTGGGCCGAAGCGTCCGTTCGTCCGCCGTCGGATCACGAGGTGGCGCAGCTCGTCGACGGCAGTGATCTCACCGGTGAGCACGTAATCATAGGAGTCATCGTTGTAGCGCTCTTCGTAGTGGCTGCCGGCTCGTGGTTCGAAATCGATCTGCACCGTCGGAGGTGGACACCACCATCGGCTCAGGCGAGCCGGGTCAGCCAGGTGCTCCCACACCTCGGCGATCGCCGCTTTGATCACCAGCGATCTAGCGAAGCCCCATACTGGTTCCGCTCGCTCAGTACTCATACCGTAACGATTCCCCCGTTGGAAGGCATCGTGCCGTTGAAGGTTATGGGTACAGCAGCAGCGTGCTCAATGTCGACACTGTCGATCGCTTGGACATGCACATGCGGTTCGGTGCTGTTGCCGGAGTTTCCGCGCAGCCCGATTTCTTCGCCGATCTCGACATGCTGCCCGATGCGCACTCGAGTGCTGCGGCGTTGAAGGTGGCACAACACGACCACTCCACCATCGCACCTGATCATGACGTGGTTGCCGGCGAGCGCAAGCCAACCTGCCTCGGCACGACGTCTCTGAGTCAGCGCGTATCCGATCGACGACATCCCGCGGTACGAGAGATGATCACGCTCGGTGTCATGAAAAGCCACGACAGTTCCAGCGACCGGAGAGAGCACCGAACGGCCGAAGCCGACGAAATTCTCCGGAGGTTCCGGGCGCAGCAAAGAGCCGAACGTGAATGGAGCCGAGCGTCCGGAGTCATCGACCGGCACGAAGTCGATTGCGTATGAGGTCGCGAAGAGCCTCGTGCCGTGGCTCGGCACCCGATTGGCAGGACTGTTCTGGACCAGCCATCGGCCGGTGAAGGGGTAGTTCATATCAAGCACGTCGGCCATCGTCCGTCACCTCGCGGAGTGCCCAGGCCGCACCGAAGCAAACAGGATCATGTCCCGACGCTCACCGCCGACCTTGCGATGCCTGCCCTGGAGGCCCTCCTCACGAACATACCCGGCGCGTTCGGCGGTGCGAATCGATCCGTCATTCCAGGGTTCGATGAAGAGTTCAACGCGGTGCAGACCCGGAACCGTCCATGCGAACTCGGTCAGGGCCGCGAGCGCCTCGGCTGCATAGCCGCGCCCACGCTCGGAGGGTGCAACCGCATAACCAGCACTCGCTCGCCCCTCGTCGAGATCCTTCAGCCAGAGACCACAATGGCCGATTGCGACATCATCTGACCGGCGCGCAATGGTGAACGAGAATCCTGCCCCTTCAGCATGCCGTTTCTGCTGTCGCCCCACCCAAGCCAAGGCCTCCCGCACAGTGGCGTCTCCCGGCAGTGAACCCGTCTGCGGCACATAGGGATCGGTCGACAGCGACTGCGCCATCGCTGCGTCTCGCGCCTCCACCGCCCGCAGCAGAACCTGCCCATGAGCCGGAGACTCCGCGGGCCAGGGTGGCAGCGTCATCCGCCTTCGGTGATGGGGACTTCTGCGGCCTTGGGGAAGAGAAGGTTGTAGGTGAGTCCGGCGACGGCAGCACCGGCGAGCGGGGCGAGGAAGAACGCCCACACCTGGCCGAGTGCATCTCCACCGGCGAACACCGCAACCCCGAAGGAGCGGGCCGGGTTGACGGAGGTGTTGGACACCGGGATGGCGACGAGGTGGATGAGCGTGAGTGAGAGACCGATCGCCAGAGGGGCCATTCCGACCGGGGACCTGTCATCGGTCGCCCCGAGGATCACGTAGAGGAAGATGGCGGTGAGGACGAACTCGGCGATGAGCACGCTGAGCAAGGAGAATCCGTTCGGGGAGAATTCTCCATAGCCGTTCGTCGCCAGCCCATCCTTCGCTAGCGAATAGTCCGGGTTGCCCGAGGCGATGAGGAGCACGACTCCACCGGCGACGATGCCGGCGACCAACTGCGTGATCCAGTAGGGCACGGCGTCTTTCACTGGGGTCCTGCCCGCAAGCACGCAGCCCAGTGTCACTGCTGGATTGAAGTGTCCGCCGGAGACATGTCCGACGGCGTAGGCCATGACGACGACGGTGAGGCCGAAGGCCAGTGCGACACCGAGGAACCCGATGCCCATGTTGAGGCCGTCATCACCGACGACCTTCGCGGCGAATACGGCCGCGCCGCAACCGCCGAAGACGAGGACGAAGGTGCCGAGGAATTCGGCGAAGATCTTTGAGACTAGTGTGGGTTTCTGCTGGAGAGCCATGACGAATCATCCGATCTGTGATGTGTGTCAAATACCATGTCGATTCCCATACTACAGTCACGTCTTAGCAGATGAACCCAAGCTGTGCTGTCGTTTCCTCCCAGTGGGTACGACGAGGCTTCAGACCAGCGGCATGACCATGATCAGGCAGGGCGTCTGCTCATCCCAGAGGTCGGTCTCCTCGAGCGGGAGAAATCCCATCTTCTGATAGAAGTGTCGAGTCCGGTCGTAGTTGGGATCGGGGCTCGAGGCTCCCAGGGTCTTGACCTGCAACAGTGCCGCTCCCCGTGCCCTCACATCACTTGCGACCGCACGCATCATCGCCGTGCCGACTCCCGTTCCATGCACGGATCTGTCGACGACCGTGAAATGCACCTCGGCGGAGTGGTCGAAATGCCACGACACCAAGGTGACGCCGACGACCTTTCCGGCATCGTCTCGCACCGTCCACGTCTCCATGGTCCGTGCATCATCGACGTACTCAGCGTTGGATTCCGGTCTGCCGAACCACTCGGGGACGGTCAGCAGAAGACGGTCCACATCCTCGGGCACCTGGTCATCTCGGACTGCACTCCATCGTGTCTGTGTCATCCCACCCATCCTAACGACCGTCCGGAACGGTCACAGCCACCTCGGCGCTGGTCGACGGTCTTGGTACGCTGACGAACATGAGTGAAGTCGACAGCCCGGTCCTGCGCCTGATCCCGTTTCTCGCGGCCATCACGGTGACGATCTTCGCCACTTTGGCTGTCACCAGCGGCGATGAGAGCAACCTGCTCATCACACTGGTCACGGCGGCAATCTCCTATTTCGGCACCTACTACATCGCCCGGCTGCTCATCGGCCTCATCGTCCGGGTCACTCGGAGCGAGGGCCACGACGACCAGGACTAGCCCTATCTCTTGTCCTGGGCGGGCACGACGACCTTGCGGATGATGATCATTCCCGAGGCGGCCACGGGCACCGCGACCACGGCGCCGAGCACCCCACCCAGGGTGCCGCCGGCGATGGCGGCGATGATGACGAGCGCACCGGGCACATCCACAGCGGCCTTCATGATGCGGGGGCTGAGGAGGTAGGCCTCCACCTGCATGTACACGAGGTAGTAGATGGCCGCCGCGATTCCCAGACCGGGCGAGACCATCAGACAGGACGCGGTGATGATGATCGCGCCGGTGATCGGTCCCACCAGGGGAATGAGCGAGGCGAGGAACGCCACGAACGCCAACAGCGCCGGCAGCGGGGCACCGATGATGGTGAGGAAGATCGCCGAGCACACACCGTTGACGACTCCCAAGGACACCTGGCCGAGGACGTAGCGTCCGATGGACCGGGTGACCTCCTCGGTGACGGATTCGACCGTCGGCCGCGATGAGGCCGCCACCAGCGAGAACATTGCGGATTTGATCGTCGGCATCGACACGGCGAAGTAGATGGTGAGGATGACGACGATGATCACACCGGTGAGGAAGCTCAAGATCCCCGCCCCGATGGACACGACGCCGCCGCCGAGGGAGAGCACATTCTTCGGATCCGAAGCCCAGTCCGAGATGTTGGCGAACACCGCATCGATGTCGATCGCTCCGGTGAACTGCTCCTCGAGCTCCGTGACCCACCCGGTCGTGGCAAGGTTCGCCACGATTCCGGGCAGATCCGCGATGAACGTCTGGATCTGACTGATCACGGCCGGAGCGATGAGCAGCGCAACACCGACGACGATGAGGATGAAGGCCACGACGACGATGAGCACCGACAGCGACCGCGGCACCCTGCGATCGACGAGCCACTGCACGATCGGTTCGAGCCCGAGGGCGAGGAACAGCGCCAGACCGATGTAGATGATCACTGTCGCCACGGACTGCAGCGCCGTCATCACCAGGATCGCCAGCCCCACGCCCAAGGCTCCGGTGAAACCGAGCCGGAACGCGCTGTTGAGTGTGAGGGACTTGCCCTGCCCAGTGCCCATGGAACCCAGTGTAACCAGCGATCATGCACTGGTCGGTCGACTCACGTTAGGATCGGAGCGAACCCTCAACCGCTAAGAAAGTGAATCGTCGAGCATGAACGCAGATCCGAACGGCATCGATGTCTGGGAAGCGTTCCTCGACCCGCAGACCGACTATTCGCTGCCCGACTTCGCCGCGGTCACCGCAGAGACGCTGCTGACCGCGGTTCACACGGCCACCGATTTCGCCCGCGCCGAGGTGGCTGCCATCGTCGCCGACGACGCCGAGTCCACGTTCTTCTCCACCACGGTGAGATTCGAATCCGCGTCCGTGCCGATGACCCGCATCGCCTCCGTCGCCGCAGCCATCGAATCGAATCATCTGCGCCCCGAACTCACCGACGCCCTCGCCGAAGTATGGGAGCTCCTGTCGGCCGCCCAGACCGAGATCCTGCTCAACGTCGACCTCTTCCACCGCATCGAACAGGTCTCGGTCGCCGACCTCAACCCCGAGGACAAACGTCAGCAGGAACTGACCATCGATCTCTTCGTGCGAGCCGGGGCCCGCCTCGGCGAGGAGGAACGGACGCAGATGGCCACGATCGCGGCCGAGCTGACCACTTTGGAGAACTCCTTCTCCCGCGCGCTGCAGCTCGATACGCGCGAGCTGGCCGTCCACCTCAGCGAGGCCGATTCCCTGGCCGGGATGAACGACGATCAGATTGCGGCCGCGGCGAATCGCGCCGCCGAGCGCGGCGTCGACGGCTACCTGCTGCCGCTGAACAACTTCACCCAGCAGCTCGTGCTCGAATCCCTCGACACCGCCCAGACCCGCCGGCATGTGCTGAATAATTCGATTGCCCGCGGATCCCGCGGCGGCGACGGCGACACCCGCACCCAGGTCGCCGACACCACGGCGCTGCGGGCCCTGCAGGCGAATCTGCTCGGGTATCCCTCGTTCTCCTCCTACGCCGTCGACAACCAGACCGCCGGCAATCCGGACGCCGCTGCAGACATCGTGTCCTCCCTGATCAACCCCGCCAAGGCTCAGCTCGACGAGGAGCTCGGCCTGGTCCGGGACCGCTACGGACTCGACGACGTCGCGCCCGAGGACGTGAAGTACTACCTCGCGAAGTACCGGGCCGACGAATTCGGCATCGACTCAGACGAGGTGGCCAAGTACTTCGAGTTCGACACCGTGCTCACCGAGGGTGTCTTCCGCGCGGCCACCGGACTCTACGGCGTCACCTTCGCCCCCTATGACGGCGTCACCGCCTGGCATGAGGACGTGTGCGCCTATGAGGTCACCGACGTCACCGAACGCCCCCTGGGCCTCGTCCTCATCGACCCCTACGCCCGGGACACGAAACGCGGCGGAGCCTGGATGGACCAGTTGATCCCCGCCTCACGCCTGACCGGCTTGCAGCCGGTCGTCACCCTCTCGCTCAATCTCGCCAAGCCCGGTCACGGACGGCCCACCCTGCTCAACCCGACCGAGCTTACGACCCTGTTCCACGAGTTCGGACACGTGCTCCACGGACTGTTCGCGAACTCGACGTACCCGTCGACGGCGGGCACAGCGGTCCCCCGCGACTACGTCGAATTCCCCTCGCAGCTCAACGAGATGTGGCGCTTCCACCCGCAGGTCCTCCCCCACTTCGCCAAACACGTCGACACGGGTGAGCCGATGCCGGCCCAACTCGTCGACGCCCTCATCGCCAGCGAGAAGTTCGGGCAGGGCTTCGACACCATCGAATACCTCGCCGCCGCGATGCTCGACCTGTCGTGGCATTCGCTCGAGGCCGGTGAGCACATCACCGATGTGCTGTCCTTCGAATCCGAGGTGCTCGCCGCCGCCGGCTTCTCGCCACTCGTCCCGCCGCGTTACCGGTCGACCTACTTCGGGCACATCTTCGCCTCCGGCTATGCCGCCGGCTACTACTCCTACCTCTACTCCGAGGTCATCGCCGCCTGGGTGAGCGAATGGTTCGAATCCCAGGGCGGCCTCAACCGGGAGGCCGGAGACGCCTTCCGCGAGGCGATCCTCGCCCCCGGCTATTCGGTCGATCCGATGTCGGCGATCGAACGCTTCTTCGGCACCCGACCGGATGTCGCCCCGCTGCTGCGTCGTCGCGGCCTCGCGGAGCCGGTGACCGAGGAGGACGCGGCTGACTCCGTCGATGACGAACAGTCCACAGTCGATGCGGCCCCGACGGCCGCCTCGGCGAACGACGAGGCACCGAAGCAGCACGCCAACCATGCGAAGGTCGAAGCACAGCTGCGGGAGCACGGAATCGACCCGGAGGTCCGCGTGTTCGCCGAGGCAACCCCGACCGCAGCCGCAGCGGCGGAGAAGATCGGCGTCGACCTCGGTGCCATCGCCAACAGCCTCATCTTCTCCTCCGGCGGCGACCCCGTGCTCATCATGACTTCGGGAGCCCACCGCGTCGACACCGACTATGTCGCAGACCAGCTGGGCATCGACTCCCTCGACCGAGCCGACAAGGAGCTCGTCCGCGAGGCCACCGGCCAGGTCATCGGCGGAGTCGCCCCGTGCGGGCACCCGGCGCCGATCCCCACCTATGTCGATGTCACCCTGGCCGAGCACCCGGTGCTGTGGGCCGCGGCAGGCACCCCGAACTCGATGATGCCGCTGACCTACGAGCAGCTGCTGACGATCACGAACGGCAAGGAGATCACCGTTGCCCGCGACGACACCTGAGAGCGAGTCCGGACGGTCTGAGAGCGAGTCTGGACAGCCGGATCGCATCAGCGATTCGGCGCCCTCGAACACTTCAACCCGGCTGGCGGCCTTCGCCTCCTCGCGCGGTCGCTGCTATGCGGTCTTCCTCGCCGTGTTCTGCGCGGTGCTCATCATCTCGAACATCTCGGCAACGAAGGTCATCGGCTTCGGACCCATCGTCACCGACGGCGGAGCGTTCCTCTTCCCCATCGCCTACATCCTCGGCGATGTGATCAGTGAGGTCTACGGGTTCAAAGCCGCGCGCAAGGCCGTGATCACCGGGTTCGGACTGCAGATTCTCGCGACCTTCGTCTTCTGGCTGGTGCTCATCTCCCCGCCGGGACCAGGTTATGAGAACCAGGACGCCTTCGCCGCGGTCCTCGGGTTCTATCCGCGCATCGTCGCGGCTTCCCTCGTCGGATACTTCGTCGGCCAGCTGCTCAACTCTTGGGTGCTCGTGGCCGTGAAGAAGCGGATGGGCGAGTCGAAGCTGTGGGTGCGTCTGCTCACGTCGACCGGTGTCGGCGAGTTCGTCGACACGCTGCTGTTCTGCATCATCGCGTTCGCCGGTGTCATCCCGGGTCTCGACTTCCTCAACTACATCATCGTCGGCTTCGTCTACAAAGTCGCCGTCGAGATCATCTTCCTGCCCGTGACCTACCGGGTCATCAAGCTCGTCAAGCGCCACGAACCCAGCTACGAACTCGACGAGGCCCGGGCTTAGGCCGACCGTACGCAATGTGGCCGGCCTTGTACGAGAGGGGGCCGACGGCAAGTGTCATCGAGTTCTGTCCCTGGATGCATCGACTTCTGATCAGGTCATCGGGATTGAACTCGATGCGCTGATCAGAAGTCGATGACTCACCTGCGGCAGAAGCGCGTGGGGCCGGGGCGATCGCAGCGACTGCCGAAAGCGCGCCTACTTCTTCGCGTAGTACCGGCCGAGGACCTCGGTTTCGAGCTCGTCGAAGCGTCCGTCGACAATCGACTGACGGATTTCGGCGACAAGTGAGACGACGAAATGCTCGTTGTGGATGGTGCACAGGGTGGAGAAGAGCATCTCCTTCGCCTTGTACAGGTGCCGCAGGTACGCCCGTGAGTAGTTCTGGCACGTGTAGCACGTGCAGTCGGGATCGAGCGGGCCGAAATCGCGGCGGTACTTCGCGCCGGTGAGGTTGTACCGGCCGTCGCGGGTGTAGATCGCGGCATTGCGGGCCACGCGGGAGGGCGAGACGCAGTCGAAGGTGTCCGCGCCGGTCTTGATCGCTTCGAACAGGTCGTCGGGTTCGGAGATGCCGAGCAGGTGCCGCGGCTTGTTCTCCGGCAGCTCCTCGCACACCCAGCGGATGATGATGCCGAGGTTCTCCTTCTCCAGTGCACCGCCGATGCCGAAGCCGTCGAAGTCCATCGCGCCCAGGTCGCGGGCGGCCTTGCGCCGCAGATCCTCGTACTGCGCGCCCTGCAGCACCCCGAAGAGGGCCTGGTAGGGCCGGTGCGACCGCTCCACGGTGAGACGGAAGTGCTCGTCGATGCAGCGGAGCGCCCACAGTCGGGTCCGCTCAACCGATTCCTCCTGGTAGCCGCGGGTGTTCACCAGCGTGGTCAGCTCATCGAAGGCGAACATGATGTCGGCACCGAGTTCGTGCTGCACCCGCATCGAGATCTCCGGGGTGAACCGGTGCATCGATCCGTCGAGGTGGGACTTGAACGTGACCCCATCATCGTCGACGTTCGACAGCCGTTCCTTGCCGACGGCGACGAGTTCGTCGTTCTGCTCCCCCGTCGACTCCATCGAGATCACCTTCTTGAACCCCGAGCCGAGACTCATCACCTGGAATCCGCCGGAGTCGGTGAAGGTGGGTCCGGACCAGTTCATGAACTTCCCCAGCCCGCCGGCCTCGTCGATGAGGTCCGATCCCGGCTGCAGGTAGAGGTGGTAGGCGTTCGAGAGCACCGCCTGACCGCCGAGTTCGGCGACCTCGTCGGGGCGCACCGCCTTGACCGTGGCCTTCGTGCCGACCGGAATGAACGCCGGGGTCTGGATGTCCCCGTGCGGGGTGTGGATGACTCCGGTGCGTCCGCCCGTGTCCATGCGGGTGCCCACCTCGAAGCCGAACTGCGATCGGTCGTTGATGGGAGCGGTCTCGGATGCTGCCGGAGTTTCGTCTGTAGTCACCAGACAAGCTTAACTAAGTCCATGACGTTCACCCAGATGCTCACCCACGCCGAGGCGGCCGCCCCCATCGTCATCGACGGCGGGCTGGGCAGTGCCGCCGAGGATCGCGGCATCGACCTCGACCATGCAATGTGGTCGGCCGAGCTCATCCGCCGTGGTCCGGACACTCTGCTCGCGGTGCACACCGCCTTCGCGAACGCCGGAGCCCGGATACTCACGACCGCGAGCTACCAGGCGACGCCGCTCGGGTTCGCCGAGGCGGGAATCAGCGCCGATGAGGGCAGCCGGATCATCGGCGACAGCGTGCGAATCGCGCGGGCTGCGGCAGATCACAGTGCCGCACCAGGCACAAGAATCCTCGTCGCCGGGTCCGTTGGCCCGTATGGTGCGGCGCTCGGCGACGGCAGCGAGTACACGGGAAGCTATCACCGGAGTCCTGAGGATTACACCGCCTTCCATCGTCCGCGCATCGAAGCCCTCGCCGAGGCGGGCGCGGACCTGCTCGCCTTCGAAACCCAACCGCGCCTCGATGAGATCCGCGCACTCATCGCTCTGGCCGAGGAGACCGGCCTCCCGGCTTGGGTGACAGTGACTCTACAGGGCACCACGGACATGACCGCCCCCACCATGCCGGACGGCAGCACCCTGGCGGACCTCGCCGAGGCGGTGGCCGCCTCGGCGAGCGTGCGGGCGGTCGGGGTCAACTGCGTTCGCCCGTCCTTCGTGACTCCGGCACTGAGAGAACTGTCCGCGCACTCCGAGCTGCCGCTCATCGCCTACCCGAATTCGGGCGAGACCTACGACGCGACCGCCATGCAATGGCGCGAAGACGGCACAGAGGCCGGTATCGGATCGTGGCCGCTGAAGTCGTGGGCCCGCCTCGGTGCCCGCCTCATCGGCGGCTGTTGCCGGGTGCGTGCGACAGATATTGCGAGGCTGGCGGAGCAGACTGAGCGCTGATCGCCCAGCCCTGACCGATTTGGCCAGAGAGCTCAGGGCGTGGTGCTCACGTGCTCCGGGTAGAACTTCTCGGCGACGTTCGGGTGGGAGCGGACGCGGGACATGAACGCGTTCTCTCCGTAGACCGAGTACAGCGCGTCGAGTTCGTCGACGGAGACTCCGCGAGCCTGCTCGGCGAATTCGGCGGGCAACTCGACCGGCGGCAGCTGTGAGCTGAGCGCAGGGTTGAAGAAGAACGGAATCGAGATCCGATCCTCGCCGGGCTTCGTCGGCAGCACCCGATGGACGGTGGCCTTGAGGTAGCCGTCGGTGGCGACTTCGAGGAGTTTGCCGATGTTGACGACGAAGGAGTTGGGAATCGGGTCGGCGTCGATCCAGCCGTCGTCGGTGAGCACCTGCAGACCCGTCGTTCCTGGCTGCGGGTAGAGCAGGGTGAGGGTGCCGCCGTCGCGGTGTTCGCCGACGCCCTGGGTGACGGTGTCGTCCTCGGCCGCGGGGTAGCGGACGATCTTGATGAAGGATTCGGGATCGGTGGCGAACGCCTCGGCGAAGTGGTCGGCGCTCTGGCCGAGGCTGAGTGCCCACTCGCTGAGCAGTCGGTTGCCGACCTCGCTCAGCCGGGCGTGCCACGAGTCGGTGACCTCCCGCAGTTCGGGCAGTGCCTTCGGGTACTGGTTGGGTCCGGTGAGGTGGTCGTAGTCGTGGACGGGTTCGGCCACGGGTGCGCGTTCGGGTCCGATGTCGATCTGTTCGCGCCAGTCGACCTTGCCGCGGGTGCGTTCCCCGCCGGTGCGGGTGTAGCCGCGGAAGTGGGGCGAGTTCGTGTTCTCGATCGCGAGCTTGTCGGCCTCGGGCAGGGCGAAGAACCGCTGAGCGGTGTCGATGATGCGGGAGAATTCGGCGTCGGGGAGGCCGTGGCCGGTGAGGTAGAAGAAGCCGATCTCGTGGGTGACACGACGCAGCTCGGCGCGGAAGTCGGCCGCGGTCGCAGGGTCATCGGCGAGGCTGAGGTCGAGGACGGGCAGCTGGGTAAGAGTCATGCCATCACGGTAGACCGCGCCAGGAAGCCAGTGTGTGAGCGGTGTCACGGAGCGCCACACTCCGTCATCATCTTGTCACGGACGAATCCAGACAGAGACCGTCCCGCACAGTGCGCTCTCCCCGAACACCTGCTTGAATAGGTCGGGTGACCCACTTCTATCGCCCGTCCGAGGGCCACCGCCTGCCGCACGACCCCTTCAACGCCATCGTCGCGCCGCGTCCCATCGGCTGGATCGGCACCCTCGATGCCGACGGACGTCGCAACCTCGCGCCCTACTCGTTCTTCAATGCGCTGAACTACTCTCCACCGCTCGTAGGCTTCTCCAGTAACGCGTGGAAGGACACCGTCGCCAACTGCCGGGAGACTGGGGAGTTCACGTGGAATCTCGTCACTCGGCCCCTCGCCGAGGCGATGAACGCCTCGTCGACCACCGCTGAGGTCGACGAGTTCTCCGCCGCAGAAGTCGAGGCGGCCGAGTCCGTGGAGATCTCTGCGCCACGCGTGGCAGCCTCACCGGCGACCTTCGAATGCCGAGTCACCCAGATCATCGATCTCCGCACCTCGGACGGCGAAGGCTCGGGTTCGTGGTTCACCGTGGGCGAAGTGGTGGGTGTCCATCTCGACGAATCCCTGCTCGACAACGGGATCGTCGACACAGTCGCGGCCGAACCGGTGCTGCGCGGCGGAGGACCGACCGCATACTTCGGGATCAGCTCGGATCAGCGTTTCGACATGCATCGACCGGGCTGAGTTCGATCACCCGAGATCTCAGCCGAGCATCTTGCCCGGGTTGAGGATCCCCCACGGATCCACCGCCGCCTTGATCGAGGTCTGCAGCGCCCGCGCACCCGCATCGAGTTCGCGCACCAGCCAGTCCTTCTTCAGATATCCGACTCCGTGCTCACCTGTGATCGTCCCACCCAGATCGAGACCCAGCTGCATGATCTCAGCGAACGTCTCCTTCGCCTCGGCCACACTCGCCTCATCCTGGGCATCGAAGAGCACACTCGGATGCATATTCCCATCCCCGGCATGCCCGGCCGTGGACACCTCCACCGAGTGCCGGGCCGCGATCTCGTCCAACCTGGCGAAGAACTCGCCGAGGCGGGAGCGGGGAACGCACACATCATCGATGAGCTCTCCCCCACCAATCCCGGATACATACTTCTCCAACGCCGGCGACACCGCCCGCCGTGCCGCGACGAGCATCTCCGAATCCGCCGGATCGCCGGAGACGAACACTTCATCGGCGCCCTGCGCCGTGGCGATCGCTTCGAACGATTCCAACTCGCTCACACCGGCCTGCCCCGGAGCATCCGACTGCACCAACAACAGCGCACCGGCCTCGTCGGGCAGTCCGAAATCACCATAGGCATTGATCATGCCCACGGTGCCTCCGTCCATGAGCTCGAGCATCGACGGGGCTGCACCGGAAGCCATGAACTCAGAGACCGTATGCCCGGCCGATTCCAAGTCCGGGAAGATCCCAACACCGGTCACCGGCGGAGCCAACAGAGGTCTGAGCCCGAGGGTGATCTCGACGATGACGCCCAGAGTCCCCTCGGACCCGACGAACAGTCCCGCCAGATCGAGACCGGCCACGCCCTTCGCCGTCTGCCGACCCAACCGGGTCACTGTCCCGTCGGCGAGGACAACGGTCAGCCCGCGCACATAGTCTCGCGTCACCCCGTATTTCACACAGCACATGCCGCCGGCGTTCGTCGCGACGTTCCCGCCGATCGTGGAGATCGCCACCGACCCCGGATCCGGCGGATACGACAGACCGTGCTCGACCAGAGCCGATTTGAGGTCTTGGTTGATGACACCGGGCTGGACCCGGCACGTCTGATTGACCGTGTCGATGCCGACGATCGCGTTCAGCTTCGCGACATTGAGCAGGATCGCCCCGTCGGTGGCATTCGCCGCCCCCGACAAACCCGTCCTGGCGCCCTGAGTGACCACCGGGATCCGATGCGCGGTGGCGAAGCGCATCACCGCGACCACATCATCGACGTCGGCAGCACGCACGAGCGCCGAGGCGGTCCCCGCCGGACAGAACAGGGCCTTATCCGACGAGTAGGAGTCGATGACATCCCGATCGGTGACGAGCGCTCCCGGGCTCAGTTCGGCCGCAAGTCCGTTCAGATCCGTACCCACCGTCGTCTCCGCGCTCACCGTCACAGCGACGCGGCGACGTTGAGCACGCGCTCCAGTGCCTCATCGGGTCCGATGCTCACACGCACCCCGCCCTGCAGGCGACGCACGGCAACGGCCTGCTTCGCGCACTCACCCTCGAAGGCAACGGCCGCCTCGGGGTCGAGTGCGATCCACACATAGTTGCCCTGAGCGTCGGGCACGGACAGACCCAGCTCTCGCAGATCGTGAGCGAATCGGTCGCGCACCGCGGCGATCTCCTTGGCGCGCACGGCCACTTCGTCGACCCGTGCCAGGGATTCCCGGGCGGCGGCCTGGGCACCGGCGGTGACGGAGAACGGGGCTATGACCTGGCGCATTCCCGAGGCGATCTCGACATCGGCGATGCCGTAGCCCACGCGCAGACCGGCCAGGCCGTGCGCCTTCGAGAAGGTACGTGCGAGCACAAGGTTCGCATGCTTCTTCCGCGCGGCCAGACCGTCGGCGGCCTCGGTGGCGAATTCGAGGTACGCCTCGTCGAGGACGACAATGACGTTGTCGGGCACCTCGGCGAGGAAGCCCTGGAGCTCGGCGTCGGTGATCGTCGGACCGGTCGGATTGTTCGGCGAACACAGCAGCACCAGGCGGGTCGTGTCATCGATCGCGGCGGCGAGCCCTGCGAAGTCGTGTCGGCCATCTGGCATGAGGTCAACGGGTCGCTTCTCCGCCCCGCGAGCCGAGGCGAGGATCGGGTACATCTCGAACGACGGCCACGGATAGACCACGGAGGTGCCGGATTCGAGGGTGATGTTCGTCAGCGCGGACAGGATCTCGGAGGCACCGGCGCCGGGGACCACCTCGGCGGGGTCGACATCGAGACGATCGGCGATGTCGGCCACGAGGGCGGCAGCGGTGGGATCGGGATAGTTCGCGGGAATCGCCGCGGCGGCAGTGGCGGCGTCGAGGACACCAGGCAGCGGCGGCAGGTGGTTCTCGTTCGAGGACAGCTTGTACGGGGTCAGGCCGGGGCACGCGACGGGAGGCTTGCCGGGAACGTAGGGAGGGAATTCGGCCAGTGCGTCACGGAGCAGGAAACGATTGGACATGTGCCTATATTTGCACACCTTGTGGCGGGCGACACAGAGTGTCCGGGCAATGTGACCGAACGGTCGGAAACGGGCGGGCGCGGCGGAGGCCCGTCCGCTGTGAGAATGCTCCCACGCACGGGTGTTCACCCTGCCCTGGTTACAGGTGAGCCGACACCGAAGAGTAGTCTGGGAGACGAATAGAAGCAGTCAGTGAAGAGGAATGAGAGTCCAAATGCCCTCACCGCAGGAAAAGGTCGACGTCGTCTTGATCGGCGGCGGAATCATGAGCGCCACTCTGGGTGCCATGTTGACCGAACTTCAGCCCGATTGGAACATCCGTGTCTACGAGAAGCTCGACTATGTGGCCTCCGAGAGTTCGGACCCCTGGAACAATGCGGGCACCGGCCACGCCGCACTCTGCGAACTCAACTACACCCCCGAGGACTCCAACGGCGACATCGACCTGCAGAAGGCCTCGACGATCAACCAGCAGTTCCACCACTCGCGCCAGTACTGGTCGCACCTCGTCGACACCGGTGTGCTCACCGACCCGAAGTCGTTCATCAACCCGATCCCCCACGTCAGCTATGGCCGTGGCGAGAAGGGCCGCGACTACATCAAGCGCCGCTACGAGACGATGGTGCGCAACCCGCTGTTCTCGCAGATGGAGTACTCGGACGACCCGTCGCAGCAGGCCGAGTGGCTGCCGCTGATGTTCGAGGGCCGCGGACCCGGCCAGGTCAACGGCATCTCGCGAACCGAACTGGGCACCGACGTAGACTTCGGCTCCCTGTCGCGCCAGCTCCTGAGCTACATCGCGGACAAGGGGGCGACCGTGCGCACCAGCCACCAGGTCACCGACCTCGACCGTTCCTCGGACGGCTGGACTCTCACCGTGAAGGATCTGCTCTCGCACGAGACCCACCAGGTGGGCGCGAAGTTCGTCTTCGTCGGCGCCGGCGGCGGTGCCCTGCCCCTGCTCCAGAAGTCGGGGATCCCCGAGGGCCGCGGCTACGGCGGCTTCCCGGTGTCCGGAATCTTCCTGCGCACCTCGAACCCCGATGTCGTCGCCGGCCATCAGGCCAAGGTCTACGGCCAGGCCGCCCAGGGTGCCCCTCCGATGTCGGTGCCGCACCTCGACACCCGTGTCGTCGACGGCAAGGACTACCTGATGTTCGGCCCCTACGCCGGCTTCTCGCCGAAGTTTCTCAAGAAGGGCCGATTCACCGACCTGCCGTTCTCCGTGCGCGGAAACAACATCGCCACGATGCTCAACGTCGCGAAGGACAACACGGACCTCGTGACCTACCTGCTCGGTGAGCTGGCGGCGACGAAGAAGGCCCGCTTCGAGGCGATGCACCAGTTCATCCCGAACATCGACCCGTCCGACTGGGAGTTCATCCAGGCCGGTCAGCGCGTGCAGGTGATGAAGAAGGATCCGAAGAAGGGCGGCGTCCTCCAGTTCGGCACCGAGCTCATCTCCTCGGCCGACGGATCGATTGCGGCTCTGCTCGGCGCCTCACCGGGTGCCTCGACCGCCGTGCCGATCATGGTCAACCTGCTCAAGACCTGCTTCCCGCGCGAGTTCGCCGGCTGGGAGAAGAGCTTCAAGGACATGATCCCCTCGCTCGGCCGCGACCTCGTCGATGACGAGACGCTGCTCAAGGAGGTCTCCGAGTACACCGCTCGGACCCTGCAGCTCATCTGACACAGAGCAGAACACGAAGCGGCCCGCCGGAATCACGGCGGGTTCACATGATCGTCGCAACACTATCCACGAGAGGTTGCGGCGATCATGTCGTTTCAAGAGGACTGTGCCCGGTTTGGTGACGAGTTGGCACGACTGGTGGATGCCGGGATACCGGTGAAGGAAGCCGCGGTCGTGATAGGAATCCCACGGCAACGGTGCTACGCAATTCTGCGGGCAATCAATCGGCCTGCGGGCAAACGTTGAACATTCAATTACCGGGTGGGCTTATTGCTCATATCCATGCAGCAAGTTATCCTGCGGTTGCAGTGGAGTCCTTGCACACTCGGCATTAAGCATGGTTATTTGCGCTGAGTGTTTACTGGTAACTGTTTGTGAGGTAGCGTAACGCACGGCAATTTGAAACCGGCTCCGACAAGGAACTTGAACATATGATCCGAAAGCTCCTGGCTGGCCTCGCCGCTGTAGTTGTTGCCTCTTCGACAGCCACCGCCGCTCACGCCGCACCGCAGTCCAGTGATACTTCTGCACCCGATATGAATGGGTGGGAGGTCACTATCAACGGCAAGGTTTTTGAGCCGGACACAGTGGAAGGAGAAGACCGCTCTCGCGATAAGGCGTCGGGAGTAGATACGCAACTCAACCCCATCACCATCGGGCTTTGCAACATGGGCGCCAAGGACAAGGTCATTCAGAGCTTCAAGTCCACGAAGGATGGTGACGTGGACCTGAAGTGTGGCACGAGTTCAGACGGGTACATTCACATCCGCGAAGAGCACGAGGACCAGTAGGAAGACCAGAAGAAGGATTGGCCTGGCTACTGGGATGACCTTATGGTTCAGGCTGTTCAGGACTCCGTAGAGGATGGCCACGTCGCCATATCGCAAAAGGGAAACAAGCGTTGCTACGCGGGCACCGTGCAAATTAAGTTCAAAGGCAAAGTCGTGAACACATTCCACCCATCTACTATTGTCTCTAAGAACAATAAGAAGATCATCACGTCTATTCCGACGAATGAGCACCGGTGCGTTCCGTGATGCGTGAAATACGATTCTTCTTAGACTGGGGGCCTAAATACCCGATATGGGAAACCGGCACTGACAAATATGCAATGGAGCCCTCCGATTATGGTTTGACTTTAGAGCTTGATAAAGCGTTGCGCAGTTACGTGGATTTCTGGAATGAGCATTTCATTGAAACTGATGACAGTTTTGAATGGGATTCAAGCGAGAACAAGAAGGCGTTCGACGCTGAAGGAGATCGGCTGATTCGCTGGCTTCAGGACGAGGTCAAGGGCATTGCTCATGTTCGTGATGAACGCTAGTACAAGTGCCCGGCGCTCCTAGCCGAAAAGGGCCCCGCAGCATAAGGCGGGTCCACATGATCGTCGCAACACTCTCAACGAGAGGTTGCGGCGATCATGTCGTTTCAAGAGGACTGTGCCCGGTTTGGTGACGAGTTGGCACGACTGGTGGATGCCGGGATGCCGGTGAAGGAAGCCGCGGTCGTGATAGGAATCCCACGGCAACGGTGCTACGCAATTCTGCGGGCAATCAATCGGCCTGCGGGCAAACCACGTGACAAGAACGCGATACTCGATCATGCCTTGATCGTGTCCACCTTCGCCCCGACCGGTTCGATTTCGCGAGCAGCGAAAGCCAGTCGTGTCGCTCACTCAGTGGCACGACGCATTCTCGTCGACGCGGGACTGGTGCCTGCCGAAAAGCTGAAACGGGCAGGAAAGCCCGAAGCGAAACGCAAATTCCTGGAACTGATCGATGCAGGATGATCCACCACACGCGCCGCGGTCGAAGTGGGTATCAACAAACGCACCGGCCGGGACCGGCGCAGAGGGATCCGTAAATCCGGCAACTCGCGGGTCTACCCCGATGGGCGAGTCGTGGAATACGACCACGGCTCGGTCTATAAACAGCGTATGACAAGCGTGATCTGCGATGACAGCGCTCGACCGGCTATCAGTGCCCGATATCTGTCTATTCAAGACCGCGTCACGATCGCTGACGGCCTCACCGTAAGGGACTCTCTGCGGACGATCGCGACACGGCTTGGGAAGAACGTCTCCACGATCTCGCGCGAGGTACGCGGGCACAGTATTGACGGGAGATATTTCCCGTATCAGGCTGATCGCGTGGCTGCGGCGGCTCGGGCACGGCCGAAACAGTCCAAACTGGTATCGAACGCGGTCCTCCGCGCAGAGGTCGAGAACGGTTTGGCACGTAAGCTCTCACCAGAACAGATGGGACTGCTGAAGGTTTGGTTGACTTCACGACTGGATAAATTCCAGGAAGGATAGAAGTCATGCCAAAGATCTACACCGATGAGTTCAAGCAATCAGCGCTCGAGCTCTTGGACGATGGAATGACCC
>NZ_FXYX01000014.1 GCF_900169265.1 Brevibacterium iodinum ATCC 49514
CATTCCAGAATCGCCTTGTGCCCGGTGATGTTTTGGCCGGTGCAGGTCAGATCGAGGGTGTCGAGTCGGCAGAATGTCGTGAGGTCAGGGGTCGAGAAAGTAGGCTTGGCCACGTCGAGGTCTTTCGAATGGATTGTGTGAGAACTTCCATCATCGGAAGACCTCGACGTCTATCCGCGCAGCGACTCGCCGTATCCTGGAATCACCGATCTACACTCTCAATTACGAAGAGCCTGCAACGCTCCGACCTTCACTGCACTCAACGGGCGGGTAGTCGCACTGTGGAAACTCCGCAAATACGCTCTGAATCAGAGTTGCTGTTCTAAAAAATCGCCGAGGACTTCTGACGGCCTCGGCGACGCATCGTCAGCCGGCCATTCGTCGCCGTCAGCACCGTCATCTGTGCCTTCGTCGTCGGTAGCACTGACTTCACCACAAGATAGAGTCTTCGGGTACGAAAACGACTCGGTCGAGTCGGTTTCTGCCTTTTGCCGACGGTCCGACTGCGCTCAGATCTCGGCGAGCATCTTGCCCGGGTTGAGGATGCCCAGCGGGTCGAGCGCGTTCTTCACGGCCAGCTGGATTCGTCGCGATCCTTCGTCGAGTTCGTTCGGCAGCCAAGCACGCTTGAGGAACCCGACCCCGTGTTCACCGGTGATCGTGCCGCCGAGTTCGAGGCCGATGCGCATGATCTCAGCAAACACCCCTTCGGCCTTCGCCGTCTCGGCCGCATCGCCGGAGTCGAAGAACACCGATGGGTGCATATTTCCGTCGCCGGCGTGCGCGACGAGGGCGATCTCGAGTCCGGATGATGACCGCAGCTCGGCCAGACGGTCACAGAACTCGGGCACGGCAGTGCGCGGCAGGCATACATCGTCGAGCAACTGCCCGCCGCCGTGAGCGTTGGCGAATTTCTCGTAGGCCGGCTGGATCATCCGCCGTGCGGTGATGAGAGCCGCGGAATCGCTCGGGTCGTCGGAGTACGCGACGTCGAGGGCACCGCAGCGCTGGGCCACCTCGGTGAAGGTCGACATCGCGGCCTCCGCATCGGCCGGGTTGTCGTCGACCTGCATGATGAGCATCGCCCCGGCATCGCCGTCGAGGCCGAAGTCGCCATAGTCGTTGAGCATGCGCAGGCTGGCCCCGTCGAGGAATTCGAACAGGCTCGGCACCCCGCCGCCGGCCATGAAGTCCGCGACGGTCTGCAGTCCGCTGCGCTCATCCGGGAAAGTCGCGATCGCGGTGAACGGCTCGGGCAGGGCGGGCACGAGGCGCAGCGTCGCTTCGACGACGATGCCCAGGGTGCCTTCGGAGCCGATGAAGAGATGGCGCATATCGAGTCCGGCCACGCCCTTGGCCGTCTGCGGGCCGAGCGTGGTGATGGTCCCGTCGGCGAGTACGACTTTGAGTGAGCGCACGTAGTCCCTGGTCACACCGTATTTCACGCAGCAGAGTCCGCCGGCATTCGTTGCGATGTTCCCACCGATCGATGACAGTGCCACCGATCCGGGGTCCGGCGGGTAGGACAGTCCGAACGGGGCGAGGTGGTCCTTGAGGTCCTGGTTGATGATGCCCGGTTGGACGGTGACGAGACGTTCGGCCTCGTTGACGGCCACGACGTCCTTCATCTTCGACACGTTGAGCAGGATCGCTCCCGGTGAGGCGTTCGCACCTCCCGAGATCCCGGACCTCGCCCCCTGCGGGACGACCGGCACCCGATGTGCGCTGGCGAAGGCCATCACCTCTTGGACGTCTTCCGCCGATGCGGCCCTGACCAGGGCGATCGCCCCCTCGCGCGGGCAGAACAGGGCTTCGTCGCTGGAGTGGGCGTCGATGACATCCGGGTCAGTCGTCAGCGCACCCGGACTCAGTTTCGCTGCGAGGTCATCGAGTGCCGACGGGTCGAGGGCGGGGAAGTCGGGTGCGGTGGACGTCGGGGTCGTCAAATCTGCTCCTCGGATCTGTGGGGCGGAGGCGGGCGGCGGGCCGTCACTTCAGGTTCGCATCCAGGTTATCGGGTGCGGGAGCGGCCCGGAGGATGAGGGTGACGATGCCGGCGGCGACCATGGCCGCGCCGACGACCCACATGCTGGCATTCTGGGTTCCGGTGAGGTCGGCCAGCCAGCCGGTGATGTAGGGGGCGAAGAAGCCCGCGGAGTTGCCGAGCGAGTTGATGAGGGCGAGTCCCGCGGCGGCACCGGCGCCGGCGAGGAAGGTCTGCGGGAGCGGCCAGAAGGTCGGCAGGGCGGCGCAGATCGCCATGCAGGTGATCGTCACGGCGATCATCGTGGTGAACGGCGAGGACAGGTAGAGGGCGATGGGGATCGCCACTCCGCCGACGAACAGCGGGATGGCCACGTGCCAAACACGCTCACCCGTGCGGTCGCCGTGCCGGGACCAGAAGTACATGGCCAGGGCACCGAAGACATAGGGGATGGCCGTGATGAGGCCGATCTCGACGATCGAGTACTCGACGCCGAAGGACTCCTGGAAGCCGGCGATGATCGTCGGGAGGAAGAAGCTCATGGCGTAGAGGCCATAGACCATGCCGAAGTAGACGAAGGACAGGGCCCACACGCGGGGCTGCAGCAGCGACCGGCGGACCGGGTAGTGGAAGGTCTCTTCCTTGCTCTTCTCCTCGGCGTCCATCGTCGACTGCAGCCAGTTGCGCTCTTCGGCGCTCAGCCACTTCGCGTCCCGCGGGCGGTCGGTGAGGTAGAAGATGCACATGATGCCCAGGAGAACGGCGGGCACGCCTTCGATGATGAACATGAAGCGCCAACCGGAGAAGTTCTCGAAGATGGCATTGCCACTGGAGATCAGCCACGACGACAGGGGCGAGCCGACGACGCTGGACAGCGGGATGGCGAGCATGAACAGGGCCGTGGCCCGCGCGCGCATCGAGGACGGGAACCAGTATGTGAGGTAGAGAATGATGCCGGGGAAGAAACCCGCCTCGGCGACGCCGAGGAGGAACCGCAGCACATAGAGCCAGCCGTGGTTAGGCACAAATGCCATGGCCGCGGCGACGACGCCCCAGCTGATGAGGATGCGGGCGAGCCAGATGCGGGCGCCGAACTTGTGCAGAGCAAGGTTCGAGGGCACTTCGAGGATGAGGTAGCCGAAGAAGAAGATACCTGCGGCGAACCCGAACTGGGTCGCGTTCATCGCGAGGTCCTCGTTCATTCCGCCCGGTCCGGCGATGCCGATGTTCGTCCGATCGAGGTAGTTGATGAAGTACATCGCGATGACGAACGGGATGAGACGGATGAGGACCTTGCGCAGGGTCCTCTTCTCCAGTGCCGAACCGGCGGGGGTCTGTCCGCTCACAGGCGGGCTCACCTCGGATGACATGGGATCTCCTTCGATCAGGTCGGGCCACGGTGGTGGCGCGGGGATGCGCCGCGAACATGGTCGTCGGCGCATGATGGCAACACATTACGACAGCGCGGGCGGCTGACCTAGCGTTCGCAGCAAAAGTACCGAATACCGGGACGGGGACTTCAATCGGCTCGTTCAAGCCGGCGCTCGGATGTCGAACCGTGCTCGACTCGACATCCGCGTTCCGCCTTGAACGACGTTTCGGTTGCCCGCTCGCCGTCGGGCAACTGGTCGGTACGATGAAGTCACTGAGGCGCGGATACCACTGCGAGGGGGCGACATGCAGCCGATAACGGAACTCGAAGCCGAAACCCTGCGCGACTACTACGGCAAGTTCGCCCGCCTCGAAGCGGCCGACACCTCCCCGATCCACGCCGCATGGGCCGAGGGAGTGGCCGCGGATGACGAGATCCTCTCGCGCCTGCTCGAACTGCCCCGACCGAAGCGCCAAGCCAATCTGCTCTTCGGCGCCCCGTGCCCGCTTCGCGTCGCTCATGCGATCGCGTGATGACGTCGTGTGGATGAGCAATGAGGGAGCCGACGTCCTCCCTGACACCCCCACGCAGCTCGAGGCGCTCGGCATCGAACCCGCTGGGCGATTCGTGCTCAGCGTCGCCGGCCGAGCTCTCGCCCTGACGGGGCCACACGGGCAGAGCTTCACCGGACTGCCGACGTCCTGCAGAGCAGTAATGTGGTCTCAATCAAGCGGAGTGCGCGACGCTCCAACGCGCTCACTCAAGCCGCAGCGCGGATGTCGCGCCGTATACGGTTCGATACCCGCGCTGCGCCTTGATCGAGACCTCGTCGACGCGCTGCAGCCCGGCCGCCCCGACAGCTGAGGCGGCTCACGCCCAACCGACGACGAGGCGGGCTGCCTCGGCGGGGATCATCGGATCGACTCCGGTGAGGTCAGCAAAGCGGCGCAGACGATTCGCCACCGTATTGCGATGGCAGAACAGCTGCGCGGCAGACGCACCGATGCTCCCCGAAGCGAGGTAGACCTGCACCGCCTCGATGAGGCGCTCCCGCTCGACCGGGCCGCAGGCGGCCAGCGCGGACTCGACATCGGCGAGGATCGGATTGCCGGCGGCATTGAGCGACCGTGCGGCCAACCGCGCCCACCCGCTGCGCCACGTCATCGCAGACGTCTCATCAGCGGCGATGACATCAGCGAGGTCACGTGCGGTCAGCGCCGACCGCCGCAGGGTGCCGATCCCTTCGGCGCGGACATACCCCACCCTGGCTTCGGCGATCTTGCCGGCGAGCGCCCCCAACGAATGAGCGGTTCCGCCATCGACCGGAGTGGAAGCAGGGCCCGCACCTCCTGGAACCTGCGTGAACGCAATGAGCACCTCGCCGAGGTGGTGCGTGAACATGGTCCCGCCCGCGCGGGCATGATCGGAGATGATCACCCGCAGCGCCCGGACATCATCCCCGGTGGCAGCGATGACGAGCAGCGGAGAGTCGACATCGAGACCGAGCCCGGTCGCGATCCTCGACAGGCGCTCCGAGGTGGGATCGGGATCATCGAAGAGGCTTGCAATGAGGCCCGCATGCACCGAATCCTCTTCCGCGCGCATCCGAGTGCGCTCGGCGGTATAGGCCTGTTGGACCTGCGAGACGTATTCGTCGACGGTGGATAAGACGATGCCGGTGTGCCTGATGACGAGTTCCGCATCCTTCTGATCGGCCACACGGGTGAGCACCTCCCAGAGCACATTGAAATCGTGGCGGATCGCGGTCATCAGCGCCTCGAGCGGGATTCCTGCCCGCGCCCGGGAGACCCCGACCTCGGTCGAAACCGATACTGGCCCGTCGAACCCACCGGATCGCAGTCCCTCGATGAGGGTGGAGAAGGAGGCCCGACCCGTCCGCCGCAGCTCCGAGACCGGAATCGGGGCGGGATCGTAGCCGGAGACCGTGACGACCCGGGTCATGAATCGCTCGGTCAGCTCGTCGAGGTCGAGGGCGTCGAGGAGCTCGAGCCAGCGGCGTTCGTCTCCGGGCGCCGGACGGTCCAGAAGCTGTCGTGTGCCCGCAAATCCGTCATGTTCATCCATCACACCCTCCAGAATATGTGCATATGCACAAGCAAGGTCCAAATTTCGGCGACAAATGCGCCTGGATCGGGACATACGGCACTCTGTAAGGTCGATATCTGCCGGTCGAACACCTCGATCGGCCGATGCACCACCCGCAACCGGATTCGGCCGACCAGGCCCACATCCCCGGACTCGACGGAGAGAACCATGAGCGAGCAGAACACCACGGCGTCCGCCGAGCTCAATGCCACAACGGAGCTGAGCATCAAGGACGCGAACAAGGTCGCCGCCGGCGCCCTGATCGGCACCGCCCTCGAGTGGTACGACTTCTTCCTCTTCTCGGCAGCGGCCGCCCTGGTCTTCAACGTCCAGTACTTCACCAGTGAGAACGCCACGGCCGCCGCCATGGCCTCCTTCGCCACCTTCGGCGTCGGGCTGGCCGCTCGTCCCATCGGCGGTCTGATCTTCGGCCGCATGGGCGACAAGATCGGGCGCCGCAAGGTCCTGCTCATCACGATCATCGGCATCGGCGTCGTCACCGGACTCATCGGCCTCCTGCCGACCTATGCTGCGATCGGCTTCGCCGCCCCCGCCCTGCTCGTGCTCCTGCGCATCCTCCAGGGTCTCTTCGTCGGCGGCGAATGGTCGGGCGCGATGACGCTCGTCGTCGAGAACGCCCCGCTCCACCTGCGTGCCCGTTATGCGGCGATCCCGCAGATCGGCTCCCCGATCGGCACGATCCTGTCCTCCGGCGGCTTCTTCATCATGACCTTGGTGTTCTCACAGGAGAGCTTCGACTCGTTCGGCTGGAGGATCCCATTCCTCGTGGCCCTGCCGCTGCTCGTCGTCGCCGTCTACCTCCGCTCCCGCCTTGAAGAGTCCCCGGTCTTCCGTCAGCTCGAAGAGTCCGGCGAGGTCGAGAAGAGCCCCATCCGCACCACCTTCCGTGACTCGTGGAAGCAGATCATCATCGGCATGGCCGCGGCTCTGCTCGGCGTCGGCGGCTTCTACCTCGTCACCGCATTCTGCGTCTGGTACGGCGTCAACGTCCTCGGCTACGACGATTCGCTCCTCCTGCTCGGCAGCATGGTCGCCGCCGCCGTCGAGATCGGAGCCCTCATCTGGGGCGGTGCCCTGGGCACGAAGTTCGGAGCCTCGAAGGTCATCCTCTGGGGCGGCATCGCCTCTGCGCTCGTCGCGGTTCCCGCGTTCTTCATGTTCGAGTCCGGCAACCCGGTCCTCGTCGTCATCGCCATGACCCTCGCCGTGTCCACCCTGTCGCTGCCCTATGCGGCATCGGGCACCGTGCTCACCGGCCTGTTCCCTGCCACCACCCGCTACACGGGTGTGGGCATGGCACAGAACGCCGCCGGCATGCTCTCCGGTTTCATCCCGCTGCTGGCCACGAGCTTCGTCGCCTCTGCCGGCGATCACTGGTGGCCGGCCGCCGCGATGCTCGTCTTCCTCTCCCTGTTCACGGCCTTCGCCGGTTACGTCGCTCCCCGGATGAGTGTCGACCTGCCCGGCTTCAAGCACTGAGGCACAGACCTCTCACCGCCCGATCCCCGAAAGGACATCCACCCATGTCGCGTTCTGCCGGCCACCTCATCGTCGACACCCTGGAGACCGCGGGCATCGACCGCGTCTACGCGGTCCCCGGCGAGTCCTATCTCGATGTCCTCGACGGACTGTACGACTCAAAGATCGAGACCGTCGTGTGCCGTCAGGAGGGTGGTGCCGGGTTCATGGCGCTGGCCGAATCCCGGCTGACCGGCCGTCCCGGAATCGCCATGGTCACCCGTGGTCCGGGGGCGGCGAATGCGATGATCTCCGTGCACACCGCCTGGCAGGATGCGACCGCGCTCGTGCTCTTCGTCGGCCTCGTTCCGCTCAATGACCGGTCCCGCGAATCCTTCCAGGAGTTCAGCCTGCCCGAGTGGTTCTCCTCGACGGCAAAGCGCGTGCTCACCATCGATGACGCCGACCGTGCCGGTGAGATCACCGCCGATGCCCTGCGCATCGCCGCGGCCGGTCGGCCCGGCCCCGTGGTTGTCGGTCTGCCCGAGGATGTCCTCGTCCAGCTCACCGAAGCTCCCACCCCGACCATCACCGAGGTGGCCGCGCCGACCCCTGCCCCCGCCGTCATCGACGGGTTGGCTTCTCGGATCGCGGACGCCGAGCGTCCCGCGTTCGTCCTCGGCGGGGATGGGTGGCATCACGGCTGCGGCGCTGAGCTGGCCGAACTGGCCGCCTCGGCGGGGGTGCCGATCTTCTGCGATTGGCGCGCCTACGATGCGATTCCGCATGCCTCGCCGGCCTGGGCAGGCTGGCTCGGCTACGGTCGCGCCGATGCGGTGGCGGCCGGATTCGCCGAGGCGGACCTCATCGTCTTCGTCGGCTGCACCCGTTCGGACGTCGCCAGTGACGGCTACTCGATCGGCTTCGACGCGCAGACCGTGCTCGTCTCCCTCGATATGGAAGCCGTCCAGCATGCCGGACGCATCGATGAGCACATCATCGCCTCCCCGGAATCCTTCACTCACGCTCTGACCAGGACCGATGCCGGTGCTGCTCGGGACGCGAACCAGCTGCGCGGGACTCGTACGGATGAGTGGATGCAGTCACGCGCGGACGTGCAGTCTCGGTTCGCCGCTCACCGCCCCGACGCCGAGGCGGCACCCGAGTCCTCGGGCCGCGCCGGCGTTGATCTCGGGGTGGCGTTCGGAATTCTCGATGACCGCCTCGGCGGGGATGCGATCCTCACCTATGGGGCGGGCAATGCCACGATCTGGGGGCACCGGTTCATCCGGCATGAGCGCCCGGCCAGCCTCGTCGGCGCGCGCAATGGGGCGATGGGTCTTGCCGTTCCCGCGGCGGTCGCGGCGTCTCTGGCGTTTCCGGAGCGGCGTGCGGTCGCGGTCTGCGGCGACGGGGATTTCCTCATGAACGGTCAGGAGGTCGCCACGGCCTTCGCTCACGGTGCGAAGCCGCTCATCATCGTCGTCGACAACGGTGTGTACGGCACGATCGTGTCTCACCAGGAGAATCACTACCCGGGACGGCCCTCGGGCACGCGGATGGTCAATCCGAACTTCGCCGCGTGGATGTCGGCATTTGATCTCAGCAGCTCCGGGATCGCCTCGGCGAATGATGCTTCCGGGGCCGGGAACGGGACGTCCGTGTCCGGGCTGACTGGGCACGGCGAACGTGTGGAGACGACCGAGGAATTCGGGCCGGCCCTCGATCGGGCGCTGGCCGCGGATGCTCCGGCTCTCATCCATGTGCTCATCGATCCGGCGACGATGCCACCCGCCGCCGACGAAACCTCCTGATCCCTGTGCGGCGATCACCCGTCTCGGGAGGTCGCCGCACCTCATCGACACCGGCACTGCCGGCGCCGCACCCCTCCCCTCACAGTCGCGGACCACCCGCCCGCGACACCGTCTCGAAAGGACCCGCTATGACCGTTTCACCCTCTCTGATCAGCGCCGATCGCGAAGCCGAGTTCCTCGCCGATTGGGCCGTGCATTCGCGTTTCGGGGCCGTCGAGGGCACGAACGGGGTCGACCGACAGGCGGCGAGTGCCGCCGATGGTCAGCAGCGGAAATGGTTCGAAGACCTGCTGGTCAAGCACGGTTTCAGCGTCCACCGGGACGCGATCGGCAACCAGTTCGGGCTGCTCGAACTCGTACCCGGGGCTCCGTATGTGCTCACGGGTTCGCATATGGATTCCCAGCCGACGGCCGGGCGCTTCGACGGCGCCTACGGGGTGATGGCCTCGGCACATGCGTGCTTCGCCGTCGCCGATGAGCTGCGGGCGGACCCGTCGAGGGCGAAGTTCAACCTCGCAGTCGTCAACTGGTTCAACGAGGAAGGCTCGCGGTTCAAGCCTTCGATGATGGGGTCGAATGTCTTCACCGGCAAGGCCGAGCTGGAAGCGGCTCTGACCACGCGTGATGCTGCGGGAACCACCGTCGCCGAGGCGCTCGATGCGATCGGTGAGCGCGGGGACTTCACGGCCCCGGAGATCGCCTCCTATGCGGAGATCCACGTCCAGCAGGGCCGCAGTATGGAAGAGGACGGGGTGACGATCGGTCTCGTCAATGCCACGTGGGCGGCGCACAAGTACGAGTTCAAGGTCACTGGCGCTCAAGCGCACAGCGGGTCGACGCTCATGGCCGATCGCCAGGATGCGCTGCTCGGGGCGGCTCGTCTGGTGGTGGCTGCACGTGAGCTCGTCGACGATTTCGAGCCCGGTGCCCTGCACACTGCGTGCGGTCAGCTCACCGTGTACCCGAATTCCCCGGTCGTCGTGGCCAGCGAGGTCAGCCTGCTGCTCGATCTGCGCTCCCCCAGCGCCGAGGTGATCGCTGCCGCCCATGAGAAGCTCATGAACACGATCGCCCAGATCAGCGAGGATGATCGGGTGGAGATCGAGATCGTCGCTGAACACAGCTGGGATCAGAACCCGTACTCCGAGGACGGCGTCGAGCTGGCACGCACCGTGGCCGATGACTTGGGACTCACCTCGGCGAAGGTGATGACCGTGGCCGGGCACGATTCGACGAATATGAAGGATGAGGTGCCCACCGTCATGCTCTTCATTCCCAGCGTCGACGGGATCTCACACAGCCTGCAGGAGTTCACGAAGGACGAGGACCTCGTCTCGGGTCTCCATCACCTCACCGAGGTGGTTCGCCGGCTCGCCGCCGGTGCGCTGGCCTGAGGGTCGGGTTGGATCAGGAAACCACTCCAGTGATCTGGCCGGCGAGAAGCAGAGAGATGCTGTCCGATCCAGCGTATGGATGACGATGAGAATAAACCATCCCGGACGACAAACGAGATAACGTCCTCTATTATCAGAGCGACTTCAGAACAGCCGTTAGAACAGATCGTTACGGAGATACACGGATTCGCATGTTCGCCCTCAATTTTGCCGAGATCTGTTTGATCGCCCTATGGGGCCTTGGAGTCATCGCGGCTATCGTTGCCCGGAGATCAACTGGGTATGGGCCTCGGTACTTCGCCATCATTACGATTGCGGTTTTCGTGCCCGTGGTTGGGTCGATATTTGCGTTGATCAACCTGGCAATGGTTCGTCACGATCGGAGCCGGATCGCGAAGAACGGCATTTCCAGCTAGCGCTGATGCCCTGATGCCCTGATGCCCTGATGCCAAGGGTCCTCGTTCAGACCATTCGACAGTCTCGAGTTGATGACAGTCCGCCGACCCGCTGGCAGCTCCCGGGTCAGTCGATGGACTTCGCGTCCTGGTTCTCGTCGACGAGCTTCTCCGCCAACGGCTCCCACTTGTCGTAGGCGTCGGGGTAGCCGGAGTGCTGCACTTCCTGTGCGGCATCACCGGGATCGATGTCATCCCAGTTCTTGATCTGGGTCAGGCCCGGATTGGAGCTTCCGGAGTCGACTCCGTAGAAGGCTTTCGCCGCGTACACAGTGTCAGTGACTTCGTCGAACGATCCCCAGTTCATCGAGGGACGCTGCTGGAAGGCACCGGCGGAATCGCGATCCCCGCCGTCGAGGTCATTGAGGCTCGATTCCTGCAGTGCGGTCATGACGGCAATCGTCTGCGCCTCCTCCGACAGGTCCGCGCCCTTGCCGACGCCGATGATGGTGCGCGCGTTGTCGATCTGCTCCTCGCTCAGTTCGTCGGGATCGTCGATCCCACCGGTAGAACCGGAATCAGCCGGGGCTCCTGACTCCTCTTGGCTGACGCCACCGGAGATCGGGTCGGCCGAGGCCGAAGTCGCCGTTGCCAGGGAGACTCCCCCGGCGAGGACGGCTGCGGACAGTGCAGTCACCGCAAGTGTGCGCGCACGTTTCATCTGTTCTCACTTTCTCTTGATCGGGCACCTGGCCCGGTCGGCGACTCCTGATGCGCGGCATACGTGGTCTGTCTGCGGCATGTTGTCTGTGGTCGGCACAGCAACATCAATGCAGAAGGTGCCGTGGAATCGCCCCACACAACACTGACGGACCGATCGGCCCTGTTCAATGCAGAGAGACTTCGAGGTGGCTTACTCTCGCCGCAACGAATCGTCACTGGAGCGTGTGCATCGAGTGAAAGTTCACTGAGCACCCCGCAGTCACCAGCGGCGCGCTCTCCTGTCCGTGACCGAGGTCTCGAACGGCTCGTCGGGCGGTTCGCAGGCGCGGGCCAGGGAAATTTCAGGCGCACCGATGAGGTTCCCCGCAAGTCGTGGACGGATGGGATACGACAAGTGCAGCGTATAGACGCTTCTTTTTTTCCCCTGACCAGCCTGCCGACCGACCAGCTGTCGGATGGCTAACCTATATGTTTGCTGATTAATGCTGCGAAGCGCCGGCGGTCCAGGTAGTGCGGTACGTCGAAGGTGACGTGTTTGCGTGCGATGCGTCCGACAAGGTCACGCAGGATCGCGGCTGTGTCCTTGCGGAATCCGATGAGTTTGGTGTCGTTGAGTCGCCAAGGGATGTCGGGGTGGGCTTCTTTGATTTCCAGCAGTGAGTGGAGATCAGCGATGTCCTTTTCGGAACGTCGTTCCTTCCAGCTGTGTGCTTTGAGGACGGTGGCTGCTTCAACCTCAGGGATTCTGGTTTGATATGTGATGGTCTCGCCCTGCCCGAGGTTCGCTTCAACATTGAGCACGACTCCAGGGGTCATGAGCGCGAACCTCAGTTCGGGGAGGCTGTCGACCTGTCCGACATCGGGAACAGAGACGGGTCGGATGCCTGTGGACGGCCCTTCCCTTGTAAGGAGAACATTGATTTCGACGCGCTGGTCATCATCGATTTGGCGGTAGAAGAGGTTGCCGCCTTCTTTGGTGAAGTCCTGATCGATGAGTGCTTGTGTCAGTGATCCGACAACCTCCACGGAGTCCACTGCTGTATCGGCGTCGATGGTTGAGCGCAGAGTGGCTGCAGGTGTGGGAAAGACGTGCAGCAGCAGGCGAACCATCTGACCGCCGACGATCCGGTAGTCGCTGCCTTCGACTACAGCATCGGCGATGGCTTTCTGTCCGCGGTATCCGAGCGAGTCAGAGTTGCTGAGTGCATGAACACTGATGCTGATGGGTTCGCTGTCTTCGTTCATGAATGGCCTTTGACGATGTAGTCTTCCAGCTGATCAGCTGCCTCGTCGCTGTCTGCGTCGCCACCGGTACATACATCCCAGTAGACAAGTGCAGTATCTGCAAGTTTCCGTTCGTGACGGCTGGAGGCCGATGCGCTTCGCCAGACGGTAGGATCCTTCGGCACGCAGGTGACGAGTGTGGCTTCGTCGATCGGCGAAGGGATGAACCCGTCGTCGGTCAAGTCGACGGGTGCGGTGATGTAGATGCGGCCGCGGGTGGGAAGTTTCCAGGGCGCGAGCTCGTCGGCGGCGACGTCACCGCTGATGAGGGGGTCGGCGTCGAGGAGGGTGGCGATGTCGGCGGCCTTGTGCGTCTGTTCAACAGCGGTGTCCAGGCTGTACCACCCGAATTCCTGTCCCCCGGCTCCGGGGTATTCGCCGGCCCAATGGTGGAGGAGAGATCTTCTATCGACTGCCTCAAGTCCGCTGCCTCGGTCGGCAACGAGGTCTCCCAGAGTGCGCGCGGCGTTGGAAATGGTTTGTTGGCTGGTGCCAAGCAAGTCGGCGAGCGCGGCCTGCCTCAAAGGTGTGGTTGCGGTTAGGAGTTGACGTTCGACTCCCCACCGGTACCAGGCAGGTCGAAGGGGCGTTGGCCGCGGACGTGGTGATGCTTGTGGCCGGTTCAGCGTGTGGGCGGTGCCATTGATGATGAGTTGGAGTGGGGATTCGGTCAGTAGGTTGAGGCGGCCTGCGCGGGCGTCGGCCACAACTCCGTTGGTGGCGGACTCTCCCACAAGCACTGGCCAGGCTGCAGCGTCGGGGTGGTTACGTACGTTGCGGGCAACGTGGGCGGTTACTCGGTCTACGGGTGCCGTCATTTCGACGTCGTAGATCTCCCCCGTTGGTGCGCGCAATTGCCAGGACAGCGAGGTGCGTCCTTCAGCGATCGTGAAGTCCAGCTCGTGAAGCAGGTCGGCTACATCGACGGGCATTCCGTTCTCCAACAAGTTTGATCCCAAAGTATGGGTTGTTACTTGTTGGACAGTTCAACACATCCTGGTGTATATAGGCAAGCCGCAGAGCGCTTACTCGTCACATGCGTCGTCGCCGTGCCCTTCGTGGGACGCGGCGACGACGTGTTCAGCTGTATTGAGTATGACCGACGGTTCCGTGCCGACGGATCAGTGCCGGGGCACAGCCCGTTCAGATCACAGACCGTTCAGGCGGTAGGGAACGAAGCTGTCATCCTGGTCGTAAGGGTAAGAGACCTCGTGAGCAACCGTTCCGAGAGAACCGTTCTCTTCCAGAGCGTGGTAAGCAGTGTGTTCATCGTTGGCCCAGCCATTGAAGATCACGACATGGCCGTTCGCGCCCTCGGTGCCTGGTCCGCCTTTCATGAGGACGTCACCGGGCTTGAGCTCTTCCTTGTCGATCTGGTGGGAGACATCGGGCAGAGTCACGGTGTTGAGGCTGTCGTCGAGTCCCCAGGCCATCGACACGAATCCCGAGCAGTCCATTCGATACTGCTTGCCCTGCGGATCCGGGTGAGTGGCGTCCCAGTTATAGGGAACTCCCTGATCAACCCAGGTCTGGGCACGGCTGATGATCTCGTCACGGCGGTCATCGGCCTGGGCGGATGTCTTCGTGCCGGACTCAGACTGCGCGGTCGTGCTCTTGCCGGAGTCTCCCTGTGAAGCGTAGCTGTGCGCCGGGGCAGCGTCGGCCTGAGCGGGTGCGGTGGCCATCATGGTGCCACCTGCGAGGATGCCTGCGGTGAGGATGGTGGTGGTGAGTGTGCGTGAAACTGTCATCATCTCTCCTGATCGTTCTCGTGCGTGCAAGTGTGATGTCGGACTGTGTGTTTTCGGGTGGTGCGGCCTCAGACCAGCGGAAAAGTGCTTCAGCTGATCGGGGCGACGTCTTGGTTGCTGTTGACGAGTTCGGTCGCCAGGGGATCCCACTTGTCGTATTCGTCCGGGAAGGCGGAGCCCTGCACTGCTTGAGCTGCGGCTCCCGGAACCATCGTCTCCCATCCTTCGATCTGGATGAGGCCGAGGTTCGAGCCCTCGGGGTTGACGCCGTAGAACGACTTCGAGGCGTAGACCGGGTCGGTCACCTGAGCCAGAGTGCCCCAGCCCATGGACGGACGCTGCTGGAACAGTCCGGCGGAGTCGCGGTCTCCGCCGTCGAGGTTGTAGAGGCTCGATTCCTGCAGGGCCGTCATCACGGCGATCTTCTGTGCCTGCGTCGACAGGTCCGCGCCCTTGCCGACGGCGATGATCGTGCGCGCATTGTCGATCTGCTCCTGGGTGAGCTGCGTGGCGTCCTGAGCGCTCGGAACCTTGCCGCCGTCGAGTGCTTTGCTCGTGAACGGAGCGGCCTCCTCTGAGACTGCAGCCGGCTTTGCGGACGCGGCGGTCGCGATGGAGACTCCGCCGGCGATGACCGCCGCGGAAAGGGCTGTCACAGCGAACTTGCGTACGAGTTTCATCAGTTCCCACTTTCCAGTTGTATCGGGCGTCGGGTCCTCTCGGCTTCCTTCCACCGAGTTCCACGTGACCCTGCTCTCATGCCCGCAATCCAGGCTGTCGCTTCAGCGGATCTCGCTCAACAAACAGACAGTCAACAGCCGATCAATGGGAATTCGACGCGACTTGAACTACAAGTTTCCCTGAGCTGACTGTTCGCTCGGCGTGAGTTCGGTTGGGTTCGCTACGCTGATCCCATGTCCGCGCCGCTGCCGCCAGACGCCGCAACCGCCATCAGGTCCTACCTGGGTACCGCCGATCGGGTCCTGCCAGGCGGCATCATCGCCTGCGCCGTCACCGGATCGATCGCCCTCGGCGCCTATCGTCCGGGCCGCAGCGACATCGACCTCGTCGCGGTCATCGCCGATGAGTGGCTGGACCGTCCGGATCTCATTCGGCGACTGCGCCTGCTCCACCTCTCGCAGGTGCCCCGCCTGACGGTAGGGGCGACGCGCGGGCGAGGTGTGAGTGCGTGCTGCAATACCGTCTTCATCGCCGAATCCGAGGTCAGTCGCCCCGTCACCGAGATCCGTCCGATCGCCTCCCATACGGGTGAGATCTTCGATGCGCACGGGGCGTTCGACGTCAATCCGGTGATCTGGAAGGAGCTCGTCGACGGCGGCATCACGGTGCGGGGACGACCGATCGCTGCATGGGGTCTCGATGCGCAGCCGGAGGCGCTTCGACCATGGGTCCGCACGAACTTGCGCGAGTACTGGACTCCATTGGCTGCACAGCTGCGCGACCGACCGCAGAGAACTCCACGCGCGCTCGTCCATCGTCTCCTCACGTCCCCTGTGGGACTGAGTGCCGGCACCGTTGCGTGGTGCGTGCTCGGTCCCGCACGCATGCATCGCACGCTCGCGACCGGTGAGATCATCGGCAAGGAGGAAGCGGCACGTCACACATTGGACGCATTTCCTCAGCACGCCCCCATCACCGAGGTGGCCCTGGCCAAGGTGCGCGGCGCGCGGATCCCCTCCGCACCGTCACGTGCACAGTGGCGGGCATTGACCGCCTCGGAGATGGAGGACATGATCACCGCATCACTCGGCTGATCGACGACCGCAGTGGGTTGAGCGGCCGCCGGGAGCTCGACGACGGTTGCGGTGGTCTTGGGGTGAGCCGATCGGCCCTTATTTCGCGATGAAGTGGAGGCGCTTATTCACGAACTCACCCATCCCGATCGGACCCATCTCACGACCGAAACCAGACCGCTTCACACCACCGAACGGCAACTCAGCCGCCTCAGCAGCAATCGTGTTCACATGCGCCATCCCCACCTCAAGACGAGCAGCCACACGATCAGCACGGCCCTCATCAGACGAGAACACCGATCCACCCAAACCAAGGGCACAATCATTCGCCAATTCGAGAGCCTCCTCGTCACTGCTGACCTTGAACACAGTCGCCACCGGTCCGAAGAGCTCCTCCCCATACGACTCCGAGTCTCGGGGCACATCGACGAGCACCGTCGGCGCATAATACGCCGCCGGGCCCTCACCCAACTCACCACCGATGAGCACACGAGCACCTTCAGCAACGGCCTTCTTCACCTGCGCATCAAGGGTTTCGGCAGCGGCACGACTCGACAACGGCACATACTCACCCTCACCCAGATTCAGCGGATCCCCCGGCGTCAACCCGGTCCCCAACTTCACGAGCTCGGCAACGAAGTCGTCATAGATGTCATCCATGACGATGAGGCGCTTATTCGAGTTGCACACCTGACCGGCGTTATACGTCCGAAACTCCCACGCCTCACGCGCCACCGCCGCCACATCGTCGGCGTCGAGAACAACCATCGGATCGATGCCACCAAGCTCGAGCACAGCTTTCTTCAGGTTCTGACCGGCCTGGGCACCGATGATCGCACCCGCCCGCTCCGACCCGGTCAACGACACTCCCTGAACCCGGGAGTCAGCGATCATCGCAGCGATCTGATCATGGTTGGCAAACGAGTGGCTATATCCGCCGGCAGGGACACCGGCGGCGAGGAAGATCTCCTCGATCAACAGCGCCGACCGTCCACAGATATCGGCATGTTTGAGCATGATCGTATTGCCCAACACCAGATTCGGGGCAGCGAACCGGGCCACCTGGTAGTAAGGGAAGTTCCACGGCATCACACCCAACAGAGCACCGACCGGCAGAGACTCGATGCGTGCGATACCGGGGATGGTCGACGGGATCTGGTAATCCGTGACCAGACTGGGTCCGTGGACGCCGTAGTAGTCGATGATGTCGGCAGCGAACTCGACCTCGTCAACAGACTCGGCATACGACTTGCCCATCTCCACCGAGATCGTTCTGGCAAGTTCGTCCTTGCGCTCATGGAAGATCCCCGCAGCCCTGCGCACAACCGACGCCCGCTCCTGAATATCGGTGTCCTTCCACGTCAGGTACGTGGAGTGGGCGGCAGTCACGGTGGTTTCGATCTCGGCATTCGTTGCCTCGGGGAAGGTCTCGACGATCTCGCCCGTGGCGGGATTCTGAACACGATAGTTCGACATGGTTGCTCCTTCGGAAGTCTCGGGTCGGAATCGCATCTGCGCGACCGGAGACGGTCAATGGTGAGAATTTCTGGTGGACGGTCAGTGCTGCGATCAGGGCAGCGCGCCCGGATATGGGGATCATGAGGCGATGAATGGCGTCGCTGCGGCCCCATCACCGCAGTCAGTTATCACCCATACCATCGACGGAAGCGCCCGGATCGGCGCGAACGATCATTCCGACTTGATCGTAATACAGGTCACTGAGTTTCGCCGAGGCGGCCGCCCACCGACCCGGCGATCGGTTCGTCGTCGTGGCCGCACATCCGATAGTGCCGCGAGGGTCCTCAGCGCACGACTTCGCGGTGTGTGGTGTCGAGTCGGCGCGTCCAGCCCCGGCCGTCGAGATGTTCGAGGAGAGGGATGACGATGCGTCGGGTCGTCCCCAGCGCCTGCCTCGCCTGGCTCGTGGTGAAGGGCTGGGCGAGACCGGCGAGGATCCGCATCGCCTGCGCGGGAGTGCGCGGAGACACGATGATTCCGTCGCCGAGGCGCAGGATCCGTCCCGCCTTCTCGGCGACCGCGAGCTCCCGCGCTCCGAGACCGAGTTCGCGCAGGTCATCGGCTTCCGGGGCTGCGAACGGGTCGGCTGCCAGTCGCCGTTCGATCTCGGCGATACCGGCTTCGGCCGCACCGAGTCCCGCGGTATGCCCGGGCGGGCGAACCATTCCGTCGACGGCCTCGAGACCGGCGCGAGAGATGACCTGGTTGAGCAGTCGGCGAGTCGCGGCGTCCGTGCCTTTGGGCAGGGGCAGAGTCGGCCCAGCGTGCGCTGCCGACGTGGCATCGCTCGTGGTCTTGCCACCAGGCCTTCGATCGGAGTCCGAACCTCGGCGCAGTGCCTCGGCGACGGCCTTGACGGGCACTCCCGCGGCCATCGGCGAGGCGGCGAGCTCGCGGCTGACCAGGGATTTCGTCGCCTCGACCCAAGCGGTCAGCCTCGGCGAGTGGACGAGCCAGCCGCCCACATCCTCAACGTCGCCAGGCAGACCCTCGTCATCGGGCACCTGCAGACCGAACCGGGTAACGACGGTGCGTTCGACGGCTCCGCGGCGGGCCACCTCGGCAAGGATATCGCCTTTCACAGGACGCTCGGCGAGCTCCCGCGCGCGGCGGGCGCCGTCGCCTCGTCGGGACAGTTCGGGCGGGTCGACGTCGAGCACGAGGAGACCTGCGAAGACGTTGCGGCTGCCTGGGGCACGGAGCACAATCCGGTCGCTGACCTGCAGGGGAAGTGGTCGGTCGAGGGTGAGCCGGGCGTGTTCGGCATCGAAGGCCCGCAATCGTGCGGGTACGGCGGCGGTGCCGATATGGGCCATGAGTTCGTGGATGCCGGAGTCGAGGGCCTCGCCCATGGTGCGGCGCACATCGATCGCATCGACGATAGGCCAGGCCCCACTCGTGAGCAGGGCGTCGCCGCGGTGAAGGTCGTCGGCGGGGACGTCACGGAGGTTGACGGCCACGCGAGCCTGTGGGGCCACCTCGTTGGTGGTGGAATTCCGGGATTGCAGACCGCGCACACCCACGGTCCGGTCGATGGTCGCACCGCGCAGTTCGACGGTATCGCCGGTGGTCAGGGTGCCTGCGGTGAGGGTTCCGGTGACGACGGTGCCGGCGCCCCTAATCGTGAACGCGCGGTCGACCCACAGTCGAACCCTCCCCGAGGCGGCCGGAGGCTCGGCCGTGGCCGTGACCTCGTCGAGGACGCTGAGGAGTTCGGGCAGGCCCTGCCCTGTCGTGGCTGACACCGTGACGATCGGCGCTGCTTCGAGTGGTGTTCCACGCAGCTGCGCTCTGACCTGAGCCTTTGTGATCTCGACAGAGTCAGGGGCGAGGTCGGCCCGGGTGATGACGACGAGGCCGTGGGTGATGCCCAGTGCATTGATCGCATCGCGGTGGTCACTCGACTGGGCTTGCCAGCCTTTGTCGGCGGCGATGACGAAGCAGGCGATGGGGGCGGGACCGAGACCGGCGAGCATGTTCGCGAGGAATTTCTCGTGCCCGGGGACGTCGACGAAGGCGAGTTCGCGACCCGAGGGCAGAGTCGTCCACGCGAAGCCGAGGTCGATGGTCAGCCCGCGTTTCTTCTCTTCGGCCCACCGGTCGGGTTCCATCCCGGTCAGGGCACCCACCAGCGTCGACTTCCCGTGGTCGACGTGTCCGGCGGTTGCGATGACGAAGGTTTCAGGCATTGTCAGCACGGACTCGTTTGATGGCGGCGGCGACGCTCTGGTCTTCGCTTTCAGGCACGCAGCGCAGGTCCACGAGGCATCGTCCCTGGTAGACGCGGGCGACGACTGCGGGATCGCCGAGGCGCAGCGGTTCGGCGCAGGATTCGGGGAGTTCGATGGCCCAGCCGGGCAGGGGCACTCCGGGGGCTCCTCCGCCGCCCACGCGACCGTCGTGGTCGACGACCGTGGCACCGACCGCCTCGGCGAGGATTTCGGTGCGTTCGCGCAGGTGATCGGGGTCGATGTGGAGGGCATCGTGGATCGGGTTGGCGGTGTGAGTGATCGTGGCTTCGAGTGCGGCGAGGGTGAGTTTGTCGGTGCGCAGCGCCCTGGCCAGGGGGTGCTTGGCGAGTTTCTGCACTGCTTCGGTGCGTCCGAGGATGAGGCCGGCCTGCGGGCCGCCGAGGAGTTTGTCGCCGGAGACGATGACGAGGTCGGCGCCGGCGCGCAGGGCGGTGTCGATATCGGGTTCGTCGGGCAATGCCGGGTCGGGAGTGAAGAGCCCGGAGCCGAGGTCGACGATGAGCGGAACATCGTGCTCGTCGGCAAGAGTGCGCAGCTGACCGACGTCGACGGACGAGGTGAAGCCTTCGACACGGAAGTTGCTTGTGTGTACCTTGAGCAGGCAGGACGTGTCGTCGCTGATGGCCTCGGCGTAGTCGGCCACGTGGGTGCGGTTCGTCGTGCCGACCTCGCGCAGCCTGGCGCCAGTCGTCGTCATAAGGTCGGTGAGGCGGAACCCGGCACCGATTTCGATGAGTTCGCCGCGGCTGATGATGATCTCGCCGGAACTGCCGCGGCCGCGCAATGCAGTGACAGCCAGCAGCAGGGCGGCGGCTCCGTTGTTGACGACAAGGGCGTCCTCGGCCGCCGGGCAGGCCCGCAGCAGGGCGGCTTTCGCTCCGGTCCCCCGCTTGCTGCGTTTGCCGGTGCCGAGGTCCATTTCGACGTCGACGTAGCCGGCCGCCTCGGTGATGGCCTGGGTTGCCGCAGGTGAGAGCGGTGCCCGGCCGAGGTTCGTGTGGACGAGGATGCCGGTGGCGTTGAGCACCGGGGTCAGGGAGGAGGCCGAACGGGAAGCGAGCGAGGAGACAATGGCGGAGGCCACCTCGGCGACGGGGATCTCACCGGCCCGGGCGGCGTTCTGCACCTCGGAGATGATGGCCTTGATGGTCGCCTGGTTGAGGCGCTCACCTGCTGCGATGACCTCGGGCAGGGCGAGGAGATGATCCGTGCGCGGAATGGATCGACGCGGGTCGGACTCGACCATCTGACCTCCTCCTCTGTGCGGGGTCATGGCGGCGCCGCTTGGTCGGCGGAACCGCGAAACGGTTGGCGGAGGCGGACGGGAATCGAACCCGCCAGACCGAGTTACTCGGTCTCACTGGTTTTGAAGACCAGGGCGCCCACCAGGACACGGACGCCTCCATAAGGAATCCTATCGCGGGTGTGAGCGAGGTGAAGCGAAGGGCCGATGCGGCCGGGGCGGCGCTCGTTTGACCAAACGAACCAGTATCGAGCGCGCCGGTACCGATCTTCCGACCGAGTTCACTCACCATTCGCTCAGGGTTCTCCGAGCACGGCTTAAGGTGACAAGGTTCCCAGCCATCACCGCTCGAAGGTCGTCATGCCCTCTTCGCTTCATCCTGCCTGGTCACACCGCCGATCCCATCCCGCCGGAGCGCGACTTTTCATCCCCGCCATCCTCGCCACACTGGCGGTCCTCGCTGCCCCTGTCGCACCCACCGGATCGCTTCCCGGTCTTCCGGGTCCCGCCTCAACGCCGGCCTATGCGGCACCGCCGAGTGATGACGACCTCGGCAGGGACGGGTCGGCACTGCGCGACGTCGAAACCAAACGCGTGGCTCCGGGACTCGACCTGACGAACTTCTCCCGTCTCGAGGACGGAGGGTGGAACAACGGCAATGTGCTCACCGCGGACCTCACCACGGACTCCCTGTCGATGGACGTCCGCGACACGGGAGAGGTCGCCGGCGCCGGTACCACCAGCGAGATCATGGCGGGCGGACCCGAGGGGAAGAAGGCCGTGGCCGCCGTCAACGGCACGTTCTTCGACATCAACCAGTCGTGGGCACCGATCTACACCTCGGTGTCTCGGGAGGGAATGCGCATCGGCTCGAAGGAGGCCAAACCGGCGCTCACGCTCGAGGACAAGAAGGCAGCCGTGTCGATGCTCTCCGCGGCGGGAACGCTGTCCCATGACGGACAGGAGACGGAACTCGGCGGATTGAACAACCCGGAGCTGAGCCCCGATACCATCGGTGTGTACAACGAGGCGTGGGGAGACCATACGCTCGACCGTCCGGTCGGCGGCCCCGATGACGTAGCCGCCGAGATCGCCCGCGTCACCGTCGTCGACGGAAAGGTCACCGAAGCCTCGGGCATGGTGGACGAAGCGGGCGACCCGGAAATCCCGGCAGACGGACAGGTCCTGCTCGGCCGCGATGCCGGAGCGAAGACGCTGTCGGAACTCGAAGTCGGCGACGACGTCGATGTCGAGATCGGACCGAGCGAGGATGTCGACATGGGGATCGCGGGCAGCCACCAGATCCTGGCCGACGGCTCGGTTCCCGACCTCCCCGCCGGCGACCTCGAAGACACCGAACACCCGCGCACCGCGGTGGGCATCAGCAAGGACGGTTCGGAGCTGTTCGTCACCACCATCGACGGCCGCAGCGAGTCCTCGGGAGGCATGAGTCTCGAGGACATGGGCGAGTTCTTCGCTGACATCGGCGCCTACAACGCGGTCAACCTCGACGGCGGCGGGTCGACGACGATGCTCGCCCGCACAGCCGGCGCAGATGCTCCGGCACTGCAGAACGACCCGTCCGACGGTAAGCAGCGCACCGTCGCCAATGCCCTCGTCTTCTACTCAGACGCCCCCGCGGAGCAGCTGGCCGATGCGCAGATCGAACCCGAACTCGACGGACAGACCACCGTGCTCAAGGGGCTGAGCCGATCAATGAAGGGCACCGGGCTCGGTAAGAATCTCGAACCGATCGCCTCTTCCGGAACGTTCTCCGCCGACGGCGGAGTGAAGCTCGCCGACTCCGATGAGTCGAACGCCCGCGTGACCGGTGAGTCCACCGGCAAGGGGCGGGTGAGCTATGCCGTCGACGGGCACACCGCGCGACAGGACCTCGATGTGCTTGGCGAACCGGTCGGACTCTGGCCGAGCGCGCGGAGCATCAACCTCGAGGACGCCCAGGACTCGCAGACGGTGTCCCTGACCGGCTTCGACTCCGAGGGCAGGCGTTCTCTCATCGAAACCGGCGACATCGACGTCGACGCCGACGAAGGGCTGACGGTCGACACCGACGGACTCGGCGAACTCGTCGTCTCCGCCGATTCGTCGACGGCTGGGAAAGGCAAGGACTCCCGCGACGACGAACCGACGTCCGGGAACGTGAAGCTCACCGTCGGAGACGTGACAACGACGATCCCGGTGACCGTCGGCACCGAAACGACCGAGGTCCTCGACTTCTCCGACACCTCGGCGTTCACCGACGGCCACGATCGGGCCACCGGCTCATTCACCGCAGGTGAGCCCAGCCCTGATGGCAAGCCGAGCATCGATCTCACATATGACTTCTCCACCTCCTCGGCGACGCGCGGCTACTACCTCATCCCGAAGGAGCCGGTGAAGCTGGAAGGCAACACGGTGGCGTTCGAGATGATGGTCCGCGGCGACGGCACCGGGGCCTGGCCGAGGCTGCAGGTGAGCACTCCCGACGGCACAGTGACGAACATCGACGGCGACCACATCACCTTCGACGGGTGGCAGAAGGTCCGCTTCACCGTCCCCGAGGGGCTCTCCCAACCGCTCACCCTCGAACGAATCCGGATGATGGAGACCCGGTCTGCCGAGAAGTACAAGGGGGACATTTCGATCTCCGACCTCCAGGCGATCTCCACTCCCGAGACCGACGATCCGGCCGCCTCGGCGCGGCATGATCCGGCGCTGCTGACGAACGGAACCGTCAAAGACCGCCCGCAGAACATCGCGGTCATGAGCGACGCCCAGTTCGTCGCCACCGACCCGGATTCCGAAGCTGTCAAGGGTGCCAGGCGGACGCTCAAGGAGATCCGTGCCGCAAAGCCGGATCTGCTCGTCATCAACGGCGACCTCGTCGACGAGGCCTCTCAGGAGGATTTCGAGCTGGCGAAGACGATCATCGACGAGGAGTGGGATGAGTCGATCCCCTACATCTACGTGCCCGGCAACCACGAGATCATGGGTGGGGAGATCGACAACTTCGAGGCCGCATTCGGTTCCCCGACGGGCGAGCGCACCGTGGGGCGGACGAAGATCGTGACCCTGAATTCCTCGGACGGGACCCTCAACGGCAGCGATGATTCGCAGTTGAACATGCTCGAAGACGCCCTCGACGAGGTGGCCGAACGTGACGAGCTGACCGGCATCACCGTGTTCTTCCACCATCCCCCGCAGGATCCGCTGCCGTCGAAGACGAGCCAGCTCGGGGACCGACGGGAGGCCGCGGAACTCGAGAAGAAGCTCGGAGAGTTCCGCAAGGACAGCGGGAAGTCCGCGGCCGTGATCAACGGCCACGTAGGAGCATTCCACGGGTCCGCGATGGAGGGCGTGAGCTACCTGATCAACGGCAATTCCGGGAAGGACCCGGCCGGCACCCCGGCGACCGGCGGATTCACCGGGTGGACGATGCTCGGCATCGATCCCGGCGTCGGCGACGTCGGGGACGATCCGACCACAGCCGATAGGGTCGGCTGGCTGGCCGCGGAGACGAAGCCGCGCGTCGATTCGATCTCACTCGAGGCACCCGGCTCCCTGGCCCCGGGCCAGTCCGCGGACGTCGCGGCGTCCTTCACACAGGGTGAGCGCACCGTTCCCGTCGGGTGGCCGGCGACCGCCCAATGGGGCGGCGACGGTGTCGTGGTCGATTCCGGCGCCGAGGTTGCCCTGCAACAGGCGACGGGTGCGAAGGTCAGTGCCCAGTCAGTGAAATCAGGGGTCCCCGAGGCGGCCTCCGACGTCATCCGCGTCAACCCGGCGACGGGTCAGATCACCGCGGAGAACCCGGGAACCGCGGTCCTCGAGGTCACCGTCAACGGTAAGACCGCGAAGGCCACCGTCGAGGTCGCGGGGGAAGAACCGCCTCCGGGTCCCGGCGATGACGACGGATCGGCCGACAGCGGCGGATCCGCCGACAGTGCGGGAGCTGAGGACGGCTCCGACGCTTCCTCCACGGGAGGCGAGGACGGCTCATCGGAGGGGTCGGACGATGACGGCGCCTCGACCAAAGCCTCGGCCGGTGCCGATGAGGATTCCTCGGCGGGAAGCGGTTCGGCCGGCTCCGGTTCCGATGGCTCCGGTCCGGGAGCCTCGAGCGATGGAACGTCGAGTGCCTCGTCGGGAAACGGTGCAAACGCGGACGGATCGTCCGAGGGGGACGGTTCGCCCGACGGGGGTGGCGATCTGCCACGCACCGGCGGACCGGTTCTGCTCACCGCACTGCTCGGCGCGTTGCTGGTCATCGGCGGAATCATCGCCGTCCGCGCGGCCCGCGCGCGGCGGGCCGGCCGCCCGGCGGGGAGGCACTGACCCGGGCGAACGACCGGCCGTGCGCCCGTACGGAGGTGCACGGTCGCCTCGGCGACGGAATGGAATCGGGCGTCCGTCGACGCCCTTGACCGCCGGTGTTAGTCTCGCAGTATGACTGCGATTCAGGACCGTCTGACCTCGTTCGCCCACGGTGGAGGATGCGCCTGCAAGATTCCCCCCGGCGAGCTCGAGGACGCGGTGCGCGGCCTGGTCGGCCAGCCCGGTCCGGATGTCCTCGTCGGCCTCGATGACGGCGATGATGCCTCGGCTGTGCGAGTCCGCGATGACCTCGCGGTGCTCTCGACCGCGGATTTCTTCACCCCGGTCGTCGATGACGCCTACGACTGGGGACGGATCGCGGCGGCCAATGCGCTCTCCGACATCTACGCGATGGGCGGGACCCCCGTCACGGCGATCAACCTCGTCGGGTGGCCGAGGGAGAAGCTGCCGATGGAGCTGCTCACCGAGGTCCTGCGCGGCGGGCTCGACGTCGCAGCGCAGGCGAACTGCCCCGTGGCCGGCGGCCATTCGATCGACGACCCCGAACCGAAGTACGGCATGGCCGTGACCGGTGTGGCCCACCCAGATGAACTCATGCGCAACGATTCCGCCGAGGCGGGGCTGCCCCTGACATTGACCAAGCCGATCGGCGTGGGGATCCTCAACAATCGGCACAAAGTCACTGGTGATAACTTCGACGAGGCCATCGCCACGATGACTGCACTCAATGCCGAAGCATCACGGGCGGCCGTGGCTGCAGGCGTACGAGCGGCCACGGATGTCACCGGTTTCGGCCTGCTCGGGCACCTGTTCAAGATGACACGGGCCTCAGGAGTCGGAGCGGTCATCGATGCGACCGCGGTGCCCCGCCTCGGCGGTGTCGATGAGTCGATCGCTGACGGGTATGTGTCCGGCGGAACCAGGCGAAACCTCGACTGGGTGCGGCCTCATCTGACCGCGGATGACGGCGTAAGCGAGGACGACCTGCTGCTTCTCGCCGATGCGCAGACCTCGGGCGGGCTGCTCGTCGTCGGCGAACTTCCTGGTCACCCGATCATCGGCGAGATCGTCGCCGGCTCGGGCATACACGTGCGGTGAGGTCGCTCAGCGCGGGGTGACATCCTCGTCGCGGAACTGGCGGAAGCTGGACATGAAGAACCAGAAGAAAGCACCGGTGAAGAGACCGGCCAGCAGTGTCTGCCACCAATTGAACGAATCGTTGCCCCATCCGAGCAGATGCATGCCGAAGTAGACGAGCGGGAAGAGCAGAGCCACGACTATGCCGTCCCTGATGGCCCGACGGTCCTTGAGCAGCTTCTTCATAGGACTCATCAGTCTACTCAGTCCGTAGTATTTTGCGAGCTACGTTGCCGGGTCGCGGCAGTCTTCCGGGCATCCACCACCGTTAGCGACATAACCACCCGCTGCACCGAGGTGTTTTGGCGCGAATGGTGATGGATGCCGAGCCATTTGTAGGAGGTGCTGCTGAGTGGAGGCGAAAGCACGAACGGTGCGGGATGCTTTCGCCCGCGGGCTACCGGCCGGTGGTGATGGAGTCGTCGGTGATGCCACGAGCCCGACGCTCTTCGAGGCGAGCGCGCTGCGGTTCGACCACGTGACGCGGGTCCTTCGTCGATTCGATTCCGGCTTCCAACACGCCGAAACGCGTGTACGCCGAGGCGGCCGCCAAGGCTGCACCGGAAACGACGGACAGCCCCCGCAGCACAGCCCGAGTCTTCCAGCCGCCACCCAGCTTCTTCGCGAACACGCGTGCCCCCACCTCGACGGCGGCGGCGCCGACGGCTCCGGCGATGAGCAGCTTCTCGGCCCGATGCAGCTTGTGTCCTGGTTCGCCGTCGTCCAGCGGATCGACCTCGGCCGGGTGCATGCGCTTCCTCATCGCCGACATCGCATAAGCTTCTCCGGCGGTGCCGGCGAGCGCGAGCAGTCGGGCCGGGCCGGTCTCGGCTAGCGGTGCCAATGCCATCGCGGCGCCTCCGGCGGCCATCGAAGCCGAGGACACGAACACGTACGGCAGACCATTGCGGCCGGCGGCGTTCCAGGTCGGAACGGCCGTCGCCCCGAGAAGCACAGCGGTATATGCGGCCAGCGGAGTGGCGAAGAAGGCGGATTCGACGGCCGCAGGCGTCTCCATGGCATGGAGCACCTTGCGCAGCGGGCCCTGAGGCAGCAGTTTCTCACCGGTGATCCGGTCGAGTTCGATCGCGAAGGTCACTCCCGATCCGACGCCGAAGCCCGAGAGGATCCACGTGCCCAGGCTCATCGGCGACGACACTTTGACGACGCGCATCATATTGAGGAATCGTTCGGGCCTGCCGAGGTCGGCCACGAGAGCGGCACCGCCTACACCGGTCGCCGCGATTGCAGTCATCCGAGATGCGATGCGCAGACCGGGCCGGTCGGTCAGCTGCGCACCGAAGCCGAGCAGAGAAGATCCCCCGGCCAGACCGCCGAGGAACAGGTACGCCCCGATCTCATCGCCCCACGGCGGAGCCTTGACGATCGGTCGACCGTAGTACGACGTGAACTCGACGTCCTCGACCATCGGCATCTCACGGTTGCCGTCGGCACCGCGGTTCTTCCACGCGCCGCCACGACCGTTGCCGCCGCGACCGCCCCGACGCCCACCGGAACCGTCAGGTCCGCTGGGACCTCCACGGCCGCCTCGGCGACGTTTTCTGCGTCCGCCTTCCGGCTCGGGTGGGCGGTAGGAATCAAATTCTGAGGTGCTCATGAACGGCGGCTCCCGAGGAACGCGAGTCCGGCCGCGGCGACCATGCCCAGCGCCGCGATCCCGGCGTTGGCGTACATCTTCGGCAGGTCCTTCGTCGCGACCCGCGGGTCCGGCGGCAGGCCGTAGACCTCGGGTTCGTCGAGGAGGAGGAACACGGATCCGGTGCCGCCGACCCCGTCGTTCGGGTTCGCCCCGTAGAGGCGAGCCTCGGTCAGTCCCTTCGCGTGGAGTTCGGCCACTCGGTCGTGCGCCTGGTCGACCATGTCCTGACGGTCGCCGAACTTGATCGACTGCGTCGGGCAGGTCTGCGCGCAGGCTGGTTCCTGACCTTCGACGAGGCGGTCGTAGCAGAGGGTGCACTTGTTCGCCGTGCCCGCGTCCGGCACGTCCATGTCCGCGGCTCTGCGATCGTCGCGGTCGGTGGGGGTGTTGATCGTGCCGTCGTCTCGGCGTTCGATGACGCCGAAGGGGCAGCCGGCCACGCAGGTTCCGCAGCCGTTGCAGACATCGTTCTGGACGACGACGGTGTCGAATTCGGTGCGGAAGAGGGCCCCTGTAGGGCAGACGTCGAGGCAGCCGGCGTGAGTGCAGTGTTTGCACACGTCCGAGGACATCAGCCACCGGAAGTCCGCGGTGTCCGGGGGTGTCGTGTCGACGTTCGACAGGTCGGTCGGCTCCAGGGCACCCGGTGCCAGCAGATCGACGTTGAGCTCGGGCGTCGTCGGCAGACCGGCTGATGTCCGGCCCTCCGCCGCCGCCCCCAAGGCCCCGTCGAGCGGCTGGGCGGCGGCAGACTCATCGGTGCGCGGGCGGATCGTGGGCATGCCGAGATTGACGAGCTTGCGCCCGGATTCCCGTGCTTTCTCGATGCGTTCGGAATCCTGTTCGATGAACGCGACGTGCCGCCACGTGTTCGCCCCGAGGCTGCCCGTGTTGTCGTACGAGGAACCGAGCAGTTCGAAGGTGCCGTCCTGCGGGTTGCGGTTCCACTCCTTGCACGCGACTTCGCAGGCCTTGCAGCCGATGCAGATCGAGGTGTCGGTGAAGAATCCCTTGCGGTTGTGCGCGGAATCGTGCCAGTGCCCGTCCGCCAACGTGCCGTCATCGATCGTCGGTGTCGACATCAGTCGTCCTCCTCCTGGTTCTCCTGCCGATCCCGAGCCGCGCGGGCGCGAGCTTCCGCTTCGGCCACCTCGGTTTCGGCGATCGCACTGCCGTCGGCGTGCCGGCCGTGGTCGGGGTCGCCGTCGCTGGGGTCCCCGTCGTCGGCGCGGTTCGACACCGCCGTCTCGGCGGGTTCGGTGGGTTCGGCGGGTTCGGCCGCCTCGGTGGGTTCGATGGTGATCCTACCGCTGCGATCATCGGCACTGTCGACCGTCGCCGAGGCGGTCGTGCCGTCACCGTCGGAGACTCCATCGCGTCCCCCGTCCAGGGTCCTGCCCGGGGTGACGCCGACGGCCGAATCGCCGCCTCGGTGAGCGTGTCCACCGGCGCTGCGTCCCTGTCCGGCGCGATGGGAGGCCTCGACATGCTCGGCGGGAACGGTGACCTGCTGGTTGCCGGATTCGGGGCTGAGTCCCGCCTCGCGTTGGTACTTCTCGACGAAGTCGACGAGTTCGGGTCCGCGGGGACGGCGGCCGGGGATGATCGTTCCGGCCACGTACTTGCTGTTCTGGATGTAGACGTTGGGGTCCATCGTCACACCCAGCAGGTCGTTGGCGGAATCGCCTTCGACGACGGCACCCTGACCGCCCACGCCCCAGTGGTAGGGCAGGCCGATCTGGTGGACGGTCTTCCCGCCGATCGTCAGCGGGGTCATCCGCTTCGTCACGAGGACGCGGGCCTCGATCGCCGCCCGCGGGGAGACCAGGGTGGCCCAACCGTAGGGTTCGAGCCCAACCTCGGCGGCGAGTTCAGGTGAGATCTCGCAGAACATCTCCGGCTGCAGCTCCGACAGGTACGGCAGCCACCGGGACATGCCTCCGGCGGTGTGGTGCTCGGTGAGTCGGTAGGTCGTGAACACATAGGGGAAGACCTCGGATCCGGGCACCCCGGCACCGGGGGCGGACAGGTTGTCCTCACGGCGCATAACCATCCGGGTCGGACTGTTCTGCTGTGAGTACAGCGGGTTCGTGACCGTCGATTCCTGCGGTTCGTAGTGGGTGGGAATCGGTCCGTCGATCATTCCGCTCGGTGCGAACAGCCACCCCTTTCCATCGGCCTGCATGATGAATGGATCGTCGCCGTCAAGGTTCGCGGGACCGCCGTAGGCGATATCCGATCGGGCGGCGGGTGCACGGTCGATCGGGAAGTCGGGCACGTCCTTGCCCGTCCACTTCCCGGTTTCCTCGTCCCACCACACGAACTTCTTCCGCTCCGACCAGGGAGTTCCGTCGGGTGCGGCCGAGGCACGGTTGTACAGGATCCGACGGTTCGCCGGCCAGGCCCACGCCCATTCGGCGGCGGTTTCGTCCTGCTCATCCCGCGGTTTGCGGCGGGCGGCCATGTTCTGGCCTCCCGCGTAGACGCCTGTGTAGATCCAGCAGCCGCCGGCGGTGGTCCCGTCGTCGGTCATCTGGTTGAAGTTGTCCAGGGGCTCGCCGTCGCGGTCGCCGCCGACGAAGTAGCCGTTGATCTCCTTGACGACCGCCTCGGCGTCGACTTCGCCCTCGTCGTCGACCGGGTAGTCCCAGGTCATGTCGAGCAGCGGCCGATCGCGGGGGTCGTCGGAGTCCCGCAGCTTCTCGCGCACGGCTTGGCCGAGTTCGTAGAAGAAGTCGAGTTCGCTCTGTGCGTCCCCGGGCGGGTTGACGGCCTTGTGGCGCCACTGCACGAGACGCTGGGTCTGCGTGAACGTGCCGGCCTTCTCCGTGTGGTTGGCTGCGGGGAGGAAGAACATCTCGGTGTCGATGTCCTCGGTCTTCAGCTCCCCGGTCTCGATCTCGGGGCCGTCCTTCCACCAGGTGGCGGATTCGATGAGGCTGAAGTCGCGGACGACCATCCACTTCAGGTGGCTCATGGCCATGCGCTGCATGCGCCCGTTGGCCGAGCCCACGGCCGGGTTCTGCCCAAGCAGGAAGTATCCGTCGACTCCGTCGTTGAGCATGCGCACCGCGGTCTGGTAGGTGCCGTGGGCGCCGTTGATGCGCGGCAGATAGTCGAAGGCGAAGTCATTGTCTGCCGTCGCCGCATCGCCCCACCAGGCCTTGAGCAGGCTGGTGGCGTAGGCACGGCCGTTGGCCCAGTAGCCCTTATGGGTCTCCGGGGTGCCCACGGCTGCGACGTAATCGTCGAAGGCGTCGTGGACCCCGGCGCTGGGCATCGGCAGGTAGCCGGGCAGCAGATTGAACAGGGTCGGAATGTCCGTCGAGCCCTGGATCGTCGCGTGCCCGCGCAGCGCCATGATTCCGCCGCCCGGTCGGCCCATGTTGCCCAGCAGGAGCTGGAGGATCGAGGCGGTGCGGATGAATTGCGAGCCGAGGCTGTGCTGGGTCCAGCCGACCGCGTAGGCGAAGCACGTGGTCCGTTCCCGGCCCGAGTTCTCGGTCACCGATTCGTAGAGGTAGTCGAAGTCGGCGGGTTTGATTCCGCAGTTCTCCTCGACCATCTCAGGCGTGTAGCGCGAGTAGTGGTGCCGTAAGATCTGGAAGACCGACTTCGGGTTCTCCAGGCTGGGGTCCTTGAGCGGAGCACCCTGCTCATCCGTCTGGTACGACCACGTCGAGTTCTCGTACGAGTTCGTGTCCGGGTCGAAACCGGAGAACAGTCCGTCGAGATCCTCAGTGTCGACATAGTCGTCGCTGATGAGGTTCGCGGCGTTGGTGTAGGCGCGCACGTACTCGTCGAAGTAGCGGCCCTCGCTCAGCACACGGTTGATGAGCGCACCGAGCAGCACGATGTCGGAGCCTGCCCGGATGGGCACGTGCCTATCGGCGATCGCGGTGGTGCGCGTGAAACGAGGATCGACGTGGATGATGCGGGCACCACGGGCCTTGGCCTCGGTCACCCATTGGAAGCCCACGGGGTGGCACTCGGCCATATTGGAACCCTGGATGATGATGCAGTCCGCATTCGCCATATCCTGGACGGGTTGGGTGGCGCCGCCGCGCCCGAACGAGGTTCCCAAACTGGGAACGGTGGCGGAGTGTCAAATACGCGCCTGGTTCTCGATCTGTATCGCCCCGGCCGCGGTGTAGAGCTTCTTGGCGAGGTAGTTCTCCTCGTTGTCGATGGTCGCCCCGCCGAGGCTGGCGATGCCCATCGTCCGCCGCAGCGGGTGGCCTTTGTCGTCGAAGTCCTCCCAGTGGATGCGGCGGGCTTCGATGAATCGGTCGGCAATCATGTCGATCGCGGTCGACAGGTCGATCTTCGTCCAGTCCTTGGCCTTCGGGGCCCGGTAGAGGGCGTCGGTGACACGGCCGGGAGCGTTGACGAGCTGTTCGCTGGCTGCGCCCTTCGGGCACAGGCGGCCGCGTGAGATCGGTGAGTCCGGGTCGCCTTCGATCTGCACGACCTTGTCGTCCTTGACGAAGATCTTCTGTCCGCAGCCGACGGCGCAGTAGGGGCACACGGATTGGACGACCTTGTCGGCCGTGACCGTGCGTGGGGTGGTGTCCCGAGTCTGCTGGGACACGACGGATTCGCCGCGTCCCGTCTTATCCGACGTGCGCAGCTGCCGGAGTACCGGCCACTCGAGGAAGCTGAACCGAGCCATGGCACTACCTTAGCCCCTCACGGGGTGGAAATGCACCAGGTGAGACCGGGTTTTCGACCCCATCTCAGGGGGCTGGGAATCGCCCGGTTCGCCGAGGCGGCTGCGCGGTCATGATCGACCGCGCAGCCGCCTCGGTGCTGGGTTCCGGGTCCGGGTCTCTGCGTTGGCTGAGTTCAGATCCGGCGGGCCAGGAGGATCGCGTCCTCGAGTTCGGCGGGTTCGCCCGACGGGGAGGTCACCTCTCGGGAGCGGGTGTCGGCGAGTTCGATCTCCCACCGGTGCGGGCTGGCGCCGATGAGGAGGGCGAAGTCTCCGTTCGGGCTGACCAGTTCATGGTGGTGGTCCATGCCGTGTTCGAACTTCTCGCTGTGTTCGGCGGCCCACGGCGGCATCGTCGCATGGGAGACGAGCAGGAGGGCGCCGCCCGGTGCCACGTGTGCGGCGACGCGAGTGAGCAGCTCTTCCCGGGTATCGGGCAACCGGGTGTGGAGGAAGGATCCGGTGACGAGGTCGAAGCCGCCTCGGCGGTCGGGGTCTTCCGGTTCCCAGGTGGAGACGTCGGCGACGGCGAATTCGGCGGAGATTCCGCGGGATTCGGCAGCCCGGAGGGCACGGTCGATGGCCGTGGTCGACAGGTCGATACCGGTGGCGTCCCAGCCGTTCTCGGCCATCCAGACGACGTCCGCGCCTTCTCCGCAGCCGACGTCGAGGACGCGGCCGGGGGTCATTTCGGAGACGACGGCGACGAGGGATCCGTTCGGGTTTCCGGACCAGATGGCGTCGTCGGCCTCGGCGTAGCGCTCTTCCCAGGCGGCCACGGAATCGGGCACGCCGGCGCCGTCTGCGGCGGTGCTGTCTGCGTGGGTGTGGTCGTTGTGGCTGCTGGTCGTGGTCACTTGTCGACGCCCGGATCAGCGGGGATCGAATCGGGTGCGGCACCGTCCGCGCCGTCGGTCTCTGCGGAAGCGGCGGCTTCCTGCTTGGCCAGTTCAGCACGGACTTCGTCCATGTCGAGGCCCTTGACGGCGGTGATGACCTGTTCGAGCTGCGGGGCGGCGAGCGCGCCGGGCTGGGCGAAGACGACGATGCCCTGGCGGAAGGCGACGAGGGTCGGGATCGAGGAGATCGCGAAGAGTCCGGCCAGCTGCTGCTGGGCTTCGGTGTCGATCTTGCCGAAGACGATGTCGGGGTTGGCCTCGGCGGCCTGTTCGAAGACCGGGGCGAACTGCTTGCAGGGGCCGCACCAATCGGCCCAGAAGTCGAGGAGGATGATCTCGTTGTCGTTGATGGTCGACTCGAAGTTGTCTTGCGTGATTTCGATCGTAGACATGCGGCCCAGTCTAGGAGTCGAGGATGAATATCGCCTGGACGGGGTGGGGCAGACGGCTGCCTGCCGACTTCAGTCGGGGGCCCGGGCAGGCTCAGCCGACGAGGTCCGTGATCGGTTCGTCGTCGATGATGGCGGAGAACACGGCGTCGGCGTCGGCGGACTTGACCACTCGGTTGGGGTTCTCCGGTGCCGGTGCCCACGGCATGATCTCGAACGTAATATTGTCTTTGTCCACGGAAGCCACCGTCGTCGCCATGGAGGCGAGCGCTTTCACCGAGTTGAGCTCGTCGTCGACTCCGAGGGTGGACGTCACCGCGTCGAGGAATCCGTAGAGCCGATCGGGTCGGGTGAGGACCTGACCGCTCTTGGCCCGGTCGATGATGGCCTCCATGACCATCTGCTGATTGCCCATGCGCGAAATGTCGCTGCCGTCGCCGACAGCGTGTCGGGTCCGGGCGAGGGCGAGGGCGTCGTCTCCGCCGATCGTCTGCTCGCCGGCGGGAAGGTCGAGGTTCGCCTTCGGGTCCTTGAGCGGTTCATCGAGGTCGACGGTGATTCCGTCCATGGCGTCGACGATCGCTGCGAACCCGTCGAAATCGACGTTGATGAAGTGATCGACGCGGACCCCTGTGAGCACCTCTGCGGCAGAGACCGAACAGGCGGGTCCTGCGTTGAGGGCGGAATTGATCATGCCGTGCACGGCCGGCGATGCGCCGCTCCCGGTGTCGTCGCAGGCCGGGATGTCCATGATCGTGTCGCGTGGAATCTGCACGGCGTCGATGCGGTCGGCATCGGCTGAGACGTGGGCGAGGATCATTGCATCGCTGCGGGCGCCCTCGGCGGTGCCGAATCCCTGCCACGAGGCGGCCCCGGAGTTCCCGTCAGCGTTCGGATCGGAAGCCGCGGAGTCATCCTTCGTCGAGTCGAGGTCTCGGGTGTCGGATCCGAGGATGAGGATGTTCGTTTCGTCGGTGAGCTTCTCGGGAACGGCGCCGTCGTGGGCACGCAGCGGAGACGACGAGAGGTTCGCGCCGAGGTTGTGCACCGCCACCGCGATCGTCACCGGGGCCGCGATGATGAGGACCGCGGCCACTGCGACGAAGGTGCGTCGGCGACGGTATTTCGCGGCGAGGCGACGCCGTCTGCGGAGGCCTGGCGGCATTGGTGTCTCTCGGTTTTCCAAGGCTCGGTGCTCCTGCGTCCGGGGTCACGGCGGATTGCATACAAAACGTTTTGCATACAATCCTAAACACCAGGATCGGCGAGTGCACATCACTGTGCGGCATCTCTCGGTTTGCGGTCTCGCGCGGCCCGCTCCGGCGTGCAGCCTGCCCGTCGAGTTGGTATCGAACCTGCTCAGGGCGCCTGATTTCGGTGCTGATCTCGATCGATGTCGCCACTGGGACGATCTCTCTGCTAAGCTTGAACTGTTCTCGCACAGAAATGTGCGGAGCAGATGGTGTCTTAAGTGTAGGTAGATTCGTTCGACACCATGTGTTTGCCCGTCGGCGCGTGTCTGCCTTCCGCGCCCCTCATGATTTTCCACGTCGTTCATCTGACGACTTCCGTCCAGCACTTTCAAGTGCACGATCGAAACCGAGACTCCCCACGATTTCGTCTGAGACAGAGACCTCTCACCAGAGTCCTCACCCTCACCATGAATTCCGAGCTCTCGGTTCGCCCACAGTTTTTCGTTGGACCTGTGTCCAAGATTCAGTTCATCCAGCGGGAAAGCCGGATCCAGCAATGGGTTCGACCATCACGATCGCAGCAGCGGTCATCAGTTAAAAAATAAGGATACAAAGATTATGGCAACAGGTACCGTGAAATGGTTCAACGCGGAAAAGGGTTTCGGATTCATCCAGCCTGACGACGGTTCGGCTGACGTGTTCACTCACTTCTCCGCGATCGAAGCCTCCGGCTACCGCGAGCTCACCGAGGGTCAGAACGTCGAGTTCGACTCTGAGATGGGCTCCAAGGGCCTGCAGGCGACTCGCGTCCGCGGCCTCTGAGACTCTTTGAGAGTCTCACCTAGAGACTTCTGAGATTCACCAGCGACCCTGCGCTCACCCACTTGGCGTGAACGCAGGGTCGCTGTCGTCTCCTCCCCAATTGCTACCTGACGGGGGCATAGATACCTGGCGCCAGGTTGCTGGGCCGCCGTCACCGGCGTTGACAGGCACCTTTGCTCTACTTAGGGTCAGTGGCAACGGCCATGGACCCTGACGTTGGAGGAGCGTTGAAGCACTCGGTACTCACCCGTTGGATCGTCGCATTCATCCTGCTCGCCGCCGCCTGCATAATGAGTTCCCAGGCGGCACCGTTCCATGACTTTGCCGCGTTTCTGTGGTTCTTGGCCCTCGTACTCATGATCACCGCCACGACACTCGCGGTCATTCGTGACCGCCGGCGACGCCCATCTGGCTGAACACTCCGGCAGCTCCACGCACATCGGCCCGCCCGGTTATCCTGAGCTCATGCGTCCCTGCGACACTCCTCGTCTGCGCCTGCGGGAGATGACCGACGACGATCTCGACGATATGGCCGCCCTCCTCGGCGATCTGCAGGTGATGGAGTATTACCCTCACCCCAAAGACCGCACCGAAGCGGCTGCGGCCTGCGTCGATCACGCTCGAGAGCTCGGAATGCAGCGCAACCCGGAACTCCGACACAAGTCCCCGTCCCACGAGGTGTTCTCCCTGGACCTCTGACCGCCCCAATTGCTACCTGACGGGGACCAGTCCAGAGCCAGGTAGCTGGGACGCCGTCAGGTAGCAATTAGTGGTGGGCTAGGAAAGTACAGAAGTCCTCGACTCCGGTGAGGTCGATGTCATCGCGCCGCCGGGTCTCCCACGCCTCGCGGGACAGGCGCCAGCGTAGGATGCGTCCCGGCTCGCCTCGGCGGATGCCCCAGTCGACGCCGTTGCGCTCGTACCCCAAGGCTTCAGACACCTTGTTCGATCCGATGTTGTCGACGAACGCACCGGAACCGCGGCCTCACTCGCCCTGAGCCCCGCGAACGCAAGATGGAGCAGAGCACTGCGCATCTCGGTGCCGTGGCCGCGACCGCGCACATCCGTCGACAGCCAGGAGAATGACGCGAATGTCCCGCAGGAGTCGAATTTCTCCGCAATGAGGTCCTGCATCCCCACGGCCTCACCATCGACGAGGACGGCGAAGGCCAACCGGAAGTCAGAGGGAGAGAACCGCCCGCGTCCGCGCCACACGCTCTGGAGCCACCTGCTTACCCGCACGTCCGGGTCGGATTCGTAGAACGACATCGGATCGTCGTAGGGAGCGGGTTCCGCGAAGACCTTGCCGTCCCTCACAAGTGGGGCGAGCGCCGCGAGCATCTCATCGCCGGCACCGACGAGCTCGAGTCGGGGAGTCTTCACCCGGATCTGCAGGGGCGGGTAGCCGATCATGAAACCAACCTAGGCAGCCGGACCGAATCCACAATGGTCCGACGACTCCGGGTAGCGTGGGGTTCGACTCCAGGATGCCGATACCAGGTGGTGGCCCATGACCGGACCCGATCGCCCGACCCCGACGACCGTCGTCTTCGACCTCGGCAATGTGCTCATCGGCTGGGACCAGACAGGGCCTCTGGCCGACCGCATGAGCGCCGATGAATGGCATTCCTTCGCCGAGGCGGCCGACTTCTCCACGCTCAATACCGCAGCTGACTCCGGCGTTTCGATCACCGATATCGTCGCCCGAGCCGCCGAGGCGGACCCCCGCCACGGAGAGATCGTCGCCGGCTACTACGAGAACTTCGACAAATCCCTGACCGGTCCGATCGACGGCATGGCCGAGATCGTCGCGGATCTCAAGTCCGCCGGCGTCCGCCTGCTCGGGCTGTCGAACTGGTCGGCTGAGACCATCCACCATGCCCCCGTCGTCGCCCCTGCGATCAGCGAACTCGAAGACATCGTCGTCTCGGGAAAGGTCGGGCTGGTCAAACCCGATCCGGCCATATTCGAACTGACTCGGGACCGATTCGACCTCGACCCGGCCCGGACGGTCTTCGTCGATGATCTGCCCGCCAACGTGGAGGCAGCACAACGACTCGGCTTCATCGGTCATGTGTTCTCAGGAGCCGCCTCGCTGCGCGGGGACCTGTCCGAACGAGGTCTGCTCGCTCAATAGGGTGCTCACCTCGCGCCGCCCGACCAACACCCCTGAACGAGTTCCTCGCCCGCTGATACTGTGAGAAATGTCCGCGCCTGGAGGGCCCACCCGCGGCCTGAGCACAGGAGACACGATGACGACACCCTCATTCCTCTACTGCATCGATTCCCAGCTCGACTGGCAGCGTGAGGTCTACAAAGACTTTCACCGCCATCCTGAAATCAGCTTTGCAGAACACAAGACCGCCGAGCGCGTCGAGTCCGATCTCACCGGTCTGGGGCTCGATGTCAGACGCATCGGGGAGACCGGTCGCGTCGCGGTGATCGAGAATGGGGAAGGGCCCCCGTCCTAGCTCGAGCCGATACCGATGCTCTGCCGGCCGGTCACCGAGGACACCGGTCTCCACTTCGCGTCCGAGGTCGACGGAGTCATGCACGCCTGTGGACACGATATGCATGCTGCCGCCCTCCTCGGCGCGGTCCGACTGCTCAAAGAGAATCGTAATGCCTGGTCAGGCACGTACGTCGCCCTCTTCCAGCCGGCCGAGGAGAACGCGGCCGGAGACTCGGTGAAGATAACTGTCTTCGGTCGCGGTGCCCACGGATCGATGCCGCACCTGTCCGTCGACCCTGTCGTGCTCGCGGCCGCGATTGTCCTGCGCCTACAGACGATCGTGTCCCGGGAAACCGAACCCGGCGAGTTCGCCGTCGTCACGGACGGTGCGTCGAATGCCGGATCGAAGTCGAATACCATCCCTGATCGAGCGGAGCTGCTGCTCAATGTCCACACCTACGACACCGCTGTGCGCAAGAGAGTCATCGCGTCGATCGAGCGGATCGTCCGCGGCGAATGCGCGGCCGCCGGAACCCCGAAGGAACCGACCTTCGAGTACTTCGACCAGTTCCCGCTGACGGACAACAGTGAAGCGGTCAATGACACCATCACCGAGGCTCTCACCGAGTTCTCCGGTACCGAGGCGGTCCAGGAGGCGACACCTGCGACCGCGTCGGACCGCGGTCTCTCCTACGAGATCTTCCGGTGTAGTTCGGGCATTCGATCGCGGTCGTAGGTGATCGTCGTGTACCCGTGGGGAATCGGAGTGCCGCCCTCGTCGACACCGACGAATACGATCTTGTCGATGCTGAGGATGGATCTGCGAGTGATCATATTGCGCACCCGGGCCCTCATCGTCAGTGAGGTGCGTCCGAAATGCGTGGCGAGGAGCCCCATCTCGATGAGATCGCCTTCCCTCGCCGAAGCCTGGAAGTCGATCTCGGAGATCAGCTTCGTCACAACTCGATGGTTGCCGAGCTGGATGATCGCGTAGATCGCGGCCTCCTCGTCGATCCACCTCAGCAGGCTGCCGCCGAAGAGGGAGCCGTTGGCGTTGAGGTCCTCAGGCCGCACCCATTTGCGGGTATAGAAGTTCATCCCCTCCACATCGTGGCGGGCGGAGCTCTCGGTGGGCTGTGCCGTCGCTGTCATGCGATCAGAGTAGCGAGGAGTTGTTTCGCCCTCGTTTCGTCCGTGTCACTGCTTTTCGACGTCATCCTTCATGGCGGTGAGGGTTTGCCGGATGTTCAATCGCTGGAAGTCCGCGAAGCTCCGGCCCCGTGTGACGATGTGGTCGAAGACCCAGGCCAGCCAGTCGGGCCAAGCGCGGCGATCGTCCGTCCACGACTCTGTCACTCGAGTCGCCTCGCCGAGGTCCTCGAACTCGTATGCCCAGCTCGCGTTCGGTCCTTCGATGCTGGGATTTCGGGGCCCGATCCGGCGCACGGTGAAGGCGAACCTTCTGCCGGGCACAGATTCGGTGACGACGCATTCGGTCACCCACGTCGCCGGCCCGCGACGGTTCGTGCCTTCGAAGACGTCGCCTGTCTGCAGCGGACCTGCAGTCGTGCGCGTGCTGGCGCCCGTGTTCTCCGGGCTCCATCGGGCCATCTGGGTCGGATCGGCGATCTGTTCCCAGAGCCCGGCGGCGTCGGCTTTGATCACCATACTGTCGCTGACCTGCATCGTTCGCGTCATCGTCGTCCCTTCTCATTGTGGTCGTGCACGCACCTGAAGCCGGCCGTGCACATGGCCCCATTCAAACACGGGTCCTGAGCTAGCCTGGGCACATGGCCGACTCCGCGACGAACGACGAGATCATCGCCTTCCGCCTCCGAGCTCATCACCTCGATGAGCGACTCAGCCACAACTCACTTCTTGACGCCGCGGGAGCCTGCGGCATCCAGAACAGTCCACCGGGATCCGCGCTGACCGCACTCCATGCGCGGGGCGCCGACCGCACTCCATGCGCGGGGCGCCGACCGCATCCGACGACAGCGAAGGCGACCGGACCAGATCCGAGCTGCTGCGCCGTTGACTGCTCTGCTATCAACCGTCGACTGAGCATGGCGATCGCACCGTTCGGCACCGTCCGGACGTCGATGAAGAGCGCGCTGACCGCTGAGGCAGAGGCGATCGGCGCACTGCGCGAGTCAGACGCCGTCGACATCGAATTCCCGTCAGACTGAGATCATTCGGCGAGTTCGCTGATCAGGAGACGCGCGAGGGCTCCGAGTCGGAATCGCTCGGGAATCACGGTTCTGATGCCCTGTTCATGCAGCGGCGCTGCGGTGACGTCGCCGACTGCTGCGGCCACCACCGATTCGTTGAACGCCTCGATCACGGCCGACAGCAGTCCCTGCTCCTCGGCCGCGGTGAGAAATGCTGCCGCCCCGGGTGCTGAGGTGAAGGCCACGGCATCGCACCTGCGCTCCGCGACGAATCGGACCGCGTCGACCACGGCGGCCGGATCGGGGGCCGGACCCCACCGGTAGATGACGAGGGAGCGGACATCGGCGCCAGCTGCGGCGAAGGCCTCATCAAGTCCGTCGGCGCCGGCACCGTGATGCTGTACGGCGATGCGCTGACCATCCACACCCTCGCCGAGGAGGACCTGCTGGATCTCTGCGCTCGTCTCGGATTCCGCGACCCAGTGAGCGCTCAGTCCGGCCCCCTGAATCGCTCCGCGTGCCTTGGGGCCGCGGGCGTATATCCGTGCTCCGGCGAGCATCGAGTGCCACTCCTCGCGCAGACCCGCGGCTTCAGCCACGTCGCCCCAGCCGGTGAATCCGACGCCGGTCGTGACCACGACGATGTCCGGCCGGTCCTCGATGAGTTCACGGGTGCGTGCAACGAGCTCGGGGTCGTCGATGTGAGGGATGACGGACAGGGTCGGGGCGTGGACGATCTTGGCGCCGTGACGCTCGAGGGCGGAGGCAAGCTGCTGCGCGCGCCGCTGGGCGGTGAGCACGATGCGATGTCCGGCCAGTTCGTCGCCGATGTCAGTTTGGGGCTGGTTCATGCTCATATCCTGGTCTCGCCGCTTCACCGGGGCAACTTCCGGCCTTCGAGAGCAGCCTGGAGGGCGAGCATCTCATCCTTGAGCCCCTGGACGACGGCGACGATCGCCGGTCGCCGCATCGAATCGGGTCTGAGCACCATCCAGTAGGGCAGTCGCTCGGCCACCGAATCGGGGAAGAGTCGCACGAGGTCGGGGTGACGGTCGGCCATGAAACACGGGAGGAAGCCGATTCCGGCACCCGCACGCGTCGCTTCGACGTGAATGAAGACGTTCGTCGAGGTCAGTGCATCCTTCATCTCGGGAAACAGTCGACTCGGCGCATCGAGGTCGTCGACCTGGAGCATGGAATCGACGAAATAGACGAGCCGGTGGTCGCTGACCTCCTCCACCGAGGCGGGGGTGCCGTTGGCCGCGAGATAGTCGCGCGAGGCGTAGAGACCGAGTTCGCAGTCACCGAGCTCGATCGCCTCTGCCCGATGCACGCGCGGTTCGCCGACGACGACCTCGATATCGAGACCGGACCGCTGCTGCAGGGCCTGACTGGTGACGGTGACGATCTCGACGCTCGGCCCGGGATGCCGACGTCGCAGCTTCGCGACCGCCGGGGAGGCGACATAGGCGCTGAACCCATCCGTCGCGGTCATCCGCACCACTCCGGACACCGTCTCCGGGCCCTGTCCGGAACTCTCGAGTTCGGCGACAGCGGTCTCCATCTGTTCGGCCACCGCAACGGCTCGTTCCCCGAGGTCGGTCGGCTCCCATCCGTCATCCGAGCGAGCCAGCACGCGTCCGCCCAAGGACTTCTCCAAGGCGGCGATGCGGCGGGAGACCGTCGAGTGGGTGAGCCCGAGGTTGTGTGCTGCCGTCGTGAACTTGCCGGTGCGGGAGACGGCCAGCAGCACGGGCAGATCGTTGGGAGTGGTGTCTATGTCAGCCATAGTGGCACACCTGCAACAAGTGCGGCCTAGTCAGCGCACGAACTGCTGTGACGGCGAGCGTGTCCAGCGCAGCAGCACGACGATCAGGCAGATGAGGAACACGATCCCCGAGGTGATCAGTCCGGTGACGAGGATGCCGATATCGGCAGGCAGATCCACGTCTTCGGCCGGTTTGGTCGGTGCCTCCCCCTCCGGATCGATGAGGACGGAGATCGTGTCGCCCTCATCGAAGTCGTCGTATCCGTCCTTGCCGCGGTAGATCAGCGGTTCGGCGAGGGGGGTCCCGTCGGTGCGTTCGAGGCTGTAGGTATGAACATAGACCTGCCGCGACCTGGGCGGATTGGAACTGTGCACGGTCTTCTGTTCGACTTTGTGATCGGCGACGACCACCTCGGTGAGTTCGCCGGCTTGCGATAAAGCGAGATCCTCGCCGAGCATCACAGTGCCGATGAGCGCAATGGCCACGAATGGTCCGGTGTACCAGTACGCCGGCGTGTGTCCCATGAACCTGCGCATCGCCAGAGTGACGCCGAGGAACACGAAGCATCCGAGGATGATCGTGAACAGCAGTTGGTCCGGATACAGGTATCCGATCGTGAAGACCGCACCCGTGCCGACGAAGAAGACAGCACCGGTGATCATGATGGTCAGCGGATTCCGGCTGCCCTGGTTCCAGCGGCGCTCACTCTTCTCGCCGTCACCCCACTTGCCGCGCATCCAGTAGGCGTCCATTCAAGCCCCGCTCGTCACTGCGGCATGTTGACGAATCGGGACTTCGCGCCCTGGAACGCCACGGGGATGTCCATCGTCGGACCGGCACGGTGCTTGGCGACGATGATGTCGGCCTCACCGGCGCGTTCGTGTTCCTTGTCGTACATGTCCTCACGGTGGATGAGGAGGACCATATCCGCGTCCTGCTCGATCGAACCGGACTCACGCAGATCCGAGATCATCGGCCGCTTGTCCGTGCGCTGCTCGCTGCCGCGGTTGAGCTGGGACAGTGCGATTACCGGAACCTCGAGCTCCTTGGCCAGCAGCTTGAGCGAACGGGAGAACTCAGAGACCTCCTGCTGACGGGACTCGACGCGCTTGCCCGAGGACATCAGCTGCAGGTAGTCGACGCAGACCATCTGCAGATTGTGCTGCTGTTTGAGCCGGCGGCACTTCGCGCGGATCTCGGTCAGCGCCATGTTCGGCGAATCGTCGACGAACAGCGGCGCATTGTTGATCCGGGCCTCGGTCGCGGCCAGCGTCGTCCAGTCGTGCGGACTGAGCTCGCCGCGGCGCAGGTTCTGCAGCGGAATCTCGGATTCTGCCGAGAGCAGACGCATGACGAGTTCGTTCTTGCCCATCTCGAGCGAGAAGAACACAGCGGCCGCATCATTGTGGATCGCGGCCGACCGGATGAAGTCGAGCGCCAGAGTCGACTTGCCGACACCGGGACGCGCGGCGATGACGATCATCGTGCCCGGGTGCAGACCGTTGGTGAGGTTGTCGAACTCGGTGAAACCGGTGGGCACACCCGCGGTCTGCCCATCGGTGTTGCCGTTGCGTTCGATCTCCTGGGCCACCTCGCCGAGGATGTCGGAGAGGATGACGTAATCCTCTGTCGTATGGCGTTCGGTGACCTTGTAGATCTCCGCCTGAGCGGAGTTCACGACGTCATCGGTATCGCCTTCGGCGTCGTAGCCCATCTGCACGATGCGGGTGCCGGCCTCGACGAGGCGGCGCAGCACGGCCTGTTCGCTGACGATCGCGGCATAGTAGCCGGCGTTGGCGGCGGTCGGGACCGACGAGATGAGGGTGTGCAGGTAGGCGGCACCGCCGACGCGGGCGAGGTCGCCGGTCTTCGTCAGGTAGTTCGCCACCGTCACCGAATCCGCGGGCTCACCCCGGGAGTAGAGATCGAGGACCGCCTCGTAGATGGTTTCGTGAGCGGGCTTGTAGAAGTCGTCGCCCTTCATCGTCTCGACGCAGTCGGCGATGGCGTCCTTCGACAGAAGCATCGCACCGAGCACGCTCTGCTCGGCTTCGACGTCCTGCGGAGGGGTCCTCAGACCGTCATAGCCCTGGTCGTTGCTCACTTCAGTTCCTCTTCCTACACAACCGCATCGACACGCACCCGCAGAAGGTGCGCTCCAACTGTACCCGGAGACCCGAGGAGGGTCCCACCGGCCCGACCACTCCCGCCGTACCGGTGCCGACCATCCTAGGCCGCGTCACTGACACAGAAACTTCAGTCCCGCGTCCTCCCGGCCGTGGCCACGGAGTGCAGAATCGGCTTCGTCAGCTGCAGCCCACCACGGATGATGCCGATGCCGACGACCACTGTGAGCAGGATCGTGAGGAAGGTGACCGGCTTGAAGACGAGCGCGGCTCCGGCCAGGGGCAGGACGAGCAGCAGCCCGAACCCTCCGGCCAGCAGGGACACCCAGATCCCCGGGGCCATGACGGCCCGCACCAGCGCTCGATGCAGCAGCTGAGGATCGGCGCCCGCGGCATAGAGGTCGGAGAAGGTGTCGGCACGGTCATAGATGTCGGCGACCTGGTTGATCACTGCGGAGACGGCGATGAGCACGATCGCGATGCCCATGACGAGCAGCACCCCGGTGAACATGTCGTGGAAGAGGTTGATATCGGAGGTGCCCATCGTTGCCGGGTCGTCCTCGGCGGCGTCGAGTCCGAGCTGCATCAGCGCCACCCCCGACCCGCAGACGGCCGCGGTGAACGAGGCCATCGCGAGTCCGGAAACGCGTCGCCAGAACCGTTTGGGTTCGTCGGAGACCAGGCGAGCCGCGACGAGGTGCTCCGGCGTGGCGGCCCGCCGACCGGACAGGTGAGCGAACCAGCGGACGAGGAGCCCGCCGAGGAGGTCGACGACGACCAGCCCGAGAGCGAAGAATGCGACCATCGCGCCGAGCACGATCCCCACGCCGAGACCGCCGCTCTGAGTGAGCGCGTACACGACTGGCAGCAGGCAGATCACGAGCACCGTGACGATGACCTTGGCCACGGGGAACTTCCGCTCCAGACTCTTCGTCCGCACGCCCAACGGAGAGACCACGACCTTGCGCAGACCCAGCAGGGCCGAGCCCGCGCAGACCAGGGCGAGGAAGACGACCACGACGAGGATGAGCCACGCGGGCATGAGCATGTTCGCGTACCCGATGGGTTCGCCCATGAAGTGGATGAAGCTGACCGGCAGCGCCAGTCCGAGATACCCGAGCACCCCGAGGATGATGCCGGCCAGGGCCGGGATCAGCGGTTCGGCCACGGCGAGCGCCGTGATCTGGGAGCGTCGGGCCCCGAGCAGCGACATCGTCGACAGCCGTTCGTCCTGCCGGCGTGCCGACAGGGTCGCCGAGGCCGATGCCAGGGTGGAGGCGGGGATGATCAGCAGAGCCGTGGCCAGGCCCGCGAGGGTCTTGTACATGATGTCGAGGCCCTCGTCCGCGGGATCGGGGCTCGGTGGGATCTGGAAGAACATCGAGGTCCCGGCCGCCACGGTGAGGAACAGCGTGGCACACGCGAAGAATGCGGCGGCCACGAGCACGGAGCTCGCCGAGGTCAGCGATCTCCGTCCGAGAACGAGGGGAACTGCTGCGAAGGACGTGGACATCGTGTCTCCTCTCAGGCCACGGTCGCCTCGGCGGTGGCCCGGTTCTCGGGGGCCGCCTCGGCGAGGGTGCGGTTGTCGGGGTCGATCTCGGTGACCCGGCGGACGAGCGGGCGGGTGACCTGCAGCCCCAGCCATACCATCGCAACCCCGGCCACGAGGACGGCGGCGACGGTTCCGATGGTGAAGGGATCGCCGAGCTCGCTCACCGAAGCCATGAGCCAGGCGAGGATTCCGCCGAGGAACAGGGAGACGACGGTGACCAGCAGGATCGGCGACATCACGGAGTTGACGGTCACCCGGTGCATCATCTGCTGGGTCATCCCGGCGGCGTGGAGCTCGCGGTATGTCTGAGCCCGGTCGAGGATGTCAGCGGCTTGGTTGATCGTGGCCGAGACGATGACGAGGACGAAGGCGATGACCAGGGTGAGGATGAGCCCGGTGAAGATATCGTCGCCGAGGTGGACGTACGGACCCATGACCGCGCGGTCCTCGGCGGAGAAGTCCTCCTGACCGCTGCGCATCATCGCCGTACCCGCCCCGCCGACGACGGCGATGAAGGTGATCATCGCCAGCCCGGCGACCCGGCGCCAGTACTGTCCGGGGGCGTCGGCGATCATTCCTGCCGCCATCACCGAGGCGGGACCGCGGGCGATTCTGCCGGCGATGCCGGCGTGGACGCGGATGCACAGGACGCCGAGGACGCTGATGAGCAGGAGGGTGATGCCGATCGTGGCGATGCTGTACATGATCGTCACCGCCATAGGCAGCTCCAGCTGGGTGGAGACGTAGGTCGCGATGGCCACGATGAGGATGAGCACGATGGCCGTGATCACGCGGGCCAGGGGGAATCTCCGTGGCAGCGACCGGGTGCGCACGCCCAGCGGGGAGACCTGGATCTTGCGCAGGCCGATGAGCGAGGCGATCAGGCAGACCGCCAGGAGGCCCACGATGACCGCGGCGAGCAGCCAGACCGGCATGAGCAGTGCCTGGTAGCCCAGGGGTTCGCCGACGAACGTGATGAAGCTCAGCGGCCAGGCGACCAGCAGGTAGCCGCCGATTCCGGCAAGGATGCCCAGCGAGGCGGGGATGAAGGGTTCTGCGACGGCGATGAGGCGGATCGTGCCGCGTTGCGCCCCGAGCAGGGACAGGGTCGAGAGTCGTTCGTCCTGACGGCGGGCGCTCAATTTCGCCGAGGCGATCCCGAGGCTGGTCGCGGGCACGATGAGGAAGACCGTGGCGAGGACGGCAAGGAGCTGGTACAACTCGGCCACCTCGGCGTATCCGGAGACCTCGGGGCGGTCGATGAATGCCCAGGCGCCGGCGGCCACGGTGAGGAAGATCGTCGAGCAGGAGAAGAAGGCGATTCCGACGAGGCGCGACGTGGTCGAGGTCAGGGACCGTTCGGACAGGAGGATGGGAAGGATATTCATCACTGGGCGGCTTCCTGCATTGCCGAGTCGGCGACGATGCGACCGTCGGCGAGTCTGACGACACGGGAGCAGCGGGCGGCGACGTTCTCATCGTGGGTGACGACGACGAGAGTGGATCCGCGGCCGACCGTCGAGCCCAGCAGCTCGGTGAGAACCTCGTTCGAGGTGCGCGAGTCGAGGGCGCCGGTCGGTTCGTCGGCGAAGGTGACGACGGGCTGGGTGACCTGGGCGCGGGCGATCGCCACTCTCTGCGCCTGACCTCCGGAGAGCTGTCCGATCCGTTTGTGTCCGTGCTCGCTCAGACCGAGACGGTCGAGCCAGGCCCGGGCGTGCTGGGTGGCGTCCGAGCGGTTCATGCCTGCGAGCATGGCGGCGAGCGCGACGTTGTCGATGGCGGTGAGTTCGGGCAGGAGCAGTCCCTGTTGGAAGACGAAGCCGAAGACCTCGCGGCGCAGAGCGGTGCGGCCGGATTCCTTGATGGAGGTGATCTCGGCGGCGGCGCTGCGGTCGGTCGGCGAGAGTCGGATGCGGCCGCTGTCGGGACTGATGATGCCGGCCAGGCAATGCAGGAGAGTCGTCTTGCCGGAACCGGAGGGTCCCATGATGGCCAGGGATTCGCCGGGGCCGATCGTGAGGTCGACTCCGGCGAGAGCATACGTCTGGTTGAAGTGCTTGGTGACGTTTCCGGCGGTGATGATGGCGGGGTGCTGAAGGACGGGCTGCTGCGCTGCGACAGGATGCTGTGAAGAAGTCATGCCTCCATGTTTTCGCCCAACGGGCCTTGGCACTATGCAGTCAGCCCGTCAGCCGGTGCGGGATTTCCCAACCTCCGTTGACGGAAAACCGAGTTCAGGGCACCGTGCTTGACAGTCTTCTGATAACACGACATCGACATGCGAGATCCGGGCTGGCTGCCCGTGGTCCCGCCCGAGCAGCCGAACAGGTCTACTCCTTCGACGTCTGGATCGTCTCCGCCGCAGAGGACCGGGCAACCTCGGTGCGGGTCTGCCGATCTCACCCAGGCAGCAACACGATGACGGTGTGGATCACGAGGCCGACCAGCGCGCCGATGACGGTGCCGTTGATGCGGATGTACTGGAGGTCGCGCCCGACGTAGAGCTCGATGCGCTCGGCGGCTTCCTTCGCGTCCCAGCGCTCGATGGTGTCGGAGATGACGCTGGCGATCTCGGGGCCGAAACTCTCGGCCAGATCACCGGCGGTGGTGGCGATCCGGTCGTCGATGCGGCGGGAGAATTCCGAGTCCGCCTGCAGTCGGTCGGCGAATTCGCCGATGAGCTGCCAGATGCGGGCGCGGACTTCGCCGCCTTCGTCGATGATGGCCTCGCGCAGCAGCTGTTTGAGCGAACTCCAGATCTCGAGGACGGAGTCGACGACGCCCTCCTGGCTGAGCAGGTCGTTGAAGATCTCTTCGGCCCGCTGGGACAGGGATGAGTCGGATTCGAGGTCGTCGGAGAGGTCGACGAGCCACGCGTCCAGCGCCTGTCGAGCCTTATGGTATTCGTTGTCGCGGACGTCGGCGACCCAGCCGAGCACTTCGCGCTGCAGTCGGTTGGCCAGCTGTTCGTTGACGAAATCAGGGACCCAGGACGGTGCCCGATTGTGGACGATCTCATCGATGACCTGCGGATTGTCACCCAGCCAGCTGTAGGCCTCCGCGACGATGAGGTCGACGAGTCTGTGGTGGGCACCGTCGAGCACGATCTGGCGCAGCAGCTGCGCGAGCACCGGTGTCTTTCGGGTGGCCACGAGCCGTGGAATGATCACGTTCCTGGTCAGCGCCTTGATGGAGTCATCATCGATACGCGCGAGCACATATTCGAGCCCTCCTGCGGCACGGTCGACGACGATATCTCGGTTGGCGGGCTTGGCCAGCCAATTTCCGGCTCGATGGGAGATCTCGGCGGATCGGATCTTCGTCGACACCGCCTCGGCGTGGAGGAAGTTCGCGGCGACGAAGGCCGACAGACTCGCTCCGAGGGTGTCCTTCTTGCGCGGGATGATCGCGGTGTGCGGAATCGGCAGCCCGAGTGGGTGGCGGAAGAGCGCGGTGACGGCGAACCAGTCGGCGATAGCGCCGATCATCGCGGCCTCCGAGGCGCGGGAGACGAACCCCCAGACGGCGGTGTTGTCGGTGAAGAGGTGGGTGGAGAGGAAGATGAGCGTGGCGAGGATGAGCAGCGAGAGCGCGAGCGTGCGCATCTTCTTCAGCCCGCGAGCGCGCTCTTGATCCTCCGGCGTGAGCTCGGCCGGCCCGCCGTTTCCGCTGCCGGCGCCGAAGCGCGGTACGGATGGTGTCTTCTCGATCGACATCGTTACCCCCTGCTCCACGACTTTAGCGAAACCCTGCGGCTCCACACGCATCCGCAGGCGGGTTCGCACCTGGAAATTCCGCGGAGAGCCCCGCCGCTCGGGCCGCACTATCGCCCGCGAGCGTTCCTCACCGTTGCTCTTACTTCCTCGCGCTGCCCGCTATCCGCCCCGTCGCTCTCGTATCTCACCGGTGCACCGAGTGGAGATGCCACGACTCATGAGGGATGAACCTTTCGACCAGGTACTCGAGCTAGGATTCGACCATGATCCGCCCGCTGAACGCCCGAGAAGCCAGCGTCGCGCTGCGCATGATCCGCTCGGCGACGCCGTCCCCCGACGAAGCAGATTATACCGACTTCACTCCTGAGCAGCGGCAGGGTTGGGATCCACCCGAGCCCATCTCGAACGAACAGCGTCAGATCTGGGAATGCCGCCTCGGCGAAGTTATGGTCACCAGCCGGTGCGACTGTGGAACCTGTCCAAGCATCGGAATGCGCCCTCAGAATCGCCTCGACGATGAGCACCGCAATGATCAGGGCGGAGACGGGGACTGGTCGGATCGCACCGTCCTCACAGCCGGTTCACCAGGGGCGATGCTGCTGCTCTTCATTGACGACCACTATCCCAGCTATCTCGAGTTGGCGCCGATCGACGAGGATCAGAGTTTCACGGATTTCCCCGAACCGGAGACGGTCTCCATCTGATCTGATCCGGTACGGATGGATTTCCATCCCCTCGCCGAGGCGGCCCTGCCCGAGCGCGAAACGTTAGGCTTCGTGGATGGAGTACTTCGAGAATCGTGAACGTGCTGAATCCTTCGGCGAGGTCGCCCAGGAGTACGACGCCTTCCGACCGAAGTACCCTGCCGCGCTCATCACAGCGATCATGCAAGCGGCCAGGGCGAGCGCCGACTCCCAAACGGATGCCTCACCGCCGTCCACCGGCGACCGAACCTCGGGTGCTCCGCGCATCCTCGATGTCGGCTCCGGTACCGGAATTCTCGCGTCCCAGCTCCGGTCAGTCCTTCCACTGGGTCGATCCTCTGGTTGCTCTGCCGAAAGTTCGCACGGTGCTCCGCCCCGGTGGAATTCTGGCTCTGGCCTGGAACGATATCGAACCCATCAGCGAACTGAAGACCCGGCTCGATGCGGTCATCGCTCGCTTTCATTCCGACGGCAGGACCGCGAGTCTCGGTTCGAGAGCGAGCTGGGGCACCGAAGCGAGCCAAGAGGCGAGGGCAGGCAGCGGTACGACTGAACCCGCACTGACGGTCGAACCCGTCGAACATCCGGTGCTCACGCAACTGCGGGGTGCCGGTTTCACATCGAATGAGACCACTTTCGTCGAGGACCTCCACTATTCGAAGCACGGTTGGTTGTCGATGGTCTTCACCTACTCGGCTCAGCTGACGATGGACCCGGTGAAGAGAGCGGTCATGCGCGAAGAGATGTCCGCCGAAATCCCCGACGACGGGCTCGCTGCGCGGAACGAGGCACTTCTCGTCCTCGCTGGGGCCTGAATATGGGACGCTCATGGTTCAAAAGCTGCGCGCTCAAAGCTGAGCAGTGCCCACCCACTGGGCGGGTCCCACACGGCACGAGTCCGACCCGTAGAGTGAAGGCGTATGGTCACCGCTGTCCTGCACGGGGACCACGTCCCCGCTGGGACCGCCACTCCGCGGAGACGTCCGACGTCCCCGCTGGGACCACCGCGGCCCTCCCGCAGACGCCGCGGTCTGACCGAACCGAGACCACCCGCATCCGAGAGTCAGGAGCAGTCGTGCAAGCGACACCCGCCGAAGCCACCATCACCGAGATCACGAATCTCATCACCTTCGACACGACGAGCCGGGACACGAACCTCCCGCTCATCGACCACGTCGAAGCCCGCCTCCAGGCCACCGGCATCGAATCACGCCGGATCCCGAACCCGAAGGGCACGAAGGCGAACCTGCTCGCGACCATCCCCGCAGCCGACGGCACGACCAGTGGAGGCATCGTCCTGTCCGGGCATACCGACGTCGTCCCCGTCGACGGCCAGGACTGGTCCTCCGACCCGTTCACCCCCGAGATCCGCGACGGCAAGTACTTTGCCCGCGGCAGCGCCGACATGAAGTCCTTCATCGGCGTCATCCTCTCCCGCCTCGAAGCGCTCAAATCCGCGAAACTCCGCGAACCCATCCACCTCGCCTTCTCCTATGACGAGGAGATCGGCTGCGTGGGCGCCATCTCCCTCGTCGAGGCCATCACCGAGGAGGGCCTGGCGCCCCGCGGCTGCATCGTCGGCGAACCCTCGAGCATGCGGGCCATCCGCGGCCACAAATCGATGAACGTCTTCCGCGTCGACTTCCACGGCGTCGCCGCCCACTCCTCGCTCACCCCCGAGGGCGTCAATGCCATCGCCTATGCCTCCGAATTCGTCGCCTTCGTCCACGCCGTCGCAGCCGAATTCCGCACCGAAGGGCCCTTCGACGAGGCCTATGTCGTGCCCTTCACCTCGGTCACGGCGAACACGTTCAACGGCGGCATCGCCGTGAACACCATCCCCGCCGAGGCGACCGTCCAGTTCGAGTTCCGATCGCTCGGTTCCGTGGACCGCGCGGCCCTCATCGAACGCTTCCGCGCCGAAGCCGAACGCCTCGGTCGAGCCATGGCCGCCGAGAACGAGGCCGCCGGTGTCGACTTCACGATCGAAGCCGAAGCTCCCGGCTGCGAGACCCCGGCCGATGCGGACATCGTCTCGCTCGCCGCGAACTGGGGCGCTATCGCCACCGATGACAAGGTCACCTACGGCACCGAGGCGGGGCTGTTCTCCGAAGCCGGCATCCCGACCGTCGTCTGCGGCCCCGGAGACATCGCCCAGGCGCACGCTCCCGACGAGTTCATCGAGCTCGACCAGATCGCCGCCTGCGAGTCCTTCATCGACGCCCTCATCGCCGACCTCTCCGAGAGCTGAGGACGCGGATCCAGGGGCGTAGGCTGCACATAGGATCACAGACTCAGGCAGGGAGGAATCATGGCAACCGAATTCTCGGTCGGTGACCACGTGGGCTGGAACTCCGAGGCAGGGCAGGTCTCCGGTCATATCACGAAGGTCCACACTGCCGACTTCGACTACAAGGGACACCGTCGCCGCGCCTCGGCAGAGGACCCGCAGTACGAGGTCAAGAGCGACAAGACCGATCACATCGCCGCCCACAAAGGCAGCGCTCTGCACCTCATCGACGACGAATGACGGGACTGGACACGGCGAAATCCCCCGCCGCGTCGGCCGGCCCTGCGGACGCCGCTCTGCCGCGTCTGCTGACAGTCGGGCATTCGAATCGTGAACTGAATGAGTTCATCGAACTGCTCGCGGGTACCAGCAGCGAGGTGATCGTCGACGTCCGCAAGCTGCCTGGTTCGACGAAGAACCCCTGGTTCAACGCCGACACCCTTGAGAGCGACCTCGCCGAAGTGGGGATCGAATTGCGACGCCTCGAGGGGCTGGCCGGTCGCCGACCGGTCAGCCGGACGGTGCCCTTCACCGTCAACGCATGGTGGCAGAACCGCAGCTTCCACAACTATGCCGACCACTGCCTCTCATCGGCATTCCGCACCGACCTCGAAACTCTCATCGGCTGGAGTACGGAGGCGCGCTGCGCGATCATGTGCTCGGAGGCCGTGTGGTGGCGGTGTCACCGGAGGATCATCGCCGATCAGCTGCTCGCCCGGGATCTCCCCGTCGCCCACATCCTCGGCGAAGGTCACATCGATCGGGCGAAGCTGAGCGAGGGTGCCCGGATCGAGGCGGACGGCACCCTCACCTATCCCGCTGACAGCTGACCCGGTCCGCGGCCCGAGTCCGCACCTCCTCCTGAAACACCCAACCGGTCGAAAAACACCGAGGCGGCACCTGAACTCAGGTGCCGCCTCGGCGGTGGTGTGGTGGGGCCGTTCAGACACTCACCACGTCCGAATCATCCGGACTGGGACGCCCGGACAAGGCCTTGATCAGGCCTTGCCGATGACCTCGAACTTGATCTTCGCGGTGATCTCGTCGCCGACGCGCACAACAGCGTTGTAGCTGCCGGGGGTCTTGACGTGACCGGTCAGTGCGACCTGACGGCGATCGAACTCGCGTCCGGTCGCGGTCTGCAGGGCCTCGGCCACGAGGGCAGGGGTGACGGCGCCGAAGAGGCGACCGTTCTTGCCGGCCTTCATGTCGATGCGAGCCGTGGTCGACTCGAGTTCGCCCTTGACCTTGATGGCTTCGTCGTGATCGGCGATCTGCTTGGCCTGACGGGCCTTGCGGAGAGACTCGATGTGCTTCTCAGCGCCGGCGGACCAGGCCGAGGCCCAGCCACGAGGCAGAAGCAGGTTGCGTGCGTATCCGGCACGAACCTCGACGACGTCGCCGGCGGCACCGAGGCCGTCGACTTCCTGGTTCAGAATCACTTTGCGGTTAGGCATTATTCTTTCCCTCCGATCAGCGAGCTGAGCTCGAGTAGGGCAGAAGTGCCATCTCGCGGGCGTTCTTGACGGCCTTTGCGATGACGCGCTGTTCCTGCACGGTCACACCGGTGACGCGACGTGCACGGATCTTGCCGCGGTCGGAAATGAACTTACGGAGCGTAGCGGTGTCCTTGTAGTGGATGTTCGCCGCTTCGCCCTTCTTGAGCGGATTAGCCTTCTTCTTGATAGGCTTCCGGACCTCTGGCTTTGCCATGAGTATCTCCTGTTAACGAATGTCTCGAAATGTCGTGAAGACGTGGATCAGAACGGGGGTTCATCGGCGCCGGGATTGCCCCAGCCGCCGTTGCCGCTCTGCGGGTTCGATGATGCCCACGGGTCATTGGCGGGTGCGTTGTTGCCGCCCTGGCTGTAACCCTGGCGCTGGCCACCCTGCTGGCCGCCCTGCTGGGGATTGTTGCCCCAACCGGAGGACTGCTGGTTGCCGAAGCCGCCCTGCTGGCCGCCTCCGCCCTGGCTGCCGCCACCGAAGTTGCCGCCGCCACCGCCGAAGTTTCCTCCGCCGCTGGGGTTGTTCTTCGAGACCTGTGCGGTGGCGCGCCGCAGGCTGGGGCCGACTTCGTCGACGTCCAGCTCCATGACCGTGCGCTTCTCGCCTTCCTTGGTCTCGAAGGACCGGGACTTCAGTCGGCCCTGAACGATGACCCGAGTGCCGCGCTGCAGAGATTCGGCGACGTTCTCTCCCATTTCACGCCACACCGAGCAGCGGAGGAAGAGAGTCTCTCCGTCCTTGAACTCGTTGGCCTGACGGTCGAAGATACGCGGCGTCGAGGCCACGGTGAAGTTTGCGACTGCCGCACCGTTCGGTGTGAAGCGCAGTTCGGGATCGCTGGTGAGGTTCCCGACGACCGTGATGACTGTTTCGCCTGCCATTGAATCTCCTAGAAGCGAGGTAGCTTAAGATGCCTTACTTGGCGTCCGGGCGGAGGATCTTCGTACGCAGAACGGACTCGTTAAGCCCGAGCTGACGATCGAGTTCCTTGGTCGTTGCAGGCTCGGCGTGGAAATCAACCACGACGTAGTAGCCTTCGGACTTCTTCTGGATCTCGTACGCGAAGCGACGACGTCCCCAGATATCCACGTTGTCGACGGTGCCGTTCTCAGCCGGGACAACCTTGATCAGGTTGTTCACGGTGTCAGCCAGCGTCCGCTCTTCGAGGTCGTTATCAAGAATGAGCATGAGCTCGTACTTACGCATATGTCACCCACCTCCTCTGGTCTTTGCGGCCATGGTCGGTCCATGGCAGGAGGGTATATGCTGCCCGCTCCCGGTCCCGTGCTGGTCACGAAATGAGAACAGACCTCACTAGTCTAGTCGACGGGTGCGCAGGCTGTCATGTCCGGTTTCGTGCTCTTCCTTACGTCCCAGGTCCAGAGATTCCTTAGGTCCTATGACCGCGGTTTCCGTGGGCGCAGATCCATCCCCTCGCCGAGGCGGCCCCGCCGTGACCGTGCCACCGCGGATTCCGCGACGGTAGAGGTTCTCACCGGCCATGATGACGACGAGGACGAGAGCGAGGAGTCGCAGCAGGGTGAATAGGGCGACCCAGGTGGGGTCGAGTCCTTCGTCCTTTTCGAAGCCGGAGACATCGCCGAGTTGGATGGCGATGGCGAAGACCGCCTCGGCGAGCGTCCAGACGATGAGCACCCACCACCGGCGGATGGACAGAGCGACGAAGGGCAGCAGCCACAGGCTGTCCCACGGCATGAGGCCAGGAGCCAGCAGCAGGCATCCGCCGATGAGCAGGCATGCGGACACGGCCGGGTCGAGGCCGGTGCGACGGCCCAGATAGAGGCTGACGGCCACGGCGAGGACGACTCCGGCACTGGCGATGATCCACACCGGCGCCCAGACGGAGGTGTCGCCGACTTCGGCCATGAGCAGGATCGAGGCGAAAGAGCCGCCGTCGATGGCATCGGAGTACCAGTGGATGATCCGGTCGATCGCGGTGAGATCGACGACGAGCAGCACCGCCGAGGTGATCATGGCCGCGGCGAGCATCATCCGCGGATTGCGCGGCTTCAGTCCCCGGGCCGGATTCGGTCCGGCCAGGGTCAGCGCCAGGAGGACGAGGAGGGCGAGGGGGTTGATGAACGTCGCAATGCCCAGCAGCACACCGGTCAACCACCCGCGCGGACGCAGCGGTGGGGGGCCGATGAAGAGTGCCATCGCCCAGATGCTCAGGGCCACGGCGAACGGATCGAGAGTCGATCCGAGGGTGAAGAGGATGAGCGGAGAGGCGAAGACTGCGACGAGCCACCCGCGGAAGCGGGCGAGAGCGAGGAGTCCGACGCCGAGAGCTGCGATCCCCGCGGTGTTGAGCAGGAGCACGCCGACCATGAACACGGAGACGTCGTCGGTGAACAGGTGGAACAGGTCGACCAGGCGGGCTTCCAGTGGGGCCAAGGCCGCCGCTCCGCCGTGAGACCGGCCGAGCACCTCGGGATTGACGTCACCGGAGAAGGCTGTGGACAGGGAGCCTGCGCACATCCTCGCCGAGGCGGACGGCTGTTCGTATCCCGAGCTCAGACACGGTCCCTGCAGGGCCAGAGCCAAGAACGTGGTGACACCGAGGATCGCCGCCAGCACATACGCCTGGGAGCTGCGGAACCGGCGCCCGGCAGCACCCAGGTGAATGCCGACCGGACCGCCGAGCAGAGGCTCGGCGATCCGGGTGCTGGACTTCGAGGGCATGACTCGAGGTTACCGGTCAGCCACGATCAATCGCCTCCGAGGTCCGCAGCACCGCCGCCGCCGTTGTCACCGGTGCCGCCTCCGGAGCCGTTTCCGCCGCCGGAACCATTCCCGGGTCCATCGCCGCCGGACGAGCCTTCACCGCCGCCGCCTCCGGAGTCCTTGTTGTTTCCGTTGCCGGAGTCGCCTCCGCCGCCGTCACCAGACGAATCGTCCTTCGAGTCCTTGCCGTCACCGCCGCCGTCCTTTCCGTCGGAGTCCTTCGAGCCTTCGTCAGAGCCCTTCGAGCCTTCGTCAGAGCCGTCCTTCGAGCCTTCTTCCTTGCCCTTCTCGTCTCCGTCGGAACCCTTGTCCTTGTCCTCGTCGTCCTTGGGAGTCTCGATCGGAGCCTTGGGCTCCTCCTTCTCCTCGTCCCCACCGCTGCCGTCGTTGCTGCCGGCAGGCGCCTTGGGTTCGGGCTTCGGAGCCGGGGCCGGATTCGAGTTCTTCGGCTTCGGCTTATCGGGCAGTTCGCCGCGCGCCGGGAACTGCTCGACCTTCTCTCCCTGCAGAGCGTTCTTCATATAGTCCGTCCATACCTGCACGGGGAACGAACCACCGGTGACTTCGCCGCGTCCGCCGAAAGCACCGATCGACGTCTGCTTGCCGTCGACTTCGCGGTACAGCACCACCGAGGTCGCGAGGTTCGGGGTGTATCCGGAGAACCATGCCGCCGTATTGCCGTTCGTCGTACCGGTCTTGCCGGCCGCAGGTCGCCCGAGGTTCTGGGCATAGCTGCCCGAACCGCCCTGAACGACCTGGCTCAGTGCGTACGAGGTCTCGGCACCAACGGCCTTGTCGAAGACGCGCTTGCCCTTGGTCTCAGCCTTGTACACTTCCTTGTCCTCGGCGCCCTGGTAAATCGTCTTGATCGAGTGGGTCTCGTGATGGACTCCGTTCGCAGCGAACGTCGCGTACGCCGACGCCATGTCGATGGGCTTGACGCTGGGAGTACCGAGCACGTTCGAGGGGTTCTTGGTCAGATCGATCGAGCAGCCACCGGTGTCACCGGACGCCTTCTCCTTGTCGGTGCAGTTCTCGCTCAGGCCCGCGCGTTCGGCGACGTCGACGGTCTTCTCCGGTCCGACCTGCACGTTGAGCGCGGCATAGGCGGTGTTGATCGAGGATTGCGTCGCCTTGAGCAGACTGACGGGGCCGTAGCTCGTATTGCCGAAGTTCTTCACGTTCCACGGCGTGCCGTCGTTGTTCAGTGTTGTCGGGCTGGAACCCGGATAGGAGTCGGTCAGTCGCACGCCGTTCTCCAGGCCTGCGACGAGCGCGAAGGGCTTGAACGTCGAACCGGCCTGCACATGGCTCTGTGTCGAGGCGTTGAACGCCTGATCGAGGTAGTTCTTGCCGCCGTAGAAGGCTGCGATCCCACCGTCATCAGGGTCGATCGAGACGAGTCCCGCCTGCATGCCTTCAGGCTGTTCCTGCGGGAGCGTCTTGATGGCCTGCTCGGCCGCCTTCATCCGATCCTTGTCGAAGGTGGTGACGATGTTGTAGCCGCCGCGGTCCAGCTGAGCCTCATCGATGTCGAGCTTCCGCAGCGCCTCGCGGCGGACGAAGTCCCACATGTAGCCCTTCTGGCCCGACAGTGAGGACTCCTTGTTCTGCTTCTTCACCTCGGGCATCTCGACCTTCGCCGCCTGCTTTTCGGTGATGAAGCCTTCGTCGACCATCGATTTCACGACGTAGTCGAAGCGATCCTGGTAGGCCTCGGGATTGTCCGAGGGATCAGCAGCACCAGGACGCTGGATCATCGCGGCCAGCAGTGCGGACTCGCTGACGTTGAGCTCCGAGGCCGGCTTGTCGAAGTAGTTCTGGCTGGCGACCTCGATGCCGTAGGAGCGGCGCCCGAGGTAGATGGTGTTGAGGTAGTTCGCGAGGATCTCGTCCTTCGACTGCTGCTGGTCGATCTTGAGCGAAATGAACATCTCCTTGATCTTGCGGTCGAAGGAGTGCTCGTTCGTGAGGTAGAAGTTCTTCACGTACTGCTGGGTGATCGTCGAACCGCCACCCGCGTACTTGTTCGTGGCCACGCCGACGACAGCACGGGAGAGTCCCTTGATCGAGATGCCGCGGTTCTCGTAGAACGAGGTGTCCTCGGCAGCGATCGCAGCCTTCTGCATCGGCTCGGAGATCTCGTCGATCTCCACGGACTTGCGGTCCTCGACCTTATACTGGCCAATCGGCGTCTTGCCGTCGCTGTAGTAGATCGTCGAGGTCTGACCGGTAGCCTCGAGGTTCGGCTCGGGGATGTCCGTTGCGGCATAGCCGATGGCGAACGCCACGCACAGGGCGATGACGAGGCTGAGCCCGCCGACGACGAGTACACGGATGCTCGGCAGGAAACGGGTCCATCCGCTCACACCCGCTCGCGGGTAGTTGAGCAGGTTCTTCGTATTCCTGCCGATGTTCTTGGCTGTGTGTTGTCCCTTAGCCACCCAAGGTCCTCCAGGTCAGTCAGCCTGCCGCAATGCGTGGCGACGAGGTCCGAAAAAGGTCAAAGACGCCAACCAGTCTCGCACGCATTCATTAGTAGAGGATGAAAAAGTGCTGAGCCTGACTCCCTGCAGACACGCCAGGTTACCGAACCGTTCTCAAAGTAACCCCGCATTCGGCATCTCACCAGCCATTTTACTTGACTGCAAGAGAATCAACCATGACGAGTGCGTGTTTGCTCACATTCAACCGTGCGCTCACTTTTCGACCGTTGCCGCCGTCGATCAACTGGGAGCCCGCTTTTCGGCCCGAGTAACAGCCGAAAAGCGGGCTCCTGCTTGAACGAGCCTTCACGGCGACGCTCAGCTCTTGAGGTCGAAGTCCGTATCGGCGTACTCGTTGCCCTCGACAGCGGGTTCGCCGCTGAACGGATGCAGCTGGTCTTCGCGGGCGCGCAGCTCGACGCGACGGATCTTTCCGGAGATCGTCTTCGGCAGCTCGGCGAACTCGAGTCGGCGGATGCGCTTGTACGGAGCCAGGTTCTCTCGGCAGTAGGCGAGGATCGACCGCGCCGTCTCGGCATCGGCCTCGAACTTGCTCGAGACGACGACATACGCCTTGGGCACAGCCAGTCGAACCGGATCCGGCGACGGCACGACGGCCGCCTCGGCGACGGCCTCGTGTTCGATGAGCACGCTTTCGAGCTCGAAGGGGGAGAGCCGGTAGTCGCTGGCCTTGAACACGTCATCGGCGCGACCGACGTACGTGATGTAGCCGTCCTCATCCCGGGAGGCCACATCGCCGGTGTGGTAGACGCCGCCTTCGAAGGCCTCAGCGGTCTTCTCCGGGTTGCTCCAGTAACCGGTGGTCAGGCCGATAGGACGGGGATCGAGACGCAGGCAGATCTCGCCCTCATCGCCTTCCTCACCGGTCGCCGGGTCGATGAGCACGACGTCGAATCCGGGCAGGGCCTTGCCCATCGAACCGTACTTGAGCTCCTGATCGGGCGAATTGCCGATCTGCAGGGTCGACTCGGTCTGACCGAAGCCGTCGCGGATGAGCACACCCCATTCGCTGTGAACACGGTCGATGATCTCGGGATTGAGGGGCTCACCGGCGCCCAGAGCCTTCGTCGGGGGGTGCTTCAGGTGGCTGAGGTCGGCCTGGATGAGCATGCGCCACACGGTCGGCGGTGCGCAGAAGCTCGTCACTCCCACTCGGTCCATGGTCTCCATGAGGGCGTTGGCGTCGAAGCGCGAGTAGTTGTAGAGGAAGACGCAGGCTTCGGCGATCCACGGGGTGAAGATGTTCGACCAGGCGTGCTTGGCCCAGCCAGGCGATGCGACATTGAGGTGGACGTCACCGGGTGTCAGTCCCATCCAGTACATCGTCGAGAGGTGACCGACTGGGTAGGAGACATGGGTGTGCGCGACCATCTTCGCCTTCGAGGTGGTTCCCGAGGTGAAGTAGAGGAGCATCAGGTCATCGGCACGAGAGCTGCCTTGAGGGTCGAACTCGGTGCTCTCATCATCGGCATCGGAGTAGCTGTAGTCCTGCTGGCGGGTGGGCTCGCCGCCGACGACGATGCGGACGACTTCGACATCGACGTCATCGAACTTCGCGGCATCCTCGGCGCCTGCGACGACGAACTCGGCCTGACCGCGCTCGGCACGGTCGGTGAGGTCGATGGGTCCCAGCTGTGTGGTGGCCGGCATGAGCACGGCACCGAGCTTGATGCCGGCGAGCATCGTCTCCCACAGCTCGACCTGGTTGTTGAGCATGACCATGACATGGTCGCCCCGCTTGATTCCGGCTCGGCGGAAATGATTCGCCACCTGATTCGACCGCGCGGACAGCTCCGCGAAGCTCCACTTGCCCTCGGTCCCGTCCTGTTCGACGATCCACAGAGCCGGCTTGTCGTTGTTCTCGGCGATCTTGTCGAACCAGTCGAGCGCGAAGTTGAAGTGTGTGAGACGTGGCCAGTCGAACTGGTCGCGGGCGGCCTCGTAGTCGCTGCGGAGCTCGATCAGCTTGTCTCGGGCAGCGCGGAACTCCTCGGTCACTGTCATTGTGGTCTCCTCACCTTTCGCCACCGTCACATCATGTGACGTCACGCACAAATCTAAACGATTACGAAGCTATCAGCACTGATCAGCCGGTGAGCAGGCGGGGGTCGGTCACTGACCGTGGGATTCCCACCAGGAGCGCAGCTCCGCCTCGGCGCGTTCAGGTCCGAGCGGCCCGTGCTCCATCCGCAGCTCGAGCAGATGCTTGTACGCCCTGCCCACCAGCGGTGATGGTTCGATATCGAGGATCGCCATGATCTGCTTGCCGTCGAGGTCCGGGCGGATCGAATCGAGTTCTTCCTGTTTCGCTAGGGCCTCGATGCGCTCTTCCAAGTCGTCATAGGCGAAAGCGAGCCGATCGGCCTTCCGCTTGTTCCGGGTGGTCACGTCCGCACGGGTGAGAATGTGCAGCCGCGACAGCAGCCGTCCCGCGTCGGTGACATAGCGGCGCACCGCCGAATCCGTCCACCCGGCATCGCCGTAGCCGTAGAAGCGCAGATGCAGTTCGACGAGGCGGCCGACCGCCTTCGTCGTGTCCTTGTCGAAGCGCAGCGCCTTCATCCGCTTGGCCGTGAGCTTCGCCCCCACCGCATCGTGATGGTAGAACGTCACGGCACCGCCGGGCTGGAAGCGCCGAGTGGCGGGCTTGCCGACATCGTGCATGAGCGCGGCGAAACGCACGACGAAGTCCGGCACGCGCAGGCGCTGCGGATCGTCGTCGGCCATTCCAGCCTCCTCTTGAGCTGCGGCATATCGGCTCTCGAGTTCGACGGCCTGACGCAGCACGGTCAGCGAATGCTGGTAGACGTCCTTGTGCCGATGATGCTCATCGGTCTCGAGCTGCAGTCCGGACACCTCGGGGAGGACATGGTCGGCGATTCCGGTGCGCACGAGCAGGTCGATTCCGGCGACCGGATCGATGCCGGTGATGAGCTTGACGAGTTCGACCTGGACGCGTTCGGCGGAGATGATCTCGATCCGGTCGGCCATCGCCGTCATCGCCTCTTCCACCTCAGGCACGGGGTCGAGCCCGAGCTGGGAGGTGAACCGGGCCGCGCGCATCATCCGCAGCGGATCATCGGAGAACGAATCCGCGGCCGCCCCGGGGGTGCGGATGCGACCGGCGATGAGGTCGTCGAACCCCTGATGCGGGTCGACGAACGTCTTCGAGGGCAGTCGGATCGCCATCGCCCCGATGGTGAAGTCGCGGCGGACGAGGTCGGCGTCGAGGTCCGTGCCGAAAGCGACGACAGGTTTGCGCGAATCCTCTTCATAGGCTTCGGCACGATAGGTCGTGATCTCGATCTGGACGCCGGATTTCACGGCCCCGATGGTGCCGAATTCGCGTCCGATGTCCCAGTGTGTGTCGACCCAGTCGGAGATCAGCCCGAGGATGTCGTCGGGGTGGGCGTCGGTGGTGAAGTCGAGGTCCGGCATGGGGCGACCGAGCAGCGCGTCACGGACGGAACCGCCGACGAGGGCGAGTTCGAAACCGGCTGAGGAGAACCTCTGACCCAGCGGGCCGAGGATGTGCTCGAGTTCGTCGAGCTTGTCGTGCAGTCGGTTGTGCGCGGTCTGCGGATCCACCGAGCTCCTTCAATTCTTCAGATCTCTGCTCTTGCCCATGGGAACTCGTCTCCCGCCTCCAGGCGTGAGTTCCGGTCTCCATAAGCCTACCGGGAGCAGATGACACGAAACTTCCAAGCTTCGCCTACTAAGGTAGGAGAATGACCACACCGATGCCCAAGCCGGGACCCCGCACGTCCCGCCGCACCACAGTGGAGGAGATCTCCGCCGGTGGCATCGTTGTCGACTTCTCTCATCCGAAGCTGGCCGTGGCCGTCATCGCGCGCATCAATCGCGCCGGCCGGATCGAATGGTGCCTTCCCAAGGGGCATCTCGAAGGAACGGAGACCCCCGCCGAGGCGGCCCGCCGTGAGGTCGAAGAGGAGACCGGGATCGCGGGGCAGATCATCTGCCCGCTGGGAACCGTCGACTACTGGTTCACCGTGACCGGAATCCGGATCCACAAACTCGTCCACCATTTCCTGCTGCGTGCACAGTCGGGGACTCTGACCGTGGATAATGATCCTGACCAAGAAGCGATCGATGCGGCGTGGGTGCCCTTCAACGACCTGCGTTCGCGACTCTCGTTCGCCAATGAGCGCCGAATCGTCGCCGCCGCCCGACCGATGGTGTCCCGACTGGAGCAGTGAAACCCATTCCCATCCGCCGACTGCGATTCCTCACCGCCCTGCTGAGCACGCTCCTGCTGCTCGCAGGGCCGGTTTTCGCATACCCGCTGCTCGATGCCGCCCCGGCCGCTGCCAGCACCGATGCGAATACCGACGCGGACACCGATGCGAAGAAGGACGAGGTCACAATCACCCTCGACGAGGTGACTCCGTGGATCGATGACAAAGGCACGCTGACCGTGCGGGGAACGGTCTCGAACACGACGAAGAAGGCGGTCGAGAAGCCGAGCCTGAGCCTGCAGATGTCGACTCGCAAGCTCGATTCCGAATCCCGCCTGACCTCCTGGAAGCAGGGACAGGCACGGCACCGCACCGTCGCCGATCTCGAACATGACGGAGCCGAAGCGAGGAAGAAGGCGAAGAAGGAGAAGGACTCAGGTCCCGATGACAGCTCGGGAAGCACCCTCGACACCTCGTTCGACGACACCATCGATCCCGGCACCTCCGCGGAATTCACCTTTCGCGTGCCCGCCGATGACCTCGACCTGAGCACGTCCTCACCCGTGAGTTCCTGGGGCCCACGGGGGCTGGCGGTTCAGCTCGGCGACGAAACCGGTCTGCGGGCCTCAGCGCTCGGGTTCACCACGTGGTACCCGGATCCGGAGTTCGATCAGACGAAGATCAGCCTGCTCGCTCCCGTCACCCTCCCCGGCCATTCCGAGGGCGGACTCATCCCTTCCGACCGGCTCGATGCGGCCATCGCCGAAGGCGGTTCGCTCGACACGATCGCGAAGCTGCTGGAACACAAGGAGCTCGCTCTGGCGATCGACCCGCGAATCATCGCTTCCTTCGAAGCAGCGATTGCCGAACCGCCTCCCGCCGACGCACCGGAGGAAACCGAAGAGGCCGGCGGGGAAAACGGTGAGGAGACTCAGTCACCACCGGTCGGGGCGCCGGAGAACGATGACGCCGATTCCAGCGGCGCCGAACTCGAAGCTGCGGAGAAGCAGCGCAAACGCCTCGATTCCTGGTATCAGGACTTCGTGGATGCGGCACAGAAGCACACGGTCGTCGCTCTGCCCTATGGCGATCCCGATCTCAGTGCCCTGCGCGGGACGAAGATCGACCGACTGAGCTCCTTCGCTCAGAAGCAGCGCGAGATCGTCAAGGACGTCTTCCCCGATGCCCGCACGGACATTGTTTGGCCGGTGGCCGGAAGTGCGACGAAGAACGGGCTGCGGGCGCTGAAGAAGTCCGGCAATTCCACCGCGATCATCAGCGATGGTCAGCAGCCCTCGATCACCGGCATCCACGACGATGCGCATTCGCAGACGACGATCACCGATGACGGGGAGTCGACGATCGACACTCTCATCTCCGATACGAAGCTCACGGACATGAGCGCCGAGGCGATCGCCGAGGACGACCCGGCCGGGGCGCTGTCCGAGCTCGTCGCGGAGTCTGCGGTGATCCAATCCGAGGCTCCCTACCGCACCCGCAGCCTGTTCGTTCCGCTCCCACGTGCGGCCGCCTCGGCGAATTGGGAACAGACCGTCGAGGAGCTGAGCTCGGCACCGTGGATCGCTCCCACCGGGGTCGACAAGATCCTCGATTCCAGTACCGAGGCGCGCGGACTGCTGCGCACGGATGCCGACGCTCCGCACATCCGCAAGAGGGCCGTGGAGTCGCTGGCCGAGACCCGGGCGAACCAAGAGGACTTCAACAGCGTCTTCAGTGACCGTGACAGCGCCGATATCCGGCTCGACCGCGAGCTCCTCACCTGCACTTCGGCGGCGTGGACCCTGGGCCGGAACGCGAACATCTGCGCCGGTCAGGCGCGCGAGCAGAGCGAGAACCTCATGGACAGCCTGCACCTGCGCAAGGGATCGTCCGTCCTCCTCGTCACCGGCGAGAAGACGACGATTCCGGTCACGATCGTCAATGATTCCCCCGCCGAGGCGACGCTGCGGATCCGGATGAAGCCGAACACTCCGCAGCTGCGGGCGCAGGAGACGGAGACCGTGAAGGTGCCGGCCGCGGAGACGATGCGTGTGGACGTGCCCGTCGAGGGCCTCGCCAACGCCGATGTGCCGACGACGATCGAGATGGTCACCGCCGACGAGGTGGTCCTGCCAAAGCAGGAATCACTCATGGTTCGGGTCCGCGCCGATTGGGAGAACATCGGCACCGCTGTGATCGGATTGGCCCTGGCCGTCGTGTTCGTGATCGGCTTGATCAAGACCATTTCGCGCGGGCGACCGAAGATCCCCGAACAGCAGCTGGCCGATGCGATGGCCCGCGCCAAGACCGACGACCCCGAAAAGAGGTAGAGCGTGTCCAGCTTCTCATCCCTGGCCCGGTCCTCGGCGATCATGACCGCCGGCACCATGACCTCGCGTGTGCTCGGTTTCGTCAAAGCCTCGATGCTGGCCATGGCGATCGGAGTCACCGCGGTCCAGGCCGATGCCTTCGATATCGCGAACAAGGTGCCGAACACCCTCTACATGCTGCTGGCCGGCGGCGTGGTCAATGCCGTCCTCGTCCCGCAGATCGTGCGTGCCTCCAAACGGGAAGACGGCGGTGCCGACTTCACGAACCGGCTGCTGACGCTGTCGTTCCTGCTCCTTGCGGGTGTGAGCATCATCGCCACCGCTGCTGCCCCGCTGCTCGTCTGGCTCTACTCTTCGGGGTGGAGCGAGGAGCAGATGGCGCTGGCCACGGCTTTCGCCTTCTGGTGCCTGCCGCAGCTGTTCTTCTACGGCCTCTACACGCTGCTGGGCCAGGTGCTCAACGCGAAATCATCGTTCGGTCCTTATATGTGGGCACCGGTGCTCAACAACGTCGTCGCGATCGCCGGACTTGCCGTATTCATCCTCATCTTCGGCACGAACAACGCGTCTCCGCACGGGCTCGACACCTGGACCCCGGACAAAATCGCTCTCATCGCCGGAACGGCGACCCTCGGCGTCGCAGCTCAGGCGCTCATCCTCATCTGGCCGCTCAAGCGCATCGGCTTCAAGTACAAGCCGACGTTCGGATTCCGGGGAGTCGGTCTCGGCTCGGCCGGCAAGGTCGCGTTCTGGACGTTCGCAGCCATGCTCATCGGCCAGATCGGCTTCCTCATCATCTCTCGTGTGGCCTCGGGGGCGTCGATCCCCGGTGACGGCAACGCCTCGAACGCCGCTTATACGAACGCCTACCTTGTGTTCATGCTCCCGCATTCGCTCATCGCGGTGTCTCTGGCCACGGCGCTGTTCACCTCTCTGGCCAAGAACGCGGCCGAGGAGGACACCGAGGCTGTCGTCGGCGACTTCTCGATGGGTGTGCGGATGGTCGGGATGGTCAACACCTTCGCCCTCGCCGCCCTCGTCGTCCTCGCCTCACCGGTGGCGATGATCATTGCCGGTCCTGGTCGCGAACAGGCCATGGCCATCGGTCTGGTCATCATCACGATGGTCTTCGGCCTCGTTCCCTTCAGCGCGAACTACCTGGCGCAGCGGGTGTTCTACGCCTACGGGGATGCGAAGACCCCGTTCCTCATCCAGCTGCCGCAGATCATCTTCCAGTCCCTGGCGGTGCTCTCGGTATCGATCTTCCCGAAGTCGGTGACGGTGGCGATCATCGGTCTCGTCATGAGCCTCGGCTATCTGATGGCGATGATCATCTCGTTCGCGGTCCTGAAGAAGCGCCTCGGCGCCATCGACCTGCGCGGGATCCTCACCTCGCACATGAAGTTCCTTTTCGCGGCGATAGTCGCCGCAGGCGCTGGGTTCGGTCTGCTCTACTTCTTCCCGGACTTCGCCCTGGCTGGACGCTGGCAGGCGTTCATCACCACGGCTGCCGTCGGCACCGTGATGCTCCTGTTCTTCATCGGAGCTTGTTATTTGCTCAGAGTCAGAGAGTTGCATTCGATTATTGGCGTGGTAGCTGGAAAACTAAGGAAAACAGCCTGAGCCCCGTCAATCCCCACCGGAGGTGGTCGCCCTGATCGATATCGAACCCGGCATGGTGGTGGCCGGCCGTTATGTCGTATCGACCGTCGACCGCCGATGGCTTCCCGAAAAGCCCGAGGTCGGTGCTGTCTGCACAGGACTCGATGCGATCCTCGACGAACCCGTGCTCATCCTCGTCGCCGATGCCGACGGTTCCAACGACGTCCTCGAAGCCGCCAGTCGTGTATCGATCATCGGTGACCCGCGCATCGCCCCGACGCTCGACGTCGGCCATTCCAACGGGCTGGACTACATCGTCATCAAGCGCATCGCGGTGACGCCGTTCAACCAGATCCTGCCGCGTTCGCCGCTGCCCGTCGACGCCGCCTGCGCACTCATCGGCGAGGTCGGATCCGCGCTCGTGACCTCGGCCAGGCGGGGACTGTTCCACATGTTCCTGCGTCCGAGTCTGGTCGGTCTGACGTCGAAGGGTGCGGTGGTCATCGCAGGCATCGGCATCGATGCGGCACTGGCGCTGGACACCGGGCTCGTCGAGCAGAAGGACTACACGCCGACCAAGGCCTCACGTCGAGACGCTCTCGCGCTCGTCCAGCTCTTCTACACGGCTCTGACCGGATACTGGCCCGGTGAAGATGCATTCGACGGAATTCCTCCTGCGGAGAAGGAGAATGCCCGGATCGCTCGGGCACAGGCGCTCAATCCCGAGGTCCCTGACAAGCTCGATGACTTCGTCAGTGGAATCATCACAGGTTCGGATCCCGGCCCGGGTTCGGTCGCCGAGGTTCTCGGCTATATCGACAAGTGGGACCCGGAACTGCTGCGCTACGTCAATCGTGCTCCGGTGGCGGAGAACGAGAATCTGTTCGATCAGTCGCCGCGCAGCTTCGATGAGGCCACCAGCCTGCCCGCTCCACGCTCGAAGACCATCGGACCCGGTCCCGGCGGTTCGACCAGCGCCAGCGAAGATCAGGTGCAGGCCGCCCTGGTGCGCATCGGAATCACTCGTCCGGGAACGCGGGGACTGGCCGCCGGAGTGGTCGGAAACACCACGGGCCGGTATGCCGACCGGATGCAGATGCGCGAGGCCTCGAGCTTCCCGATTGCGAAGGAACAACTCGACAGCGCCGCTCAGGACTGGGAAGAATGGCAGCCAGAGCAGACGTATTCGGAGTATTCGGAGTACGCGGAGCACGAATACGACGAGAACCTCACGACCCCGATCATGAGTCGGGGAGACGATTCGGATCCTGACACTCAGGCACTTGAGATCGTCCCCGAGAACGACGACGAAGGCGATGAGAACGATACGCGCGTGATCATGGACGGCGAGGACGAGGACGACGGTTCCTGGTTCCTCGGCGGCATGTTCGAAACCAATGAACAGCAGCGCGAGCATCAGCGACGCGAGTATGAACGCGAACGGCGGATCGCGAAGGCCAAGGAGGACGAGGCGCGCAGGCGGCTTGCCGCCTTCGAAGCGAGTTCGACCGCCCGTCAGCAGGAAGCCAATGCTGCCGCACCGCCGAAGGAGATGCGGCGGCTGTCCCCGGATTCCGTGGTCAGGCGAAGTGCAGGCGACGATCGTAAAGCCGTCGGCCAGCCCAGCGCCGAGGCGGCTGAGGGCTCCGAATCTGTGCGCCCTGCTGAGCGCAAGGCCGGGAAACCGCGCCAACAGCACAGCGATTCGACCGGTGCAGCCCAGGCTGGGTCTGTGAAGAACCGAAACAAGGCTGTCGGGACAGCAGGTGCCGCGGCAGCAGGCGTTGCCGGTGCTGCCGCGGCGGGCGGTGCAGCCAAGTCCTCAAGTTCATCAGCCTCGAGCTCCGCACCCTCAGCTGCCTCGGCCACGGCAGGAGGCGCCGGCGCCGGTGGTGCTGGCGGCAGCGCGGCTTCCGGCGGTGCAGGCAGCGGTTCGGGTGGACCAGGCCCCGACGAGCGGGATCCAGCCGCCACTCGGAAACCCTTCCTGTGGCTGGTTCTCGGCCTCGCGGTCGTTGCCGCAATCGTGCTGGGCATCGTCATCATCGGCTTCAACTCGGGAGACGAGGAGTCCACTCCGGTCTCCGAGACGTCCGCAGCGAGCGAGCAGCCGACGAAGAAGGAAGAGAAGAAGACTCCGAAAGCCGATCCCCCGAAGATCAAGACGGTCGAATCCCTCGACCCCGAAGGCGACGGATCGGAACACGACAGTGAAACCGAGAACGTCATTCCCAAGACCGAAGGATCATGGAACACCGACCGGTACAACTCGTCGAGCTTCGGCAACCTCAAATCCGGTGTCGGTCTGCTCTTCGAATTCGAGGACGAGACCACCATGGGCAAGGTGAAGGTGGCGTCGGAGAACTCCGGCGGCAAGTTCGAGATCCGTGACGGTGACGACCCCGAGAACGCGAAGGTCATCGGCGAAGGCGTCTTCGATGCCGATGGCGCCGTCACCGTGGAGTTCGATGAAGAGGTCACGACGGACAAGCTCATCCTCTGGGTCACTGAACTGCCGCAGACCGATGGCGGCTATAAGGCCACCATCAGCTCTGTGAAGTTCTTCTGAACCGACCAGCGGTTCCTCGTACCCTGATGCCAGACAGGATGCGGGTGCGGAATAGTCCGCGGCACCGTACCGTTATAGGTGCGAACGTCATTTCGCGCGGCACTCCGCGGCGCGCTGAGCACAGCAGATAGAAGCAGGGAACTTTTCACATGACTGATACTCAACTGGTGATCATCGGATCGGGGCCGGCCGGCTACACCGCAGCCGTCTACGCGGCCCGTGCGAACCTCTCGCCGGTCGTCATCGCAGGATCGGTGACCGCAGGCGGCGAACTGATGAACACCACCGACGTGGAGAACTTCCCCGGATTCCCCGCCGGTGTTCAGGGGCCCGAACTCATGGAGAGCATGCGTGAGCAGGCTGAGAAGTTCGGTGCCGAGGTCATCTACGACGATGTCGAGACCCTCAAGCTCAATCCAGGTGCTCATGAGATCGTGACCGCTCTGGGTTCGCGCTACACCGCAAAAGCCGTGATCCTGGCAACCGGTTCGGCATACCGCGAACTCGGCCTGCCCAACGAGAAGAAGCTCTCCGGTCACGGTGTCAGCTGGTGTGCCACCTGTGACGGATTCTTCTTCCGCGATCAGCACATCGCTGTCATCGGCGGCGGCGACTCCGCGCTTGAAGAGGCCACCTTCCTCACCCGGTTCGCGTCCAAGGTCACTTTGGTCCACCGCCGACAGGAGCTGCGTGCCTCGCAGGCTATGCAGGACCGCGCGAACGCCGATGAGAAGCTCGAGTTCCTCCTCGACTCCGAGGTCGCCGAAGTCCACGGCGAAGACTCCCTCACCGGGCTGACCGTCCGCAACACGGTGACCGGGGAGACCTCAGAACTGCCTGTGACCGGCATGTTCGTAGCTATCGGTTCCGACCCGCGCACAAGTCTGTTCGCCGATCAGCTTGAGATGCGCGCCGACGGGTACCTCAGTGTCGACGGTCGCACCTCGAAGACGTCTGTCGAGGGCGTCTTCGCAGCTGGCGACGTCATCGACTCGGTCTACCGTCAGGCCATCACTGCTGCCGGTTCGGGCTGCTCAGCCGCCCTCGACGCCGAGCACTACCTCGGTGATCTTGAGGCTGCTTCAAAGCCCGCCATGGCGGAGGCAGCAGTGGCCGAAGCCTCAGTCGCTTCCTGAACCCGAAACGCCCGCTCGTAACGCTGCTATTGACTGCACATCGGCCGAGCGAATAGGCCCGGGAATGAAAGATCCAGCTCCACTGTTCTGCTAGAGACATTCGTTGTGAAGGAAGGTTACTCATGTCGACAGAAGTCACTGATGCCACGTTCGAAGAGAACGTACTGAAGTCCGACAAGCCCGTACTCGTCGATTTCTGGGCTCCTTGGTGCGGCCCATGCCGTATGGTCAGCCCCATCGTCGACCAGATCGCCGAAGAGCACGGAGACAAGCTCAACGTGGTCAAGGTCAACACTGACGAGAACCTCGAGACCGCAAGCACCTATGGAATCACCTCGATTCCGGCGCTCTACGTCTTCAAGGACGGCGAAGTCGCCAAGACCATCATCGGCGCGCGTCCGAAGCCCGCCCTCGAGGATGAGCTCTCCGACTTCATCTGATCGATTTCTAAGGCGCCTGTTGTAGTATCAACGGGCGCCTTAGCCATTTCTGGGCGCCGCTGAGCACTGACCCTCGAACCGCATCACCGACGATTGGCACCGCATTGACGAACACGAACTTACCGCGCTATTCGCGCGGCGACATTTCCGAGATGCTGCCCAATATCAAAGCTCAAATGGCCCGTTTGGGGCTCCACGTCGGTGATACCGAGACCGCGGACTTCGATCGTGCTTTTGAATTGGGTGTCCGCCAGTTCCAGCAGGACCGGGGGATCCTCTGCGACGGCGTGTTGGGCCCTGAAACGTTTTCTGCGCTGGAGCAGGCTCGATATCAGTTGGGCGACCGCGTGCTCCGATTCGACCCCGTCAGAGTGCTGACAGGTGATGACGTCGTCAACCTCCAGACTAAACTCGCCGGTTTGGGCTTCTATCCGGGTCGCATCGATTCCGAGTACGCGTCACTGACCGAGACAGCGGTCAAGGAACTGCAGATGAGTTTGGGCACGAAGGTCGACGGTGTGACGGGACCGCAGACTCTGCGCGGTCTCAACGCGATCGACCGCAACCAGGACACCGGCAATCTCTTCGCGCTTCAGGAGCGTGCACGCGTGGCGGCTTCGGGTACATCCCTCGTCGGCCGCACTTTCGTCATCGAGGCAGCAACTACAGTTGTAGATTTCCAGACGCTGCCGATGACCCGTGAGCAGTCTGGCCTCGAACGTCAGATCACTTCAGACATAGCAAGCCGGCTTGTCGGTCGTTTGGAAGCGATCGGTGCTGGGGCCCTCCTCCTCGAGGGCGATGCTGTCGAGGTCAATCGCGCAGATACGCTCGGTGCATCTGCAGTCATCACCGTCACAGCGGATGTCAGCAAATCAAAGGATGCCAACGGGCTGGCAACCTTCTACTTCGGTCACGAACGACAGTCGGATCTCAACTCGCCGACGGGTCAGAAGCTGGCGGAGCTCATCCAAGGAGAACTGGTCGCACGGACCGGAATGCAGGACTGCCGCACGCATGCGCGCACATGGTCATCACTGAAGCGACTGAAGACACCGAAGGTACATGTCGTCAGCGGTTACCTCACCAACAAAGACGATTTTGAAAACCTCCAGGATCCGCACGTGAGAGACGCGATCGCCGACGGCATAGCCGCTGCGCTCCAGCGCCTTTACATCGTGGAGGACAAAGACCCTCAGACCGGCACTCTCAGTCTTGATGCCATCAAAGCGCTGAACTAGTCAGCCAGCTTCTACGACTAGCCGTGTTCCTTGAATAGGAGCACGGCTCTTCTCACCGCGGTCTTGAACCTCTGCGGACAAAACTCCAGACGACAAGAGACAGAGGCGAGGCACTCACTAAAATCGCCGAGTACGCGTTGAGACAACTCCGAAACAACACATACTACGGCCACCAGTCGACCCGCTCTTGCGCCGCGCAGCGGGCGAAATGAAAGCGGCCGACCTCGCACCAGCTACTCGGCCGAGATACGTTTCACGTGAAACGGCGACCTAGGCAGAACTCAACCGACGCTATATCTGAACTAAGCGGAACTACCGTTGAGAAGCGACCCAATTTGACGCCTAGCTGCCATTTCAAAGTATCAGCCGCAAGCAAGTGAGATCTCGTAGCGACAGTACGCGCTGACTGACTGGCTCTCCCTCCACGACCCCCAAGCGGCAAGACCACTTCAGTTCCTTCGTTTCACGTGAAACCACACGAATTGTCTGATGGTGCAAGACAACAAAATTCAGCATCATCCCCAAAAGATGCCGGACTGACGCCAAACCGTTCTTAAGGCATCAACCTATTCTGCTTGTTCCCTACTAAAGCAATCTAAGGGGGCACACACTCCAATCGAGGTACCCGTGCGATCTATCCGAAGGGCCGATTATCTAGCGCCTCAAGAGACTGTGAACACGAACGGTCACAGTGCACACATCGAAATGACAACGCTAGCGACACTCGCAATTCTCTGTTCCACACTGAATCGATAGAGAACTAGTGAGCGTGCTCGGTTAACTACAAATCAGGGATTCAATTGCAGCCACCAAATCGCAGGGTGAGGTGGACCGTTTCACGTGAAACAACGATATCCAGAAGCCGCCGACAAACGGCATACCCGGCTGTGTGAAAAATACGAACTCGTCATGCTTTCAAACCAACAGCCTAAACAAGCAACCGGACATCGACAGACGCCCCGTAGGTACAGTTTGCGAAGCTCACTGACCCTTAAGACAATCGGATTAGCTAAACGCCGGCGATCTGCTTTTCGAGGGAACACGTTTCACGTGAAACGGACCGTATACCCGTAACTCGTCAAAAGCAGCTCATCCTTACGGCGTACGCGTCTCTTCGACACAAGGCTTTCGAAGAGAACAAAGACAAGCCAGACAGTTCCGACACCCTGCTGCGCACAGCGGATTGCCAAAGATGGTTGATTATCCCCTTTATACCGATCAATGACCGACCCACCAGTATTGATGAGTTCAATGCCTAAACGGTCTTGCAACTACGTTGGTGCCGATCACTCCGCATGATCCGGATCGGCAGGCAACACAGTTGAGTATGCTCCGGGCAGGCGAGGTTTCACGTGAAACATACACCAGGCACCCGACTCCTCAAGTGCCGACGTCCACCGACTACGCCGAAATACGTAGACTCAACGTCGGATTCGGCCGCCTTGACGAAGCGCGTTATTTCGTCAACACTCCCGGATGGAGCCGGCGCCGAATCCTCCGCAGCGACTCTCTTGACGAATATCAGTAGCTCAAAGTACAGCGATCACCTGGCTGGCGTCCTCGGTTCGTTCAGCACAACAGGGGAGGCGGCAGCCTTAAGCCAAAGAAGTGCGTTCCTGCCAGTAAGAACGTCTAAAGATGTGGTGCTCATTCGAGGATGTGACTAAACAGACCCTGTTTCACGTGAAACATTACTCACGATCAACTGGCTGAAAAGAACTTCCAGCACAATACAAACGGCCCGCTGGACTCATACTTCCACTACTTCGTTGGATACTACGACTCATACTTACGCGCTCGGTACGCCGTACGGTGTGATTTGGAAGCCCTCCAGACGAAAGAACCCGGCGGACAGTGACGGACGGAGTGTTTCAGAGGCCCTCCATCTGCCGCTGGCGGCGACCCGCATCAAGAATAGCGAACCAAACACTCAGAAGTGCAACTGAATACTATCCCACGTCCAACGGATACTGCGATAGCAGCAGTAGCGCCGAACCAAGGCGGAAATCTTAGTCGCGGCGCCAGAGTCTGTCCGTTCAGTCAAGCATCGTTTCACGTGAAACAGAGGTTTAGTCCGTACGGCGGCAGCGAATGGGACCGACATACTACGACCAGATTCTCTCCCGATAGTTGAAGCAGCTTAGGAAGAAGTATGCTGTGCCCTCGGGCTATTCCGTCCCTCATGAACAGCGGCAGCGCAGCCACGTTTCACGTGAAACAGAGCTCGGCGCACGTGTCCAAAGCCTACCCTCAAACGAATGCTCCTACCAATCTCGGACCAGTACCTAGAAGCTCCGGTCGAAGTTCCACCCACGATCAGCCTCGCCCGTTTCACGTGAAAAACACATTAGGCGAGGTCCACCTGCCGAGAATACAACAAAGAAACGGTCTCAACGGCTATGCCCACACCGACGGAAGGGTCTACCTCTCGAGCCCACAAATTGACAGCGGAACTACCCACCTCAGCGGCGAACAGCTGACACCGAATGGCTGCAGAACCGATCGTTAGAGATGTTCACTATTTTGTACTAACTGAGTGTTTCGAACCTAATAGCCAGTGTAGGGACAGATGATTCCGACGACTTCTATTAGCGGATGGACAGCCGATCGTGAACTACCACTTCCACTGGTTCACGTGAAACAGTGAAAACGCAGTCGAATCAGTTCAGCAGTATCCGCAGATCGTGGATCGCGAGGTGACCGCTACTGCCCCTTGATTTCTCTCACTCCGGCTCAGACGGCGTCCGCGACAAAAAGATGGGCTTCGGGGTTATCCCCGAAGCCCATCTCCACCTACCGCATACTGCTCAGAGTGCGTCCTCGTTAGGGATTCCCAAGAGACCGAGGATACGGTCGAGATCCTCTTGATTCGCGAACTCCACACTCAGCTTGCCTTTGCGTTTGCCAACGGAGATGTTCACCTTGGTCTCAAGACGATCTCCCAGACGTTCAGCTACCGCGAGGAACTCCGGGGCCACCTTCGTCGTTGCACGTGAAACATTGATCGAATCACCTCGGTTGAGCAATACGACGGCTTCTTCCGATGCCCTGACGGATAAACCCTCTGCAACGATTCGCTGTGCTAGCACTTCCATATGTTCCGGATCGCGCAGGCCAAGAATCGCTCGAGCATGACCGGCCGAAATGACCCCGGCAGCCACCCTCCTCTGCACCAGAGGAGGCAGACGCAGCAAACGCAGGGTATTGGAGATCTGCGGACGAGAACGTCCAATCCGTTCGGAGAGTTCTTCCTGTGTGCACCCGAAGTCCTCGAGCAGCTGCCCATAGGCCGCTGCCTCTTCAAGTGGATTGAGTTCCGCTCGGTGTAAATTCTCTAGAAGCGCGTCACGGAGGAGGTCTGTGTCTTCGACATACCGGATGATTGCCGGAATCGTCGACAGACCAGCGTCTTTCGTCGCGCGAAGACGCCTCTCACCCATGATGAGCTCGAAGCGCGAGCGGTCGCTCGGCTTCTGCCTGACGACGACGGGCTGAAGGACACCAATCTCACGAATGCTGTGGACCAGTTCAGCCAGCAGATCTTCATCAAAGACCGTTCGCGGCTGCCTGGGGTTCGCATCGATGAGATCGACGTCAATCTCACCGAATTCGGTATCCGGAATCGACTCGACGCCGCTATATTCCTCGAGATCGGCCTCATCGGCGGTCTCCACCGATTCGGATTCTCCGGACTCTTCAGATGAGGCTGATGTGCTCGTCCGCGCATCGGTTTCGGAAGTTGTCGAAGTATCTGATCCCGAGGTCACTCCCGGACGACTCTCGTCTTCACCATCCATTGACTCAGATTCAACTACAGTCGTAGTGGAAGCCTGCTCGTCACCTCCACTGAGTTCGGACTGGTCTCTTTCATCCGCCTCGTTGTCATCATCGCTTCGACCAGACGACGTGTAAACGCCCGGATGCGTTTCGCGAACATCATCCTCGGCCGACGCTGCTGCGGCGGACTCTGAGGACTCAGAGATGAGGTCAGAGCTCACGTCGACCGACTCATTGCCGGTCAGCTGAGCCGAACTGGATTCAGCAGACGAGCTCGCCGCTGGAGTCTCCGCTTCGCCTGAGCCCGTTGCAGGAGTCTCGACTTCGCCTGAGCCCGTTGCTGGGTCAGAAACCGAGTCGGATGACGATGTCTTCCGCGTCGAACTCTTCGGCGCTGCAGACGCCTTCTCTGTGCTCTCAACTGGGGAAGCAGAGGACGGACGGGAGCGCGGCGGAGCAGAAGACCCAGCCTTCGTCTTAGTTGACGTCGATTTGGCGCCAGCAGAAGTTCTGGAGGAACCGCTCCCGGTTGCCTTCTGTGCAGTCGCCTTCGATGCGTTCGACTTCGCCGTCGATGCCTTCGTTCCCGTCGTCTTGGAGGTCGCCGTCTTCGTCTCTATCGACTTAGAGGCAGTGGACTTAGAGGCGGTCGATTCAGAGGCGGTCGATTCAGAGGCGGTGGACTTCGAACCCGCCGGCTTGGACGCAGAAGTCTTGGACGACGTGGACGACGCACCCTTGGTTGTTCCCGTTTTTGTCGCCCCCGACTTTGTCGCCCCGGACTTCGAGGACGCTGTCTTCGAGGCAGGTGCCTCAGTCTCGGTATCTGCACCGGAAGTCAGGGACGTCGATCGAGTTGTCCCCGATTGCTTCGGCTTGCGTCGTCGGGAGGACTGCATCGACGCAGCTGGGTCCGTACGCGCAGTGCGTGACGTCTTCGTCTCACTCTCGCGTCTGCCGTCTTCCGAGTTCCCGCCTGAGAAGAACACATCGACCGGACGATCATTGGAGTTCGCGTCGGGGATCAATGCTCCGAGCCCGCGCCCCAGGCCCCTCTTTTTGCGTTCAACCACGACTTACTCCTCGATTCGCAATTTCTTCGGCGGCTTCCCGATAGGACAGGGCACCGCTGGAATGTGGGTCATATGAGATCACGGTCTGGCCATAGCTCGGTGCTTCGGAAATCCTCACCGAACGCGGAATGGCAGTACCGAGGACCTGCTCCGGGAAGTGAGTGCGCACATCCTCAGCGACCTGAGCACTGAGGTTCGTCCGTCCGTCATACATCGTCAGCAGAATCGTCGTGATCGCCAATTCGGGATTGAGGTGCTTCTGGATGAGCTGGATGTTCTTCAGCAGCTGGCTGAGGCCCTCGAGTGCATAGTATTCACACTGGATCGGGATGAGGACTTCGCGAGCGGCCACGAATGCGTTCACCGTCAGCAGACCGAGGCTGGGCGGGCAGTCGATGATGATGTAGTCGACGCGATCTCCCGCTGCTTCCTCCTCCTTGAGATAGATGCCCAAGGCACGCTGCAGTCGCTGTTCACGCGCGACGAGTGACACGAGTTCGATCTCCGCGCCGGCGAGATCGATGGTGGCCGGCACGCACTTGAGAGAGTCGAAGTCCGGACACTGCGCCACAGCCTCGCGCATCGGAACGTCATCGATGAGGACGTCGTAGATGCTCGTGACCTCGGAATAGTGATCGATCCCCAGGGCGGTGCTCGCGTTTCCCTGCGGATCGATGTCGATGAGCAGGACGTTGAGCCCCTGATTGGCCAGGGCAGCTGCGATGTTCACCGCCGTCGTGGTCTTTCCGACGCCACCCTTCTGGTTCGCGATCGTAAAGATACGGGTCGAGTCCGGCCGTGGAAAGGTTGTCTGCGACAGTCGATCCGCACGCCGGTTGTCCCGTGCAATCGCGGCACCAATGGGAGACGACTCATCCATGATCGGCATAGGGCGCACTCCATCATCCATCGGTTTCACAAGGCTCTGATCCAGCCTAGACCAACTCTACTTCGTACTATTTCTTGACGATCTCGACGACACGACTCGGGACCTCGAGGATGCCGCCGCCATCGACGACGTGGATCTGAGGTTGGGACAGTCGATATCGCTTGATCATTTTCTTCGCCTTGACCAGCTCGCCTTCGACTGAAGCTCCCTTGAGGGCGAGGATCCGGCCCCCGGGGCTGATCACCTCGCGGGTCCATTCGATGAGAGTCGTCATCGCCTTGACCGCGCGTGCGGTGATGACCGTGAACATCTCCTCGTCGACGAGTTCCTCGACGCGTGCACGCACGATTCGCACATTCTTCAGGCCCAGATCGTCGACGACCATGTTCAGCCATTCGACGCGGCGCTCCATCGGTTCGATGAGTACGATCTTCGCCTCGGGGCGCATCAGTGCGATCGGAATACCCGGCAGCCCGGCGCCGCTGCCGACATCACCGACGACATCATTCTCATTGATGTGTTCGGCAACCACAGCGCAGTTGAGGATGTGCCGGGTCCACAGTCGATCGACCTCGCGCGGTCCGATGAGACCCCACTCTGTTCCGGTGGTGGCCAGGTGTTCGGCATACCGCTGCGCGGCAGGATAAGCCGCACCGAAGTACTCTTCGGTGCCGGCCGGAGGCGTCTCCATCTCCGCTGCCGTCGACTCGTTCGAGAGGTCGGTGTCGTGCTCGGGCTGATCAGTCATCGGCGAGCCGGATGACGACATGACGACCGTCGCCCTCATCCTCGGACTGAGAGGCCAGACCGGCGCGGGCAGCTTGGTCATGGATGATCTTGCGCTCGAAGCTGTTCATAGGCTTGAACGCGAACTCCTCGCCGCCGTCCTTGACTTCGGCGATCGCGCGCTTGGCCTTCTTGATCAGCTCTTCTCGACGGCTGTTCCGGAAACCGTCGATATCAAGCATCAGCCACGACCGCTGACCGGTCTGAGTCTGCACCGCCAGACGACTGAGTTCCTGAAGCGCACCGAGGGTGCGGCCCTCACGGCCGACCAGGGTGCCCAGGTTGGAGTCCTCGTCGTCCTCGCAGACGATAGACAGCTGTGCACGGCCGTCGGCGACATCAATATCGATATCGCCGTCGATATCGGCCAGATCCATCAGCTCTTCGAGGTAGTCCGCGGCGATCTCGCCCTCTTCTTCGAGGAGTTCGGCACGGCTCTGCTTCGGCGAGGTCTCCTCCGGAGTCTCTTCCCGTGTCTGTTCGGAGGTCTCGTCGATCTTCTCTTCGGTCATGTCTGTCCTCAGCGCTTCTTGTTCTTTTTACGATTCTTGCTCACGGGCTGCTGCCGCTGGCCGCTCTTCTTCGGGGCCTCCTCGGTGACGGTCGATCCCTTGAGCTCGTCCTGCTTCACGGTCTTGCCCTTGCGAGCCTTGCGCTCAAGCATCTCCTTCTCGGCCTTCGAGCCGGGAGCGGGCATATTGCGGATGACCATGTGCTGCTGGGCCATCGTCCAGGTGTTCGAGACCAGCCAGTAGATGAGGACACCGAGCGGGAAGTAGATTCCGCCGATGCCGAAGACGAGAGGCATCACGTAGAGCAGCATCTTCTGCGACTGCATCATCGGGTTGGCCATTGCCGACTCCGACATGTTCTTCGCCATCATCTGCTTCTGCGTGATGAACATGGTGGCGGCCATGATGACGATGAGGACACCTGTCAGCAGCTTGACCGCAAAGCCCGGGTCGGTGAAGACCGCCGAAAGGCTGATGCCGAAGATCGAGGACTGCTCGGCCTGGATCGCCAGCTGCTGTGTGAAACCGCCGATGGCTCCGACGTCACCGGAAGCGACTTTCGGCATGTTGTGGATGACGCGGAAGAGCGAGAAGAAGATCGGCATCTGCACGAGCAGCGGCAGACACGAAGCCCACGGGCTCGTCTTGTTGTCGCGGAACAGCGCCATCTGCTCTTCGGCCATGGCCTGGCGGGAGTATTGGTCCTTCTTGCCCTTGTACTTCGCCTGCAGGCGCTGGATCTCCGGCTGCAGCAGCTGCATCTTGCGCTGCGACTTGATCTGGTAGACGAAGAGAGGGATGAGGAGAGCACGGATGACCACGGTCAGTCCGGCGATCGAGAGCACCCAGGTCCAACCGCTGTCGGCTTGGAGACCGATTGCGGTGAAGATCTCGTGGAAGATCGCGAGGATCCAAGCAACCACCCACTGCAGCGGGTAGAGCAGCTTGTCCATCCAGTCCATTCAGTTCTCCTCGTTACACCGATTCTTGCGCGAAGTTCATTTTGCCATTGTTCACAGGTCTGCGCGACACGACGTGTGCCCCGAGGCAGTCCGCGTCTTCACGCTCGTGCGCGGACTGCAAGTTCAGTATGTTCAGGTGTGTGCCTGACCGCGGTGGATGGTCTTCGACCTGGCCTCCCGCGCCGAGCCCGGCACATGGTCGACACCTCCGTGCGACCACGGATTGCAGCGCAGTATTCGCCACCCAGTTAACACCACGCCCTTGAGAACTCCGTGTATCTCGAACGCCTCGAGACCGTACATGGAGCAGCTGGGATAGTAGCGACACACTTGGCCGTAGAGAGGTGAGATCACGATTCGATAGGCGCGGATGAACCAGACGAACGGCATCCTCGGTCCGATCAGGACGATCCAGCCGAGTGCCGGCCAGAAACCTGCCGGCCGGCGGGGCACCTCGGAGGCATGCTTCAGATCATGCTCGGCGTCCACGACGTTCCAGCTTCTTCTCTGCCTTGACCAGCAGCTCGTCGACCTCGGCGGACAGAACGGCGAAGTCGGCCTGTCCGGCATGCGGCAGCGCCCGGATGACGAACAGATCTCCTGCTCTCAGCTCACCGAGCCGCGCACGCATGATCTCGCGCAGGCGGCGTTTGGTGCGGTTGCGCACCACGGCATTTCCGACGGCCTTGGATACGATGAAACCCACGCGTGCAGCGTGGGTATCATCGGTGTCTCTCAGGCTGTGTGCCATGAGATGCTCTGTGCGCACCCGGACCCCGGCTCTGAAGATTCGTCTGAAGTCTTCGCCGCTGCGGATCCGATGTGCCGCGTCAAGCATGCTCAGGCCGAAATGTCGGAACGTCCCTTGCGACGACGTGCAGCCAGGATCGAGCGGCCCGCGCGGGTGCGCATACGCAGACGGAAGCCGTGCTTCTTGGCGCGCTTACGGTTATTGGGCTGGAATGTACGCTTGCTCACTTCAGTCTCCGATTTCTAGGTTGCGGGTGAACGCCGGTGCGTTCTCACAAAAAACGGCGGTACGAGTCTCGACCGCCGAGCACTCCTGTGCATAAGAGCCAAAAGATAATCAGGATAATCGGATGAAGCCCGGTACACAGGACACTCCATCTTAGCGAGGCGGAATCGAAACGGTCAAACGGAATCCGCATGTTTCACATCACGCTCGCCCGAAATTCATCGCCGTTCGCGTTCGCGTGATCAAGGCTCGTCCACAAGTCACACCCATGTAGTTTTCCACAAGCTTATCCACGAGTGTGGAGATTCACTGGGCTGAGTCGGCACTGGTCCACATTCTGTGGAAAACTATGTGGAAGTCATGCACAGGTGTGGATCACGCCAGAACGAATTTTTTTGAAAGCTGAGGAAATGTGACGGTGTCGAATTCCAAGAATGAGCTCATCAGCCGCTGGCACACGGTGGTCTCAAACCTGGAAAAGGACCCAGACCTCACGTCGCATCAGAAGGGATTCCTCTCCCTCGCGTTGCCGAAGGCCCTCGTCGACAATGCGCTCATCCTTCTCGCCGTGCGTGACGAACACACCCGCCGCACCATCGAGACCCGACTACTCGGCCCCCTGACCAGGGAGTTCTCAAAGGTGCTCGGTTTCGAGGTGACCTTCGGCTTCGTCGTCGATCCTGAACTCGACGTGCCGATCCGCTTCGAGGATCTCATTGGAGAGTCGACCCCTGGGGCCCAGGTTCCCATCGATCCGGTCACCTCCACCTCGGCGACGGGATTCCCTGAACCCACCCCCACCGAGGCGACCGAACCGGTCCGACCGGCACCCGCCGATCATTCGACGCCCGAATTCGCCCAGCCGCACCAGGGCCAGCCGGCCGCGCAGAACTCGGATATCCGGATGCCACAGGCTCAGGCATCGGCACCTCCGGCAACGCAGACGCCCGCCTCGCAGTCGCAGGCTCCGGGCGATTCCGGAATGACGGACCGTGAAATGAAGATCGCCGAGGCGACCGCCGCCCCGATGGGACCGCCCGTCGATGCTCCCGGCGTCGCTCAGCTCAATCCGAAGTACACCTTCGACACCTTCGTCATCGGCGCTTCCAACAGGTTCGCCCATGCAGCGGCCTTCGCTGTCGCCGAGGCACCGGCCAAGGCCTACAATCCTCTGTTCATCTATGGGGACTCGGGATTGGGCAAGACCCATCTGCTCCACGCGATCGGCTACTACGCGACTCAGCTGTTCCCGGAGATCCGAGTGAAGTACGTCTCCAGCGAAGAGTTCGTCAACGACTTCATCAATACGATCGGCTCGTCGAAGACCTCGAATGCTCTGCGTCCGGCATTCCAGCGCCGCTACCGTGAGGTCGACATCCTCATGATCGACGACATCCAATTCCTGCAGGGCAAGGATGCGACCGTCGAAGAGTTCTTCCATACGTTCAACGCCCTGCACAATGAGGCCAAACAGGTCGTCATCACCTCCGATCAGCCGCCGAAGATGCTCAAGGGCTTCGAAGAGCGGCTGCGCTCCCGATTCGAATGGGGGCTGCTCACAGACGTGCAGCCACCGGACATGGAGACTCGGTTCGCGATTCTGCGCCGCAAGGCCGCAGCCGAACAGCTCGATGTTCCCGACGATGTCCTCGAATACATCGCCTCCCGTGTGTCCTCGAACATCCGCGAGCTCGAAGGCGCTCTCATCCGGGTCACGGCATTCGCCAACCTCAACGATCAGCAGATCGACGTCTCCTTGGCCGAGACCGTCCTCAAGGACTTCATCACCCCGGATGACACCCCTGCGGTCACGGCCGCGGACATCATGGGCCAGACCGCTGCCTACTTCAGCCTCACCCTCGATGACCTGTGCGGAACCTCCCGGTCCAGGACTCTGACGACGGCCAGACAGATCGCCATGTATCTGTGCCGTGAGCTCACCGACCTCTCCCTGCCGAAGATCGGACAGGCGTTCGGTGGACGCGATCACACCACCGTGATGCACGCGAACAAGAAGATTCGAACTCAGATGGCGGAACGACGGGCCGTCTACACCCAGGTCACCGAACTCACAAACCGCATTAAACAACAGCACCGCCTGTAGAAGACGCCATACACATCTGTGGATAACCCTGGGGACAAATGCTCACAGCTTGGGGACAGAGCGGTGGACAGAACGGTTGCACGGGTGGAAAGATGTGAACTACATGCTTGTGTTTACCCAAGCGCCCACCGACGCCTCGGCCACGGTGCACATGGCATCCACAAGGCTATAATGGCTCAGAACCCTTGATTACTCTGGGGTAAGCGGCACTTGTCCACAGTCTCCACAGGTGCTGATACTTCTACCAAGTGAATTCAGCTCTTAAGAGGGCGACCGCCACCGACTGCTGCGGTGGATGAGCTTCGAGCTCACGAGCTCAAGGTCGAGAGAGTCATGGACCTGCGGAATATTCGAACGCAGGATCTCGGCTGATTCTCGAATGCGAGATTCGCTCACTGAGCACCCCTGGCATCGCTTTTCGGCCGGCGCTCCTGAGGTGGGCACAAATCGGATAGGCTGTGTAAAGTTTTCCGAGCAGTATCGAGCCTGTGACTCGCAACCCGGAATCTCGTGCCAGATGCCCAGTGCAGGTCGGGTCGCCACCCCGAAGGAGTAAAGTGAACGCGGAAGCATCCCCCCTGAAGTTCAAAGTCAATCGCGACGTTCTCGCTGACGCTGTTGCCTGGGCGACCAAGACTCTGCCCAACCGTCCTTCCGCTCCGGTCCTCACCGGTATTCTCATCACCGCCGAAGCAGGCGGCACAGTGCGTCTGGCCGTCTTCGACTACGAAGTCTCATCCCGCGTCGAGATCGTTGCCGACGTAGCCTCCGCAGGAACGGTCCTCGTCTCCGGACGTCTGCTCGCCGACATCTCCAAGGCTCTGCCGAACCAAGAGGTCACCCTCGAGCAGATCGATGCGAAGGTCGACGTCACCTGCGGCTCCTCTCGCTTCTCGCTGATGACGATGCCTGTGGCTGAGTACCCGGCGCTGCCGCAGATCCCCGACGACTCGGGCACCGTCTCTGCCGGTGAGTTCCAGAACGCCGTCTCACAGGTCACGATCGCGACCTCGAAGGACGACACCCTGCCGATCCTCACCAGCGTGCGCGTCGAGATCGAGGGCGAAAAGGTCACGATGCTCGCCACCGATCGCTACCGTCTGGCCGTTCGCGAATTCACCTGGAACCCGGGCCGCCCCGACGTCTCGGCCGTGGCCCTGCTGCGCGGACGCACGCTCTCCGATGTCTCGAAGTCCCTCGGCGGCGATGTCACGATCGGTCTGAGCACCGATGCCGGCAAGGACCTCATCTCCTTCACCTCAGCAGGCCGCGTGACCACCTCGCTGCTCATCGAAGGCGAGTACCCGAAGGTCCGATCGCTGTTCCCGGATTCGGTTCCGATCCACGCCATCGTCGAGACCGCCGTGCTGCGCGAAGCGGTTCGCCGCGTCTCCCTCGTGGCAGAGCGCAATACCCCGCTGCGCTTCGAGGTCACCGACGGCATGCTCACCCTCCACGCCGGCACCGGTGACGACGCTCAGGCCTCCGAAGCCGTCGAAGCCACCCTCCAGGGCGACGAGATCACCGTCGGCTTCAACCCGCACTACATCGCCGAAGGTCTCGCCGCTGTCGAGAGTCCGTACGTGAACTTCTCCTTCACGCAGCCGATGAAACCGGTCATCATCTCCGGGCAGAAGGAACTCGACGGTCCCGCCGACGAGTCCTATCGCTATCTGCTCATGCCCACGCGCATCTGAATGTGGATATCCCGACTCTCTCTGCGTGACTATCGGTCGTATCCGGAGCTCGACCTCGAGTTCTCACCCGGAGTCACCACATTCGTGGCCGACAATGGGACCGGGAAGACCAATATCGTCGAGGCGATCGGGTATCTCGCTCATCAGCGCTCCCATCGGGTGGCCTTCGACGCTCCGCTCGTCCACGAAGGGCGACCGGCTGCGACGGTGTCCGCGCTGGTCAACCGGGATCAGCGGCATGCCACCGTCGAGGTGACGATCCAGGCCAAAGGCGCCAACCGGGCCCGGGTCAACCGCAATGCGGTGAAGCTCAAGGACATCCTCGGCCTCGTGTCCTGTGTCGTCTTCGCTCCCGAGGACCTCAGCCTGGTTCGCGGTGAACCGGCCGAACGTCGGTCGTGGATCGACACACTCGTCGTGGCGCGCAATCCGCGCTTCGCCTCGATCATCACGGACTTCGAACGGGCACTCAAACAACGCAATGCGCTGCTCAAGCGGCTCCGCGAGGACCGCGATCCCGGCCTCGAGGCGACTCTCGACATCTGGAACATGGCCTATGCGGACTCCGCCGCCGAACTCGTCTTCGGGCGACAGCGGATCCTCGCCGATATCGTCGAACCGCTGCAGGCGAACTTCGCCTATATCGCAGCTGATGCCCGGCTGGAACGACAAGGCGCCCACATCGCCTACGATTCGCGCATCGACTACTCGCAGGCCGCATCTGCTGCCGACTGCAAGGAGCTGCTGCTGGCGGCCCTCGATCGTCGCCGGACGACTGAGATCGAGCGTGGACTGACCCTGCACGGACCCGGTCGCGATGATCTGTCCCTGATGATCGGAACCCATCCGGCGAAGGGCTATGCCTCTCACGGAGAGACCTGGTCGCTGGCGCTGGCCATGCAGCTGGCAGGGTGGGATCTGCTCTCCGCCGATGCCGGAAGCGCCGCCGAACAGCCGATCCTCGTCCTCGATGACGTCTTCGCCGAACTCGACACCGGTCGGCGGCAGCGTCTGGCCTCCAGAGTGACATCGGCCGAACAGGTCTTCATCACCGCGGCCGTCGACTCCGATCTGCCCGATGGTCTCGAAGGAATCCGGATCGACCAGTCCCGACTCCTGAGCAGCGGCGCATCATGAGCGGCATCGACCGGGACTACTCCACTCCCGTCGCCGCACTCGAAGCTCTCGACCGAGTCAGGCGGATGGAGGTCACCGAAGCGAAGTTCGTTCGCAGCCGTCGCCGTTCCCGCCTGCGCGGCGAAGCCGTCTACTCCGGGTCGGGTCGAGACGGTCGAGACCCGAAGACCGTGTCATCTGTGCTCGGGTCGCTCATCACGGACCGCGGCTGGTCGTCCTCACTCGACATCGGCAAGGTGCTCGGCCGGTGGCCCGACCTGGTCGGACCCCAGGTGGCCCAGCACGCGACTCCCGTCGACTTCTCTCCTCCCCTGCTCGTCATCGCTGCTGACTCGACGACGTGGGCGACCCAGCTGCGGGTGCTCAAACCGACGATCCTGCGCAGACTAGAGGAAGGGCTGGGCTCGGCGACGATCACTGAGATCGAGATCAAGGGGCCACAGGGACGCAGCTTCAAACGCGGTCGACGATCGGTCGCCGGCCGCGGACCTCGGGACACATTCGGGTGAAGTGGGCAGCCGCGTCGGCGAATTCCCGGGAAGTGTCCCTGTATTTATGAGAAGAACACAGAGGGCCTTAAACGGCCATAGCCGCTACCTCACCTGTCCGGGGGTACAACTGCGGCACGAAAATTCGGGAAATACGCCTTCACAGGCCGCTTACGGGCATTTCAGCGTGCGGCGCGGTAGAATGGGGAGCTGATAGCGACCATCCGAACAAGGAGTCATATGACGACCGAGGATCAGCCTCATTACGATGCCGGCGACATCACTGTGCTCGAGGGTCTCGAGGCAGTCCGGAAGCGACCCGGCATGTACATCGGTTCGACCTCGGAACGTGGTCTCCACCACCTCGTTCAGGAGATCGTCGACAACTCGGTCGACGAGGCGATGGCCGGCTACTGCGATCATATCGAGGTCACCATCCTCGCCGACGGAGGCGTCCGTGTCGCCGATGACGGTCGTGGAATGCCGGTGGCGATGCACCCGACGGAAGGCAAGCCGACTGTCGAGGTGATCCTCACGATCCTCCACGCCGGCGGTAAGTTCGGCGGCGGCGGATACGCCGTGGCAGGCGGTCTCCACGGTGTGGGTTCGACCGTCGTCAACGCGCTGTCCGAACGACTCGAGGTCGAGGTCAGGCGCGATGGCTATGTGTGGACGATGGACTTCGTCCGCGGTGTGCCCTCCGGGGAGCTGCAGCGCGGCGAAGCCACCGATGAGACGGGCACCACCGTGACCTTCTGGCCGGACGGTTCGATCTTCGAGACCACGGACTTCTCCTACGAGTACCTCCGTGCGCGCTTCCAGCAGATGGCCTTCCTCAACAAGGGCCTGAAGATCAGCCTCACCGACGAGCGCCACAACGAAGTCGATGACGACGATGTTCAGATCGACGAGAACGAGGCGACCGAGTGGAAGCCGCGCACCGTCACCTACGAATACGCGAACGGTCTGCTCGACTATGTCGAGTACCTCAACTCGACGAAGAAGGCCGATCTCGTCCATCCCGATGTCATCGTCTTCGAAGCCGAAGAGGGCGAACAGACTCTCGCGCTCGAGATCGCGATGCAGTGGACGACGTCGTACAACGAGTCGGTCCACACCTACGCCAACGTCATCAACACCCATGAGGGCGGCACCCACGAAGAGGGCTTCCGGACGGCTCTGACCTCGCTGGTCAACGCGTATGCGAAGGAACAGAAGCTGCTGCGCGACAAGGACCCGAACCTCACCGGCGATGACATCCGCGAGGGGCTCACGGCCGTCATCTCCGTCAAGCTCGGCGATCCCCAGTTCGAGGGTCAGACGAAGACGAAGCTCGGCAACTCCGAGGTCAAGGGCTTCGTCCAGCGCGTGGTCCGCGACGAGCTCGGACACTGGTTCGAGTCGAACCCGGCCCAGGCCAAGGACGTCGTGCGCAAGGCGCTGCAGGCCTCCCAGGCCCGCTTGGCCGCTCGCAAGGCTCGTGAGGCCACTCGCCGCAAGGGACTGCTCGAGTCCTCGGGTATGCCCGGCAAACTCAAGGACTGCCAGTCGAAGGACCCGACGATCTCCGAAGTCTTCATCGTCGAGGGTGACTCGGCCGGCGGCTCGGCGACTCAGGGCCGCAATCCGAACACTCAGGCGATCCTGCCGCTGCGCGGAAAGATCCTCAACGTCGAAAAGGCTCGACTCGACCGCGCATTGGGCAACAACGAAGTCCAGGCGATGATCACGGCCTTCGGCACCGGCATCGGTGAGGAGTTCGATCTCGAGAAGCTCCGCTATCACAAGATCGTCCTCATGGCCGACGCCGATGTCGACGGTCAGCACATCACGACCCTGCTGCTGACGCTGATCTTCCGGTACATGAAGCCGCTCATCGAACACGGCTACGTCTACCTCGCCACCCCGCCGCTCTACCGCATCAAGTGGTCGAACGCCCCGCACCAGTTCGCCTACACCGACAAGGAACGCGACGGACTGCTCGAGACCGGTCGGGCCGCCGGCAAGCGACTGCCGAAGGATCTCGCGATCCAGCGTTACAAGGGTCTGGGCGAGATGAACTACGAGGAGCTGTGGGAGACGACGATGGATCCCGACCACCGGCTGCTCAAGCAGGTGTCGCTCGACGACGCGATCGTCGCCGACGAGATCTTCACCGTCCTCATGGGCGATGACGTGGATTCGCGTCGCCGCTTCATCCAGGAGAACGCGAAGGACGTCCGCTTCCTCGATATCTGATCGTCCGCCCTCACCGGGGCAGCCGCCTCGGTGAGGGTGGGAGACCGGATGAACCTATTCTTTGCACGCACCAATCGCCGCCGCACACGGCTGAGATCCAGCCGGACACGGTTCGAACACAAGGGAAGAGCCCACATTGGCCGACGAGAACGATATCGGAACAGAAATCAACCGGATCGAACAGGTTGATCTCAACCTCGAGATGCAGAGGTCGTACCTCGATTACGCGATGAGCGTGATCGTCGGACGTGCCCTGCCTGACGTCCGCGACGGACTCAAGCCCGTCCACCGCCGCGTGCTCTACGCGATGTTCGACGGCGGCTACCGCCCCGACCGCAACTTCTCCAAGTGCTCGCGCGTCGTCGGCGACGTGATGGGCCAGTACCACCCGCACGGTGACACGGCGATCTACGACGCCATGGTCCGCCTCGTGCAGCCGTGGACGATGCGCTACCCACTCGTGGCCGGTCAGGGCAACTTCGGCTCTCCGGGCGATGACGGAGCGGCCGCACCGCGTTATACCGAGTGCAAGATGGCGCCCCTGGCCATGGAGATGGTCCGGGACATCGAAGAAGGCACCGTCGACTTCCAGGACAACTACGACGGCCGCAACCAGGAACCCATGGTCCTGCCCTCCAGGTTCCCGAACCTGCTGGTCAACGGCTCGGCCGGCATCGCCGTGGGTATGGCCACGAACATTCCTCCGCACAACCTGCGTGAGGTCGCCCAGGGCGCACAGTGGCTGCTGTCCCACCCGGAGGCGAGCAAGGAAGAGGCACTCGAAGCCCTCCTCGGCATCGTCAAGGGACCCGACTTCCCGATGGGCGCGACGGTCCTCGGCCGCAAGGGCATCGAGGACACCTACCGCACCGGTCGCGGATCGATCACCCAGCGCGCCGTCGTCGAGGTCGAAGAGATCCAGGGCCGGACCTGCCTCGTCGTCACCCAGTTGCCGTACATGGTCAACCCGGACACCCTGGCCGCGAAGATCGCCTCCTACGTCAAGGACGGCAAGGTCGCCGGCATCGCCGACCTGCGCGACGAGTCCTCGGGCCGCACCGGTCAGCGCCTGGTCATCGTGCTCAAGCGCGATGCCGTGGCCAAGGTCGTGCTCAACAACCTGTACAAGCACACGTCGCTGCAGGAGAACTTCTCCGCGAACATGCTGGCCCTCGTCGACAGCGTGCCGCGCACACTGAGCATCGACTCCTTCCTGCGTCTGTGGGTCAAGCACCAGATCGAAGTGATCGTCCGCCGCACGCAGTTCCGTCTGCGCAAGGCCGAGGAACGCGCGCATATCCTGCGCGGCTACCTCAAGGCCCTCGATGCCCTCGACGAGGTCATCGCCCTGATCCGCCGCTCCCCGTCCTCGGACGAGGCGCGGAGCGGACTGATGGAGCTGCTCGAGGTCGACGAACTCCAGGCCAACGCCATCCTCGACCTGCAGCTGCGCCGACTGGCCGCACTGGAGCGACTGAAGATCCAGGAAGAGGCCGAGAAGATCGAGCAGCAGATCGCCGAGTACAACCACATCCTGGCAACCCCGGCTCGCCAGCGTGAGATCGTGTCCGAGGAACTCGACGAGATCGTCGAGCGCTACGGTGACGATCGCCGGACGAAGATCCTTGCCGGATTCGACGGAGACGTGTCCATGGAGGACCTCATCCCCGAGGAAGAGGTCGTCGTCACGATCACCCGCGGCGGTTACGCGAAGCGGACCCAGACTCACCTCTACCGAGCCCAGCACCGTGGCGGCAAGGGCATCAAGGGCGCGGCACTGCGCGGCGACGACGTCGTCGAACAGTTCTTCGTCACCTCGACCCACAACTGGCTGCTGTTCTTCACGAACACCGGTCGCGTGTACCGGGCGAAGGCCTATGAGCTGCCCGAAGGCTCACGGGACGCCAAGGGCCAGCACGTGGCGAACCTGCTCGCCCTCCAACCAGGTGAGACGATCGCACAGGTGCTGTCGATCCGGGACTACGAAGTAGCCGACTTCCTTATCCTCGCCACCCGTTCCGGTGTGGTGAAGAAGACCCGCCTGGGCGAGTACGACTCGAACCGCACCGGCGGTGTCATCGCCATCAACCTGCGCGAATACAAGGGTCAGCCCGATGAGCTGGTCTCTGCCCGCATCGTCGGTGCCGAGGATCACCTGCTGCTGATCTCGCGGAAGGGCATGTCGATCCGCTTCGCCGCCGATGACGAGTCGATCCGTCCCCTGGGCCGAGTCACCGGTGGCGTCACCGGTATGAAGTTCAAAGACGACGACGAGCTGCTCACGATGGACGTCGTTCGGCCGGACACCCACGTCTTCGTCGTCACTGAAGCCGGGTTCGCCAAGCGCACCCCGGTCGACGAGTACCGTCTGCAGGGGCGCGGCGGTCTGGGAATCCGGGTTGCGAAGATCACCGAACAGCGCGGAGACTTGGTAGGCGGACTCATCGTCGAAGACGGTGAGGAGGTCCTCGTGGTCATGGAGCGAGGTAAGATCGTTCGGTCGAGCATCGATGAAGTTCCGGCGAAGGGACGCAACACCATGGGTGTGGTGTTCGCGAAACCGGACAAGAAAGATCGTATTATCGCAGTGACCCGTGGGCCCGAAGCCGAGGTCGAAGACGAGATCGAAAGCGAAGACGATGCCGAGGTCTCGGAAGGTGAGGTCGCAGAGCCTCAGACCGGCAACGAGGATGTGGAAGAGTGAGCGATAGCAAACAGCCAGGCTCAGGCAAGATCATACGCACGTCGAGCGGCTCGACCCGTCTGACGGCCGGATCGTCGAAGTCCGACGACGAGTCGGCTGCAGCAAGCGGTTCAGGCTCGAACTCCGGGTCGGGAACAGGCGCGAAACAGGGATCTGGCTCCGGTCGCGGCTCTTCGGGTCCGAACAGCCAGAACGCCACCGTCGTCGCACCTCCCGCTCCGAAGGCCTCGCCGAAGCCCAACCGGGCACCCTCGGCGGCCTCGACGCCGTCGGCACACACCGGATCTCAGGGATCGGGTGCTCAGACCGGGTCACAGGGATCCGGCGCGCCGACTTCCGGTTCACAGGGATCGGGCTCCCAGGGATCGGGTGGCGGCAACCGCGGCGCCACCTCGGTGATGGGAAATGCCGCGAACACCGTCCGCGCTAGCTCCGGCAGCGTGAAGATGGGTGTGAAGAACATGGTCGACAGCGGGAAGGGCAAGAAGAAGGGCCCCCGCACCGTCCGCCTCACCGTCTCCGCGGTCGACCCGTGGTCGGTCATGAAGATGTCGTTCCTCATGTCCGTGGCGATCGGCATCGCCACGATCGTCGCCTTCATCGTCCTGTGGGTCGTTCTGCAGGCGACCGGTGTGATGAGCGGCCTCGAATCGACGATGAGCGAGCTCGCCGGCGCAGAGTCGGCCGAGCGGATCGTCGGCATCTTCGGCTTCGGCAGAGTCGTCGCGGCCGGCTTCATCATCGCGGTCATCAACATCGTGCTGATGACGGCGCTGTCGACGCTGGCGGCGTTCATCTACAACATCGGCTCCCTCATCGCCGGCGGATTCAGCCTCACCCTCACCGACGACTAATTGCTACCTGACGGGGGCCCAGCAACCTCGCGCGAGGTTGCTGGGCCCCCGTCAGGATCCTTCTATGTCTGTCAAGCGGCTTGGCCGATCGGTTTCGTGGCCTCGAGAATCCGATATACAGAACGAGCGACGTGACGCTTCATACACCGGATCGTCTCCTTCTTCGTCTCCCCCTCACCAAGCCGTTTCGCCATATATTCCTGGGACCGCTGATGGTGAGATAGCCGCGTGATAGCCA
>NZ_FXYX01000022.1 GCF_900169265.1 Brevibacterium iodinum ATCC 49514
ACGAAGAAATCCAAGAGGGAGATCAAGCGCAACCTCAAACGGTATCTAGCGCGCCGGGTCTACAAGATCCTCAACGCGCTAGATACCGTTCCTCAACCCGCTTGACAAGACATAGAAGGATCGAGGTTGCTGGGCCGCCGTCAGGTAGTAGTACGGGGTTTGGGGTCAGCTGGCTTGTCGGATCGTTTCGGCGGAGAAGATCTCGGTGAGCTCCGTCGATGCCGATGCCAGGACACGCAGACGTTCCGTCGTGCGGGTCAGCGCCACATAGAGACTGCCGACGCCCTTCTCGCTGCCGAGCGGGGCGATGCGGCCGGGTTCGACGATGATCACCGCGTCGAACTCGAGGCCCTTGGCCTGCTGCGGGGTGATGAGGGCGATCTGATGGTCCAAGCCCGTGACCGACCGCCCGAAATCGAAGTCCGCGATCGCCTCGGCGACGGGCTCGATGAGCTCCTCATCAGCGATGACGGCGACCTTCCCACCTTCGGCAGCGGACACCTCGGCCTCGACTGTCTCGGGGAGGGCACCCAGCATCTCCGATTCGTCGGCGAAGGAATCCAGGCGCGGGTCCGACCCTCCCTGGCGCACCGACTCGACGAGTTCGAGCTGCGGGAAATGCCGGTGCAGGTAGCGGTTGGCCAAATCCATCACCGACTGCGGGGTGCGGTAGGAGACCGTGAGCACCTGGAGGGCGAAGCGATCCCCGACGAATTCGCTCAGGATCGACGACCAGGTGCGGGCGTTGTCGACCTGCGAGGACTGGGCGAGGTCGCCGACTACCGTGGCCGACTTCGACGGCACTCGACGGAAGAGCACCCGCCACTGCATGGGAGTGAGCTCCTGCGCCTCATCCACGACGAGGTGGCCGTACGTCCACTCGCGGTCCTCGAGGGCGCGTTCGGCCAGAGTCATCGTCGGTCCCTGCTCCTCCCAGCGGGCCGCGAGGGTCTCGGCGGAGACCATCCCGCCGGTCTCGGTCATATCGACGACGGCTTCGGCGTATTCGCGTGCCGAGTCATCTCGCGCCTGCGTCTGCTGCGGAGCGGAACCGAGAAGCTCGGCCAACTCGTCGAGCAGCGGCACATCATCGACCGTGAACTCATCCCGACGCTGCTCGAGCAGAATCGACTGCTCGGCAGGAGTGAGGACCTTGCGGGCAGCGGCCTGCAGCTTGTGCGGCCTGCCCAGCAGAGAACGCAGCGCGGCGGCCGGGCCGATGGGGAACCACGCGAGGTTGAGGGCGCGACGGACGTCGACGGAGGAGCGCAGGTCTTCCAGCAGCTCGGGCAGCCGTTCGCCGGCCGCATCCATCCCCATCTCACGGGCGAGATCCTCGGCGAGGATCTTCATCAGACCAGTGACGAAACCGGTGCGGGCGGCATTGTGCGGGTCCCCGCTGCGACGAGCCCGATCGCGCGCGGACTGAACGTCCTTACGACGCAGCACGATCGTGTGAGAACGCACCCGCATCTCGACATCGTGATCGGGAATGCGCTGATAGTTCGCAACATGGTTCTTGAGCACCCGAGCCATGACGGAGCGGCCCTTGATCTCGGCAACAGCCGGTGCATCTGCGGCATCCGTATCGAGGCCCGGATACAGCTGACCGGGAGTGAGCAGAACGGCCCCGGTTTCGCCGAGGCTGGGCAGAACCTTCTCGATGTACTTGAGGAACACCGTCGACGGGCCGACGAGGAGGACACCGGACTTCGCGATGCGCTCACGATGACGGTAGAGCAGGAAAGCGGCCCGGTGGAGCGCGACGGCGGTCTTGCCGGTTCCCGGCCCTCCCTGGACGACGAGCACGCCGGAGAGCGGACGGCGGATGATCGCATCCTGCTCGGCCTGGATGGTCGCGACGATATCGCCCATCCGTCCGGTGCGATGAGTGGTGAGGGCGGCGAGGAGTGCGCCTTCGCCCTGGAGATTCGATCGCTGAGCGTCATCGAGTGCGTCGATGTCGAGCACATCGTCTTCGATGCCGGTGACCTTCCGGCTCGCGGTGACGAGGTGACGTCGGCGGGCGATCCCGTCGGGGTTGGCGGCCGTCGACTGGTAGAAGCGCTCGGCGGCCGGCGCCCTCCAGTCGATGAGGATCTGCTGACGCTGTTCGTCGGTGAGTCCGATGCGACCGATGTAGGTGGGGTCGTCTTCGTCGATGATGTCGAGGCGACCGAAGCACAGCCCCTCCTCGGCGCCGTCGAGACGGATGAGCTGATCTTCGTACATCGTCGCGAAGGCATCGCGTTCGGTGCGGTGCTGGTGGTTGCCTCCGACCTCGGAGACCCTCACCGTGCCCAGGCGGGCCGTCGTCTCCTCCCGAAGCTCATCGAGGCGGGCATAGAGCTCGTCGAGCTTGGTCTGCTCGACACGAATTTCTGAAGTTTCGGTCATCTCACCTTCTTGGGTCGGCATTCAATTATGCCGAACTTTCCCCAGTGTCTGTAGTCGCATCGTCATTTCGGACCGGGGCGTACCTCACATTCCCGGTCTGCCGGGGGCAGGCAGAGCCAGCCGGGTCAGCAGGGCGAAGGGTGAAGAACCAGCTGGGTCGGAAAGTGCAGGAGTGTGGGATCCCAGAGGCAACCGGGCCCGACGTGAAGGTCAGAGTCCCGATCTCGTGAAGATCAGAGGCCCAACCGGGAGCGCAGATCTGCTCCCGCCAGGAAGGCCGCAGAGGAGGCGGCCGTGCGCAGACTGCGGTCGAGCCCGCCCGTGTCGAGGGGAGTGTTGGAGGCGAGGACGACGACGTTTCCGCGTCGACGTCCTTTGAGGATCGCCGGTTCCGTGGCAGCGGCAAGATGGGCGAAGTGGTCGCCGAGGCTGCGGAGTTCGGACCGGAGGACGCGGTGGTCACCTGTGTCAGGCACATTGGCGACATAGATGCCGGAGTCCTTGACCGCCTCGGCGCAGGAGGCGAAGAACTCCGAACTCTGCAGAGACGCGGGAACCGAGTCGTGGTCGAAGGCGTCGCGGACGAGGACGTCGAGGGTATCGGGCCGGAACTTGCCGATCTCCACCGCCCCGTCGCCGGCGCGCAGCGCCAGGGCGGGGGAGCGTGGCAGGTCGAACCAGTCGCGGGCGAAGTCGAGCAGCTTGGCATCGATGTCGATCGCCGTCTGCTTCGATCCCGGTCGTGCCGAGTTCAGCGCCCGGGCCAGAGCACAGCCGGCAGCACCGATGTGTGCGGCCCGCAGCGTCCGGTCAGGGAGTTGAACGTCGATGATGCGTCGCATCCAGTCCAGGTACTCGAAGTCCAGTCGCTGCGGATCGCTGAGCGTGATCGACGAAGAAGGGACCCCATTGACGTGGAGCACATAGGACTCGGCCTCACCGTCGAGCTTCTCCAGCCGGGCTTCACCCGTCGAGATGTCGACCACTTGAGAACCAGGAGCTGTGTATATCCGTCTCTTTGCCACCCTTCACTTGTATGCCAGCGCGGTGTTTGAGGCAATTCGGCCCGGGTTCTCGTGGGGATGACGGATGTCACTCGCCCATCAGAGCGCTGTGGACCCGTTCGGACCATCCACAGGCGCAGACCAGGATCTGGAGGAACGGATGCGGGATCGGCTGAAGTGGGTACCCAGACAGGCAGCCCATCCCAGGCATGGGCCTCGCCTCAGGCACGGGAACCGCTCCGCACCGGCTGGTTCCGAACTGATCAAGGAGGACGCAGTGAAGACACCGGCCCGCACACCCGAGGACATCATCGGGATCATTCCCCATACTCTCGGGTACACCCCGCATCGCAGCCTCGTCGCTGTCATCGTCGGCACCGAGCTCAACGGGTGCCAGACCAGTTCGACCACGATGCGCATCGACTTCGACCGGGAGAGCGCGGCGCAGACGCTGTCCGAAGGCGGCGGCTGGTACGCCGACCTCGTCATGCGCGCAGGTACGGTCACCGGGGTCTTCCTCGTTCTCTATGATGATGACTATCAGCCGGTCAGCGCTTTCGGCGCCGGTGCAGACGCCGAATACGCAGAGATCCACCGTGGTCTCATCCGAGCGGCGATCGACGAACTGGCCATCACCTTCGCCGCCAGAAGCGTCGACACCCTCAGCGCATGGTGGGTCAACCAAGAGCACTTCGGACGCATCGACGAAGACGGCTATGACTGCACACCGCTGATCGAGGCAACCACCTCGGCGTGTGCCACCGAACTCGTCGCCGGCGGATCCAACCCAGTCAACGATCCGGAGGATCTCGTCATCGCCCCGATGCCCGCCGAAGCCTTCGCCGACAGTCGTCGCGGACATGCCGAGGAGTGGATGGGCACGGACGAGGCCTTCGCGATCCTCGCCGAGGTATACCCGCGCCTGGACGGCATGCGGTGCGAGGAGGAAGCGATCGACGAGGCGCGCATCCACGACCTCATGGACCTGCCCACCGTGATGGCACTCGATACCCTGCTCGTCGAGAAATGGTCGCGCGACGCCCTCGAGATGATCCTCAGCTTCGACCACCCAGACTTCCCGCCCTGCCTGGTCAAGGGACTCGACGGTGACGAACTCATCGTGATGAGCCGCCGTGTGGTCGCCCAAGCACGGGCGGCTCAGCAGCTCGTCGGGCTCTCAGCGCGTGCGCCCAGGCCACGCGACATCATGCTCACCATCGCCTTCCTCAAGGACTACCTGCACGCCGGCCACCCGCGGGCCAGAGCCAACACCTATGCCGTCATCGCCTGGTTCGAATGGTCTCTGGGCGGATCGACGATGGCGCTGAACTATGCGCGCGCCGCTCTCGGGCTCGAAGCCGAGCACGGGCTGGCCGAGCTCATCTGCAGCGCGGTCGAAATGGGGTGCCTGCCCCGCTGGCTGACGGAGACTCAGCGTTCGACCATCTGATCGGAGCTGCCGCGTACGGCGCGAACGGTCGGCCTCCCCGATGTGGGCGGTCGGCCGTCTCGGCGAGATCCACGCGAGGGGGGAGGCAAGGGGAACAGATTCGCAGGTCACATTGTTGTCGGGGACAGGCCGGACGGATCGTCCCGGAGTCTTCGACGACCGATTCGCAAAGCGAGGAATAACGTGAGAAAATTAAGCGTTGACCCAGTCATTGCATGATGGGCGAACTCTGCGTTCGCCCCGGACCGCACGCGGACCACTTGACTTGGGTCTTAGTACTGTCCGAATGCATGGGGAAGTTTCAACGCTCGCGAAAGGTGAACACGTGCCCAGAGTCGACAAGGAATCCACAACGGTGACGGAGAAGTCGGAGGGAACGGCCGGCACGACCTCGACCGGTGGATCCAAGACCACTGCGGCGTCGAAGTCCACTGCGAAGAAGACGACCGCTGCCGGAGCCAAGAAGACAGCGACCGCGAAGTCGACGACTGCGAAGTCGACGGCAGCAAAGACCGAGACGGCTGCGTCGAAGAAGACGACTGCTGCGAAGAAGACAGCCGCCGCGAAGTCGACTGCGGCTCCGGCGAAGACCACGACGAAGGCCACGGCCGCCAAGGAAGCCAAGAAGGCGACCAAGGCGAAGAAGACCGACGACGATATCGACACCACCGAGGAGGTCGAACCGGCCGCGGACGCTCTGGCCACAGAGGAGAGCCCCGCCGAGGCGACCGAGACGAAGAACTCGGAAGAGAAGGAGAAGAACGCCGCCGTGGCCGAGGCCGGTGGCTTCATCGTCTCCGATGCCGACGAAGAGGACGCGCCTGCTCAGCAGGTCGTCTCCGCCGGTGCGACCGCAGACCCGGTCAAGGACTACCTCAAGCAGATCGGCAAGGTGGCTCTGCTCAACGCCGCCGAAGAGGTCGATCTCGCCAAGCGCATCGAAGCCGGAATGTACGCCGAGCACCTGCTCGACGGCGGAGAGGTGACCGACCCGCGCGAAACGATGGACTACAAGTGGATCATCCACGACGGTCGCATCGCGAAGAACCACCTGTTGGAGGCCAACCTCCGACTCGTCGTGTCCCTGGCCAAGCGCTACACCGGCCGCGGAATGCTGTTCCTCGACCTCATCCAGGAAGGCAACCTCGGCCTCATCCGCGCCGTCGAGAAGTTCGACTACACGAAGGGCTTCAAGTTCTCGACCTACGCCACGTGGTGGATCCGCCAGGCCATCACCCGCGCGATGGCCGACCAGGCTCGAACGATCCGCATCCCGGTGCACATGGTCGAGGTCATCAACAAGCTCGCCCGCGTGCAGCGCCAGATGCTGCAGGACCTCGGTCGCGAACCGGCCCCGGAGGAGCTTGCGAAGGAGCTCGACATGACACCCGAGCGTGTCGTCGAGGTCCAGAAGTACGGTCGCGAGCCCATCTCGCTGCACACCCCGCTGGGTGAAGACGGCGACTCGGAATTCGGCGACCTCATCGAGGACTCCGAGGCAGTTGTGCCCTCGGACTCGGTGAGCTTCACACTCCTCCAGGAGCAGCTGCACTCCGTGCTCGACACGCTCTCGGAACGTGAGGCGGGAGTGGTGTCCATGCGCTTCGGACTCAATGACGGTCAGCCGAAGACCCTCGACGAGATCGGCAAGGTCTACGGCGTCACCCGTGAGCGCATCCGCCAGATCGAGTCGAAGACGATGGCCAAGCTGCGTCACCCGTCTCGTTCGCAGGTACTGCGCGATTATCTCGACTGAGTCTCACCTCGGCCGGTCCACGATACGGATCAGTCAGAAGCGAACGCCCCTGGGATCGTCCCAGGGGCGTTCGGCATTCACGCGTCAGAACCAGTCGACGACGCCGTCGAACAGGGCATCGGCGTATTTCCTCTGCCCGGATTTCGACTCCATGAGCTTTGCCTCCGACGGGTTGCGCATCTCTCCGCATTCGACGATGACGGCGGGAACCGATGCGTTGTTCAACCCGGCCAGGTCCGGGCGACGGCTGATCGCATCCTTTCCATAGGCCTTGTTCGGGGTGAATTCTTCACCCATCGAACTCCCCACGGACTTCGCCAGGTCCCCGGAGGCCTTCTCGGTCTTCTCGTCCTCACCGGGATCGGCGACGATGATGTGGAAGCCCTTCACCGAACTCGACTCGCTGCCGTTGGCATGGATGCTCACCAGCACGTCCGCGTCGTCGGCGAATGTTCCGCGCTCGTCCACGCACGGTCCGACTCCGGTGTTGTCCTTCCGGCTGAGCACGACCTCGGCTCCGGCGTCGGTCAGCGACTGCTCCAGCTTCTTCGCCACGGCCCAGGTGAAATCGGCTTCCGGATAGTCGGAATTCGTCGAAGTGCCCGTGGTGTTGCAGGCCTTCGTTCCGCCGCGTCCGTCCGGAACCTGCCGGTTGATCTTCTCCGGATGGACCGCATTTCCGCCATTGTGTCCCGGATCGATCGCAATGACCTTCCCTTTGAGATCCGCCTCTGCCTCCTTTGCCGAGGCGGTGCCCGACTTCGCGTCGTCGCCTCCGTCCGCACCGTTGCCGGCAGTCGGAGACTCGCCGGTCGTCTCGGCCGCCTGACTCGTTCGTCCGGGGGCACCTGCGCCCTGGGAACAGGCCGCCAGTCCGGGCAGGCTGAGAGCGGCGGTGAAAAGGAGACTTGGGACGAGGAGGCGATGCGGCATGACTCCATTGTTTCAGCTCAGGAGTGCCCATGGTCGGGGTCGACCGGATGTATTCCCGACACGGGCCCGAGGGAATAGGGTCCTGAGCGTGCAGCGATTAGAATTTAATCGAACGAGAGGAATTGTGTGGAAGACGAAAGCTACGGCGCCAGGCACCTGTCCGTCCTGTCCGGTCTTGAGGCGGTTCGCAAGCGACCCGGCATGTACATCGGCACGACCGATTCCCGTGGTCTCATGCACTGTCTGTGGGAGGTCATCGACAACTCCGTCGACGAGGCGCTCGGCGGCCACGGTTCCGAGATCCTCATCGAACTCGCCGCTGACGGATCGGTGGCCGTCACCGACAAGGGCCGCGGCATCCCCGTCGACATCGAACCGAAGACCGGGCTGACCGGCGTCGAAGTCGTCATGACCAAGCTCCATGCCGGCGGAAAGTTCGGCGGCTCCTCCTACGCTGCTTCGGGCGGACTGCACGGAGTCGGCGCCTCGGTCGTCAACGCCCTGTCCGCTCGCCTCGACGTCGAAGTCACCCGCGGATCGAAGGTGCACAAGATGTCCTTCCGCCGAGGCGTGCCCGGACGCTTCGACGACTCCTCCGGCACAGCGAGCCCCGACAACCCCTTCGAGGCCTTCCAGGAGCCGACCGGCCTCGACATCGCCGGCAAAGCCAAGCGCGGCGCCACCGGCACTCGGGTCCAGTACTGGGCCGATCCGCAGATCTTCCTGTCCAAGGCCCAGTTCGACTACCCGCATCTGGTCGAACGCGCCCGTCAGACCGCTTTCCTCGTGCCCGGTCTCGAGCTGCGCATCGTCGATCGTCGCGGTGTCACTCGTGACGAGACCGGTGCCGTCATCGAAGAGCGCGAAGAGGTCTTCAAGTTCGACGGCGGAATCACCGAATTCGTTGATCACCTCTCCATCGACCCGCCGATCACCGACACCTGGCGATTGCAGAACACCGGCACCTTCAAGGAGACCGTCCCGGTCCTCAATTCCTCGGGTCACCTCGAGTCCAAGGAAGTCGAACGCGAGGTCGGCGTCGATATCGCTCTGCGCTGGGGGACCGGCTACGACACGAAGCTGAAGTCCTTCGTCAACGTTGTCGCCACTCCACAGGGCGGCACACACCTCGCCGGGTTCGAACAGGCCTGCCTGAAGGCGATGCGCAAGGCCGTCGACGCCAACGCACGCAAGCTCAAGGTCGGCAAGGACAAGCTCGAGAAGGACGATGTGCTCGCCGGCATCACCGCCGTCGTCACCGTGCAGCTGGCCGAACCCCAGTTCGAGGGGCAGACCAAGGAGGTCCTCGGCACCGCAGCAGTGCGACAGATCGTGGCGAAGACCGTCGAGTCTCAGCTCGGCGAGGTGCTTGCCTCGACCAAACGTGCTGAGAAGCAGCAGGCCGCTGTGCTCATGGAGAAAGTCGTGGCCGAGATGAAGTCGCGAATCTCCGCCCGCACCCACAAGGAGAACCAGCGGCGGAAGACCGCGCTGGAAGCCTCGTCGCTGCCGGCGAAGCTCTACGACTGCCGTGACAACGGGGTGGAGAACACGGAGCTGTTCATCGTCGAGGGAGACTCGGCGATGGGGACGGCGAAGGCCGCTCGCAATTCCGACCACCAGGCGCTGTTCCCCATCCGCGGGAAGATCCTCAACGTGCAGAAGGCGACTCTGGCCGACATGCTCGCCAATGTCGAATGCTCAGCACTCATCCAGGTCATCGGCGCCGGCTCCGGGCGCAGCTTCGATATCGACGCTGCCCGGTACGGCCGAGTCATCATCATGACCGACGCCGATGTCGACGGAGCGCATATCCGCACTCTCCTGCTGACTCTGTTCTTCCGGTACATGAAGCCGCTGGTCGAGGCCGGTCGCGTCTTCGCGGCCGTGCCTCCACTGCACCGAGTCGAGGTCGTGACGAAGCGCGGAACGCCCAACGACATCGTCTACACCTACACCGAAGCCGAGCTCCACGCTCTGCTGAAGAAGCTCGAGAAGCAGAAGAAGACCTACAAGGAGCCGATCCAGCGGTACAAGGGCCTCGGCGAGATGGATGCCGATCAGCTGGCCGAGACGACCATGGACCCGAGCATGCGCACCCTGCGTCGGGTGACGATGGCGGATGCCGAGATGGCGGAGAACACCTTCGAACTCCTCATGGGATCATCGGTCGGGCCGCGCAAGGAATTCATCGTCTCCGGCGCGGCCGTCCTCGATGCCGAACGCATCGACAGCTGATCTCGACTGCTGAGTCAGCACCAATGCTGAGTCAGCGCCACCTCATCTGAGCCCGGACCGAGAATCGGTCCGGGTTCAGATGCCGAATGCGGACGGTGTGACGATGAGCAGGGTCGGCAGGAGCAGCAGCAGAACGGCCAGTCCGATCGACATCAGCCGCACGGGGATCCGCGCCGGATCCAGGGGATGCGACAGGCGCTGGATGCGCTGCGCGGACAGATCGCTGCGGTGGTCGGGGCTGATCGCGGCGGCCGATCTCACTGCCTGAGCCAGGATCTGCGGATCGACATGGTCGCGGGCCTGATCATCGGCCATGAGCTCGATGAGCCGATTCACCGAGTTCAACCCGATCGCCGTGGCCGAGAAGTACGGCAGGGCCCGATGCCAGGCGGCGAAGGGGATGACGAGCACATCGTGCCGGAAATCCAGATGCGCCCGCTCATGGGCGATGACAGCGGTGCGCTCATCCTCGTCGAGGGCCTTGAGCAGACCGGTCGACAGAACGGCAGTGCCCTTCCGCGGCCCCTTGGGCAGGCAGTAGGCGACGGCCTCATCGGTGGTGATGATGCGCGTGTCGGGATAGGCGATCGACGGTTCGCTGAGCAGATGCAGGATCTCGTCGTGGCGCAGGCGAGTCTGCCGAGCCGAATAGAGGGTCAGGACCAGGCAGCCGAGCAGCCGACCGATGAGGAGCACGGCGATGACGAGGAAGATCCAGGCCAAGAGTGAGAGCTGAGTGTGGTCCTTGCCCCGGATGAGGTCGAAGAGTCCCTGCGGGAGACTCGTCGTTCCCGGGGTGACCGCGAAGGCGAGCGCAGCGCCGATGAGGGAGAGTCCTCCGGAGAGTCCGACAGCCTGCCAGAGGACGACCTCAGAGATCGGGTCACCGCGGAAACGCGCGAGGGCCGCAGGAATAGGCCATGCCAGCAGAAAAGCCAGCACGGCCAGAACGATTCCCACGATGGTCATTGAGGTGACCGGCCTGAGTCAGGACTGCGTCGAGTGATTGCGCCCGAGCAGATTGCGCAGCGCCTTGGTGTCGGCCTCCGAGACGGTGCCGAGGAAGCGAGCGAGGACAGCCTGACGATCCGGTGCCTGAGACAGCATCTCGTTCATCAGCTCCGCTACGTGATCCTCACGTGTCGATACCGCGACATAGCGATGCGGACGGATGCTGCGATCGCGAGTGACGAAGCCCTTCTTCTCGAGTCGAGACAGGACCGTATGGACCGTTGTCAGCGCGAGCTCACGATCCGAGAGGACTTCGCGGAGTTCGGCGGCGCTCAACCCCTCGTCGTGGACCCAGATGGCGTCCATGACGCTGCGTTCGAGTTCACCCAGTGTTCCCACAGTTCTTTCGCCCTCAATTTCTTTGTCGGCCTGATCGCTCCAGTATATCTCTACAGTCTGTCGAATTCCACACAGAGGTATGAGCATCGGCAGAGGGGCGGACCTGGTCAGGGGAGCTTGCCCGAGAGCATACTTGGAACCGGGAGTCTTGAATGATGAAACCACTCGGGCAGGGTTTCTACGAACTGTAGAATTCTACGTGACGTAGAAATATTGCTCGCGTGAAACCTGAATGGAGCACCCATGGAGCTGGACCCGGTCCTCATCGGACGCTGGCAATTCGGAATCACAACGGTCTACCACTTCTGGATGGTGCCGTTGACCCTGGGACTCGGCATGCTCGTGGCGGTCCTGCAGACCATCTATCATCGCACCGGCAACGAGGTGTACCTGCGGAGCACGAAGTTCTTCGGCAAGCTCTTCCTCATCAACTTCATCATGGGCGTGGCCACCGGCCTGGTCCAGGAATTCCAGTTCGGCATGGCATGGAGCGAATACTCCCGCTTCGTCGGCGACGTCTTCGGCGCGCCCCTGGCGCTTGAGGCTCTGCTGGCCTTCTTCCTCGAGTCGACCTTCCTCGGCCTGTGGATCTTCGGTTGGGGCCGACTGCCTCGCGCGGTTCACCTCGGTTCGCTGTGGCTCGCCGTCATCGGCACATGGATCTCGGCCTATTTCATCATCGTCGCAAATTCCTGGATGCAGCACCCCGTCGGCGTCGAGATGGTCGACGGTCGGCCCGTGATGACCGACGTCTGGGCGGTCCTCGGCAACAACACCGCCGTCGCCGCCTTCACGCACACGATCTTCGGTGCCCTGGCAGTGGGCGGATCCTTCCTCCTCGGCATCTCCTGGTACCACCTCTACCACCGGCGCAAGGCCGGAATCGACACTGTCGGTGCCGACGGCAAGGTCATCGTGGGCTCTTCGAAGGAGCTTCCCGGGCGGGACAAGACGGATCATGCGGTGTGGATCAAGTCCCTGCGCATCGGCGCGATCGTCGGCGTCCTCGCCTTCGCCGGCGTTTCGATCACCGGCGACGTCCAAGCCAAGCTGATGTTCGATCAGCAGCCCATGAAGATGGCCTCCGCCGAAGCGGCCTGCCACGACGGCACCCAATTCTCCGTCCTCACGATCGCCGACCCGTCGTCGAACGACTGCGACGGAGTGCAGAACATATTCGAGATCCCCGGTCTGCTGTCCTTCCTGGCCAACGGCGACTTCGACACCCCGGTCCACGGTGTGACGACGCTGCTGCCTGAATACCAGGAGCGCTACGGCACGCATATCCCCGACGACCCGCGGTACGGCGACCACGCCGGCGAACCCATCGACTACCAGCCGATCATGATCGTCACCTACTGGGGCTTCCGCATGATGATCGGCTTCGGCGCTCTGGCCGCCGGCGTCTGCGTCATCGGACTGTGGCTGGCCCGCAAGGGCACGGTGCCCGAGTCGAAATGGCTCAGCCGCGGATTCGTCCTGGCCATCACGGCACCGTTCCTCGCGAATTCGGCAGGATGGATCTTCACCGAAATGGGACGCCAGCCCTTCGTCGTCGCACCGAACCCGGCTCAGCTCGACGGAGTGTACATGTACACCCAGGCGGCGCTGTCACCCGAGGTGACACCGGCGATGCTGCTGTTCTCACTGATCAGTCTCACCTCCGTCTACGGAATTCTGATGGTCGTCGAACTGCGGCTGATCACGAAGTACGTCAAGGGGGGAGTCGCCTCGGCGATGCCCGAGCTCGACCAGACGAATACGAAACCCACGATCACCGACAACGGCGACGACGTCCTGTCGTTCGCGTACTGAGGGAAGGTCACGATGGAAATCCTCGCCACAATCTGGTTCGTCCTCATCGTCGTGCTCTGGATGGGATACCTGCTCCTCGACGGCTTCGACCTCGGCGTGGGCATGATGATGCCCTTCCTCAGCCGCAGCGAACGCAGCAAGCGCGTTCTGCTCAACTCGATCGGTCCGGTCTGGGAAGGCAACGAGGTCTGGCTGATCACCGCGGCCGGAGCGATGTTCGCCGCCTTCCCGCACTGGTACGCCTCACTGTTCTCCGCGCTCTACATTCCACTGACCGTCTGCCTGCTCGCGCTGATCTTCCGCGCCGTGGCCATCGAATACCGCGGAAAGGGGCACTCGGAGAAGTGGAAGGCCTTCTGGACCTGGGCCCTGGCCGTGGGATCAGCCGGAACAGCCTTCTGCATCGGTGCGATGCTCGCACTCACGACCATCGGGCTGCCGCTCAATGATCATGGCGACATGATCGGCGGTGCCTTCGCCTGGATGTCATGGCCGGCGCTCGTCGGCGGACTCGGCGGCCTCGGTTTCTCCCTGGCCCACGGGCTCATCTTCCTCGGTCTCAAGACCCAGGGCGAGGTCCGGGCGCGGTCGCGGCGCTGGGCCGGTCGGATCATGCTGCCGGCCGCGATTCCGTTCCTCATCTGGTTCGCCTTCTCGATCACCCAGCGGACCTGGCTCGTCATTCCGGTGCTCATCGCGATCGCCGCTCTCATCTTCGCGTTCGTCGCGGTCCGCGCCGGTGCCGAGAAGCGCGCCTTCATCCTGCACGGGATCTACCTCATCGCCGGTCTGGCCGCGGTCTTCGCCGGTGTCTTCCCGAATGTCCTGCCCTCGACGATCGACCCGGCGAACTCGCTGACGATCGCTGCGGCATCCTCGTCGGACTACACCTTGAACGTCATGCTCATCGTGACGATCGTGATCCTGCCGATCATCATCGCCTACCAGATCTTCAGCTACCGGATGTTCCTCGGCCGCATCGCCGAGACCCACATCCCCGAAGCTCACAAGCTGCCGGTGGCGATCCGATCGTGAGCTCGCCCCTGTCGATCCTGCTCGAGCTGCCGACCGGTCGGCGGGGGTTGGCACTGTCCGTGCTCTCCGCCCTGTGCCGGTCGGTGGGAATCGTGCTCATCGCCGAAGCCCTGGTGAGAGCCATCATCGGCCACAGCGCGCCCGGACTGTGGGTGGTCCTCGGAGCCCTCGGTGCGCTGCTGCGCGGCGGCGGTCTCTGGCTCGACCGCAGTCTGGGCACCAGCCTGGCAGCCGTTTCGAAACAGGGTCTGCGGCGCTCGATCCTCTCCGGTCTGCTGCGCGGCCGGGGACGCCCGCGGACGAATGCGGCGGTCACGGTCACCCGCGGAATCGACGATCTCGACGACTACTTCACCACGGTGGTGCCGGCCCTGACCGCGGCCGCGGTGGTGCCCATCGTACTGCTGGTGCGGATCGTCTTCAGCGATGTCCTCTCGGCGGTCATCATCGCGGTGTGCCTGCCGTTGGTGCCGATGTTCATGGTGCTCATCGGCCGCTACACGGCAGAGTCGACCTCGGAGACCATGGCTGCTCTGGAGCGGCTGTCGGATCACCTGGCCGAACTCGCCGAGGGGCTGCCCGTCCTCATCGGTCTCGGCCGATCACGCGATCACGCGCGCCGGCTGCGGGAACTGGGGGAGCGCTACCATCAGGCGAACCTCACGACGCTGCGCATCGCGTTCCTCTCCAGTCTGGCGCTTGAGCTCATCGCCACGATCTCCGTGGCGCTTGTCGCCGTGGTCATCGGTGTGCGCCTGGTCAACGGGTCGATGGACCTCGGGGATGGCCTGTTGGTTCTGCTCATCGCACCCGAATGCTTCATCCCCCTGCGGGAACTCGGGGCCGGCTATCATGCGAGCGAGAACGGGCGTGAGGCTCGGGAGAGAGCTCGGGCGCTGCTGTCGGAGACACGGTCGGCAGATAAGGATGTGCCGGCGACCGAGCCGGTGACGGCCCGGTCGACGACGGCGGGCGCACGCGCGCTCGATACCCCCGGCCGGGCGGGGGAGCAGAGGGTCCTCTACGCCGACGGCACACTCATCACGTGGTCTGGCGACATCGATACCCGGCCGGGAGTGACGACGATCAGCGGCAGGTCCGGAACCGGCAAGACGACAGTGCTCAGCGCGCTGGTCGGCAGTCTGCCAGCAGATGCACACACCACTGTCGGCCCGGTGAGCGCGGCCTATGTGCCGCAGGCTCCACGTATGTTCGCCGAGACCATCGGCGCCGAACTGGCACTCTTCGGACTCGACGCCGACCAGGCTCGGACGGCGCTGTCGGCTGCCGGACTGCCCACCGATCTGCGGGTGCAGACGGCGGCGCTGAGCCCCGGCCAGCAGCGTCGGCTGGCGCTCGTTCGAGTGCGGCACCGCCTCGGTGACGGGGCCGAGCTGCTCGTCCTCGACGAACCGACTGCCCACCTCGACGCCGACAATGCCGCCATCGTCATCGACATGATCGCCGAGGCGGCCGCCACCCACCGCGTGATCCTCGCCAGCCATGACGAACAGGTTCGCGCGCTGGCCGACACAGAGATCCGCCCTGAGAAGACGCACGTCGAAGCGGCAGAGAACGGTGTACCAGCGGGCTCGAAGGCAACCGCGATCGCGGATCATGCCCGAACCGACGGCGCCGAGGCTCCTGTCGCGCAGGCGCGGAATGACGCTTCCGATCCGGCGGAACGGACGGGTTCGGGCAGCGAGCCCGGGCATCGGTCCGGCGTCGAACCAGGCCCGAACATCTCGACGCAGGACTCCGGGGGCGAGTCCTGGACAGGTGCACTGCGACGTCGCTGGTCGATACTGGGCTCGAACCTGCCGCTGTTCACCCCGACCATGCTGGTGGCCGCGCTCACCGCCTGCGCGTCCAGCCTCGCGGCCATCGCCCTGACTGCCGTCTCCGCATGGCTCATCGTCGAAGCTTCGTACCAGCCGCCGATCATGCTGCTCATGGTCGCCATCGTCGGTGTGCGCTTCTTCGGGCTCGGTCGCTCCGTGCTGCTCTACGCCAGCCGGCTGAGACTCCACTCGGCGATCTTCGCCGCGCTTACGAGACTGCGCACACGGCTGTGGGAGCACTTCGAGCGCGTCGGCATGAGTGATCGGCGTCTGCTGACCTCGGATTCGGCGCTGCGCGCCATGGTCGCCGACGCCGACGACGTCCGCGACCTGGTGCCCCGGACTCTGTTCCCGCCTTTCGTCTCCACCATGGTCGTCATCGGCGTGAGCATCACTGCGGCACTTCTCGACGTGAGGTCACTGGGTTGGTTCGTCCTGGTGGGTGTCATCAACCTCGTCATCGTCCCGATTCTCGTCATCCGGGCAGAGAGCAGGTTGGCGTACGGAATCAGGGAGGACCGCAACCGGATCCTGTCCGTGCTCACTCGCGCTCTGCATGCAAAGGACGATCTGCGCACGAACCGGGTCGACTTCGCAGTCCTCGGCCTGTTGGCCGGCTTGGAGGCCGACCTCGAGAAGAAGCAGAAGGCCTCTGCCCGCAACTTCGGGCTCGCCCAACTGTGGCTGCAGCTGAGCACGTTCACCACCGCAGTGATCCTGGCGGTGTCCACGGATGCTCCGACAGAGATCGTCGCGGTGCTCTCCCTCATGGCCTTGGGCCTGGGCGAAGTGTTCGCTTCGGCACTCGAAGCGTTCCGCCAGCTGCCCGCCCTGGGATCGGCACTGGACTGTCTGCCCGATGCAGACAGTGCGGCGGACCGCGAAGCCGAGGTCTCGGGACACGACGTCGAAGTGCAGGCTCCTGCTGCCGGAACGACGGCCGGCGAGAGCGACGACTCGTCGCGCAGCTCTGGCCCGGTCGAGCTCGTCGGCGTCGACGCCCTCGAATTCGACGAGATCACCGTCGGATGGGACGAACAGACTGTCGTCGCAGGACTCGACCTGAGAGCTCAACGCGGTAGTTGGACCGTGCTGTGCGGTGACAGCGGAACCGGTAAGACGACGAGCCTGAGTGTGCTTCTGCGGTTCCTTGACCCCTGGTCCGGCAGCTACCGTGCTCGTGACCGGAGCGGGACCGACCACGATATGCTCACCTGCTCATCCCAAGACCTCGTCGGCCGAATCGCCTGGTGCCCTCAGGAGGCACACGTCTTCCGCTCCACCGTGCGCGGCAATCTCGCACTCGCCGGGCGGTCGGTCCCCGGGGACGACGAGATGATCTCCGTGCTGAGAGCGGCAGGGCTGAGCGACTGGGCCGATGCAGAGGGGCTCGAACGGTGGGTCGGCGACCACGGAGCGGAGATCTCCGGCGGTCAGCGACAGCGATTGGCGGTGGCCAGAACCCTGCTGACCGGAGCCGATGTGATCGTCCTCGACGAACCGACGGCGCACTTGGACGATGAGACGGCTCGGCTGCTCATCGACGATCTCCGTGGAAGCCTGGGCGCCCGCACGGTCGTCATGGTCACCCATGACAGGAGACTGATCTCGGACGGCGATGAGGTCGTCGACCTCGGCACAGGCGAACCGGGTGCAGCGGACCTCGGCTCACGCGATTCCGAGGTCGAGCACTCGAGAGTCTGAGGTCAGTCCCGCTTCGACCCGAACATGATCTCGTCCCAGCTCGGGATCGAGGCACGCGAGTTCTTCTTCGACTTCGGCTTCGGATCCTTCGCCGAGGCGGAGTCCTTGAATTGGTCGTCGTGATCGCTCACTCCGGGCTCATTGAGCAGGGAGAGCTGATTCTCGTCGTCGAAGACGCCGACCTTCTCGGTCGGCTCCTGCGGTTCCTCAGCCGAGACAGCCGCATCTTCGAAGGCGAAGACTTCGTCATCGGTGGCGGCTTCGGGCTGGCCCGGAGCGGTGTGCGCTCCCTGCGGGTGAGTCTCGGGGTCCTCGGTGACAGCGCGCAGACGGGTTCGCGGCTCCTCCTCGGCGTGGCGGCGTTTGCGCAGGTTCTCCAGAATCCGGCCGGTCTCGGCCTGATGATCGCGGGCCTGCTGCGACGGCGCCGAACCGGCGGTGGGACGGACGGGTCCGTCTGCGGCGATCGACGCGGACGACTGATCGGTCGCCGGGAGGACATCGACCTCCTCGGTGTTCCTCTGTCGTTCGGCACCGCTGCCGTAGTTCGGGATCGGTCCGGTGTCGGTGGGACCGGAATCGGCGAGCCACTTCGCCTCGTCGTCGATCGGGGTCAGCGAACGACGGTAGTAATGCCAGCTGGCGGTGCGGACACGATCAGCGGCGGTGAAGCTGAGCTGGATGTACCAGTTGCCGTCCTGCTGCTTCCAGGAATCCCACTCCATCGTCTCGATATCGACGTCGCGCATCGCCAGGCGTTCCTGACACAGCTCGATGAGCGGAGTCGGCTCGCCGTTGGGATCATGATCGGAATAGATGGGATGGCGGCTGGCGAGGTAGGCGGTGCGTTCGCGTTCGGCCATCGCCGGACCTTCGTAGGTGCGCACGTATTCGATGTCGGCACCGGTGGCGGCCACGACCTCCTCAGCGTCCATGCCGCCGCGGATCATGGCCTGGATCTCTTTCGGGCGCACGGGAGTCTCGGACTTGTTGTGGGAGCGGTCCCTGCGGACCGCGGCGAAGAGAGCCTCATCGAGGACGACTCGGTACTGAAGCCCGTTCTCGTCGTTCAACAGCAGATGGGTGCCGTCTGCGTTGACTCCGTTCAAGATCAGTTCACGCATTGCCTTAAGCTCCTTTGTCGCGTCTCTTAAAGATCGTGTCACGTTCGGCGCGTCGTGCCGGGCAGATTTCCGCGCGAGTCGCGAAATCACGGGGCGGATCGGGAGCCGGCGGAGTGATTCTGTGAGACCGGCCACGCCCGTGCGAGAAATGTGCGAGAAGGGAACCCGTGCGTCGGCTCGGACAGCGGCGCCTCCACGCCGCCGGCGTCGCCACGACACCGGCGAGGGCGGGCGACAGACCCTCCGGTCGGCGTCTGCACCGTGAGTGGGCGCGGCTCACTGTACGGACAGCGCGCCGGGTGGTTCTGCAGTCTGTAAAATCGGGTACGTGAATACGACTGCACCCATCGACGCCCTGATCCTCATGTCATTCGGAGGACCGGAGGCCCCAGAAGAAGTGGTTCCATTCCTGCGCAACGTCACCGCCGGCCGCGGGATTCCCGAGGAACGGCTCGAGGAGGTGGGGGAGCACTATTTCGGTTTCGGAGGCAAGTCGCCGATCAATGATCAGAACAAGGCGCTGTTGGCCGCGCTGCGCGACGAACTCGATCGCCGCGGAATCGAGACCCCGCTGATCTGGGGCAACCGCAACTGGGATCCCTATCTCACCGATGAGGTGCGCAAGCTGGCACAGGAGGGCGCCACGCAGTTCCTCTCGATCGACACCTCCGCGTACTCCGCCTACTCGTCGTGCCGGCAGTACCGTGAGGACTTCGCGAAGACGATCGACACACTCAAGGACGAGGGTCTCACCGTCTCGATCGACAAGATCCGTCAGTTCTACAACCACCCCGGCTACGCTGACGCCTGCGCCGACTGCCTCAACAACGGCCTCACCGATTTTCGGTCGAAGGTCGGGCAGATGGATTCGGCCAAGCACCGGATCCTCTTCGTCACCCACTCGATCCCGAACGTCATGCAAGATGCTTCAGAGGTGACCACCAACGGCTATCGGGCCCAGCACCAAGAACTCATCGACCATCTCATGGAGCGCATCGATGAGGCGGATCGTGTTCCGTCCGAACTCGTCTACTGCTCGCGTTCCGGCTCACCTGAGGTGCCCTGGCTCGAACCCGATGTCAACGACCGGATGACCGAACTCGCAGAGGAGGGGGTGACCGGTGTCGTGCTCGTGCCCATCGGGTTCATCTCCGACCATATGGAGGTCGCTTTCGATCTCGACACCGAGGCGAAGGTGAGCGCTGAAGAACTCGGTCTCGACTTCACCCGGGTCGACACCGTCGGCACCCATGACGCCTTCGTCAGAGGACTTGTCGACCTCGTCGAGGAGCGCGTGGCTCAGCTGCGCGGGGAAGACGTCGACGTTCCGGCTCTGCCCGGGACGAAGGCTCTGGTGCCCGGCAGCGGAGCCTGCAGCATCGACTGCTGCCGCGGCCGCATCGAACGTGCAACCTACCCGAACTGGGCCATGGCGAACTGAGTCCTGAAGACGAATGAACCCTCACTCACCGAATCGGTGAGTGAGGGTTCTTCTCTGTGTTCTTTCAGTGGTCCTCAGGGCTCGGGATGACCGGCAGGGCCCCCGTCTCGGCCTGGATCACCTCGGCGATGGGACCGGTGTCGACATCGTTGCGTCCGGCCAATTCCATCAGGTTCTGCAGCTCGTCGATGAGATTTTCGACGAGGAAGTCATCACCGGCGGAACGGGCCTCGTGAATGCGATGACGGACATCATCGATTCGGGTGTCGAGCTGATCAGCGAATTCACTCATTGTGGATCCGTCCTTCCTCGGGCCGCCTCCACAGGGGACGAGCCCGGTATTCGACCGACAGAGCGTGCTGTCGGTGCTGTCCATCACAAGCATTCTTGCAGAGCATTTCGTGAACTCTATGTGTGCTCTGTCCATGCGGACAAGCTGGTGACGAGAATCACTGCATCAGGTACTCTTTCCATCTTGCCAACGGCAAGCATACAGTGCAAAATGCTGGGGACGCATCTCGGAAGAGGAGAAGATGCTCCTCTTCGGCACCCCCTCCGGACAGAGAGCGATGAGGCCATATGGCAACAGACTACGACGCACCTCGCAAGCAAGACGATGAGATCAAAAGCGATTCGATCGAGCAGCTCAAGGCCCAGCGTTCCCAGGATCAGGCGAGCAAGATCGACGAAGACGAGACTGCAGTAGCCGAAGGCTTCGAACTTCCCGGTGCGGACCTGTCGAACGAAGAGCTCTCCGTTCGGGTCCTGCCGAAGCAGAACGATGAGTTCACCTGCATGGAGTGCTTCTTGGTCCGCCATCGCTCTCAGCTTGCGACCGAAGAAGGCGGTGTCCCCATCTGCACAGACTGTGCAGGCTGAATCGCTTCTCTTCGCGAAAACCCGAAGACGGACCGCACCCTCGAAAGGGTCGCGGTCCGTTCTTCTCCCCTTACTACCTGACGGCGGCCCAGCAACCTCGCGCGAGGTTGCTGGGCCGCCGTCAGGTAGTAATCAGGGGGTGAGGGCGGCGGCTAGTTTGTGGGGGTGACGGCTCGAGACGAGCCAGTAGGGGGTCGGATCCGTCTCATCGTCGAGATCGATGCGAACGACGGACTTCGCCCACGGGCGGATCTTGAGGAAGGCGCGGGCATCGAGATCGACTCCGCGGGCCTGCCGGGCCTCCTCGCCGTCGAAGGCGACTGCGCCCGGAACGAACGTGCGGTCGATATGAGCTTCGCCGACGAACAGCTGCCGTTCGGTGACGATGATCGTCAGCGTCAGCGAATTCAGCCACCAGGCGAAGAGGACGAAGCTGACGACGGGAAGGATGATGGTGCCGAGCTGCCAGACGGGCATGACCATGAGCGCCGTGGACAGAGCCGCCACCACGACGAGGATCCACATGCCGACCGAGGGGCGGACCTTCTCCTGATAGACCACATGGGTTCCGGATTGAGTTGTTGCCATGCGGCCATTGTCCCATAGCGAGAAGTTTGGCCCCGCTCAGGCTGGAGCGTTAGAGTGCATCTTTGTGACGGAAACCGTGAAGATCAACCTCCAGCTCCTCGACGCGGGCATGAGCGCGCCCGGCTACGCGCATGCGAGCGACGCCGGTGCAGACCTGCATTCGGCGATCGACTTCGTGCTCGAACCGTCCGAGCGCCGTGTCGTTCCGACTGGAATCGCGATCGCCCTGCCCGAAGGCTATGCAGCCTTCGTGCATCCGCGTTCGGGCCTGTCGAGCAAGCACGGAGTCACGGTCGTCAATGCGCCGGGCACCATCGACGCCGGCTACCGCGGCGAGATCAAGGTGCCGCTGATCAACCTCGACGCGAAGACCCCGCTGCGCGTCGTGCGCGGGGACCGCATCGCCCAACTCGTGATCCAGAGGATCGCCCACGCCGACTTCGACATCGTCGAATCCCTCGAAGACAGCGCCCGCGGCGCCGGGGGATTCGGATCCACCGGCGGAATCGTCGCCGGCCTCAGCGAAAAGGAGAAGTGAGGACTCATGGGACTGTTCTCCCGGTTCAAGAAATCCACACCGACCGATGACGACGTCCGCGCCGACGACGAACTCACCGACGACGATGAGCTCGACGCTCAGAACCCCGACACCGAGGCGGCCGATCGTGCAGACGACGCCGCCGATGACGACGAGGCAGAGTCCGCCGCAGAGTTGGCCGAGTCCGATGACGATATCGACGAGGAAGAAGCGCGGCTGGAGAAGTCCGCACCCTTCGACCGGTCCGAGAAGGGCCCCTTCGATATCTCCGAAGAGTACCCGGAGCATGACCGCCTCGACCTCGGCGCGCTCAAGGTGCCCGTCGTCGACGGCATGCAGGTGCGCCTGGACACGGACGACGATTCTCAGCGCGTGCTGGCCGTCACCCTCATCCACGACGGTGGAGGCATCCAGCTGCAGGCGTTCGCGACACCACGCTCCGAGGGCCTGTGGAACACGGTGCGCGGTCAGCTCGCCGAATCCGTGACCAAACAGGGTGGGGAATCGACCGAGCTGCACACCTCTCTCGGCAAGGAGCTGGCAATCGAGGTTCCGGCGAAGACGGAATCCGGTCGCCCCGGCAAACGCGCCATGCGCTTCGCCGGCATCGACGGACCACGGTGGTTCGTCCGCGCCGTGTTCTCCGGCAAGGCCGTGACCGATGACGAGGTGCGTGCCGAACTCTCCGCACTCTTCCGCGGTGTCGTCGTCGATCGCGGTGAGGAAGCGATGGCTCCCCGCGAGCTCATCGCACTGACCGCACCGCAGGTCGACCAGGACGAGGCGGAGGAGAAGAAGGACGAGGACGAGCTCAACCCCTTCGAGCGCGGCCCCGAGATCACAGAGGTCCGCTGAGCGCTGATGCGGAACCTCATCCCTCGCCTCGTGCGCGACTTCGGATCCCGTGAGGCCGAGGCCCGGGCCGATCTGCGCCTGGTCAGCCAGATCCCCGGGGTCATTCCGGTCGAAGAGCTGGAGGCGCGAAAGACCTCACGCATCGCCGGAGTCGTCTCAGCGACCACTCAGTCGTGCAGCGCCGACAGCCCCAGGCTCGACATCACCGTCGCCGACGGCACCGGTGAAGCCCACGCCCAATTCCTCGGACGCCGGGAGATCAGCGGCATCCGTCCCGGGTCCCTCATCGTCTTAGAAGGACGGTTCTGCGGCAAGGACGGAGTGCTCACCGCGCACAATCCCGTCTACGAACTCCTGCAGACCCGCGACGACTCCGACGGCTGACCGTCCCGAGGGGCCGGGCAGCCGTCGGCCGCAGAACTGACGATCTCGGCCGCAGACGACCGGGCTCAGCCCTCTGTGTTTCCGTCGACTATCGCCGTCTCCTGCAGCAGCGCTAGCAGCGTCGGCTCCTGATCGGGGGAGGAGAGGAAGAACAGTTCGTCTCCGGCCTCGATGACATCATCGGCGCTCGGAGCGAACGCCCGCGAATTGCGGATGATCGCCACCAGCACAGTATCCAGCGGGAAGGTGATCCCACCGACGCGCTCGGCCACGAGCTCGGCGTTCTCGTGCACGGTGAACTCCAGCAGTCCCGCCTGTCCGCGTTCGAAGCTCATGAGGTGGACCAGTCCGCCGACCTCCACAGCCTCCTCGACGAGCGCGGTCATCAGGCGCGGAGTCGACACGGCGACATCGACGCCCCAGTTGTCGTCGAAGAGCCATTCGTTCTTCGGATTGTTCACGCGCGAGACCGTCCGCGGCACCCCGAACTCGGTCTTCGCCAACAGGGAGAGCACCAGATTGGTCTTGTCGTCTCCCGTCGCGGCCACGACGACATCGGCCTCCTCCAGCCCCGCCTCGGCGAGACCGGCGAGCTCGCACGCATCGGAGAGCAGCCATTCGGCACCCGGAATGCGCTCATGGCCCAGCGCCTCCTTGCTCTGGTCGATGAGCAGGACCGAATGGTCCTTGTCCAGCAGCTCCCTGGCCACCGAACGTCCAACGGAGCCGGCTCCGGCGATGATGACCCTCATTCTTCTTCCTCCACGGTTCGCACGGGCTGATCGAGGATCCGTTCGATCTCGCCGAGGCGGTCGACCGGAGCCATGAGATGGACGAGGTCGCCGTCCTGGAGGAGCAGATCATCGTGGGCGACGATTCCCTCGGACAGGCGGGTGACATAGGCGACCCGAGCCTTGGTCCGTGTTTCGATCTCCTTGATCGGGCGCGCCACCCATCCTGGATCCAGATGCACCTCCGCCAGGACGAGGTTGCCGGAGGGCTCACGGTATTCGGTGATCGACCCCTGCGGGACGAGCTTGCGCATCACCTGCTCGGCCGTCCACCGCACAGTGGGCACGGTGGGGATGCCGAGACGTTCGAAGACCTGCGCGCGGTCGGGATCGTAGATGCGGGCGGCGACATTGCTCACGCCGAAGGTCTCACGAGCGACACGCGCGGCGAGGATATTCGAATTGTCACCGCTGGAGACGGCGGCGAAGGCGAAGGCCTCGGCGGTCTTCGCCTGGGACAGGGTCTCGCGGTCGAAACCGACGCCGGTGATCGTCGAACCGCTGAAATCCCGACCGAGCTTGAGGAATGCGTCGGGATCCCGGTCGACGACTGCGACGGAGTGCCCATTCGCATCAAGGGCTTTGGCGAGGGAGGCCCCGACTCGACCGCAGCCCATAATCACGAAGTGCATGGGTAATCCTTCCCGCAGTGATCTACCATTGGTTGCCGTGGCCAGCAGTTTTTCTGATGCCGTCAAAAGACTACTCGTTGGACGGCCCTTCCGCAGTGAGGACAGGCGTGCGCCTGCGCTGAAGAAGCGCATCGCGATGCCCGTCTTCGCCTCCGACATGCTCTCCTCGGTGGCCTACGCCCCCGATGAGATCCTGCTGGCGCTGTCATTGACCTCACTCGTGGCCCTGACCGTCGCCCCCTGGATCGGTGTGGCCGTCGGCATCGTCATCCTCGTGATCGTCGCCTGCTACCGCATCAACGTCAAGGCGTACCCCTCCGGCGGTGGTGACTACGAGGTGGCCTCGAAGAACCTCGGCTCCGGTGCCGGGCTCATCGTGGCCGCGGCCCTCCTCGTCGACTATGTGCTCACCCTGGCCGTGTCGATGACGGTCTTCGCCGCCTACATCACCACGGCGTTCCCGATGCTCGCGCCCTACCGTGTGCCCGTGGCCATCGTCGGCATCCTGCTCATCTGCTTCGCTGGTCTGCGCGGTTCCCGAGCTACTCCGATGCTGCTGGCCGTGCCGACCTACCTGTTCCTCGGTGCCGTGTTCCTCACGATGTCCGTCGGTCTCATCCGCGTCGGGCTCGGTGACACCCCGCAGGCCCAGACTGCCGACTACACAGTCGTGCACAGCAGCATCGGCGATCAGGCGACGCTCGGCCTGGCCACCGTCCTCATCGTCCTGCGCGCGTTCTCGTCCGGAGCGGTCGCACTGGCCGGTGTGCAGACCGTGGCCACGGCGGTTCCGGCGTTCAAGAAGCCGCGCGGCAAGAATGCCGGCAACACCCTGCTGCTGTCGGGACTGCTCGCCGCCCTCATGCTCACGGGGCTGACCTATCTGGCGTCGGTCACCGGGATCAAATACGTCGACGATCCTCATCTCTATCTCGTCCGCGGCGACGGCAGCCCGGTCAGTGCCGAATACGAGCAGGAACCCGTCCTCGCGCAGCTGGCGCACGCGATCTTCGACAATGCGCCGGCGATGTTCTTCATCGTCGTCCTCATCACCGCGCTCGTGCTCATCGCCGCTGCGAACACTGCGGTCGAGGGTTTCCCGGGACTGGCCTCTCGGCTGGCCCGCGACGAATTCCTGCCGAGGCAGCTGGCGACGAAGGGCGATCGACTCACCTTCTCCAACGGCATCCTGCTGCTGGCCGCAGCGGCGATCGTCCTCGTCGTCGCCACGTCCGCCTCGGCGACGGTGCTCATCCAGCTCTACCTCGTCGGGGTCTTCGCGAGCTTCGTCCTCGGCCAAGCGGGAATGGTCCTGCACTGGCGCAAACGGCTGCGCCTGGTCATCGGTTCGAAGGCCCGAATGCGGATGCACTTCAATCAGGTCGTCAACGCCGTCGGCTGCGTGCTCGCCGCCGGCGTCCTCATCGTCGTCATCGTCTCGAAGTTCCTCGCCGGCGCCTGGCTGGCGGTCGCCGCCATGGCCGGGCTCTACCTCGTCATGGGCGCCATCCACCGCCACTATTCGCGCGTAGCCCGCGAGCTCGCCCCCGACGCGGACGTGAACTCCCGGACCATCCCGTCGAACACCCACGCCATCGTCGTCGTCAGCGAGATCGACAAACCGACGATGCGGGCCCTCTCCTACGCCCGGGTGACCCGGTCGAGTCAGCTCGAAGCCGTCACCGTGGCCGTGGACGAAGAGGCTGCGGCCGGTCTGCAGAAACGATGGAACGAGATGGAGCTGCCGGTGCCGCTGACCGTGCTCGGCTCGCCGTACCGCGAACTCGTCCGCCCGATGCTCGCCCATATCCTCGCCATCCGCCGCAGGTCGCCCAGGGACCTCGTCATCGTCTACATTCCGCAGTTCGTCGTCGGTCGCTGGTGGGAGCACATCCTGCACAACCAGGTGGCTCTCAAACTGCGCACCCGACTGCTCCTGGTGCCCAACGTCGTCGTGGTGTCCGTGCCCTGGCGACTGAAATCCTTCTCTCGACAGTACGGCGGAGACGGACCCGATTCCGACACCTCGCTGTACAGACAGGCCTAGAACACGCATGAGCGACACTTCGGTTCCCGCCCAGGATCTCACCCTCGACATCGAGGCACCGGCGGCCGGCGGCACCTCCATCGCCCGACACGACGGTCAGGTCGTCTTCGTCTCCGGGGCCCTGCCCGGTGAGAAGGTCCGAGTCCGCACCGAGGCGGGACCGCCTGCCCGGTTCCTCCGCGCCGCAGTCACCGAGGTGATCGAGGCTTCGGCTCACCGCGTGACCGACCGACGCCTCGAGTATGTTCCCGGTGATTCTGCCGACGGTTCCGGTGCGGGGTTCGCTGCGGGCCCCGGTGCTGGGGCCGTGCCGGATTCGGCCGGGTTCGGCGGAATGGAATTCGCCCACGTCGACCTCGCCCATTCCCGCACGCTCAAGGCCGAGGTGCTGAATGACCAGCTTCAGCGCATCGGACATATCGACCGCGCCGCCGAGGTGCTGCCCGCGCCGGGCGAGACCGACGGCACGAACTGGCGCACCCGTGTGCAGCTGGCCGTCGACGATGAGGGCCGCGCCGGAATGCTCGCCCCCAGATCGCACGCGGTCATCCCCGTGACCACGCCCCCTCTGGCGGCCGTGCCCGTGCACGACCTCGACATGACGACACTGCGTGTGCCCGGAGTCCGCCGACTCGAATTCGCGTGGGCCGGCGACCATGGTGCGCTCATCGTCCGTGGTCGGCCCACTGCGCAGGTCCTCGACGAGATCGAGTCCTGGCTGCCGACGTCGTTTTCTCTCCTCGCCGAGGCGACCGGACCGGAGCAGAGTCATGGTCGTGGTCGCGGGGGTCGTCCCCGCGGGCGCGGTCGTTCCCATGCGCCCGCCCCGTCCCTGCGCGTGATCCGCGGAGACCGCACCCTGACCGAAACGGTCGACGGTCGTGACTTCACCGTCGGCGCCGACGGTTTCTGGCAAGTCCACCGGGATGCGGCCGCACTGCTCAGCTCGGAGGTCGTCAAAGCCCTGCCTGCCGATGTCGCGGCGATCACCGACCTCTACTGCGGGGTCGGACTCCTCGGCATCACTGCCGCCCGGACCACCGGCGCGCCCCTGTTCGGAGTCGAAGGGGTGGAGACAGCCATTGCCCATGCTCGTGACAATGCCGCCGATCTCGAGTCCCGATTCCTCGCTCTCAGCGTGGATCGGGCCCGACTGCCCGATTCGGACGTCATCATCCTCGACCCGCCACGGGCGGGCGCCGGGAGGAAGGCCACCTCGGCGATCATCGAATCAGCGGCGAGCACCGTGGTCTACGTGTCCTGTGACCCGGCCACGCTGGCTCGGGACCTCGGGGCGCTCACAGGCGGGGGATTCGGGATCGAGAGCCTCACCGGATTCGACCTCTTCCCGCTGACCTCGCACCTGGAGACCGTGACAGTCCTCAGGCGGTGACCGAGCGGCGGGGGAGGAGGACGAGCGCGATGAGGGCGATGAACGTCGTGAGGAAGCCCCACAGTCCCCACCAGCCGCCCGACCGGCCCTTTTCCTTCGCGAATGAGCTGCAGACCACGGCGAAGATGATGCCGACGAGCAGCGCGCCGAAGCCGAATCCGGCGCCTAGGGTGAACGGGTCCATGGGATCTCCTCGGGGATGGCAGGCGAGTGCGCTGCTGCTTTGAGTGTGCTGTCCACGCTAGGCCGTGAGGCCGGGCCCCGGCCCTGGTGATGACCGCACGAGGGCCTGCGGAAAACCCGATCGCAGGGTTTCGCACCTCCGTGTGCCACGGTGGTCAAAGGCTCTCAAATGCGATAGAATTTATCTTGACGTCAAGATACTTTTGGAAACATATGTGTCGCGTAAATCGGTGCGTGATGCAAGGGTCCGACCGCCGAGTCGGACGGACCCGGTTTCTTGGATGAGTGTCGGATGAAACAGGAGAATCACGATGAGCAACGTCGATACGTTCAAATCGAAGAGCACCCTGACCGTAGGCGATAAGGATTATGAGATCTATCGCCTGGACCAGGTCAAAGGGTCGGAGAAGCTTCCCTTCAGCCTCAAGGTGCTGTTGGAGAACCTGCTGCGCACGGAAGACGGCGCAAACATCACTTCGGAACATATTGAAGCCCTCGGCAGCTGGGACCCCAATGCCGAACCCGATACAGAGATCCAGTTCACCCCCGCCCGCGTGGTGATGCAGGACTTCACCGGTGTGCCCTGCATCGTCGACCTCGCCACCATGCGCGAGAAGGTCGTCGAGCTCGGCGGCAGCCCGGATCAGGTCAACCCGCTGGCTCCGGCCGAGCTGGTCATCGACCACTCGGTGCAGATCGACCGCTTCGGCACCGCTGACGCCGTCGAACTCAACATGGACATCGAATACCAGCGCAACGGTGAGCGCTACCAGTTCCTGCGCTGGGGACAGACCGCATTCGAAGACTTCAAAGTCGTGCCCCCGGGCATGGGCATCGTCCACCAGGTCAACATCGAGCACCTGGCTCGCGTGGTCATGCCGCGCGAGGTGGACGGAGTTCTCCGTGCCTACCCGGACACCCTCGTCGGCACTGACTCGCACACCACGATGGTCAACGGCCTCGGTGTGCTCGGCTGGGGCGTCGGCGGCATCGAGGCAGAGGCCGCCATGCTCGGCCAGCCCGTGTCGATGCTCATCCCGCGCGTCGTCGGCTTCAAGCTCACCGGTGAGATCCCCTCCGGTGTGACGGCCACGGACGTCGTCCTCACGATCACCGATATGCTGCGCCAGCACGGTGCCGTCGGCAAGTTCGTCGAGTTCTATGGCAAGGGCGTCGCCGAGGTGCCGCTGGCTAACCGCGCCACAATCGGCAACATGAGCCCCGAGTTCGGTTCGACCGCAGCGATCTTCCCGATCGACGAAGCCACCATCGACTACCTCAAGCTCACCGGCCGTTCGGCCGAGCAGATCCAGCTCGTCGAGGACTACGCGAAGACCCAGGGGCTGTGGCACGATCCGGAGAACGAAGTCGAGTACTCCGAGTACATCGAACTCGACCTCTCCACCGTGGTGCCCTCGATCTCCGGACCGAAGCGCCCGCAGGACCGCATCGAGCTCTCCGATGCCAAGAGCCAGTTCGCCAAGGACATCCACAACTACGCCGCTCCCGGCGAGGAATCGAAGTCCGTGGACGTCAGCACCGCTGACGGACGCAGCTTCGAGCTGGCCAACGGTGCCGTGGCGATCGCTTCGATCACCTCCTGCACCAACACCTCGAACCCCTCGGTGATGATGGCCGCCGGCCTGCTGGCCCGCAATGCCCGCAAGCGCGGACTCAACTCGAAGCCGTGGGTCAAGACCTCGATCGCACCGGGCTCGAAGGTCGTCACCGAGTACTACAACAAGGCCGGGCTCATCGAGGACCTCGAAGCGCTGAACTTCTACATCGTCGGCTACGGCTGCACGACCTGCATCGGCAACTCCGGTCCACTGGACTCGGAGATCTCGAACAGCATCCAGGACAACGACCTCGCGGTCACCGCAGTCCTGTCGGGCAACCGCAACTTTGAGGGCCGCATCAGCCCGGACGTGAAGATGAACTACCTCGCTTCGCCTCCGCTGGTCATCGCCTACGCACTGGCCGGAACCATGGACTTCGACTTCGAGAACCAGCCCCTGGGCAAGGACTCGGACGGCGTCGACGTCTACCTGGCCGACCTGTGGCCCTCGCCTGAAGAGGTTGAGTCAGTCATCGCCTCGTCGATCTCGACCGATATGTTCGACAACGAATACGGTCGCATCTTCGACGGTGACGAGCGCTGGCAGCAGCTCGACACCCCCGAAGGCAAGGTCTTCGAGTGGGACGACGAGTCGACCTACGTGCGCAAGCCCACCTTCTTCGACGGCATGGGTCTCAAGCCTGAAGCCGTCAAGGACATCAAGGGTGCCCGCGTGCTCGCGAAGCTCGGCGACTCGGTGACCACCGACCACATCTCGCCCGCAGGTTCCTTCAAGGCCGACACCCCGGCCGGCAAGTACCTCGTCGAGCACGGTGTCGAGCGCAAGGACTTCAACTCCTACGGCTCGCGCCGCGGAAACCACGAAGTCATGATCCGCGGAACGTTCGCGAACATCCGTCTGCAGAACCAGCTCCTCGACGGAGTCCAGGGTGGCTTCACCCGCGACTTCTCGCAGGAGGGCGGACCGCAGACGACGATCTACGACGCCTCCGTGAACTACGCGGCCGCCGGCACCCCGCTGGTCGTCCTCGGTGGCAAGGAGTACGGCTCGGGATCCTCGCGTGACTGGGCTGCCAAGGGCACGAAGCTGCTCGGCGTCGAGGCCGTCATCACCGAAAGCTTCGAGCGCATCCACCGCTCGAACCTCATCGGCATGGGCGTTCTGCCGCTGCAGTTCCCCGCCGGCGAATCCGCTGATTCGCTCGGACTCGACGGCACCGAGACCTTCTCCATCGAAGGCGTCACGGAGCTCAACGAGGGCAAGACCCCGGCGACCGTCAAGGTCACCGCCGAAAAGGAAGACGGCACGAAGGTCGAATTCGACGCCGTCGTCCGCATCGACACCCCGGGTGAAGCCGACTACTACCGCAACGGCGGCATCCTGCAGTACGTTCTGCGTCAGCTCGCAGAAGCCTGATCACAGGAGATGCTGAGTGCTGTGAGTCTGCGACTTGCGGCAGTCGGTTCGCGCTGAGGCGCTGAACCGGAACCGAATGAAGGCCGGTGGGATTGTTCCCGCCGGCCTTCGTCGTGCCCGGATGCGTGCGACGGTGCCGTTGATCGAGCATCCAGCACCGTTCGCGTCACGTCCACCACGCAGTTCGGCATCCGTCACCGTTCGTGACATAACACACCGCTGCCAAGGCATCTGTCACCGTTCGGACAAATCGCCTCGTTGCAGCGGTGCGCTGTGCGGCGAACGGTGAGGGACGGTCGCTGTCGAGCGGGGTTGTCAGCGAGCGTGAGCGCGTCCGCGGGGATCCGTGCGCTGATGATCGGCCGCCTCGGCGAGGGTGATGGAGGGCGCGAATGCGACCATCACTCATCGGCAGTCGCTCAACACCGCGTTGCAACGGGGTGATGTGCCACGAACGGTGAATGGTGCGTTCTCAACGGTGTGAATTGCCAGCGCCGAGGCGGTGCGACGGGAAGGCTGAGAGGTACTGTGCCGAGGCGCTGTGCCGCGAAGGCTGAGGGGTACTGCAGCGCGGAGATATGCCGCGAATGGTGAGGGACGCATCTGTGAGCGATAGGATGGGGCGAATGGAATCTGTCCGCCAACGATGACGTCAGAACTGAGGCCGCATGACCTTTCTCGAATCCCTCGGCTCGCCGGCCGATCTGCGTCGACTCGACGCGTCGGAATGCGACGTACTGGCCAAAGAGATTCGCGACTACCTCATCACGACCGTGTCCGGCACGGGCGGGCATCTGGGCCCCAACCTCGGCGTCGTCGAACTGACCATGGGCATCCACCGCACCTTCGACTCACCGCGCGACACGATCATCTTCGACGTCGGCCACCAGACATATGTGCATAAACTGCTCACCGGCCGCCGCGAGGAGTTCTCCACCCTCCGACAGCGCGACGGGCTCTCCGGCTACCCGAGCCGGCGCGAGAGCGAGCACGACGTCGTCGAGAACTCCCACGCCTCGACCTCCCTGTCCTGGGCCGACGGCATCGCCAAGGCTCGCCAGCTCACCGGTGAGCGAGACCGTCACGTCGTCGCCGTCATCGGCGACGGAGCCCTGACCGGGGGAATGGCCTGGGAAGCGCTCAACACCATCGCAGCCGACACCTCCACCCCGCCGAGGCGGCTGGTCATCGTCGTCAACGACAACGGCCGCTCCTACGCCCCGACCGTCGGCGGATTCGCCGCCCACCTCGACGAACTGCGGACCACCTCGGGCTACGAGAGGCTGCTCACCTGGGGCAAGGAGACGCTCCGCCAATCCGGCCGACCCGGCCGCGCCGCCTACAGCGCCATCCACGGCGTCAAACGCGGATTCAAAGACATGGTCAGCCCACCCGAGACCGGAATGTTCGATGGACTCGGCATCAAATACTTGGGCCCTGTCGACGGACACGACCTGCGCTCGGTCGACAAGGCCCTCCAACTGGCCAAACAGTTCGACGGCGGCCCCATCATCGTCCACATGATCACGCAGAAAGGGCACGGATTCGACCCGGCCGTCAACGACGACGCCGACCAGTTCCACTCCGTCGGCGTCATCGACCCCGTTACGGGTAAGTCGACTCCGTCGAAATCGACGTCGTGGACCTCCGTGTTCGGCTCCGAGATCTGCGCACTCGCCGAGGAACGAGAGGACATCGTCGCCATCACTGCCGCCATGCTCCTGCCCGTGGGGCTGGCGAAATTCGCCGAGGAGTTCCCCGACCGCGTCTTCGACGTCGGCATCGCCGAACAGCATGCGGTCGCCTCGGCGGCGGGCCTGTCCTACGGCGGGCTCCACCCCGTCGTGTGCATCTACTCCACGTTCCTCTCCCGCGCCTTCGACCAGGTCCTCATGGACGTCGCCCTCCACCGGCAGGGTGTGACCTTCGTCCTCGACCGTGCCGGCATCACCGGCCCCGACGGAGCCAGCCACCATGGAATCTGGGACATCGCGATGCTGCGCGTCGTCCCCGGACTGCGCCTGGCCGCACCCCGCGACGCCGCACGGCTGACCGAAGAGCTGCGCGAAGCCGTCACCGTCTCGGACGCCCCGACCGTGCTGAGATTTCCCCGCGGCAGCGTCGGGGCCGACATCCCCGCGCTCAGGCGACTCGACGACGGCGTCGACATCCTCCGTGAGGGGCCGACCGGGTCGACGCCCCATGTGCTCATCGTCTCCGTCGGACCTTTCGCCACGCTGACCGGTGACGTCGCCGACCGCCTGGCCGAGCAGGGGCTGAGAGCGACGATCATCGATCCCAGGTGGGTGCTGCCCGTGCCCGCATCCGTCATCGACCTCGCGGCCGACCACAGTCTGGTGGCCGTCATCGAAGACGGAGTGAAGATCGGGGGCGTCGGTTCGCAGATCCGCTCCGACCTGCGCGAAGCCGATTCGCGGATCGGAGTGCTCGAACTCGGCGTGCCCGATGAGTTCCTGCCGCAGGGGACACGTGAAGAGATCCTCGCCGAGGTGGGCCTCGACGTCGACACGATCGTGTCCGAAATCCTCAAGGCCCTGCCCACCGAGGTGGCCGACCGTGCCGATCAGAGTTCCCGCCGCGCGGTGTGAGTCCATGCGCTCAGGGGCGATGGAGGCCCGAAGACCGACGCTCTGGCCTTGAGTGTGAGTTCAGGCCTGGGGGAGTCCGGCCAGGGTCTTCTTCAACACGGGAGCACTGAGCTCGATCTGCCACGGTCGGGCTCCCGCCTCGGCGAGGTAGCCGTCGACGTCGACGCTCGACTCCGCGGCCAGCGACTTCACGATAGCCGGCTGGAGGAGCACATCGTGGGGGATCGTCAGCTCTTCGGAGAGCTCCGACATCGCGGCTTTGAGCGCCGCCACCCGCTCTTTGAGCTCCGCCGGGTTGAATTCGCTGCGTTTCGACCGTCCGCGCTCGGACCGTCCCGGCAGCTCTTCGACCCCCAAACGGGAAGCCTTGCGGTAGGCACGGAAGAATCGGGCCGCCTCGGCGCGGGAGAGTCGGCGCCACTGAGCCAGGATGTCGTCGCTGGACTTCACACCGGACTGTGCGAGAGCGATGAGCTCACGATCGCGCAGGATCTTCGTAGGCGCCAGATCGGCCTCTCGGGCCATGGAGTCACGGGCTTGCCAGAGCTCGCGGACCCGGGCGATGTCGCGGCGGGACCTGATCTTCGACAGTCCATGCGTGCGTCGCCACGGCTCATCGAAGTGCTTCGGCGTGAAATCGAGCAGGTGCGCGAACTCCTGCTGCGCAAACTCCCATCGGTCCGAGTCGAGAAGCTGCTGGTGGAGGATATCGCGGATCGGCAGGAGCACTTCGACGTCGAGGGCGGCATAGTTCAGCCACTCCTTCGGCAGCGGACGCGTCGACCAATCGGCGGCCGAATGCTCCTTCGCCAGACGCACCCCGAGGGTGCGTTCGGCGACCGCGGCCAGGCCGAACTTCTCCCACCCGAGCAGCCTGGCGGCCAACTCGGTGTCAAACAGGGCCGCCGGGCGCATTCCGCGCTCCTGCAGGCACGGCAGGTCCTGCGTCACCGAATGGATGACCCACTCGTCGGAGCCGAGAGCCGGGTTGAGATCGCTGAGGTCACCGAGCGTCTCGGAATCGAGGAGGAAGGTGCCAGCCCCTTCACGTCGCAGCTGGACGAGGAAGGCACGCTGTCCGTATCTGATGCCGGAAGCACGTTCGGCGTCGACGGCGATCGGTCCCTCGGCTGCGGCAAGACTGGCGATCGAGGTGGAGAGGTCCTCTGGTGTGTCGACGACGTCGGGGATGCCGTTCGCGGGTGTTTCCAAAAGCGGTAGTTCAGATGTCATCGACGGCGCCCGGGCAGGGCTGTGACTCCTTCAGGAAGTGGTGGCAGTCCGGCGACTGTGCTGAGCAGATCGATCCAGGCCTCGAAGTGATTGCCGATCAGATCCGGCTCGTCAATCACGGGTGTCCACGAGGCGCGCAGCTCCAAGTCTATCGTGGCCGGGCGATCGGCCAAGGTGCCGAAGCTCTCGGACAGCACGCGTGTGGTCGTCCCACCGGCGGCGAGGACCTGGCAGTCGTTGGAATCGAGGGCATCTTCGAGCCAGCTCCATGCCACATGCCCGAGCATCGTCTCATTGCCGAGTTCGTGTTCGAGTTCAGCGCGGATATAGGAGACGACCCGGAACGAGCCTTCCCACTCCTCGGGCGCAGCGGGATCGAAGAGGACGACGATGCGGCCGGTGGCGAGTTCGTCGATGGCCTCGCCGCTGGCTCGCAGAAAGGTCTCATCGGCGCTGACTTCGGCCCCGAGCGCATAGGAGTAGGGGGCCAGACGGGCCGGGGCGGGAATCTCGGAAATCGACACGTTGTTCGTGCTGCGCGCCTGACGCAGCACCGACGTCACGGCGGAGAACTCCGCCGGAATGCGATTGAGAGGTGAGGTGTTGACCACAGTTGCCACGATAGAGCAGCCGTGCGGACAGAGGAATCATCCACGCCGAGACGGCCCCGGGCAATCCGTCGGACCGTGTCCTTGGCCGAATGCTGAGATGGCAAGACGGCCCGTCTTGAAACCGCCGTCGAGTGGGCATGAGCGATCGAAGAATGGGAAGATGTCCCCATGACATCACCCCTGTTGGCTGCCCTGCGTTCGGAGCCGGTTTCACACACTCCCGTCTGGTTCATGCGGCAGGCCGGCCGCTCCCTGCCTGAGTACCGCAAGCTGCGCGAAGGCACTCAGATGCTCGATGCCTGCCGCGACCCCGAGATGGTCTCCGAGATCACCCTCCAGCCGGTCCGCCGCCACGGCGTCGATGCGGCCATCTTCTTCTCCGATATCGTCGTCCCGCTCCAGGCCGCCGGAGTCGATGTGGAGATCGTTCCCGGCGTCGGCCCGGTCATCGCCTCCCCGGTGCGCTCCCGCGCCGATATCGACGCCCTGCCCGATCTCGACGCCGCCGATATCCCCGATATCGTCGAGTCGATCCAGCGGGTGACCGCCGAACTCGGCGAAGCCACCCCGCTCATCGCTTTCGCCGGTGCCCCGTTCACCCTGGCCAGCTACCTCATCGAAGGCGGTCCGAGCAAGAACCACGAGAAGACGAAGTCACTCATGGTCTCCGACCCCGAGGCGTTCTCGGCCCTGCTGGGCAAACTCGCGAAGATGTCGGCGACATTCATCGACGTGCAGCTGAACGCCGGCGCCAAGGCCTTCCAGCTCTTCGACTCCTGGGCCGGCTACCTCGCTCGGGAGGACTACGAGAACCACGTCCTCGAACACTCCACTGCGGTCTTCGACGCACTGTCCGGACACGATGTGCCCAGCATCCATTTCGGCGTGCAGACCGGTGAGCTGCTCGGCTCCATGGCACAGGCCGGATCGACGACTGTCGGCGTCGACTTCCGCGTCGACTTGGCCGATGCCGCCACTCGCGTCAACCCCGGTCAGGCACTTCAGGGCAACTTGGACCCGGCTCTGCTCTTCGCCCCGTGGGAGGCGCTGTCCGCCCGCGTCGAGGCGATCGTGCGCAAGGGGCTCGAACTCGACCGCGGCTTCGTCTTCAATCTCGGCCACGGCGTCCTGCCCGACACCGACCCCGAGGTGCCCGGCCGTGTCGTCGACCTCGTCCACCGCGTCTCGGCCGAGATCCTCGGCAGCCGCGGCTGATCGAATGACTCGGATCACCGTCGTCGGAGGAGGGATCTCCGGACTCGCCGCCGCCTACCGGCTCTCCGCAGACCACCGAGTGACCGTGCTCGAAGCCGGCGACCGCCTCGGCGGTTGCCTGAAAGCGACCACGCTCGATGGTGCCGTGCCGGTGGGCATCGACGCGGGAGCCGAAGCGAGCCTCAACCGGCGTCCGGAGACCAGGAGCCTGGCCGCCGAACTCGGCCTCGATCCGGTGTTCCCCTCGACTCAGCACAGTTCGCAGGTGCTCAATCGGGGGAGCCTGCACGCGATTCCCAAACGGACGATCATGGGCGTGCCGGCCGAAGCCGCCGAGGCAGAATCCCTCATCGGCAGCGAGGCCGCCGCTCGCCTGGCGGCCGAACGGATCACCCCGCCGATCGAGGATGATGACGTCTCGATCGGGGACTTCCTGTCCGCGCGTCTCGGCGGCGCCATCGTCGACGAACTCGTCGATCCGCTGCTCGGCGGGGTGTACGCCGGCCGCTGCCGGGATCTGTCCCTGGCCGAAACGGTGCCAGCGCTGCTGCCCGCCGCCGTCGAAGGCACCTCGGTGCTCGACCTCGTCGCACAGCTCCTCGCCGCCCGCGACGCCCAGACCGCGTCGGCAGGGAACCCGGAACCGGTGTTCATGAGCTTCGAAGGCGGAATCAACCGCCTCATCCCGGCCCTGCACGAGGCGATCGTACTGGGCGGCGGGACGGTCCGCCTCGGTGCCGGTGTCACCGGGATCGACCGCGACGGTGAGAGATGGATCGTCCGCGGCGAGGGGGACGACATCGAATCCGATGGACTCGTCCTCGCCACGCCCGCGCATGTGACCGCCGGGCTCCTGAGGTCGGTGGCCCCGGAGTCGGCGAGCCGCCTCGGCGAGATTCCCTATGCCTCCACCGCCTTGGTCGCCGCCCTCGTCGACCTCGGGGGAGTCGAGCTGAAGGGTTCGGGGTTCCTCGTGCCTGCGACCGAGGGCACGTTCATCAAGGCCTCGACTTTCGTGTCGAACAAATGGCCGTGGACGGCCGACCATATCCCCGCGGGGTCGGCCCTGGTGCGAATGAGCATCGGACGCTTCGGCGACGGACCCGAGGTGTGGAGCAGGTTCTCCGATGAGGAGATCGTCGAACGTGCCTTCGCCGATTGGCAGACGATCACCTCCCGTCCGGAATCGCAGCTGCTGGGCTCGGTAGTGCAGCGCTGGAATTCCGCACTGCCGCAGTACCTGCCCGGCCACGCCGGCCGCATCGCTGCCATCGACGCCGAGATCGCCTCGCTGCCCGGCCTCGAACTCGCCGGATCCGCCTATGGGGGAGTCGGCATTCCCGCCTGCATCGCCCGCGCGGACGCCGCGGTCCAGAGACTGAACCTACCCGCCGACGACCATCGTGACACTTCAGAATGAAGAGAAGACAGAAGGAGCAGATATGAGCGAATACACTCAGCCCACCGACGCCCAGATCGAAGAAGCGAACGAGCAGACGCGGTATATCGCCTACTCCGTCTTCGCCTCCGCCGGAGAACTCGGCGATGCCGACCGCAGGGAACTCGCCGATGAGCTGCATGCGGCTCTCGAGCCCCTGAAGGAACGCGGTCTGGTCGTGCGCGGAATCTACGACGTCTCCGCTCTGCGCGCCGATGCCGACGTCATGTTCTGGTACCACGCCCCCGAGATCGAGGTCGTCCAGGCCGCGTACGCGGCGATCCGCCGCAGCCTGATCGGCGGAGTGCTCGAACCCGTCTGGTCCGTCGTCGGAATCCACCGCCCGGCGGAGTTCAACAAGGCGCACCTGCCCGCTCTGCTGACTGATCCCGAGCCCGGCGATTACATCTGCGTGTACCCGTTCGTGCGGTCCTACGACTGGTACCTCCTCGACCCCGCCGAACGGGCGAAGATGCTGCGCGACCACGGTATGGCCGCCGCCCCGTACAAGGACATCAAGGCGAACACGATCGCCTCCTTCGCCCTCGGCGACTACGAATGGCTGCTGGCCTTCGAGGCCGCCGAGCTCCACCGCATCGTCGACCTGATGCGCGATCTGCGCAACACCGAGGCTCGCCTGCATGTGCGCGAAGAGGTTCCGTTCTACACCGGACCGCGTCGTGAACTCGTCGACATCATCTCCGACTGGCGCTGACCGAACGTCATGACCCGGCCGGGGCTGAGGCAGAGAGCAGGTCGCCCGGCCGGGCCCGAGACAGCGAGAAAGGGCCGCCGCACCGAATCGGTGCGGCGGCCCTGCTCATGGTCGGGGAGTGACCGGCGGCTACCTGCTGCCCTTCTTCACCACATAGGAATGGCCGTTGGCGTCGGTGCGCATCTCCAGCCCCATCGCATCGAGCTGCTGGTGCCGCAGCGTCTCGTCCTCGAAGTATCCGCCCGGGCGCGTGTTGTCGACCTGCGCCGGCCCGACGATCTTGCGGAAGAAGTTGTTGAGCCAGCCCACTCCGCGCTGAGACTCCGGATGCTGGTTCTTCTTCCGTGCCGAACTCTTCTGCTTCTTGTCGAGCTTCCGGTGCGAACCATCGGGGGAAGGCTGCGAGGCGGACGACATAGCGAGGATCCTATCGACGAGGTGCCGCTTGGGCGGGGACTGGGCAGGTTTCACCTTTAGTGTACACTAACCATTAGTGCACTAAGTAATCTTCGAAGAGGATGCACGCCCTGATTGCCGACACGGAGGATCGACGACACGCGATGCTGGAATCCGAAGCTTCGACGGAGCCGCTGGGCAACCCGCTGGCGCTGGAAAGCCAGATCTGCTTCGCTTTGGCCGTGGCGTCCCGCGGGGTGAACGGCGCGTATCGCTCTGTGCTCGAACCCATCAGTCTGACGCATCCGCAGTATCTGGTCATGCTTGCGCTGTGGCAGCACGAGAAGCTGCCGATGCGCGAGATCGCTCGACTGCTGCGACTCGAACCCGCGACTGTGTCCCCGTTGGTCAAACGCCTCGAAGCGCTGGACTATGTGACGAAGACGCGCAGCGACAGCGACGAGCGGATCGTCGAGGTCACCCTCACCGACACCGGCCGTGAACTGCGCAAGACCGCCGAGGCGATTCCCGGAACGATGATGGCCAAGCTCGGCATGGACGTCGACGGAGTGCGTGAACTGCACGCTGTGATGCAGAAGATCATCGCCTCCGTCGACGCCGCCGCCGAGGCCGAGAGCTGACCGGTCAGCCGGCCGGGCGCTCCATCGGGGTGTGCTCGATCCCGTCCTCGTCGAAGCGCGGACCGTTCGGAGCGAAGCCGAGCGACGAGTACAGACCCTCGAGGTGTGACTGCGCATTGAGCGTCAGCGGGGCAGTCGACCAGGCGTGGACGATGTCGCTGAGCAGTCGGCGGCCCCACCCCTGCCCGCGGGCGTCAGGGTGGGTCGCGACGCGACTGATGCTGCGTGCTCCCGGCCTGGCTGCCGGACCGTCGGGCACCTCCGCCGGCAGCAGACGGGCATAGGCCCATGGCGAGAGATCACGCCCATGCTCGGCGCCGTGAGTGTCCGACATCGCCGTGGCCGGTCGCGAGTAGAAGAAGTGCAGAGTCTCCGGCAGTGAGTCCACCCCATCGGGGTCGAGGAACACGCACTCCTGTTCGACGACGAAGACCCGGGAGCGCAGCTGCAGAATTCCGTAGAGCTCCGTGGGCAGGAGCTCGTCGAAGGTCTTCACGACGAGCTCGGTCGCCTCGGTGCTCTGAGTGTCCGTCGCCACCTCAGCTGTCCGCAGCGTCGGTGTTGAGCTTCAACGAGACCGAGTTGATGCAGTAGCGCTGGTCGGTGGGAGTGCCGTAGCCCTCGCCCGAGAAGACATGACCCATATGCGAGTCGCAGTTCGCGCAGCGGACCTCGACGCGTTCCATGCCCATCGAGGTGTCGCGGATGTAGCGGACCCGGTCCTCGGCCAGAGGCGCATAGAACGACGGCCATCCGCAGTGCGAGGCGAACTTCGTATCGGAGGGGAACAGGTCGGCTCCGCAGGCCCGACACTGGTACATCCCGGCTGCCGTCTCATCGTTGTACTCGCCGGTGAAGGGACGTTCGGTCGCGCCCTGGCGCAGCACCGCGAACTCCTCGGGAGTGAGCACGTCCTGCCAACGGATCTCCTCAGCCGCGGCCTCCTCGTTCGTCGAAGTTCCAGCGTTGATATCTGATGACTGAGTCATCGTGACCTCCGGTCTCTGTCAGTGACGGTGATTGCGGCGAGGAGGAGAAGATCTCCGCCCCTGGTGAGCGCAACAGCGAGTGACACTCGCTCATTCCGCACAACAGCGTTTGGTGCCTGATCATTCCGTAGGCAACAATGAACACAGGAGGTTTTCATGGTCCGCGACACGAAGTTCCCCGCCCGTCTGCTCGCCGCCGGTATCGGCGTCGGCGCCGGACTCGGTGCCCTGATCTCTGTGGCGTCGTCGGGTCTGGCCGCCTACTTCGCCCGCAAGATCATCGTTCCGGAGAACGCCCCGGAAGAACTCGATATCCTGCACATCGACGGCTTTCCGCCGAATATGCGCATTCAGCTGCCCGCCGATGAGGAGACCACGGTGCCCGGCACCTATGGTCTCTACTTCAACCAGGGTTCGGGACACGCCGTCGTCGGCGATATCGTCGAGTACGATCCGCGCTCGCGCACCGTCTCCCGAGAGATCCTGTCCGTCACCCGCGGCGATATCCGACGGGCCTGGCGGGGACGGTGGACCGGGGTCGTCTATCCTGATCCGATCGCTGCCGGAGTGAATTTCGACGACATCGAGATCCGCTCCGACGCCGGGGACCTGCCCGCGTGGCTGCTGCCGACCGACCATCCGGAACCCCACGACACCTGGGCGATCCTCATCCACGGCCGAGCCAGCACCCGCGCCGAGGGACTGCGTGCCGCTCCCGTGCTCAACACCCTCGGGGTGCCCTCGATCGCGATGTCCTACCGCAACGACGCCGAGGTGCGGGTGGAGACCACATCGCGCTACGGACTCGGCGACACCGAATGGATCGACGTCGACGCCGCCATCGACTTCGCGGTCGAACACGGAGCGAAGAACGTCGTGCTCTTCGGCTGGTCGATGGGCGGAGCCATCGCCCTGCAGGCGGCCTCCCGCGGACGCAACCGCAGATTCGTCACCGCGCTGGTCCTCGACGGACCCGTCGTCGACTGGGTGAACGTGCTCGACGGTCAGGCGAAGAAGAACCTGCTGCCGACACCGATCGCCAAACTCACGCTCGAGATGATCACCCAGCCATGGGCACGGCCGATCACCGGACTCGAGACCCCGCTCGATCTCGATCGCATGGATTGGGTGACCCGTGCCGCCGAACTCGATGTGCCGGTTCTGCTCATCCACTCCGATGACGACGAATTCGTTCCCTCCGGCCCCTCCCATGCGCTGGCAGGTGTCAGACGGGATCTGGTCACGATGCCCCCATACGGCAAGGCCCATCACACGAAGGAATGGAACATCGACCCGATGCGCTGGGAAGACGATGTCGCGAACTTCCTCGAAGCGAAGATCCTGCCCAAAGACTGATCACGGGGCGCGGTGAGGACCCCGCGCCTCTGCCGTATCCTCACGTCTGGCCCGACCTCATGGCTCGAGAGTGAGTGTGTCCTCTGCCGCCGCGGCCACGGCCTCCTTCGAGTACGGCCACGGTCGATTGACATTGGCGGCCCAATCGTTCGTCTGATCGTCGTAATGCGGGTGGAAGGCATGCCCCGACGCGCCCGTGAGGTTGATCCAGTTCGAGGCGTCGAAGTTCGACAGATCGACCGTCTGGCGCATCGACGGCACCCAGTTCGTCTCATAGCCGACCGAGGCATCCCACCCGGTGGCATGGACGACGCCCGAACCGCCGGAGACTTCATAGGGGCCGCGGTTGAACAGCTTCTCCACCGGTGTGATCCCGGATTCGCCGAGGCTGGCGTTGCGGATCGTCAGGCGGTGCAGGATTCCCCACCGCCACGTCACGGGCTCCGGTCCCAGCAGGTCCTCCGTCTCCGCCCATGCCGTCTTCATGGCCTTGCGCAGAGCCTCGTCCCGACCTTCGACGCCCTTGCCCGACCACCACTGGGAATCCGGGTCTTCGAGCAGTTCCGAGAGCACGAGGTACCACCGTGAACCGCCGGCGGGGGACACCCCGTCGGGAAGCTTGGAGCTGATGGTCTGTTCGAGCAGCGTCTTCGTGAGCACATTGAAGTAGGCGGCGCCCGCGCTGTTCGCGGAATCGAAGCCGTTCCAGCTCTTCAGCAGCTTCTTCGCCTCGAGGATGTCCTCGTCACCATGGGAGTGGATCTTCACCGCGTCGGGTACGAGCTTCGCGGCGAACGGATTCTGGTCGTCGTTCTGGATCTCCGCCATGTCCATCGGCCGCAGCTTCCGGCCCTCGTCGACCGCGTCCTTGATGCGTTTCGTGATGCGGCGGGCACGATCTCCGTAGTCGAAGTCCTCACCCAGCTGCACTGTCTCACCGGGGGCGGCGACCGGGTTGTTCGCGGTGACGATCCATCCGCGCTCGGGGTTGTACAGGTGTGGGAGATCCACGAAGTCGACCCAGCCCTGCCAATCCTCGTCAGATTTCCACCCGCGGCGGGGTACAGTGCCGTCGGCCTTGCCTCGGCGCGGGATCATCCCGGGTGCCTGATATCCGATGTTCCCGGCGACATCGGCGTAGACGAGGTTCTGAGAGGGCACGTCGAACAGGGACGCCGCGTGCCGGAACTCCTGCCAATTCGTGGCCTTGTTGATGGCGAACACCGCCGAGGCGGTCGTACCCGGACGCAGAGCCGTCCAATCGAGGGCGAGACCGTAGTGCTCCTCGGCCGGTCCCGACTTCGGGTCCTGCGAATCCGCCCCGGTCGTCGCATCGAGTACTTTGCGATACGTGCCGTCGAGATTCGACACGAGTGGGCCGTTGCGGGTGGAGCGGATGGTGATCTCGCGCGGGTCCTCGCCCGCGACCTCGATCGTCTCCTTGCGCACCTGCAGCGGTTCGTCTCCGTCGTCGTGGATGACCTTCCCGTCGCGGAGCTTCTCCACGACGAGGTCGGTGACATCGGCGCCGAGGTTCGTCAGTCCCCAGGCGATCGACTGGTTGTGGCCGATGACGACTCCCGGCAGTCCGGAGAAGGAGAAACCGGTGACGTCGAAGGGGCAGGCATCGGTGACCTTCTTGCATTGCAGTCCCACCTGGTACCAGACCGAGGGCATCGCCGGGGCGAGGTGCGGGTCATTGGACAGCAGCGGTCGACCGGTGTTCGTGTGGTCCCCGGAGATCACCCACGAGTTCGACCCGATATCGTCGCTGTTCTGTCCCAGCATCGGCGGCAGCGATGTGAGCGTATTCCGCAGTTCGAGGAGCTCATCGGTGGGGACGGCCGCCTCGGTGTCGGTGTTCCCTGTTCGGGGTGCCTCGGTGACGGTGCCTCCGGCCTGTGCCTCATCGTCCTCCCGTGCACGGTCGTCGACTCGCGGCTTCTGCTCGACGTCGTCGCCGCTGCGGTCCTTCGGTGCCTTGTCGCCGGCTCTGCCGCCGAGGATCGTCGGACGCGTGGCATATGGGTAATCCGGATAGAGGTCGCTCATCTGCTCGTCGGTGAGCTCCGAGCTGAGGATTGACCGGTCGATCTCGTCTTCGAGGTTCGATCGCAGATCCCATGCCATGGCCTTGAGCCAGGCGACGCTGTCGACCGGGGTCCATTTCTCGACCTCGGTGCTGCCGGTCTCGAGGCCGAGGACGGCGTATTCGAGGGACAGCTCGGTGGGGGATTTGTCCTTGAGGTAGGCGTTGACGCCGTCCGCGTAGGCCTCGTAGTAGCCCAGACTCGTTTTGTCGAGCTTCTTCACCTCCTGCTCGGCGACCTTCCGCCAGCCGAGCGTGCGAATGAAGGTGTCGGTGCCCAGCTGGGATTTGCCGAAGAGTTCGGAGAGTCGTCCCGAGGTGACGTGTCGGCGGAAGTCCATCTCCCAGAACCGGTCCTGAGCGTGGACGAACCCCTGAGCCAGAAACAGGTCGTGGGCGGTTTCGGCCTCGATGGTGGGAACACCCGATTCGTCACGGTGGACGGTGACCGGCGCGTCGAGCCCCGGCAGCGAGATCTCGCCGTCGGTGGTCGGGAAGGAGCGGCGGACGAGGAACAGTCCGACGAGGGCGAGGATGAGAGCGAGGACGAGGACTCCGGCGATGACGCGCAGCAGCACACGAGCACTGACCGACAGGTTGGAACCGCTGGTTGGGCGGAGCACCTTGAGCAATGCGCTCGATTCCTTCTCATTCTGCGCATCGGGTGCCGCCATGAGTCTCCTTCGGCCGTCCTGGAAGTTTCGGTTCTCAGCAAGTATAGGTGTCAGGAGGCTCGGGTCTGTGGACCTCAGGCGGCCTGGGTCTGTGGACGAAGGTCACGAGGACGACGGAGATCATCATGAGCAGGAACCAGGCCACCAGCTTCGTCAGCGGCACCAGGTGCCAGCCGTCGTCCTGACTCGGATACAGCCAGGCACCGGCCGCGGTCCCGATGTTCTCGGCCACCCAGATGAAGAAGGCGACGAGGAGGAAGGCCAGCAGCACGGGCATCGTCAGTGTCCTGCGATGGATATGGAAGTACATGCGGCAGCGGAAGAAGACGATGACGGTGGCCAGGACGAGGAGCAGTCGGAGGTCGACGACGAAGTGGTGGGTGAAGAAGTTGAGGTAGATGGCGGCGGCGATGATCGCGGTCAGCCACCTCGGCGGGTAATGGCTGAACCGCAAGTCGAAGAGACGGTACACTCGGACGATATAGGAGCCGACGGCGGCGTACATGAACCCGGTGAACAGCGGCACGGCGCCGATGTGGAGGACCCCGCCGGGGGCGTAGTTCCATGAGCCCACGGCGGTCTTGAAGATCTCCATTCCGGTGCCGACGATGTGGAAGACGATGATGACGATGAGCTCGCGGCCGGTCTCGAGTCGAGCGACGAGCATGCCGATCTGGATGAGCACGGCGAGGATGACGAGGAAGTCGTTGCGGGAGATGGCCGCGTCATCGGGGCAGAGCCAAGCGGTGAGGATGATCGCTAAGAGCATGAGAGCGCCGAAGAGACACGCCCACGCCTGCTTGATTCCGAAGGCGAGGAACTCCCGTATTCCGGCGGGGACGCGGGGGAGAACGCGGTCGGCGAAGGCGTCGAGGACTGCCTCGAGTCGAGTGAGTTCGCGGCGATCAGCCATCTGCTGAAGTACCCACTTCCGAAAATCTGAGAATAACCTTACGATAATCCTGCGGTCACACTGGGTGTCCGTAATTCGGCCCCCATCCAGTGAGAAGAACGCTCACTTGGTCATGGACGACCTCAAGGACCATAACTGATGAAACCGTTGCCATTCCTCGCCTCGGCACTCACCGGAATTCTCCTCACTGCGACCCTATCGGGACCGGCGCTCGCCGCCACACCGGGAACTCCCACGAACACGCCCGGCGCTTCTGCCGCCGACGGCACTCCCTCCGACGGCACTCCCTCCGAGAGGACCGTCGATGCCCAGACTGATGAGGTCACGACTCTGCCAGTCGATTCCTCCGACGTCACGATCATCGGTGCCACGTGGGAAGGAGAAGATCCCGAACTCGAAATCCGCACTCGCGACGGCAACGGCTGGTCGGCGTGGGAGAGCCTGCCGACCGATGACGAGGGAGGCCCCGACGCCGTTTCCGCAGAGGCCGCTCAGATTCCCGCTGCCTCACACCAGTCGCAGTCCGTTGCCCTTCCGGTGCTCGATTCGGACGCTGTCGAGGTGCGCGCCGCAGACAAGCAGGCTGATACCGATGATCTGCAGATCACCCAGGTTTCCACTGCAGTCACGAAGGCTGACGCACAGGTCGCGAAGCCCCCTGGGGGAGTGAGCACGCATTCGGCCACGGGACCGGCAGTCGACGCGCAGATCTCGGCCAAGGATCTGCGGGCTAAGATCGTCACCCGCAAACAGTGGGGTGCCGATGAGAAGCTCGTCCGCTGCGCCACGGACAAGACGTCGTCGGCCAAGGGCGTGTTCATCCACCACACAGCGGGTTCGAACTCGTACTCGAAAGCACAGGCACCGGCGATCATCCGCGGCTACCTCGCCTTCCACACGCAGAACCGCGGGTGGTGCGACCTCGGGTACAACTTCCTCGTCGACAAATACGGCACCATGTACGAGGGCCGTGCCGGCAGCCTGGACAAGGCAGTGACCGGAGCTCACGCCTCCGGGTTCAATTCATGGACCATCGGCATCAGCGTGCTCGGCACCTATTCGTCGGCGGCTCCGAGTTCGGCAGCACAGACCTCGGTCAAGCGCCTCGTCGCGTGGAAAGCAGGGCAGTACGGCTTCAACCCCACCGGGAAGATGACCTTGACCTCCGGTGGGGGCGGCACGAGCAAGTACGCCCTCGGCAAGAAGGTCAGCCTCAACGTCGTCGCCGGACACCGGGACACGAGCTACACCGAATGCCCGGGACTCGCGTTCTACAACAAGCTCGGCAGCATCCGCACGGGAGCCAAAGCCCTGGTGGCTGAGCTGACCCCACCACCGACGAAGGCGCCCACCAAGAGTCCGGCACCGAAACCGGCACCGAAGCCGAAGACGTACCCGACGAAGGGCGCAATCGGTTCGTACTATCAGAAGAACGCGGGAAAGACCGGCAAACCGGTCGGCTCGGAGAAGAAGCTGAAGAACCCGAACGGTGCCTACCAGTCGTTCGCCAAGGGCACCGTGTATTGGTCGAAATCGACCGGTGCGCACTTCCTCACCAAGGGCCAGATCCGTGTCGCCTACAAGCGAGTGAAGTATGAGAAAGGCGTCCTCGGGTTCCCCAGCAGCGATAAGCAGACCTTCAAATACCGGAAGAGCGCTCGATACCAGAGATTCCACTCCGGAATGATCACCTGGTCACCGCAGACAGGCAGCGATGTCATCTACGGAGGCTTCCTCACGAAGTGGAAGAAGCTGGGCTATGAACGCAGCAAGCTCGGTCTGCCCACCGCTGACCGGACCGTGAAGAACGGTGTCAAACGCCAGAACTTCGAACGCGGATATATGACCTATACGAAGAAGACCGGCATCAAGGTCCATACCCGCAAATAGCGCTGTCCTCCGTGGAGGCGGCCGGGGACCGAAGAGGGAGGAACCTGAAGAGCAAGGGACATAGACTCGCCTCATGCACATCCTCCTCTTCGGCGCCTCCGGCCACGTCGGCACCGGGCTCGCCCAGCAGCTCAGTCCGCAGCACACAGTCACCGGCATCGTCCGCCGCACTCCGGACACGGAGACGGCATACGAACCGGTGACCGTGCCGAACTGGGTGGACGAGCCGGAGGCGGTCACCTCGGCGCTCGCCTTCAGTGGGATGCCGCCGGTCGATGCCGTCATCGCCGCCCTCGGCGGGTGGTACATCGACGAACCGGTGCTCGACCGAGGTCTGGAGAAGTTCGATGCGGACTATGACTCCTACCTGCGCGGGCACTTCACGGCCTGTGCGATCTCGCAGTCCCTGGCCACCGACCGGACGAGCGGGGTCCGGGGATTCGTCCACCTGGCACTCAACGGCGTCGCCAGCGTCGAAGCGCTGGCCGGGTCCGGGGCGATCAGCGTCTTCGGCGCCGCACAGAAGATGCTCATCGAGGTCGCCGCAGCGGAATCGGCGAGCGTGGCCTTCCGCGAGCTGCGGATCATGGCTCCCATTGGTGGCGATGATCGCAATGATCTGTCCGGGGGAGTCGAAACCGTCCATCTCACCGAGGTGGCCGACGGGATCACCGCGATCCTTGACTCACCCGATCGCTTCGAGGTGAGCACCGAGATCCACGCGAACGCTGGGACCTCTGCCGGCTGACTGCTTGACTCAGGCGCGGGTGTAGCGGAGGAAGACCTGGTCGTGCTCGGTGCGCACATCGATGAGGCGCAGATCGATCTCGGCCTCGAGCCCGGAGAAGTGGCTGCCGGGAGTGCGGATATAGCAAGGACTCACGCTCAGATGCAGTTCCGCGCCCGGATAATGCTCGAGCAGGCGGAACGCGAGATTCGGACCCGACTCGCACAGCAGCACCGCCTCATCGGAGGTCTGCGATCCTGTACCCGCGGACGAAGCGTGGTCCGTCCGGGTGGACGACCGATCCGCGGCGGACTGGGACGTCCGCGATTCGCGGGACGGCGCCGTCGGCAGTGAGGCAGCCACCTCGGTGATCGTGTCTGCTGTGAAGTGCTGGGCACGATAGTCGAGGCCGCGGGCGTCGAGCTCGCTCTGCAGGGCCGTCGGATCGGACTCGGTGAGCACATGCACGGGGGTGTGCTCCAGCGTTTTGCCTGCGGCGTTGATGACGGGCAGCTGCGGATTCAGCGCGGTGCGGCGGTCGACGATGATCGCATTCGCGCTGCGTCGCAGGGCGAGGAAGCGCCGGAAGTCGGCGTCCGTGGACACCCCGGTCGACCAGCCGTTCTCGGCGAAGGATCCGTTGATCGACTGGACGAGGGAGATGATGAGACGGCGCACGGGTTCCTGCTCTTCTGCTTCTTCGGCTCTGCTATTTCTTGACTTCGGGTGCCGGGCCCATGGCGATGCGCGGGTGAGCGTCGGGATCGATCGTGCGCATGATCCACTTGAGGTCCGCCTCGTCGAGGGTGACGCAGCCGTTCGTGCCGGAATCGTGGTCGAGGTGCAGCCAGATTCCGCCGCCCTTGTCCCAGCCCATCGGTCGGGTCTTGTCCGTCGGGGGAGTGCCGGGTCTGCGGTTGTAGTCGATGGCGATGATGTAGTCGAAGACCGATTCGTAGTCCGCCCCATAGGCCACCGTCGCCGAGGAGGGCAGACGATTGTCCTGGGTGTACGGCAGGTCGGTGCCCGGGTTCGCCTTGAAACCGCCTGCGTCGCTGAGCGTGAACACTCCGATCGGGGTGGTCTTATCGCCCTCGCGGCGATCCTTCAGCCATCCTTTGGAGCCGTTGTGGGTGTCGAAGGTCTTGAGCTTCTTCCATTTCTTGTCCTTGAACTCATAGAAGCTTAAGGTCGACTTCTCCGAAGCGGCTGTCGGCGAGGTCGCGACGAGGACCTGCGAGGTCTCTGCCGGGATCTGGTCGGTGAACTCCTTCGTCAGGCCGGGGACAGGGACGGGGTGGACCGGTCCGGTCGCCTCGGCGCCGGACTGATCGGATGCCGTCGAAACGGCGTCGGCGCCCGTGGGGGAGTCCTGGGTCGGGGCTGCGAAATCACCGAAACTCGTCTGCTGTGCCGGAGCGGCGAAACCGGCGGACTCGGCCGCCGAGGGATCGTCCGTGATGTCGTCGGCATCGGCCCCACAGGCGGTCAGCAGCAGAGCGCAGGCGAGAAGCGCGGGCACTCCCGCGCGCCGGAGGACTCCATCGGACATGAGGCCATCATCTCACGGAGCATGAGAACTCGCCGGCAGCGACTATGCGAAAATGACACCATGAGCATTCCACCTGTGCCGAACCATCCTCCGCGCCCCGGGCGTCGGAAGCTGGCCGAGGAGTCTCCGGAGTCGATCACAACCCAGTTGTTCATCGGCGAGGATGAGTCCGCGGCCGCTGATGGCTCCACTCAAGCACTCACTCCCGCAGAACTGCAGAGGCTGCGGTCGATGGTCGAATCCGACGGCACCGATGCCACCGAGGTGCTCAGCCTCGAAGAGCTGCGCGGACTGGCCGCCGCCGATGGTTATCAGACGGGAGGGCTGCCGGCCGCGCCGCGCAAGGTGAACTCCGACGATATCGCCGCTGCCGAGGCTCCCTCGGCTCCGAAGCAGTGGAACCCGCTGCCCGGCTCGCAGCCGGCGCCAGCTGACGCACATCGAGCCGAGCCGCATTCGCAGCAGCCCGAATCCCACCCGCATCAGGGAGATCCTCATCCGCACCAGGGGCAGTGGGGCGGAGAATTCGGTGCCGCCGGTCAGGCCGCAGCATCTCAGCCGCAGGCCGCCGGGCCGGTGCAATCGCCGGCGGGACCCGATCACGCTCAGCCCGGCACCGGTCGCCCCGCGGGGCCCGGATACGGGCAGGCAGGCCCTGCTCCCGCCTACAGCGGTGCCTATGCCGCCGGATATGCGCCGGGCGGACCTGCCGGTCCCGGAGGAACAGGCGGACCAGGAGGACCCGGCGGACCGGGAGGGCCGGGAGGGCCGGGAGGGCCGGGAGGCCTCGGCGGACCGGGGAATCCCGGCGGCCCGCACGACCCCTATGGTCGGCGAAATGATACGAAGAAGGTCCCCGCGTGGCTGTGGGTGCTCGCTGCCATCGCGCTCATCCTTGCCCTCGGCATCGTCGGCTATATCGTCTGGGACTCCACCCAGGGTGATGACACCACCACCGTCGGGCCCACGAACGAACCGTCGATCGGTCAGACCGATGATCCCGAGCCGTCCGATTCGGGCAGCTCGAAGGCTCCCGTCGCCGAAGAGACCTTCACATCCCCGTCGGGGAATATCGCCTGCACCATCGACTCCGAACGAGCGCGCTGCGTGATCAAGGACTACGAGTACTCACCACCGGAGAAGCCCGACGACTGCAAGCTCGACGACTGGGGCTCCATCGTCGTGGCGAACAAGGAAGGCTCAGGCTTCTCCTGCGTCGAGGCCCCCGAGAGCAACGGCCCGGCACGCGTCCTCGGCTACGGGGATTCGATCTCCGCGGCGGGGATGACCTGCACCTCCAGCGAAGAGGGCATGACCTGCAAATCCGACGATACCGGAGTCGGATTCAACGTCCGCCGCGCCTCGGTCGACTTCCTCAAGTAGGAGCCCGGAGCCGCCTCGGCGATCTTAGGATGTGGACGGGATTCGGACGGAACGCGGAAGGGGGACTACGGTGATCGTGTGGCTCATAGGTTCCTCCTCCTTCCTTGCCGCGACGAGTCCTGAACGGACAGCACGCTCGTCGCGGAGTCCTCGTATGCTGGTCAAGCGCTGAGAAACTTAAGTTAGAGGAACAATGAAACTGCAGAAGCCTTCTCCCATGCCGTTCGGCAAGTACAAGTCGTTCCAGGACCGCATCGCGTTGGATATGCGCGACCGCACCTGGCCCGACCAGATCATCAGCAAGGCACCTCGCTGGCTGAGCACCGATCTGCGCGACGGCAACCAGGCGCTCATCGATCCGATGACCCCGGACCGCAAACGCAAGATGTTCGATCTGCTCGTCAAGCTCGGGTTCAAGGAGATCGAGGTCGGATTCCCGGCCGCCAGCCAGGTCGACTTCGACTTCGTCCGCGAGATCATCGAACAGGACGCGATTCCCGATGACGTCCGCATCTCCGTGCTCACGCAGGCTCGCGAGGACCTCATCGAACGCACCGTCGAGTCCCTCGTCGGCGCGAAGATGCCCACCGTGCACCTCTACAACGCAACCGCGCCGGTCTTCCGCAAGGTCGTCTTCGGCTTCGACGGAGACGGCTTCGACCAGACTCGCGATATCGCAATGCAGGGCACTCAGGCCGTGATGAAGCACGCTGAGACGCTGCTGTCCGACGCGGACTTCGGCTACCAGTACTCGCCGGAGATCTTCGTCGACACCGAACCCGAGTTCGCCCTCGACATCGTCGGCAGCGTCCTCGACATGTGGCAGCCGACCGCCGGCCGCGAGACGGTCGTCAACCTGCCTGCCACGGTCGAACGCGGCACCCCGAACACCTACGCGGACCAGATCGAATGGTTCTGCCGCAATATGCCCTACCGCGACGAAGTGGCCGTGTCCCTGCACCCGCACAACGACCGGGGCACCGGCGTGGCTGCTGCGGAGATGGGAATGATGGCCGGCGCCGACCGCATCGAAGGCTGCCTGTTCGGCAACGGTGAGCGCACCGGCAACCTCGATCTCGTCACCGTCGCCCTCAACCTGTACACGCAGGGCATCGACCCGGAGCTCGACTTCTCCGATATCGACGAGGTCATCCACACCGTCACCGAATGCAACCAGATCGGTGTCCACGAACGTCACCCCTACGGAGGCGACCTCGTCTTCACCTCGTTCTCGGGCTCGCACCAGGACGCGATCAACAAGGCCTTCGCCGACCGTGAGAAGAAGGCGAACGCCCAGGGCACCCCAGTCGACCTCATGGAATGGGACATGCCCTACCTGCCGGTCGACCCGAAGGACCTCGGCCGCAGCTACGAGGCGATCATCCGTGTGAACTCGCAGTCCGGCAAGGGCGGAGTGACCTACCTGCTCAAGAGCGAGTACGGACTCGACCTGCCGCGTCGGATGCAGGTCGAATTCTCCCGCGCTGTGCAGCAGCACACCGAAGCCGGCGGCGAGGTCTCCGCCGAGGAGATCCGCCGCATCTTCAACTACGAATACCTGCCCGCCGAAGATCCGGAGAAAGCATGGGGCCGCTTCCAGATCGTCGGCCTGCGCACGGAATCGGGCAATGTCGACGGTGGCGGCTCATCGGCAGAGCGCATCGAGGTCGACCTCATCGTCGACGGTCAGGAACGCACCTACGAAGGACGCGGCAACGGACCGATCGACGCGCTGGTGAAGATCCTCATCGATCAGTTCGACGTCGATGTGCGACTCCAGGACTACTCCGAGCACGCCATCGGCTCCGGTGCTGACACCAACGCCGCCGCCTATGTCGAACTCGCCGTCGAAGACCGCGTCGTCTGGGGCGCCGGTCTGCACCCGAACATCACGAAGGCCTCGCTCAAGGCCGTCGTCTCGGCCGTCAACCGAGCCGCCCGCGACCGCCAGAGCTGAGGCTGCGCGGTCGATCTCACAGCAGTCACTTAAGCGCGGCGGGGTGATTCTCCGCCGCGCTTAAGCGATAATGGGCGGGTGCACAACTATCGTGATGAAGGCATCGTGCTCCAGGGGCACAAGCTCGGCGAAGCCGACCGCATCGTCACCGTGCTCACTCGCAGCCACGGCCTCGTCCGCGCCGTCGCGAAGGGGGTGCGACGGACGAAATCGAGGTTCGGCTCCCGTCTCGAACCCTTTATGCTCGTCGACCTGCAATGCCATGTCGGGCGCAGCCTCGACATCGTCACCCAGGTCGAACTCGTCGAACCCTTCGCCCGCGGTATCGCCACGGACTTCGATGTCTACTCGGCCGCCTCGGTGATGGCCGAAACGGCACGCAGCATCACCGAAGTCGAACCCCAGTCGCGTACGCATTTCCTCCTCCTCGTCTCTGCCATCCGTTCGCTGTGCAACCGCGAACACCCGCCGAGGCTGTCCCTCGATGCGTACCTGCTGCGGGCGATGTCCGTGGCCGGGTGGGCACCGAGCCTGCTGGACTGCGCCCAGTGCGGGAATCCCGGACCCCACCGTGCGTTCTCCGCAGCCTTGGGCGGTGCCGTGTGCACGAACTGCCGCCCCTCCGGTGCGGCACTGCCCGACACCGATGCGCTCGAGCATATGGCCGCGCTCCTGTCCGGCGACTGGGAGCGTGCCGAGGCCTCTGACCTGCACGATCAGATCGACGGGTCGAAGCTGGTCTCGGACTGGGTGTCCTGGCACCTCGAGCGCAATATCCGATCACTGAGAGTTCTGGAGAGCACATGAGCTACCCCGCACCACCGGCCCATCCCAGCGGAGCGAGACCTCCGCGAATGGACGCGAAGTTCGTGCCTCGGCACGTCGCAATCGTCATGGACGGCAACGGTCGGTGGGCGAATCAGCGGGGGCTGCCGCGCACGGAAGGGCACACAGCCGGGGAAGCTTCGCTGCTCGATGTCATCCACGGCGCGATCGAGATCGGCGTGGACTATCTGTCGGCGTATGCGTTCTCGACGGAGAACTGGAAGCGCTCACCCGAAGAGGTGCGCTTCCTCATGGGGTTCAACCGTGACGTCATCCGCCGCCGCCGCGATGAGCTCAACGCCCTGGGCGTGCGGATCGTGTGGTCCGGCCGGCGCGGTCGGCTGTGGCGTTCGGTCATCGACGAACTCGAGACGGCCGCGGAGATGACGAAGAACAACACTGGTCTCGTGCTCCAGTTCTGCGTGAACTACGGTGGACGCTCCGAGATCGTCGACGCGATCAATGAGATCACCGCCGAGGTGGCCGCCGGGAAGCTCAAACCCGGCAAGGTCTCGGAGAAGACCGTCCGCTCCCGTCTCTACGCACCCATCGTGCCCGACGTCGACCTGTTCATGCGGTCCTCGGGGGAGCAGCGGACCTCGAACTTCCTGCTCTGGCAGTCAGCCTATGCCGAGATGGTCTTCCAGGATGTGCTGTGGCCCGACGTCGACAGGCGCACCCTGTGGGCGGCGATCGAAGAGTACGCCCGCCGCGACCGTCGCTTCGGCGGCGCCGTCGACACGCCGAGCGCTTGAGGGGCTTGCACACCTGAGCGGTACGCCGTGGCCATCTGAGGTGCCCCGCGCACTTTCCGTAGCAGCTTCACCAAGCTATGGAGCCGCGAAGGTAGTCAGGAACTGGTCTGGGTACGAAGATCGGCCCCGCAGCGCAATGCTGCGGGGCCGAACTCTCACTTCAGAGCGAACCCAGGTCAGGGACCATGTCCGTGGAGCTGGAGCCCCGGTCGTGTCCCGGAGGCGGATCAGTAGTGGTCGCGGGAGCGGTCGCCGCGTCCGCCGAACTTCTTGCCGCCGCGACGATCGTTCCGGAAGTTGCGGCCGTCACCGGGCTGCTTGTCGAAGTTGCGCTTCTTGAACGGGCGTCCCGGGCGACCGGAATCCGGACGGATGTCGATGGGACGGCCCTGGATCTCGGTGTGGGAGAGCTTGCGTAGCACCGACGGGTCGAGGTCCTTGGGCAGGTCGACGAGCGTGTGGTTCGAACGGATGTCGATATGGCCGATCTGCTTCGAGGTGATTCCACCTTCGTTCGCGATCGCACCGACCACGGCGCCCGGCTGCAGGCGCTCGTTGCGGCCGAGAGCCAGACGGTAGGTCGTCATGTTCTCGTCACGGGCACGACCGACACGGCTCGGACGGCCGCCGTCACGACCACCATCGCGGTCACGGTCACGGCCCTGGCGACGTGCCGGTTCGGGCATCGGCTCGGCCTTGAGCGTGTTCGACTCGAGGACGAGGGAGGCCAGAGCGGCGGCGATGTTCGACGCCGGCACATCACGGGAGAGCGAGTACGCCTCGATGACGTCGGTGAGTTCGGACAGCTCGGTCTGCGCGAGCACATCATCGATGCGCTTCGTGAACTTATCGACGCGAGTGTTCGTCAGCTCTTCGACACTGGGCAGGGTCAGCGGTTCGACCTTCTGCTTGGTGGCGCGCTCGATCGAGCCGAGCATGCGCTGCTCGCGCGGAGTGACGAAGAGGATCGCCTCACCGGAGCGTCCGGCACGACCGGTGCGGCCGATGCGGTGGACGTAGGACTCGGTGTCGTGCGGGATGTCGTAGTTGACGACGAGCGTGATGCGCTCGACGTCGAGACCGCGGGCGGCCACATCGGTGGCGACGAGGATGTCGATCTTCGCCTCACGCAGCTGATCGATCGTGCGCTCACGTGCCTGCTGCGGGATGTCGCCGTTGATCGCGGCGGTCTTGAACCCGCGGGCGCGCAGCTTCTCGGCCAGCTCCTCGGTGGCCTGCTTCGTGCGCACGAACATGATGATGCCCTCGTACTCCTCGACCTCGAGGATCCGGGTCAGCGCATCGAGCTTGTGCGAGTGCTGAACCATGAAGTAGCGCTGACGGATGTTCGCACCGGTCTGCGACTTCGCGGCGATCCGGACTTCCTTCGGGTCATCCAGGTACTTGCCGGTGATCCGGTGGATCGAGGACGGCATGGTCGCCGAGAACAGTGCTACCTGACGGTCCGGACCGACCTGGCTGAAGATCTCTTCGATGTCTTCGGCGAAGCCCATCTTGAGCATCTCGTCGGCCTCATCGAGGATGAGGTGCTTGAGGCTGCCGAGCTTGAGCGATCCCTTCTTGAGGTGATCGATGACACGACCGGGGGTGCCGACGACGACCTGCGCACCACGGCGCAGACCGGCCAGCTGCGGGCCGTAGGCCTGACCGCCGTAGATCGGGAGCACGGAGAAGTCGGACAGCTCCGTGGCGTAGGAGGTGAACGCCTCGGCGACCTGGATCGCAAGTTCGCGAGTAGGGGTGAGTACGAGAGCGAACGGGCCGTCGTCGGCGCGCCCCGCCTCGGCGAGGTCGGACAGGGCAGGCAGGGCGAAAGCCGCGGTCTTGCCGGTTCCGGTCTGGGCCAGGCCGATGACGTCACGGCCCGACAGGAGGGTCGGGATCGTCTCGGCCTGGATGGGGGTGGGGATCTCGTAGCCCTGCGTCTCTACGGCCTTGAGCACGAGCGGGTGGAGTCCCAGTTCGGAGAATTTCGGAGTGGTTTCGTCGTTTGCGGACACATCGGTCATGAGTGATCTCTCTCACGTCGGCACACACTTGATCGCAGATGACTGTAGTGGCGATCTACCCTGCGGCCGCTTGTGCAATCATCGTGAGCAATCCGGGCCGAAACCGTAGAGATCCAAGAACGCGCTTGGACAGACGTGAAGACGTCGGTACGGAGAAAGGTTTGGGTGTACCCCAAGTCTACATGCCGCACCCTCGCCGAGGCGGTCCCGTAATGGGAAACCGAGTGTGAGATCAGTCGCCTACCGTGGACTCCTTCCGTCGTCGAGGGTGGGCGTCAGGGTGGGCCCGGTCGGTGTTGAGGAAGCGACGGCGTGACCAGTTAGGCTGGTACCTGCGAGCCACGGCAGCCGGCCGTCGGCGAACTGAAACAAGGAGAGAACTAGTGGCACAGTCCAAGTTGGATGCCGTCATCGCCCTGGCCAAGCGCAGAGGATTCGTCTTCCAAGCAGGAGAGATCTATGGCGGTTCCCGCTCGGCATGGGACTACGGGCCGTTGGGCGTGGAGCTCAAGGACAACATCAAGGGCCAGTGGTGGCAGCAGTTCGTGCGCGGCCGCGAAGACGTCGTCGGCCTCGACTCCTCGATCATCCTGCCCAAACGCGTCTGGGAAGCCTCCGGCCACGTCGCCACCTTCGTCGACCCCCTCGTCGAGTGCCTCAACTGCCACAAGCGTCACCGCGAGGACCACCTCGTCGAGGCGTATGAGGCGAAGAACAAGAAGGCTCCGGAAAACGGAATGAGCGATATCGTCTGCCCCGACTGCGGCACCCGCGGTCAGTGGACCGAACCGCAGGAATTCTCCGGACTCGTCAAGACCTTCCTCGGTCCCGTCGATTCCGAATCCGGACTGCACTACCTGCGCCCGGAGACCGCACAGGGCATCTTCGTGAACTTCAACAATGTGCTCACTGCCGCCCGGAAGAAGCCGCCGTTCGGCATCGGCCAGATCGGCAAGGCCTTCCGCAACGAGATCACGCCGGGCAACTTCATCTTCCGCACCCGTGAGTTCGAGCAGATGGAGATCGAGTACTTTGTCCACCCGGACGAGGCCGATGACTACTACAAGCAGTGGGTCGAAGACTGCTGGGCCTGGTTCCTCGACCTCGGCATCTCCGAAGACAACGTCCGCCGCCTCGACGTGCCCGCCGAGGACCGTGCACACTATTCGGCCGGAACCATCGACATCGAATACCGCTTCGGCTTCCAGGGATCCGAATGGGGCGAGCTGATGGGTGTGGCCAACCGCACCGACTACGACCTCGGCACTCACACGGAGGTCTCGGGAGCGAAGCTCCAGTACTTCGACCAGGCCAGCGGAGACCGCTACACGCCATATGTCATCGAACCCTCCTTCGGCCTGACGCGGTCGATGATGGCCTTCCTCGTCGAGGCCTACTCCGAGGACGAGGCGCCGAACACGAAGGGCGGCGTCGACCAGCGCGTCGTCCTCAAACTCGATCCGCGCCTGGCTCCGGTCAAGGCTGCGGTGCTGCCGCTGAGCCGCAATGAGAAGCTCACCCCGGCTGCGAAGGATCTCGCTGCGACGCTGCGTCGGCGGTGGAACATCGACTTCGACGATGCCGGCGCCATCGGCCGTCGCTACCGCCGCCAGGACGAGATCGGAACGCCGCTGTGCATCACCGTCGACTTCGACACCCTCGATGATCAGGCAGTGACGATCCGCAAGCGTGATGACATGAGCCAGGAGCGCGTGAGCATCGATCAGGTGGAGAACTACCTGGCCGACCACCTCGCCGGAGCCTGACCCCAATTACTACCTGACGGCGGCCCAGCAACCTGGCGCCAGGTTGCTGGGCCGCCGTCGGGATCCTTCTATGTCTGTCAAGCGGCTTGGCCGATCGGTTTCGTGGCCTCGAGAATGCGATATACAGAACGAGCGACGTGACGCTTCATACACCGGA
>NZ_FXYX01000052.1 GCF_900169265.1 Brevibacterium iodinum ATCC 49514
AAGCCCATTCGCGCTGATGGTACTGCAACTTGGTGGTTGTGGGAGAGTAAGTGACTGCCGCAATATTTTTTGAAGGTGATGGCCTCGTCCAACTGTGTTGGGTGGGGCCATTACTGTATTCACGAACCGGTGTGTTGTTTGTTTCACGTGTGGGTGTGATAGCCGGTGCTTGTTGCTACCTGGCGGCGGCGCAGCTACCTGGCGCCAGGTTGCTGCGCCGCCATCAGGTAGCAAATGGTCTTGTGCGACTCTCAGTGGGGGCCGGGCGAGGCCATTCGTGTATTCTCCGGATCGTCGCCGGCAACTGAGAATGGTGTTCTCGCAGACGTGCAGAGATCTTGTGGAGTCCATCCGGACAGCAGCCGGCCACCGATCCGTCCGAAATCGGCATTGCAGGTTGATCTAATGGCGCGTATTCCAGTCGCTAATGCATCGTATGGTGTTGATTGCACTCATAAGGAGGACAAATGATCGTCACTCGACAGGTGGATCGCCGTCTCACCGAGAACGGATCCTCGATTCGTCGGTGGCGACTCATGCAGTCGCTCAAGGCCGTCTAAGTCGCGGAGCGTGCTGGCATCTCACGATCGACGCTCCAGAAAGTCGAGGGGACTGATGCAGGGGTACCAATCGGCGCAGTGATGTCGGTTATGCAGGCACTGGGGCAGCTCGACCACGTGTCTGCCTCGTTCGATCCCTTGAGCACCGATGTCGGCAGACTGCGTTCTGCTGAAACGCTTCCGGACAGGATTCGTCGATGAGTGAGCAGATCCGGGTTGAGATGGACCACGGCGGGACGTCGGTATTCGTCGGTACTGCGTATTTCCACATCGCACGGGCCTATCTCGACGACGTTCAAATACTCCGATGAGTATGTGGAAGCTCGATGGGCCTATTCCATCTACCCAGAGCTCCCACTGTCGACGGTCCCGTTCAGCGTACCCGGTCTGCCGGAAGCATTCGCCGACTGTTCTCCTGACCGATGGGGTCGCACTCTCGTGGCGAAGGAGCATCGGCGGCAGGTCGCCGACGGCGTCGTCCGTGACCGCCGTCTGTCAGGCATCGACTTCCTGCTCTGAGTCAGCGATCGCACTCGACAGGGAGCTCTGCGGTTTCGTCGTGCTGCCGACGAAGACTTCCTCAGCCCCTCGAGCCGTGTACCGAAACTGCTGTCACTGCCAGAACTGCAGCAGGCTGCCGACGGGCCGCGGAAGGGTCGGGCACGTCTGTGAAGCGCCTTCTTGACGCTGGGACAGGTTCTCTGGGAGGAGCGCGGCCCAAGGCATCTGAGGCGGACGATGAGGGACGGCTGTCAATTGCGAAGTTCTCCCGACCCGGCGACGATCGAGACGTCATCGTGTGAGAGAGCCTGGCACTCGAACTTGCCCGTACGGCCGGAATCGACACCACTGAATCTCGGTTGCTGAGTATCGACGAGAGATCCGTGCTCCTTCTGCAGAGATTCGATCGCACGGCTGACCGGCGGATCGGATATGTGAGTGCGATGACAGCAACCAGGCATCGAGACGGAGAAGCCGGCGACTATCTCGGTATCGTCGAAGCTATCGAAGACCACAGCCGGCGCTGGCGCAGCGACTGTGCTGAACTGTTTCGCCGAGTGGCATTCTCAGTTGCACTGCACAATACGGATGATCATTTGCGTAACCATGACTTCATACGGGCTGGCGCGGGATGGCAGCTGAGCCCGGCTTTCGATATCAACCCGGAACCGGAACCCGCGGTCGAACGGCCGACAGCGATCAATGGCGTCGTGTCTGCGGAGACCGAAGCCGAGGCGCTGCTCGAATTCGCCTCTCTATGCCATCTGTCGAAGCCGACCGCAGTGTCTGTGCTCAATGAGGTCGTGAGCGCAGTCGAGGGGTGGAAGTCGCGGGCTGTAGAACGTGGGATCCGACGGGCAGAGATCACCGGGGTGGGTGCCGTCATCGACGAGCAGCTCGCACGCCTGCGCAAAGCTATCCGCCCGGGCAGCTGAATCGCGCGGCATTCGGGCTCGGTTGGTGCGAGGGCTGGGGAGGGGCCGGCCTCTCTGCAAGAGGACATGGTTGAGCACTGCACGGTGTGTGGTGGGTGTCACGTGGAGAAAGTCGGTTTTGGATTTGCACGGTGCCTCTGGGGTGGTCTAGAGTTATATCTCGTTGCCCCGCCGGAAACACGGTCACTGAGACAAAGTTTCCACCGGGTCTGACCAGGACAAACACGGTTTGATCCAAGGGTCAGGGCACCGGGTGGGTAACACA
>NZ_FXYX01000017.1 GCF_900169265.1 Brevibacterium iodinum ATCC 49514
GCCGTGCCCTTGGTCGAAGAGTTCGATCGCGGCTTTGGCTTGTTCGTCTGTGATCAGACAGTCCTTACGCATGGAATGGTCCCTTCAAGTTGGCTTGTGTTGATCACAGTCCAACTTTTGGGGACCACTCCAGCGCGAGGTTGCTGGGCCGCCGTCAGGTAGTAATTGGGTTAGGGGCGGGGACGATGGTCGTGTACCTGAAGTGCTCCTCACAGAGTCTTCCCGCAGCTTCTTCGTCTCCGGCCGCGATCGCCTCGACGATCGCGGCGTGGTCGTCCACGGCGTGATCGAAGAGCTCGGCAGAGAACGGGTCGTGACGGAAACCGGCGTTGATCTTCGTATCGAGGTCGATGGCCATGCGCACGAGTTCCGGGTTGTGTCCGGCACGGGCGATGGCGAAGTGGAACTGCGCGTCCGCGGTGCGCGCGGCAGCCGCCTCGGCGCGTTGGGAATAGACTTCGGCCAGTTCCCGGAGCTCGCTCAGCTCCTCCTCGGTGCGTCGCAGGGCCGCGGTCGCCGCCAGGGAATTCTGGAAGACGGCGCGGGCGTCAAGCAGGTTCCGCCTCTCGGCATGGAACTCGTCGATTCTGCCGGCCATGGGAGCCAGCGCCTCGGGGCGGGCGGTCTTGACGAACGTCCCTCCCCCGCGGCCGCGGCGGCGCTCGACGACTCCGAGACGCTCTAACCGCAGCAGGGCTGCGCGCACGCTCGAGCGGGACACCTGCAGATCTGCGGCCAACGTCCGTTCGCCCGGCAACAGGGTGCCTTCCGGCAGCGCTCCGACGGCGATTCCGGAGAGGATGTGGTCGGCGATCTGCTGCGGTGCGCTCGTCAGGCTCACCACTTCGCCCAGTCCAGCGAACTCGTGGCCCGCCGATGTCGTGTCGTCGCTCAATCTGCCTCCCGCTTCCTTGGCACGGCTGCTTCCGATTCTAGACTCCACAGGTCCTGCACAGCGGCATCGACAGGCGACCGGGCAACGGGACAAAGCCGCGTTTCCAGCATAGGATCGACACCATCATGACTGTTCACACTCGCCTGCTCACGCCCGGCACCATTTCGCCCGAACGCGGTGTGCCGAAGGACATCCCCCGCCCGGAGTACGTCGGTCGCGCCGACGCCGATGAAGGCCGGGGAAACAATTTCTACAGCCCCGAGGAAATCGAGGTGGTCCGGGCGGCCGGTCGGATCGCAGCCAATGCCCTGGCCGCCGTCGGCGAGATGATCGCCCCCGGCATCACGACCGATGACATCGACAGGGTGGCGCACGAGTTCATGTGCGATCACGGAGCGTACCCGTCGACGCTGAGCTATCGCGGGTTCCCGAAATCCGTGTGCACCTCCGTCAACGAGGTGATCTGCCACGGCATCCCCGATTCAACCGTCATCGAAGACGGCGACATCATCAATGTCGATATCACCGCCTACTACCAGGGCATGCACGGAGACACGAACTACACATTCACCGCCGGTGACGCCGATGAGGAGTCCCGCCTCCTCATCGAGCGCACCTACGAATCGATGATGCGAGGAATCAAGGCGGTCAAACCGGGCCGTCAGATCAACGTCATCGGACGAGTGATCGAGAAGTACGCGAAGCGCTTCGACTACGGAGTCGTGCGCGACTACAGCGGGCACGGAGTCGGACGCGAATTCCACTCCGGGCTCATCATCCCGCACTATGACGCGGCTCCCGCCCACGCGGAGACGATGGAACCGGGAATGATCTTCACGATCGAACCGATGCTCAACCTCGGTACGATCGACTGGGACGTCTGGGATGATTCATGGACCGTGGTGACGAAGGATCGCAAGCGCTCCGCTCAGTTCGAGCACACGCTGGTGGTGACCGAGTCCGGCGCCGATATCCTGACTCTGCCCGATGCCGATACCGCGATCGCCGCCGGACCCGCACATGAGGAGAGCTGAGATGAGCGCGGAGACCTCACCACGCTTTGCCATCGGAATCGACATCGGCGGCACCGGGATCAAAGCGGCACTTGTCGATACGGTGACGGGCAAGTTGCCGTTCAAGCGGCTGCGCGAGCTCACCCCGAAGCCGAGCACCCCGGATGCCGTGGCTGCGACGATCGCCACGCTGTTGGATGCGCTGAGCGAACGTGCCGTCGAACTCGAACTCGTCGCCGACCGTGCCGCTATCGACTCTCTTCCAGTCGGCTGCGGATTCCCCGGTGTCATCCGCAAAGGACTCGTCGAATACACGGCGAACCTCGACCAGAGTTGGATCGGTTCGCCCATCGCCGACATCATCGGCGAGAGCACGGGCCGCACCGTGTATTTCCTCAACGATGCCGATGCCGCCGGACTGGCCGAGATGACCTTCGGGGCCGGACGCAAGCACCGGAAGAAGACGGTGCTGCTGACGACGCTGGGCACGGGAATCGGAACCGCCCTGTTCACTCAGGGCCGGATGGTTCCCTACACCGAACTCGGCCATATCGAAATGAACGGCGCCGATGCCGAGACGCAGGCCGCGGAATCGGTCAGGACTCGGCTGGGGTTGACCTATCCGGAGTGGGCGGCTCGTCTGCAGCAGTACTATTCGCAGATCGAACTGCTGGTCGCACCCGACGTCATCATCGTCGGCGGCGGAGTCTCGAAGTCCCATGACCAGTTCCTGCCGCTCATCGAGACGCGGGCGAAACTCAAGCCGGCGAAGCTGTACAACAACGCCGGAACCGTGGGAGCTGCGATGATCGCGGTCAACGGCGGTAAGGCGAAGGTTCGTCGCAGTCCGTCCTGAAAGACGCATCGCGGCGGAGGACGAAGGTGAGGACAGGCCACCGATAAGCCGGGTTCTGTCGACGAGTCGGTTGCCCTTCTCGCCTGACGGTCATCTATCTGGGACCGATGTTGCCACCGGCCTCAAGCAATCCACCCGACGACTCGGCGAGCAGCCTCGAACGTCGTCTGTCTGATCTTGCTCCGGATGGGGTTTACCCAGCGGCGACAGTCACCTGCCGCCCTGGTGGTCTCTTACACCACCGTTTCACCCTTACCCAGTCGGAACTGGGCGGTCTGCTTTCTGTTGCACTGGCCCGCGGGTCGCCCCGGGTGGGTGTTACCCACCATCCCTGCTCTGTGGAGCCCGGACGTTCCTCAGCCCTCGGATGAGAGCCGCGACCGTCTGGTGACCTGTCCTCAAGCATCCCAGTGTAGTCGCTCAGCGACTCCCCCACGCACACAGCCCCCACACGCAGCGGCGGCCGGAGACCGAACGTGATCAACCTCATCCGCACCCGGTCCCAGCCGCGTCACTGCGTGATCATACGATGGGGTGGTGAAGATCCTGCTGCCGCCCTCCGAGGGCAAGACTCCGTCGCCGACCGGTCCCACGCTCGATCTCGACGGTCTCTCGGCTCCGGAGCTCACTACGAAGCGCAAGCGTGTGCTCGCTGCCCTGAAGAAGGTCTCTCAGCGCCGAGATGCCCTCGAGAAGCTCGGCGTCGGCGCGTCACTCGCCGCTGACGTCGAACGGAATACCGTCCTCGAGGAGATCCCCTGTGCCCCCGCGCTGCTCACCTATTCCGGTGTGCTCTATGAGGCGATGGGCGCCAGCGAGCTGGTGGCGCAGTCGAACGATGACGATCAGCTGCGGGACCGCCTCCACGACGTCCACGTATTCTCGGCCCTGTTCGGCCGGGTGCACGGACTCGATGAGATCCCCGCTTACCGACTGGCGATGAAGACCGATCTGGGGACCTTGGGAAAGCTGACCTCCTATTGGAAGCCGGTTCTGGCGAAGTCCTGCTCTCTCGACCCTGCCGAGGTGGCCCTCGACTGCCGCTCGAGCGATTACCGGTCCGTGTGGCCGGGTCCCACCGATCAGGTCGTCACCATGGGTGCCGTGTCCGTCAGCGGCGGGAAACGTCGCGTCGTCTCCCACTGGGCGAAATTCTACCGAGGCGAGTTCGCCGGTCGGCTGCTCTCCGATGATCGGGCCCTGCCGGAGACCGCGGAAGACCTTGTGTCCCGGGCCGAGGAATTCTATGAGGTTGAATTCACAGCCTCTAGGAGCTCGAAGCCGGCGAACCTCATGATCGTCCTCCGCGACTGAGATGCGCGTCAACAACGACCCTGTCCTCCAAGCTTGACGAGATCAGTCGAGACAGGATCAGCTGCGACGCAGCAGCACCGCCTCGCATTCTTCGCATTCATAGGTTTCGTTGACATCGGCGCCGAGCATTCCGTGCCAGACTGCTCCGCCGATCTCCTGTCCGCACGCTTGACAGTTCGGGCCGTTGAGCAGGGCGGCACCGGGACCGCCCTGCCGGACATTGGCGTCGAATGTCGTGAGCAGCTGCTGCGGCAGCTCGCTCCTCGCACCCGACGCCGCGGCCTCGTTCTCGGTGATGAGTTCCCGCAGTTCGGTCTTCCTGTCCTTCACCGCGGTCTGCACCTCTTTGCCGGAGGCCGTGATTTCGGCGATTCGGTCATCGACTGCCGCGAGTTCGTCTTCAGCGGATTCGAGCTTCTCCATCTCCTCCAGCTGCGATTCTTCGAGTTCGGCGACCCGAGCTTCGTGACCGACGATCTCCTCTTGCAGATTCACCATATCTTTGCTGGTCAGACCGGTTCCGTCGTTGAGCTCGGCGGTCTTCTTCTCGATCTTCGATCGCTGTGCTTCGATGAGTCCGGTGGCTTCGGTGATGGCGTCCTGATGGCCGTCGACGACAGCGGCGGCCTCGGTCCGCTTCTCTCCGAGCTCCTTGTGGCGGGAGATGAGGTCCTGCAGCTCCTCTGTCCTCTTCGGGTTGTCATGTTCGAACTGGAGGGCGCGCCCTTGGGCGGTGAGCTCGATGAGGGTCTGCAGCGCAGTTCTCTGGCTGTCGGTGATGAGCATCGTCGGTCTCCTTGTCAGTACCGTTCGACCCAGGGGTCGGTGTTGACTGCCGAGTGCTGCAGCGAGACAGTGAACCCGCGCCGCGCGAATTCGGCCTCGAGTGCCTCGGCTGCCGCACTCAGCCAGACTGTCTCAGACCCCCAGTGGGAGACGTCGATGAGCGAGAGTCCGCTCTCTCGACGATTCGCCGCATCAAGCGCCTCGGTAGCCGGGTGATGGCGGAGGTCGGCGGTCACGTAGACGTCGGCGCCGCTGGCCCGGACCTCGTCGAACAGCGAGTCGCCGGCGCCGCCGCAGACCGCGACACGGGTCGCTGTCGCAGCGGGGTCGCCGGCGATGCGCACACCGGTCGTGGTGCGCGGCAGCTGCGCAGCCAGTCGCCTGGCAAGGTCCCGGACCGGTGTGGGCCGGTCGAGGTCGCCGACGCGGCCGATTCCGGTCGGCAGCGAGCCGCGTCTCGAATCATCAGCCTCGTCATGTGGGGACAGTGGCTGCGCGCCCTCGATGCCCAGGAGTGAGATGAACACATCGGAGACTCCGCCGCGGGCCGAATCGGCGTTCGTATGCGCATTGAACAGCGCAATATCGTTGCTGATGAGTGTGTGGACGGCTCCACCTTTCAAAGTCGCGGCGTTCACCGACTTCACGGGTTTGAGCATGAGCGGATGATGATTGAACACCAGGTCTGCGCCGAGAACGACGGCCTCGGCGATCACGGCGTCCATCGGGTCGAGAGCCAAGAGGATCGACTGGACCTCGGCGTCGGGGTCGCCGACGGCCAGGCCCACGGAATCCCAGGGCTCGGCCAAGGCCGGTGGCCACAGTGAGTCGAACACCTCTACGCAGTCACTCACCTTCGGATGTCTCATGCCCCCACACTATTACATCCGGACCGGGGCACTTCGCCAGCGCCGCGGGGCCGAGGACCCTGTCCAGAGATCGACGGACGATTTTCGGAGAACGTGATGTGACCCATATATTTGGATCATGACATCTACACGCATCGCTTCCGAATCACCCGTCATCAGAAGCTCGTCCACGGTCTCGGATCTCATCCGCCGCAGCGCCGGCCGTTTCCCCACCGACACAGCCCTCGAATTCGGGGACCGAACCTGGACCTATGCAGAACTTGACTCTGCCGTGACCGCGGTGGCCCGCGAACTCGTCCGTCTCGGTGTGACGAAGGGCGACCGTGTCGCCGCCTATGGAAAGAACTCCGACCTCTTCGTCCTCCTCTATCTCGGCTGCGCACGCGCCGGATTCATCCACGTGCCGGTCAACTATCAGCTGAAGAACGACGAACTCGACTACACCCTCAGCAACTCCGGTGCCGAGATCGTCTTCTCCGATTCCGACCTCATGTCCGCCGTCACCTCAACCCCGACCGGAGCCGAGGCGCAGGTGATCGACTTCGCCGATCTCGTTCCGGTCGCCACCGCAGAGGAGATCGCCCCTGCAGGCAGCGCAGAATTCTCCGTGGACGACACGGACGTGGCTCAGCTGCTCTACACCTCCGGCACCACCTCGGCGCCGAAAGGTGCGGTGATGACCCATCGCGCCCTTCTGCACGAGTACCTGTCGTCCCTCATGTCCCTCGACTTCGCTGCGACAGATCGCACCGTCCACGCCCTGCCGCTCTATCACTCAGCGCAGATGCACGTCTTCCTGCTGCCGCTTCTGTCGATCGGCGCGCACAACATCATCGTCCCCGCTCCCGTGCCCGAGCAGCTGCTCGCCATCTTCGAGGAACGGGAGATCAATTCGTTCTTCGCCGCCCCCACCGTCTGGGTGGCGCTGGCGAACAGCCCCGACCTCGAAACCCGCAACCTCGACAGCCTCCACAAGGCCTACTACGGTGCTTCGATCATGCCCGGACCGATCCTCGAGCGCCTGCGCCAGCGGCTTCCGCAACTGGGCTTCTACAACTGCTTCGGCCAGTCGGAGCTCGGCCCGTTGTGCACTGTGCTGCGTCCCGAAGAGCATGACGATCATCCGGGTTCGGCCGGTCGCCCGGTCATGTTTGTCGAGACCCGCGTCGTCGACGCCGACGGTGACGACGTCGGCCCAGGCGAGGAGGGCGAGATCCTCTACCGGTCGCCGCAGCTGTGCGAAGGCTATTGGAACCGGCCGGAGGCCACCGCCGAGGCGTTCGATAATGGCTGGTTCCATTCCGGGGACCTCGTCAAGGTCGACGAGGACGGTTTCGTCGAGGTCGTCGACCGGGTCAAGGACGTGATCAACACGGGTGGCGTGCTGGTCGCCAGCCGCCAAGTCGAGGACGCCGTCTTCGAACTGCCCCAGGTCGCCGAGGTGGCAGTGGTCGGGATTGCCGATGATAAGTGGATCGAGGCGGTCTCCGCCTACGTCGTCCTCAAGGACGGCCAGCCGCCGTTGTCGGCCGAAGAGGTCATCGGTCACGTCAAGTCCCGTTTGGCCGGATTCAAGGTGCCCAAGCGGGTGGAGTTCGTTGCCGAACTGCCGAAGAACTCGGCCGGGAAGATCCTTAAGCGGAGCCTGCGCCAAGCCTGAGGGCATGCGGCCGCTCAAGCGTTGGCGACTTCAGTGGTGCCTGCACCGCGCCTGCGGATGACGGGATCGGTTTGGGTGGCCGCCTCGGCGTTGGTCTGCGAATCGGAACAGCAGCCGGCTTCCCGGCCGCGTCTTTCAGCGGATCCGTCGGTTCGGGCCTCCCCTCCCTCCCCGGTCTCCTGGCCGAGGATAGTGAATCCGTTGTCGCGGATCATGGCGAGGTCGTCGGCGGCGGCTTGGCCCTCGGCGGTGAGGTAGTCGCCGAGGAAGATCGAGTTGGCCAGCTGCAGCAGGTGCAGCTTTCCGGGCACATTCCCGATTTGAGGTTGACGAGATAGTTCAACTTGATCGTCATGCCGAAGTGCTCTCGGCGGAGTCGCGACCCTGCATGGACGAGACCGAACAGCTCCTCGTCCGTCGTAGCCAGGAGCGCGGGGCGTTGGTTTCAGTGGCCGTATTCCCCGGGGCCATTCAGAGGGACTCCGCGAGTCGGTCTGGGTTCACGTGCTGGTCAAGGTTCACAGTCGTCACCGATTGGTCCTTCGTTTCCGTGCGATTGGACATGGTCAGAGTCGGTCCCGGTCAGATCTCCTGAACACTGCTCAGTGCGCTATCAGAACACTGCCCCGAGTCGTTGGGGCAGGCTCGGATCCCATGCAGTCGAAACCAGTTCGTCAGTCGTCGAGTCGGCGTGCGGACGAGCTGGAGCATAGAATTCTTTCGCTGGCCCGGAACGCTGCCCGACCGCCGGCAAACGACCCAGTACAGGGAAGAACGGAACGAGGAACACAATGGCGGAGTCGGCACCCACGGACACCCACAAACGAACAGGCAATCGCCGCGGCTGGCGTCTGCACGGAGACGGGCGGACGATCGCTCCCGGCGAGAGGGTTCTGCCGGAGGAGCGTCTGAGCTGGCCGCGGACCATCAGCATCGGCGCACAGCACGTCGTGGCGATGTTCGGCGCAACGTTCCTCGTACCCCTTCTCACCGGGTTCCCGCCGTCGACGACGCTGTTCTTCACCGCCATCGGCACGCTGCTGTTCCTGCTCATCACGAAGGGCATGATGCCCTCGTATCTCGGTTCATCGTTCGGGCTGCTCGCTCCGATCGGGGCGGTCACGGGGTTCTCGGCGACGTCGGGGGAGGCTCTCGAGCCTCATGCCATGGCTTTGGCCCAGGGCGGAATCGTTTCGGTGGGAGTCACCTTGGCGCTCGTCGGGCTCGTTGTTCATTTCGTCGGCGTCCGATGGATCGAAGTGACAATGCCACCGGTGGTGACCGGGGCCATCGTGGCCCTCATCGGCCTCAATCTGGCCCCGGCCGCCTGGGATTGGGTCAAGGCCGCTCCCCTGACCGCCGTGATCACGATCGTCGCGATCCTGCTGACCACGGTGCTCTTCCGCGGGATGCTCGGCCGACTCTCGATCCTCATCGGCGTCCTGGTCGGCTATGGTGCGGCATGGCTGCAGGGTGAGCTCGACTTCTCCACTGTCGCGAAAGCCGACTGGGTGGGGCTGCCCGCGTTCCACGCACCGGCGTTCGATCTCGGCCACCTCGGGCTGTTCCTGCCCGTCGTCCTCGTCCTCATCGCCGAGAACATCGGCCATGTGAAATCGGTCGCCGCAATGACCGGCCGCGACCTCGATCATTTGACGGGCCGGACGCTCTTCGCCGACGGGTTCTCCACCATCCTCGCCGGATCCGGCGGCGGTTCGGGAACGACGACCTATGCCGAGAACATCGGCGTCATGGCAGCCACGCGCATCTTCTCCACTGCCGCCTACCTGTGCGCGGCGGTCATCGCCCTCATCCTCAGCATGCTGCCGAAGTTCGGCGAGATCATTGCGACGATCCCTCCCGGAGTCCTCGGCGGAGCGGCGACCGTGCTCTATGGAATGATCGGCATGCTCGGTGTGCGCATCTGGGTGGAGAACAAGGTCGACTTCTCCAATCCGATCAATCTCAACACTGCCGCGGTCTCACTCATCGTCGCCATCGCGAACTTCACATGGACCCCGGGCGGACTGCAGTTCGAAGGCATCGCCCTGGGAACCGCCTCGGCGATCATCATCTATCAGGTGATGAAGGCGATCGCCCGATGGCGGGGCACAGACCCTGACAACGTGACAGAGAACTTCGCCGAGGCGGCCGACCGAACCGATGCGCCGCAGGCTCCTCGACGGGGCCGGGCGACCCACCCGTTCACTTCCGACGTGACGGATGGCTCCTCCCAAGAGCCGGGCTCACCCGCCTGAGCACCAGTTGAGGCGATGGGGCGTGCTGCCGTTTCGAGCAGTGCGCCCCATCGCCTTTGTGCATTTCAGCATCGAGTTTTGGACCAGTCATCGGGTTCAAACTCGATCATCTGGTCAGAACTCGATTGGTCCTGCACCACGGCGAGAACGCACCGCACCACTTTCGGTGCTGCCGTGCGCTGCTTCTCGTCCTAGGCGTCTGCTCGCGTCTTGATGGTTTGGACGCAGAGTGGTCTCCGGCCGGCGTGCAACGGTCCGGGAATGCAGAAGTGCCGCAGCCTCGCCTGAGCGATGCTGCGGCACTCTCCCCTGGTCGGGATAGCGGGATTCGAACCCACGACCTCCTCGTCCCGAACGAGGCGCGCTACCAAGCTGCGCTATATCCCGTGACCAGGAACTACTATAGCGATGGGAACGCGATCTGAAAAATCGGAAAGGACCTCTGCTCGAGAATGAAAGGTATGTCTCATTGGCACTGACAGCCGAAAGCATCACCAGCACTGCGCTGAGCATCCTTTCGCAGTACGGACTGGGCGATCTGTCCATGCGCCGGCTCGCCCGTGAACTCGACGTTCAGCCCTCTGCACTGTACTGGCACGTCAAGGACAAGCAGTCACTGCTCATCCTCATTTCACGTTCGCTCAAAGCCGAAGTCGACGCCCTGTGCCCCGCCACTGCCGACCCGCTCGCTGCGGCCATGTCTCTGCGCGAGGTGCTGCTCAAATACCGTGATGGAGCAGAGATCGTGCTGCTGGGGTATTCGATCACTCCTCCAGACGTTGCCCCTCAGGCTCTGGGAGCCGATCGCCTGGGTGCCGAACTCTCTCACGGAATCCTCACGCTCACACTCGGTGCCGTGGCCGTCGAACAGAACCGCAGACTCTTCGCGATCGATCCCGCCGATGCGGCAGAGAATTTCGCTGCCAATGCCTCGCTCCTGCTGCGATCTTCCCGGAGACTGCCTTGACCGGCACACTCATCGCCGTCGATCCCGTTTCGCCGCTCACCTCGGGATGTGGCATACTGATCAAGCGCTGTCGCAGTGGTCGACGACGCAGGTGGGGCCTATAGCTCAGTTGGCTAGAGCATCTCGTTTACACCGAGAGGGTCGGGGGTTCGAGTCCCTCTGGGCCCACCGTCAAGGCATCCCATGTTCACGGGGTGCCTTTTCCGTGTTCCGACCCAACTCACCAGCCCAGATCGGCAGGTCCGATCCACGCAGGTCCGAGCCCGCCGCCCCGAAACTCGCCGAGGCGGCCACGGGGTCGATCACCCCCTGTCGATCTCTGTGCGGATCGTGAGCAGGAACGCCGCATCGGTCAACGCCTCCACCGAGTGCTTCTGCGGGGGAATAGCGATGAGTTCTCCCGCACCCAGTTCCCACGATTCGTCGGCAGTCACCATCCGCAACTGGCCCGTGACGATGTGCAACGTCGCTTCCGGTGGAGCATCATGTTCTGCGAGTTCTGCACCCGCTCGCATAGTCAGCAGGGCCTGCCGGAGATAGGTTCCGGCGAAAACACCCTTGGCGGCCCTTCCGCCGCGTGCCCCTCGCGCCTTCTCCAACAGCTCTGCGCTGAGGGTCTCCAGGTTCTGTGCGGATACCTGATTGGTCATCGTAAGCTCCTCCTGAGTTGCCTGCAGTCCTGATGCTTGCTCCTCGCCTCAGGGTAGCCTAGTTTTCGATCTGTGGTGATAGCTTCGAAGAGGAATCAGAGAAGCAAGTGAGAGGACATGCTGTGGCAGACGAACCCGTCATCGACGTCCGGACCATACCGAAGCCGGAGAGACATCCCCTCATCATCAAAGCTTATGAAGATCTCGAAGTCGGCACAGGCCTGATCCTCATCAATGACCACCCGCCCGAGGGTCTGCGTGCGGAGTTGGCACGCGAGTTCGCCGAGTCGGTCGGATGGGAGCCGCTGGAGGGCACCGAGGATGAGGTCCGGGTGCGCATCGTCCGCCGTGCGTCCACCCCTGCGCCTCGCGTCGTCCTCAACGTCGCCGAACTCAGCGAGACTGTCGAGGATTCCGGGTCCGTCTGGCAGCTGCCGACGCAGCACCGTGACCTCGATGCGAATGTCATCGCGCTCGCTCCGGGTGGCGAGATCCGCGAACACACCGGCCCGTCTCTCGACGTCCTCATCCACGTCCTCGCCGGAGGGGGCACCCTTGAGACTGAAACCGGGACGATCGACCTGTCCCCCGGCCAGATCGTGTGGCTGCCCCGTCGCTCCCGCCGTCGCTTCCTGGCCGACGCCGAGGCGGGACTGCAGTACTTCTCGGTCCATCAGCGCAAACAGGGGCTGAGTATCACGGCTCGCAGCTGATGAATGGGCTGGACACCCGGATCGGTGATCAGCTTCCCGGCTCCGGATCATCCGGACGGGCAGCGGCGATCGCGATGAGCCTGCGCAGCACCGCCTCGTCGATGTGCTCCAGACGACGCACGTAGACGCAACCGGCCCCCTCGGTGTATTTTCCGAGCTGCGGGAGCAGCTTTGCTCCTTCGGGAAGGTCCTTGAGTCCGTACAGCGAGAGTTGGCTCTTGCGCGGGGAGAATCCCGTGGCCGGCCACTCACCGTGGTTGCGCGGGTTCACGGGCGACCGATAGTGGTACCGACCGTAGCCGACGATCGAGGGTCCCCACATCACAGGATCCTCACCGGTGACGTCTCGGAAGATCGCATCGAGAGCGATCCCGTCCTCGCGACGCTTCTCTGGAGTCACCGAATCGAGGTATGCGGTGACATCGGCATCGGTCGGCTGGGTCTTGTTCTCTGCAATGAAGCCAGTATGGCAATTCAGGCCTCCGAAGGAATCCAGGCAGAACCGTCTTCGACCCGATAGATGAGGTTCGTGCGCGTATGTGCGACAGCGGGGTATCGGGTGAGGTAGTCGAGGACGAAGGACTGCACCGCAGCGGTGTCAGTGGCGACGATATGCAGCAGGTAGTCATCGGCTCCGGCCATGTGGTACATCCGCACCACCCCCGGGAACTTCGGCGCAGCCGCCGTGAATGCGTCGATTTCGGCCCGATCGTGTTTGGCCAGCCGGATCGACACGAGCGCCTGCAGTCCGACCCCGAGCGCAGTCGGATCGACGTCGATATGGAAGCCGCGGATGACGCCGAGCGACTTCAGTCTCTTGAGACGCAGGGAGACCGTCGATTCGGAGATCCCGACGGCTGCAGCCAAGACCGCACCTGAGGCCCGCGCATCAGCGTTGAGCTCCTGCAGAAGGCGAAGATCGGTGTCATCGAGTGAGACGTTCTGCGACATGAGTCACAGTCTCCCATATCTGTTCGCAGACTATTGCCGAAACGGCCGAATACTTGGAGGATATTGCGCGTTCATTGCACAGACCGGGAGAAGTGTATTGAATGCGCTTATGACTTCTATGCACCCTGAGACCCGTATGGTTCACGGCGGAATGGCCGGTCTCGCGGCCGCAGGCGTCCACGTCCCCGCCATCGACCTCTCCACCACCAACCCGGTCAACGACGTCCGCACGGGAGGAGATTCCTATGAGAGCCTCGCCGGCGGACATCCTCTGAAAGAAGGGGACTCCCCCGTCTACCAACGTCTGTGGCAACCTGGTGTGGCGCGGTTCGAATCCGCGCTCGCCGAATTGGAGAACGCCGAATCTGCTGTCGCCTTCTCCACGGGAATGGCCGCCATGACCGCCGCACTACTCGCTGCAGTCGAAGCCGGAACTCCCCATATCGTCGCCGTCCGCCCCCTCTACGGCGGCAGTGACCACCTGCTCGAGTCAGGCCTTCTCGGCACGTCGGTGACCTGGGCGGAGGAGGACCAGATCGCCGAGGCGATTCGTGACGACACCGGGCTCGTCATCGTCGAGACACCGGCGAACCCCAGCCTCGACCTCGTCGACATCGGCTCGGTCGTCACCGCAGCGGGAGATGTGCCGGTGCTGGTCGACAACACCTTCTGCACCCCGGTGCTCCAACGGCCGATCGACCACGGGGCCGCGCTCGTTCTCCACAGCGCCACGAAATACCTCGGTGGTCACGGCGACGCCATGGGCGGAATCATCGCGACGAACACCGAATGGACCATGTGTCTGCGCCGGGTCCGCGCCATCACAGGGGCCCTCCTGCACCCGATGGGCGCCTATCTCCTCCATCGCGGGCTGCGGACGCTGGCCGTGCGGATGCGCGCAGCTCAGGCCACCGCAGGTGAGCTCGCTCGTCGTCTTCAGACGCGCCCCGAGGTCGGCCAGGTCCACTACCCAGGTCTCGCCGGGTCCGATCCGCGAGGCTTGGTCGGTTCGCAGATGCGCGGCGGAGGGGCGATGATCGCCATCGAACTTGCCGGTGGATTCGAAGCGGCACGCACCTTCGTCGAACACTGCGACCTCATCGTGCACGCGGTCTCGCTCGGCGGCGCCGATACCCTCGTCCAGCATCCGGCCTCGCTCACACACCGGCCCGTAACCGCGACGGCGAAGCCCGGAGACGGCCTCGTCCGCCTGTCGGTCGGGCTCGAACATGTCGACGACCTCGCCCGCGACCTGTTCACAGCGCTGGACGCTATCCGCGACGCGGCCTGACACCGCTCACACGTCGAACGTCTCAACCGACTCTTGACCTTGACGCAGCGTCAACTTCTAAGCTGTCAGGCATGGACTGGTCCATTCAGGAAGTCGCACGGCTGACGGGAACGACGAGCCGAACCCTGCGTCATTATGACGCCATCGGTCTGCTGCCTCCGACCTCCATCGCCGCCAACGGCTATCGCTGCTACGACGAAGCAGCCCTGGTGCGCCTCCAGCGCATCCTGCTGCTCAAGGAGCTGGGGAGCCGACGCCTACCGACGAGGAGATGAATGGTGGTCCAGCCGATCGCCTGAGGGGAAGAAGGAGTGGAAAGCCCTCGTTTCCACCCTCTCCGAGGACTGGATCGCCGCCGCCGAGGCGGGGGCGCGTCCCGAATCGGACCGCTGCCAGGACCTCGCCCGACGCCATATCGAATGGCTGCGAGCAGTTCCGGGCACGCCCGCAGATAATCCCGACGGAGACCTCGGAGGATACGTTCGCGGTCTCGGGCAGATGTATGTCGACGACCCGCGGTTCTGCGCGAACTAAGGCGGAACCGCGGGAGCCGAGCTCGTCAGAGACTCACTCGACCACTACCTCGAGGCCAAAGGCCTCTGAGTCGATCTGAGCCGGGCAGCACCGGATCAGGACAGTTCGGAGAGCGCCTGCCGAATCTTCTCGGCGGGCGCCTCCAGCTGCTCCGGTGTCTGCATCGGAGCACGGTCGGAGATGTCGAAGTCTTCCATGGAGTTCGTCGGCAGGACATGGATGTGCATGTGGGGCACTTCGTAGCCGACTATGAGGAGGCCGATACGCTCGCAGTCGAAGGCCGCTTTCTGGGCTTCTCCGATCCTCTTCGCCACTGCGGTGAGGTGGGCGAGAAGCTCTGCGTCGGCGTCGATCCAGTGGGAGATCTCGTCGCGCGGGACGACCATCACATGGCCCTCGGTCATCGGAGCGACATCGAGGAGTGCGACGCACTTGTCATCCTGATGGACGAAGGTGCCGGGGATCTCTCCGTTGATGATCTTCGTGAACAGCGTGGCCATAAGGTGTCCTCCTCAACAGGCGCCGAAGGTGGCTTCAATCGGTTCTTCGGCGGGGGCTCGATTCTCAGAGGCTGGAAAGCGCCGCGGCGAAATCCTCGGAGAAGTCCCGAGTCTCGGTGCGTGCGACATGCCTGCCACTCACGATCGTACCCCCAGGTGAGATGACGAAGACTCCTCGTTCGGCGACACCGTGGATCTCGTCGAAGACGCCGAACGCGCGAGCCGCTTCACCGTGGGGCCAGAAGTCCGATGCGAGAGTGACGTCGACCCTCGTCTGCCGGGCCCACGCTGCCAAGGTGTACTTGGAGTCGGTTGAGACGACCACGACGTCGACGGCATGGGAGCCCTTTCGCATCTGTTCCTGCCACTGTTCGAGAGCGGCGAGTTCGTCTCCGCAGATCGGAGAGAAGGCGAACGGAACGAATGCGAGCACACGAGCGGTAAGTGGGGCCGCCTCGATGAGGGTGATGACCGATCCGAGGTGATCCGGAAGGGTGAGATCCGGGGCCCGATCACCGGGCCGCAGGATCATGAATAGTTCTTCTTGCCCACGAGCCGGAATCCGGCCCAATCGTCGGCGGCGCTGACCGTGGAGGTCACGTGCATTCCGGCGGTGGGAGCCGCCTCGGAGATGTCTGCGGGGCTGATGTGTCCCGGACGGTTCGCCTTCGGGCTGAGCAGCCACACGACTCCGCCCTCCCTCAGTGTGGTCTGGGCGTCGACGAGACCGTCGACGAGGTCATCGTCGTCCGACCGCCACCACATGAGGATCACGTCGTAGACGTCATCCTCTTCGCCATCGGCGATCTTGTCTCCGATGATGTTCTCGATCGCCTCGCAGAGTGCCTGATCGACGTCGTCGTCATAGCCGACCTCTTGCACATAGTCGCCCTTTTTCAAGCCGAGGTTGTGTCCCAGCTCGGTTGCGAGGGTCGAAATGGAGGATGTCCTTTCAGAAGCGGAGTTGCTCATGCCTGTATTCTTCCGCCAACAGTGGTCAAGGTGCAAATATCGGCGCGCCCGCGCGCCGCAAGCGCACTCAAACGGCACTCAATCAGCACACCGGACTGTGAGCCTGTCAGCACAGTGCGCAGATGCGTCAGAGAGATCACAACTTCGCGGGAGCGCGAAGTTCGACTGGGAGTACTAGGCTGACAAGTAGATCGGGTGGCCTCTGGGCTCAGACAACCTGCGGAGCACACACCATCCGATGGTCATGATCTCTACACCAAAGAAGATCGTGGAGCTGAAGAGAGGACCACATCGTGGACAATCGGAATCAGAGCGGGCCCATCCTCAACGGGCTGCCCAGCCAGGTGCCCGACATCGACCCGGAGGAGACCGCTGAATGGCTGGCCTCCCTCGATGGCCTCATCGACGAGGGCGGTCGGACTCGAGCACGCTATGTCATGCTGCGCATGCTCGAGCGCTCTCGCCAGAAGCAGATCGGCGTGCCCAGCCTCACTGCCACCGACTATGTCAACACCATCGGTCCGGAGAACGAACCCTGGTTCCCCGGAGATGAAGAGGTCGAACGCCGCTACCGTCGCTGGAACCGCTGGAATGCCGCCATGCTCGTCCACCGGGCCCAGCGTCCCGGCGTCGAGGTCGGCGGGCACATCTCCACCTACGCCTCCTCGGCGACCCTCTACGAGGTCGGTCTCAACCACTTCTTCCGCGGCAAGGACCATCCAGGCGGCGGCGACCACATCTTCTATCAGGGCCACGCCTCCCCCGGCATGTACGCCCGCGCCTACCTCGAGGGCCGGATGAGCGCCAATCAGCTCGACGGCTTCCGTCAGCAGCAGTCGCACTTCATCGACGGCAAGCCGCAGGGACTGCCCTCTTACCCGCACCCCCACCAGCTGCCCGACTTCTGGGAGCACCCGACGGTGTCCATGGGTCTGGGCCCGATGAACGCGATCGCGCAGGCACAGTTCGACAAGTACCTGCACAATCGTGGGATCAAGGACACCTCGCAGCAGCAGACCTGGGCTTTCCTCGGCGACGGTGAGCTCGACGAGCCGGAGAGCCGCGGCATGCTCCACGTCGCGGCCTTCGAAGAGCTCGACAACCTCAACTTCGTCATCAACTGCAACCTGCAGCGCCTCGACGGACCCGTCCGCGGCAACGGCAAGATCATGCAGGAGCTCGAGTCCTACTTCCGCGGTGCCGGCTGGAACGTCATCAAGGTCGTCTGGGGACGCGAATGGGACGCGCTGCTGGCCAAGGACCGCGACGGCGCACTCGTCAACCTCATGAACACCACCCCCGACGGCGACTACCAGACCTACAAGGGTGAGTCCGGCGGCTTCGTGCGCGACAACTTCTTCGGCCGCGACCCGCGGACGAAAGCGATGGTCGAGGACTACAGCGACGAGCAGATCTGGAACCTCAAGCGCGGCGGCCACGACTACCGAAAGGTCTTCGCCGCCTACAAGGCCGCGATGGAGCACACCGGACAGCCCACCGTCATCCTCGTCAAGACGGTCAAGGGCTACTCCCTCGGACCGCACTTCGAGGCCCGCAACGCCACGCACCAGATGAAGAAGCTCACGGTCGACGATCTCAAGCTCGCCCGCGACCACTTCCAGATCCCGATCTCGGACAAGGAACTCGAAGACAACCCGAAGCTGCCTCCGTACTACCACCCGGGCGTCGACGCACCCGAGATCAAGTACATGCAGGAGCGCCGCGCGGAGCTCGGCGGCTACTCCCCCGAGCGTCGATCTACCCATATCGATCTCAAGATGCCCTCGGACAAGGCCTACCAGGCCGGTCGTCGTGGATCAGGCAAACAGGAGATCGCCACCACGATGGGCTTCGTGCGCGTGCTCAAGGACCTCATGCGGGAGAAGGAGTTCGGTCACCGGATCGTGCCGATCATCCCCGATGAGGCTCGCACCTTCGGCATGGACTCGTTCTTCCCGACGGCGAAGATCTACAATCCCCACGGGCAGAACTACATCTCCGTCGACCGTGACCTGTTCCTGGCCTACAAGGAGGCTACGGACGGTCAGCTGCTCCACGTCGGCATCAACGAGGCTGGAGCGACCGCGGCGCTGACCGCGGCCGGCACCTCGTATGCCACGCACGGTGAGCCGATGATCCCGTTCTACATCTTCTACTCGATGTTCGGCTTCCAGCGCACCGGTGACTTCTTCTGGGCCGCCGGTGACCAGATGGCCCGCGGATTCGTCCTCGGCGCCACGGCAGGACGCACCACACTCGTGGCCGAAGGTCTGCAGCACGGTGACGGCCACTCCCACGTGCTGGCCTCGACCTATCCGTCCGTGGTCTCCTACGACCCGGCCTACAGCTACGAGATCGCCCATATCGTCAAGGACGGCATCCACCGGATGTACGACCCGGCCGATGAGCGCGACCCCGATGTGCTCTACTACATCACGATGTACAACGAGCCGATGGTCCAGCCGGCCGAGCCGGAGGGCCTCGACGTCGAAGGAGTGCTCAAGGGTCTCTACCTGCTGAAGAAGGGCCCGGACAACGGTGGACCGAAGGTTCAGCTCATGGCCTCCGGCGTCGGTGTGCCGTGGGTGCTCGAAGCACAGGAGCTGCTCGATCAGGACTGGGGCGTCTCGGCCGATGTGTGGTCTGTGACCTCCTGGACCGAGCTGCGCCGGGACGGCCTCGACGCTGAGAACGAGCGTCTGAAGAACCCGAACGCCGAACCGCGTGTGCCGTACGTGACCGAGAAGATGGCCGAGACCGAAGGCCCTGTCATCGCGACCTCAGACTATATGCGCGCGGTTCCCGACCAGATCCGGCAGTACGTGCCCAGCCACTTCACCTCGCTGGGCACCGACGGCTACGGCATCTCGGACACCCGACCTGCCGCACGTCGGTACTACCTCGTCGACGGTCCGTCCGTGGTCACGCAGGCACTCATCTCGCTTGCCGACACCGGTAAGATCTCGATCGACAAAGCCGCCGAGGCGGCTGAGAGGTACCAGCTCAACGATGTCCGCGCCGGCAACTCGGGTTCGACCGAAGGAGCGGGCGCCTGATCTCGCCTGCTCGCTGAGCACTGATATGGCCGGAGTCACCAAGACTCCGGCCATATTTGTCATCTTCTCGATCTGTTTGTATGTCGCTGACAACCGACTTGTTCGGTTTCGTCTAAACTCGTGCTCATGACGTCTGATGCCGAGGCCCTCCGCCGCCGTGCCGAAACCGCCCGCAGACTGCGCGCCGGAGTCGGTGTCCTGTCATCGGTGACTCTGCAGCGGCTGGAGGCTCAGCTGCCCTGGTACCGCTCGATGTCGTCGTCCGATCGCTCCTGGGTGGGGCTGCTCGCCCAATCGGGCATCTCCTCGTTCGTCGATTGGTACCGCAAGCCCGATACGAATCTGCGTGTGGTCGCCGACATCTTCAAAACCGCGCCCCGCGACCTCATCCGCGCCATCAGCCTGCAGCAGACCCTGCAGCTGCTCAAGATCGTCGTCGAGGTCGTCGAGGAACGCGTTCCGGACATCGCTCGTCCTGTCGAGCAGCCGGCGCTCCGCGAGGCCGTGCTCATCTACTCACGGGAGATCGCGTTCGCCGCGGCCGATGTCTACGCCCGGGCAGCAGAGGCCAGAGGCAACTGGGACGCGCGCCTCGAGGCGATGGTCGTCGACGCTCTCGTCCGCGGAGATTCCGTCGACGAACTCGCCAGCAGGACCGCTGCTTTCGGCTGGCAGTCAGAGGGCCCCGTGTGCGTCATCGTCGGCCGCGCCCCGCAGCGCTCGGCGAAGAAGGGATTGGACGGCATCCGCCGCAAGGCCGGCCGGTGGGCCGATGATGCGCTCGTCGGAATCCACGACAACCGACTGTTCATCGTCCTCGGCGGGGTAACGGAACTCGACGATGCCGTCGAGGACCTCTCGGACTGCTTCGGGCCCTCCGAGGTCATCGTCGGACCGGCAGTGCCGGGACTTGCCGAAGCGGCCACCTCGGCGAAGGCAGCGATCCGGGCACTCAAGGCCGCGACCGCCCGTCCGGACTCCCCCCGCCCGGTCAAGGCCGATGACCTGCTGCCCGAACGGGCCCTGTCTGGCGACCGGAGCGCCTTGACCGAACTCATCGAGCGCTTTTACGAACCGCTGACCTCGGGAACGGGCCAGCTGCTGAAGACCGTGAGTGCCTATGTCGAATTCGGGTCCTCCCTCGAAGCCACGGCCAAGGCGCTGTCCGTGCACCCGAATACTGTGCGCTACCGACTGCGGAAGATCGCCGATGCCATCGGACTCGACCCGACAACCTCACGCGATGCCTTCGTCATCCACATCGCCTTGGTGTATGGGCGACTGTCCGAGGACGGCGTATTGTCGAACAGCGACAAATCTCAACGAGATCGGTCCAGTGTCCATTAGATTGATCAACGGAACCCAACGAAAAGAGAACTGAGTGCTTGCAATCACCTGTCCGGGCCAGGGAGCCCAGAAGACCGGTTTCCTGAGTTCGTTCCTCGAACTCGACACCTTCTCGGCACAGATCGACGAACTCTCGACCGCCTCGGGAATCGATCTGCGTCTGCACGGAACCGAATCCGATGACGAGACGATCAAGGACACCGCAGTGGCACAGCCTCTGCTCGTCGCCTCCGCCATCGCCTGCGCCGCAGAGCTCGGCGTCAGCCCTGCCGTGGTCGCCGGCCACTCCGTGGGAGAGATCGCAGCCGCACAGATCGCAGGCATCTTCACTCCGGGTGACGCCATGGCCTTCGTCAAGGTCCGTGCCGATGGAATGGCCGCCGCTGCCGCCGCCACTCCGACCGGCATGTCCGCCGTGGTCGGCGGCCAGTCCGAGGATGTTTTCGCCGCCATCGAGGCCGCCGGGGCCAGCCCCGCCAATGTCAACGGCGGAGGCCAGACCGTGGCAGCCGGCTCACTCGAGGCGCTCGAGACCCTGGCAAAGAACCCGCCGGAGCGGGCTCGGGTCATTCCGCTGGCTGTGGCCGGTGCCTTCCACACCGAGTTCATGGCTGCGGCCACGGCTGATCTCTCCGCCGCCGCCTCGGCGATGGAGGCCTCAGATCCCGCCGTCTCCATCCTCAGCAATTCCGATGGAAGCGCAGTGTCAGACGGCCGTGAATACGTCGACCGCCTGGTCAAACAGGTCACGAACCCGGTCCGGTGGGATCTGTGCCAGGAGACCCTGCTGAGCTCCGGCGTCACCGGAATGATCGAACTCGTCCCCGGCGGCACACTCGCCGGGATCGCTCGACGTGCCATGAAGGGCGTGGAGACATTCGCCATCAAGTCAGCCGCCGACCTCGACGGCGCGCGTGAGTTCGCGGCAGCCCACGCCTGAGAATCGAAGGAAGACCAATGCCTACACTCAAAACAGCCGAACTCGGCACTTTCTCCCGCATCGCCGGGATCGGCGCCTACCGAGCTGAGAACCTCGTCACCAATGACGATATCGCCGGTCCGATCAACTCCTCGGACGAGTGGATCCGGCAGCGCACGGGAATCATCACACGGCGTCGGGCCAGCAAGGACGTCGGCGTGCTCGACATGTGCGAGGAAGCCGCGCTGGAGGCCATCGCCTCGTCCGGCCTGAAGCCTGAGGACATCGGCGGAATCATCATCTCCACCGTCACCTTCGAGTACTTCACTCCGTCTGCGGCGACGGCTCTCACCGCTCGACTGGGCACCGGCCCGATCCCGGCATGGGACATCAGCGCCGCCTGCGCCGGGTACTGCTACGGCATCTCGCAGGCCGATGCCCTGGTGCGGGCCGGAACCATGGACAACGTGCTGGTCATCGGTGCCGAGAAGCTCTCCGAGGTCATCGATCCCGAGGACCGTTCGATCTCGTTCATCCTCGGTGACGGCGCCGGCGCAGTGGTGGTGACCTCGGCCGATGAGCCGGGCATCTCGAAGACCGTGTGGGGTTCGAAGGGCGAGAACTGGTCGACCATCCGGATGACCGATTCGCTCTACGACATCCGCGATGACCGCGACCTGCCGTTCCCGACCCTGCGTCAGGACGGACCCACCGTCTTCCGCTGGGCCGTGTGGGACGGCGCCGAGGTGGCTAAAGAGGCTCTCGCTGCTTCCGGCATCGAGGCCGAGGATCTCGCTGCATTCATCCCGCACCAGGCGAACATGCGCATCATCGACGAACTCGCCAAGCAGCTGAAGCTCCCCGAGTCCGTTGTCATCGCACGTGACATCGCCGACAACGGGAACACCTCGGCGGCGTCGATCCCACTGGCCACCGAACGGCTCCTGCGCGAACAGCCCGAACTCAGCGGCGGTCTCGCCCTGCAGATGGGCTTCGGTGCGGGCCTCGTCTACGGTGCTCAGGTCGTGCGCCTGCCCTGAGACACACCCATTCACGGAAAACTCTCCGTGAATGTCCTAAGATATTCGGCGGGACACTCGTCGAAAAGTTCCTCAAACGGTCGAAAGACCCTCGACCGAAATCAGAAAGTAGGAAAGAAATGGCATTCACCGAAGCTGAAGTCCTCGCTGGGCTGGCAGAGATCGTCAACGAAGAGACCGGCCTGGCTGTCGAAGCAGTCGAAGCCGACAAGTCGTTCACCGATGACCTCGACATCGACTCCATCTCGATGATGACCATCGTCGTCAACGCTGAGAAGAAGTTCGGCGTGAAGATCCCCGATGACGACGTCAAGGACCTCGTCACCGTTCAGGACGCTGTCGACTACATCAACAAAGCTCAGGAAGCCTGACACACAGCAGCCGAACACGGCCCGTCCACAGACGGGCCGTGTCCACACTATCGACGAGGTTTGTACCATGACATCTAAAGTTGTCGTCACCGGAATCGGTGCGGTAACCCCCTTGGGCGCGACTGTCGATGCCACTTGGGAAGCCATTCTGGCCGGTCAGTCCGGCGTCCACACAATGGACAACGATTGGTCAGAGAAGTACGGCCTCGCCGTGGACTTCGCAGCGCAGGTCGACCCACAGGTCGTGCCCGACAATCTCAAACGGGTTCAGGCCAAACGCCTCGATCCTTCGAGCCAGTTCGCTCTCATCTCTGCCCGTGAAGCCATGGCCGACGCCGGTCTCGAGGAGACCGATCCGGAACGCACTGCCGTCTCATGGGCCAGCGGAATCGGCGGAGTCTGGACTCTGCTCGACGCCTGGGACACCCTGCAGGAGGAAGGCCCGCGACGGGTCATGCCCCTGACGGTTCCCATGCTCATGCCGAATGGCCCTGCGGCTGCCATCGGAATGGAATTCAAGGCTCGCGCCGGAGTGCAGACCCTGGTCTCTGCGTGCGCGTCTTCGACCGAGAGCCTCGGTCATGCCTATGACGTTCTCGCTTCGGGCAAGGCCGACATCATCATCGCCGGCGGATCCGAGGCCGCGATCCACCCGATCACTCTCGCCGCGTTCAATTCGATGCAGGCGCTCTCGCGTCGCACTGACTCCCCCGAGACCGCCTCGCGACCTTATGACGTCGACCGCGACGGCTTCGTCATGGGTGAAGGCGCTGGCACGCTCATCCTCGAGACCGAGGAGCACGCGAAGGCCCGTGGAGCGAAGATCTACGCCGAGGTGGCCAGCTGGGGCATCTCGAACGATGCCTACCACATCACCGGCGGGGAGCCCGAAGGTAAGCACGCTCTCGCTGCCATGCAGCAGGCGCTCGACGCCGGTGGACTGACCGCCGCCGATATCAAACACGTCAACGCGCATGCCACGTCGACTCCGGTCGGAGACATCCCGGAATCGCTGGCCATCAGCGAACTCCTCGGTGACAACGTCTCCGATGCACTGGTCTCGGCCACGAAGTCGATGACCGGGCACCTCCTCGGAGGTACGGGGGCCGTGGAGGCGATCCTCACGGTCAAGGCGCTGCAGACTCGCACCGCTCCCCCGACCATCAACGTCGACGAGGTCGATCCGAAGGTCAAGGGGATCAACATCGTCCGTGACACTCCTGCGGATCTGCCTGCCGGCGATATCGCGGCGATCACGAACTCGTTCGGCTTCGGCGGTCACAACGCCGTCGTCGCGTTCCGCTCAGTCTGAGATCCTGAGCGAACTCAGACAGCGCTACGGCCCACTCTGAGCCGAAAAGCACGGTTTTGAAACTGTGCTTTCCGACTCGGAGTGGGCCGTTTCCATGAGGGCGCAGGACGCGATCTGTGCCTGGGAAGGTGGCTTGCGCAGAGCAATCTGCTCAAGGCGCCCAGGAGGGTGGTCGGTGCAGAGCCTCCCGGCATAAGGCGCTCAGGCACGAGAGCGTGCGAAATGGGCACCCCCGAGGTAGGAAAGTGTGCCCATCGGCATTTGTGAACGCTCGAACTCTCGCAGCTTCGTGCAGTTCGGCGGTGAACGGAGCGGTTCAGCCGACCTTCGTCAGCCAGCGCACCGGTGCGCCTTCACCTGCGTGGCGGAACGCGTCGAGTTCCTCATCCCAGGCTTCTCCGAGGGCGGTCGCCATCTCCGAGGAGAACTTCGCCGGGTCCCCGGCAGCGCGTTCCATCACGGAGCGGATGCGGTCTTCAGGGACGAGGATGTTGCCGGCCGTGTCGGTGACAGCGTGGTAGATGCCCAGATCAGGTGTGTGGCTCCATCGACCGCCGTCGACTCCGGCCGAGGGCTCCTCGGTGACTTCGTAGCGGAGTGAGTCCCAGCCGCGCAGGGCGGATGCGATGCGAGCTCCGGAGCCTGCGGGCGCGCGCCAGCAGACTTCTGCGCGCACGAGACCTGGTGCTGCCGGCTGGGGTGTCCAGTCGAAGCGTGCCTGTGCGCCGATGGCCCCGCCCGCTGCCCACTCGATGTGAGGGCACAGCGCACGAGGTGCTGAGTGGACGAAGAGTACGCCCTGAGTCATATCCATTTCTGCCTCCTACCTCGGATACGTCTTCCCCTACGATCCGAAAGGAGGTGCTGACCACATGATAGTCGATGTTCGGCGTGCAGCCAAGCATCAAAGATGCTGGTGGCGTCGGGTGTCTGTGCCGAGCGAATGACCGGCGTTAGGCTGGCGCCATGACCGAGGAGCAGATGACCGACGAACGACCGCCGCGGACCATCCGCATGTTCCCCGACTATGCGGGTACGGTGCTGTGGATCAGCATGCCGATCGAGTACGAGGACACGGGGCTGTCCGGCGGGCTCGTCGCGGAGCTGGTGGACTGGGAGGAGTTCTACTACGACTCACTCGACTCCGACTTCAATTGGGTCCCGGAGAGCGCGGCACGCACCTTCACCGAGGAAGGGGTGCGCCTCGCACGTCTGGTCGCTGCCGAAGTCGGCCCGCAGTTCGAAGTGGAATTCTCCTCGTATGAGGACGGAGCAGAGACGGTGCATATACGAGCGGAGCATCCTGCCCAGAACCCTGCAGCGGAAGCAGCTTTCGCCCGGCTCTTCGACGAGGACGAGGCCGAATGGCGCGAAGCTCAAGAACGCAGGAAGAACAATCCGGACGGGGAATGGATCGCCTACGCTCCCCTGTCCGGCGCAGTGCTCGATCTGAGCCCGAACAATCAGACAGAGACTGAGTCCGACGAGCGGTGACGGCGGAAGTCAGAGTTCAACGACAGTGAAAGCAATTGATGCGTCTGACCGAGTCAACGAATGGCTCTGCGGTGCCCCCGGTCGGACTTGAACCGACGACCAAGGAATTATGAGTTCCCTGCTCTAACCAGCTGAGCTACGGGGGCCAGCCGAGACAACATTAGCACCATCGGAGTCCGCTTCCCCCATTCGGATCACACGTGGGTTCTGCGGAGTCGAGACACCCGGACTCGCTCCGCTCAGGCCCGCAGCTTCGCCGTTGCGGTAAGAGGTGCGACGCGAGTGAGAACGCTGCGTGCCGCGTCGACGCATGTGTAGCGGTCGGTCGTGATGTAGACATCGAAGACGGTCTGTCCGTCGCTGCCCGGGTCGTTGCGCTTCGACGCGGCAACCATGCCCGACCAGTCCGGCCCGACCACGACGACGCCGTGCTCATTGCGAATGGGATCGGACGCGTCGACGAGTCCGGTGCGCACTCCGGGAATCGGCGGTCCGTCGAAGCCACCGGAGAACATCGCCGTGAGCCCCACGGTGTCCCGGATCTTCTCATAGCGGAGCCGCGTCGCCTCGGAGAACTCGTCGTCCTCCCCGAACACACCGAGAGTGATGGTTGCGGTACCCGATGCGAGAGCACGTTCCTCCAAGGCAGCGATCTGAGCGACGAGGAGTTCGCGGTTCATCACCAGAGGCTCCCGCCGCAGTCCCTGAGAGATCGAATACGGGGTGCCCAGTGCCGGCAGATTGCGAGAGTAGTGAGAGACGAGGGCGTCTTCGCTCGGCTCGGAGAACGCCTGCGGCTCCTTCGTGGCCTCACCGAAGTAGGGTCCGGACATGAACCTCGCCCCGAGCGCCCGCACGCGGTCCAGGTCGTCCTCGGTCTCGACACCGTCGGCGAGGATGACCGCACCGGTGCGCTCGAGATGCGCGTGGAGAAGACGGTTGAGTTCTGCGAGATGAGAGTCGCAGTCGATGCGCAGAACGTCCGGGTGGAGTCCGACGACCGAAGGGTTGACCAGCGGGACGAAGGCGGTGCTGCGCAGGTCGGCACCCACGGAAGACATGCCGACTCCCCATCCCATGGCGCGTGCGGAGCGCACCGAGCGCAGCACTGAGGCCGGGGACGAGGCGACCCGGGTGGCGTCGAGTTGGAGGATGACCGAGCGGTCGGGTTCTCCGGTGCGGTCCTCGAGGGTCGCAAAAGACTCAGCTTCGGCGTGGAGGAACAGGCGGTTCGACTTCGGCAGACCGGCCCCTTCTGCCGTGCGCAGCGCAGAGTCACGCAGAGAGGCGTCGATATCACCCGTGATCGTCGAGGCGCGCATGGCGTGACGCAGGTTCTCCGACTCGGCACGACCCAACTCCGGGGAACCCGTGGGAGCCTGCAGAATCTGGTGGCCGACCCGCTGGAAGGTCAGTGCGTCGACGACGGGGGCGAAATAGGTTTCTATCCCGCCCGAGCGCACGAGTTCCTCGAGCTCCAGCTCGTCATCGGGTACGGCCTCGACCACTGTGTTTCCTTCCATGGGCTGATGTGCGTTCACAGTCTTCCACATTCGGACACAGCGGATTGTCTAAATTCCGTAACATTATTGCGCTGACAGCTGACGATTGCCTGACTCGGCCGGGCGCGGCGCGAGCGGCACTCAAGCCCGGCGGGGGCCGCCTCGGCGAACCTCGATGAGACCGACGATACCGGCGAGGATGACGATGACGGCGATCGCGACGAACGCCCCCATCATCCCCCAATGCCAATTGCTCACCGCGGTGATCGAGAACGCCAGCGCGGTCATGATCGCCAGCCCCATCGAAGTGCCGATGCGCTGCCCGGTCTGGAGCACTCCTCCCGAGGACCCGGCGTACCTCAGGGGGACCTCCTGCAGGGTGAGAGTCTGGTTGGGGCTGATGACCATGCCCTGCGCGGAGCCGATGAACGCCAGGGTCAGCAGCATCCACCATTCGCTGCCGATGCCCTGGGACAGCAGCGCGACGACGGCGATCGTGGCCACCAGACCGACGAGGCACAGCGCGATTCCCCAGACAACGAGGCGGCGTCCGATCTGGAAGACGAACCGTCCGGACACATCGGCTGAGACCGCCGAGCACAGCGCGGCAGGCAGACCGATCATTCCCGCGGCCAAGGCGGTGTGTCCCAGCCCCTGTTGCATGTACATGGCGACGAGGACCCAGACGCTGGTGACGCCGAGGAAGTAGAGGGCGATGATGATCGAACCGTTGCTGAAGCTGCGGATGCGGAAGAGATCGAGATCGACCATCGGGGGACGGCCCAGACGCGCGTACCGACGTTCCCACCGGGCCCACACCCAGATCATGCCGATGCCGATCGGCAGGGACAGCCAGATGAACCAGCCCAGCGATGATTCGACGAAGGGCAGGAGGATCAGGAGGACGCCGCCGCCGAGGAGGATGACCCCCACGGGGTCGAGATCCTTGCCGCCATCGGAATTCTTCGCATCCTGGTCGACGGCGGGTCGCCATGCTCCGGCAGGCAGCCAGGCCCGGGCGAGGATGAGCGAGGCGATGGCGAAGGGCACATTGACCAGGAAGGTCGCTCTCCATCCGAGCTCGCTGCCGAACAGTGCGATGAGGGCACCGCCGAGCACAGGGCCGATGGCCACCGACAAGCCGACGGTGGTGCCCATCAGTCCGAATGCACGACCGCGCGGCGGCCCTTGGAAGTACTGCTGCAGCAGGCCCACGACCTGCGGGTTGAGGAATCCGGAGCCCAGCCCCATGGTCACTCGGGAGATGTTGAGCGTCAGCGGGTCAGGGGCGATTCCGGCCACCAGCGAGGACAGCCCGAACAGGCCGACTCCGATGACGAACAGCTGTCCGCGTCCGAAGACGTCTCCGGCACGTCCGGCGGCGACGAGGACAACGCCGAAGGACAGCGCATAACCGGTGAGCACCCATTGCAGCGCCGAAGTGGAGGCGTCGATATCAGCAGCGATCGAGGGCAGGACGACGTTGATGCTGGACACCGACAGCAGGGACATGAAGAGGGGAACGAGGCCGATGAGGAGGATGCGCTTCTGCGTCTGCGTCATCTTCGTGCTCTCGCTCACGCGGCCCCCTCAGCTATTCGTCGCCTCTGCCTCGTCTCATCCTACGTTCATGCAGTCTGGTTCAACCCCGCTTCTCAGCATTATCCGGCAGGAACCCAGCCCAGCGCCGGCGCAACGTGCTGGGCAAAGGACTCGAGGATATGCAGGTTGTAGTCGACGCCGAGCTGGTTCGGGATTGCCTGGGTATATAATCGGTCCCAACCGAGGAAGGGACCCGACAGTGCAGGCCCGGTCAACAGACACACATGCCGCCATCTACTGCCGCATCAGTCGAGACGCCGAAGGAGACGGAGAAGGTGTCGAGCGGCAAGAACGACTCTGCCGCGAGCTGGCGACGCGTCTCGGACTCAATGTGGTCGACGTGTACACCGACAACGACATCGGCGCATCCGATCGAACATCGACCACCAAACAACGCGACGCATACGCACGGCTGATCAAAGACGCACGCTCGGGCAGGTTTCATCACATCCTCGCCTACTCGAACTCACGCCTCACCAGGCGCATGCTCGAACTCGAAGACCTCATCCAGCTCCACGAGCAATCCGACGTCATCATCCACACGGTCGCATCAGGTGACGATGACCTCTCCACGAGTGACGGGCGCATGGTCGCACGCATCAAAGCCTCAGTCGACGCTGCCGAATCGGACAGGATCGCAGAACGACAAAAGGCGGCGTTCCTCCACAACGCGCTCCAAGGCAAACCCAAACTCCAACACCAAAGGGCGTTCGGCTGGGAGCGCGACGGAATCACTGTCAACCCCGAAGAAGCAGCCCTCATCAGAGCAGGCGTCGAACGGCTCAAACAAGGCGAATCTGTCACGACAATCGCACGGGATTGGGAACGGCAGGGGATCAAGACTGCTGCAGGAAAAGATGAATGGCCCTGGCAGACATTGCATCGCGTACTCGTCGGCTGGCGCACAGCAGGAGTCCGCACCTACAAACGCGAACCACTCCGCGACTCCACCGGCGAACTCGTCATGGGCACATGGGAGCCGATCATCTCGCTCAAAGACCGAGAGGACGCGCTCGCCATGCTCCGCAAACGCGGTCTAAAGAAGGTCAGACAAGGCAAGTGGTATTTGTCCGGAATGGTTAAATGCGGCGTATGTGGCGGAAAAATGTACGGCCAACTCGGCAAGACTCGCACTTACACATGCAAACCCGGCAAAGGACACAACGTCATCACGGCAGACACACTCGAATCCGAGGTGCAATGGGAGGTCATCAACCACTACGTCGACCGACGCACACAAGGCAGGGACAAAGATGCAGCCCCGCAACAAGACGAGGAATGGCCGAAGCAGAACGAGCTCGATGCCGCCAACGCAAAGATCGAAGAACTCATGACCGCCTACCACTCGAACGAACTACCATCGAGCGTGGCGTTCCCGATGATCGACACGCAAGAACAAATCAGGCAGCAACTACGTAAGGAACGGGACGACTTTCTAGCACAACGCGCCGAACCCAAAACACCACTCGACCTCGAAACCTGGTACGACAAATTCCTACTCGAGGAAATGGCAGCAATCGTCCCGAACGAAGAACCCGACAGCTTCGACCGTAAAACGCTCGCCATGCGACAGGTCGTTGAGACTGTCATCGTCAAGAAGGGACTACGAGGGCGCGCGGGATGGGGCGATGCAGGAGCAAAACGGATCGAAATCGTGTGGCGCGGTTAAGGCGTTCCAACAGACAAACCTCAAACGCAGTAGAACGCGCTCTAAGCGGTTCACGCTGTCCTGGTGAAGATACCCACACATGACACACGAAAACCGCTTAGCACGCCGCACATGGCCGTTGAGAGGCATGTGAGCGTCACGACTACCGCGACAACACAAAAGCCGACCGCAAACACGATCGGCTTGAGTGCAAGAAGCGGGGAGTCGTCAGGTGCGCTTCATCGAATCGAGGTGTGACGCGAATTCAGTCAACGCCTTGAACGAAGCGTTACGACGAGCGACAGCCTCATCGACCGACTTCGCATACAGAGGACGCTTACGCTTCGCATCCTGCGCGAGGACAGACAACTCGTGACGGACGAGCGACACGACACGCGAGACTTCCGCAGGGTCGAAGACAACATCGTCAGTAGCAGGGGTGGTGGACTGGGTTTTCGGTGTGTTCGTCATGGATGGCATCATTGCCGGACTACTAGTAGTGTCAACCCACCCTGACGTAGTGCTGACAAGTGGAGGCAAGATCACATGCTGAACATGTCTTTACTATGAACGTGGTCGAAGGTAGCGTCACAACATGGCAGATAACACAGAGTTCAACATTCCAGACGGACCCCAGCCGGGCGCACCCGAGGACGTCCACCCCGCTGCAGTCAAAATCACGCTTATCTCCCAGCGCCTCAACGAGAACGTCCAGCGCACCAAGGGCCGAGAGCCCAACACGTTCGAGCAAACATTCGTCTTCGGCTACATCGCCGGTCTCGAGGCAAACGGCCAGGCAGTCGATCCCGACGAGTACGACAGCGTGATCGCCAAGGCGCTCGAAGCAGCGGCGCCGCTCCACGACTGAACCCGACTCCAAGACGACGGAAATTGCAGACCTCCGAGTGAGCGAAACTGCATCCTGAGAACGGAAGCTATGAGCATCGCTCCCACGCGGCCCGTAGCTGCCGTTCTAGAGGTCTAGAGACCGAAACCCGTCGAAACCGTCACTCCTGACGCGCTCATCAACTCACCGCGATTCTTGAGACTAAGCGCAAATGGAGAGGGCAAGTGTCCGAGGCAAACACGCGCCGAGTAGCGCACCATGACTCCGACACAACTGTCGTCTCACATACCGATGCAATCAACAAGTAGCGCCAACGCTACCAAGGGAGAGGAATACATACCGATGAAAGATCCCAAGCTGGCGATGCTCGAAATGTACGAGGCCGTCGAACCTGACCTCACCGAAGCACAAATGAGTTCACTCGGTATCTACGTGAGCGGATGGTGGGGAGCTCTAATGACCAACAATGATCTGCCCGAGACCTACGAAAAGGCTCAAGAGGTGATGAATCAGATTTACACACGATGGACTACCAGCATCAAAAAGGAGTGACACCAGAGCAACCCAAAGGAGCGCACACAAAAGGCCCGCACTCAACAACGAGCACGAGCCTCAAATCTAGAAGAGAGTCAGCGACTTAGCCTCCGGCCTACAACAGGTAAGGAGGAGTAACCACCCTTGACTCTCCCCCCTACCCCCCACAAGCCGCGAAGCCTGCGGGAGAGCACCTGTATCCGGTCCAGCGCCTCCGCCCCGATCAAACGAGGTAGCCAACTTCAACACGTATTGGCCACGAGATATCCAACGTCCCGGTTCACCACTCCGGAAATGCCCGACCTTGTTGCGGCATTTACCAACACACAAACGATGCCTGATCAGCGATCAGCGGGAAAATGTGTGCGGCCCGCGGGAGGGCTCCTCCCAGCAATGTGTTGCTTCGAATCGAGTTGCATTGCCCAACTCTATCCCTACCTACAATCGCCGAGGCCTCCACCTCAACGAAGGACGAACCGCCGATTGCAAAGCAACCAGCGTAGACGTGCGGCTCAAATCCCAAAACGCCCTGACGGGCCAAAACTCATACGTTCGCCAACTGAAATGACGCCCCACCCAGTGCCGAAACCATCTCCTGCCCGAGATAGTCTCGACACCGGGCAGGGCGTCATGGGGTTGTTATATCGAAACACGAAAGCGAAGTTGCGATTGACGGCTCAAATGTGAGCAATCTCATGCTCAATTGAGACCAATCTCACAGATCACCGCCATTGACGAGCCTCAACTCGCTTGCGAAACCCAGGCTGAAACTGTTCTTGATACCGACAGTATGCCGCCCAATCCTTACTGTTGACATCGAGCGGATTGTCCAACACGATCACTGAACCGTCTTGCGACAGTCGGTAACACACGTTGTACCAGCGGTAGCCCTCGGCCTCCGTCGGTCGCACCCAAACATGCTTCGGATGAAGTTCACGCCCAGCATGCTTCATAGCGATGTGATGCGAAATCCGACTCAACCAGTCGCGTTCAACTGGCCTTCGTGTACCGTGCGTTCGTCGCCGCTGTCGTGGCTTACGCGGCTTGCGTTCTTGGCGCGCCATGACCCCTCCATCTCGTGTGAAAAACATTCGATGGATCATATCGACGGCAGGCGCAGACTCTGCCCCGTGCTCTCGCAAAAGAACGGCCCGCAAGCAACTGGTGATTGCTACTTGCAGGCCGTTGTCCCACGCGAATGCCAAAAAGTTGGAGGACGGCATTCAACAGTTGCAAAGGTAGGGATGATTCGCAACGAGCGCATCATATCGGGAGTCGAACCGCGACCCCACCACCGTCTGCGCCGGAGTTCCGCTAGAGGACTGCTAGAGGTCTGCTGGGGCTTTCTGGAGGGCTTTCTAGTAGTCTTCTGGAGGGCTTTCTGGAAGTGGTCTACTTTGCTACTGGTCTACCGGAGAACCGTTGACTCCATCCTTGGAAGGCTTCGCCAAGACTTCGGGGACTTCGGGCAGCCATCACGACGGCGGCGCGCGGTGGTCCAAAGTTAGGGCTAGTAACGGTTGGGGTTTCCTTTATGAGGAAAACCAACATTCGTCTTTTGCGCCGAAATGACTCTGCATCGCACTAGGTCGATGCAATCTCGATGCCACTTTCCATGTCCCACTGTGCATCAACCACTGCATCACACTTTGCATCGCGCTCAACATCGCATCGTTCCGATATGCATCCTGCAACCAACCCACAACAACCGCAGGAGGAACCATGGCGATTCCACGAACCGAAAACACCTTCAAGCTTCCCGATCTCGACGAGAACAAGACACCTGAGAAGCCCAAGAGCATACGACTTGGAACACCGCGAGGGCGCGTAACCGCAAGCAATGCACGACTGCTCGCATTCGCCGGAATGTTCCCAGGAGTCGACAGTGAATCACTGTCCGTCCTCAACCGAAGCCAACCGAGTCGCATCAGCGCAGGCGGTGAACTCATGACCGTGAGAGGCACTGAGCAGTATCTTCGCAAGCTGTACAACCTCGACGCGCTCGAAAAGTTCCGCGACGCAGTCTCAGGAGTCACATCATACGGACTGTCAAAGCTCGGCATCGCTTATGCACACGAGTTCGACTACGACATGACACATGCAGCATCACTCGACGGCATTAGCATCGAACGACTCAAACATTACCGGATGATCGCTCGTGTCGCCGCACAGTTCGCGTCACCAGCCGGATTTTTCAAAGGCTCGCTAGGTGTAGAACCTGTTGGACTTGACCAGCTCATCAGCGAGCACGAAATGCGAGCAGCATTCACACCGGTGCAACGACAGCTCGTCGAGAACAAAAAGCAAGGCAAAAGCAACGATTACGGCAAGCTGAGGCTCGAACTCCTAAAGCGCGCACTGACCGATGCACAAGATGGGCGAATCGAATGGAGCAACCTGCTCGAAGCGCATCCGGTCTTGTACACAATCGGTTATCCACGCCGTGAGAATTCAAAGCTCAAGTACGTTCACCAGCCCGATCTTGTCATCAACCTCGACAAGGATCGCAAGCAAAAGTCGCAGAACATCCTCGTTGAAGTCGAACTGAACAAGAAGTCGTGGGACCAATACGACTCGATCCTCGCCACGTTGAAGTCCGAACTGGACAAGCCATATGTGTACGCGCGAGCCGTGTACTTCACGATCGGCTCAGGCGTCGAAACGTTGCTTCGCAAGGTTGATGCAGCAGGTGACTACAAGCTGTTTAGCTCCGGGAAGCTGACTGTTCTCCCCATCTGCAACCGCGACGGCGACCCGTTGCGTCCAGCCAACCGCGTGCGAGTGCAAACACACTGACCCAAACACACTCACTAGGCAAACAACCCGCGTTGCCATTGGAGGAACTGAACAATGATTGATCTACTCGAAACACTACTCGGAGGACTATTCGGCCCACTCGTACCGTACTTGCAGGCCGTTAAGCCATACGTTCCATTCATCATGATCGGTCTTGTGATTCTTGCCAGTGTCGTTCGCTACGGCACTCCATTCGTGCTTGCACTCGTGCGCCGACTTGTCACACGAACGCCGCGTGCGCTGTTCAAGGCGAAGGCGGAACTGCTAACTAACGATGCCATCTGCGAGATGTACGCACCCGCGAATCAATACGTCACTGACCGTGAAGAAGGCAAGAGGGGACATGCACAGTTCGCGTGGCTGTCACCGTTCCCTCGTGCGGTGAAGGCTTCAATCAAGCGCAATCCAGTGTCACGAAACAAGAAGTTCAACGCTCGCGCTCAGGTTGCTGCGGCTGCCAAGTGCATCAAGGTACGCGCACCGCACCCGGCCGACAACGTGGCCGGAGACCTTGACAAGCATTACCGAATCGACATGAAGCTCGACGGTAACGACGAGGAGCAATTGAAGCGAATGGCGGGACGGATCGAGTCCCAATTGGGACTTCACTCAGTTGAGGTCATCAAAACGAGCGACAACTACACACTGAACGTGATCGCACACAAGGAAGAGCCAGTCGACATCTTGACGGAGCGCAAGGCCGGAGTTGAATTTTTCAAGGAAAACCCCGCGAAGACTCCCTACCAATGTGCGTTGGCATTCACAGAAACCGGAGCCGTGTGGCAGTCCCCCCTTCATCACACTCTCATCAATGGCGCATCGGGATCAGGAAAGGGGGCATACATTCAGGGGACTATCTACCAATACTCTCCCTTCGTCGCGCAGGGGCTCGTAGAATTCCACGGGATTGACCCCAAAAAGGCAGAACTTAAGGCTTACGAGTACTTCAAGTCAAGCATCTTCAAGCGCATTACATCCGGATTGAAAGACGATGACATGCGCGAGCACGGCGACCACATCGCAGAAATCATCGACATCCTCGACTACCGCATGAACAACCTTAAAGTGTCAGTCGACGAAGGGAACGTCAACCTGCAACGTGACTTGCCCGCCACAAAGGAAAACCCCATGGTCATCCTCATCATCGACGAGTACCTCACGCTCTATCGAGGGCTCAAAAAGCTCGGACGCGAGGGGGCAACCCACCTTTCAAACATAGAGCAACTCATTGCAACCGGACGATCCTATGGGGTTTACATTGTGGCCGCAACACAGCGTGCAGATAAAGAGGTGCTGGGCGAAATCCGCGACAACATCTCCAACGTGGTTCTTTTGCGCCAAAAGAGCCCATACATAAACGACCTATTTTTGGGCGACGACGCCAAAGCAAGGGGGTTCGATTCAACCGCAATACCCACCAGCACCAAATCCAACGGATACGCCACCGCGGGCATCGGCTATGTTCAAGAGGAAAGCGGCGACCCCGTAAAGGTCCGTTTCGCCTATCTCGGAGACGACGACCTTGCAAGACTCATCCGTGACTTCGAACGCGAGCACGGACGTGGAGACATCGAAGCCGATCAACTCGAAGATTTCAGGGAAATTATGGAGCGACCCGACGAGAGCGATGACTTCCTCTACAACGAGGACGGCGCTCAGTCGACACCTGGGAATCTGCCGCAACTCGATGGACTCGGTTCACTGCCCGACCTGAACGACGACGAGGAGGTTAACGTCTGACCTAACCAAACACCAACGATGAGGCCGTCCATGTCCTGCATGGACGGCCTCAGCATTCGAGTGCTCAGTCGTCCCACGGGTCAAACGATTCTTCGCTTCGATACGAGCAGGCACTACAGGCCTCAAAGGAGAGCCAACCGCGAGTGCCGCTTCTGACATCAACGTGTCCAGTCAGGCTGAATCGGTACGAGCCACAATTCGGACAGCGATCCGGTTCCTTTCGCGCCCTCTTGACCATAGCCGTGGAGAGCCCGTCAAAGACGTTATGAGTTGCATCGAGGACCAATTCGGCATCCCAGCTCGTCGCATTGCTGTAGTGCTGCAGTTCGACAGCAATATCCCAAGTCTTATGCGAGATTTCCTTCAGATAGCGTCGCACTCGCCCGGTCGCAAGACTCTTTGCATACAGATCAGCCCATTGTTTGAAATCGTTTGCTTTGGGTCGCTCCCCGTCCTCAATTACCCATTCGTCTGCTTGATGCTGTTTTCCGAACGCGATTAGTGCGTCTCGGCACTTTATGCCAATACTTTGAAAGTCCTCGGCTTCGCGAGCTGTATTGAGCGCATTGACGGCATCGTCATACCGTCGCCAAGCACCCCCAATGTGTTCGAGACGGTCGTCATCCGTTTCTACACGTTCCTGGTTCATGATTCGCAGACCTAAGCCCAGGTGGAAAGAAAACGTTTCGTCGTAGCTGGGGAACCTCCCCTGCAAATAGAGATTAGTCGGGTTCGTAATCACCCACCATCGTTCGTCTAGGTTCGTGTGTACATCAAAAATCTCGTAGTCAGATCCCAACAGCCTGTAGCTTCGCACCCTCTGAACGAGCGTGACTTCGGTTCTCTCCTCATCTTCCACGATTCCCTTGTTGCTCTGTCCCTCAACGTAGTCGGCGATAGTGCGCCACTCGTGCTCCGGCAGGTCTTCGCTCATGGTTCGATCCTACGACGAGTCGGACCCGCATCGGACCTTCACGCTACACCGGGTTGTGGTGCTTGTGTCCTTCGCAAGTGATCTGTTTCTTGCGCGGAGAGTGGACCGTGTATCTAACGCTCGTTTATGGATACGTCTCGTGCAAACGGTGAGCAAACGCCCAAACCGATATTAAAAACGGTGCGCAAATCACGCACCTTAAAACGGCACGGGAGACAACCATGGAAACAATCAAAATCGGTTACGCACGCGTGAGCACCGACAAAAAGGAATCGGGTAAGGAACAGACCATCGAACAGCAGATTGAGGCCCTGACCAAGTGTGGAGTGGAGCACGACAACATCTTCATTGACCGCGGTGTCTCAGGATCAATCAACCTTGTGAAGGGTGAAGGCTGGCTCGCGTTACAGGACTTCATCGCGCAACAGCCCGAAAAGGACAACCTCGAACTAGTGGTCGTTGACGCATCCCGAATTTCACGAGACTTCCTCGGGCTACAAAACGGTCTCGACGCACTCAACAAGCAGGGCATCGGATTCACGACAACCGACGGTCGTTACAGCCGGTTCATCGCTACCGACACCATGCAACTGTTCCAGATCGCGGCCGAGGCCCTCGGAGCATCGCTGTACCGCGAACGAGTGCGCAGTGCAACAAAAGCGAAGCTGAAGTATCTCAAGGAGGTTGAGGGCGTTCAGCTGGGACGCCCACGCAAGCTCACGGACACCGACTTCATGCGCATCCGAGACATGCGAAGCAAGAAGTGGGGCTACGGGCGAATTGCCAAGGAGCTGTCTAAGAATCGCTTCAGCAAGGCTGGCAAGCCGGAAACCGTCAGCAAGTCACTCATCGTCAAGGCCGTGAAGGCAATCGAGAACGGTGGTACGCAATGAGCGTTGATGAATTCTATGAAGCGCACAGCCTTAGGGAATACGACCAGAACATCATTGGCGTAGTCAAGATCGCTAAACGCTCGAAGAGTTTTGGCGACCTAGTCTGGTTGATTCACGAGATCGACGATGGCGAACAGGTGTTCTCCATGGTCGAAGCAAACGGCGCGCAACTATTTCCCGTCGGAACACGAGTGCAAGCAGTCGTTTACGCAAGCTCAAAGGGATTCAAGGTTCGTAGCATGCGTGAACTGACGCAATCCGAGGAGGATGATGCGGGATGAACAAGGTCAGAAAGTGGATCAAGGCACACAAGCTTGCCGTCGCCCTCACAATCATCGGTTGCGGACTGTGGGCTATGACGGGCATCGACTACTTCATCCTGCTCGCACCCCTCATGCTGGTTGCAGGACTCGCACTGCGTGCCCTACCGCGAACATTCATCTGGGCGGCAATAGGCGCATACGGCGCACTCGTGATGCCCAACGGGTGGGTACTCGCCATCGTGCTCATCTTGATCGTCACGATGTGCTTCCCGGCCTTCCGCAACATCACACCGCTGGGGGACTTCAAGGCGAAAAAGGAACAACAAGAAGCCTGACGACAACACAGCGAAGCGGCGTTGACACGATTGAGGTCAACGCCGCTTCTTCATGCCGGCTGAGGCATGTGCATGGACAGCAGCACACCGCAAACCCTCGGTACGAAGTGTATACGGTGCGGTAACGCCCGATGTCTACTATTCGCGCACTTAGATCGCAAACTACTCATCGACTTCCGAAGTCCGAGTGATGTAATCAAAGGCGGGATCAAGGGGTATGTAGTCGATTGGCGCTTGCTTGAGTTCGTTCCCCGTGGCGTGCTCCCAAAAGGCCACTCTCGCGGGAAAGCCCCGGTTACGAAGCGACTCAATTGTGGGGAGGTAGTCCCTGTCGCCTGAAACGAGAAGCAGGCGGTCGCCATCCTTCATGTGTTGAAATGAGTCCTCCATGATCTGCGTAGAGATCGCTACATCTACCTGCTTTTCCTTGTTGGCCGCGTTCCTATCGAAAAGGAATACTTCGAACCCATGTGCGCGTGCAAGGTTCCAAATGGAGTCATTTGCCGGAGGACGTGAGCCAAACAGGCTGGAACGGCCAATCATCTGATCGGGTGGGCAGATCAACTCGTATAGCTTGCCGAAGTCGTAGCTCCAATCGTGGTCAGTAATCTTTCGGTTCATCGCATCCGTTGTCGACTTAGCTAGACCCTTGCGGACTGCGCTGATTCGCATTCCTTCGATCCAGACGTTTGAGTTGTCCACGTACACATAGAATGTCATTCCATACCCCGTCTATAGAGTGCCAATACATCGCTGACACGCACCGTGCCTGTGTAGGTTCACTGTATCTCTCAGAGTGCATGATCAAGCACCATCAAGCGACTTGATTATGGAAGGCGTGCGATTCTCGAAAGGAAACCGGAGCATGGGGGAATGTCTGACGCAGACTAGGGCATGTACGTGGACGGCAGTAGACCGCCGTCTCCCGCGCGAACACTTCCTTGGTGCGGGAACGTGCAGGCTATGCGCGCAGCTGCTTTCGAATGCGCATCTGTTCAGCGTTATCCCACTCAATCTCTGACTCAGCTACGTCCAGATGCGCTGCAGACCCCTAGAAATAGATTGGTCCAGCTCCAGGAATCAGACACGTCCTCATCACCTTGATGGCTGGGGAATGAAGCCACTGAAGCTGTCGCGGAGGGACTGTGCGCCGTCACCCAAATCCTTAAGTTCATCACGTAGCGCGTCAGCTCTGTCAAGTAGCCTCACAGCCTCTTCCATGATCTCAGGCGTATTCGGTATAGGAATCTTCAGCTCCATCAGACTGCTTTGGTTCAACCTATTCCGACTTGTTTTAGTTGAGCCTTGAGACTCGGCGTCGATCAATCCCACTGAGGTAGGAGCCGTCAAAACATGAACGATCCACCGAAGCAACAGGTCGTCCTGGAACTCCGAGTCCTTTGCACGAAACATCGGAAATTCGTTTGAAACGTAGCCACCGGACACTTCATCTCCAGCAATCGCGAAAGATGCACGGAACGCAAACATCCTATTGTAGATAAGCGTGCCACCTTCGACAGGCATCATGTAGTTTGCTTTGATCTCAGACCCTCGGCGACGAGACCGTACGTATGTGCCGCCGCCCCACCACCGAACACCAACCTCGGCATAAGTCTCATCGTCCTTAAGCCGAATCTTGTTTTCCTTCCATGTGATCTCTTCGAGAAGATCCTCGATCTTTGTTGCTACGAACTGGCTAGGATCATGAATCTTAGACTCTTCATAATCGGATTGGATCCTGTCAACCTCGCTGACCAACACACGTAGGTTACTGCTCGCCGTCCGAAGTGCGACTGAAAGATCTGCCGTGGTAGCAGCGATGCTTGCTGGTCGCCAGTAGTGCCTCGGATCTAGTCGCTCGCGCAGTGGCTCAGCCCATGCAAGTTCACTCTCGAAAGTCTCGCCATCGCGCCACTTCTTGTACGCGTCGAGAATCTCTATGAGATCGTTGCCGTCGACTTCCCGCCCGTTCGGAGCGTAACCCGAGTTGTGACACATCGCCATGAAAACAGGGCCTTCGTCTTCAGGTACGGAGTCTAGAGGAGAGTCACGCTTTTCTAGTAATAGGATAGACGTATTCGCCCGCCCACCGTAGCCCTCAAAGGTTTCTGGATTCAGGCTTACCATCGCATTGACCTTCGCGTGCTTTCGCATCCAGTCACGTACGAACTTCATGGACGGATTGGCGAGTATGCCGTCCATTATGACGATTGCGACAAGTCCTCCTGGATTCGTGAGACTAATCGCGCGCTCCATCGCAAGAGCAGCTCTTTCGATGCTGTTCCGGCCCCGCCCTAAGTCGTGGGAGGCGAGTATCTCGGGATCGCTCTCAGTCGCGCCAAATGGCGGATTGGTGAGGCACTTGTCAAACATCGCGCCGCCGATCCGGGTCTCTTCACTGCCGTCAGACTTTCTTGTGACAGCGTCACTAAATCCTGACTGCTTGAAAACGTTCTGGCTCGACTCACCATCACCATGCATCGAAAGGTTCATTCGGCAAGCTTGCGCTGTCCGTTCGTTCCAGTCGATGCCAAAGATACTGGACTCATCTAACGTCTTACGCCTAGTCTCTTTCTCGGCGTTCGCGACCGGCAAGCCGTCAATCATCGAGGACACCACACTGTGCCAAGCAATCAGGAATCCTCCAGTCCCGCAGAATGGATCAACAACAGTCTCACCGATTTTGGGGTCAGAGGCCTCAATCATGAAATCGACCACGTTCCTCGGCGTAAAATACTGACCCAGGCCACCGGTGAAAGTATCACCCAGGAAGTGTTCGAAAGCCTCGCCCTTTACGTCAAATTCAGTCAGGGAGAGATCGTAGTTTTCAAATTGGGCGACGAGCTGCCTAACAGTGCGAGCATTCAACTCGATCGTAGCGTCAGGATCAAAGAGGCCCTTGAAATCAGGATCGGACTTTGTCTGCTCGAAAATGCTGTGGATAATGTTGACACCGTCCGCAGCCATCGAATCATACTTTTTTAGGTTAAAGCGTTCACCGTGATGTTTCTCCTCGTAGAGCTTTGTGAACATCACCTTTGAGAGCTCGTCGAAGGCCTTTGTAGGATCGAAGCCCTCGTTGTTACGAATGGCATTGTGGCACGCGCGGAGGATCCTCTTGTAGTCCTGCACGTTTTCAACCCTGAAGAGTTCGTGACGTGCTTCGGCAACGAGGTCGCCTGACCCCATAAGCTGATTCAGTTTGGCCTTCGCAGCCGCTTTTGTAACCGACTTGAGCGGGACCTGCTTCTTGCTCAGAGTGTCGTAGGCACGTGTGTCCAATCCATTGGTCAGAATTGCGAATGGGGCTACATTGTCCAGCAGACGTGCGTAGGAAATCGCTTGCGCCGCGTCGTCCTTCTTGAATGGTTCGGGCGGCTTCGTTTCGATCACGACCAGAGCGGTCTGTCGGGACTTCTCTTCGAACATGACCGCGTCCGCTTCTATGACGCGCTTCTTGCGTCCCTGCTGCACAGAGATCGAGTGCTTGTACGCTACAGCATCTGGATCGAAGCCGCGATCGTCGAGGTCTTTCACGAGCTGGGGCAGCTCGTACCCCGTTACGTCGCCCTCGTTCGTCAGTACACCCATTTTTGCCTCTTTTCATTCGTCGTGAGGCTAGCGTACTCGACTTCCAGGTGGACTGTCTAGTCCGGATGGGGTGCATCGTCAGGGATAAATACGTGATTCTAGGCATGGATCCATCTAATCACATAATTGAGAGGTGTAGGCACATGTCGTCTTCAACGTGTTGATACTGAGGTTGTTCCAGCGCGGGCAATGCACTCAGATGGGGTCAGAGTCGGCAGCAGACCGCAGACTCACAGCACAACACAACGACTATGCGTGATTTGTGCGGGTGCGAGGCATACGTGCTTGAACCGCAGAGTAGATGCGTACCGGAGACAGACGCCGAATGGTCGAATGCAGATCGAAACGGAGGAAATTGTCCGCTGGGCTGCTGAAGTCTGGATCGACGGCTTTGATTCGAGAAGTACAGGCGTGGATGACGGCAAGCGCGATGAACCCAGTTGCGAGCTTGTCGAGGATCGAGGTGATCCCGTTCGAAAGAAGCACCGCGCTCAACAGGTTTTGGCCTGATGCTGTGAACGTGTAAGTCAACTGATCCGATTCGTGGCCAGTGCCGCCGTGATAGCCGAACATCAGAAGTGGGACCGCGACGAGCGTGCATACAGCAGCGACCAGAAGGTTTAACCGGAAGAATTGCGTGAACGTTGCAGTCCAAGCAGGCCGTCGTACTCCGTAGCCCCATACAAGCGCGCCGGCGACGTTAACTAGCGCGAACACGAGCGCCATAGGTCCATGAATCAATATCCCGAACGCGTTGCCCAGTATCGCAATTGCGACACCGCACCAAGGGCCAAGTAGGATCGCTCCTGTTGCCGTCCCGACCATGTCGAGGTACAGAGCAAGATGCAACTCGCCGACCAGCGCGTAGCCGAGGGCATTCAGAAGTGCACATAGAAGCATGACCGCGCCAACGTAGATGTAGCGCGGACGATGAGGCTTAGCTGGCTCAGTCTCCGTATTCGACTCAACGTGATTTTCAACGCGGACAAGTTCGCGCTCGCAGTCGTGCTCGGCGGTTGATTGCACCCGATAGCAACGAATCTTCCACTGCTGTATGGAATGTTCATCCTCGCCCAACGCACGCACGATTTCACCGACCAATTCAGCATTGAGCCTGCTGCGACCTAAACGAAATGCGTCATAGACCGTTGAACGCGCAGGAGCATCGGTAACACCATCACCATTGATCTGCCCACGATGCCGCCCGATTCGCCTAGCGATTTCGGCGTACGGGAGAACGCCTGCGTTCACTCGAAGGGTTCGAAGATCGCCGACAAGACTGTCAAACGTGTCTTCGGTGTGCGAGTCATCGCCAGGCTGTCGGTTCATCGACCCACTCCTTGCATCGTTCATCTACGGCATCGAACTAGGCGTCATTGTATGCGGACCCACGGAGCGATGCACCAACTTAACGGGCACGTTTGGGCTTGTGCGGGTTTGTGCGGACAGCGTCACAGCAGGTCAGGACCCACAGTCGTCCTTGTAGCGTCGAGGCAGGCAACGATACCCGACGAAAGGACGAGACTTGCACGCCACGAAACGGATCGCCGCAGTCTTTGGCGCACTGGCTCTTACATCAACGCTCGCAGCATGTGGTGGAGTTCCAAAGGAGGTTGACGCGGATCAGCCCGATCAATCGAACGGCAACGATGCAGGCGGATCGGCTGACGAGCAGATCAGCATCGCGTCAATCAACGCAGACAATGTGGCGGGCACATGCAAACAGGCTCTCGGCGAGATTGCAGACGTATACGAGACATTGGCTGTCGACGTCCCCTCAGATGCAACATTCGGCTCCACAGATGACCGGTATGTCGAAGGCGGAGGATGGAGAGACGAATACTTCCCAGAAGATTTGCTCAACGAAGACGAGCCAGGAGACGCAACCATTCGGTGCCAGGCCCCAGCATCCTACGAGGATGACTCAGGTAAAGAAATTGACGTTCGCCTCAACATCTCGATTACGGCAAATGAAGAAGGACCTAGAGGCAACACCGACTTTACCGTGAATGCAGACGGTATGACGGCGGGCATTGACTCATCGAGCAGTTCGGGGTCAGGCATGCAGGAAAAGACCAAGGATAAGTTGGTCGACCAGTCAAAAGGCGAGCAATACCTGACCGATGACGTATTGCCGAAGTTCAAGCCGTGACCGCAGAAGGAAATTCGTGTCGAGATGGCAGACAGAAAATTTCAAGGTCGCTACCGAATCAACGGTCATGACACGGTGGTTAGCGTTCCCACCGCAGGCCTGCATCGGTACTTAATTACGCAGGGCTCAGCGTGGGATGCAGTTGTTCGCGGTGATTCCGAAGCGCGGGCTCAATGGCGACACGAGTTTCTCAAGCACGCTCTCATACCCTTCGTCATTCTCGTGTTCATACTAGTGTTCCCGATTGGGTTTCACGACCTGTCAAACATCGGATTTTGGATGCTCCTGGGCGTCTTCGCGGTGGCCTGTCTCTTGTACTCCCTGCTTGCCACCGACCCGCCGCTATTTGAGGGACTGCCGGACACAATTGTGATGACGGCGGCAAGCGAGGACGCGGAGTATGTCTTTGGTGCGCTGACGCAGGAAGACCGAGACACGTTATTTCGCGCAGTGCAGACTTCGTACTATTCGACTGATCAACTGCTCGAACACCTTGGGTCCCACTACCGCAGAGGAAATAGGTACCCGTGGAAACCGCGCGGGTGACTCGCGCTCAAGTTGCAGACCGCGGACCGCAGGCACGGAAAGGCGGCGTTGACCTCAATCGGGTCAACGCCGCTTCTTCATGTCAGCCGTAGATCGTGTCTCAGAGGCAGTAGACAGCGGTCTAACAGCAGAACATCACGCACATGCGGGAATGTGCAGGCTGTGGTGACGACCGCTTAGACCGCAGATCCCTCTACCGGGCTCTCAGTGGTCGGGACCCAGCCCAACGACGGTGCGACGTGCTCCGCGAACGACTCAAGTATGTGGAGTGAATAAGCAATACCCAACTGACTGGGGATGGTGAGCATGATGGTATCGGCTGCCGCGATCGCCGCGTCGGCCTTGAGCTCGTCGATCAGCTTGTCCGGTTCGCCCGCGTAGGTACGGCCGAACGTCGACCGTGTGTCGTCGATGATGCCGATCTGATCCCCTTGGCCCGCCCCACGCCGACCGAAGTAGAGGTCGTCGAGGTCGGTGGTAATGGGGAAGATGCTGCGGCTGACGGACACTCTCGGAGTCCATCCGTGCCCCGCGACGCTCCATGCCTGACGGTACCTGGCGATCTGCTCGGCCTGCAGGTCTCCGAATGCGGCACCTGTGGCCTCGGTGAGCAGAGTCGAACTCATCAGGTTCACACCCTGCTGTGCCGCCCATTCTGCGGTGAAGGCGGATCCAGCTCCCCACCAGATGCGTCGATCGAGCCCGGGGGAATGCGGTTCGATGCGCAGGCGCTTCCCCGGACCGAACTGCTGCAGATCGGCCGGGGCAAGTTCCTCGCCGCGGATGGCGCGGAGGAACCGATCGAACTTCTCTCTGGCCATGTTCGCGGCCTTCGGCTCGATGGGATCCTCGTAGCCGAAGGCTTCCCAACCGCGCAGGGCCGGCTCCGGGGATCCGCGACTGATACCCAACGCCACTCGCTGGTCGGAGAGCAGATCGAGGGCGGCGGCCTCCTCGGCGAGGTAGAGCGGGTTCTCATAGTGCATCTCGCGGTTGCAACACCCGTTCACGTAAGCTTGGTTGCATGGTCGAACTGGTAGCGCTGAGGAAGACGAACGAGGTGGCCGCGTACGTCCGCGCCTCCATGGACCGCAAGGGCGACCGCTGGACGGTCGATACGCAGCTGAGGAAGATTCACGCTCTCGCCGAGGCCAAGGACTGGAACGTCGTCGAGGTCTACGAAGACAACGCGGTGTCGGCGACGAAGAAGCGCCGCACTGGCACCCGCTGGGCCGAGATGCTGGACGACGCCCGCGCGGGCCGGTTCTCGATGGTGGTCGCCGTGGACATGGACCGGCTGCTGCGCAGCACGAAGGACCTCAACACGCTGATCGATCTCGGCCTGCGGGTCGTCACTGTGGACGGCGAGATCGACCTCTCTACGGCGGACGGCGAGTTCCGGGCGACGATGCTCGCCGCTCTTGCCCGGTTCGAAGCACGGCGCAAGGCAGAGCGTCAGATCAGGTCGAACGAGCGCCGCCGCGCCGAGGGCATCCCGACGTCGGCCTGGAAAGCGTTCGGCTGGACGAGGGAGGGCGAAGTGATCGAGGAGGAGGCCGACGCCGTCCGGCGGGCCTTCGACGCGTTCCTCGGCGAGCCGTCGCTGTCGATCCGGCGTATCCGCGAAGACCTGAACGGTGCCGGGCACGTCACTGCCAGGGGGTCCGAGTTCTCCGTCGATGCGGTGCGGTATTTGCTGGCGAACCCGCTCTACGCGGGCTACATCAAGCACCACGCGTCGGGTGAGTTGTACCCGGTGCAGGGCGAGGTGTTCCCGCCCATCGTCGGGGAGCAGACGTGGCGGGCCGCGGCGGCGAAGCTGGAGGACAATGTGCGGAGGTCGGCCAGGCAGGGCAACCAGCCGAAGTACCTCCTGTCCACTATCGGGCTGTGCGGGAGATGCGGCGCGACGCTAGTTTCGGGGACGAACAGCCGGAAGCAGCCGACGTACCGTTGCGGCGAGCTGTTCCACCTCACCCGCCAGCGCGAGCCCGTCGATGCGATGGTCACCGAGGCAGTACTCACCCGCCTGTCCTCTGTGGACGTGCACGACCTCGTGATGCCACAGGAGGACGACGGGCCGGACCGCGAGGCGTTGCTGACCGAGCGGAACGCCTTGGTCGAGCGGGTGAAAGAGCTGAGCCCGCTGCTGCTGGACGTGCAACAGCCTGTCCTGGAGATCACGGAGGCGATCAGGGGCGGGAAGGCCCGGATCGACGAGATCGACACGGAGCTGCTCGACCGCTCGGTGTCGGTAGCGGCGAAGCTGCTGGCTGGTGTTGACGAGCCAGTCGGCACTGCGGAGCGCCGCGAGGTGGTCGAATCGAAGTGGAAGGCTCTGGACGTGGACCGCCGCCGGCTGCTCGTGGACGAGCTTGTGACAGTGACCATCGAGCCCATCGTGCCTGGTCACGTGAAGTTCGACCCTGACCTCATTCGAATCGAGCCGCGTCGCGACTGACTTATGACTCGACTCGTCATTGCAATGGTGAGTCGACTCATGGGAGAATCGTTGCAGACAAGAAGATCCCACCGGGGCCGCGACTTAGAAGCGCGGGGTTCTGCTCCCGGATGAGTAGCCGGTCAAACAGCCCAACTACCGTGGCGGGGAACCGGAAGATACTCATGTCTGAGGACTTCCGATGTCTGTCGTTATCGACGTTCCCCGCGCATCCGCGCTTGACAGTCCTGGCCTCGGCCAGGACTCGACCCCCGTTTCGCAACCTGATGGGCTCGAGCCCGTCATCGCCGCAGCCCGTGCCGCCGGTCGCCGGGCCGGTGAGCGCCTGGCTCTCACGCCGCTGACACCGCGCCAGCGCGCCGCCGTCGCCTCCGTGATGGGCGGTGATCGCTGATGAGCGCGAACTCCGCCGCCTTCGAGCACCTGACCGGCTTCCGCTGGCGTCAGGGCGATCCGTCCCTCGCCGACACCGAGGCCCGTCTCTGCGACCTTGGCGTGCTTCGCTCCGTGCTGGAGGAGGCCGTCGAGATCGCCGTCTACGATGCCCGCGCTGAGGGCGTGACCTGGGCCAGGATCGGTGATGCCCTCGGTGTCACGCACCAGGCCGTCATCAAGCGCTACCGCAAGGGCGGTGGTCGCTGATGCGTGCCCGCCTGTCCCGCTCCACCACCCTGACCCCCAACCGAGCGCGCGAAGCGAGCGAGGGCGGGAGCCTCCAGCATGTCGCTCCCTCGAAGAGTTCCCGGACTCTTGCCACCAAATGGCGCGCAGCGTGCGTTCCTACGCACGGGGGGCTCAAGCTTGCCGATAGCCCCCCGTGCTGCAACAGCGCTGGTCACGCGGTGTTTCCGGGTGCTCCATCGGTGGGCTCCGATGCCCGTCTCAGCAGGGCCTCCGACGCGCGCCATTACGCGCGCCATTTGAGGCGCCGCACCTCTAATGGCGCGCACTGTGGGCGGTGGTCTCGGTGAGCGCCGCAGCGAAGAAGCAGAGCGGTCCCAGTGGGCGGAAGCCGTCTGCGTACGTGACGTTCACGCAGCAGCTCAAGCCGGAGTTCTGGCCGGGCTGGGACGTGGCCGTGATCCTCTCCGGCGATGTGCGATCGATCGGCGAGGAGACTCTGCGCCGCTACGAAGCCGCGGGCGGCGACTGCCAGGGGTTCTGGATCATCAAGCACGACAAGGACGTGCTGGCGGACGGATGCCCGAAGGACGATCACGTGCACGTGGTGCTCCAGCAGAGCGCAGGGCGCAAGGTCGAGGGCAAGCTCCAGTGCGCCGCGATGGATCAGCTGTTCGGGTTCGGCGACAAGAGCGTCGTCAAGGGGCCGCCCCGTGGAGGCCGGATCGAGAATGCCTGGTCCTACCTGATCCACGCGAAGGACCCGGACAAGCACCAGTACGGCGTCGACGAGGTCGTCACGCTCCGCGGGAAGGACTACGCCGAGATCGAGGCCGAGCATCGCGACGCCTGGGCTCGCCGCGCCGTGATCGGCCGCAAGGCGGCGATCCCGATGAAGGAGTGGAACGAGCTGGGCGACACGCTCGTGCAGAAGGTGCTCGACGGCGAAGTCGATGAGCTGGACATCCTGCGGGACAAGACGCTGATGGACATCTACACGCGCAACGAGGCCAAGGTGAACCTGGCACTGAAGAACCGTGCCAAGCGCGAGATGCTGTTCGAGGTCGAGAAGCTCCGGGCCGGTGTCTTCCAGAAGACGATCATCTGGGCGATGGGCGCGAGCGATCAGGGCAAGAGCTATCTGGTCGAGTCGGTCGCCGCTGAACTTTCGGCGCGGCTGGGCTGGCCGGTGTTTCGCGCCACGGCGAAGAACGGGCCGGACGCTTACAACGGCGAGCCGATCTTCATGATGAACGAGCCCAGCTCGCGGGTCATGGAGTGGGCGGACTTCCTCCAGCTGCTCGATCCTCGGCAGGGCGGGCCGATCTCGGCGCGCTACTACAACAAGCCGGACGCGGCTCCGCGCCTGATCCTCATCGCGGTGTCGGTCGATCCGGTTGAGTTCGGGTTCTTCATACCGGGGAAGCGCTCGACGGGCGATTCCCTCGATCAGGTCGTGCGCCGGATCACGTTGATGATCGAGGCTAGGAAGATCGACGGCGAGCCGCACTACTCGGTCAGCCAGGTTGGTGAGGTCGAGCCGTACACGCGCACGATCTGGCTCCCGGGTGCGGACCGGAACGGGAACGTGAACCGGGAGACGGTGTGGCTCGGCTACGACAAGGCTGAGACCGACGCCGAGCTGACGCACGCCGAGGCGCTCGATGCGGTGCTCGACGCCGTTGCTCTTCGGTCGCCGGATGCGGGGCTCGTGACCTCGGCGCAGCGCCGTCTCGATGACAGCACGGCGGCGCTGGCCGCTCGCGGCATCGTCTTCAGCGAGCCGCCGGTGCTGGTCACGGGAGGTGCCGCATGAGCACCGATCAGCACCCGTTCGTCCAGGGGGTCGAGGGGGCCGGAGGCCCCTCGCAAGCAGCCGGGGAGGACATGAGCGTCAGCGAAATGTCCGACACGGCTACTGCTTGCCATCCATCCGTACGGGTGGGGCAGCGGCCCGATTCCAAGGTGGACACCGGTCGGGACGCCGCGGAGGCCGTGCGGATGGATCACGGCGGCGCGAAGCGTCGTCGTGACAGCGGCGGGCGGCTCGATACTCGCTTCGACGAGTCCACGCTCGCCGTGCTTCGCACTCGTGCGAAGCGGCTCGGGCTGGCTCCGAGCACGTGGGTGCGGACCGTCGTGCGCGACGCGCTGCACGCCTCGCGTTCCGAGGAGCTGGACGCCGCTGTGGCCGCGCACCTGCTCGACGTGGAGAGCCGCGTGCAGGCATCGGCGGATGCTCGGGAGCTTGCCGCTCAGGTCCGCCCGCTGGCCATCAACATCAACGACCTGGACCACCGAGCGCGGGCCGGTGAGGCAGTCGCGTTGTCCGCAGACGTGCCCGAGCTGATCGAGCTGCTGCGCGAGATCCGCGCCCTGCTCGGAGATCGGACGGCCTCATGAGCACCACCCACTACAGCCCGAGTGCCAGCGCTGCGGACACCGAGAGCTACATCCGCGGCAAGGATGACGAGCGCGGTGCCGCGATCACGTGCGATGTCCCGGGAGGCCCCGGCGCGTTCTCGGCGCGTGCCCGGGCACTGACGCAGAACACAAAGCGTGACGTCGAGGCGCTGCACTACCGGCAGTCGTTCAGCGACGAGGAGTTCGACCCGAAGTACCCGGAGGACGTGCAACGGGTGAACGATCTCGGCTACCAGCTCGCGAAGAAGATGCACCCCGACTCGGACTGCCTCGTGGTCAGCCATGTGGATGGACGCGGGAAGAAGCCGCACAACCACATCCTCGTGATCAACCACACCAACCGGACGGGGAAGGCGCTCAGCGACTACCGCACGTTCCACGACCGCAAGGCCGGGAACCAGCTGGGCGTGCAGTCGGCGAACGACGAGCTGATGCGCGAGCACGGCCTCTCGGTCGTCAAGCGGTTGGAGCACGCGTCGAGGGACTGGGAGCTGCGCCGCGAGGACTTCGCCCAGGGCGGGCTCGACCGCGAGATGGGCGACCGGATGAGCGCAGCCCTGGCCGACCCCCGGACGGTGGACAAGGCCTGCCTTGAAGCGGTGATCGAGGAGCAGAACCAGCAGCTCGGCGACGACGGTGAGCGGGTGCCGAGGATGCGCCTGCACACCGCAGTCAGCACGCGAGGGAAGAACGTCGGCAAGGAGACGTGGACGCTCTACATCGAGGACCGCCGTGGCGAGTCCGGGCGCGCCGAGCGCCGCAAGCGCACGAGTGCCCTCTCGGCGGACTTCACACCGGAGGGCGCGCAGGCGTTCTTCGACTACCACCAGCAGCAGAAGGAGCAGGAATATGAGCGCAGCGCTCGACAGGCTGAAGCAGCAGAACGCGCAGGACGAGCAGCGGCAGCAGCTCGGCAGTCCGGAGACGATGGAGGCGTTGACCTCGATTCTCGCCGCCGTCGAGGCACAGAACACGAGGATCACGACGTTGGCGGAGCAGCAGAAGAAGCTCGCGGGGTTCGTGAAGGTCATGGACGAGGAGACGACGAGGCGGCTGGAGCGGATCACGGCCCCGCCGTCGACCTCCTCGCCCTCCAGCGACGTGTCCGAGAGGATCGCGAGTATCGCGAGCAGGCAGAACGAGATCGCGAGCACGCTCGGCGAGTTCGCGCAGAGTCTCAACGGCGAGAGCTTGAACGCCGCGTCGCGGAGCTTGGTCGCGGAGTCGCAGAAGAATCGCGCGGCTACGGTTTCGGCGATTGAGAAGCTCAAGGCGCAGGCTGACGAGAACCGGGCGCTCGTGAGCAGGGTCGGCGGCGCGGTGCAGCGGATCGAGAAGCGCACCGAGGAGCGGGTCGAGAAGGCCGCCGAGCAGGTCGCCGGGGAGGCCTCAGCCACGTTGACGGCGAACATCGACGCGTCGAACGAGCGCGCCGAGCGGATCATCGCCGCAACGGCGAAGCTGGAGGCCCGTCAGCTCTGGTCGGCCGCTGCGGCGATGTGCCTCGCCCTCCTGCCGGTGGTCGTGGTCGTCGCCGGGCTCTGGATGGGCATCGCCGGGCTCATCACGGGCGCTCAGTGGGCGCTGGACGTGGGACGGGAGCGTGTGGCTCGGGATCGGGCGCTGGCTCGTCGTCGCCGTGGGCCTGGCCGGGGCCGGCTACGGGCTCTTCGCGTCCCTCCGCTGGGTTGCAGGTCTGGTGGAAGTCTGGAAGGACTGTGGGGTGCCGAAGTGGCCACGCAGGAAGAGGTGACAACGCGCGTGGACATACGTTGCGCAGACTACGGGTGGGTAGCTTCTCGACGAGTGATGCAGTCCAGTGAGATGCGAGTCAGTCGCTGCTCTGACGTCCGATGAGAGCGAGAAGACCGGGGAAGCGACGGTCAAGATCATCTCTGCGCAGCGTCACTCCACTGCGGTTTCCCCGATCGACCTGGTGGACCAGCCCCGCTTCCCGGAGCACCTTGAAGTGATGGCTGCGGGTGGACTTCGACAAGTCCAGCCCGAAACTCGTGCAGGACCGCTCAATACCGTCCGCATCGTTGACCAGGTCTCGAATGACTCGACGGCGATGCGGATCTGCAAGCGCTGATAACACCGCACCGAGCTCGATCTCGCCCGGCTCCACGCCGCTGGCTGTGCTAGTCATCTCGACCTCCTACTCAGCACGACCCTAAGGTTCTACTTGCATCGTACCTCAACGGCATGACAATCTAGGTTCGTTCCATATAGAACCTAAGAGGCCCGTCGAACCTAGGGAGTGCCCGTGCCCCGCCCCAGACTGTTGCTCACCGTGATCCTGCTTGCCCAGTTCGTCATCCCGCTGTCTATCTCCGGCACCGCCGTCGCACTCCCCACGATTGCGGGCGAACTGGGGTCCGATCCGACTCCCCTGCAATGGGTGGTCAACGGCTTCAACGTCGCCTTCGCCATCTGCACGATCGCCTGGGGTGTCTGGTCCGACAAGATCGGCTACACCCGTTCATTCCAAATTGGTATCGTCATCGCCGCGGCGGGCGGCGCGATCAGCGCCTTCGCCCCCACGATCGGACTGCTCGATGCCGGCCGCGTCATTGCCGGCATCGGCTCGGCGGCGGTGCTCACCGGCGCGGCCCCGATCCTGAGCCACTTGTTCCAGGGCAAGGCCAAGGCGCAGGCGTTCGCCCTGTTCGGCACCATCAACGGCCTCGGACTCGCCGCCGGCCCCGCCCTGTCCGGACTACTGCTGTCGGCCTGGGGGTGGCGGGGCATCTTCGCTGCGCACACGATCGTGCTGCTCGTCGCACTCATCGGGACAGTGAGACTGCCCCTGCTCGGCCGCGGCGGCACCTCGCTGCGAGAGACTCTGGACTTCTCCGCTCTCAAGGCACCGGGGTTCCTTGCCATGACGCTCGTTCCGGTGGCGGGGGCGATCGGGTTCGTCACTTTCCTGACCTACCTGCCCAGCGCGCTTGGCGCGATTCACGGCCTCGCAGCTGGCACCACCGGCATACTCATGCTGGTCATGACCATCCCGGTGCTCATCGCTCCGATCATCGTCCACCGGATCCTGGAGCGAACGCGGATCACTCCGACCGCCATGGTCGTCACCTCGTTTGCCTGCCTGCTCCTCGGCGGCACTGGAGTGCTCCTTCTGCTCCGGCCCGATCTGCCGGTCATGGCTGGGGTGGCACCGATGATCCTGCTCGGCCTGGGATTCGGTCTACCACTTGGCTTCGTTGACGCTGAAGCACTCGCCGCCGTACCCGCCGAGCGGGCTGGAGCCGCATCCGGGGTCATCAACCTCTTCCGCATCGGTTCCGAGGCGGTGTTCGTCGCGGTTTACGCAACGATCCTGACAACCGTCATCACCGCCGCCCTACCCGGCAAAGTCGGCGAACTGATCGCCACCGGGGGCGCAGGTGAGCCATCGATCTACCGTGACGGACTCGTCGTAGCAGCTGGGGCGATGATCGCACTTGTTGTGGCAGCGGGGGTCGCGTTCCTCGTTTTCAGCCGGTCTGCCAGCAAAAGCGCTGCTGCCACTCAGGACCAGACCGCTATGAAAGCTTGAGGTTAGGGCAACCTCCTTGGACTTGACTGAGCGCCGGTTTCACCTATTTGGCCCGCTCGGCCAAGCACTGGGCGACGGCTTCTTCGCGCGCGGCTGGATGGAGCGTATCCATCAGACCAGGGCGGTCAAGCTGACCACCGTTGGCACGAGCTCGCTTCGGGACAGCAGCCTCCAGCTCACCACTGCTGTCGGCCAAGGGAAGTGGCCGGTGTCATAGCCACGACATGCGCTACCTCATATCGATGACCCCGGTGCCTACCTCGATCCAATTGGTCTTCGCGGCGATCGTCGACAGCAGCGGAATGGGAGAGGCCGCCTGGGTCGCGAAATGGTGGACTCGGAAGTAGGCGCCGTTGACGCCGAGCTCGTCGGCACCGACGGAGATCTCTACCGCATCGCTCAGCATCCGCCCGGCGTCGAGGTCGCCGCCGATGTCGTAGTGACCGAAACTGAGGAATCCGAAAGACTTCATGCCAGATGAACCCGCCGCGCGCAGAGCCTATTCCCCAGCCACGTCGACGGCACCGAGCGTGGTGTCGGGCAACGACGAAGGCCCCGTCCTAACGGACGGGGCCTTGGTGGCTCCCCCGGCTGGGCTCGAACCAGCGACCCTTCGATTAACAGTCGAATGCTCTGCCAACTGAGCTACGGAGGAATGCCGCAGTTTCCTGCGGACGTGTGTTCAAGCTTAGCAAACCCCTGGGCCGGCGAACAAAACCGCGACGAGTGCTTTAGCTCACAACGATGAGGGTTTCCCCACCCGTCGCCGCAGGGTTGCCTTACAGTCAGCACAAACACAGTCCACGGCCATCTTCGGCGTCGGTCCGCGCGATAGACTCGAAGCGATCTGCTCCCCGCATCCGCACCGTCGAAACCGGAAGACTCATCGTGACCATAGTGGCAATCGCCCTCGCCGTCCTCGCGGCCGTGGCACTGGCCTATGGCGCCTTGTATCAGCACGATGCGGTCGCCGGGCAGGATGACTCCCACAACGGACTCAGCTGGGCCCATTTCACCGAGCTGCTGCGCAATCGTCGGTGGCTGCTCGGGCTGATCATCCTCGGAGTGGGAACGGCGGGCAATTTCGTGGCCCTGGCGCTGGCTCCGGTGATGGTCGTGCAGCCGATCGGAGCGTTCTCGCTCATCGTCTCGGTGCTGCTCGGCGTCCGCCACCGCGGGCTCAAGGTCAACAGGCGACTCGTCCAGTCAGTCGTCTGGTGTACCGCCGGGGTGACGCTCTTCGTCGCGCTCTCGGCGACGACGGCACAGTCGGAGGTCCACCTCGGAGCCGATGCGATGCCGCTGTTCTGGATCACTGCCGTCGCAGTCGTGATCGGCCTGGTGATCGTGGTGGTCTTCCGCCACGCCCCTCAGCTCGTGCTCATCATCGCCGCGGGCCTGCTGTTCGCCTGTGTGGCGACGAACGCTCACCTGGTCAGCGTCCAGTTCCTCCAGGCCGGACTCGACCAGGTCACCTGGATCAACGTCGCCGCGCTGCTGGCGGCAGTGGCACTGGGGTCACTGTTCGTCCAGAATTCCTATGCCGCGGGCCCGCCGGAGATGGTCATCGCCGGTCTGACCGTCATCGACCCGATCGGTGCCGTCATCCTCGGCACCGTCGTCCTCGGCGAGGCGGCTCACTCCCCCGTCTGGCTCATCATCCTCATCTCGCTCACCGGATTGGTCGCCTGCGCAGCCGTCGTTGTATTGTCGCGGTATCATCCCGATGTCAGAGATCGAGAAGCTCAGCGCAGGAACGCCCGGCGTTCCGACACCATGACCGACACCGAGGAGAGCTGAATCCTGTCTGCGCACCGTCCCACCCCGAAACGCCGCATCCTCATCCCGGCGGAGACGTACGCCCCCGAAGTCAACGGTGCCGCGAAATTCGCCGAACGCTTGGCCGAAGGTCTCGCCGCACGTGGCAATGACGTCCACGTCGCATGCCCCTCGGCCACGGGCAAACCCTCGGTCAGTGTCGAGAGCGGGGTCACCGTTCACCGGCTCACCGCTCACAGGTGGCCCCTGCACCCGACGTGGATGATCTGCATGCCGTGGGAGACGAAGCCCGAACTCTCGCGGCTTCTCGACAGCGTCCGCCCCGATGTCGTGCATACTCAGGCGCACTTCGTCATCGGCCGCTATGCGTTCTCCGAATCGATCAGGCGCGGAATCCCTGTCGTGGCCACGAACCACTTCATGCCCGACAATGTCCGCCCCTATCTCAAAGCTCCGAAGGCCGTTCTCGACGGCGGCACCGCCATCGCCTGGTGGGATCTGCGCCGGAAGTTCCAATCCGCCGATTTCATCACGGTTCCGACGCAGCTGGCCGCCGATCTGCTCACCGAGAACGGGTTCTCCTCGCCCATCAGGGCGGTGTCCTGCGGGATCGACCTGGAACGCTTTGCTCATCTGCGCGAACTCGACTGCGCTGCGTCGCGGGCCGTTCCCCCACGTGTTCTCTTCGTCGGCCGCCTCTCCTCGGAGAAGCACGCCGCCGACATCGTCGAGGCCGTGGCGAAGACCGATCCCGCGCTGGGGCTCGAAGCCGATATCGTCGGCGGCGGCGACCAGGAGGAGCCGCTGAAGCAGCTGGCTGCCGAACTCGGCATCGCCGATCGAGTGCATGTGCTCGGGAAGATCAGTGACAAGGCGCTCATGGAGGCCTACCAGCGCTGCACCTTCTTCTGCATGCCCTCGACCGCTGAGCTGCAGTCCATCGCTACGCTGGAGGCGCTGGCGTCGCGCAAACCTGTGGTCCTCGCCGATGCGGTAGCCCTGCCGCACCTCGTCCGCGACGAAGTCAACGGGTACCTGTTCCCGCCGCACGACACAGATGCGTTGGCTGACCGGTTCACCCGCATCTGCCGGATGCCCGATGATGAACTCGATGCCATGTCGAAGGCGTCGCTCGACGTCGTGGCCAAACACGATATCGAATACACTCTCGACACCTTCGAAGCGATCTACGACGGAGTCATCCGAGACGCCGTCGACTCGTCAGCAGCCTGATGAAGAAGCGGCCTGACGAGGCGCCGGCATGAGCGGAATCGGCCCTAGGAACCCGCAGGCGGGATGAAGACCGTCGGCGTCGTAGACGTCCGAGCGAAATCGATGCCGCTGACCATATCGTCGACGGATCTCCACGGGCCACCGTCTCCGGCGAATCCCAGCGACTGCTGCATCCAGGCGAAGAGGTCCGCGTTGGTCCATCCGAGGCCGCGCAGCTGCTGATAAGTCACCGCTCCATCGCGTTTGGCCAACCGCTGACCGCCCTCGTTGAGCACCAGTGGGACATGCACCCAGCCCGGTTCGGGCAGACCAAGCAGCCGTGCCAGATACGCCTGCCTGGGTGCCGAAGAAGCGAGATCGTCCCCGCGCAGGACCTCGTCGATTCCGGTCGCTGCGTCATCGACGACGACAGTGAGATTGTAGGCGAAGACACCGTCACCTCGCCGCAGCACGAGATCGTCGACGACCGCCTCCACCCGGCCGAGCAGCGCATCGTCGATGCTGTGGACTCGATTGTCCGCGCGCAGACGCAGCGCCGGCCGCCGATCGTTCGCTTCGAGCCTCAGCCGGGCGGATTCGCGCTCCTCTTCCCCGAGGCGGCGGCAGGTCCCCGGGTAGGCTCCGGGTGGTGCGTGCGGTGCACTGGGGGCCTGAGCGATGTCCTTGCGTGAGCAATAGCATTCGTACACGAGTCCGTCCGCCTCCAGCTTCGCAAGCGCAGCGGCGTATTCGGCAGTGCGTTCGGATTGGACCAGCGGTGCCTCGTCTGGAACGACGCCGAGTTCGCCGAAGACCTGAAGCTGTGAGTCGGCCGCGCCGGTCTTCACCCGATCGAGGTCTTCGATCCGCCACAGGAACCGCCGGCCCGTCTGTCGGGCACGCACATAGCTGAGCAGCCCGGAGCGGATATTGCCGATGTGGAGGTCACCGCTCGGGCTCGGAGCGAAACGGCCGGCCCCGCTGCCTCGATGCCTCTCCGTCACTGATGGGCCACGAGATCGCCGTACTGCGGGAACCGCTCGAGGTAGTCCTGCACGTACGAACAGGTCGGCACGATGGTCGACCCATCGGCCCGGATGAGGTCGAGCACCTGGGTGACGAGGGTACGGGCGAAGCCTCGTCGGGAGAAGCCTTCGGAGATGATCGTGTGCTGGAGTTCCAGGGTGTGGTCATCGATGACCTGGTAGGCGAGGAACCCGATGAACTCTCCCGGGGTCTCAACGGTGAACAGCTCGTACCGTTCGCGGTCGATGTTCTTCACCACTCGAACCGGTGTGGGGCTGAGTTGAGGCTGTGGCATTGATGCACTCCTTCATGGCCGACTCCTATGTGAACGATACATGGTCGAACAGGGCCCGGTCGCTGTCGACCGGGCCCTGTTCTCAACCGCGGAATCAGTCGACGATCTTCGAGGTCAGGCCGTCTGCCTCGGTGTCGGCGGTGGTCTTGCGCTGGAGTCGGGATTCGAGCCAGCGGGCGAACCCGGCGACGATCATATTGATGATGATGAACAGAACCGCACCGACGATGAACGTCGGCAGCAGGTTGTTGTACTCGCGGCCGATGAGGTTCACCTGGTAGAGCAAGTCCTGATAGGTGACGATGAAGCCCAGGGCCGAATCCTTCAGGAGCACGACGATCTGGGCGATGATCGTCGGCATCATCGCTCGCAGCGCCTGCGGCATGAGCACCAGGCTCATCACCTGTCCAGAGCGCAGCCCGATCGCCATGGCCGCTTCACGCTGCCCGGTGGGGACGGCGAGGATGCCTGCGCGGATGATCTCGGCCAGCACCATTCCGTTGTAGAGGGTCAGGCCGAAGACGACCGACCAGAAGGCACCGATCTCATTGCCGAAGAGGAGGAACATCGCGAAGATGAGCAGCAGCACGGGCACGCCGCGGAAGAATTCGAGGACGATCGTTCCGGGAACCGAGATGACCTTCTTGCTCGACAAGCGCAAGAGAGCGAAGACTACTCCGACGACCAATGCGAGGACGGATGCAACGACCGCGACTTTGAGGGTCGCGAGCATGCCTTGCAGCAGGACGGTCTGAATCTGCGCGAAGGTGAAGGGGTACCACTTCTCGGGTTCGAGCTGACCGGCGTCGGCGAATTTCCAGATCAGAAACGCCACGAGAGCCAACAGCACGATCAGCGACACGATCGAGAGGATGATGTTGTTCCGGCGGGACTTCGGCCCTGGTTCGTCGAACAGCACTTGAGTGGGTGCGCTCATCGCAGAATCACCAGCTTCTTCTCCAGGTAGTCGAAGACACGGCCGAGCAGCAGAGCCAGGACCAGATAGGCCAACGCGGTGCCGAACAGAATCGGGATGACGAGATCACCGCGGATTTCGATGGCATTGCGCATCGCGGAGATCAGCTCTCGGTTGTTGAACGCCGAAGCGATCGAGGTGTTCTTGAGCATAGCGATGATCACACTGCCCAGGGGCGGGATGACCGTTCGGAAGGCCTGTGGCAGAACCACTTCGCTCAAGGTCTGTCCGAAGCTCAGGCCCACTGCGCGGGCGGCTTCGGCCTGTCCGACGGGAATCGTCGAGATTCCCGACTTCAGCGTCTCCGCAACGAAGCACGCGGTGTAGGCGATGAGAGCGATCGTGGCGTAGACGAAGGAGTTCAAAGAACTCGTCGACCCGAATCGGATGTCGAGGAACGGCAGTCCGAATGCACAGAAGAACATCACGAGCGTCAGCGGAGTGTTCCGGACGACGTTGATGTACGTCGACGCGGCGATGCGCAGCACCGGGGTCGGTGAGACCCGCATGGCGGCGAGTACCGTACCGAGGATCATCGATCCGATCAGGGCGACGGTGAAGAGTCTGATCGTTCCCCACGCGCCGGAGAGGAACATCTGGAGAAGCTCCAGGAAATCCATGGCAGATTCCTTAATCGATGCGAGGGCACCGCACGGTGCCCTCGCATCATGTCAATCTGTGGACTGGGTCAGTAGCGGTCGACCTTGGGCATGTCGACATCATCGGTGGATCCGAGGGTGTATTCGAATGCCTTCTTCCAATCGCCGTCGTCCATGCCCTTCTCCACAGCATCGTTGACTGCGTCCCGCAGAGCCTTGTCGTCCTTGGGCAGACCGACGCCGTAGGGCTCTTCGGTGAAGGGCTTGCCGACGACTTTGAACTCGCCTTCGTACTGCTTGGCGTAGCCGCGCAGGATCGCGTCATCGGTGGTCACCGCATCGACGGATCCCGACTGCAGGTCGGTGACGCACTTCGAGTAGGCATCGTAGGTGACGAGTTCGGCCTTCTTGTACTTGTCCTTGATGTTCTGCGCCGGAGTCGAACCGTCGACGGAGCAGACCTTCTTGCCGTCGAGGTCCTCAGGACCGGCGATATCGGAGTCCTCGGCCACCAGCAGATCCTGACCGGCGACGTAGTACGGTCCGGCGAAGTCGACGACCTTCTTGCGCTCGTCGTTGATCGTGTAGGTGGCGACGACCATGTCGACGTTGCCCTGCTGCAGGAACGGCTCACGGTTGGCCGAGACGGTCTCCGTGTACTTGATCTGGTCGGGCTTGAATCCGAGCTGTGCGGCGACCATCTTCGCGATCTCGATGTCGAAGCCTTCGGGCGTCTTCGATCCGGCCGAGACGTTGCCGAGGCCCGGCTGATCGTACTTCACGCCGATGGTGATCTCGCCGGCGTCCTTCGCTGCCTTCCACGTCTTCGAGTCGGCGATGTCCGCGCTCTCGTTGACCTTGTATTCGGGTGCTTCTGCCTTGGCTCCGTCGCCCTCGGCAGGTGCGTCCGGGGTTCCGCCCTGGCCGCAGCCGCTGAGTGCCAGCATTCCGATCGCCACCGAGGCGACCGCCAGTCTGAGCTTCTTCATGGTCTCTCCTTGTGAGTGAGGTAGTGCTGATTGAAAGCGGTGGTGTCAGTTGGTGAGGATCTTCGACAGGAAGTCCTTGGCTCGGGCGCTCTGGGGATTCGTGAAGAACTCCTCGGGTTCGGCGACTTCGACGATCTCCCCGTCGGCCATGAACACCACGCGATGGGCGGCTTTGCGAGCGAAGCCCATCTCGTGAGTGACCACGACCATGGTCATTCCCTCCTCGGCGAGTCCGACCATGACATCGAGGACTTCGTTGATCATCTCCGGGTCCAACGCCGAGGTGGGCTCGTCGAAGAGCATCACCTTCGGCTTCATCGCCAGAGACCGGGCGATCGCAACACGCTGCTGCTGGCCACCGGAGAGCTGAGCCGGATACTTGTCGGCCTGGTGAGCGACTCCGACGCGTTCGAGCAGCGCCATCGCCTGCTTGTCCGCCTCGGCCTTCGCGATCTTGCGCACCTTGATCGGGCCCAAAGTGACGTTCTCGAGGATCGTCTTGTGGGCGAAGAGGTTGAAGGCCTGGAACACCATGCCGACGTCGGAGCGCAGCTGAGCCAGGGCCGCGCCCTCGGCGGGCAGTTCCCTGCCATCGATCGTGATGCTGCCGGAGGTGATGGTCTCCAGCCGATTGATCGTCCGGCACAGGGTCGATTTGCCCGAGCCGGACGGTCCGATGACGACGACGACTTCGCGTTCGGCGATATCGAGGTTGACGTTCTTCAGCGCATGGAAGTCGCCTTAGTGCTTCTCGACATTGCTCAAGGACACCAGCGGTGGTGATTCGGCTCTCATATGTTGTGATCCTAGTGAATATAGGCGGGCAGAATAACGGCACGCTCCGGGCAGACAGAACTGCAACCGACTTGTGACCTCGAGCACTCATCCGGCTGCAGCTCCTGCCGGGATGTGCCCGTCGCCCTCAGGCGTCGGCCGTGTGAGCGAGCTTCTCGCCTTCTCTGCGCAGCTCGACCTTGCGGATCTTTCCCGACACCGTCATCGGGAACGACTCACGGACTTCGACATAGCGCGGGATCTTGAAGTGGGCGAGCTTGCCGGAGCAGAACTCACGCACCTCTTCGGCGGAGAGCGAATCGAATCCGTCTTTGAGGATCACCCAGGCCATGAGCTCCTCACCGTACTTCTCGTCGGAGACGCCGACGACCTGGACGTCGCGGATCGCGGGATGGTGGTAGAGGAATTCCTCGACCTCGCGCGGATAGACGTTCTCGCCTCCGCGGATGACCATATCCTTGATCCGTCCGGAGATATCGACGTATCCGTCATCGTCCATGATGGCCAGGTCACCAGTGTGGATCCACCGTGCTGCATCGATGGTCTCGGCGGTCTTGTCCGGCTGATTCCAGTAGCCGAGCATGACGGCGTAGCCGCGAGTGCAGAATTCGCCCTTCTGGCCACGCGGAACGGTCTGCCCGGTGACAGGGTCGGCGATCTTGATCTCAAGGTGAGGCATGACGCGGCCGACGGTCTCGGTGCGCTTCTGCAGGGAGTCGTCCACTCGGGTCATCATCGACACCGGTGCGGTCTCCGTCATTCCGTAGCAGATGGCGACCTCGGCCATGTTCATATCGTCGATGACTCGACGCATCGTGTTGACCGGGCAGGGCGATCCCGCCATGACGCCGGTGCGCAGTGAGGAGAAGTCGAATTCCGCGAACTGCGGATGCTCGAGCTCGGCGATGAACATCGTCGGCACACCGTAGAGCGATGTGGCCTTCTCCTCGGTCACTGCCTTCATCGTCGCCACCGGGTCGAAGGCAGGCGCCGGCAGCACGATCGCGGAGCCGTGGCTGAGTGCGGCGAGATTGCCGATGACCATGCCGAAGCAGTGGTAGTACGGCACGGGAACGACCACGGTATCGGCGGGTGTGTAGGAGAGCATCTCGCCGATGAAGAACCCGTTGTTGAGGATGTTGTGGTGGCTGAGCGTCACACCCTTGGGGAATCCGGTCGTGCCGGAGGTGTATTGGATGTTGATCGGATCATCGGCCGAGAGGTCGTCGATGACCTGCTGCAGCCGGACCTTGTACTTCGTTCCCGCGTCCTCGAGCATCTCGCGTCCCTGCCCGATGAGGTGGGCGAAGGATTCGCGCTCGCCCACCGTGACACCGCCGATGAGGTCCTCGGTGACAGTGTCGAGGAAGACGAGGTCGAGGCTGGGGACCTTGGCGGCCACCTCGGTGGCGATGGCATGGAAGTCCGGGTGCGGAGGTGCGACGATCTGCGAGATCATCAGGCTCATTCCGGACTGCTCGACGACGTACTCGAGTTCGTGGCTGCGGTAGGCCGGGTTGACGTTGACGAGGATCGCCCCGATCTTCGCCGTGGCGTACTGGACGAGTGCCCATTCGCCGACGTTCTGCGCCCAGATGCCGACGCGATCGCCCTTCTTCACCCCGCGTTCGAGAAGGCCGATGGCCAGTGCGTCGGTGTCTCGATCGAAGTCGGAGTACGTCCACCTCCGGTTCGAATGCCGATCGACCAATGCAAGTGCTTCGGGATTCTCGGCTGCGGTGCGTTTGATGTGCTCGGCGATGGTGATCCCGAGCAGCGGTTCCGTCGAAGTTCCCGACGAGTAGGACAATTCGGACACTGCGGTGTGCTCCCTTGCATGCCAATTTTCACTGTGACTGATTGCACACTATTCCGTCACGGTCCCGCATGCAAAAGCTGACGAGGAAATCAGCGCCCTCACCTGCAGTTTCGGGGTCGACCTGTCCGATGGGCGCGGAGTGGGCGACGGTTCCGTTCTCGACCAGGACCAGGGAGTCGGCCAAAGCGGCGACATCGTCGACGTCATGAGTGACCAGCAGTGCGCTGCGCTCCTTCAGCAGCCGGGCCAGCACTTGCCGGGTCTCGACCGCCACATCCACGTCGAGGGAGGCGAGAGGCTCGTCGAGCAGCAGCAGCTTCGGATCGACGACGAGAGCACGAGCCAGGGCGATGCGGGCGGCCTGCCCGCCGGAGACGCTGTCCGGTCTGCGGTTCGCGCATTGCCCCACGCCGAGGCGGTCGAGCATTGACTGCGCGCGGTCATGCGCGGCGCCGCGAGATGCGCCCAAAGCCCGCAGTCCGAAGCTGACGTTCTCGATGACGTTGAGGTGCGGGAACAGGAGCGGGTTCTGCGCGAGATGGACGATGCCGCGATCGTGGACGGGTGGCCACAGGCCCGCGGCAGTATCGAACACCGTGTGCTCTCCGATGCGGAGTCTTCCGGAGTCGGGAACGAGGGCGCCGGTGAGAACCTGGAACAGGGTGGATTTTCCGGCCCCGTTGCGACCGATGATCGCGGTGGTTCCCGGTCGAGGTGAACTGAGATCCAGTGCGATTCCACGGGCGCTGAGTCGGATTTCGGCGCTGATGCCCTGCCAGGGGTCCGCGGATTGCGCGTCTGTGCTCTCCGCTCCCCCACGTTCGGATATGTCGGTCGAGGAGGGTGGGGCTGCCTCGGCGGAGGCGGCAGCCGGGACCGTGTCGACGGGAGTGGGTGTCGGGGAACCGCGCGGGGACTTCAGGCGGGGAGCGTGCGGGGACCGGTAGGCGAGGATGATGATGAGCACGGCGATGGCGATGAGCAGAAGCGAGAGGCCGATGGCTGCCTGCGGGTCGGATTCGCGCACGAGATAGATCTGCAGCGGCATAGTCCTGGTGACGCCGGACAGCGACCCGGCGAAGGTCAGCGTCGCCCCGAACTCACCGAGCGATCGAGCGAAGCACAGCACGGCACCCGTGATGATCCCGTGTCGGAGCAGCGGCAGGGTGACGGTGAAGAAGACGCGGTTGGGTTTCGCGCCGAGTTCGGCGGCGGTGAGCTCATAACGGCGGCCGAGCCCCGCGGTGGCGGTCTCGACGGACATGACCATGAACGGCAGGGACACGAAGACCTGCGCCATGATCACCGCCGAGGTGGTGTAGGCGAGGCTGAGTCCCGCCGCTTCGAGCCCCCCGCCGAGGATGGCCGACCGGCCCCACGTGTAGAGCAGAGCGAGTCCACTGACCACCGGTGGCAGCACGAGGGGCAGCAGGATGAGTGTGCGGACGATGCGCTGGCCGGGGAACGTTCGGGTGGCGAGCAGGTACCCGACGGGAAAGCCGACGAGGACGCTGATGAGGGCCGAGGTCACGGAGCTCAGCAGCGACAGCTTCATCGCCAGACGGGATTCCTCGGCCGTGATCACGGCGAGCAGACCCTGCGGGTCGACCCGGGTGAACATGCCGATGATCGGCAGGAGCAGGAAGACGATGCCGATGACGGCGGGCAGCCACAGCCAGCCGGGGATGAGCGGATCCGATCTGAGCCGCCTCGATCGGCGGGGCGGGGACGCCGCCGAACGGGTCGAAGATTGTGCGGGCATTGTCAGACTGCGGCGAAACCGGCGTCGCGCAGCAGCTTCTGGGCCGTGTCGGAGCCGAGGAACTTCACGAAAGCATCGGCTTGCTCCTGGTTCTCGCTGGCCTTGACGGTGGCGGCCGGGTACTTGTTGATGACCTTGTCTGCGCCGTCGAGGTCGACCTGTTCGACCTTGCCGTCGCCACGGGCGATATCAGTGACGTAGACGATTCCGGCATCGGCCTGGCCGGCGCCGACCTTGCCGAGGACATCGGTGACCGAGTTCTCTTCGCTGACCGGATCGAGTTCGACGTCATTGGTCTCGGCCCACTTCTCCGTCGCGGCGCCGCAGGGTACCTGAGGTGCGCAGACGACGAGGTGGTTGCCGGAGAAGTCCTGGGAGCTCTTGATCGCCTTCGGATTGCCGCCGGCCACAGCCAGGGTGAGCGTGTTCGAAGCGAACATCTCAGGCTCGCCTGCGAGCAGGTCATCGTTCTCCAGCGTGTCCATCGTCTTCTCATCAGCGGTGGCGATGACGTCGGCGGGGGCGCCTTCGGAGATCTGGGAGACCAGGTCGGACGATCCGGCGAAGGAGAACTTCACATCGGGTGCGTTCGGATCGGCGGCCTTGAATTCATCGGCGATGTCTTCGAATACTTCGGTGAGCGAAGCGGCGGCAAAGACGGTGATCTCTTCCGGTTGTTCCGCTTCGGCCCCCGAGTCGGGTCCCGAGGAGCAGGCGGTCAGGGTCAGGGCTGCGACGGTGCAGAGCCCCAGCAGGGTTTTCTTCATACACCCATTGAACCCGCAGATGCGGTTCCCTGTCGACTTCAGTTCCGATTATGAGACTCGGAGAGTTCGTACAGCGCGGATGAGTCGGCTGCCCCTCACGAACCCGGAACGGTGTCGATCGACACCATCGTCGCCTTCACCGAGGCGGTCGCAAGACTTCCCGGTTCGAGCTCGAGTTCGCGACAGGCTTCGGCCGACATCAGCGAAACCACGCGGAAGGGTCCGCACTGCATGCTGACCTGGGCCATCACTCCGTCGATGCTGACGTCTGTGACGAGTCCGGCGAAGCGGTTGCGCGAGGAGCTCACGACTCCGCTGGGGTCGGGCAGAGCACCGGAGGATGATTGGGCAAGAGCGGCGAGCTCACTGCCTTCGACGACCGCCCGGTTCGACGCGTCTTTGTGTTGGGAGAGGCGACCATCGGCGACCCACCGTCGCACCGTGTCATCGCTGACTCCGAGGAAGCGTGCCGCATCGCTGATACGCAGTCGGGTCATTCGAGGGCTCCTACCCATTCGTCAGTGCCATCGCTGAAATGCTGGTGTTTCCAGATAGCGACCCGAGCCTTGACCTCGTCGATGAGCTCGGAGCAGGCGCGGAAGGAATCCTGCCGGTGAGCGGAGGCGACGACCGCGGCCAGGGCCACGTCGCCGATCTCGAGGTCACCGACGCGGTGGACGACGGAGAGCCTGACCGCGGGATGACGGACAGCGACGTCTGCCGCCACCTCGGCGATCTGAGTTGAGGCCAGGGGGTGGGATTCATAGTGCAGTCGGCTCACTCCACGGCCTTCGTCGTGGTCGCGGATGACCCCGGAGAAGCTGACGGCGGCACCGCAGGTGTCGGTGAGGACCTCGGGTTCGAGTTCCTGCGTCGAAATCGGGGTCTCGACTACTCCTGTGGTCACGACGGTTCCGGTGCTCATGACTCTCGTGTCCAATCGCCGCTCTTTCCGCCGGTCTTCTCGATGACCTTGATGTCGCCGATCACGGCTCGACTGTCGACGGCTTTGATCATGTCGAAGATCGTCAGTGCCGCCGTGGTCACAGCCGTCAGCGCTTCCATTTCGACGCCGGTCTTCGACACGGTCTTGACCCCGGCGGTGATGGCCACCGCGTCCTCGCGGAGTTCGAACTCCACATCGATTCCCGTCAGCGGCAGCGGATGGCACAGCGGGATGAGGTCGCTGGTGCGCTTAGCGCCCATCATGGCCGCGATGCGGGCCACGGGCAGGGCATCGCCCTTGGGCAGTCCCGCCTCGGCGATGAGGTCGATGACCTCGGGCCGAGTGGTGATGAGGCCGGAGGCGACTGCCCGGCGCTTCGTGACGTCCTTGTCGCCGACATCCACCATCTGGGCTGTCCCCGATGCGTCGACGTGGCTGAGTTTCATGCGATCTTCCACGTCATCAGCCTATCTCCCACAGCCGAGAACGGATCGCCTGCGCCTGCGTCCTCGGGTGAGACGAAGACGAGGTGGCTGGCTTCGGCGTAGCTGTGGAGCAGGTGGGATCGGGAGTCCCCGACGAACTCGAGGCCAGCCTCAGTCAGTCTGGCGCGGCGGACCTGCAGCTTTCCGGCCGGAGGGGCTTCGTCGAATCCGTGAGCCAGTCGGTGGTGAGCGACTTCCCGGGGTGCCTCATGATCGGGCAGACCGAGCAGGGCGGGGCGGATGAAGAGCTCGAAGCTGATGAGTGTGCTCACCGGGTTACCGGGCAGCGCGACCCACGCGTGGTCGGCCAGGCGTCCGCAGCCCTGCGGTCCCCCCGGCTGCATGGCGATCGGTTCGAAGGTCATCGAAGAGTCAGCATCGAGATCGGCAGCGAGTCTGACGACTTCGTGCGCTCCCTTCGAGATGCCGCCGGTGGAGATGACCAGCTGAGCGTCGCTGTCGCGGACTCGGTCGAGCAGCTGCTGCGGGTCGTCGGGGACGAACGCGACCTCGGTGTCGACGCCGAGGCGGCGCAGTCCGGAGCTGAGCGTCACGGAATTCGCGTCGTTGATTCCGGCGGCCGCCTCGGCGGCGATCTCATCACCCGTGCTCACGATGAGGACACGCGGCAGGCCGAGCACGGGCAGTTCGTTCACTCCACACGCGGCGGCCACGCCGAGGTGGGCGGGCGTCAGCATGGTGCCCGCGCTCAACACGGTCTGTCCGGCGGTCACGTCGGAGCCGCGGGGGCGGACGAATGCTCCCGGGCGTGGTTCTGCACCGGCGTCGAGGGTGATGGATTCGGCACCGAAGCGTCCCGCTGCCGTGTCTTCGATCTTGACAACCATATCGGTGCCCTGCGGCAGCGGTGCTCCGGTCATGATCTCCACCGCGGTACCCGGCTGGACTGTCTCACCACGGGCCCCCGCTGCGACGCGACCGCCTACGGGAATCGGGCTTCCGCCCATCTCTTCCGCGGTGGCGGCGGCCAGGGCATAGCCGTCCATGCTCGAGTTGTCGAAGCCGGGCACATCGATCGGCGATTCCACATCGGCGGTCAGTCGCCTCGGCGCCTCCAGCAGCGAACTCAGCGGCAGGCTCACCGGACCGGTCAGCGGCGATATGATTTCGGATACGCGCTCACGATGCATCTTCGCAGTAGTCATGGGACGATGATATCTACACGCTTTCAAGGAGGATGACGCAATGGAGAAGATCGGCCTGCCCATGCCGGTGCTGAGAACTCCGACGGTGGACCCGGGCGAGGAGTTCACCGCCCACAGCGAGGACGCGCTGCTCGACACCTTCGATCGCCGCGCTCGCGACCTCCGCATCTCCCTCACGGACTTCTGCAACCTGCGCTGCACCTACTGCATGCCGGAAGAAGGCGTCGAGTTCATGTCCCGCGACTCCGCAATGTCCGGCGACGAGATCGTCCGCTTCGTCCGCATCGCCGTGGAGAAGTTCGGCGTCGACCAGGTCCGATTCACCGGCGGCGAACCCCTGACCCGCAAGGACATCAACGAGATCATCGCCGGTGTCGCGGCACTGGAACCGCGACCGAACATCGCACTGACGACGAACGCGATCGGTCTGGACAAACGCGCCGCGGGGCTGAAAGAGGCGGGACTGGATCGTATCAACGTCTCTCTCGACACGATCGATGCGGAGACCTTCGCGACCATGACCCGACGCCCGTTCCTCAAACGTGTGCTCGAGGGCATCGACGGGGCGAAAGCCGCCGGCCTCAGCCCTGTGAAGATCAACGCCGTGCTGCTGCCGGGAGTCAACGATGCACAGGCGCCTGATCTGCTGCAGTGGTGTCTCGAACAGGATCTGAGCCTGCGTTTCATCGAACAGATGCCCCTGGATGCCGGACATTCCTGGGATCGGACGTCGATGATCACCGCCGCCGACATCTTCGCGCTCCTCGAACCCCGATTCGTCCTCACCCCGGATTCAGCCCCGCGCAACGGCGCCCCGGCCGAGAAGTTCCTCGTCGCCGATCGACGCCGTCCCGATTCGATCCTCGGCACCGTCGGCATCATCGCTTCGGTCACGCGTCCCTTCTGCGCAGACTGCACTCGCACCCGACTGACCGCGGAGGGACGTGTGCGCACCTGCCTGTTCTCCCGCACCGAGGTCGATCTGCTCACGGCGATGCGCGATGGCGCCTCCGACGAATCGATCGCGGATCTGTGGAAGGGTGCGCACTGGAAGAAGCTCGCCGGTCATGGGATGGACACGGAATCGTTCGAGCAGCCACAACGACCCATGAGCGCCATCGGAGGATAAGTGCCCACCATCACCGTTCGGTTCTTCGCCGCAGCCCGAGAGGCCTTCGGCGCCCGCGAATCACAGGTCCGTGCCGGGTCCGTCGATGAGCTCGTCACGACCCTCGCCGAGGCGGCCGACCCCCAAGCCGCGACCGTGCTGTCGCGCTCGAGCTTCCTCGTCAATTCCGTGGCCGCCACCGATCGGTCCGCGAAACTGTCCGACGGCGACACCGTCGATGTCCTCCCGCCGTTCGCCGGCGGGTAGGACCTTGAGCGGCGAGATCGGCTGAAGCCTCGTCAGCTCTGCTGTGGATCCGGCTGAGACAGAAAAGCGAGATATCCGCCGTGGACCGACGTCACTGCCATGCCGTGTGAACGCAGCTGCGCAGCGGTCTTCGCCGAGCGCACTCCCGACCGGCAGTACAGTGCGATGCCGAGCGGCCGTGCGGAGGCGGCGTCAGAAATGGCGGACGCGTCGGCTGTGTTGGCAGTCGGCAGCAGGCTGGGATCGGCGAGGAGCTCGTCCATCGGAATGTGAATGGCACCGGGGACCATCCCCGAGGCGACCTCATCGTCATCGCGGATGTCGACGAGGATGGACCCGGCCTCGACCTCCGCCCAGGTGACGGTAGCCGGCCCCAGAAGGTTCTCCCCTGCGGTCGAGCCTTTTGCACTCTCTGCGGTGTCGTCGGTGCTCAGAGAGTCGAACGTGTGCTGGGCGTAGTCGCCGCGATGCTGCTCGAGGTCGGTGACCGGAGGTCTGCCGGGGATCGGCCGGACCGGGACCGTCTCCCAGCCGGTGTCGAGGCTGCTGTGGATGGCCACGCTGTTGTAGAGCGGTGTGCCGATTCCGGTGAGCACCTTGATGGCCTCCATCGCCATGGCGGATCCGATGCTTCCGCACAGGGGCCCGAGGACTCCGGCGACCGAGCAGTCGGGCACACTGCCCGGAGCGGGAACCTCGGGATAGAGGTCGCGCAGTGTGGCGCCGCGTTCGGCGTCGAAGACGGCGAGCTGTCCGTCGAAGCCGAGGATCGTCCCCCAGACGAGTGGGATTCCGAGGATCTCGCAGGCGTCGTTGGCGAGGTAGCGGGTGGCGAAGTTGTCGCTGCCATCGACGACGATGTCGACGCCTTCGAAGAGTTCGAGAGCGTTGTCCGGAGTGAGCAGCTGCGGAATCGTGCGGACCTCGATCGACGAATTGATCCCGTTCATCCGCTGCTGAGCGGAATCGATCTTACGAGTGCCGATGGCCGCCTCGGTGTGGATGACCTGCCGATGCAGATTGCTCAGTTCGACGATATCGGGGTCGACCACGGTGATCGTGCCGATGCCCACGGCCGCGAGGTAGCTGAGAATCGGAGCTCCGAGTCCCCCGGCGCCGATGACGAGGACGTGCGAGTCGAGCAGCGCCGCCTGCGCTCTTTCGCCGAATCCGGACAGTCGGATCTGCCGAGCGTAGCGGGTCCGGTCGGCAGGGCTCAGGCGTGAAGTGGACATGGCCCCATCCTAATCCGACAGGGCCGACGGCATCAGCACTCGAGGTAGTCGACCGCCGTGCCTGTGCACAGTTCTGCTGAACCATACGAGGTATCGGTGCCGGGCGGGATTCTGATGATCACATCGGCCGTGGCGAAGTTCGAAAGCCGGGCCCGGTCGGCGGGAAGGATCTCACCCGAATCGGTGAAGGTGCCGGGACGGAAGGTGACGGCGTTTCCGTGTGGTCGCAGGTCGGTGCCTGCAAGAATTCCCTTCCGCCATCTCTGTCGCAGACTCTTCCCGGTCAGCAGCGAGCCGACGAAGAGGTGGAAGGCGACGAAGGCTCCCTGCGGAGTGCCGGGCAGATGAATAAGCGGCAGAGTACCGAAACGCCCGAATCCCTGAGGCGATCCGGGTCGCATACCCAGTCGGCGGAATGTCGAATGGTCGGGTTCCAGGACCTGGCGGACGACTTCGAAGGCACCGGCGCTGATACCTCCGGTCGTCACCACGAGGTCGGCCCCGGTGCTCATCGCCATGAGCACGCCGCGCAGCTCGTCGGCGTCGTCGCTGCACGTGGCTTCGATGGGTTCGGCACCGAAGCCGCGGACTGCGGCGGCGAGCATCGGCAGGTTCGAATTGAAGATCGAGGAGGCGGCCGCCTCGGTGCGGCTCTCACCTGTCTGGTCGGTCCCCTGGATTTCGTCCCCGGTGACGATCAGACCGATGCGGGGCCTGCGGACGACGTCGATCTCGGTGATGCCGAGCATCGCCAGCACGCCGACCCCGGCCGAAGTGATCCGCTCCCCGACGGTCAGGACGATGTCGCCCCGGCTCATGTCCTCACCGATCGAGCGGATGTTCCACTCCGGAGGCACTGACTCCAGAAGGGAATCGATTCGGATGGCTTCGGGAGCCGGCCCGGTCTGTCGGGCGTCGGTCAGCTCGACAGGGACGACCGCCTCGGCGCAGGTGGGAACGGGAGCACCTGTCATCACGCGCACAGCGCATCCCGTCTGCAGAGTGACGGCGGGATGTCCGGCGGGGGTGTCGCCGACGACTCGAATGGCATTCCCGTCGCGGGCGGAGTCCAGGGCGGCGCCGTCGAGGGCGAAACCATCCATCGCCGAGGCGGCGAAGTCGGGCACCGATCCCGGAGCGCTGATATCCGTTGCCGTGGTGCGACCGACGGCGCCGCGTACCGACGTCGTCTCGGTGTGGAGATTCGGTGCCAGTTCGGTGATGAGCTCGGAGTAGTCCTCTGGGTCCAATGATGTCCTTCCCTCGCTTCGATCCTACTGGTGATTCGGCCCAGCCGGACGCGAAGATCCGGTGCGGCACTGGTCGAAGATCCGGTGCGGCTCGGGCCGGGTTCGTCTACAGTGTGGAGCGTGGACACTGACCGAGCAGTAACCATCGGATCCTCGCAGTTGAAACCGCTCAGCTGGGAGGCCGCTGCGGCTGCTTTGCTGGCGGTCTCGGCAGTTGTGCTCTTCGGTGTGGGAACGACGTTTCCGCCGGTCCGTGCCTTCGGGTACGTCCCGATGCTCGCGGCCCTGATCATCGTGTGGAGTGTCAATCGGAGTTTCGCCAGAGACCTCAGCATCATCGCTGCCTGTCTCGCTCTCATCTCGGCGATATCGGTCGAAGCCGATATCTCGTGGTCGAACATCGCACGCATGGGCGTTGTGCTCTCCGCCGTCGTCACCGGCCCTTGGCTCGTGACTCGTTACGTGTTCGAGGACAAGACGATCCAGTTTCCGCTGCGTCGCGGCCAGCCCTGGTCGCGACTGGAGTGGGCATGGCTGGTCTTCGTCGTTGTGGTCGCTTGGGCAGTGCTGCCGCAGTACTTCATGCGCACCGAGGTCTACCTCAACTGGCCTCCGCTTACGAACTGGTCGGAGATCATCCGTCTGTTCTTCGGGGTCAACGCCGTGGGCATCTGGGATGAGCTGTTCTTCATCTGCACGGTCTTCGCGCTCCTGCGCAAACACTTCTCGTTCTGGACTGCGAACGTATTCACCACGATCATCTTCGTCTCGTTCCTCTGGGAGCTCGGCTACCGGTCGATCGGTCCGCTGCTGACGATCCCCTTCGCGCTCGTATAGGCCTTCATCTTCACCCGCACGAAGTCACTGCCTTATACGGTCACGGTGCATCTGCTCTTCGACGCGCTCGTGTTCCTCACGATCGTCCACGCCCACCATCCTGACGCGCTGCCCATCTTCATCGGCGTCTGACTCGGGGGTCGCGCCCCCCGTGATCGCCGAGGCTGTGCGGCGCTGTGCTTGCGATTCGCCCACCCAGCGTCACGCCCTCCTGTCGGTCGCACGCCCTCCTGTCGGTTGCACGCCCACCAACTAGCAGCAATGCACACCGCCGCTCCGGCACCCCTCACCCGTCCGGCCACACCCTCGTTCTGCAACGCTCTGAAGCGACACTGCGGGTGAGGGATGCCCCCCAGGGAACGCCGAAGGCCCCTGTGAGTCGGCGACTCACAGGGGCCTTTCGAGCTGCACTGACTATGCGCGCAGCGACTGAATCAGCGGATTCCGCGCAGCAGTTTGAGCATTGGTTTCGTGAGCGTCAGCGCGAGTAAGCCGAGAACAATCGTCGAACCGCCGACCGACATCCAATAGGGTGTCTGATCGGCAGCGTCGAAGTAGCCGCCGAGCACACCGGACAGCGCAGTGCCCACACCCGAGGCGAGGAAGAAGACGGCAATCATCTGTGACTGGAATACCTTCGGTGCGACCTTCGTGGAGAACGAGAGTCCCACTGGCGAGATGAGCAGCTCGCCGAAGACAAACACAGCGAGGGTCAGACATACCCACAGCAGCGGGGTCTCATTTTGCCCGGCCTCAGCGAAGGGCAGGAACATGAGGAAGCCGATACCGATGAGCACGAGAGACAGTCCGGCCTTGACCGGTGTCGAAATCTGCTTGGGACCGAGCTTCATCCACATCGTCGCGAAGAGCGGGGCGAAGACGATGACGAAGAACGCGGGGATCAGCTGGATCCAGTTGATCGGCATCTCCCAGCCGAAGATCGAACGGTTGAGCTGGGTGTCTGAGTAGCCGGTCAGCACTCCGAAAATTTGCTGGTACATCGACCAGAACACCACGACTGTGAGGAAGAACGGGATGAAGGCGAGGACGCGAGAGCGTTCGTCGGAGTTCGTCTGCGGCGAGGTGTACATGACGATGAAGTAGCAGGCGGCCGCTCCGGCAGAGATCCCAGCGATCCACCAATCGAGGTTTTCCGGGTTGACGATCTTCGTCACCCATAGAATGACGGCGAGGAGAACGACGACCACGATGGCCACGATGAAGAGGTAGAGCTTGTTCTTCGGCAGCGGATTGACTGCGACACGGGACTCCGGCGGCAGGCTCTCGCGGCCGGTGAGATAGATGATGAGTCCGAGGGCCATGCCGACCGCGGCGGCCCCGAATCCATAGTGGAATCCGATGTTCTTCTGGAGAAGACCGGTGATCAGCGGGCCGAGGAGGGCTCCGATATTCACACCCATGTAGAAGATGGTGAAGCCGGCGTCACGACGCGGGTCCTTCTCCTCGTAGAGTTCGCCGACTAGTGCCGAGGCGTTCGCCTTGAGACCGCCGGAGCCGAGAGCGACGAGGATGAGGCCGGCTGCCACTCCCCCGAATCCTGGGACGAGTGCCAAGCAGATGTGACCGATCATGATGATGATCGCGGAGTAGAAGAGGACCTTCTCCGCACCTGCGAGGCGGTCGGCGATCCAGGCGCCGAGGATTGTGGCGAGGAAGACAGCGCCTCCGTACGCACCGACGATCCCAAATGCCGTGCCCTGTTCCATCCCCATGCCGCCCTCGGTGACGCTGAAGTAGAGGTAGAGGGCGAGGATGCCGTTCATGCCGTAGTAGGAGAAGCGCTCCCACAGTTCCAGGCTGAACAGCTGCATGAGCGGCAGAGGGTGTCCGAAGAAGCGGGCATCGCTGCGGACGGCCTCGGTCGTCGCGGTGCTTGAAGACATTGTGTGCTTTCCGTAGTGGTGTGAGAGGCCACGATCCGTGGCACATTTCACGATGGACCAGCGGACATCCTACTCCTCGGTCATGTCCCGGTCACACCTTGCAATGCCTGGGACACGCCGTCCCAAAAAGCGGAAAGTCGGAGTGATTCAGATCTCTTCTTCGACCTCAGTCACGCGGCGCCGTGACCGCTTGTCATCGTTCCGATCGCGGCGCCTCCCGACGAACAGATTGAGCAGGCCCGCACACAGGACGATCACCGAGGCGGCCACTGGGACGGTCATCGCCACGGCCGTTCCCCGATCCTCGGCGAGGATTCCGTTGATCGCCGAGGACACCGATTGGCCGACGATGATCGCCGACCCCGCCATCGACATCACCGTCGCCGAACGACCGAACGGCGCACGTTCGGCGGCAAGGCTGAAGAGAGTGACGAGGCTCGGACCGATGCCTGTGCCCATGAGCAGCAGAGCGATGACGATGATCGGCATCGATTCCGTCGACGCGAGGATGACCGAGCCCGTGACCAGAACCGGCGCGAAGCACAGCAGTCGCGCCCACAGGGCGAACGCAGAGGGGAACAGCACCACCGAGATCGCCAGCACCGCAGAGCCGATGCCCATCACTCCGTAGATGAGACCGGCCTCCTCCGGTCGGCCGATGTCGTTGGTCAGAGCGGTCAGAGCGGTGAGGGTGGAGCCGAACACCATGCCGACGCCGAAGACGCCGAGGATGATGACGAAGACACCGGCGGTGAACATGTCCTTGACCGGAGCACGCTCGCCGTGTTTGCTCGACGTCCCCGTCGAACGCGCCCGACCCGTCGGATGGAGTGCAAAAGCGGAGACGAAGACGAGCGTCATCACGATCGCCCCGATGATGGGCGCGACCGGGGTGAAGACGGTCGCCAAGAGCCCGACGAGGAAGGGCCCGAAGACGAAGATGACCTCATCGGCTGCGGATTCGTAGGCCATCGTGGCATTGAGCACCTTCGGCCGCCTCGACAAGGGCAGCACAGACATGACGATGTCGACGATTCGAGACCGCGACATCGGCGCGACCTGAGGTGAGGTGGCACCGATCGCGAAGGCGGCGATGAACACGACGAAATCCGGCAGCGGGCTGAAGACGACCCACGCCATGAAGGTCAGCGCCAGGCAGTTGAGGATCCCGGCGATGAGCAGAACGTAGCGCTGTCCCCACCGGTCGGCAGCCGCCCCGATGAAGGAACCGAACAGAGCCGTGCCCAAGCCGACCATGGCGGAATTGATCCCGCCCAAGCTGAGCGATCCGCGACCGGCCACAACGAGGGTGAGGACACCGACGACGATCATGGCGAAAGGCATGCGGGCGACGAAGGCGACCGGGAAATAGCTGCGCCCGACGGCCGAGAACAGAGTCGGTGAGGACTGCTGCACGGTGGTGCGCCGAGCCGAGGCGGGTATGTCACTGTCTGTCATATCAATCCAGTTTCTGCTCCCGTTCATCCGGGAGGTCGTGCCGCCGTGGTGACCTGGATCAAATCACTCGGTAGGTGCACGCTGTTGGTCTGAGAAAGTCGAACCGAGAGGTTCCCCTTCAGGCTACTGTGTTTGCCGATCCGATTCGAGTGCCAGTGCACCAAGCGACGTTGAGTTTGATCACCATGGCACGGAACTCATTCCCATCCGCGACTCAGAAAGAACGCAGATCGGTCTGCGAGGATGACGGATATGAATTTCTTGTCTCGCGTCATCGTCAACGCCTGTGCGATCTGGGTGGCGGCCTGGATCCTGCCGGGTGTGACGATCACAGGGAACCGGGTCGTCGAGGAGCAGGCCGGAGCCATACCGGCGATGATCATCTCCTACCTCGTCATCGGCCTCATCTTCGGGTTGGCGAACGCTTTCATCAAACCGATCCTCAGCTTCGTCTCGGCTCCGATCACGTGTCTGACTCTGGGGATGTTCTCGATCGTCATCAACGCGATCATGTTGGCGCTGACGAGCTGGCTCAGCGGGTTCACCCCGTTCGAGTTCACCATCGATTCGTTCTTCTTCTCCGCCATCTTCGCCGCGATCATCGTCTCGATCGTCTCGGCTCTGCTCGGTTGGCTGGTCCCGGAGCGAAGCGCCGAACACGACCGGAGATGAGCAAAGTCCTCTACGCGATGTAGACTGTCGCTGAGAGTCAGCTGACCACCAGAATCATCGCCGGAGGAGACCATGTCCGATATCGCCGCCCCGAAGAGAACCCGCAATTCAGCATCGTTCGCCGATGTCATCGTCTTCGTCTTTGCCTTCGCGCTCTTCCTGTTCGGTCTCTACCTTTTCGGAGCCTCGTTCTCCTCGCCTGAGGGAACCGAATTCTGGGTGTTCTGGGGCGGCCTGCTCGCATCGAGCTTCGCGTTCCTCGTGCCGATCGTCTACCGTTGGGCGCGCGACGGTCGCCGCTGATCTCCGACACGGCATAAGAAGGGCCGCTGCGCTGATGCGCAGCGGCCCTTCGTCGATTCACCGGCTATCCCTTCGTCTTGTCACACGCCGAATCACCTGTCGATTCGTCGGTGACAGAAATCCATGATCGCCGAGGCGGCTTCCTCCGAGCGCTCATAGTGCACGAGGTGGCCCACCCCGCCCAATTCCACGAATTCGACGTCGGGGAGCTTCTCCACGAATGCACGGGTCGGTCCGATCGGGGCGATGGCGTCATGATCGCCGGCGATGACGAGCGTGGGCATACTCAGGTGGTCGGCCACCTCGGTGACGGTGTGCGCGACGGACGTCGCGAAGGCCTCTGACAGGGACGTGCGGTCGGCGAACGACGAGAAATGTCGCGCGTGCTGATCATGGATGTACGAACGCAGGCCGGGATCGCCGGTCGTGGCCATGGCCACGCTCATAGCGCGGACGATCACGGGGTTGCCCAGCAGGGAGCGACCGGCTCGCTCGGGCAGCCGCGCGCCGACGGCATAGTAGGCGCGGGTGACCGCGGTGAGGAAGCGTGCGGGTCCTTCGAGTGCGGGGCTGGTGATCGGATTGATGAGCACGATTTCGTCGATGACGTCCCGGTGGGAGGCCGCTAGGTGGCTGACCAGGATCGATCCGAAGGAGTGGCCCACCAGGATCGGTGTCACGCCCCGCTGCCTGCCCACCTCGGCGCGCAGAGCGAGGAGATGATCGACGAAGGCAGAGAGCGACGAGCCCGAGCCCAGCGGGGCCGTGAGACCGAACCCGGGCAGGTCGGGCACGACCACCTCGCGGTCGGTGATGCTGCCGGCGATCAGGTCCATTCCATGATGGTCCCCACGGAAGCCATGCACCATCAGCAGGGGTCGCTGGCACCGGTCACCCGGATAGATCCACGCGGCCGTGCGGTGTGAGCCCAGCCGGATGTCGGTCCGCTGTGATTCTCGTATCCGCACCTCAGTCGGTTTCAGTGGTGTGCAGTCGACTCACGGCACGGCGGGGCACGACCACCACCGGAACCGGCAGGACACGCAGCAGACGGCGCGCCCTCGCACCGATCGCGACCTTGCCTCCGTGACCCAAGCGGCTCGATCCGATAAAGGCGAGGTCGCCGGGCTGCCAGTCGATGGTCTCGGCGGCCTCTTCGATATCGGCTCCGGCCTTGGTTCTCACCGTCGCGCGGCCAGAAGCCAGCATTTCGGAAGCGTCGTCGGCCAGCACCGCTCCCCCGTACTGTTCGGCGAATTCGGTGATCTCGGCAACCTCGTCGTCATAGAGTCCGTCGTTCTCGATCAGGGACAGCAATCTGAGATCGACTCCGAGGCCGACGGCCGATTCGATGCCCGCTCCGATGAGTGACGAAGCACCTGGGCGAGCACCGTAGAGTGCGGTCACCCGCGAGATCGGCCCGATGTCGGATCTGCCCGACGGGGCGAGCACGACGGGTACCGTCGACGAGTGCAGCAGCGACGAAGCGACCGTGCCGATGCGCAGTTGGCGCATGAGTGTGGTGGCCCGTGCACCGATGATGATGCCCAGTGCGCCTTCCTGCTCGGCGACCTCCATGAGTCCCTTGGATTCGTTCGAGGCGATATGGATGCAGCCTCTGGCGCGGATGTCATCGGGGATGAGTGCCAGCGCTTCGTCCAACCAATCATCGATCTGCTGGGCCACGATCCCGGCCCCGTCCTTCGGCACGGCGCTCCCGGCGAGAATCGTCGATGATTCCGGACGGACGATGGTGACCACGAGCTCGACGTCGATGGACCGCGCGATCGAAATGGCCAGTGAGATCGCATCCCGACCCCGATCCGTGGCGATGTATCCGACGACCAGACGTCTGGTGGTGGCGGTCTCTGACATCCTCAACTCCTCAAGCTGCGCGTCCGACTGATGCACGTCTCCTCTGATTCTACGTCGGCCCAAACAGCGCTTCGACCAACAGTTTTCACGAACCGTCTTTCAAACCCGAACAGACGAAGTCAAAATATTTGAGAAAATAATGAACAAAACTCCCACACGCAATGAAAGCTGTGCTAAATTCGACAGTGCAATTATGGATTCGCAGACACCACCCTGATTGCACCTTGACAACAGCGGACGTTGACGCCGTCCCCACGAGATCCACGACCATGAAAGGAGAGCAGTTACGATGATGAATTTTCTTGCAGGCCCTGACCTTCGAACGCCTTGGCATGAATACGCTGCCTGCCCGATTGGCGGACAAGGACTCGTCGGCTGACACAGCCGTCTCTCACGTCTTTTCCACCGGTTGGCTTCCGGCCACCGCTGTCCCCTGAGCCACCGGTCGCCTGAGAACTGGCATTCTTCACGCTTCACGCGCTGACTTCGAACTCTGATCGGCCGTCACTTTCAGCTGAGTGCTGCACTGCCGTACACCCAGCTGTCCGACTCTCTTCCGTTCTGAGTTCGCGGTTTTCCGAATTGCATTCTCTCTTTCGCGAAAAGCGCTGTGTCATTGACGCATTTCAGCAGATGCATTTCTCCTCATCTGCATTGTGCATCTTTTTTTGAACAGCACTCTATTAAGAGACCGATTTTTCCGATTCTCATTTCCCTAACGCCCTTTGGGGATATCTCCCGCCCATTTGCGGATATTCCCTGCCTGAAAATCAGAGGACAGATTGTGTCGACCACATTCCCATTCACCTATCCACGCCGCTGGGCCCTGAGCACTGGGATGAAGCTCATCCGTTGGGCTCGCCGGCCCGGCCCAACCACCGAAACCCGTCGTCGAAAGTCGGCCGCCCGCCAGCAGGCTCGACTGCGCGAATACGCTCGTGAGCAGCGTGTCCGCGAACTGCGCGAACGGGACATCGCGCGCTACCTCAGCCAGGTCCGCCCATACATCTGAGCCGAAGAAGTGAGCCATACCTGGCTGTGTCGAGCGTCACTCTCCCCTGATTTGGTCTCTCACCCACACGTGGGTAATATTGATCAGGCAAGCGGGGGTATGGCGCAGTTGGTAGCGCGTCTCCATGGCATGGAGAAGGTCAGGGGTTCGAATCCCCTTACCTCCACAGAAGAACGGCCCTCTCACCAGGGATTATGTCGGGTGAGGGGGCCGTTTGGGGCATAAAAAGCGAATTTTGGGCCATGGAACCCCCGATCTGGGGCATGAAGTAGCTCCCCACGGGTGGATCAGGGAAGCAATCGGCAGAAATTCGGTGCCACCCGCGGGGCATCGCCTGGGGCATGGAAGTCAGCTGCCGTCTCGAGCAGGAGCTCTCCCGGTGCGACCGACACGAGCTCACATAAGATGACGTCCTTGCCTCCCGGGCGTCGCGCTGACGATAAATTAGACGTATGGCCCATATCCGCAGGTACACAACGAAATCCGGCCCACGATTTAGGGTCGAATGGAGAAAACCCGGCGAGACTGAGAAATATCTCTTCACCTTTCCGTCCAGCTGCGGCGGCACCGTCATTGGCCGCCCATGAGGTGTCCGATGCAGACGACAGTGAACGGGACTGCTGAGGGTTTGGTTGACTCCTGGGTTTATGCCGCCAGGGCGACGGCCTTTTGGTGAACAAGCTCGTATTCAACCGGGGTCAGTTTACCCAAACGTCGCTGTCGACGCTTCCGGTGATAGGTCCGCTCGACCC